>NZ_JADBGR010000058.1 GCF_014892515.1 Myceligenerans pegani
GAGCACGACGACATGGTCGTGCGGGCACGCAGCGATGAGTTGGGCGTTGCCGGATCGTCGGACCGTGCACGAGGCGCGTATCGGACGCGCCGCTCATCGAGGAGCGTTTCCCCATGAAGCAGGTACGACCGGCGGCCCTGGTATCGGCCGTCGCCCTGACCGTGACGGCGGCCGCCCTGCCGGCCGCCGCCTCGGAACCGGTGCCCGGCGAGGTCACCGAGTACACCGGGACGATCGAGGGTGCCGACTACCGCGCCGTCGTCCCCGACGACTGGAACGGCACCCTCGTGCTGTTCGCGCACGGCTACTTCCCCCCGCAGTTCGAGCAGCTCGGGTTCGAGATCTCCGACCAGCTCGCCAACAACCCCCGCACCGAGGAATGGCTGACGGGCCAGGGCTACGCGCTCGCCGGCTCGATGTTCGGCGGTGACGGCTTCGGCTACACGCTGCCCGACGCCGTCGACCACCAGGAGAACGTCCTGGACTGGTTCGCCGACGAGATCGGCGAGCCGGACACGACCCTCGCGAACGGGCAGTCCTTCGGCGGAGCCATCGCGACCCTGCACGCGGACCAGGATCCGCGCGTCGACGGCGTGCTCGGGACGTCCGCCGGGTTCGACCCGGTCGGCGGCTGGGACGCCGCGCTCGACGTGCAGTACGCCGCGATGACCCTCCTGTTCGACGACCTCGTGGACGAGAACGGCAACCCCGTCGAGATCGTGGACCCGGCCGACCCGGAGGCATCGCAGACGGCACTGGTCAACGCCGCGTACGCGGCGCTGGGCGACCCGGAGGCGAACGCCCGCATGGCCCTCGCGGGATCGCTGGTCCAGGTCCCCGCCTGGTTCGACTTCGCGAGCCCGCGCCCGGACGACCCGGCTGAGGCCGCCCACGCGCTCAGCGAGTGGGTCGTGAACGCCTACCTCAACGGGCACGGGCCCGCGGACCGGGCGCACGTCGCCGAGACGTTCGGCGGGAACCCGTCGACGAACGTCGGCGTCGACTACCACGAACTGTTCCGCCGGTCCGTGGAGCGCGGGACCGTGAAGGCGGCGTACGAGGCCGCGGGCCTCGGCAAGGACCAGCTCCGGGCGGACCTCGACGCCCTGCAGGCCGGAACGCGGTACGACGCCGACCCCGCGGCGCGGGCACGGATGGCCGCGCACACCTCCCCGGGCGATCTCGACGTCCCGATCCTCACGGTGCACACCACCGGCGACGGCGGGGCCCCGGCGGCCGACGTCCGGTCCTACGCCGACCACGTCCGTGCCGAGTGCGGGGACATCCGCAACCTGTGGGCCGCGCGCGGCGGGCACCCGACCGTGACCGCGGCCGAGGAGATCGTCGCCGTCCAGGCGCTCGAGCACCGCGTGCGGACCGGTGTCTGGCCGCCGCTCAACCCGCGCGCCACGGGCAGGGCGGCCGCCGCACTGCCGCCGGAGACCCACGTCGTCGCGACGTGGGACGAGAACTTCGACACGATCTTCGTCGACGCCGAGGCCGAGTTCACCCGGTACGTCCCGCCGCGTGCGCCCCGCGCGACGTACTGACGCGGTTCACCTCGGGAGCATCGATGCGCCGGCGTCCTGACGGCTCGGTGCGACGGGCACCGCGCCCGTCGCACCGGGATCGTCCGGGACGGCGCCACCGGGTACCGACGCCGTGCGCGATCTCAGCGCGCGGCGTCGGCGGCGCGGAGGTCGGCGACGAGGGCGGCGAACGCCTCGTCCCACTCGGCTCGGCGGTCGCGGAGCCGCAGCAGCGCGGACGGGTGCGTGGTCACGACGACGGCGCCGGCGTCGTGCGCCGCGCCCGCGTCGCCGGGCGGGTCGAGCACCTTGCCGCGCAGCTCGCCGATCCGGACGGTCCGGCCCAGGACCGCGCGGGCCGCCGTCGAACCCATCGCGACGACGACGCGCGGCCCGACGGCCGCGACCTCGGCCTCGAGCCACGGCAGGCACGCCCGGATGTGCGCGACGTCGGGCGTCTTGTGCAGCCGGCGCTTGCCCCGCTCGGTGAAGCGGAAGTGCTTGACGGCGTTCGTGACGTACACGCGCTCCGGGTCGAGGCCGGCGGCGGCGAGGGCGTCGGCGAGCACGCGCCCGGCGGGGCCGACGAACGGCTCGCCCTCCTTGTCCTCGCGGTCGCCCGGCTGCTCGCCGACGAGCACGACGTCGGCGTCGTCGGGCCCGGAGGAGAACACGACCTGCGTGGCCGGCGCCCACAACTCGCAGCCGCGACAGCGGTGCGCGGCCTCGCCGAGCGCGTCGACGTCGGCCCCTTCGGGGACCCACTCCTGGGCCCCGGGGCGCTCGGGCGTGGTGCGTGCCACAGCTCACCTCCCACGCCCAGCATCGCCAAAGGCTGCCCCACTCGCCCGCGGGGGCTGGTCCCGGGGCCGCCTCAAGGGGTGTGGCGGAGCAGGGCGGCGCCGTGGGGTGGGAGGTCGATCCGGAGCGCCGCGCTGCCCGGGGCGACGCCGCGGGCGGCGTCGGACTGGGTCGTCACGGGCTCGAGCGGGACCCGGTCGCCGCTCCACAGCTCGTGGACGACGCCGCCCGCCGGGAAGTCCAGGTCCCCGGCGTCGAGCACGGCGGCCAGCGGCTCGTCGCCGAGAGTGAAGACCGCCGCCCAGCGCACGCCGTCGTCGCCCTCCGCGCCCCACAGGACGAGCGGGCCCTCGCGGAACAGCTCCCGGTTTCCGCGCGAGCGGGCGTGGACGTCGAGGACGTCGGCGTTGGTCAGGAGCGCGATCGTGTCCGGGTCCGACGACGGCAGGTCGCCGCCCACCATGAGCGGCGAGCGGGCCATCACCCAGAGCGTCAGGAGGGAGATGCGCTCGGGCCGGGTGAGGCGGTCGTCGCGGGGCTCGCCGCGTTCGGCGCGGAGGCCGATGCGGCCGAGCGGCAGCATGTCACCGTCGGGCCAGCCGTCCGGTCCGGCGTGCGGCGCCCAGCGGGCGAACCGCGCGAAGTTGGCCTCGACGTCCTCCCAGCGGTCCCAGAGGTCGTCGCAGATGCGCCACATGGTGGCGTGCCGGCGCAGGTGGTCGAGGCGGGCAAGCGACAGATCGCGTCCGGGGGAGAGGGAGAGCGCGATGGGCCGTCCGGTGCGCTCGATGGCGCGGGCGTACGCGGCGACGTCGTCGGCCTGGTAGGGCCAGAGCATGTCGTCGGCCTTGATGAAGTCGACGCCCCAGGCGGCGTACAGGGCGAGGGTGGAGTCGTAGTACGCCTGCGCGCCGGGGTGGTTGTGGTCGAGGCCGAGCATGTCCGGGTTCCACTCGCAGACGTTGGTGTCGTCGGCGACGGCGTCGGCCGTGACCTCGGTGCCCATGACCGGGGTGCGCTGCGCGACGGCGCGGCGCGGGATGCCGCGCATCGTGTGGATGCCGAACTTGAGGCCGAGGGCGTGGACCTGATCCGCGAGCGGGCGGAAGCCGGCGCCGTCCGCCGACGACGGGAAGCGGCCCGGGTCCGGGACGAGGCGGCCGTGGTCGTCCATCCGGAGCGGCGCGTCCGCGTTGTAGCCGTGGGAGCGGGCGGTCGGATCGGACCAGTCGATGTCCACCACCACCGTGTCCCAGCCGTGCGGGAGCAGGTGCTCGGCCATGAACCGGGCGTTGGCGAGGACCTCGTCCTCGGTGACCGTGGTGCCGTAGCAGTCCCAGCTGTTCCAGCCCATCGGTGGGCGGAAGGTGCGGTTGTTCATCGTTGGAGTCTCCCAGACCGCGGGATCGCAGGGTTCCGGTGTCCGGTCGAACGCGGTCGCGGCCGAACGGCCGGTGCCGTCCTCGCGAGCGGCCGAATCGGTAGACGTCCGGCACGACAGGCGATATGGTCGTTCATGTCAACGAACCAAGGTCGCATTCGTGAACCTGCGTGGTGCGGCCGCCTCCGGAGGGAAGACATGCCCAACATCACCGTCGAGCTGCTGCGTGGCCGTACCCTCGAGCAGCGTCGCGAGTTCGCCAAGGCCGTGGCCGACAACGCCGTCGAGATCCTGGGAGCCCGGCGCCAGGACGTCCGCATGGTCTTCACCGAGATCACTCCCGACATCGTCGCGAACGGCGGCGTGCTCGCCAGCGAGGACCAGAGCCGCGCCGGCGTGGTGGCCTCGCTGGCCGACGACTGAGCGGCTGCCTCATGCGTGTCGACGACGGAGTCCGGAGCGTCACGGTGTCAGGGGAGTCGTCGTCGCCCGGGGGATCGGTCGCGCCTGGGGGATCGGTCGGGGCGCCGGGTTCGGCGGAATCGGCGGGATCGACTGGGCCGGGGGAATCGACGGGGTCGGCTGGGCGCGGGAAGGCGGCTGGGTCAGTGGAACCGGTGGAAGCAGTCGGGTCAGGGTCCGTTCTGGAACGTCTGGGCCGTGCACGGGTGGTTCCCGTGGTCGTGGTCGACGACGCCGAGCAGGGCCTCGGCGTCGCGGAGGCGCTGGAGGGCGGCGGCCTCCCCGTCGCCGAGGTCACCTTCCGCACGTCTGGTGCGCGGGACGCGATCGAGGCGATCACCGCCGACCATCCTGGCATGCTGGTCGGCGCGGGCACGGTGGTGAACCCGCGCCAGGTCGACGAGGCCGTGGCGGCCGGCGCCTCCTTCCTGGTGTCCCCGGGGCTGAGCGAGTCGGTGGTGCGGGCGGCGCGGGAGGCGGGTGTGCCGATCCTGCCGGGTGTGGCGACGGCGTCGGACATCATGGCGGCGCTCGAGCTCGGGGTCACGACGGTCAAGCTGTTCCCGGCCGGTGTGGTCGGCGGGCCGGGTGCGATCAAGGCGCTGTCCGCGCCGTTCGGGCAGGTCACGTTCGTGCCGACCGGCGGCGTCACCGCCGCCAACCTGCCCGACTATCTCGCCCTGTCGTCGGTGCTGGCGGTGGGCGGGTCGTGGATGGTGGACAAGGAGCTGGTCGTCGCGGGCGACTTCGCCGAGATCACCCGCCGCACCGCCCAGGCCGTGGCGATCGCCACTGGCGCTGGGCCGCGTGGTTGAGCGCGCGTTCTCGTGGCCCTGTCCTGCGCTGTTCCTGCCGGGCATCGGGACGCGGTCGGATCCGGGCGCGTGGAGGCCTCCGGTTGCCGCGCGCTGCCGCTCGGGGATGTGTCCCGCGGTGATTCCGGGCCGCCTCCACCCGCCGTGCATCCCGCTGTATCTCGCAATCTGAGGCCGCGTCGCCCGCGGCTGGTCTTCTCGAAGGAGTCTGACTATGACCAATCCCTCCCTGTCCGTCCGCCCCGCTGCCGAGTGTCGGTATGACGTCGTCGCGCTGGGGGAGGTGATGTTGCGTCTGGATCCGGGTGAGCGGCGGGTGCGTAACGCGCGCCGGTTCGATGTGTGGGAGGGCGGGGGTGAGTACAACGTGGCGCGGGGTTTGCGGCGGTGTTTCGGGTTGCGGGGTGCGATCGTGACGGCGTTGGCGAACAACGACGTCGGCCGTCTGGTGGAGGACCTGATGCTGGCCGGCGGCCTGGACACGTCCTGGGTGCAGTGGTGTGACTTCGACGGGATCGGCCGGCAGGTGCGTAACGGGTTGAACTTCACCGAGCGGGGGTTCGGGGTGCGCGGGGCGCTGGGGGTGAGTGACCGGGGCCACACTGCGGCGTCGCAGATGCGGCCCGAGGACGTGGACTGGGAGGCACTCTTCTCGGGCGGGGCGCGGTGGCTGCACACGGGCGGGATCTTCGCTGCCCTGTCCGAGTCGACCGCTGAGGTCGCGGAGGTGGCGATGGCGGCTGCGCGCAAGCACGGCACGGTCGTGTCCTACGACCTGAACTACCGGCCCTCGTTGTGGAAGGGGATCGGTGGGGTGGAGCGGGCGCGGGAGGTCAACCGGCGGCTGGCGCGGCATGTGGATGTGATGATCGGTAACGAGGAGGACTTCACGGCCTCGCTGGGGTTCGAGGTGGAGGGCGTGTCCGAGGATCTGAGGGATCTGGACACGGGCGCGTTCCGGGCCATGATCGAACGGGTCTCGGGCGAGTACGGCAACTTCCAGGTGATCGCGACCACGCTGCGCGGGGTGCAGACCGCGACGGTGAATGACTGGGGTGCGATCGCGTGGTCGCGCGCGGAGGGGTTCGCCGAGGCGACCCACCGGCCCGGCCTGGAGATCCTGGACCGTGTCGGTGGGGGTGACTCGTTCGCCTCCGGGCTGGCCTACGGGCTCATGGAGCTCGACTCGCTGGCGGAAGCGGTCCAGTACGGCGCCGCGCACGGTGCCCTGGCGATGACGACCCCGGGCGACACGACCACGGCCACCCTGGCCGAGGTCGCCAAGCTGGCCGGCGGCGGCAGCGCCCGCGTCGACCGCTGACCACAGCCCCACGGCGGCGCGGGCTCAGCGGACCAGGCTGTGGCCCTGCACCGCCGCCAGCTTCGCCTTCACGCTGAGCAGCGTCTCGATGATGAGATCCTCGCGCCCGTCGCCGAGCCGGCTGATCGGCACCGCGACGCTCATGGCGTCCACGGACTGATGGCTGAAGCGGAGCGCCACGCCGAAGCAGCGCACGCCGAGGCACGACTCCTCGCTCTCGGTGGCGTAGCCCTGGTAGGCCGCGCGGTCGATGATCTCGAGCACGGCCTCCTTGTCGGTGGTCGTGTGCGGCGTGATCGCGGAGATCGACTCGGGCACCAGCGCGCGGCGGGACTCGACCGGCAACTCGGCGAGCAGGGCGCGCCCCAGCGAGGTGGCGTACGCCGGCAGCCGGCGGCCGACGGCGGAGTGCATGCGCAGCGGGTGCACCGACTCGCGCTTGGCGGTGTAGATGACGTCCGCACCGTCGAGGCGCCCGAGGTGGACGGTCTCCTGCGTGGCGGCGGCCACCTCGTCGAGCACGGCCGTGGCCCGGGCGAGCACGGGATCGCCGTCCAGGTAGGCCGAGCTCACGACGAGCGAGTGGATGCCGAGCTGATAGACGCTGCCGGTGGGGTCGGTCTGCAGCCAGCCGCGGTCGGTCATCGTCCGCAGCAGCGCGTGCAGGCTGCTCTTGGGAATGTTGAGGCGCGTCGACAACTGCAGCTGGGTCCCGGGCCCGTTGGCCGCGATGTCGTCCAGCAGGTCCAGCGCGCGGGCCGCCGACTTGACCGGCCCGGCGTCGGTGGAGCCGGACGTCTCCCTCTGAAGCTGCATGAACGCTCTCCTCTGGTCCTACCGCTCTGTCCTGCCGCGAGCGCCCGGGCTCGTCCCGGGGGTGAACCAAGAATACCTCCGAGTTCGCATACATGGACAGACTTCGACCCCTTGACCAGTGAGTGGGATCACGTCTATGGTCGGAGCAGTTCACATAGACGAACGCAGTTCACAGACCGAGGGTGACTACATGATCCAGGTTCGATACTCGATACCTCCGTCCAGCGCGGAGACGGCCACCACTGCGGACCTGCGGGAGAACTTCCTGGTCCGGGATCTCTTCGTGAGCGGTGAGGTCCGGGGCACGTACACCCACGACGACCGGATGGTGATCGGCGGGGCCGTGCCCGGCGCCGACGAGGTCGGCCTGCCGGCCTGGACCGAGGTGCTCGGGACCGAGAACCACCTCGACCGCCGCGAGCTCGGCGTCATCAACGTCGGGTCCGCCGGGCACGTCGTCGTCGACGGGGAGAAGTTCGAGCTGGAGCACCTCGACGGGCTGTACGCCGGCCGAGGGAGCGAGGTGTCCTTCGGCGGCGCCGAGGCCGCCTTCTACTTCGTGTCCGCCCCGGCTCACGCGACCTACCCGGCCCAGGCGCTCAGCCACAGCGAGGTGGAGCCGGTCGCCCTGGGCTCGGCCGAGGCGGCCAACGAGCGCAACCTCTTCCGCTACGCGTGGGGGCAGGACCTGCGGACCTCCGTCCTCCAGTTCGGGGTGACCGTCGTGGCCCGCGGATCGGTCTGGAACACCTTCCCGCCGCACCTGCACGACCGCCGCACCGAGGTCTACTGCTACGTCGACCTCGCCGAGGACGACCGCGTCTTCCACTTCCTGGGCCGCCCCGGCGCGACCCGCCACCTCGTGCTCCGGAACCGCGAGGCCGTGATCTCCCCGCCGTGGTCCATCCACTCCGGTGCCGGCACCGGGTCGTACGCCTTCATCTGGGCGATGGCGGGCGAGAACAACGCCTACACCGACCTCAGCCCCGTGGCCCTGGAGGAACTGTGACGACCGGCCCGGCAGCGCGGCCGTCCGCCGCGGCACGCTCACCCTTCGACCTGACCGGCAGGTGCGCGGCGGTGACGGGCGCGGGGCGCGGCCTCGGCCGGGCGATCGCCCTCGGCCTCGCCCGGGCGGGTGCCGACGTCGTCCTGCTCGGCCGGCCGGGTCACCAGGACGAGACCCGCGACCGGATCACCGCACTCGGCGTCAAGGCCGATGTCGTCGACCTCGACGTGAGCGACCTCGACGCGGTCGAGCGGGTCAGCGCGGACCTGAACGACTCACGCCGGATCGACGTCGTGGTCAACAACGCCGGGATCATCGACCGCGAGGACTCCGTCGCCGTCGGCCGGGACTCCTGGCAGCGGGTGCTCGACGTCAACCTCACCGGACTCTTCTTCCTCACCCAGCGGCTCGGCCACCCGATGGTCGAGCGCGGCCACGGCAAGATCGTCAGCGTCGCCAGCCTGCTGTCCTTCCAGGGCGGCCTGCGGGTCGCGTCGTACGCCGCCACCAAGCACGGCGTCGCCGGCCTGACCAAGGCGCTGGCCAACGAGTGGGGACCGCACGGCGTCCAGGTCAACGCCATCGCACCGGGCTACATGGTCACCGACAACACCACCGCGCTCCGTGAGGACGCGGACCGCGCACGCGCCATCCTGGACCGTATCCCGGCCGGACGCTGGGGCACGCCCGAGGACGTCGCCGGCGCGGCCGTGTTCCTCAGTTCCTCGGCCGCCGACTACGTCAACGGACACGTCCTGGCCGTCGACGGCGGCTGGCTGGCCCGCTGAACCCGCTCCACCCAGTACCGCCGCCGGAGTACCGGCACCGAAAGAAATCGAGGATCGACAATGAAGTTCACCTCTCGACACACGGCAGCCGCCATCGGGGTCACCCTGGCCGCCGCCACCCTCACGGGCTGCACCGAGGAGGTCGGCGGGGGCGGTCCCGCCGCCGCGGCCGGGGCGTGCGACCCGGCGGACATCACCCTGGTGGGCCAGGTGCGCAACGAGTCCAACCCCTACGAGGCGGCCTGGCTGGACGGCGGCGACACGTTCGCCGAGCAGGTCGGCCTCACCCAGCAGCGGCTCACCTACGACGGCGACTCGACGCGCCAGCAGGAGCAGATCAGCCAGCTGCTCGCCGGCGACACCGAGTGCCTGGTCATGAACGTCCTGCCGAACGGCGACTCCGACACCCCGCCCATCGTCGAGGGTGCCGAGGAGGCGGGCGCCTACCTCGTCACCCAGTGGAACAAGCCGGCCGACCTGAACGTCACCGACTACGACCACTGGCTGTCGCACATCACCTACGACGGCGTGGAGTCGGGCCGGCAGATCGGGGACGCGCTGGCCGAGGCGATCGGCGGCTCGGGCGGCGTGATCGCCCTGCAGGGCGTGCTGGACACCGGAGCGGCCAAGGACCGGTTCGCGGGCTTCGAGGAGTCGCTGGCCGCCAACCCGGAGGTCGAGCTGCTCGACGACCAGACCGCCAACTTCTCCCGCGCGGAGGCGCTGGAGGTGACCAAGACGCTCCTCACCAAGCACGGCGAGGACATCGAGGGCATCTGGGCCGCCAACGACGACATGGCGCTCGGTGCGCTGGAGGCGCTGGAGCAGGCCGGTCGCACGGACGTGGCCGTGGTCGGCATCGACGCCGTGCCCGACGCGCTCACGGCGATCGAGGAAGGCACCATGACGGCCACCGTCTCGAGCGACGGTCCCTGGCAGGGCGGTATCGGCCTGGCCATCGGCTACTGCGTGGCCACCGGCGAGCTCGCCGTCGAGGACATCGCCGACGAGGACCGCGCCTGGTTCGCGGAGCAGTTCCTCATCGACCAGGACAACGTCGCCGACTTCGTCTCCCCGGAGATCACCGAGTCCGACTTCGCCTGCGACAACCTGTTCAGCCGTTCACAGGGCGCGATGTCGTGACCATGACATCCCCCGCCGACGCCGACCTCGAGGTCGTGCACGCGCGGCGCCCCCGGCCTCGGCGGGGGGTGTCGCTCCGGGACGCGGGCCCGCCGGTCGCCCTGGTCGTCGTCTTCGGGATCTTCGCGGCGCTCAGCCCCGGGTTCCGGACGCTCTCCAACGTGCAGAACGTGCTGGACGCCGCCGCGGTACTCACGGTCGTGACGTGCGGCATCACCTTCGTGCTCATGATGGGGTCGATCGACCTGTCCGCCCCCGGGATCATGGGCGCGTCCGCGATCGCGGTCGCTCTCCTGGTCGCCAACAACCGCAACGACAACGACTACGGGCTCCTCGGCGTCGTCCTCGCCGTCCTGCTCGGCGCCGGGCTCGGCTGCCTCAGCGGGCTCGCCCTGGTCACGCTGAAGGTGCCGTCCTTCATGACCACCCTCGGGATCTCCGCCGTGGGCCTCGGCGTGGCGACCCTCATGTTCGCGGGCGTGCAGCCCAACGTGTCCGACCGGATGCTGGCGGGCCTGGCGGTCGAGAGATTCCTCGGCCTGGCCCACCTGACCTGGATCGCCTTCGCCTGCGTGCTCGTCGGCTGGCTGGTGCAGCGCTACTCGCGCCTGGGCCGGTACGCCTTCGCGATCGGCGGTGCGGAGGAGGTGCTGGCGCTCTCCGGCGTGCGGGTCGCGCCCTACAAGGTGGCGGTCTTCACGATGGCCGGCGCGTTCTACGGCCTGGCCGGCGTGATGGTCACCAGCCAGCTCGGCGCCGGGCTCGTCCAGGCGGGCAGGGGCTACGACTTCTCCGCCATCGCGGCCGCTGTCGTCGGTGGCACGCTGCTCATCGGCGGCCGCGGCGGGATCCTCCACTCCGCGGTCGGTGTCCTGCTCGTGACGGTGCTGACCAACGGCCTCGTCCAGGTCGGGGTGAGCCCGTACTGGCAGGGTGGCGTCCAGGGCCTCATCGTCGTCGCGGCCGTCGCGGCCGCGGTCATTCCACAACGTCGTAGGAACCAGGTGACGAAGTGACCACGAACCTCACACGCCCGCCCGGGCAGCGGGTGCCGGCGACCGCGCCCGCCCTCGAGGTGCGCGGCCTGGTCAAGCACTACCCGGGCGTCAAGGCGCTCGACGGCGTCGACCTGGTCGTGCGCCGGAACGAGGTCCTGGGGCTGGCCGGCGAGAACGGCGCCGGCAAGTCCACCCTCCTCAAGGCCTTGGTCGGGCTGGTCCGGCCGGATGCCGGCGAGATCTGGGTGCGGGGCGAGAAGGTCCGGCTGGGCAGCATCGCCGACGCCGCCGACCACGGGATCGGCATGGTGTTCCAGGAGCAGTCGCTCGTGCCCAACCTCACCGCGGCCGAGAACATCGTGCTCGGCAGCGAGGGGCCGGGTGTGCGGCACGGCATCTACCGCTGGAACACGATGCGCCGGCTCGCGCAGGAACAGCTCGACAAGATCGGGTCGCACATCGACCCGCTCGCCCGCACCGACTCCCTCTCCTTCGCCGACCGGCAGATGGTCGAGATCGCCAAGGTGCTCCGCATCGAGGAGCGCACCTCCCACCCGCCGGTGATCATCCTCGACGAGCCCACCTCGGTGCTGGAGTCGAAGGAGATCGAGACGCTCTTCACCCAGGTGCGCCGGCTGCGCGAGTTCGCGTCCGTCGTCTTCGTCTCGCACCGGCTCGACGAGGTGCTCGACGTCTGCGACCGGGTCGCCGTCCTGCGGGGCGGCCGGTCGGTGGGCGAGGTGCCGGCCGCGGACGCGGCCCCGGCCGAGCTGCACCGGATGATGATCGGGTCGACCGGGTCCGACGACCACTACCACGGCGCGGCCGCCGAGCGGCCGGACGAGCCCCGGCCCCGCCTCGTCGTGCGCGGCCTGTCCGGCAGGACCTTCCGGGACGTCGACCTCGACGTGCACGCCGGGGAGATCGTCGGCATCGTCGGCGTCCACGGCTCCGGCCGCGAGGACGTGTGCCGGGCGCTCTTCGGCGCCGAGCCCACCACGGCCGGCGAGGTCGTCCTCGACGGCGCGCGGCTCGACCTGTCCGGCACCCGCGCGGCGTGCGCGGCCGGCATCGGGTACGTCCCGGCCGAGCGCAAGACCGAAGGCATGGTGGGCCCGATGTCGGTCGCGGACAACATGACGCTCACCAAGCAGGGATCCCGCTGCACGGGCCCGGTCGTGCGCCCGCGGAAGCAGGCGAAGCTGGTGGACCGGTGGATCGAGAGACTCTCGATCCGCACTCCCGACCGCGGCACCGCGATCCAGCGGCTGTCCGGCGGCAACCAGCAGAAGGTGGTACTCGCCCGCTGGCTCGTGGCCGGCGACGTGCGGCTCCTGCTGCTCGACCACCCGACCCGCGGCCTGGACGTCGGGGCGCGTTCGGAGGTGTACCGGCTCCTGCGCGAGCTCGCCGGCCAGGGCGTGGCCATGGTGCTGCTGGCCGACAGCCTCGAGGAGGCGATCGGCATGTCCGACCGGATCGTCGTGATGAGCGACGGCCGCGCGACCACGGAGGTCGCCGCCCCCGCCGACGGCAAGCCGACCCCGCTCGACCTCGTCAAGGAGATGGTCTGACCGTGTCGACACCTGCCGTCACCGAGCCCGCCGTCGCCGGGCCGCCCGTCACCGGCCGCGCCGTCGCGGGCCGCCGTCTGACGTCGTTCATGCCGGTCATCGCGCTCGTCGTGCTGCTGGCGGCCCTGACCGTCGCCGACCCCGGCTTCCTGACCCTCAACAGCCTCACGGCCGCGGCCCGCACCTCCGCACCGCTCGTCGTGCTCGCGGCCGGCGCCACCCTGGTGGTGCTGTGCGGCGGCATCGACCTGTCGATCGCCGCGCTCTGCTCGCTGGCGACGGTCTTCTTCGCGCTGTGGCTGCCCGACCTCGGCGGCCTCACCACCGTCGCGGTCGTCGCGGCCACCGCCGCGATCGGGGCGGCACAGGGCGTCGCGCACGTGCTGCTGCGCATCCCGTCGTTCATCGTCACCCTCGGCGGGCTGAGCATCTTCTCCGCGATCGCCCTCGTGATCTCCGACGCCGGCCCGATCCGCGTGGTCGACCGGGACGTCACCCACTGGCTCACGCTCTACGTCGGCGGCGTCGTGCCGATGGCCTTCGTCGTCGCGCTGCTCGTCGTGGTGGTCGTCTCCCTCGTCCTGCGGTCCACACCGCTCGAGAGCTGGATCCGCGCCACCGGGTACTCCGAATCGGCGGCCCGGCTCGCGGGGGCGCCCGTCGACGTCGTCAAGGTCGCCGCCTTCACGGTCTCCGGCGCCTGCGCGGGCCTGGCCGCGATCATGCTCGTCTCCCGGAACTTCAGCGGCAGCCCCACCATGGCCGACAACCTGCTCCTGCCCGCCGTGGCGGCCATCGTGGTGGGCGGCACCGCCATCACCGGTGGCCACGGCTCGCTGTGGCGCAGCCTCGCCGGGGCGCTCGTCGTGACCCTGCTCCGCGTCGGGCTGCCGATCGTCGGCGTCCCGTCGGCCTACGAGCAGATCCTCTACGGCGCGATCATCGTCGCCGCCGTCGCGCTCACCCTCGACCGATCGAAGGTGCAGATCATCAAGTAGCCGCCGCGCCACGTCGCCGCCGGCCACCCCGGCCCCGCCATCGACCGACAACCCCATACCACGGAAGGCTCCTCATGTCCGAAACCTCCCACCTTCTGCCCGCCGTCTCCTCGTTCCTCTCCTCGCCCAGGCAGCTGCTGATCGACGGCGAGTGGGTGGACGCCAAGGACGGCAAGACCTTCGCCACGGTGAATCCGGCGACCGAGGAGGAACTCGTCCAGGTCTCCCAGGCGTCCGCGGTCGACGCCGACCGCGCGGTCGCGGCCGCCCGCACCGCCTTCGAGGACGGATCCCCCTGGTCGCGGATGACCCCGCGGGACCGATCGCACCTCCTGTGGCGCGTCGGCGACCTGATCGAGGAGCACGCCGAGGAGTTCGCGCAGCTCGAGTCCCTAGACAACGGCAAGAGCCTCACGTCCGCCCGGGGCGACGTCGGCGTCGCCGCCGAGCTCTTCCGGTACTTCGCCGGCTGGGCCACCAAGATCGAGGGCACGACCATCCCGATGTCGGTGCCCGGCCGCGACTTCCACGCCTACACCCGCCGCGAGCCCATCGGCGTCGTCGCCGGCATCGTGCCGTGGAACTTCCCCCTCACGATGGCCTGCTTCAAGATCGTCCCGTCCATCACGGCGGGCAACACCATCGTGCTCAAGCCGGCCGAGCAGACCCCGCTCACCGCGCTCCGGCTCGGCGAGCTGCTGCTCGAGGCCGGCCTCCCGGCCGGCGTCGTCAACGTCCTGCCCGGGTACGGGGACGCGGGAGCCGCCCTCGTCGACCACGCGGGCGTCGACAAGGTCGCCTTCACCGGCAGCACGGAGGTCGGCAGGAAGATCGCCGCCGGCGCCTCGAAGAACCTCAAGAAGGTGTCGCTCGAGCTCGGCGGCAAGGCGCCCAACATCGTCTTCGCCGACGCCGACCTCGACGCCGCGATCGCCGGTGCGGCGCTCGCCGGCTACTTCAACGAGGGCCAGTGCTGCGTCAACGGCTCGCGCCTGTACGTCCAGCGTGAGGTGTTCGACCAGGTGGTCGACGGCGTCGCCGCGGCGGCGCGGGCCATCAGGGTCGGCGACGCCTTCGACCCGGCGACCACGATGGGGCCGCTGGTCTCCCAGGAGCAGCACGAGAAGGTCATGGGCTACGTCCGCGGCGCGGTGGCCGACGGCGCCACGCTCGCCGCCGGGAGCCCCGACCCGGCCGCCGACCGCGGCTACTTCTTCTCGCCGACCCTCATCACCGACGTCACCGAGCAGATGGCCGTGCAGACCGACGAGATCTTCGGGCCCGTCATCACGGCCGTCCCGTTCGACTCGGAGGACGAGGTCGTCGCGGCCGCCAACAACACGGTCTACGGCCTCGCCGCCGGCGTCTGGTCGCGGGACCTCGGCACGGCGCACCGGGTCGGCAGCAGGCTCCGGGCCGGCACGGTGTGGCTCAACACCTGGCACGCGGACGACGTCACCCTCCCGCGGGGCGGCTACAAGCAGTCCGGCTGGGGCCGTGAGCTCGGCGCGTTCGGCCTGGACGACTACACCGAACTGAAGACCGTCATCGCGGAGCTGCGGTGAGCACGCGCCACGAGCGCTGACCACGAACGCTGACACGGAACCAACCTGACCTACCCGGCACCGGCTCCGGCCGGCCCCGCGCGGGGCCGGCCGTCCGGGCCCCCATGTCCATCGACACCATGCGACCCGAACACCATGCGAAGAGGGATCAACGATGAACCTGTTGCGCAGACCTGACCAGCGGCGCGCCACGCGCCGCACCCGCCGGGGGCCCACGCGCCTGGCGGCCGTTCTGACGGCCCTCGCCGTGGCCGTGCCCCTCGGAGGCATCGCGCAGGCCGCGCCGGCGTCCGCACCCGCGCAGGCCGCCGTCGGCTCCGTCGACGACGGCGAGCTGCGGATCCTCCTGTTCTACAAGCCCAACTTCCACGCCTCCCACGTCGAGGCCCGCCAGGCCGTGCGCGACCTCGCCACCGACCTGGGCGCGGAGTACTCCCAGCCGGTCGACATCGAGGAGACCGACGACGCGGCCGCGTTCACCACCCAGAACCTGGCGACCAAGGACGCGGTGGTCTTCGCCCAGACCGGAGGCGTGCTGTTCGACGTCGAACAGCGGGCCGCGCTCGAGGCCTACATCCGCGGTGGCGGCGGCTACATGGGCCTGCACTACGCCGGCTGGTCGGTCGGGCAGAGCGAGCACGACGTCAACCCGTTCTACGCCCGCCTCGTCGGCGCGGTGTCCGAAGGGCATCCCGAGGACCCCGCCATCCGCCCGGGCCGGGTGGTGGTCAAGGACGCCTCGCACCCGCTGACGCAGGGACTGCCGGCCGAGTTCACCCGCAGCGACGAGTGGTACGACTGGGTGGTCAACCCGGCGCCGAACGTCCGCACCCTGCTGGAGGCCGACGAGACCTCCTACGGGATGGGCGAGAACGGCAGCAGCCACCCGATCACCTGGTGCCAGGAGATCGACTCCGGCCGGTCCTGGTACACCGGGATGGGACACGCGGGGTCGGCCTACTCCGAGGCCCCGATCCGCACGCAGATGAAGAACGGCCTGGCCTACTCCGCGGGCCTCCTGCCCGCCGACTGCTCGCCGCCGGACAAGGCCGAGCAGGGCGAGTGGAGCGGGGTCACCCCGTGGCCGCTGGTCCCGATCAACGCGGCGCTGACGTCCGACGGCAAGGTCCAGTCGTTCGGCAGCGTCTCCTCGGGCTGCACCGACAACACGCCCTACGACTTCGGCGGCAACTCGTGCGTCACCCAGGGCGGGCAGATGGAGATCGACATCTGGGACCCCGCCGAGGAACGGACGACCGACAACGTCGCGGACAACGTCGTCGCGAACACGACGTACACCGACCTGTTCTGCTCGATGCAGGTCCAGATGCCGCACCGGCGGGCCACGATGACCGTCGGCGGCGACGACGGCCTGGGCGGCAACGCGCCCAACGACGCGTCGCTCGGCGTCACCAGCTACACGACGAACCAGGGCCTGCGCAACGAGGCCCCCATGAACTACCCGCGCTGGTACCCCACCGGGACCACGCTGCCCGACGGCTCCGTCGTCGTGCAGGGCGGCAGCCTCGAGGGCGGACCCGGCGGGCCCGGCGTCCTGACGCCGGAGATCTACACCCCCGACGAGGGCAGCTCCTGGCGCCTGCTGGAGGGCGCCACGAGCGAGGCGGCGTACGGCGACGGCGGCAACGGCACCGGGCCCGACGAGAACCGCTGGTGGTACCCGCGCGCCTTCGTCGCGCCCGGCAACGGCAACGTCTTCAACATCACCGGCACGCAGATGTACGAGCTCGACCCGTCCGGTGACGGCGACGTCATCCTCCGGGGCACCCTGCCCGACGACGTCGCCGACCAGGGCGAGCTCGGCAATCCCGTCGGCGCGACGTCCACCGCGACCATGTACCGCCCCGGCAAGATCCTCCAGGTGGGCGGCGGCTGGTGGGCCAACGGCGGGGGCCCGGACGGCGCCCGTGCCGGGTTCACGGTCGACATCACCGGCGGCACCGACGCGCCGGTGGTCGAGGCGACCGAGCCGATGAAGCACGCCCGGCACTGGGCCACCTCCACCGTGCTGCCCGACGGCAACGTCATCGTCACCGGCGGCTCGCGCGACAACAACGGCAACGGCGGCTACGTCACCAACGCCGAGATCTGGAAGCCCGACACCGGCGAGTGGACGGAGGTGGAGGTGCCCTACGCGCACGCCCGCCTGTACCACTCGACCGCGCTGCTCCTGCCCGACGGCCGCCTGATGCTGGGCGGCGGCGGGACGCCGGGCCCGCGCAACTACACGGACGTGGAGTTCTACTCCCCGGCCTACCTCTTCGACGGCGACGAGCCGGCGGTGCGCCCGGAGGTCACGGGCGTGCCGGAGAAGGTCGGCTACGACGGCACGTTCGACGTGCAGGCCGACGGACCGGTCTCGCGGGTCACGCTGATCCGCAACGGGTCGGTGACGCACGGGTTCAACAACGACCAGAACTTCCAGGACCTGGCGTTCGCCCAGGACGGGGACTCCCTCACGATCGAGACCCCGGCCGACGGCACCTACGCCCCGCCCGGCGCGTACATGCTCTTCGTCTTCGACGAGGACGGCACGCCGTCGGTCGCCGACATCGTCCAGATCGACCCGGAGGTCGAGATGGACGCCCGGTCCCCGCAGCTCGTGGACCAGTTCGAGTACCCGCGGATCCCGGCGGAGTGGCGTTCGGCCAACCCGCCGGCGGTGGTGGACGTCGAGCCCGGCAACGGCCGCATGTCCCCGTGGGAGGTCGACAGCGAGGTCCAGCTCGTCCGCGCGGCCGCGGCGAGCCAGGGCGGCCTCGGCCGCACCGGGTACCACCTGGGCGTGGGCGGCGACGGCAGCCTGACCCGCACGGTCAAGGGGCTCGACCCCGGCCGCGAGTACCGGATCTCGCTCCGCTTCGCCCGCGACAGCCGGTCCGCCGGCACGGCGCCCGGCACCGCCGACCTCTCGATCGGCGACCTGTCGGCCGGCCTGACGGCGCCCCCGGACCTGTCGTCCCAGGACGAGTTCGGGACGTACGTCGGGACCTTCGTCGCCGGAGCGCGCTCGCAGGACCTGACCCTCGCCGCCGGGGACTCCGGCGCGGGCGTCATGATCGACGACCTGGTGATCATCGGCTCCGACCCCGGCGCCTCCGACATCCCGGTGCACTACGAGTTCGACGAGGGCTCCGGAACGGGCGCCGCCAACACCGGCACGGACCCGTCCGTGGGCGCCGCCACGCTGACCGGCGCGACCGGATGGAGTGACGACGGCGTGTTCGGCGCCGCCGCGGACCTCGCGGGCGGTGCCAACGACAACGCGGTGGACCTGCCCGACAACCTGCTCCAGGGCGAGGAGAACTTCACCACCTCGTTCTGGGTGCGCCCGGACGCGAGGACCGGCTGGACCGGACTGTTCCACCTCGGGGACGGGCTCGGGAGCGAGGGGAGCTTCTTCCAGATCCAGATGCAGACCGACGCCGCCCCCGGCGGCACCGGGCTCGCGGCGACGTTCAAGGCCAAGGGCGCCGCGCTGCAGGAACGGGTCTACGCCACCCCGACCCGCGACGTGACGGCCGGCGAGTGGAACCACGTCGCGTTCACCCGGCAGGGTGCGACCGGCACGCTCTACCTCAACGGCGAGCCGATCGCGTCCCGCTCCGACCTGACGATCGACATGGCCGACGTCGGACCGACGTCGAACAACTGGCTGGGACGCAACGGCTTCCCGGACCCGGCCTACGACGGTCTCATGGACGACGTCCGCGTCTACTCCTCGGCGCTCGGCGACGCCGACATCGCGGCGATGTACGCCGAGGGCACGGCGCTCGCGACGACCACCTCGGTCACCGTCGAGCCCGCCGCGCCGTCGCCGTTCGGCGAGCCGGTCACCGTCTCGGCCGAGATCTCGGCCGGCACGGGCGCGGCGCCCTCGGGGGTCGCCGAGCTGTGGGTCGACGGGTCGCGGGTCGGCGGGCAGGCCGACGTCGTCGACGGCGCGGTGCGGTTCACCGACGTCGCCCTCTCGCCGGGGGAGCACGACGTGGAGGTCCGCTTCCTCGCCGACGACGGATGGCGCGACTCCGCGCAGACCGTGCAGCACACGGTCGAGCGGCCGCCGCCCGGCGAGGGCACGCCGATCCACTACTCCTTCGACGAGGGGCAGGGCACGACCGCGGCCAACACCGGCCTGGACACCTCCGTCGGGGCGGCGACGCTCTCCGGCGCGGCCGGCTGGAGCACCGACGGGCGGTTCGGCGCGGCCCTCGACCTGCCCGGCGGGGCGTCGGGCTCGGGCAACCAGGTCGAGCTGCCCGACAACATCGAGGCGGGGATGGACGACCAGTTCAGCGTCTCCGTCTGGGCCCGCCCGGACGCGCTGCCCACCTGGGTCCCGCTGGTGCAGATCGGGAGCAGCACGGACACGTTCTTCCTGCTGCAGTCCAACACCCAGGCCGGCGGCGCCACCGGCTTCGCCGCGACGTTCAAGGCACCCGGCACCCCGGGCAGCGCCCAGGAGCGTCTGGTGCTGGGCCAGGGCAACGACCTGCCGCTCGACGAGTGGACGCACGTGGTGTTCACCCAGAGCGGCTCGGTCGGGAAGATCTACTTCGACGGCGAGCTGCAGGCCACCCGCGACGACTTCACCATCACCATCGGTGACGTCGGGGTGGGCGGCCAGACGACGGCGAACCTCATCGGCGGGACCAGCTGGCCGGACGCCCGCTGGAACGGGCTCGTCGACGACTTCCGGATGTTCGGCTACGAGCTCACCGCGGAGCAGGTCGGCGAGCTGCACGCCGGGACGCCGGTCAACTCGGCTCCGGTCGGGGCGGCCGACGCCTACGGCACCGTCGAGGGCGAACCCCTCACGGTCGAGGCGCCGGGCGTGCTCGGCAACGACACCGACGCCGACGGCGACGACCTGACGGCGACCGGGCTCACGCAGCCGACCCACGGCGACGTCGACCTCGGTGCGGACGGGTCCTTCACCTACACGCCCGACACGGGCTTCGCGGGCACGGACACGTTCACGTACCGGGCGTCCGACGGCACCGCGACGTCGGAGCCGACGACGGTGACGATCACCGTGGAGGAGGACGGCCAGCCGGACAACACGGCACCGGAGGCGCGTGACGACGCCTACTCGGCCGTGGGCGGGGAACCGCTGACGCTGCCGGCGCCGGGCGTGCTCGCCAACGACACGGATGCCGACGGCAACGTCCTCACCGCGACCGGGGTCACCCAGCCCGCCAACGGCAGCGTCACGCTGGAGGCGGACGGGTCCTTCACCTACACCTCCGACGCCGGGTTCTCCGGCAAGGACGTCTTCACCTACCGGGCCGACGACGGGACCGACGTGTCCGCGCCGGCCACGGTGACCGTCACGGTGAAGTCGCCGGCGGTGACGGCGGTGGCCGGGGTCGCGCTCCCCATCACGTACGGGACGGCGGGCACGGTCTCGGTGGCGGTGTCACCGGACACGGCCACCGGTTCGGTCCAGCTGCGCGACGGCGACACGGCCCTCGCGACGGCCATGATCGCCGACGGGCGGGGCACGCTCGTGCTGCCGGCCACCTCGCTCCTGCCCGGCGTGCACGACCTCACCCTCCGCTACGGTGGGGACGCCGATCACCGGCCGTCCTCGTCGACGGTGCGGGTCGTCGTGGAGAAGGTGGTGCCCACCATGGAGATCTCCGCGACCAAGGCCAAGGGGAAGGGCAAGCGAGCGGTCGTCGACGTGTCGCTCACCGCGGCGCACGACGTCCCCGTGACCGGGGAGGTGCGGGTCGCGATCCAGGGCGGTGAGACCGTCGTCGGCACCCTCCAGGACGGCCGGGTCAGCTTCGAGGTGGGCCGGCCCCGTGGCCGCGACCTCACGCTGACGGCCACCTACCTCGGCAGCGACCTCGCACTGCGGGCTGAGACCCGGGTGACGATCAGAGTGAGGTAGCGGAGGAAGCAAGGAACGGGGCGCGGGCCCGGAGAAGGTCCTCCGGGCCCGCGTCCCTCGGCACGACAGCACAGCACCACCTCTCGGGAGCCACCATGCATCGCACGACCGCCGTCCGCCGCGTGATCCTGTCCGCCCTCGCCACCGTCGGCGTCGTCGTCCTCGGGACGACGCCGGCCGCGGCCCACGTGACCATCACGCCGTCCACCACCACGGCGGGCGCCACCGCCGTGCTCCGCGTCGAGATCCCGCACGGCTGCGAGGAGTCGGCGACCACCGCGATCTCCCTCCGGACACCCCAGGGGGTGGAGGAGGTGCGCGCCACCGACACGGGCCGCTGGACCGTCGACCAGAGCGCGGACGGCCTGACCTGGACGACCGACGAGCCGCTGCCGGACGCGGAGCACGACGAGGTCGAGATCTCCCTGCGCCTGCCCGACGACGCCGGCGCCACGCTCGTCTTCCCCGTCGTCCAGCGCTGCGAGGAGGGGGAGGTGGCCTGGACCGAGGTCGCCGAGCACGGCGAGGGGCACGACGAGCTCGAGCGGCCGGCGCCGGTCGTCGTCGTGACCGGTGGGGACGGGGATGACGGTGGTGGCGACGATGACGGTGGTGGCGACGACGGTGACGGTGGTGGCGACGACGGTGACGGCGGCGAGGCCGACGGTGACGGCGACGGCGGCGGGGGCGCGGGTGCCGCGTCCGGGACCGGGGCGCCGAGCGCGGCCTCCGGCTCCGAGGCGGCGATCGCCGAGCCCGGCTCCGACGCGGCGAGCGCCGCGTCGGGGACCTGGTCCCGAGAGCTGGTCACCGCCGGTGCGGCCGGACTCCTGGTGGTGGCAGTCCTGGTGGCCGGAGCGCTCGTGCTGCGCCACCGTCGCCGCTCATGACCCGCCACGGCGCGAGGACGCGCGCCGGCGGCTGGCTCCTGCTGGCCGCCCTCGTCTGCGCGCTCGTCGTCGGCCCGGCGGGTACCGCTACGGCCCACGCGACCCTCATCGGCACGGACCCCGCGGAGGGTGCCGTGCTCGACGCCGCCCCCGAGCGCGTCACGTTCACCTTCGACGAGTCCGTGATCGGCGTCCCGGCGGGGATCAAGGTGTTCGACGCGACCGGGACGGAGGTGGCCTCCTCGTCCTCCGTCCGCGGGTCCCGGCTCTTCGTCGACCTCGAGGACGAGGTCGACGACGGCACGCTCGTGGTCCTGTGGCGGCTCGTCTCCGAGGACGGGCACCCGATCGGCGGCTCGCTGAGCTTTGCCGTCGGCGCCCCCAGCGAGGCGGTGGACGTGCCGGTCACCGGCGCGGACACCGAGGCCGAGGCGCCCCTCCCGCTCGGCCTGGCCCGCGGGCTCGGCTACGTGGGGCTCCTCGTGGCGGCGGGAACGGCGGCCTTCACCGTCCTGTTCCTTCCGCGGGACCGTGCCGGCGACCGCTCGCGCGCCCGGCTCCGCCCGGTGGCGCGGGCGGCGGCCGGCGTCGCGGCGCTCGGCTGGTGGGCGGCCGTGCCGCTGGTCGCGCTCTACCAGCTCGGCCTGCCGGCCGAGGCGCTCGCGGAGGGATCGACCTGGTCCGCGCTCGCGGCCGCCGAGTACGCCGTCCCGGCCGTCGTGGTGGCGGGGCTCGCGGTGGCCGCGTGGTCGCTGCCGGTGGCGGCCGCGCCCGGACGGGCACGGGCCGTGACCGTGCTGATCGGCTGTGCGACGGCCGTCGCCGCGCCGGCGTTCACCGGCCACACCCGGGTCGCCACGCCCGAGGCGCTGGTGATCGGCGTCGACGTGCTGCATCTCGCGGCGGGTGCCCTGTGGCTCGGGGGCCTGGTGGCGATCGCCGTCGTGCTCGGCGACCTGGCGCGTGGTGAGGCCGGGGCCGTCGTACTCGGCACGTTCTCGACGTGGGCGGCCGGCCTGCTGGCGGTGCTCGTGGTCGCCGGGACGTTCCTGGCCTGGCGGATCGCGGGAAGCTGGCAGGCGCTCGTCGAGTCCGGCTACGGTGCCCTCCTTCTCGTCAAGGTCCTCACGGTCCTGGTGGCGGTCGCCGTCGCCGCGTGGAACCGGTTCGCCCTGCTGCCGCGTGCGCGCGCGACGCGACGTCGCCGGGGGAGCGGGTTCCGCAGCGCGCCTCTCGTCCGGACGGCGGTCGCCGAGGCCGGGGTTCTGGTCGCGGTCCTGTTCGTCACCGGTTTCCTGGTGGACCGCAGCCCCGAGACGGAGGCGACGGTCGCCGCCGGCGAGAGCGCGGGCGCGGGCGTCTCCGAGTCGGTGCGGCTGGACGGCATCTCGGCGCGGATCACCCTGGACCCACCCGCCGTCGGGCCGGCCACCCTCACCATCGAGATGACCGACGCGGCCGGGGAACCCGCCGAGGGCTACGAGGCCCCGCAGCTCAGCCTGGCGACCGACGAGGTGGACCTCGGGACGGTGGAGGTCAGCTCCCTCGGACCCGGCGTCTACGCCGGCGACGTCGTGCTGCCGACCACGGGCGAGTGGGAGGTGCGGGTGTCGCTGCGCACCACGGAGTTCGACAACCCGGTGCGGACGGTGACGTTCCAGGTGCCCTGACGCCCCTCCGCCGGGGTGCGGCATGACGGCGTCGCCACCGTCGCGGAGTGTGTCGGTCACCGGTGCGAGACTCCTCGGGTGAGCGAACGTGCACCCGTCCCGACCGACGTCGTCCTGCGAGTGGCCGCCATCCTCGAGCGCCTCCCGGAGTGCCGCGAGCACGACGCCTGGACCGGCGTCGCCTGGAAGGTCCGCGACGCGACGGTCGGGCACGTGTTCGGAGGAGAGGACGGCCTGGTCCGGATCACGTTCCGTGCCGAGCCGGACGAGGTCCTGGCGTTCCAGCACCTCGGGCCGCGGTACTTCAAGGCGGGCTGGGGGAGCAACGTCGTCGGCATGGTGCTGGACGAGCACACCGACTGGGACGAGCTGGCCGAGCTGCTCACCGACTCCTACTGCATCCAGGCTCCCCAGAGCCTGGCCGCCCAGGTGCCCCGGCCGGCGCCGGAGGCGCCCTGAGCAGTCTCGTGACATCGACGCCCACGTGACGGCCGCCCGACTCGTCCGCGAACCGGCTCCTCCGCTCCGCGCTCTGCGAACCCGGCTCCTTCGCGAAGCGCTTCGACGAGCATCGCCTCGGGAGCGGATGGCGTCGGGGCCACTGCGCAGGGATTCAGAGCGCCAGGACAGGGGTTGCGAACCTTTCGGCTCAGGCCCTATTTTGTTGAAGCGCTTCGAAGACGAGGCCACGTCGAAGCGGAGGCTGGGCAGGCCATGACGCGGCGAGTGATCGCCGCTCATCGATCACAGCGCGTTCGACGGGGGATTCAGCCGCCTCATCGAGCGCCACCCGTGCGCGAAGAAGGGCATGATGACCGTGAAGAGATCCCCTGGGAAGAGGCTCGCCGCCGTGGTGGCCGGGCTGGCACTGTCGGTGAGCCTCACCACCCCTGCCGGTGCGCAGGCGACACCTGAGCAACGGTCGTCCGCCATGCCGACGTCGGCGGCCGAGGTGGTCGCGGCCATGCAGCCGGGATGGAACCTCGGCAACTCGTTCGACGCGCAGTGCTGCGGCGAGGGCGGCGAGACCGCGTGGGGCAACCCGCGTGTCGACGACACGTTCTTCGAGGACATCAAGGCCGAGGGCTTCAACTCGGTCCGTATCCCGGTCAGCTGGGGGAGCGACACCGGGCCCGCGCCCGACTACGTCGTCGACCCCGAGGTCATGGAGCGTGTGCGGGAGGTCGTCGACCTCGCCCTCGACGCGGACCTCTACGTGATGATCAACATGCACCACGACTCGTGGCAGTGGGTCAAGGACATGCCCACCAGGCGCGACGAGGTCATGGCCCAGTACGACGCCACCTGGACGCAGATCGCGAACACCTTCCGGGACCATCCCGGCGAGCTGGTGTTCGAGTCCATCAACGAGCAGACCTTCGAAGGCTCCTCCGGCGACGCCGAGGACCACCGTCACATGGCCGAGCTGAACGGCTCGTTCCACGAGATCGTGCGTTCCTCCGGCGGCAACAACGCCGATCGCCTGCTGGTCCTGCCGACGCTTCACACCGGCGCCGAGCAGGTCCACATGGACGCGCTCGCCGCTGAGATCGAGGCGCTCGACGACCCGATGCTGGCTGCCACGACGCACAACTACAGCTTCTGGCCGTTCAGCGTCAACATCGCCGGATACACCACCTACGACGACGAGGTCCGGGCCCTCCTGGAGGAAACCTTCCAGAGCCAGGTCGACACGTTCGTCTCCCAGGGCATCCCGGTCATCATCGGCGAGTACGGCCTGCTCGACGGCTACGATGTCAAGGTCGAGCGCGGCGAGGTCATGAAGTTCTTCGAGCACTTCGGTCATCTCGCCCGGACGACGGGCATCACGACCATGTGGTGGGACAACGGCACGCACTTCGACCGCTTCATGCGCGAGTGGCGCGACGAGAAGCAGTTCGACTACATCTCCTCGGGCTGGACCACCCGCTCCGGCACCGCCTCGACCGACCTCGTGTTCGTCGACGCGTCGGGCAGGGTGAAGGACCGGTCGGTGACACTGAACCCCAACGGCTTGGAGTTCACCGACGTGTACTTCGGGAACATCAGGCTGAAGGAGCGCCGCGACTACCGGGTCGACGGCACGACCCTGACGCTCAGGAAGAGGGTGCTCAGGTACATCCTCGGCGACCGGGAGCCCGGGACCACCGCGCAGCTGGAGGTCCGCTTCTCCGGCGGCGTGCCGTGGACGCTCAACGTGATCAGCTCCGAGGAGCCGGTGCTGGAGGACGCCTCGGGCACCACCGACTCGCTGTTGATCCCCACCGCGTTCCACGGCGACCGGCTCGCCACGATGGAGGCCGTCTACGCCGACGGCACCAACGCCGGGCCCCACGACTGGACCTCCTACAAGGAGTTCTGGACCGCCTTCAAGCCGGACTACGAGGACGGGACCATCGAACTGCCGAAGGCGTTCTTCGACGCCGTCGACGACGACGCGCCGGTGACCCTGACGTTCCACTTCTGGAGCGGCGAGACCCTGCAGTACACGGTGACCCGCGACGGCACGGCCGTCACCGGCACCGCCTGAGTCACCGGCACCGCCTGACCCGCGGAGGTGCTGAGCCCAGCACCTCCGCCCGATCAAGTTCCGACGAAAGGAGCAATGATGCTTCCAGAGAGACGAACGGCGTCCGTCAAACGGCTGATCACCGGGGTCGTCGCCGCGATGGTGGCGGCCGGCGTATCCGTGACCGGCTGGACGCCCCCGGCGTCGGCCGACACCATGACACAGCTGAACGCATCGGAGATCGTCGCTGACATGGGCGCGGGCTGGAACCTGGGTAACAGCCTGGAGGCCAACTCGGGCGGGTACCCGAGTGAGACCGCGTGGAACAACCCCACCGTGACCCAGGGTCTGATCGACAGCGTGCAGGCGGCAGGGTTCGACACGATCCGGATCCCGGTGTCGTACCTGAACCACATCGGGCCCGGTCCGGACTACGGGATCGACGCCGCCTGGCTGAACAGGGTCCAGGAAGTCGTCGACTACGCCTACGACCGGGGCATGTATGTCGTGATCAACATGCACGGCGACGGGTACAAGACCGTCGACGGCTCCTGGCTGATCTGTGACGCGTCCGATCAGGCGACGATCAGGGCCAGGTACCAGAGGGCGTGGCAGCAGATCGCCACCAGGTTCCGGGACTACGACGAGCGCCTGATCCTCGAGTCCATGAACGAGGAGTTCGACGGGCAGTACGGCGAACCCACCCAGCCGTGCTACTCGAACATCAACGGCTACAACCAGATCTTCGTCGACACCGTGCGGCAGACCGGCGGAAACAACGGTTCGAGGTGGCTGCTGGTCCCCGGCTGGAACACGAACATCGACTACACCGCCGGGGACTACGGTTTCGTGATCCCGACGGACAGCTATCGATCCCCCTCCGTTCCTGGCGACGAGCAGCGGATCATGATCTCCGTTCACTACTACTCCCCATGGGACTTCGCCGGGGAGGAGAACGGGAACATCACCCAATGGGGCCCTGGGGCGACCGATCCGTCGAGAACGTCCACCTGGGGGCAGGAGGACTACCTCGACACACAGCTGCGCAAGACCTACGACGCGTTCGTCACGCGTGGATACCCGGTCGTCGTCGGCGAGTACGGCTCGATCGACAAGTCGTCGCACGACCCGGCGAACGGCCGGTACCGCGAGGACTTCGCGCACACGTTGGTGGCCACCGCCAAGGAGTACGGAGCGGCCACCATCTACTGGGACAACGGCGTCAACGGGCAGTACGGCTTCGGGCTGTTCGACCGACACTCGTATGCGGTGACCCAACCGGGCATCGTCGATGCCATCATGCGCGCCCTCGGCGACGACCCGGGCGGGCCCTCCGACTCGGTCGAGATCGTGGGCGTGGCGTCGGGGCGCTGCCTGGACGTTCCCAACTCCTCGACGACGAACGGGACGCAGGTGCAGCTGTGGGACTGCTGGCAGGGCACCGGCCAGCTGTTCGCACGCACCTCCGCGGGCGAGCTGAGGGTCAACGGCAAGTGCCTCGACGCGGAGGGCTGGGGTTCGACGAACGGCACGCGGGTGGTGATCTGGGACTGCACGGGCGGCGACAACCAGCGGTGGACCGTGAGCTCGAACGGCACCGTCACCAACGTCCACAACGGACTCTGCCTGGACGCCAACGGCGCCGGTGCCGCCAACGGCACCCAGATCATCCTCTGGGCCTGCCATGCCGGCGACAACCAGCGCTGGACCCTTCGATAGACGCCCCGGACCGCAGCGGCGCCAGCCGCTGCGGTCCGGGGTGGCACCTCAGCCCGTGACCGCCGCCCGGCGGCGGCGCGCGTCGACCAGGACGTCCACGTTGTCGGTGCGCTGCTCGATGCTGCCGACGCCCGCGGGCAGCGACCTGACGGCGGGGTCGGTGACGGAGTCGAAGAGTGCGGGGACGAGGGCCGGTTCGATGTGCAGGTAGGGCCGGTCCCAGAACGGGACCACGGGAGAGGGCCGGGAGGGGAGGCCGGCGTCGGCCTGCAGTCGCGCGAGCCGTTCCAGGACGACGCGCAGCGCGTCGCCCCGTTCCTCCCACGAGGAGGCGCGGAGCGTCGCCTCCAGGGGATCGAGGATCAGCGGCGCGACCGGCAGGGCGCGCAGCATGGTGCCGCGCCACTTGGGGTAGGGCGCCCACGTGCGCGAGAGCAGGAACGCGAGGTGGACGGCGACGTCGGCCAGGCGCGCGGCGATCGTCCGCGAACCGAGCTCGTCCCCGCGGTCGCCGGTGCGTCCCAGGAGGGGGAGTTCCTGGTCGAGCCGCTGCCAGTCGCAGGCGACGACGTACCGCCAGACGTCGTCCGGGTGCCACGTCAGGGCGCGACGCAGGCGCGTGAGGTCGCCGGGCCCGTCGTCGAAGACCTCGCCGGCGACGGTCTCGAGCGCGGCCTGGCCCGTGACCGACAGCCAGTCGCCGACGGTCGGCTCGTTCCGCGGGTCGAAGCCGAGCCGCTCGCGGGCGAACCCGGAGACGGTCAGGACGTCGATGCCGAGCGCCGGCCCGGGCGAGCCGCTGTAGTGGATCCGGGTCGGCAGCCCGCGGAACGACTCGGGCAGGTGCACCTCGAGCGCGGCGCGCACCGGGCCGACCCGGGCCTGTGCGACGAAGAGCTGAAGCCGTAGCCCCCAGTCGTGGTCCCGTGACATGGCGTCGTCGAGCCCGAGCACCTCGGATCCCGCACCGACTCTCGCGGCCGCGTACGCGACGCCCGGACACCGCTCCTCGAGCAGCGGCCGGACCACGTTCCGGAGGTAGTCGCGCGCGAGCGCGAGGCCGCGCCGACCGCCGGGAAGCTCATCAGTCACCGTCGCACCGTAACGGTGTCGCGACCAGCTCCCGTCCGTGCGTATGGTGTAGTTCCCTCCGGCGGCCTGTCGGGTCGTCGCTCCCGATGACGGGGTTGGTCGTGTCCACGCACCAGGCGCCTGCGCGGCGGTCCGACCAGCCAGGACTGGATGGTCGCCGTGCCCTTCTCGAACTATCCGCACGAGTTCGCCGTCCGGGCCACGACGGTCCTCGGCTCGCACCTCGAGGCGAGCATCACGATGCGCGAACACGGTCTCGCCATCCGTGCCGGCAGCAACACCCGCGCGTCCGGCCGCTGTGACCAGGTCGAGGCGATCACCGGCGTCGGGCCCTGCATCGACGCGATGGACGAGCTCAGGGCACAGATCGTCCCGACGATTGCAGTCGAGACACGCTGGACGAGGTGGAAGGAGCAGGCGCTCAAGGAGGGCTTCGTGTCGGCCGTCGCCGTCCCCGCGGTCGTCGAGCCCGAGGTCTCGGCTGCCCTCAATCTGTACGCACGCTCTGCCGACCCGTGGACGCCGCAGCTGCTGGCCGCCGCCGACTCCTACGCCCAGCTGATCGCTTCGGCGATCCGCCTGCGCCTGGAGGTGGCTGCGCTCGAGGATGCCGCTACCGGACTGTACAGCGCGATGTCCGACACGACCGTCGCGGAACGCGCGATCGGCGCGATCATGCGCACCAACCAGTGCCACGAGGAGGAGGCACGGAAGGTCCTCAACTCGGCTTCGCACCGCCGCAACGTCGAGGTGCGCGAGGTCGCCGAGACCGTCCTGCGTGCACTCGTCTTCGAAGGGAGGGACGAGACGGGCGCGTAGCGGGGATGGGCGCAGTGGAGCGCGGTATCCGTCCAGATGTCGCTGCCGTTCCGATCCGCGGCGGCCGGTTGGCGGCGCGCGTGGTACGGCTCACGACATCCCTCCGCTCGCGGGCTCGCACATATCCGGTCGAGCCTACGCGGCGCGTCGCCCGCGCGGTATGCCACGGCGGCGCTGCGTCCGATGCGGGCGCATGGAAGGCTTTGTCGTCAGGGCTGCCGGCGCACGCGATGACGCTGATCGATCTGGGACCTTCGGCGTCATCGACCGCCGCGGCAGGCGTGGAAGCGGAACAGGGGGCGAGTGCGTCATGAGTGAGATCACCGAGTGCCCGCGGTGCGGTGCCCACAACGTCGTCAACCGGCAACCGGTCGACGACGAGGGCTGGTGGACCTGCCGGGCCTGCCAGGCACACGGGCCGGGCGACGTCGAGCGTTGCCTGTGGGGAGAGGCCGAGCATCCCGCCGAGCCGGGGTACCTCATGTGCACCGAGCACCTGGCCGAGCACCTCGCCCGGTACGGGCCGGGGGCGCGGGCGAAGGACGGTGACCGGCTGGTCGAGCAGCTGGAGCTGGACGAGGCCGGCCGCGCCACCGTCGTCCGCGCGCTCGCCGCGCCCGCGCTGGCGTTGATGGTGTACGCCGCCTTCGACCACCGCACCGGCCGCGTGGACGGCCGCAGGGTCTG
>NZ_JADBGR010000059.1 GCF_014892515.1 Myceligenerans pegani
CCGCGGCCGCCGCCCTCGCCTACGCCGCCACCTGCCTGCCCGGCCAGCTCCGCGCCGCCGCCGAACCGTCCGCGAGCGCCGCCCGCGCCGCCACCCGCTCGGGCCTGCACGCGATGATTCCCCTCCAGGCGACCTGGGCCGCCCGGTCCGGCAGTCCGGTGACCGCTCTGATCCTGGGCGGCGTGGCCGCCGCCGGCCAGGCACTCCGCGCCCGCGCCCGGGCCCGCGGCCGCCGGCAGGTGAGCATCACATGAGGCCGCCGTTCCTGCTCGGCTACGGCACCAACGGGCTGGCCGACCACCCGCTGCCCGCCGCCCTCGGCCTGCTCGACGACGCCGGGTACGACGCCGTCGCGCTCACGCTGGGGTTCCCGCACCTGGACCCGCTGTCGGCGCCGCCCGGCGCCGTGGCCGCGGTCGGCGCGCGGCTGGCGTCGATGCGGCACGGAGCCGGCGCCGCCGTCGTCGTCGAGACCGGCACGCGCTACCTGCTCGACCCGGTGCACAAGCACCGGCCCACCCTGGTCGACCGGGACGCCGACCGCCGGATGCGCTACCTGACCCGCGCCATCGACGTGGCCGCCGAGCTCGGCGCGCAGTGCGTGTCGTTCTTCTCCGGCGTCCTGCCCGCGGACGACCGGCACGCCGAGGGCCGCGCCCGACTGCTCGGCCGCCTGCCGGCGCTGGTCGAGCACGCGGCCGCGCGGGACGTGTCGCTGGCGCTCGAACCCGAGCCCGGGATGCTCGTCGAGACGGTGGACGACGGGCTGCGGGTGCTCCGCGACCTGGGTGACCCGCCCGTGCTCGGCCTGACGGTCGACGTCGGGCACTGCCTCGTCGTGGAGCCCGGCGGCGTCGACGGCGCCCTGCGCGCCGCCGCGCCGGTCCTGCGGAACGTGCAGCTCGACGACATGCCCCGCACCCACCACGAGCACCGCCCGTTCGGTGAGGGCGACCTCGACCTGGCGGCCACCCTCGCCACCCTGGCCGACATCGGCTACCGCGGCGTGGCCGCCGTCGAGCTGCCCCGCCACTCCCACGCCGCACCCGACCTCGTCGCCGCGTCCATCGAGGCCCTGACCAGGGCCTGGAAGGAGGTCACCGCATGACCGGCGTCCCTCGGAGCGCGGGCGATCTCGCCCTGGACCCTGCCGCCCTCCGCCCGCTCCTCCGCAACCCAGGATGGTTCGACACCGCCCGCGCCGCCGTCGCCGCCGACCCGTCCGCTCTCCCCCGCGCCTTCGCACTCGCCGGACGCCGCGCCGGGCGCGGGCCGCTCCACCCCGCCACCGACCCGGCCGGCGTCGTTCACGGCACCGTCGACGACGCCGCCCGCGCCGCACTCGTCGTCGCGCTCGCGACCGTCGACACGAGGACGCCCCACCATGACGTCCCCCGCCCCGGCACCCACTCGCCCGAGATCGCCGCTACGGAGCTCGCCACCCGGCTCACCACGCTCTACCACCAGGGCGACACCGCCGAACGCCGCGGCGTCCTCCGCGCCCTCGACGCACTCGTCGTCCGCGGATCAGCGCCGACCGCTCTCACCGGACATGCCGTGCCACGCGAACGCACCGCGCCCTCAAGGTCCCCGCGCACCCCGCTCGAACCGGACGTCCCCGGCACGTCGGCCACCCCTGCGTCGTCTCTTCCGGAACCGCTGGCCACCGCCGGAATCCCCCTCGCCGAGGACGCCCTCCGCGCGAACGACACCAGCCTCGTCGCCGCGGCCGTCGGCCCGTTCGGCGCCCGGCACCTCGACGCACACACCTGGCGCCACGCCGTGCTGAAGCTCGTGTTCCTGGGCGTACCGCTGGACGCCGTCGCGCACCTGGACGAACGCGCCGACGCCGAACTCGCCCGCATGGCCCGCGACCTGGCCGCGGAACGCCGGGCCGCGGGACGGGACATCCCGCCCGACCTCACCCGGCTGCTGAGAATCACGAAGGAGTGAGCATGCGCATCCTGGACCCGCACATCCACATGACCAGCCGCACCACCGACGACTACGAGGCGATGTACGCCGCGGGGGTCCGCGCCGTCGTCGAGCCGGCCTTCTGGCTGGGCCAGCCCCGCACGTCGGCCGCCTCGTTCACCGACTACTTCGACTCCCTCGTCGGCTGGGAGAGATTCCGCGCCGCCCAGTTCGGCATCCGGCACCACGCCGCGATCGCGCTCAACCCCAAGGAGGCGAACGACCCCCGCTGCCGCGAGGTCCTCACCGAGATCCCGCGCTACCTGCTGAAGGACGGCGTGGTCGCCGTCGGCGAGGTCGGCTTCGACTCCATGACACCCGCCGAGGACGAGGCGTTCGCCGCCCAGCTCGAGCTGGCCCGCGACGCCGACCTGCCCGTCCTCGTGCACACTCCCCACCGGGACAAGCTCGCGGGCACGCGCCGCACGCTCGACGTCGTCCGCGAGTCCGGGCTCCCGCCCGAGCGGGTGCTCGTCGACCACCTCAACGAGACCACCGTCGCCCTCGTGCACGACGCCGGCATGTGGGCCGGTTTCTCCGTCTACCCCGACACGAAGATGGACGAACGCCGCACCGTGGCACTGCTGCGCGAGTACGGCACCACCCGGATGATCGTGAACTCCGCGGCGGACTGGGGCCGCTCCGACCCGCTCAAGACGGCCCGGACCGGCCGGGAGATGCTCGCCGCCGGGTTCTCGGACGACGACGTCGACCAGGTGCTCTGGCGCAACCCGGCGGAGTTCTACGGCCAGTCCGGAAACCTGGTGCTGGACCCTGTCCCCGGGTTCGTCGCGGGCGAACCACCGGCGCCCGGCGTCGAGTTCGAGGGCTCGTCGGTCCTGCGCGGCGTCCGGGCATAGGGAGGCGGGCATGCATCTCTCCTACTGCACCAACGTCCATCCCGCCGAGGACCTGGACGGCGTCGTCGCCCAGCTCGGCGCGTACGCCGGACCGGTCCGGGAGGCCGCGGGCCTCGACGTGCTCGGCGTCGGGCTGTGGCTGCCGGCCCGCGTCGCGCACGCGCTCGACCGTTCCGCCGACGACGTCGGCCGGCTGCGTGAGGCGCTCGCGGACCGGGGCCTCGAGGTCCGGACGCTCAACGCGTTCCCGTACGGCGGTTTCCACAGCGAGGTGGTGGGCCGTTCCGTCTACCGTCCGACCTGGGCCGAGCGCGCCCGCCTGCAGTACACGCAGGCCTGCGCGCGCGTGCTGGCCGCGCTCCTGCCCGACGGCGCGGCCGGGTCGATCTCCACCCTGCCGCTCGCGTGGCGCGCGCCGTGGACCCCGGCCGACGACGAGGAGTCGGCCCGGGCGCTGGCCACCCTGTCCCGCGACCTGCGCGACCTGGCCGACCGGACCGGGAGCGTCGTCCGGATCGCGGTGGAGCCGGAGCCCGGCTGCGTCCTGGACACCGTGGACGACGTCGTCCGCTGGCTCGCCGCGCGGACGGACGCGACCCTCCCGGCGGAGCGGCGGATCGACCCGGAGCACGTCGGCGTCTGTCTGGACACCTGCCATCTGGCCGTGTCCTTCGCCGACCCGGCCGGCGCCGTCCGGCAGATCACCGACGCCGGGTTGCGGGTGGTGAAGGTGCAGGCCTCGGCCGCACTGCAGGTGGACGCCCCGGGACAGGAGGCGTCGCGGGCCGCCGTCGGACGGTTCGCCGAGCCGCGGTACCTGCACCAGGTGCGGGAGCGCACGCCGTCGGGCACCGCGCTGGCGGCCGACGACCTGGACGAGGCGCTGGGCTCCGCGCGCGGACGCCCCGGCCTGCCGGGCGAGGGGCCGTGGCGCGTGCACTTCCACGTGCCGCTGCACGCGCGGCCGGAGCCGCCGCTGGCCTCGACCACGGGGGTGCTGCGCGAGGCGGTCGCGGCGGTGCGCACGACGCCGCACGGCGACGAGGCGCACCTGGACGTGGAGACGTACACGTGGTCGGTGCTGCCCGCCGGCGTCGCGGGCCTCGGCGGGGACGACGACGGCCTCGTGGCGGGCATCGCGGCGGAGCTGCGGTGGGCGACCGAGAACCTGATGGACGCGCGGGAACGGGAGGGCGTCGCATGAGACAGGTACTGCTGCTCGACGTCGTCGGGCTGACCGAGGGCGCCCTGGCACACATGCCGCGGCTGGGCCGGCTGGCGCGCGCGGGCTGGTCGTCGCGGCTGGCCACGGTGCTGCCGGCCGTGACGTGCAGCGTGCAGTCGACGATACTGACCGGGCTGGCGCCGCGCGACCACGGGATCGTGGGGAACGGCTGGTACTTCCGCGACCTGGGCGAGGTGTACCTCTGGCGGCAGCACAACCGGCTGGTCGCCGGCGAGAAGCTGTGGGAGACGGCCCGGCGGGCCGACCCCCGCTACCACGCCGTGAACGTGTGCTGGTGGTACGCGATGGGGATGACCACGCAGGTCACGGTGACGCCCCGGCCGGTGTACCACGCGGACGGCCGCAAGTCCCCGGACGCGTACGTCCGCCCGCCGGCCCTGCACGACGAACTGACGGAGGCGTTCGGCGACTTCCCGCTGTTCCGGTACTGGGGCCCGACGGCGTCGATCGACTCCACGCGGTGGATCGTGTCGGCCACCCGGCACCTCCTGACCACCCGCGCCGCCGATCTGACCATGGCGTACGTGCCCCACCTGGACTACGACCTGCAGCGGTTCGGCCCCCGGGCCTCGGAGGCCGACCGGGCGGCGGCCGACCTCGACGTCGCGCTGACGCCGCTCCTCGACCAGGCGGAGGCCGACGGCGTGACGGTGGTGGTCGTGTCGGAGTACGGGATCGGGCCGGTGTCACGGCCCGTCCACCTGAACCGGCTGCTGCGGCGCGAGGGCCTGCTCGAGGTGTACACCCAGCAGGGGCGAGAGCTGCTGGACCCGTGGACCTCTCGGGCGTTCGCCGTCGCCGACCACCAAGTGGCGCACGTGTACGTGGCGGACCCGACGGACGTGCCGCGGGTGGCGGCGATGCTGCGGGCGGAGCCCGGCGTGGACGAGGTGCTGGACCGGGAGGCACAGGCGGCGTACGGCCTGGACCACGAGCGCTCCGGGGAGCTCGTGGTGGTGGCCGAGCCCGATTCCTGGTTCACGTACTACTACTGGCTGCGGAACGACCGGGCGCCGGAGTTCGCCCGCGGCGTGGACATCCACCGCAAGCCGGGCTACGACCCGGCCGAGCTGTTCTTCGACCCGGCGGACCGGTTCTCGAAGGCGCGCGCGGGACTGAACCTCGTGCGCAAGAAGCTCGGCCTGCGCTACGCGATGAGCACGACGCCGCTGGACGCGACGTGGGTGCGCGGCTCCCACGGGCGCCTGCCGGACTCGGCCGCGGACACACCCCTGGTGCTGTGCTCGGATCCGGAGGTGCCGACGGTCGTCGCGCGGCAGGTGTCCGACGACGACGGGCTGGTTCCCGCGGCGGCGGTGCGCGACGTCGTGCTCGAGCTGCAGGGGGTGGACGTGCACCAACGGGCGTGACGCCGGCGGGCTCCGGGCCGGTGCGGCCGACCGTGGCCGCGACCGCCGGGCCGGACACGGACGATCCCCACCACCGCGCGGGTGATGGGGATCTCCGAGGTGCCGGCCGCCCGCGACGCGGGCCTGTCGGGCGATTCAGGCCAGGCGCGTCATCCAGCCGTGCCGGTCCTCGGCGCGCCCGTACTGGATGTCCGTGAGTTCGGCCCGCAGCGCCATCGTCAGTTCGCCGGGCTCTCCGCCGTTGGCCTCGACGTCGAACTCCGACGACGCCAGCCGCCCGATCGGCGTGACCACCGCCGCCGTGCCGCACGCGAAGAACTCGCGCACCTGGCCCGACCCGATGCCGTCCACGAGCTCCCGCGCGGGGATGCGGCGCTCGACCACCTCGTACCCGCGGTCGCGCGCGAGCTGGATGATCGACTTGCGGGTGATGCCCTCGAGGATGGAACCCAGCTCCGGGGTGTGGAGCGTGCCGTCGGCCATCACGAGGAAGACGTTCATGCCGCCGAGTTCCTCGAGGTAGGTGCTCTCGGCGCCGTCGAGGAAGCAGACCTGGTCGAACCCGCGCTGCTGGGCCTCCATCTGCGGGAGCAGGCTCGCGGCGTAGTTGCCGCCGAACTTCGCGTCGCCCGTGCCCCCGGGCGGGCCGGCGCGGTGGTACTTCTCCGACAGGTAGATCGACACCGGCTTCACGCCGCCGGCGAAGTACGGGCCCACCGGCGACGCGATGACGAGGTGCTCCACCTCGACCGCCGGCCGGACGCCGAGGAACGACTCGCTCGCGAACATGAAGGGCCGCAGGTAGAGGGAGGAGTCCTCGCCCTCGGGGACCCATTCGACGTCGGTCCGCACGAGCGCGGCGATCGAGGAGAGGAAGTCCGCCTCGCTGAGCTCCGGCAGGGCGAGGCGGTGCGCGCTGCGGGCGTACCGGCGCGCGTTCTGCTCGGGCCGGAAGGTCCAGATCGAGCCGTCGGCGTGCTTGTACGCCTTCATGCCCTCGAAGATCTCCTGGGCGTAGTGCAGCACGGCCGTCGCCGGGTCGAGCTGCAGCGGGCCGTACGGCTCGATGCGGCGGCCGGACCAGCCGTCGGCCGCACGCCAGGAGACGCGGGCCATGTGGTCGGTGAAGACCGTGCCGAACTTGGGCTTGGCGAGCAGGGATGTGCGCTCGTCCTCCGGCGTGGGCGCGTCGGTGCGCCGCACGTCGTACCGGGCCACGAGGTCTTCGAGGTCGGCCGGGAGGATGTGATGGGACGTAGTGGTCATGATCAGAAGCCTTTCACCGGATGAAGTCAGTGTTCCATGCCCAGCCGGTAAAGGGGACCTGTCCTGTGGAGACGCTCCCTACGGCCGGGCGGCGAGCCCGGCCGTGGGGTTGTGCTACCCCGCGACCCGGGCCGCGATGTCGGCGCCGATCTGCGCCGTGGTGCGTACGGAGGACGTCGTCGCCCGGTCCGCGAGGTCGGCGGCTACGGCAGCCTGCACCGCGGCGGACTCGTCGGCGCGGCCCAGGTGGTCCAGCAGCAGCCCGACCGACAGGATCGTCGCGGTCGGGTCGGCCTTGCCGGTGCCCGCGATGTCGGGGGCGGAGCCGTGCACCGGCTCGAACATGCTCGGCGCGGTGCGGTCCGGGTTGATGTTCGCCGACGCCGCCAGCCCGATCCCGCCCGTGATGGCCGCCGCCTGGTCGGTCAGGATGTCGCCGAACAGGTTGTCCGTGACGATCACGTCGAAGCGGCTCGGGTTCGTCGTGAGGAAGATCGTGGCGGCGTCCACGTGCAGGTAGTCCGTGGTGACCTCGGGGAACTCGGCGTTCACCGCCTCGACGGTGCGGCGCCAGAGGTGGCCGGCGTGCACGAGCACGTTGTGCTTGTGCACGAGCGTGAGGTGCTTGCGCTCACGCTTCGCGGCGCGGGCGAACGCGTCGCGCACCACGCGCTCGACGCCGAACGCGGTGTTGACGCTCACCTCGGTGGCGATCTCGGCCGGCGTGCCGACCCGCAGCGCGCCGCCGTTCCCCGTGTACGGGCCCTCGGTGCCCTCGCGGACCACCACGAAGTCGACCTCGCCCGGATCGGCCAGCGGGCTGGTCACGCCCTCGAAGAGCTTGGACGGGCGCAGGTTGACGTAGTGGTCGAGCGTGAAGCGCAGCTTGAGCAGCAGGCCGCGCTCCAGCACGCCGGACGGGACGGTCGGGTCGCCGATCGCACCGAGCAGGATCGCGTCGTGCTGCCGGATCCGCTCCAGGTCCTCGTCGGTGAGGGTCTCGCCCGTGGCGTGCCAGCGGCGGGCACCCAGATCGAACTCCGTGGTCACGACCTTCGTGCCGCTCGGCGCGAGCGCCGCCTCGAGAGTTCTCAGCCCCTGCTCCACGACCTCGGTACCGATGCCGTCACCCGCCACCACGGCCAGGTCGATCTGCTGGTCCGTCACGTTCTGCGCCATGCACGGAGCCTAGCGCGGATCCGGGCAAAAATGAGACAGGGGTCTCATGCTCTGGGACGCCGTCAGCGCCTGGGGTACAAGAGCTCGAACCGCTCGACGACGACCGGCATCCCGGGGTCGAACTCGCGTCCCGCGGGCATGTTGCGGCGGAAGTACTTCTCGTGCTCCGCCCGCCAGTGGTCCAGCGTCCTGTCGCCCTCGCCCTCGGCGTCCGCCACGTCGTCGTCCACCTCGTCGAACGGGACCGTCTCCACGCTCGTGGTGCGGATCAGCGCCCGGGGCTGCCGCTCGCCGTCGAGCAGGATGGACAGCTCGCCGGTCTGCGGCACCGGCTCGCCGGCGTCCTCGTACTCCCACGCGAGCGACGACGTCGCCGTCTTGGTGCCGTCCAGGACCAGGTCCAGCAGCTCGTCGGCGATCTCCGGCTGGTCGCCGAACGACCACGCCGGCGGCGGCACCGTCTCCGACGCCAGCACCCCCGTCACCACGCCCGTCCTGGCCATCCCGGCGTACGGCCGCACCGCCTCCCAGAAGGACTGGACCGCGACGGCGACATCCTCGTCTCCCGGCTCGGCGTCCGCGAAGTCCTCGGGGTCGAACGTCGCCGGGTCGAAGTCGTCGGGCTCGACCTCGTCGGGATCGATGTCCTCGGGATCGACGTCGTCCGCGTCGTCGGGGACGAGCTCCTCCCCGTGGAGGTTCTCGGGGTCGACGTCTTCCGGCTCGAACTCCTCGGGGTCGAAGTCCTCCTCGGGCTCGAACTCCTCGGGGTCGCTCTCGGGGGGCGCCGTGGCCGCCTCGTCGTTCTGCTCGGGTTCACGCGTCTCGTCGCTCACGCCGCCCATCCTGCCGTATCGGGGGGAAATTGTGACCCACGCTACGTGTGACTCACCCGACCCGCTCGGGCAGGCCGCGAGCCCGCGGCGGAACATACCCTCGGAGTCGTGTCCCGCTCCGCCGCCCGGCCCTCCGGCTTCTCGCTCGTGGCGCCCGTCGTCCTGGCCGTCCTCGCCGGCGCGGGTCTCGCCACGCAGAGCAGGATCAACGGCACGCTCGCCGATCACGTCGGCAGCGGGTACCTCGCCGCGGTGATCTCGTTCGGCTCCGGCCTGGTACTCCTGAGCGCCGCCCTGCTCGTCTCGCGCCGCGGGCGCGCGGGCATGGGGCGGATCTCCCGGGCGCTGCGCAGGCCGGCGGACGGGCCCGGAACCGGCTCACGCCCCGTCCTGCGGCCCTGGCAGTGCCTCGGCGGGGCCGCCGGTGGGTTCTTCGTGGCGTCGCAGGGCCTCGCCGTCGGCACGCTCGGCGTCGCGCTGTTCATCGTGGCGTTCGTGACCGGGCAGTCGGTCGGATCGCTCGTCGTCGACCGGCTCGGCATCGGCCCTGGAGGCGTGCGCTTCGTGACGCTGCCCCGCGCCGTCGGACCGCTGCTGACGGTCGTGGCGGTGGCGATCGCCATGTCCGGCGGCGTCGGCGCGCCGGCGGCGCTCGCGCTCGCGGTCCTGCCCCTGCTCGCGGGTGCCGGGTCGGCGTGGCAGCAGGCCGTGAACGGGCGGGTGCGCGCCGCCGCCGACGACGTCCTGGCCGCCACCTTCGTCAACTTCCTCGTGGGCACGGCCGCGCTCGTCCTGGCGCTCGGGGTGTCGATGCTGTTCGACGGCGTGCCCGACGGCGCGCTGCCCGGCAACCCGCTGTTGTACACGGGCGGCGCGATCGGCATCGGGTTCATCGCGATCGGCGCCGCGGTGGTGCACCGCGTGGGCGTGCTGCTGCTCAGCCTGAGCATGATCGCGGGGCAGATCGTGGGCGCGCTGGTGCTCGACGTCGTCGTCCCCGGTGCGGACGCGCCCGGCGTCCGCACCTACGTGGGCGCGGCCCTCACCCTGGTGGCGGTGGCGATCCCGCTGGCCTTCGAACGGCGCGGGGCGCGCCCCGCCTGATCCTTCACCGAGGATCGAGCGGGGCGCGCGCAGAGGGACTCAGCGGGCCGCCGAGCCCTCCACGTAGTCCGTGTCGGACGGCTTGATCCACGCGAACATCTTGCGCAGCTCGCGGCCGGTCTCCTCGATCGGGTGCTGCTCGCCCTTGGCGCGGAGCTCCTTGAACTCCGGCGCGCCGGCGTCCTGGTCGGCGATGAACCGCTCGGCGAACTTCCCGTTCTGGATGTCGGCGAGCACCGCCTTCATGTTCTCCTTCACGTGCGGGTCGATGACGCGCGGGCCGGAGACGTAGTCGCCGTACTCGGCCGTGTCGGAGATGCTCCAGCGCTGCTTCGCGAGGCCGCCCTCGACCATGAGGTCGACGATCAGCTTGAGCTCGTGCAGCACCTCGAAGTAGGCGATCTCCGGCTGGTAGCCGGCCTCGGTCAGCGTCTCGAAGCCGTACTGCACCAGCTGCGACGCGCCACCGCAGAGCACGGACTGCTCGCCGAACAGGTCGGTCTCGGTCTCCTCGGTGAAGGTCGTCTTGATACCAGCGGCACGCAGGCCGCCGATCGCCTTCGCGTACGAGAGCGCGGTCTCCCACGCCTTCCCGGACGCGTCCTGCTCGACGGCGACCAGCACGGGGACGCCCCGGCCGTCGGCGTACTCGCGGCGCACCAGGTGCCCCGGGCCCTTCGGCGCGACCATGAACACGTCGTGGTCGGCCTCGGGCTTGATGTAGCCGAACCGGATGTTGAAGCCGTGGCCGAACACGAGGGCCGCGCCTTCCTTGAGGTTGGGGGCGATCTCGTCGGCGTACACGAGGCGCTGCACCTGGTCCGGGGCCAGGATGACGACCACGTCGGCGTCGCGCACGGCGTCGGCCACGCTCGCCACCTTCAGGCCCTGGTCCTCGGCCTTGGCGCGGGAGGCGGAGCCCTCGCGCAGGCCCACGGTGACGTCCACACCGGAGTCACGCAGGTTCAGCGAGTGCGCGTGACCCTGACTGCCGTAGCCGATCACCGCCACCTTCTTCTGCTGGATGACCGACAGGTCGGCGTCGTCGTCGTAGAACAGCTCAGCCACGGTTCTTGCTCCTTGATCGATGGGGATCGGTGTCGTCGTTACAGTGAGTTCTTCGCAGCGTAAGCCCGCCGCTCCGCCCGGAGCGGCAGGGTCTCAGGCGGACCGCACCACGCGCTCCAGCGCGCGGTCGGTGATGGATCGGGGGCCCCGGCCGATGGCGAGGGTCCCGGACTTGACGATCTCGCGGACCCCGTACGGTTCCAGCGCCGCGAGCAGGGCGTTCAGCTTGGCGCCGGTTCCGGTCGCCTCGATCACCACGGCGTCGGGCGTCACGTCGACGACGTGCGCCCGGAACAGCTCGACCACCTCGAGCACGCCGGAGCGCGCGGCGGCGTCGGCCCGCACCTTGACGAGCAGCAGCTCGCGCTGGACGGACGACTCCGGGTCGAGCTCCACGATCTTGATGACGTGCACGAGCTTGTTGAGCTGCTTCGTCACCTGCTCGAGGGGGTGCTCCTCCACGTCCACCACGACGGTGATGCGGGAGATCTCCTCGTGCTCCGTGGGTCCCACGGCGAGGGAGTGGATGTTGAACGCGCGCCGGGCGAACAGCCCGGCGACGCGCGTCAGGACGCCGGGCTTGTTCTCCACCAGGACGGAAAGGGTGTGACGGCTCATGTTCTTCTCTTCCTCGTCCTCGTTCAGTCTTCGCGTTCCCACGACGGCGAGATGCCGCGCGCGTACTGGATGTCGTCGTTGCTCACGCCGGCGGCGACCATGGGCCACACCATCGCGTCGCGCGAGACGGTGAAGTCCACGACCACGGGCCGGTCGTCGATCTGCTGGGCCCGCTTGATCGCGTCGTCGACCTCGGACGGGCTCTCGACGCGGATGCCCTCGCAGCCGTACGCCTCCGCCAGCTTGACGAAGTCGGGCACGCGGGCCGTGCCGTGACCCGTGTGCAGGTCGGTGTTCGAGTAGCGCTCGTTGTAGAAGAGCGTCTGCCACTGCCGCACCATGCCGAGCGACGAGTTGTTGATCACCGCCACCTTGATCGGGATGTCGTTGATCGTGCAGGTCGCCAGTTCCTGGTTGGTCATCTGGAAGCAGCCGTCGCCGTCGATGGCCCACACCTCGGCGTCGGGCTGCCCCACCTTCGCGCCCATCGCGGCCGGCACGGAGTAGCCCATCGTGCCGAGGCCGCCGGAGTTGATCCACGTGCGCGGCTTCTCGTACCTGATGAACTGCGCCGCCCACATCTGGTGCTGGCCCACGCCGCCCGCGTAGATGGCGTCGGGACCGGCCAGCTCGCCGAGCCGCTGGATGACGTGCTGCGGGGCGAGATGGCCGTCGGCGGTGTCGGTGAAGCCGAGCGGGTACGTCTCGCGCCACCCGTCGACCTGGCGCCACCAGCCCTCGAGATCGGGCCTGCCGACGGACTCGTGCTCCTTGGCGAGCTCCGGCAGGAGGTCCCCGATCACCTCGCGCAGATCGCCGACGATCGGCACGTCGACAGCACGGTTCTTGCCGATCTCCGCGGGATCGATGTCCGCGTGGATGACGGCGGCGCGCGGGGCGAACGAGGACAGCTTGCCCGTGACGCGGTCGTCGAACCGGGCGCCGAGCGCGAAGATCAGGTCCGCCTTCTGCAGCGCCGCGACGGCCGGCACGGTGCCGTGCATGCCCGGCATGCCGAGGTTCTGCGGGTGCGAGTCGGGCACGGCCCCGCGCGCCATGAGCGTCGTCACGACGGGCGCGCCCGACAGGTCCACGAGCTTGCGCAGCAACTCCGAGGCGCCGGCACGGATCACGCCGCCGCCCACGTACAGCACGGGACGCCGGGCGGTGGCCAGCAGCTTCGCCGCCTCACGGATCTGCTTGGCGTGCGGCTTGGTCACCGGGTGGTAGCCGGGCAGCTGGAGATCCTGCGGCCAGGAGAAGGTGGTCCGCGCCTGCATGGCGGACTTGGCGATGTCGACCAGCACCGGGCCGGGCCGGCCCGTCGCGGCGATGTGGAACGCCTCGGCGACGGTCCGCGGGATGTCGGCCGGGTCCGTGACGAGGAAGGAGTGCTTGGTGATGGGCATCGTGATCCCCACGATGTCCGCCTCCTGGAACGCGTCGGTCCCGATCGCCCCCGCGGCCACCTGTCCGGTGATCGCGACCAGCGGGATCGAGTCCATGTGCGCGTCGGCCAGCGGCGTGACGAGGTTCGTCGCGCCGGGGCCCGACGTCGCCATCGTCACCCCGACCTTGCCCGTCGCGTGGGCGTAGCCCGACGCGGCGTGACCGCCGCCCTGCTCGTGCCGCACGAGGATGTGCCGGAGCCGCTTGCTGTCCATGAGCGGGTCGTAGGCCGGAAGGATGGCCCCGCCCGGGATGCCGAAGACCGTGTCCGCACCGACCTCCTCGAGGGACCGGACGATCGATTCCGCCCCGGTCACCTCCTCGGTGGTGACAGCCTTGGCGCGAAGGTCCGCGCGTACCTGCTCACGCGCCTCGGCGCGCGCCGCGAGCTGGGCCGGTGTCGGTGTGGCGGTCATGTCGGTCTCCTGCCGTCGCACCCTGCGTCGGGGTGCCTGCGGATGTGTTCGGACAACAAGAAACCCTTCGGTCGTCCGTGGACGACAGGCGAGGGGCGAGCGCGCTGACGATGCCTGCGAGTGGCGTCAGTCCGCGCGCTCGGGAAGAAGTACTACAAGAATCGTCTGCACGTGACGCACGTTACGCCGAAATGACGTCCGTGTCACCTGCCGGGCCGAAGATCCCACGATCCGAGATGCCCGCGGCTGGGGGTCCAGGTCAGCGGAGTTCCCGGCGCCGGAACGCGAGCAGGCCGACCGTCGTCACGACCGCCACGGCGCCGAGGAGGAACAGGCCGCTCAGCCACCAGGGCCCGACCGATGTGCCCGCGTCGCTCGCCGCCGGCCCCGCGACCCACGCGCGGGCGTGCGCCAGCGGCGACCACCGCTCGGCGGCCAGCCCTGCGAGGATCACCTCGAGGCCGAGCAGCGCCACGGGCACCACCGACACCGCCGCCCACCAGCGCCCGACAGCCGCGCCGACGGCGGCCCCGGCGACCGCCGCGCACCCCGCGAGCACCAGGACTCGCGCCCCGGACCACGCCAGCGCGGGGAGCAGCCCGGCGGCGTCCGTCGTCGTCCCCGGATCGTCCGCGGGACCGGCGACGAGGGCGACGCCCCACAGACCGGACGCGAGGAGCAGGTAGGCGGCCGCGACGCCGGGGAGCACGGCGAGTGCGGCGGCCACGGCCCGCAGGCGGTACACGCGGTCGCGGCGGGGCTCGACCGTGAGGAGCGCCCGGGTTCCCCCGTTCGGTCCCGCCGCCAGGAGGGCCCCTGCCACGCACGCGAACAGGACGGGGACGAGGGCGTATCCGGCGAGCTCGCCGTCGGTGACGGTGCGGGCGAGGCCGCCGCCGTCGCTCGTGAACGCAGCCAGGACGACCACCGTGACGACGTACACCAGCATGCCCGCCGCCACCCACCGAGCGGCCGGGCGGACGGCGAACCGCTGCAGTTCCTTGGCCACCAGGCGCATCTACGCGGTCTCCTCGGTGTCGTCGTTGCTGCGGCTGCCGGGCGACGGTTCCGGGGTTCCGTCCCGCTTGCCGGGGCCGCCCTGTGCGGGCTTCCGGCGGCCGTCGCGCGTGGCCTCCTTCTCGGCCGCGGCACGTTCACGGGCGGCGACCCGGGCGGCGTAGGCGGCCTGCTTCTCCGCGACCCTGGCCTCGAACGCCTCGCGGCGCCTCTGGCGCCACGAAGGCCGCGCAGCCCTCCGCCTCGCCTCCTGGCGCGCGGCCCGCCGTTCCGCACGCGACGGAGCGGCGGGCGTCGGCTCGGGCTCCGGAGCGAGCCGCCGCACGAGCGACTCCAGGGACTCCCGGCGTGTACTCATCTCCGTGACGTACAGCTTCTTGCGGGCGAGAGCCCGGGTCACACCGGCCGGCTCGGCGACGCCGTCGACCACCACCGCGTCGCCGTCACGGCGTACGTGGAACCCGGCGGCCTTCAGCTCGGCGACGGCGCGATCGCCGTCGTCCACCCGCAGTCGGACGGCGGTCGCGAGGTCCCCGATCACGTCGGCCGCGGGTCCGTCGCCGACCACCCGACCGCCGGCCAGGACGGTGACCGTGTCGGCGAGTTGCTGGGCCTCGACGAGTTCGTCGGTGGTCATGAGGACCGTCGTGCCGCGGCCCGCGATCCTGCGCAGGAGCGTGCGGACCTCACGGGCGCCGGTGGGGTCGAGGCCGCGGGTCGGGTCGTCGACGATCAGCAGGTCCGGGCCTGACAGGAGGGCCGCGGCGAGCGCGAGCCGTCGTCGGTCACCGAGCGAGTACGAACCGACGGCGTCCGCCGCGGCGTCGGCGAGCCCGGTCTGCCGGAGGGCGAGATCGACCTGTTCCCGGCCCGTCGCGGCGGGGTGCATCAGGAGGTTGCGGCGTCCGGTCAGCCGGTCGAGGAATCCCGGATCGCCGACGAGGGCGCCGACGCGCCCGGCCAGCTCGCGCCCGACGTCCGGCATCGCGACGCCCAGCAGCCGCGCGGCCCCCGCGTCCGCGCGGGCCAGTCCGAGGAGGAGACGCAGCACGGTCGACTTCCCCGCCTTGGCGGGGCCGAGCAGCGCGTGCACGCCACGGGCGGGCACCAGGAGGTCGAGGCCGTCGACGGCGATCGTCCGGCCGCGGACGCCGGCGTAGGTCTTCCGCAGGCCGAGCGTCTCGACGGCGACGGCCGCGGCTGCCTGCGGGTGATCGGCCCGGTTCACCCGGACAGGGTAGGGCATTCCGGATACGCGCTGGCGCCGCCGACTACCGAGACCGGTCCCCGGAGTCGTCGCGCATCACGAGCGCCCGCCGGTCACCAGAATCCCGCGCCGAGGATCGAGGTGGCGGGCGGGTCGACGCCGAGTCGGTCGCGCAGCACCGTGAGGTCGTAGGTGCGCTCCATCGCGAGGTGGCTCAGCGCGTACCGGGACAGTCTCGGCTCCGTGCCGGCCAGCTTCGCGAGCCGCTCGGCGACCACCGCGGCCCGCCGTGCCGCGCGCTCGGGCACGGGGACGACGCGCACGTGCCTGCCGCGCGCGAGCATGAGCAGTTCCAGGATCTCGCGCAGCACGACCGGTTCGGCGTCGGCGACGTTGGCGACCAGCGGCGTGCCTGCGGCGATCTCAGGCGACAGGTCCGCCGCGAGGGCCGCGCGGACGGCCGCGGCGAGCGTGGCGACGTGCGTGAGGTGGTGCAGTGTCGTTCCCCCGCCGGGCAGCGGCAGCCAGCGGCCCGCGACCAGCGCCGCCTCGAGCCGCGGCAGCAGCGTCGTGTCCCCCGGCCCGTACACGGCGTGCGGGCGCAGGACGACGACGGGGCCGTGGTCGGGCTCGGCCGCGTCGAGGGCGAGCCAGTGCTCGGCCGCGGCCTTGGTGGCGCCGTAGGAGTTGAGGTAGCGGAAGGGTCGGCGGCCCCGGTCCGCCGTCGGGCCCTCGTCCTCGCGCACACGGACACTCGGCGTCGCCGGGTCGTACACGCTCCCCGACGAGACGTGCACGAACCGCGCCTTGGCGAATGTCGTGCGCACGGCACGCGTGCCCTCGACGTTCACCACCCAGGCCGCGGCCCGGGAGCCGCCGTCGCCCACGGCCGCGGCGCAGTGCACGACGGCATCGACGTCGCCCGGATGCGCGCGCCCGTCGAGGGGGCCGTCGCGCACGTCCCAGGACAGGTGGCGAGCGGCGCCGGGCAGTTCCGCGGGGACTCGCCGCGAGCACGCGAGCACCTCGTGCCCGTGCGCGGCAAGGTCCCGTACGACGGCGCCTCCGACGAAACCGGACGCCCCGGTCACCGCCACCCGCATGCATTCCCTCGCCTTCTCCGGCCGCATGGTCCTCGGCCGGGAGATCCCTTCCACCGGTTCCACGACGGTTCCTGGCCGTGTGTTCGGCCGTGTGTTCGGCCGTGTGTTCGGCCGTGTGGCCCTGGCCGTACGTTCTTCGACGCCCACCCGGCCGCATGGCCCCGACCGCAGATCCGACAGACCGAACCGTACCGGTCGAATGTGTACGGACCCCGGCTTCCGAGCGGACTTCTGCGAGCGGACTTCTGCGGGCGGACTTCTGCGGGCGGACGTCTGCGAGCGGACTTCTCGCCCCTCAGGTCCGTGCGGACTCCCGCACGAGCGACGCGGCCGCGGCGGCGAGGGCTGACCGGTCCGGCTTGCGGGACCGGCCCGCCAGTGGCACGAACGGCGCCTCGACCACCAGGTCGGGCAGGGCCCCGTGGTCCAGGACCCCGAGCAGGCGGGGCCCGACCGCACGGGCGAGGGCGGTGTTCTCGGTGAGCGTCACGGCGGTGCGTGTCATGTCGGTGCGCGTCGCGTCGATGCGCGTCGCGTCGGTGCGCGTCGCGTCGGTGCGCGTCGCGTCGGCCGGCGACGACGGCACGTCCCGCCCGCGAGCGTCGCCGGACCTGACGTGATCACGATCCGCCACGAGGACGAGAACCACCCGCTCATCGCCGTCGTCCATCGGGACACCGACCATCAGCGCGTCGCCGACGCCCGGCAATGCCCGGACACGCGGTTCGAACAGGCCCGGATAGATGTTCACCGTGCCGCGGATGATCATGTCGCGGGTACGGCCGACGAGCATGAGCCGGCCGAGGTCGTCGACCCGCGCGAGGTCACCCGTTCGATGCTCGACGGCGGCGGGCCGGCCGGCGTCGAGGTCGGCGAGGTAGCCGGCCATGAGGGACGGGCCCGAGATCACGAGTTCGCCGACGCCGTCGTCGTCCGGGGCGTCGATGCGGGCCGTGACGCCGTCGAGCGGGGTACCGACAAGATCACCGGCGGGTGGTGCGGGCACGGGCGAGACGACGGCCGACGACACGGCGGCCGACGGCGACACAGCCGACGACTCGCGCGACGACCGGACGGCGGCGGCCTTGTCGGCACCGTCGACGACGGCGACGGGAAGCATCTCCGTGGCCCCGTACACACAGATCCAGTGCGTCTCGGGCAGCACGCGGACCGCCCGCTCCATCAGCGCGGGAGTCACCGGTGCAGCCCCGACAGCCATCACCCGCGGCCCCGTCGGCGCCCGGCCCGCGCCGCCGGATTCGGCCGCGATTCCCGCCTGGTCGTCGCACGCACGCCGTGCCCACCCGTCCGAGCGTGCTGCACGACCAGCTCGGCGGACCGTGCGCGCACCGCGGTGACCCTTCTCGATCACGTCGAGGAGTGCCGTGACGTCCGCGGGGACCGCGAACGACGTGTCCGCACCCGCCACTCCCCTGGCGAACGCGGCCGGGTCGGCAGCGGGTGTCCGCGCCGGGATCTCCCAGGTACCGCCCGCCAGGAGCGCGGGCAGACCGAGGAACATCTGGTCGGTGTGCGCACGCTGCCCGGGTCGCGGGTCCCCGACCTGAGCGAACAACGCGAGCATCCCGCCGAGGGACGAGGTGGTGTGCACGACGGCCCGTGGGTCCGACGTGGTGCCCGACGTGAACACCACAAGCGCCTCACGCTCCCCCGGGGCGTTCTTCTCCTCGACCCGCTCGTCCGCCGGACGCCCGTCCGGCGAACCATCGCCTGCCACAGCGCCGTCCGCCGCCGGTTGCCGGCCGAGCGCCAGCCTCGCCACTCGCCGGGCCCCGCGCGGGACACCGGGAAGCCAGGTTCCCGAGTACAGGTGCCGGACGGGGAGACGGGCGTAGTCCGGCAGGAGCAGCCCGCGGGCCCTCGCGAGACGGGCGAGCGGACCCGACGACGCCACGTACAGCAGAGCCTCGGTCGCCGCCCAGCGTGGTCGGGCGGCCGCGAGGCGCGCCTCGAAGAGCTCGGGCGTCGACCCCGGGTCGACGAACACGATCGAGCCGCCCGCATGAATCACCGCGAGGCAGAGAACGACGCCCTCGGGACGCGGCCGGATGCTGAACAGCACGCGCTCACCGACCCGCATGCCGGCTGCCCGGAGGCCGGTGGCGGTGCCCTCGACGCGGTCCGCGAGTGCCGCGAACGTGACCTCCTCGCGGACGCGACATCCGCGACGGGCGCCACGCGCTCCTGGAAAGGCGTCACCGAACCAGCGCAGCGCGACCTCGTCGCGATCGATCCCGCCGTCGGCCACCGATGTCAGCAGTTCGTCGACGAACGTCTTCCCCGTACTCACGAGAGCCGAACGTAACCGAGCATCGATGACACGTCACCCCTGCTCCGGTTCTCTGCGAGGCGGTTGCGTGTCGGTGTGTGCATCTAGCGTCTCCTTCGGACGGCCACGTGTCGTCGTCTCGAGCCCATGGGATCACTGTCACGGTCGATGCGGCAAGTTATCCACAGATTCTCGTTTCTGATAGCGATAGTGACGTACTGAACATAGGATCGAACACAACGACGAGCGACCAAACGGAAGGGGGTGCGACCGATGGCCGGTTCGATGTTCGACGACGGCGCCGGGCGCGCTCCCTCCGTGGGCATACCGCCCGGCGAGGTGGAGTGGGTCGGCCCGACCGGCGCGATCGACTATCGGTGCGCCGAGGAGTTCGGCCGCGGGTTCGATGACTGCGGGTCGGACGACGCGGACGTGGTGGACGAGTTCGGGCGGCCCGTGCCGGCGCCGGATCACACGGAACGGGAACTGGCCGCGATTCTGGCGACCGACCCGTATGCCGACCGGGATGTGGAAGCCTCCAGGTCGGAGGTCGCGGGCACGGCGGGCTGCCCGCACGGTGGTGTGGGCGCCGCTGGAGGCACGGACCGTGGCACCGGTGGTGGCGTGTCGTCGGAGGCTGGTGGCAGAGACGTCGTCGTCGATGTCTCAAGGCTGCTGCTGGAGGACGTGGATCGCCTGTCCCCGGGGGTGGCGCTGGCGGGTGTCCTGAGGGACCTGGCCGGCTTGGAACCGCCGTTCGGCGCCCGCAGGGAGCGTGGCGCCGTGGACGGCGCCTCTGCGGATCGTGCCGACGCGGACCGTATCGGCGTGGACGATGCGTCCGGGCGTGCGTCGGAGAGCTTGGAGAGTCTCGCCGATGACGAGTTGCGCAGCGTGATCGCCGGCTGGGAGCGAGTGGCCTCCTGGGTGCGTGCCGCTCAGGCGCGGGTGGCGGCGGAGCTGATGGCTCGCACCGACGGCCCGTTGGGACGGGACTCGGCCGCCGGTGAGATCGCGGCCGAGCTGCACGTCACCACGCCCGAAGGCTGGCAGATCGCCATGCGCGGCGAGGGAACCGCGATGTATCCGCGGTTGGGTGAGTCGCTGGCCGCCGGGCGGATCGATACGCGCAAGGCGGACACGTTCCTGCGCGCCGGCACCGACCTGACCCCCGAGGAACGCGGCGAGGCCATCGATGATCTGCTGCCCGGTGCACGCACGCGCACGTGGCGGTGGGTCAGCGAACAGATGAACGCCCGCGCCGCCGATCTGCACGGCAGGAAGGCGCGCCGACGGGAGATCATCGAGCGGTGCAACGTGTGGGCCGAACAGGCCGGCCCGGGCATGGGCCGCCTGATCGCCGACCTGCCCGTGGTGGACGCGGCTCGTACGTTCAACACCGTCCAGGCCGCGGCCAAAGCCCTCAAGGACACCTCCGGCGAGACCCGCCCCCTGGGCGCCCTGCGTGCCGCCGCGCTCGCCGCGCTGATCACCGGCGACCTCGTCCTGCCCTGCCCCGACAGCACCAACACCACCGGCACCGGCACCGGCACCGGCATTGACGAGGCCGGCGACGGCAACCGCGGCATCGACCACCACAACGCCGACCACCACAACGCCGGTTCCGCCGGTCACGGCGCCACCACCGGCCGTGGTGGTGAGCTCGGTCGTGGTGATGAGGTGGTAGGAGAGCCGCCGCGGCTGGTCGAGCCGGTGCTGGACACCGACCTGATCCCGATCCCCGACGACCCGCACGGTATCGTCCTGACCGGCCCCGCACACGGCGCTACCGGCAGCGCGCCCACCAGCAACAACACCGGCAACCAGGACGCGAGCGCTGCGGAGTCCGGCAGCCACACGCGGCTCCGCGTGGTGGACGTGTCCACCACGGTAAACGTCACCGTGCCCGCCACCATGCTGCTGGATCCCGAGGACACGACACCCGGAATCCTGGAGGGCATCGGTCCGATACCGGCCGACTCGGCCGCACGCATCGCCGCGGACGCCACCTGGCGACGTCTGCTGACCGACCCGGTCACCGGCGTCCTGACCGACTACTCGGCCCGCACCTACACCCCCGGCAGCATCCTGCGCGCCGCCGTCACGGCCCGTGACCACACCTGCCGGTTCCCCGGCTGCCACCGACCCGCCACCACCGGCGGCCGGGCCGCCCTCGACCTGGACCACATCCGGCCTTTCGACCACGACCATCGGTACCAGCCCGGCGAACCCGGCCAGACCCGCGCCACGAATCTCCATCCTCTATGTCGCAAACACCACAATCTGAAAACGCATGCGAACTGGCAGGTCACCCGTGACGCCGACACCGGGACCACCCGATGGACGCCACCCAGCGGCACACCCGCCGTCGTCGAGCCCGGTATCACCGACCCCACCATCCGCTACGCCCTCGCACACGGCATGACGCTCGCCGCACCACCCACGACCACGGGGAGCGGGCCCGGCGAGGCGAAGGCCGGCCGGCCACGTGGACGCCATCCGGAAACGCCACCGTTCTGACCCGGACGCGTGTGAGCACGTCCACCCTGTCCGGCAGGCCCGGAGGATTCGCCCTGTCCGACAAGGTCGGACCCGTCGGACGCCCCGCCACCGCACGGACCGTCACAACCCGACGATCCGCCCCTGGCCGTGCTCCACCGCCCGCCCCCGGCCGTGCCCTCCGTCGAGCGTGAGCTCCAGCCCCCGGTAGCCCGGCACGAGCACGCCGCGCGCAGGCCGGCGTCGTCCCACGACGACGCGACGGCCGGTCGCGGCGAGCGGCGTGAGCGCGTCCAGCACAGCCTCCACCTGCGCCATCGCCAGCGGCATCCCCAGGCAGAAGTGCGGGCCGGCACCGAACCACAGGTGCCGCACGTCGGGGTCGACCGGCCGGTCCGGATCGAACGCGCCAGCGGCCCGGCAGCAGTTCACGGTCGCGATGACGACCCGGTCCCCGGCACTGACCCGCTCTCCGCCGACGACGGCGTCGGCCCGCACGGACCGCAGCATCGCGGGCGTGGGCACGGTCACGCGCAGAGCCTCCTCGACGACACGGCGGCGCAGGTCGTCCCCGGAGACCTCGCTCCGAGAGCCCGCCTCCTCGACGCCGAGCAGCCTCCCCGTCCACCCCGTGTCGTAGGCGATCGCGAGCAGCCGCGGCACGAACGACTGCACCGTCTCCGTCCCGGTGAGCACGAACGCCCCGACCGCGCCCATCGCCTCGCGCTCCGACAGGCCGAGCCCGCGCATCCGCCCGGGCACGGTCGACTCGTCGCCCGCGCGATACGCGTCACGTGCCGGTGCCGTCAGTTCCCCCAGCACCCGCCGCGCGTACGCCACCTGCGACGTCGTGAGCCGGCGCCGATGCAGGCGCACCATCCCGGTCACCACCTGCGCCGCCGCGATCGACGTCCGCACCGCCGCGTCCGTGGGTGGCAGCCCCACGAGCCCGCAGATCACGGACCCTGCCTGGGCGGCGACGACCCGGGCGAGGTCCACGGTCTCACCCGCGTCGAGGCGCGCCACCATGGCGGCGAGCGGACTCGTGGCATCTGGGTCCCGCCCGGCCCGCTCCCGTCCTCGCCCTTCGACCAGTTCCCGCACCGCGCGCGGCGAGAAGATCGGCCCGAGCGCCCGGCGCAGCGCGGCGTGCTCCGCGCCCTCCATGTTCAGCAGCACGGACGGCCCCAGGATCGGGGTCCAGAGGTCCGACGGAGCCCCGGGGCCCACCTTCGAGAAGCGGCCGACGTCGAGAAGCACCTCGCGCGCGATCGCAGCGTCGTTCACCACCAGCCCGACCCGCGGTATCCGCACGACAGGCCGGGACCGCAGCGCCCTCACCGCGGGATAGGCGACGGGATGTGCGGCGCGCTGGACGCGCTCCTCCCATCGAGCCTCGGCCGGGCGAGCCTCCGTCGCACGACCCTCACCGCGCCGCCCGCCCGTCACCGGATGTCCACCACCTCGGGCCGGTACCGATGGTCCGCGTACCAGCCCAGCGTCCGCACCACGCCCCAGGCGTGCACGCGCCGCGTGGAGGCCCGCACCCACACCTCCCGGTGCTCCCCGTACGCGGTCGTCAGCCGCCGGACCGCGTTGACCAGAGCCCGGTCCTCGTGCACGTCCTCGATCCGGGTACGCGGGAACCCGCCCGCCCGCTCGTACAGCTCCGCCGTGATCGCCATGTTGCAGCCGGGTGCCATCACGTAGGGCCCCAGGTATCCCTCGCCGCGGTTCCCGGGCCGCACCTTGCCGAACGCGGCGGCCAGCCACACGACGCCCGCCAGCACGGACTGCTGCACACGCGACACCGGCCGGTCGTCCGTCCGCGGCACGAGCCGCCCCGCGATCAGCTCGTCCCCCGTGCGGAACGCGTCCCGGACGGCCCGCGTCCATCCGGGCGGCGGCAGGCAGTCGGCGTCGGTACGGGCCAGCAGCTCCGCCCCGCCGGCGATCGCCACGCGCATGCCCGTGTCGGCCGCGGCACCCGTTCCCTTCTGCGGTTCGTGCACCACCCGCCACCGCCGCCCCCGCCCGAGCCGCGCGATCGTCTCGCCCGCCAGTTCCGCGGTCCCGTCCGTGGACCCGTTGTCCACGACGACCAGGTTGAAGTCGTCGTCCTCCTGCGCGTGCAGCGCCTCGAGCGTGCGCACGATCCCGTGCTCGTGCGCCTCGTTCAACGCCGGGACGACGACGGCGAGCCGCACCACCCGGACGTCCTCCGGCGCCGCCCCCGCATCCCCGGACCGCCCTCCCGACCCGACACGGCCCCGATCCCCGCTCACCACCGCATCACCATCGCCCCCATGCTGATCCCGCCGGCGAGGCCCACCAGCAGCGCCACGTCCCCACGCCGGAGTCGTCCGCTCCGCTCCGCCAGGCTGAGCTGGAGCGGCAGGCTCGCCGACGCCACGTTGCCGTGGTCGGAGATGGTCACGATCGTGCGTTCCCGGGGCACCCCCAGACTCCCGAACACGTCGTCCAGATAGGCGACAGCCACCTGGTGCACCGCCACGAACGCGACGTCGTCCCACGTCACGTCCGCCTTCGCCATGGCTTCGACGACGACCTCGGGACCGAGCTCGTCGAACGCCTCCCGCAGCCGCGACCCGTCGATCTCGAAGTAGCTGCGCTCGGGATCACGTGGATTGAACGTCCCGCCGCCCGGCAGCATCCCGACGTCCCAGTGACGCGACGCCGCCGTGAAGGCCGAGGCCAGGATGCCCGACGGCGCCGCCCCCGCCAGGTCCGCGAGCTCCGCGTCGAGACCCGGCCCGCCCAAGTCCGGGCCGTCCAGGTCCGCCCCGCCGAGGCCCGCCCCGCCGAATCCTCCGGCGCCCCGCACCGCCTCGACAAGCACCGCCGCACCCGCGTCCGACATCGTGTACCCCGGCGCCGACAGCGCGTACGTCGCCCGGTCGGGCACGTCCCAGCGCACGGCCCGGCTCGGCATCTCGCCGCACGCGATCAGCACCCGCTGGTACCGCCCCGTGCCGATCAGCGCCTCGGCCACCTCGATACCGTTCAGCACCGAGTTGCAGGCGTTCTTCACGTCCATCACCGGGCACGACGCGCCCAGCTTCGCGGCCACGATGTGCGCGGTGGCGGGCTCGACCATGTCCTGCGACGCCGACGCGAAGATCAGCAGGTCGACGTCCGACGGCGTCAGCCCCGCCCCGCCGAGCACCGTCCGCGCGGCCACCACCGCCAGATCCGACGCCTGCTCGTCCTCGCCCGCGACGTGCACCGTCCGTGCCCCCGTCAGCCGGGAGACCATGGGAACCCGCGGCACCACCTTCGGGTTCCGGCGGTGCAGATCCCTCTCGACCTCGGCGACGTCCCGCGTCCCGGCAGGCAGATGGACGGCGACCCCCGCAATCCTGGCGACAGGCTGCGTCGGCTCCGGTACGACCGCGGTCGACGGCTCGACGGCGGCCCTGATTTCGATCGGCACCTGGCACACGGTAGCGACCCTGACGGACACCCCCCGCAAAAGTCCGCCGCACGCGTCCGCCAGGATTTCGTCACGAAGGAACGGCGGCACGGCACACTCTCCTCATGACTCCGCTGCCCACCACCCGGCACGAGCTGGGACTGCTCTGGCGAGCCCGTCCGGCGATGGCCGGGCTGCTGCTCGCCGGACAAGGCCTCGCACGTCTGCCCGGACCCGCGATCCGCAGGGTCCCCGGTATCGGCTGGGTGACCGGTGACCCCGTCGTCGCGCGCGTCGTCCTCAAGGACCACCGCTCCTTCACGATGGTGGGTGAGGGCGGCGTCGGCGACCTCTGGGCACAGATCCTCGGCGAGTGGGTACGCGATCTGTTCGACGGTCCCGGCCACCACGACCTGCGCACGCGCGCCCGCGACCTGTTCACCGAGAGGTCAGCCGCCGCCCTGGTGGCGGAGACGTGGGGACCGGTCCTGAGCGACGTCCGCGCGCGGCTGTCCACCGGCGAGCCCGTCGACGTCGCCCACACCGCACGCGTGCTCGTGGGCCGCATGATGATCGAGCTCCTGGGCATCCCGGCGCCCGACGACGCCGGAAACCGCACCGGCCCCGGCACCGGCACCAACAAGGACCCCGCGTGGCCCGACGACGCCGGGGCGCTCGCCGCCTTCCGCACCGGCGAGCGGCTCGCGAGGCTCGCCCTGGGCACGGCCGCGTCCACCACGCTCTCCCCCGCCGCGATCGCCGAGGCGAAGCTCATCACCGACGAGCTGACCGCCGGCGTCCCGCGCGCCTTCCGCACCGCGCCGCCCGACCGGCTCCTCGGGCGCGCCCGGGAGCTCGGGCTGGACCTCGAGGAGACCACCGGCCTGGCCAGCCTGCTCATGGTCGCCGGGACGGAGACGTCCGCGAGCGCCATGATGCGCACGACGGCGCTCCTGATCGACACCGGCGAACAGCACCGCCTGCTCGCCGGACTGAACGACCACGACCACCAGAACGACCGCACGTCCGCACCCACGGGGCGACCGCCGTCGGACACCGACCCGTGGGAACCGGTGGTCCGCGAGGGGCTGCGCGTGACGAGCCCCGCCTCGGTCATCGGGCGCGGCGTCTCCCGCGACGTCGAGATCGGCGGCGCCCGCCTCCGCGCGGGGGAACGGATCATGCTGCTGGTCTGGTCGGCGAACGCGGCGGCGGGTCCGTTCCGCGCGGACCGGGAGTACGTCCGGGAGACCCGCCAGCTCTGGTTCGGCGCGGGCCGCCATCTCTGCCTCGGCGCGGCGCTCGCCCGTGCGGAGATCTCCGCGCTGCTGCGGGTGCTGTGGCCCGCGGAGGGCGCCGTCCCGCTCCGCGTGGTCCGGCGTCGTGCCGCGCGGCGGGTGGTCGTGCCGGGTTACGAGGAGCTGGTGGTCGCGCGTTCGTAGATCCGGCGCACCACGTCCTCGATGGCCGGCTCGGCGATCGTCAGGTCCAGCACGTCGGCCTGCTCGGAGACGGCGGCGAGCACGCGGGCGGCGGTCGTCGTGGCGGGGTCGAACGCGAGGTGCTGCCGCAGGCCGCCGCCCTCGCTGCGCAGGTGGCGCGCATCGGGCACGGCCAGTTCGGCGCGCGGTTCGGCGAGGTCCACGATCAGCACGCGCTCCGCCCCGACGGTCCGCCCGAGCCCGTCGAGGCTCCCGTCGTAGGCGAGCCGCCCGTGGTCGACGACGAGGATCCGGTCGCACAGCCGCTCGACGTCGCCCATGTCGTGCGTGGTGAGCAGCAGGGTCGTGCCGTGCTCCGCCCGTTCGCGGACCAGGAACTCGCGCAGCCGCTGCTTGGACAGCACGTCGAGCCCGATCGTCGGCTCGTCGAGGACGAGGAGCTCCGGCCGGTGCAGCAGCGCGGCCGCGACCTCGGCGCGCATCCGCTGCCCGAGTGACAGCTGCCGCACGGGTGTACCGAGGTAGTCGCCCATGTCGAGGGTCTCGACGAGCTCGTCCGTGCGGGTCCGCTCCTGCGCGCGGGACAGGGAGTGGATCGCCGCGAGGATGCCGAAGGACTCCCGCACGGGCAGGTCCCACCACAGTTGCGACCGCTGCCCGAAGACGACCCCGATCCGCCGCGCGAGCTTCTTGCGGTCCTTGACCGGCCGCAGCCCGCAGGTGAGCACCTCGCCGGCGGTCGGCACGAGGATTCCGGCGAGCATCTTGATCGTGGTGGACTTCCCGGCGCCGTTGGCGCCGATGTATCCGACCGCCTCGCCCGCCGCGATGCTCCAGCTCATGTCGTCGACGGCGGTCAGCCGCCGCACCTTCAGCCCGTCCCGCACCCGGAAGTCGCGGCTCAGTCCGCGCACCTCCACGATCGTGTCCGACGACGGCGTCCGGCCGTCCGCCGGCACCCTGGCCGTCGCCCGTGGCCGGGCCGTGCCCGGGCCCGCCGTCTCCGGCGTCGTCCTGCTCACCCTCCACCTCCCTGGTAGTGCCGTACACCCGCCCGCCACGCGAGCAGTGCGAGGATCCACGCCCACAGCGCCGCCACGGGTGCGAACCACCCGAGCCACGCGGGCAGCCAGTCCGCGCCGGGCTCGCCGAGCAGCAGCATCGCGGGCAGGTAGGCGCAGAACGCCATGGGGAACACGAACCCGAAGATCACCGTGATGCCGCGCACCCACACGGTGGCGGGCTGCGTGGACGCGTGCCGCCCGCCGTACACGAACGCGTTGGTCACTTGTTCCGCGTTGAGCAGGAAGAACTGCAGTCCGCCCGCCGCGACGAAGTTGGCGCAGAAGATCGCGAACCCGCACACGAGCGCCAGGGCCAGCAACGCCACGGCGCGCGGGCCCCAGTCGATGTCGTTCGCGGCGAGCGCCCAGATCAGCACGACGACGGCGAGCGCCGTGCGTCCCAGACGCCGCAGGCTGATGTCGCTGGTCACGAGCTGCGCGAGCAGCGGCTGCGGCCGCAGGTACAGGACGTCGACGGTCCCGGCCCGGACCTGCTGCGCGAGGCTGTCGACGTGCCCGAACATCATGTCGGCGTTCGAGAACGCGAGTTCGGCGAGGCCGAACACGAGGAGCGCCTGCATCAGGTCGAGGCCGCCCAGGGTGCCGTTCGCGGCCGAGAAGAGCACGATCACCTCGGCCATCTCCGTCAGCCCGACGAGCGCGGTGCCGAACAGGTCGGCCCGGAAGCTCGTGCGGTAGGCGCGTTGCGCGCGGATCCGCGACGCGAGCACGGCGCGATAGGGCCGCAGGAGGTCACCCACCCTGCACCTCCAGCTTCCGCCGCCCGAGCCGGGTCGCCACCTGGCCCGCCGCGAGGGCGAGAGCCAGCCACCCCGCCTGCGCGGCGATCAGCCACAGCGCGTCGGCGCCGGTGGTCCGGCCGCTGAGCACGTCGATCGGGTACATCATCACGGCGGGGAACGGCGTGGCGAGAGCGATCACCTTCAGCCAGTCCGGGAACAGCCAGACGGGGGTCATGAGGCCGGTCAGCAGGCCGGACACGCCCATGTAGAGCACCTGCAGCCCGCGGATCTCGACGAGCCAGAACCCGGCGGTGCCCAGGAGGTAGGCCAGGGAGTGCGAGAGCGCGATCCCCAGCAGCAGGCTCACCGCGCCGAGCACGTACGGCAGCACCTGGGCCGGCATGGCCATGCCCACCACGAGCACGCCCACGCCCACGCTCGGGAGACCGCGCGGGATCAGCGCGAACACGCCACGGCCGACGTCGTCGGCGATGCCGGCGAGCTGCACGTCCACGGGTCGCAGGAAGTCCACGGCGATGGCACCGGACTTGATGCGCTCCGCCGAGCCGGGCAGGGACCAGATGTTCACCGAGCCGAGCAGGCCCTGGCTCAGCCAGACGTAGGCCGCCATCGTCCCGGCGGTGTAGCCGGCGATCTCGCCCCCGCCGTCGTCGACGAGGGTCAGCAGGATCCCGGACTTGAGCAGCCCGAACGTGGCGTTGGCGAGCAGTCCGGCGAAGGCGGCGGGGAGGTAGCGGCTCTGGGTGCGGAAGCCGGCGGCGAGGATCCGGGCGTAGACGCGCACAAGCGCGAGACCCTACTCGCCCGTCAACTCAGGGGCAACGCAATTTCGCGGTATCCGCGGTCGGACCGTCCACGGTCCTCGGAAGTCGCGGGAGCCTCCCGCGACGCCGCTCCCTGCTCGCCGCGGGACCCCTCAGCGCGCGGGAAGCCTCGACAGGTCCCGCACCGCGCCCTTGTCCGCGCTCGTGGCGAGCGCCGCATACGCGCGCAGTGCGGGCGAGACGTACCGGTCGCGCGAGGCGGGCTGCCACGGCCGCTCGGACGACTCCATCTTCAGGCGCCGCTCCGCCAGGACGTCGTCGGGCACGTGCAGCACGATGGACCGCGCCTCGACGTCGATCGAGATCTCGTCCCCGTCCTCGACCAGCCCGATCGTGCCGCCGGCGGCGGCCTCCGGGGAGACGTGCCCCACGGAGATCCCGCTGGACCCGCCCGAGAAGCGCCCGTCGGTGATGAGCGCGACCTGCTTGCCCAGGCCGCGACCCTTGATGAAGGACGTCGGGTACAGCATCTCCTGCATGCCCGGCCCGCCGGCCGGACCCTCGTACCGCACGACGACGACGTGCCCCGGCTCGACCTGCTTGGACAGGATCTTCTCGACGGCCTCGTCCTGCGACTCGCACACGAGCGCCCGCCCGCGGAACCGGAACACGTCCGGGTCGACGCCCGCCGTCTTGAACACGGCGCCGTCCTCGGCGAGGTTGCCACGCAGCACGGCGAGGCCGCCCTCGACCGTGTACGCGTGCTCGATGTCGCGGATGCAGCCCTCGGCGGCGTCCGTGTCGAGCGACTCCCAGCGGTTCGACGTCGAGAACGCCTGCGTGGTCCGCACGCCGCCGGGGGCGGCGTGGAACAGTTCGAGCGCCTCGTCGGTGGCCTTGCCGCCGCGGATGTCCCAGTCGTCGAGCCACTCGCGCATAGTGGGGGTGTGCACGGTGGTGACCTCGTGGGACAGCAGCCCGGCGCGGTCCAGTTCGCCGAGCAGTGCGGGGATGCCGCCCGCCCGGTGCACGTCCTCCATGTGGAAGTCCGGGTGGTTCGGCGCCACCTTGCTCAGGCACGGCACCCGGCGGCTGAGCTCCTCGATGTCGGCGAGCGTGAAGTCGACCTCGGCCTCCTGGGCCGCGGCGAGGATGTGCAGCACCGTGTTCGTGGAGCCGCCCATCGCGACGTCGAGTGCCATCGCGTTCATGAAGGCGTCCTTGGTCGCGATCCCGCGCGGCGCGGCGGTGTCGTCCTCGTCCTCGTAGAAGCGGCGCGCCAGATCCACGACGGTGCGGCCCGCGTTCAGGAAGAGCTCCTTGCGCGCGGCGTGCGTGGCGAGCGTGGAGCCGTTGCCCGGCAGCGACAGGCCGAGCGCCTCGGTGAGGCAGTTCATCGAGTTCGCGGTGAACATGCCCGAGCACGACCCGCAGGTGGGACAGGCGTTCTCCTCGACCATGCCGAGCGCCTTGTCGTCGACGTTCTCGTCGGCGGAGTAGTTGATCGCGTTGATGAGGTTGAGGGGGGTCCTGGCGACGCCGTCGGCCACGACCGCCTTGCCGGCCTCCATCGGCCCGCCCGAGACGAAGATCGCCGGGATGTTCAGCCGCAGCGCCGCGTTGAGCATGCCCGGCGTGATCTTGTCGCAGTTGGAGATGCACACCAGCGCGTCGGCGGTGTGGGCGTTGACCATGTACTCCACCGAGTCGGCGATGAGGTCGCGGCTCGGGAGCGAGTAGAGCATCCCGCCGTGCCCCATCGCGATGCCGTCGTCGACGGCGATCGTGTTGAACTCCTTGGCGACGCCGCCGGCCTCACGGACGGCGCTCGCGACGAGGTCGCCCATGTCCTTGAGATGCACGTGGCCCGGGACGAACTGGGTGTACGAGTTCGCGATCGCGATGATCGGCTTGCCGAAGTCCTCCGACCCCATGCCGGTGGCGCGCCACAGGGCGCGCGCTCCCGCCATGTTCCGGCCGTGCGTGGAGGTGCGGGATCGCAGCGGACGACTCATGCGGGCACGATAGTCCCGCTGTCCGGCAGCTGACACACCCGGGTCACAGTACGGACAGCTCGCCCGTAAGATCTTCGTAAGATAAACGATTTGCATGCTGCCGCAACGACTGTGCGCCCCTCCACGATGCAGCGCATGACGTCCACGAAGGCAGCGCCCGCGACCACCCTGACCACCTCCGACTCACCCGCCGCCCGGATGCTCGCCGTGTGCCGCGTCCTGCTCGGGTTCGTGTTCCTCTGGCCCGCGCTCGACAAGTCGTTCGGGCTCGGCTACGCCACCCCGGCCGATGCCGCGTGGCTCACCACCGGCAACTCGCCCACCGCCGGCTACCTGGGCCACGTCGAGGGCCCGCTCGGCGGTTTCTTCGCCGGGCTCGCGAGCCCCGTCTCCGACGTCCTGTTCGTCGCCGGGATGGCGGGCACCGGCATCGCGCTGCTGCTCGGCATCGGGCTGCGCGTCGCGGCGGCGTCGGGCGCGCTCATCATGACCCTGCTGTGGCTCTCGGCCTGGACCTTCGCGCCCGGCTCGACCAATCCGATCGTCGACACCCACGTGATCTACGCGGCGCTCGTCGTCACCCTCGCCGTCGCGCGGGCCGGCGACGTGTGGGGCCTCGGCCGCGCCTGGGCCGCCTCGGGGATCCCCGGAAGCCGGACCTGGCTCCGCTGACCGCACCGGACGACCGACATCGCGGTCAGTCGTTCGCGCTCACGTACTCGTCCTCGAGGACACTCATCACGTACGCGTCCGACCAGCCGTCGCCGTCCGGGTAGACGTCGCGCAGCCGCCCCTCCTCGCGGAAGCCCAGCGATTCGTACAGGGCCTTCGCCCGCGGGTTGATGCTCAGGACGTCGAGCCCGACCCGGTGCAGCCGGGGGCCGGGGTGCTCCGGACCGCCGACGAAGGCGAACCGGAGCACCTCCTCGATCGCCTCGCGCCCGTATCCGCGGCCGCGGTAGTTCGGCAGCATCTGCAGGCGGAGGTTGGCGGACCGCCGCTCCGGGTCGATGTCGTTCAGCACGATCTCGCCGATCAACTCGTCGCTGACGGGGACGCCGTCACGCACGGCCGCGGGCACGATCGCCCAGTCGAACCGGCCGGGACGGTCCGAGACGACCGCCGCCCACTTGTCGATCTGCTCCCGCGTGAACGTCTCCGTCGTCCCGGTCAGGCGCATGCCCTCCGGGTCCTGGACCGCCTCCCAGAGACGATCCGCGTCACGCGGTTCGATCGGCCGCAGGCGCACCAGCTCGCCGTGCAGCACCGGCCCTCTGGTCACTGCCCGATCCGCTCCAGCACCAGTTCACGCACGCGCTTCGCGTCCGCCTGGCCCTTGGTCGCCTTCATCACCGCGCCGATGATCGCGCCGACGGGCCCCTGGTTGCCGCCCCGGACCTTCTCCACGACGTCGGGCTGCGCGGCGAGCGCCTCGTCGATGGCCGCCAGCAGCGCGCCGTCGTCGGACACGACCTCGAGACCGCGCGACCGCACGACCGCGGCCGGGTCGCCCTCGCCCGCGAGCACGCCGTCGAGCACCTGGCGGGCCAGCTTGTCGTTGATCGTGCCGGCCGCGACGAGCTGCTCGAGCTCGGCGATCTGGGCGGGAGTGACCGCCATGCTCGCGAGCGCGACGTCGGCCTGCTTGGCCCGCCGCGCGAGCTCGCCCATCCACCACTTGCGGGCCCCGGCGGGCGAGGTGCCCCCGGCGACGGTCGCCTCGATGAGGTCGACCGCACCGGCGTTGACGACGTCGCGCATCTCGGCGTCGGCGTACCCCCACTCCTTCTGGAGGCGACGGCGGCGCGCCGCCGGCATCTCCGGCAGGCTCGCCCGGATCTCCTCGACCCACTCGCGGCTCGGCGCGACGGGGACCAGGTCCGGCTCGGGGAAGTAGCGGTAGTCCTCCGCGTCCGACTTCACGCGGCCCGACGTGGTGATGCCGGTGTCCTCGTGCCAGTGCCGGGTCTCCTGGACGACGGCCTGCCCCGCGTCGAGCACGGCGGCCTGGCGTGAGATCTCGTGCCGCACCGTCCGCTCCACCGAGCGGAAGGAGTTCACGTTCTTCGTCTCCGTGCGGGTCCCCAGCGGGGCGTCGGGGCTGGTGCGCAGGGAGACGTTCACGTCCGCGCGCACGTTGCCGCGCTCCATGCGCGCCTCGGACACGCCGAGGGCACGGAAGATGTCGCGCAGTGTCTGCACGTAGGCCCGCGCCACCTCCGGCGCCCGCTCACCGGCGCCCTCGATGGGCTTGGTGACGATCTCCACCAGCGGGATGCCCGCGCGGTTGTAGTCGACGAGGCTGTACTCCGCGCCGTGGATCCGGCCCGTCGCGCCGCCGACGTGCGTGTTCTTGCCCGCGTCCTCCTCCATGTGGGCGCGCTCGATCTCGACGCGGAAGATCTCGCCGTCCTTGAGCTCGATGTCGATCCAGCCGTCGTAGGCGATGGGCTCGTCGTACTGCGAGGTCTGGAAGTTCTTCGGGACGTCCGGGTAGAAGTAGTTCTTCCGCGCGAACCGGCAGGACTCCGCGATCTGGCAGTTCAGCGCGAGGCCGATGCGGATCGCGTACTCGACGGCGGTGCCGTTGACCACGGGCAGCGCGCCCGGCAGCCCGAGCGACACGGGCGTGGTCTGCGTGTTGGGTTCGCCGCCGAACTCGACCTCGGCCGCGCAGAACATCTTGGTCCGTGTGCCGAGCTCGACGTGCACCTCGATGCCGAGCACCGGGTCGTACCGGCGCACGGCGTCGTCGTAGGCCACGAGTTCGGTGGTCGGTGCGGCGGTCATCGGGTCAGCTCCGTGGTCTTCAGCTCGGGGGCCCGGGCCAGCAGCGGCCCGCCCCAGGTCTTCTCGAGGGCTGCCTCGAGGGCGGCACCCACGCGGTACATGCGGTCGTCGGCCTTCGCCGGGGCGAGGATCTGGAAGCCGACCGGAAGGCCGTCGTCGGACAGGCCGTTCGGCACGGACACGCCGGGGACGCCGGCAAGGTTGGCCGGGATCGTCGCGACGTCGTTGAGGTACATGGCCAGCGGGTCGTCGAGCTTTTCGCCGAACGTGAACGCCGTGGTCGGCGCGGTCGGCGACACGAGGACGTCCGCCTGCTCGAACGCGGCCGCGAAGTCGCGCTGCACGAGCGTGCGGACCTTCTGCGCGCTGCCGTAGTAAGCGTCGTAGTAGCCGGCGCTCAGGGCGTAGGTGCCCAGGATGACGCGGCGCTTGACCTCGTCGCCGAAGCCGGCACCGCGCGTGGCGGACATGACGCGCTCGGCGGTGACGGGGCCCTCGGCGGGCTGGACCCGGAGACCGAAGCGCATGCCGTCGAACTTGGCGAGGTTGCTGGACGCCTCCGCCGGCATGATCAGGTAGTACGCGTCGAGCGCATAGGTGAAGTGGGGGCAGGAGACCTCGACCGCCTCGGCGCCGAGCGAGCGCAGCGTGTCGAGCGACTCCGTGAACCGGGCACTGACGCCCTCCTGGTAGCCCTCACCGGAGAGCTCCTTGACGACGCCGACGCGCAGACCCTTCAGGTCCCCGGTGGCGCCGCGACGGGCGGCCTCGACCAGGCCGGGCAGCGGCTCGGCGATCGAGGTCGAGTCCCGCGGGTCGTGCCCGCCGATGAGCTCGTGGAGCAGTGCCGCGTCGAGGACCGTGCGGGTCACGGGGCCCGCCTGGTCGAGGCTGCTCGCCATCGCGATGAGGCCGTAACGCGAGACGCCGCCGTACGTCGGCTTGGCGCCCACCGTTCCGGTGACCGCGCCGGGCTGGCGGATCGAGCCGCCCGTGTCCGTCCCGATCGCCAGGGGCGCCTCGAAGGCGGCGACCGCGGCGGCCGACCCCCCTCCGGAGCCGCCGGGGATGCGCTCGAGGTCCCAGGGGTTCTTCGTGTTGCCGTAGGCCGAGTGCTCGGTGGAGGAGCCCATCGCGAACTCGTCCATGTTGGTCTTGCCGAGGATCGGCAGGCCGGCGGTCTTGATCCGCTCGACGAGCGTGGCGTCGTAGGGCGGGATCCAGCCCTCGAGGATCTTCGAGCCGGCGGTGGTCGGCAGGCCCTTGGTGACGACGACGTCCTTCACCGCGATCGGCACGCCGGCGAGCGGCCCGAGTTCGTCGCCGGCAGCGCGGCGGGAGTCGACCTCGGCCGCGGTCGCCAGCGCCTCATCGGCACTGACGTGCAGGAACGCGTTCAAATCGCCGTCGACGGCGGCGATGCGGTCCAGGTGGGCCTGCGTGGCCTCGACGCTGGAAACCGTGCCGTCGGCGATCGCCGCGGCGAGCTCGGACGCGCTCAGGCGCGTGATGTCACTGGTCATCTCTCACTCCTCGCCGAGGATCTGCGGGACGAGGAACCGGCCGTCCTCCTGCTCCGGGGCCGCTGCCAGGACGTCCTGCTGCGGAAGCGGCTGCTGCGGGACGTCGTCGCGGAACACGTTCGTGAGCGGGATGGGGTGGCTCGTCGCGGGGACGTCGGCGGTGGCTACCTGGCTCACGCGGGCGATGGACTCGACGATGACGTCGAGCTCACCCGCGAGACGGTCGACCTCGTCGGAACGCAGGTCGATCCGGGCCAGGCCCGCGACGCGCGCGACCTCGTCTCGGGAGATGGTGGACATGGCGTCAGTCTAGTGGCGATGGGGCGCGGGGTTGCTCGCGGCGAGGGTGATGCTGTCCGGGCCGGTGCTGTGGTGGGGGCGTGGGGGGGTGGAGTTGTTGGGCAGGGTGCGGGGGTATGGCAGAAGCCCCCGAACCATCAGGTTCGGGGGCTTCTGTGAAAGGGGGTCCGGCGGCGTCCTACTCTCCCACCCCCTGGCGGGGGCAGTACCATCGGCGCTGTAGGGCTGAGCTTCCGGGTTCGGAATGGAGCCGGGCGTTTCCCCTACGCTATGACCGCCGTAACACTATCGAGTTCACCAACCAACCCAGGGCTACAGGCCCCCCCTCTTCGTTGTGCCTGCCGGCACCCGTGGGGGGTGGTTTGGTCGTTTCTCGGGAACCGTACAGTGGACGCGAACAGCCGGCACACACACAGTGTGTGGGTGTGGGGTGTGTTGTTGAGGTTGTTGGCGGATTAGTACCGGTCAACTCCACCCATTACTGGGCTTCCATCTCCGGCCTATCAACCCGGTAGTCTTCCGGGCGCCTTCCCACCCGAGGGTGGTGGAGTCTTCATCTTGAAGCAGGCTTCCCGCTTAGATGCTTTCAGCGGTTATCCCTTCCGAACGTAGCCAACCAGCCGTGCTCCTGGCGGAACAACTGGCACACCAGAGGTTCGTCCGTCCCGGTCCTCTCGTACTAGGGACAGCCCTTCTCAAGACTCCTACGCGCGCAGCGGATAGGGACCGAACTGTCTCACGACGTTCTAAACCCAGCTCGCGTACCGCTTTAATGGGCGAACAGCCCAACCCTTGGGACCAACTCCAGCCCCAGGATGCGACGAGCCGACATCGAGGTGCCAAACCATGCCGTCGATATGGACTCTTGGGCAAGATCAGCCTGTTATCCCCGGGGTACCTTTTATCCGTTGAGCGACCACGCTTCCACAAGCCATGGCCGGATCACTAGTTCCGACTTTCGTCCCTGCTCGACCTGTCAGTCTCACAGTCAAGCTCCCTTGTGCACTTGCACTCGACACCTGATTGCCAACCAGGCTGAGGGAACCTTTGAGCGCCTCCGTTACATTTTAGGAGGCAACCGCCCCAGTTAAACTACCCACCAGGCACTGTCCCTGATCCGGATCACGGACCGAGGTTAGATGCCCGAAGCGATCAGAGTGGTATTTCAACGATGACTCCACCCGACCTGGCGGCCGGGCTTCACAGTCTCCCACCTATCCTACACAAACCGCACCGAACACCAATACCAAGCTGTAGTAAAGGTCCCGGGGTCTTTCCGTCCTGCTGCGCGTAACGAGCATCTTTACTCGTAGTGCAATTTCGCCGAGTTCGCGGTCGAGACAGCGGAGAAGTCGTTACGCCATTCGTGCAGGTCGGAACTTACCCGACAAGGAATTTCGCTACCTTAGGATGGTTATAGTTACCACCGCCGTTTACTGGGGCTTAAATTCTGAGCTTCAACCCGCAAGGGTTTGACTCGTCCTCTTAACCTTCCAGCACCGGGCAGGCGTCAGTCCGTATACATCGTCTTGCGACTTCGCACGGACCTGTGTTTTTAGTAAACAGTCGCTTCTCCCTGGTCTCTGCGGCCCACCCCCGCTCCCCCCAGCAAGTAGGGTTCACGGGTTGGGCCCCCCTTCTCCCGAAGTTACGGGGGCATTTTGCCGAGTTCCTTGACCACGATTCGCTCGATCACCTTGGTATTCTCTACCTGACCACCTGAGTCGGTTTCGGGTACGGGCGGCTAGAACCTCACGTCGAGGCTTTTCTTGGCAGCAGAGGATCACCACGTTCCCACATAAGTGGTCACCATCAGCCCTCACCCTTCATGTCCCGCGGATTTGCCTACGGAACGGGCTACGACCTTGGACGTGGACAACCATCGCCACGTGCGGCTACCTTCCTGCGTCACCCCTGTTAACACGCTTACCTACTACCGGATCAGGTCCCACGCCTCACCCCCCGGTACAGTCCGAAGACTGTGGTGGAAGGTTCGGGATGGTTAGTCTCACCGGACTCGGTATGGGCGGTTCTTCGCCGGTAGGAGAATATCAACTCCTTGTCCATCGACTACGCCTGTCGGCCTCGCCTTAGGTCCCGACTTACCCAGGGCGGATAAACCTGGCCCTGGAACCCTTGGTCATTCGGTGGACGGGATTCACACCCGTCATTCGCTACTCATGCCTGCATTCTCACTCCCGCAGCCTCCACCCCTGGATCACTCCGGGACTTCCACGGCTGCAGGACGCTCCCCTACCCAACCACACCACTGACAATCAACAAGTTGACCGTAATGTATGCGTGTGGTTGCCACGGCTTCGGCGGTGTGCTTGAGCCCCGCTACATTGTCGGCGCGGAATCACTTGACCAGTGAGCTATTACGCACTCTTTCAAGGATGGCTGCTTCTAAGCCAACCTCCTGGTTGTCTGAGCAACTCCACATCCTTTCCCACTGAGCACACGCTTAGGGGCCTTAGCCGGCGATCTGGGCTGTTTCCCTCTCGACCCACGGAGCTTATCCCCCGCAGTCTCACTGCCACGCTCAACTTACCGGCATTCGGAGTTTGGCTGACGTCAGTAACCTTGTCGGGCCCATCGGCCATCCAGTAGCTCTACCTCCAGCAAGCAACACGCGACGCTGCACCTAAATGCATTTCGGGGAGAACCAGCTATCACGGAGTTTGATTGGCCTTTCACCCCTAACCACAGGTCATCCCCCAGGTTTTCAACCCTGGTGGGTTCGGGCCTCCACACCGTCTTACCGACGCTTCACCCTGCCCATGGCTAGATCACCCCGCTTCGGGTCTAGACCCGGCGACTGGACCGCCCTGTTCGGACTCGCTTTCGCTACGGCTACCCCACCCGGGTTAACCTCGCCACCGAGCACTAACTCGCAGGCTCATTCTTCAAAAGGCACGCCATCACCCCCACACGCCCCACAAGGAGACGCCGAGGCTCTGACGGATTGTAGGCACACGGTTTCAGGTACTATTTCACTCCCCTCCCGGGGTACTTTTCACCTTTCCCTCACGGTACTGGTCCGCTATCGGTCATCAGGGAGTATTTAGGCTTACCAAGTGGTCTTGGCAGATTCACACGAGATTTCACGGGCCCCGTGCTACTCGGGACAACCTCCACCAGGCCGCACGATTTCACCTACGGGACTCCCACCCTCTACGGTCCGGTATTCAACCCGGTTCGGCTATCACACGACTTTCTCACTGGCCCAGACCCTGTCAGAGATCTGAAGAAGCTCCCACTACCCCGCACACGCAACGCCTGACAACTTGACACGCGCACGGTTTAACCTCATCCGCTTTCGCTCACCACTACTCACAGAATATCTCTTCCTGCCGGTACTGAGATGTTTCACTTCCCGGCGTTCCCCCCCACACCCTATGAATTCAAGTGCGGGTACCCGAACATGACTTCGGGTAGGTTCCCCCATTCGGAAACCCTCGGATCACAGCTCGTCTGCCAGCTCCCCGAGGCTTATCGCAGGCTACAACGTCCTTCGTCGGCTCCTGATGCCAAGGCATCCACCCTGTGCCCTAAAAAACTTCAACAACACTACACAGAACACACCAGCACACCCCCTCCCACCCCAAGGATGAAAACCCCAAGGATGAGAACAGAGCCACTGGCATGTCCAGAGATGCTCGCGTCCACTATACAGTTCTCAAGCAACGAACGAACCCACCACCCACGAACGACCAACCACACCATCCCGGCCTGGCGGTATCGCTCCAGCGATGACCCGAACCCTCCACGAAACACCCCACCCAGGAACCCCCACCCCGACCACGAGCAAAAAAACCCGCGACCCGGTCGTGACGATCCCGAGAGCCGGTTGCCTCAGGACCCAACAGTGTGCTCGGCAGACCCCACCCCCAGGCGTCACCCGTTCCAGCCCGGCCACCACCACCCCCCGCAAGAGAGAGGCCGGCACCCGGCGTACTAGAGGCAACCCCACACAAGAGGCAGAGCCCTTCGTCAATGTTCCACCCACGAGCAACCACCCACGACACGTTCGGTCATGGCGCGGCTTCTGGACCCGCCACCCCAGGGGCGACGAGCCGAAGTGCTCCTTAGAAAGGAGGTGATCCAGCCGCACCTTCCGGTACGGCTACCTTGTTACGACTTAGTCCCAATCGCCAGTCCCACCTTCGACCACTCCCCCCTTACGGTTGGGCCGTGGGCTTCGGGTGTTACCAACTTTCGTGACTTGACGGGCGGTGTGTACAAGGCCCGGGAACGTATTCACCGCAGCGTTGCTGATCTGCGATTACTAGCGACTCCGACTTCACGGGGTCGAGTTGCAGACCCCGATCCGAACTGAGACCGGCTTTTAGGGATTCGCTCCACCTCACGATATCGCAACCCTCTGTACCGGCCATTGTAGCATGCGTGAAGCCCAAGACATAAGGGGCATGATGATTTGACGTCATCCCCACCTTCCTCCGAGTTGACCCCGGCAGTCTCCCATGAGTCCCCGGCATCACCCGCTGGCAACATGAGACAAGGGTTGCGCTCGTTGCGGGACTTAACCCAACATCTCACGACACGAGCTGACGACAACCATGCACCACCTGTACACCGACCTTACGGAAACCACATCTCTGCAGCGATCCGGTGCATGTCAAGCCTTGGTAAGGTTCTTCGCGTTGCATCGAATTAATCCGCATGCTCCGCCGCTTGTGCGGGCCCCCGTCAATTCCTTTGAGTTTTAGCCTTGCGGCCGTACTCCCCAGGCGGGGCACTTAATGCGTTAGCTACGGCACAGAACAGGTGGAACCTGCCCCACACCTAGTGCCCAACGTTTACGGCATGGACTACCAGGGTATCTAATCCTGTTCGCTCCCCATGCTTTCGCTCCTCAGCGTCAGTAACGGCCCAGAGACCTGCCTTCGCCATCGGTGTTCCTCCTGATATCTGCGCATTCCACCGCTACACCAGGAATTCCAGTCTCCCCTACCGCACTCCAGCCTGCCCGTACCCGATGCCAGCCCGAGGTTGAGCCTCGGGTTTTCACACCAGACGCGACAGACCGCCTACGAGCTCTTTACGCCCAATAATTCCGGACAACGCTTGCGCCCTACGTATTACCGCGGCTGCTGGCACGTAGTTAGCCGGCGCTTCTTCTACACGTACCCTCAACCCCCCGAAAACGAGAAGCCTTGTTCCGTGTCGAAAGAGGTTTACAACCCGAAGGCCGTCATCCCTCACGCGGCGTCGCTGCATCAGGCTTGCGCCCATTGTGCAATATTCCCCACTGCTGCCTCCCGTAGGAGTCTGGGCCGTGTCTCAGTCCCAGTGTGGCCGGTCGCCCTCTCAGGCCGGCTACCCGTCGACGCCTTGGTAGGCCATCACCCCACCAACAAGCTGATAGGCCGCGAGCCCATCCCCCACCAAAAAATCTTTCCAACCCCCACCATGCGGCAGAGACTGAATATCCGGTATTAGACCCCGTTTCCAAGGCTTATCCCGAAGTAGAGGGGCAGGTTACTCACGTGTTACTCACCCGTTCGCCACTAATCCACCCAGCAAGCTGGGCTTCATCGTTCGACTTGCATGTGTTAAGCACGCCGCCAGCGTTCGTCCTGAGCCAGGATCAAACTCTCCGCAAAAGAAAACACTCTTCACAGAGCTTAACTGATACCAGCTCAGACCAGACAGACAAACTGCCCGATCCGATCCAAAACAACCCCTCCCACAAAAGGGAAGAGCCTTAAACATTGGCATTGACTATCAAGCACACTGTTGAGTTCTCAAACAACCGACGCACAC
>NZ_JADBGR010000060.1 GCF_014892515.1 Myceligenerans pegani
CGGGCGCGTCGCGCCGAGATCCTGTCCGGCCGTCCTGGCGGCGGGCGCCGGCGAACCGGCCCGGGGGTTCGACCGTGGCTGGACCGACGGCGGCCGCGACCGCGGCAGCGCGGAGGTGGCCTGCGCGGACGGTTGCCGGGCGGGCGGCGTCGGCGCCGGCCCGAGGTGCTTCACCGAACTCGTGTGCGGCGCGGGGCCGAGATGCCTCACGGGGCTCTTGCGAGGCGCGTACGACGGCGGTGCGGTCTCCCGCGGCGGCCGCGCGGTCTCCCGCGCCCGGGTGGGCGCCGGCTCCGGGCTCCGGAACCTTCGCCAGCCGCGCAGTGTGTCCGCGTGCCCCTCCGGGGGCGTCGCCGCCCGCCACCGCATCGCCTGCCAGATCCAGTCCTTGATCTCCGCCGGGGTGTGGCCGCCGGCCGCGTCGGCGCCGAGCTGCGCGACGTGGTCGGCGATCACCTGCGACGCGGCGCCGTCGAACCCGTCGGCGTGCACCTCGGACAGGACGTTCATGAGCTCGCGGTCGTACACGAGGGCGTGCCAGGGCTCGCGGATCCGTCCCGGGGAGCCGGTGTCCGCGCCGTCGTCGTCGGCGGAGCCCCGGCCGCTCTCGAACACCTTCGTCGGCCGCTCGGGGGACACGGGCAGGACCGCCGTCGCCGGGAGGATCGCGCGCTCGGCGGCGGTGACGCCGTCGGCGACGAGTCGCTCGGTGACCAGGAGGGTCGGGTCGGCGTCCACGCCCCCGAGTCGCGCGCGCACGACGCCGGCGATGTTCGCCAGCGGCGGGCGGTGGGCCGGCTGGTACCGCGTCATCGCCAGGATCAGCGGGAGCAGGTGCCGGTCGATCTCGGGCGCCGCCGAGCCGGGCTCCGCCTCCACCAGGTCGTCCGCGGTCAGGTCCCGGCCGAGGAAGTTCAGGTCCGGTGGCAGCGCCCCCGTGGTCGCGAACACGAGCAGCAGGCCCAGGCTGTAGACGTCGGACCGGGGGTGCACGCGCCGCCCGAACAGCTCCGGCGCCATGTACGACACCGTCCCGGCGGGCTGCGTCGACGTGGCGGCGTCGAACACCTTGGCGATGCCCAGGTCGATGAGGACGGCGCGCTCGCCGTCGACCATGATGTTCGCCGGCTTGAGGTCGCGGTGCAGGCAGCGCGCGTCCTGCAGCACGAGCAGTGCGTCGACCACCTGCTCGGCGAGGCGCAACGCATCGCGCCCGGACAGCGGTCCCTTCGCCCGCACCCGCTCCAGCAGGGTGCTGCCGGGCACGAGCTCCATCGCGAACCACGGCTGCGCGGCGTCCATGTCCGACTCCACGAAGCGCGGGAAGCCGCGCCCGCCCAGCCGCTCGAGGAGCTGCGCCTCCTGCTCGAAGCGGTCGCGGGCGTCCTCGGGCAGGCCGGTCAGGACCTTGACGGCGACCTCGGTGCCGTCGCCGGCCTCGGCCCGGTACACGTGCGCGAACCCGCCGTGGCCGAGCGACTCGCCGAGCGTGTAGGCACCCACCCGCTCCCCGCTCGCGGGGATGCGCCGCACCGGGCGGACGGGGAGAGGTGCGGGCGAGGGCTTGATCGCGGCCTCGGGCTCCGGTGCGACGTCGGGCTCCGGCGTGGCCTCAGGGTCGGGCGCGGCTTCGGGGTCGGACGCCTGGCCGGGCCCTGGACCATGCTCCGGGTCGGGTCCCGGCTCTGTTCCGCTGCCGGGCCCTGCCTCCGTGGAAGTCTCAACCTTGACTCGAGGGTTCGTCCTGTCCTCAGGCTCGACCTGAGGTTCAGGGTCTGCCACGATCTCCGCCGAACCTTCAAGTCCTGGTTCAACCTTGCGCTCTGCCTCGGGAAACGGCCGGGCGTTCGGCGCGGACTCGGCGTTCGGCGGGGATTCAGTGCCTGGCTCGGGCTCGGCGTCCGGCGCGGGCTCGCTCGGCGCGGGCTTGCTTGGCGCGGGCTCGGCGCCCGGCTCGGCGTCGGGCTCGGCGTCGGGCTCCGGCCCGCTCTTGGATCCGGCGTCAGCGCCGGCGGTGTCCCACAGGGCGTCCGTTTCCGCGGCCGCAGCCCCGGCCCCGGCGTCCGGTCCGGCCCCGGCGTCCGGCCCGGCCCCGGGCTCCGGCGCGACGGCGCGCTGCTCCCCGGCCTCCGGGGGCGGGGGAGGCGGCGGAACCTGAGCGGGGTCGACGGACGCGGGCGCGACGTCGTCGACGTCCGGTGCTGGGGGAATCTGCTCGGCCCGAGGCATGTGCGCAAGGTACCAAGCCGACACACAGGTTCCGGGACAAATCGCTGCGCTGTGGGTGATATGTGACCGTCGTCCTGCCAGGTCATCCCGTCAGAACGGCCAGATCGAGTCGAGGAAGTCCTCGCCCGTCTCCTTCGCCCGTTCCTCGATCTGGTCCTGCTGCTCCTGCACGGTCTCGTCGAACTGGTCCTGGAGGTTGTCCTGCTGATCCTGGATGCCCTGCTCGATGCTGTTGCCGATGTCCTCGCGGGCCTTCTCCACGCTCTCGGTCACCGCGGCCACGATGCCCTGCACCGCGAGCACGACGATCCAGACGCCGATGGTCAGGAAGTACGGCCAGAGGCGACGCCGCCGCGCCTCGGACCGGCCCGCGGCCCGGGTCACCATGTTCAGCACGCCCGCCAGCACGAGGCCGAGCAGCGGGATCGCGAGGTTCGCCATGGTGTCGGACCACTCCCACGGCAGGTTCAGCGTCACCAGCAGGAAGTCGCCCAGCGCACGGAACAGCGGCGCCTGCGACATGTCCGGCATCGCATCGAAGCCTGGGATGAGGCGGACCACCTGGTAGACGGCGATACCCAGCAGCACCGCCGGGATGAGCCCCAGCAGCATGCTGACGAACCGCCATCCGGCGTCGTCGCCGCGCTCGCGCTCCCGCTCGTCGCGCCGCGACGGCCGCGGCTCCGGGTACGACGGCGAACCCCCCGGACCACCGTGCTGCGGCGCGTACCCCTGCTGACCAGACCCCTGCTGCCCGGTGAGCGGCTGCCCCGGATACCCCTGATGACCGGGCTGCCCGGCCGGCGGCTGCGCAGACGCCGGATATCCCTGCGGCACGGAGGGCTGCTGCTGGGTGGGCGGCTGCTGCTGGACGGGCGGCTGCGGCCGGATCGACGCTGGCGGCGGGCCCGCGGGCGTGGGCGTCTGCGCCGGGCTGAACACCTCGGTCTGCGCGCCCGCGGGGCCTGTCGCCTGCGTGCCCGATCCCATCACCTGCGTCGCCGGGTCCATCGCCTGCGTGGGCGGCCCGGCCTGTCCTGCGGCGGCAGCGGCCGCGGCGCCCGCGGCCGCCGCCCCGGCGGCGAGGCTGCCCGCGGTCACGACCTCGGTGACCACGCCGCGCTCGACGCGCGTGGTCTCCGCGGCGTGCAGCAGACCGGGCTCCGGGGCCTGCTGCGCGGCCAGCGACACCACCGCGCGGGCGATGTTGTGCAGCGGCGGTCGCTCCGCCGGGTCCTGCCGGGTCATGGCCAGCACCAGCGGCAGGATCGCCGGGTCCACCGGCCCGACGTCCTCGGGCGTCAGGTCCCTCCCGGAGAAGTTGAGGTCCGCGGGGAGCGAACCGGTGGCGCAGAAGATGAGCAGCAGCCCGAGGCTGTACACGTCCGAGCGGGGGTGCGGCTTGCGCGTGAAGAGCTCGGGCGCCATGTAGGCGAGGGTGCCGGCCGCGTGCGTGGAGGTCTGCGAGCCGTGTCCCTTGGCGATACCGAGGTCGATGAGGACGCAGCGGCCGTCGGACACGATGATGTTGGCCGGCTTCACGTCCCGGTGCAGGTAGTGCTCCTCCTGCAGGACCGCGAGGGCCCCGGCGACGTCGTCGGCCACGCGGAGCAGGTCCTGGCGGGGGAGGGGGCCGTGTTCGTGCACCACCTGGGCGAGCGTCCTCCCCGGCACGAGTTCCATGGCGAACCACGGGGTGGCGGCGTCGAGGTCGGCGCGCACGAACGCCGGGAAACCGCGCCCGCCGAGCTGCTCCAGGAGACGGGCCTCGGTGACGAAGCGCTCCCGGGAGCCCGCCTGGGAGTTGGTCAGGACCTTGAGGGCGACGACACCGTCGGCCGAGGACTCGGCACGGTAGACGTGGGCGAAGCCGCCGTGCCCGAGCGACTCGCGCAGCACGAAACCACCCAGCACCTCGCCGGTCGCGGGAACGTGGCCGGGCTGCTGGGCGGGGGCGGCTCCAGGCGTCTGCGCCGTCGAGGGCTGCACGCGGGTCGCGTGCGGGTCGCCGGTGGGAGCGGCCGGGCGCTGAATCCGTGTCGCGTACGGGTCCGGCACCGTTCCGGGCGGAGGGGGTGGTACCTGGGCGATACCGGGACGCACCTGGGTCGCCTCCGGGTCCGGCGGGACCGCGCCGTGCGTGGGGCGGTACGTCTCGTCGGACATGAGAACTCCTCGGTACGGGACAAAAGGCGCAGGTCAGCCCACAGAACAACCTATCAGCGCGGAAAGGCTGCCAGAATCACGTTCCGCAAACAACTCTCGTGGTTCTCGCGGAACGTTCACCCGCCTCCCTGGCCCTGTTCCTCGACGGTGTTCTTCGCGGCCTCGCTCGCGTCGTCGGTCATCTGGTCGATCTGGTCGCCGACGGCGTCCTCGACGTCGTCCTGCATCTGCTGGGTCTCGTCCTCGATGGTCCGGTCGACCTGCTCCTGGATGTCCTGCCGGAGGTTCTCCGTCGCGTCCGACGCGAACGACGTCACGCCGGACACCGCGAAGACCGCGATCCACGCCGCGATCACCAGCATGTACGGCCAGACGTGCAGCTTCCGGCCGCGCCGCAGGGGCGTGATGTAGTTCAGCAGCGCGGCCAGCACCAGGCCGAGGACCGGGATCGTCAGGTTCGCCGCCTGGTCGCTCCAGTCGGGGTTGAGGTTCAGCGCCCCCAGTACGCCGTCGCCGATCGCGCGGAACGGTTCCCATCGCGACACGTCGGGCATGCCGTCGAACCCGGGGATCAGGCGCACGAGCTGGTAGATCGACAGCGCGAGCAGGGCCCGCGGGATCCATGCGAGGATCTCGCCGAGGACGCTCGCGCCCGGTTCGCCCTCCGGAGCCCGGTCGCCGGGACCTTCCGACGGGCCGGGCGGGAAGGGGCCTGGCGTCCCGCGCGGCACGCCACCCGGAGGCGCCGCCGGCGCCGGTGCGCCGTGCTGCGGATGCGGTCCCGGCTGCTGGAACTGCCCGCTCGGCCGGCTCTGCTCGGGCGCGGGCGGCTGCGGCCGGATGCTGCCGGGCGGCTCGATGATCTCGGTGTTCGCCCGCACCGACTGGCGGAGCGAGTGCAGGTCGCCGTTCGGTGCCGCGGGCATCCCGGCGTCGCCCCACTGCATCTGCTGCCAGATGTACTGCTTGATCTCGTGCGGTGTCCGCCCGCCGGCGCGATGCTGCCCGACCTTCGCCAGGTGCTCCGCGATGACCTGCTCGGCACGGATGCTGAAGCCGCCCCGGTGCAGCGCCTGGAGCCGGCCGACCAGTTCCTGGTCGAAGACCAGCGTCGTCATCGGCTCGCCGGACCGAACGGGCCGGGGGTTCATGCCCGGGGTGAACCGGACGGTGGGGTCGGACACTCTGACTCCTCACGCCTGGCACCCAGTGGTCACCGGGTGATCTCAGCAAGCTACCAGTCCCTGCCGAAAGGGACGAAGGGGCATACGTGAATCGCGCCGGGCCGGGCGTCGCGCACCGAGGGTCCGCCCGGGCGGGTGATCCCTGGTCGAAAGCGGCGTTTCCGGTCGCTTTCGGGGGCGGGATGGCGGAGGCTTGGGCTCAGCGCGACGAACAGCAGAGCCGAGGAGCACGCCGATGAGCACGGAGACGGTGCGCAGCTGGCCTCAGATCGAGGCCGTGGTCAGGACGGACGGGTCCGGCGAGGTCCGGATCGACGGGAACGTCTACCCGGTGGTCACCGGCAGCCTCGAGGAGGCGCGGATCGAGGTGCTGCGCCGCGTCACCGAGAACGCGATCCAGGTCGGCCGCCCCGTGCGCGCGAGCGCGGAGGGGCCGGAAGGCGTGTGGAAGCTCGTCGTGCATCCCGACGGAACGGTGGTCCCGGAGGAGGAGGGCCCGACGCCGACGGGTGCGACGCCGGTCGTCGCGCCCGAGCGCGAACCCGATCCCGTGCAAGGCGCCGGGACGCCCGGCGAAGGGACAGCTGGCGCGGGGACGCCCGGCGACACCGGAACGGCCGACACCGGAACGGCCGACACCGAGACGACGGTGCCGCGCATCCCCGCTTCTCCGCCCGCCCTGCACGACCTCGGGCCGCTCGACCCGACGAGGCGCGACAACTCGGCACCGAACGGTTCGGGGACAACCGGTTCGGGGACGAGCGAGTCACCGAGCGGCCCGTCGTCGAGCGGCCCGTCGTCGAACGGAGCCGCGCCGATCGACACGCTTCCGGGTCCGGCCGGACCGGCGGATCACCCCCGGCCGCCCACGCACGAGAACGCTCCGCGCGGCGCGGCGCAGGACGGCGTCCTGCCCGACGACGTCCTGTACGACGGCGCCCGGCACGACGGCGCGTATCCCGCGGCGACGCAGGACGGCGCGCCGCACACCCCCCGGAACGACGCCGGGCGCCACAGCGCGCCGCCCGCAGTCGTCGGCTCCGCGCCGTCGGCCCCGGAGGGCGTCGCCGACTGGGTGCGCGAGGAGGAGGCGCGGGGCCCGGAGGCCGAGCCCGGCTCCCGCACGCGCCGGGCGGAGCGTGCGTCGTTCCTCACGCAGGTGTCGGTGGAGGAGCCGGCCGAGCAGGGCTTCCGCGGCTGGCTCACGCGGATGGGCCTGCCGGTCGGGCCGAGCGAGGCGGAGCGGGCCGAGCGCGCCGACGAGCGGGACGTGAGCCAGCACTGGCCCGGCCCGCGCACCATCTCGATCGTGAACGGCAAGGGCGGGGCGGGCAAGACGCCGTCGTCGGTGCTGCTGTCGGCGGTGTTCGCGCAGTTCGGCGGGGCCGGCGTGGTGGCGTGGGACAACAACCAGACGCGTGGCACGCTCGGCTGGCGCACGGAGAAGGGCCCGCACGACGCCACGCTCCTGGACCTGCTGCCCCGGGCGGACCACCTGCTCGGGCCGTCGGCGCAGGCGGCCGACCTGGCCCGCTACGTGCACCATCAGACGCGCGACCGTTACGACGTGCTGCGCTCCAAGCCGATGGCGATGGCGCACGAGCAGCGCATCGGGCAGGCGGACGTGGACGCGATCCACGCGGTGCTGAGCAAGTACTACCGGCTGATCATCATCGACTCGGGGAACGACGAGTCCGACCCGATGTGGCAGCGGATGATCGACCACACGGACCAGCTCGTCGTGGCCACGACCACGCGTGACGACCACGCCGAGGCCGGCGCGCTGCTCCTGGAGGGTCTGGCCGAGCGCGACGGGCGGTCCGCCTACCTGGCGCAGCAGGCGGTGGTCGTGGTGAGCCAGGCGGACCAGAAGGCTCCCGCCGAGGAGGTGAGGAAGGTGGCCGCCGGGTACGAGCCCATCGCGCGCGAGGTCGTGACCGTGCCGTTCGACCCGGGCATGGTCGACGGCCACCTGCGCTACGGCGCACTGCGTCCCGCGACGCGGCGCGCGTGGCTGGCCGCGGGCGCCGCGGTCGCGAGGGGGCTCTGAAACACACCACTCCCGGGCCGCCGGAAGGGTAGCGAAGACCGAGGACGCGACGTAGGAGCGCCCGCGGGGCTGAGCCCGGCGGCTCCGGACAACAGAGTCACACCCAGGAGGTGACCTGCTCCCACAGCGGCATCGTGTCGTAGCCCATCTGGTTCAGCAGTGCCCAGACGATGCCGACCACCGCGTACAGCGAGACCGGGACCAGGAGGATCCACTCGCGCACCGACCCCGCGTTGCCGAGGATCGGCAGCGCGATGTTCCCGCTGCGGCGCCAGAAGCTGTCGAGCTCGATGCCCCGGCCGTCGCGCATCCAGCGGGGCGACCTGAACTTCAGCGGCCAGAACAGCGGGACGCCGTTCGTGGTGATGAAGTCGCCGAGGATGTGCACGATGCACCCGAGCGCCACGCAGAACGGCATCCAGAACCACTCCTCGGGCGCGAAGATCGCGATGAGCGTGGCCAGTGTCACCGACGTCGTCCACGGCAGGATCCTGGTGTCGCGCGTGATCTTGAGTGCCTTGAGCGCGAAGGCGACCAGCAGGACGCACATGATGCCCGGGCCGATGAGCACCGTCCCGATGCCGTCGATCCCCGTGTCCACCGACAACAGGCTGAGGAACCAGGCGATCGCCGTGAACACGATCACGCCCAGGATCGAGTGGGTGCCCTTGCGGTGCCCGCCGGAGACCTTCTCGACGACCTTCACCACGGCGTCCGAGACGGGGGAGAGCGAGTTGGCGATGGTGCCGCTGTGGTGGTCGGCGTCGGGCAGGAGCGCCGCACCCGCACAGACCAGTGCGCCGGCGACGACGCCGGTGTGGGAGACACCCTCGTACCAGCCGAAGGCGAACGGTGCGGTCGAGGTCACGGCGACCCAGGCGGCGGCGCCTGTCGCGGCGTGATGTCCTCCCATCATGGGATGTGGGCTCCTTTCAGCCGACTGTCCGTTCCGACCGGAAACGCCCGGCCGACAGGTAACCGTAGCGCGAGCCGCCGACATCGGAGGTGACCAGGCCCGACGTGGCGGTGTTCGGCGTGTCGCGCGAGCGGATCTCCGAGGTTTGATGAATTCTTGGAGACGGATTCAGAAAAGGCATGGACGTGCCAAGCTCGCGTGTGTACCTTTCTTCACGACGAGGTTGCCCGGTCTCGTCACATGGCTGTATCCACTGGCATCTATCGGCTGTATCGACACGAAAGGACGGGAAGCACATGATTCGCTGCGCACGCACCTCGTCCTACCCGACCACCGCGCAGCACCTCCTGGACGGCCGCGAGGCCCTCCGAGGCGCCATACGACGCTGACCCGGCGCTTCGCCGGACCAGCACCCGTGTGCCGCCTGGAGGACTTGCGTCCTGGGCGGCTTTTTCTTTGCACTTCCAGCACCGACGAAACGAACTTCTCACTCGAAGGGAGCGGACCGTGGCCGACGTCCTCGTACTCAATGCCGGCTACGAGCCGCTGCACCGCGTGTCGGTCAGGCATGCCATCGGGATGCTCGTGCGGGAGGTAGCGGTCGTGGAGGAAGCGGTCGACGGCCGCACCTTCGGACCGTTCCCGTTACCGCGCGTCCTGCGCCTGGTCCGGTACGTCGCGATGCGGTGGCTCTACAAGCGAGGCGGCGCCCCCGCCTGCACCAAGCAGGGCGTGAAGCGCCGGGACGGCGCCTGCGCGTACTGCGGAGGCCCGGCCGACACGGTGGACCACATCGTCCCCAGGTCGCGGGGTGGCCCCTCGACGTGGCTCAACCTCGTGGCCGCCTGCTATGAGTGCAACTCGTTCAAGGCGGACCGCACGCCCGCCGAGGCCGGCATGCTGCTGTACGTCACCCCGTACGTCCCGCGCGCCGAGCACGCGCGGGCACGGCTGCAGCGCGCCGCCCGCCTGGCGTAGCCGCACGATTCGTCGCGGGACGCCCGGGCTGTACCCTGTGCCACGACCGCGGGTGAATTATTCGCCCGCCGTCGGGCCCGGGTGAGGCCCGGCGTCCGGATCGCACGATGTCGAGGGGGCAGGCGCATGAGTGTCGGCGCGGCGCCGGGCTGGGATCGCGTGCACGCGGTGGTGCGCGAGGACGGCAGCGGCGAGGTGCACATCGGCGGCGTTCCCTACCCCGTGTACATGACCACGGTCGGTCAGGCGCGGAGCGAGGTCATGCGGCGCGTCGTCGAGCACGCGGTCGCGGTCGGGCAGCCCGTGGCGATGTCGGCCTCGGGGCCCGAGGGCACCTCCGAGCTCGTGGTGTATCCCAACGGCGACGTCCAGCAGGGCGAGGCGCCGCCGTCGTACCCGGAGCCGTCGTACCCGGAGCCGTCGTACCCGGAGCCGTCGTACCCGGAGCCGTCCTACGGCGAACCGTCGTACCCGGCTCCGCAGGCCCCGCCGGCCTTTCCCTTCCCGCAGGTACCGGGTGCACCGGCGCGCGAGCCCGCGGTGCCGCGGCAGGCCGCCGCGGCACCGGCCGCCCCCGCGGAATCCCCCTTCCCGCCGATGCCGGGCGCGCAGGGCTCGATCGCTCCGCAGGGCCCGGCACCCGCACACGACCCCGCCACCGGCAGCCCCTTCCCGCAGCCCGCCGGCTACGGACACCCGCCGTCGGCCCCGGAACCGGACCGCCGCTCGTTCCTGGTCGAGGAACGCGGCGAGGACCCCGCTCGCCGCGGCGTACGCGGGGCACTCTCCCGCATCGGCGTACGTCTCCCGCCCAGTGCCGAGGAACGCTCCGAGCGGGCCGACGAGGCCGCCGTCGCGCAGCACTGGCCCGGCCCGCGCACGGTCGCCGTCGTGAACGGCAAGGGTGGCGCCGGCAAGACCCCCGGCACCGTCCTGCTCAGCTCCGTCTTCGCCGCGCACGGCGGCTCCGGCGTCGTGGCCTGGGACAACAACCAGACGCGCGGCACGCTCGGCTGGCGCACCGAGCAGGGCATGCACGACGCCACCCTGCACGACCTGCTCCCGCAGATCGACCACTTCCTCGGCCCCACGGCACAGCTCGCCGACCTGGCCTGGTACGTCCACCACCAGTCCCGCGACCGGTTCGACGTGCTGCGCTCCAAGCCCATGGTGCTCGCCGACGAGCAGCGGATCTCGTCGACCGACGTCGACGCGATCCACGCGGTGCTGAGCAAGTACTACCGGCTCATCTTCATCGACTCGGGCAACGACGAGTCCGACCCGATGTGGCTGCGCATGATCGACCACACGGACCAGCTCGTCGTCGCGACCACCACCCGCGACGACCACGCCGAGGCCGGCGCGCTGCTGCTCGAGGCGCTCGCCGCCCGGGACCCGCGCAGCGCCGAACTGGCGCGCGGCGCCGTGGTGCTCGTCAGCCAGGCCGACCCCAAGGCCACCCCGGCGGAGATGCAGCAGGTGGCGCGCGGGTACCGGAGCCTCGCCCGCGAGGTCGTGACCGTGCCGTTCGACCCCGGCATGGTCGACGGCCGGCTCAGTCTGCGCTCGCTCCGCCCGGCCACCCGGCGCGCCTGGCTCGCGGCCGGGGCCGCGGTGGCCCGAGGGTTCTGAACATGTGCCCGAAGACCCTCCTGAGCACCCTCCCGAACACGCTCCCGAACACGAGGGGAATGGCGTTCACGGGGGCGGACCTGTCATGATCGCCCGCGTGCCCATCGAAGTGCGTGACGCGAACGCTGCCGACCTCGACGCCGTTGCCGGACTGTTCCTCCAGTACCTGGCCTTCTACGAGCACGCCGCCGACGAGCAGCGCGTACGGGACTTCCTGAGAGCGCGGTTCGCCTCCGACGACACCGTGCTCCTCATCGCGGAAGCGGACGGGAAGCGACCGGCCGTCGGGCTCGCGCAGGCGTACCGGTCCTGGTCGTCGGTGAGTCTCGGGCCCGTGTGGGTCCTCAACGACCTCTTCGTGGAGCCCGCCGCGCGCGGCACCGGCGCGGGCCGCGCCCTCGTCCGCGCGATCTGCGAGCGCGCGAAGGAGGCCGGCGCGATCCGCGTCTCCCTGGCCACCGCCTGGGACAACGTCGCCGCCCAGGGCCTGTACGAGTCCGAGGGCTTCGCGCGCGACGTCGCCTTCCTGCACTACGCGAAGGTCACCGGCGCCTGACCGGCTACGCCCCGGGCCCCTCCCCGGGCCCTTCCCCGAGATCGATCGACACCGGCTCGAACCGGGTACCGGCCGGGTAGTTCCCGCCCCAGAGGCTCGCACCCGTCGCGCTCACCTCGACGTGCGGCCACGTGAGCCGGCGCCCGCCGTCGACCACCTCGGGCGCGCCGACGAGCCGGAACGCATCCGTGCGCACACCGGACTCGCGGTCCAGGATCGACATCGTCCAGTCGTCCCCGGCCGCGTCCGCACGGACCTCCGGGTCGCCGATCTCGCCGACGAACGACCCGAAGTGGCCGAAGAAGGCGACCGAGCCGCTGAAGGCGAACGCGCGCGCGTCCGGCGTCGTGCCGCCGCCGTCGAGGCCCGCGGACCGGTCCGCGTCGAGCCCGAACCAGAACGACGCCCCCTCACCCCCGACCTCCGGCCCCACCGCGAGACGGCCACCCGGCGCCCCGGCGACATACATGAGCAGGCTCGGCTTGATTCCCCAGTCCAGATGCACGCGACGACCCTAACGCCTGCACGTCCCGCCCTACGCCTGCACGCCTCGCCGGCGCCGACGTACCGTTGGCGGTTATGACGACCGCTTCTGAGACCCAGAACCCCGGACCGCGTCCCTCCGCCGCCTACGGCGTGCACTCCGAGGTGGGCAGGCTGCGCAAGGTGCTCGTCTGCGCGCCGGGCCAGGCCCACCGCCGGCTCACGCCCACGAACTCCGACAGCCTGCTGTTCGACGACGTCCTGTGGGTCGAGCGCGCGCAGGCCGATCACGCCGCCTTCGTCGGAGAACTGGAGGCGCGCGGCGTCGAGGTCGTCGAACTGCACGCCGTCCTGGCGCAGACCCTGCGCGTGCCGGGCGCCCGCGACTGGCTCCTGGACCGCAAGATCGTGCCGCAGATCGTCGGCGACGGCCTCGTCGACGCCACGCGGGAGTACCTCGAGTCGCTGCCCCCGCACACGCTCGCCGAGTACCTGATCGGCGGACTCGCCGTGTCGGACGTGCCGGAGCTGCCGCCGGGCCACCGGGCGCTCGCGGCGTTCTCCCCGGACGAGCGGGAGTACCTCATGCCGCCGCTGCCGAACACCCTGTTCACGCGGGACACGACGTGCTGGCTGTACGGCGGCGTCACGCTGAACCCGCTCTACTACCCGGCGCGGCGTGACGAGACGCTGCTGATGAAGGCGGTGTACGAGTTCCACCCGGACTTCGTCGGGTCCCGGGTGTGGTGGGGCGATCCGGAGGAGGACCACGGCCAGGCCACCTTCGAGGGCGGGGACATCATGCCGGTCGGCAACGGCACGGTGCTGATGGGTATGGGGGAGCGCACCTCCCGGCAGGCGATCACTCAGGTGGCCGCGCGGTTGTTCGCGGGTGGCGCGGCGGAGCGGGTGGTGGTGGCGGGGATGCCGCGCCTGCGCGCGGCGATGCACCTGGACACGGTGATGACGTTCGTGGACGTGGACACGGTGACCGTGTACCCGCGGATCGTGGACGGCGTGCACCCGTTCGTGCTGCGGCCCGGCGACGACGGCGACGTGGTGGTGTCGCGCGGCGACGGCGCGTCGTTCCTCGACGTCGTCGCCGACGCGATGGGACTGGACGGGCTGCGCGTGATCGAGACGGGCGGGGACAGCTACGAGTCCGAGCGGCAGCAGTGGGACAGCGGGAACAACGCGGTCGCCGTCGAGCCGGGCGTCGTGTTCACGTACGACCGCAACACCACCACGAACGACCTGCTGCGCAAGGCGGGGATCGAGGTGCTCGAGATCGCGGGAGGGGAGCTGGGCCGCGGGCGGGGCGGCGGGCACTGCATGACCTGCCCGATCATCCGGGACGCGGTGGGATGACGGGGTAGGACGACGGGGTGGGGGACGGCGTGGTGCCATAATGCGCGCGTGGTCCTCGAGATTCTTCCCCCGCACACCCATCTGGCCTTCCGCGCGATGCAGGCGCTGCGCGGACACCTGACGGACGCCGAGACGTTCTCGAGGCACGTCGACGAGGTCCAGCGGCCCGAGGGCTACCGCCTGCTCGGCGCGTTCGACGACGACCGCGGCGACGGGGTGGACGCCGTCGCCGTGCTGGGCTTCCGGTTCACCACCAGCCTGGCCTGGGGCCGGTTCTGCTACGTGGACGACCTGTCGACCCTGCCCGAGGAGCGCGGCAAGGGTCACGCCACCGCGCTCCTCGAGCGGGTGCACGAGATCGCCGCGGACGAGGGCGCCGGCATGGTGCACCTCGACTCGGGCGTACAGCCCGAGCGCGCCGCGGCGCACGGGCTGTACTTCTCGCAGCGGTACCGGATCGCGTCGTACCACTTCTCGCGCACGGTGTAGCGCGGGCAGGCGCTCCCCGCCGCCGGCCGTCGGCGGGGAGCGGCGATCAGAAGTCGAACAGGTCGCCCAGGAACGACTCCTTGCGCTTCTTCTTGCCGTAGCGCGGGTCGTAGTGGTCGCGGCGGCGGTCGTCGTAGCGGCGGTCGTCGTCGTACCGGCGCTCGTCGTACCGCGGCTGGGCGGGGTACAGCGGCTGCTGCGGCTGGGGCGCGGCCGGCGGCCGGGTGTTCTCCGCGGCGATCTCGCCGTCGATGGACCGGTCGATGATCTTGTCGAGCTCGCCCCGGTCGAGCCAGACGCCGCGACACTGCGGGCAGTAGTCGATCTCCACGCCCTTGCGGTCGGCCATGACGAGGGTGGTCTGGTCGGTGGGGCACTGCATGGGACGGCTCCTTGTGATCCTGGGACGGGTACTCGGTGAGGTCAACGCGCGTACTGGTGCGGTGGTTCCGGGCAAGGCTGCCGCTGTCGGCTGGGGACTTCCTGTACGGGGCGTGATCGATGTCGGTGTCGCCACCTACTGTATGGGCGTGGGCAGCGAAGCGGGATCCGAGGTGGAAGCTCTCGCGTTCGTCGTGTTTCCGACCCGGCTCGGGGACTGCGCGATCGTGTGGCGGGCCGACGGCGGCGCCGTGGTCGGCTCGACCCTGCCACAGGGCGGGGCGGACCAGGTGCGGCGTGCCGTGCGCCGCTGGTACCCGGGCGCCGCGGAGTCGGAGCCGACGGCGGACGTGGCGGAGGCGGTCGAGCGCGTCGCGCGGCTGCTCGACGACGGCGGCGAGGGGGACGCGGCGCCGGTGGCGGACATCGAGCTGGACATGGGCGCCGTCCCGGAGTTCGACCGCCGCGTCTACGAAATCGTCCGGGGCATCCCGCCGGGGGAGACGCTCACCTACGGCGAGGTCGCGACCCGGCTGGGTGCGCCCGGCTCGGCGCAGGCCGTGGGGCAGGCGCTCGGGCGCAACCCGTTCCCGCCGATCGTGCCGTGCCACCGGGTGCTGGCCGCGGGCGGCGGGATCGGCGGGTTCTCGGCCCGGGGCGGGCCCCGGACCAAGCTGCGCATGCTGGAGAACGAGGGCGCGGTCATGGAGCAGCCCACGCTGTTCGACCTGTGACGGAACCGCCCGTGACCGGGCGGTTCCGCGGTCTCACCGCCAGCCGAGGGCGGGGGCGACGTGCTTCACGACGTTCTCGACGACATGCGCGTTGTAGTCGACGCCGAGCTGGTTCGGCACCGTGAGCAGGAGGGTGTCGGCGGCGGCGATCGCGGTGTCGGCCGCCAGGTCCTCGACGATCTCGTCGATCTCCCCGGCGTAGGTCTTGCCGAACCGGGCCGTGCCGCCCTCGAGGTTCCCGACCTGGTCGCTGCTGAACCGCTCGAGGCCGAAGTAGGCGTTGTCGCGGTCGTCGGTGATGGGGAAGATCGACCGCGACACCGACACGCGCGGCTCCCGGGCGTGACCCGCTTCCTTCCACGCGTCGCGGAACCGCTGGATCTGCTCGGCCTGCAGCTCGTGGAACGGCACCCCGGTGTCCTCGGTCAGGAGCGTCGAGGACATCAGGTTCATGCCCTGCCGGGCGGTCCACTCGGCGGTGGCGCGTGTGCCGGCGCCCCACCAGATGCGCTCGCGCAGCCCCTCCGGCCAGGGCTCGATGCGCAGCAGCCCGGGCGGGTTGGGGAACATCGGCCGCGGATTGGGCTCGGCGAACCCCTCGCCCTCCAGCAGTTCCAGGAAACGGGCGGCGTGGCGGCGGGCCATGTCGGCGTCCGACTCGCCGTCCCGGGGCTCGTGGCCGAAGTGGCGCCAGCCGTCGATCACCTGTTCCGGTGACCCGCGCGAGATCCCGAGCTGCAGGCGGCCGCCCGAGATGAGGTCCGCCGCGCCGGCGTCCTCGACCATGTAGGCGGGGTTCTCGTAGCGCATGTCGATGACGCCCGTGCCGATCTCGATCCTCGACGTCCGCGCTCCGACGGCCGCCAGCAGCGGGAACGGCGACGCGAGCTGCCGGGCGAAGTGGTGCACCCGGAAGTAGGCGCCGTCGGCCCCGAGTTCCTCGGCGGCGACGGCCAGATCGATGGACTGCAGGAGCGCGTCCGCGGCGGACCGGGTCTGCGACGACGAATGCGGCGTCCAGTGCCCGAAGGAGAGAAAACCGATGTGCTTCACGAGGCCAGCCTGCCCTCCCACGAGCCCGATGTCACGATGTCGACACCCTGCCAGAACCGGACGGTCCAAGGCGATGGCGGCCAACGGTCTCGTGCCGCTGCGCGTCGTCGACCTCATCGACCGGACCATCCCATACTGGGAGCTGCGGGCGTGATCCTCGGTGGCGACGGGGATCGAGGACCCGTTCCTGACCGCTTACAAGGAGGGCAGTTTCCACTACCTGCTCATCGCCGCCGATCGGATCTGATCACCCGTGCCCGCACCCTTCCCGCTTCCTTCCCCCGGTGAACCGGTCCTTCTCGAGCTGGTCGACGAGGCGGGGATCACGACCGGTACGGCCGAGAAGCTGTCCGCGCATCGTGCCCCGGGCAGGCTGCACCGGGCGTTCTCGGTGTTCCTCCTCGACGACGACGGCCGGATGCTGCTCCAGCGCCGGGCGGCGGGGAAATACCACTCGCCCGGGGTGTGGTCGAACTCCTGCTGCGGGCACCCCTACCCGGGCGAGCCGCCGTTCGCGGCGGCCGCCCGGCGGGTGGGAGAGGAGCTCGGGGTGGGGCCCGACCTGATGCGCGCGGCAGGGACCGTGCGGTACCACCACCCGGACCCGGCCTCGGGTCTGGTCGAGCGGGAGTACAACCACCTGTTCGTGGGCCGAGTGAGCGAGGATCTGCGGCCCGATCCGGCCGAGGTGGGCGAGGTGCGCTTTGCCGGCCCCGCGGAGCTGGCCGCGCTCCGGGACTCGTACCCGTTCTCCGTCTGGTTCGGCACCGTGCTCGACGCCGCGCGCCCCGCGATCCGCCTGATCGCGGGCGATGCCGGGTGGTAGCCGTACCTGATCCGTCACCAGAGGCGCTCACCCCTCGCCACATCGGGCATACAGTCGACCCATGCCCGCACCGGCCCTGACCGACTGGCTCCTCGACAGCGACCCCGCCCTGCGCTGGCAGGTGGAGCGTGACCTGCTGCACGAGCCTCCCGAGATCTGGCGAGCGACGCGTGCCCGCATCGCGACCGAGGGGTTCGGCGCCCGCCTCCTCGCGCTCCAGGACGACGACGGCCAGTGGGCGGGCGGCGCCTTCTTCCCGAAGGACTTCGACGTCCACGGCCCGGAGGCCGCTCCGGGCGCCGGCCAGCCCTGGACGGCCACCACGTGGTCATTGAACAGCCTGCGCGGGTGGGGCCTCGACCCGGCCGTCCCGCGCGAGCGCCGCACCGCGGAGCTCATCGCCGAGAACTCGCGGTGGGAGTACGACGGCCTCCCGTACTGGGGCGGCGAGGTGGACTGCTGCATCAACGCCTACACCCTGGCCAACGGGGTGTGGCTCGGGGTCGACGTCGACGGCCTGGTGGACTGGCTGGTCGAGCACCGACAGGACGACGGCGGCTGGAACTGCGAGTGGGTGAACGGCTCCGTCCGCTCGTCGTTCCATTCGACGCTCAACGTGCTCGGCGCTCTCCTCGACCACGAGGAGGCGACCGGCGGTACGGAGGCGTCCCGGTCGGCGCGCCGGGCGGGGGAGGAGTACCTGCTCGAGCGTGGCCTGTTCCGGCGGCTGTCGACCGGCGACGAGGTCGGGAGCTGGGCCGACACCTACGTCTACCCGTTCCGCTGGCGCTACAGCGTGCTGCGTGCGGCCGACCACTTCCGGCGCTCCTCCGGGTACGACGGCACCCCGCCCGACCCGCGGATGTCGGACGCGATCGCGCTCGTGCGCGCGGCCCGGCAGCCCGACGGGACCTGGATCCAGCAGGGCCGTCACCCCGGGCGCGCCTGGTTCGAGGAGGACGTCCCGCCGGGCGAGCCGTCGCCGTGGCTCACGCTGTACGGCACGCGTGTCCTGGAGTGGTGGGACGCCGGCGGTCCGGGGCGGGCAGGCGCGCGCCGCCCGTCCCGGTGACCGCCGTCCCGTTCAGCCGCGCAGTCCGTTCAGCCCCGCGGACCGCCCGCCACGTACAGCACCTGGCCCGAGACGAAGCCCGCGTCCTCCGACGCGAAGAACGCGACGGCGGCCGCGACGTCCTCCGGCTCGCCGACGCGCCCGACCGGGATCTGTCCGGCCCGCTCCTCGAGCAGCTGGTCGACGGTGACGCCCAGGCGCGCCGCTGTCGTGTCGGCCATCGCGGTCCGGATCGTCCCGGGCGCCACCGCGTTGGCGGTGATCCCGAACTTGCCGAGCTCGTTCGCGAGCGTCTTGGTGAAGCCCTGCAGCCCGGCCTTCGCCGTGGCGTAGTTCGCCTGCCCGCGGTTGCCCAGGGCCGACGTCGACGACAGGTTCACGATGCGCCCGTACCTCGCGGCGACCATGTGCGTCTGCACGGCGCGCGTCATGAGGAACGCGCCCCGCAGGTGAACCCCCATGACGGCGTCCCAGTCGTCGACCGACATCTTGAAGATCAGGTTGTCGCGCAGGATGCCGGCGTTGTTCACGAGGATCGCCGGGGCCCCGACCTCGCTCGCGACGCGCTCGACGGCGGCCGCGACGGCGCCCTCGTCGGACACGTCGGCTCCGACGGCGATCGCGGTGCCGCCCTCGCGGGCGATCTCCTCGGCGGTCGCCCTGGCGTCATCCTCCAGGAGGTCGAGCACGGCGACGGCGTGACCCTCGCGGGCGAGGCGCTTGGCGGTGGCGGCGCCGATGCCGCGGGCGGCTCCGGTCACGATGGCGGTACGAGAGGTCATCGTCGTCCTTTCACGTCAGGTGTGGGCCCAGTCTGCCGGATGCCCGACGACGCCGGACGCCCGCCGCCGCCCCGCCCTCACGAGCGCGCGACGCCCAGGTCCTCGACGACCTCCACGCCCGGCGTCGCGCACAGCAGCGCCCCCGTCATGAGCAGCTTGGACCGGCGCACGCCGGAACCCATGAGGGCGAGCGTGCCGGGCTCGGCGAACCGGGAGTCCACGAGCACGCGCCAGCCGCCCGGCAGCCCGATGGGCGTGATCCCGCCGTACTCCATGCCGGAGTCGGCCACGGCGCGGTCCTGCGGCATGAACGACGCCTTGCGCACGTCGAGCAGCTTGCGCACGCGCTTGTTCACGTCGGCGAACGTGGACGCGGGGACGACGACGCCGGCGATGCGTTCGTCGTCGCCCCGCCTGCCCGCCACGACCACGCAGTTGGCGGACGCCTCCGGCGGCAGCCCGTGCAGCCGGTTCAGCGTCTCGGTGTCGGCGTGGTCGGGGTCGATCTCGGTGACCGCGACCGACGTCGCGACGTCGGGTGCGGCGTCGGCCCACGTGCGCAGCGCGGCCAGGACGGGCGGGGCGAGCAGCTCGGGATGGTCGAGCGCCGGGGACCAGGTCAGGTCGCCGAGGGCGGGGAGCGCGGTCGGGCGGTCGGTGGGCTGTGCGTTCATACGCCCCACTCTGCCAGGAGCGCTCCTCCTCGCGACGCTCAGTCCTTGCGGTGCGGATCCGGCTCCGGGAGGGCGCACACCCCGTCGACGCACGCCGCGCCGTCGTCGGCCAGCATGCTGAGGAGGGGCGCGGGCGGCGCGATCCCGTCGGCGTCCGACCGTTCGACGGCGGTCCGGTCGACGGCGATCATGGTCCGGTCGGTGTCAGACATCGGCGGTCTCCTTGGCCCGGTTCCGGGTCGCCTCGTCGATGACCTGGACGAACACCGCGGGGTCCTGCGCGCCCGAGACGCCGTACGTGCCGTCGAGCACGAAGAACGGGACGCCGTTGATGCCGTAGGCGCGGGCCTGGGCGATGTCGGCGGCGACGTCGTCGGCGAACCGGCCGCTCTCCAGCGCCTCGAGTACCTCGTCCCGGTCCAGGCCCACCTCGGCGGCGAGGTCGGCCAGGTCGGCGGCGTGCCCGACGTGCCGGCCGTCCGTGAAGTACGCCTTGAGGAGGCGCTCCTTCATCTCGTACTGCCTGCCGTGCGCCTTGGCCAGGTGCAGCAGCTCGTGGGCCTTGAGCGTCTTCGTGTGCCGCACGTCGTCGGTGCGGAACTCGACACCCTCGGCGGCCGCGAGCCGGGTCACGTGCTCCTGCATCTGCCGCGCCTGGGCCTGCGGGATGCCCTTGTGGGCGGCCAGGAACTCGGTCGCGGTGCCCTCGAAGTCGACGGGCGTGTCCGGCGACAGCTCGAAGGAGTGGTACTCGATCGTCACGTCCGGGCGGACGCCGTCGCGCTCCGTGATGCGGTCGATCGCGGACTCGAGCCTGCGCTTGCCGATGTAGCACCAGGGGCAGGCGACGTCGGACCAGATGTCGATCTTGAGGGATTCGCTCACGCCGGGCGACAACGTGGGCGGGGGACGCCGTATTCCTGTTCGTGCGTCACTCCTCGTGCGTCACTCGACGTCCCGCAGGGCGGACAGCACCGCGACCGTGTCCGCGCCGAACGTCGCGTCGGCGTAGCGCTGGATGCGGCCGTCGTCGTAGACGACCGTCACCCAGACGTAGCCGTTCTCGGTCCAGCCGCTGAGGCCGTCGAGGTGCTGGTAGACCTCGACCTGCAGGTCGTGGGCATCGCCCTCCGGGGTGTCCGGTCCCGCGGCGCCGGGGTTGTCCGGGTCGAGGCGGGGATCCTCCGGCAACTCCGGCCACTCGTCCGGTGGCGCCGCGGCGGAGGTGAGGTGGAACGTCTCGCCGTCCCAGGTGCCCTCCACCTCGTACTCGCCCCACGTGGTGTCCTGCGCGGAGTCGGACTCGACGGCGTCCCAGTCCCAGCCGGCGACCTCCGGGCCGCCGCACTGGGGCGGGAGCGACTCGGCGACGCCGCCCAGGCAGAGCTCGGGCGGGCCGTCGCCCTTCTGGAGGACCGTCGTGACGACGGTCACCGGGCCGGGCGCCGCCGGGATCGCCGGAGGTGCGGTGTCAGGTTCGTTTCCGGCCGTCGCGTTCCCGCTCGGCTCCGTTCCGCCCGATCCGGGGGCGGCCGGTCCCGCGCAGGCGCCGAGCCCGAGGACGCCGGCCAGGCCGACGCCGAGGAGCAGGCGCGGGGCCCAGCGCGGGTGCGTGGCTCGTGCGGGAACCGCTCGTCGTGGGTTCATGCCCCGTATGTGTCGCCGGGACGGTCTCGCTTGCGGCCCGGGCCGCCGCTCGCCCGACTCGCCGCCCCGCCCGCTCCGTCGTCGGGCACGAACGGCGCACGCCGTGGTTCAGCCCACCGAGCGGCGGTGCAGCTCCGCGAGCCTCTGGTACTCGAGCGCGTTCTCCCGCACGCGCTCACGCCCGGCGTCGTCCAGCTCGCCGCGCACCTTGGCAGGCAGTCCCGCGGCCAGGTGACCGGCCGGGATCTCCTGCCCCTCGCGCACCAGCGCGCCCGCGGCGACGAACGCGCCGGCGCGGACCACGCTGTTGTTGAGCAGCATGGCGCCCATGCCGATGAGGCAGCCGTCCTCCACCGTGGCGCCGTGGATGATCGCCGCGTGCCCGACGCCGACTCCGGCGCCGATGTGTGCCGGGACGTCCGTGTCCGTGTGCACGACGCAGTTGTCCTGGATGTTGCTGCCCTCGCCGAGGGTGATCTCGTCCATGTCGCCGCGCAGCACCGCGCCGTAGAAGACGCTCGCGCGGGGGCCGATCGTCACGCGGCCGACGATGGTCGCGGTCGGCGCGATCCATGCCGTCGGGTCGATCCGCGGCTCATGACCGTCGAAGGGGAGAACTGTAGCCATGGATCGCACCCTACGTTCCTTGCCCGGATCCGGGAGACTGTACGGCATGGAAAGTCAGTACAAGCCCGACGACTCCCGGTTCATGACGCTGACCGACGTCTGCAAGACGCTCGACGTCTCCAGCGCGATCGTCTACGGCCTGCTGCGCAGCGGCGAGCTGCCCGGCATCCAGGTGGGGCCGAAGAAGGTCTGGCGGATCGAGCGCTCCCGCTTCGAGGAGTACATCACCGCCCAGTACGCGCTGGTCCGGGAGCGGATCAAGCACGGGGAGGTCGAGTAGGCCGGCGGCGAGCCGGTCAGCCGGCGGGCCCGGCGACGATCTCCACCACGATCTTGCCGCGGTTCGCGCTGCTCGCGAGGCGCCGGTACGCCTCCGGCACGTCGTCGAACGCGTAGACGCGGTCGATGGCGGGGACGACGGCGGAGGTGGTGACCAGTCGCGTCACCGCGACGAGGTCGTCGCGGCTCTGCGGGACGGCGAGCACGCGCACCCGCTTGCCGGTGAGCCACTGGATCGCCGGCCCGGCGGTCAGGGTGGCGAGCAGGGTCCGGGTGAGGCCGCCGACCACGTAGTAGGCGCCGCCGGGCCGTAGCGCCCGGTGGACGCGGTACGGGGAGCGGCGGGCGACGAGGTCGACGATCAGGTCGTAGCGCTCGTGGTGGTCGGCGTGGGCGGCCCAGTCCTCGGTCTCGCAGGCGACGGTGTGGTCGGCGCCGACGCGTCGCAGGTGGTCGGCCTTGCCGGCACGGTCGACGGCGGTCACCTCCGCGCCGGCATGCTTGGCGAGCCCGACGACGAACGCTCCGCCGGCTCCGCCCGCGCCGTTGACCAGGACCTTGTCGCCGGGCCGGACCTTCCCGGTCTCGTGCACGGCCCGCCAGGCGATGCAGCCGGCCTGCGGTATCGCCGCGGCGTCGGTGAACGACAGCCCGGCGGGCTTGCGGGCGAGGAGGTCCGCCCGGGCGGCGACGTACTCGGCGAGGCCTCCGCGGTACCCGGCGAGCTCGCCGTACACCTCGTCGCCGGGGGCGAAGCCGGTGACGTCGCGGCCGACGGCGGTGACGACCCCCGCGATGTCGGACCCGGGAACGGGGCGGCGCGGGCGCCGCAGGCCGCCGAGACGCGCGTAGAACGGGCTGCCGGTGAGGTTCTCGCGGTCGGAGCCGTTGAGCGAGGCGGCGTGGACGCGCACCAGGACCTGGCCGGGAGCGGGTTCGGGCCGGGGGAGGTCGCCGAGCCGGACGACGTCGGCCGTGCCGTACCGGTCCTGGATGACTGCTCGCACGGGGGATCCTCCGTCGGTCGGGAGCTGCGGGTCTGGAGCTGCGGGTCGCGAGCCGCGGATCACGAGCCGCGGGTGAGGCGGCCGTGGTCGTCGAACCGGGCGTCGTCGGATCGGCCCGACCAGAACTCGCGCAGGATCTCCTCGGGGCTGAGGAGCGTGTCGGGGCGGACGGCGGGCTCGGTGCCGCCGGAGAGCTGCTTGACCTCGTCGTGGATGCGTTCCATGGAGGTGTCGAGGGACTGGGCGACGTCGGCGGCGAGCTTGAGGGAGTCGATCAGGTGCCGGGGGACCTCGCGGTCGTACTTGTAGTAGATCTTGTGCTCGAGGGATGCCCAGAAGTCCATGGCGATGGTGCGCAGCTGGACCTCGACGATGACGTCCTCCACGCGGTCGGACAGGAAGACGGGCACCTGCACGATGAGGTGCAGGGAGCGGTACCCGTTCTGCTTGGGGGTGGCGATGTAGTCCCGTTCCTCGAGGAGGGTGATGTCGGCCTGCTTGGTCAGCATGTCGCGCACGTGGTAGATGTCCGAGACGAAGCTGCAGGTGACCCGGATGCCGGCGATGTCGAACATGTGCTTGCGGATGCCCTCGGGCGTGAACGGGATGCCCTTGCGGCGGCACTTGGCGACGATCGAGTCGAGCGACTTGAGCCGGGAGCCGACGTGCTCGACGGGGTTGTACTGCTGCATGTGGCGCAGCTCGTCGCGCAGGATCGAGATCTTCGTCATCACCTCGTCGATGCCGAACTTGTAGGTCAGCGCCATGCGGCGGACCTCGTGCATCACAACCCGCAGCTCGCTCGGGTCCACCGTGTCCATGGCCCCGATCCTAGGCAGAACGGCGTGACGGCGTCGTGAAAATCGGTTGACGTCTTCGGGCTACGGCTCGGGGGTTGACGGGTCCCAGCAGCGTTCGTAGGCTCACCGGTGCGCAAGAAATCGACAACACGACTGCACAAAGTTGTCAGTCGGCGGGAAACATCCCGAGAACCGTCATCGCCGCCGCCATCGTCGCCGGCCACGATCCCTGGAGATCCGATGAGAAGACGCAAGCGCACCACCGTCATCACGGCGCTGGCCGGGCTGTCCGGCCTGCTCCTGTCGTCACTCGCCCTCGTCGCGACGCAGTCGGCGTCCGCGCAGGTGCAGGACCTGGCCGCCGGCCGGGCCACGAGCGCGAGCTCCCACACCCAGACCTACATCTCCGGCAACGTCACCGACGGCGACCCGGGCACCTACTGGGAGTCCGCCAACCGGAGCTTCCCCGAGTGGTTCCAGGTGGACCTGGGTGCCTCGGCCACGGTCACCGGGCTCGAGCTCCGCCTGCCCCCGGGCTGGGAGCCGCGCGACCAGGACGTCACGGTCCTCGGCTCGGCCGACGGGGCGTCGTTCGCCCCGATCCTGGAGCGGGACACCTACTCCTTCGACCCCGCGAGCGGGAACACCGTCGACGTCGACGTCCCGGACACGGACACCCGGTTCGTCAGGCTTCGGTTCGAGGCCAACACGACCTGGCCCGCCGGCCAGCTCTCGGAGCTGCGGGTGCTCGGCGTCCCGGGCTCCCCGGACACGCCGGCGGACGGCGCGAACCTGGCCGACGGCCGCCCGGCGTCGGCGTCCTCCCACACGCACACGTACGTGGCCGGACACGCGACCGACGGCGACACGGGGACCTACTGGGAGTCGGGCGGCGGGCAGTACCCGGCGACCCTGACGACCGGCCTCGCGACACCGGCCGAGCTCACGTCCGTCACGGTCCGGCTGAACCCGGACCCGGTGTGGGCGCAGCGCACGCAGACGTTCGCGGTGCTCGGGCGGACGGGCTCGGGGGCGTTCACCACCCTGGTGGAGCCCGTGCAGTACACGTTCAGCCCGTCCACCGGCAACGTGGTGACGGTTCCGGTCACCGGCACCGCGCAGGACGTCCGCCTGGAGTTCTCCGCGAACTCGGGCGCGCCGGGGGCTCAGGTGGGTGAGCTCGAGGTGCGCGGCACGCCGACGGACGACCCGACGGACCCGCCGACCGGCGACCCCACGGATCCGCCCACCGACGATCCGACGGACCCGCCGGACCTGCCCGACGGGCGCGGGGCCGACATGCCGTACCGGCTCCTCGAGGCCGAGGACGGCACGGTCGGCGGTGGCGCCGACCTGCTCGGGCCGAACCGGACCGTGGGCGACCTGGCCGGTGAGGCGTCCGGGCGGCGGGCCGCGCACCTCGACCAGAACGGCGCGTACGTGGAGTGGACGCTGACCGAGCCCACCAACACGCTGGTCACCCGCTTCTCGATCCCGGACGCCCCCGGGGGCGGCGGCCAGGACGGCGGCGTGGACATCTACGTGGACGGGCAGTTCCACAAGAGGCTCGACCTCACCTCCCGGTACGCCTGGGTGTACGGCAACGAGGCGAGCCCGGTGAACAACCCGTCCGCGGGCGGGCCGCGGCACGTCTACGACGAGGCCAACACGTTCCTCGACGAGACCGTCCCGGCGGGCTCGACGATCCGGCTGCAGAAGACGGCGGCCAACCCGTTGCCGGTAGCCGTCGACTTCATCAGCACCGAACTGGTCAGCCCGAAGGCGAACCCCGACCCGGCACGGTACGTGGAGCCCGCCGGCTTCACGCACCAGGACGTGCAGAACGCCCTCGACCGGGCCCGCATGGACAACGGCGGCGAGTACGACGGCGTCTACCTGCCCGCGGGTGACTACACGACGTCGAGCAAGTTCCAGGTGTACGGCGAGGCGGTCGACATCGTGGGCGCCGGGCCCTGGTACACGCGCTTCCACGCACCCCAGGACCAGAGCAACACGGACATCGGGTTCCGGGCCGAGGCGTCGGCCAACGGCTCGAAGTTCCGCAGCTTCTCCTACTGGGGCAACTACGTCGAACGGATCGACGGGCCGGGCAAGGTCCTGGACTTCAACCGCGTCGCCGACATGACCGTCGACGACCTGTGGGTGGAGCACATGGTCTGCATGTTCTGGGCCGCGAACATGGACGACTCGACGATCACGAACTCGCGCGTGCGCAACACGTGGGCCGACGCGATCAACATGACCAACGGCTCTGCGGGCAACGTGGTGCGCAACATCGAGACCCGCGGCACGGGCGACGACTCCTTCGCCCTGTTCGCGGCGACCGACGCGGGCGGCAGCGGCCAGTCGGGCAACCTGTACGAGAGCCTGACCTCGCTGGTCACGTGGCGGGCGGCCGGCCTGGCCGTGTACGGCGGGCAGAACAACACGTTCCGCGACATCCTCGTGGCCGACACGCTGGTCTACTCCGGCGTGACGATCAGCTCGCTCGACTTCGGCTACCCCATGGAGGGCTTCGGTCCGGGCCCGACGGTGTTCGAGGACATCTCGCTGATCCGCACCGGAGGGCATTTCTGGGGCAACCAGACCTTCCCCGCCATGTGGCTGTTCTCGGCGTCGAAGGAGTTCCGCGCGATCCGGGTGTCCGACGTCGACATCGTCGATCCGACCTACTCCGGGATCATGTTCCAGACGAACTACGTGGGCGGGCAGCCGCAGCACGCCGTCGAGGACACCGTGCTCACGCGCGTCTCGATCAGCGGCGCCCGGCGCAGCGGGGACGACTGGGACGCGAAGTCCGGGTTCGGCATCTGGGCGAACGAGCTGCCCGAGCCCGGACAGGGGCCCGCGGTGGGTTCCGCCACGTTCGTGGACCTGACGCTCGCGAACAACGCGATCGACATCCGGAACGAGACGAGTACCTTCACGATCGACCGCCAGTAGGCGCGTCCGGCCCCGAATAGCGCAAGATCTCGCAAGCCGTGCAAGCGGCTTGCGAGATCTTGTGTAAGGTCGCTTCCATGGGACGACGACTTGCCGATGTTGCCGAGAAGGTCGGGGTCAGCGAAGCGACCGTGAGCCGCGTGCTGAACGGGAAGCCCGGGGTGTCCGCCGCGACCCGCGAGGCGGTGCTCACGGCACTCGACGTGCTGGGCTACGAACGGCCCGTGAAGCTGCGGGGGGACCGGGGCCGCCTGGTCGGGCTGGTCCTGCCGGAACTGGTGAACCCGATCTTCCCGGCGTTCGCCGAGGTCATGGGCGGCGCCCTGGCGCAGCAGGGCTTCACCCCCGTGCTGTGCACGCGCAGCGCGGGCGGGATCACCGAGGCCGAGTACATCGACCTGCTGCTGACCCAGCAGGTCTCCGGCGTGATCTTCGCCGGCGGCCTGTACGCCGAGCGGGACGCCGACCACGAGCACTACGAGCGGCTGGAGTCCCTCGGACTCCCGGTGGTGCTGATCAACGCCTCGATCGACGAACTGGGCTTCCCGCACGTGTCGTGCGACGACCTCATCGCCACCCACCAGGGCCTGGAGCACCTGGTCTCCATGGGGCATGAGCGCATCGGGCTGCTGCTCGGGCCCGGCGACCACGTGCCCTCGGAGCGCAAGCTGGACGCCGCCCGATCCTTCGCGGCCCGCGTCGGCATCGAGTTCCCCGACGAGCTCGTCGTGCACAGCCGCTACGGCATCGAGGCCGGCCAGGCCGCCGGGGCCAAGCTCGTCGACCGCGGCGTCACCGCGATCCTCGCCGCCTCCGATCCCCTCGCGCTCGGCGCCATCCGCGCCGTGCGGCGCGCCGGCCTGGACGTACCGCGCGACGTGTCCGTGGTGGGCTACGACGACTCGGCCCTGATGAACTCCACCGACCCGGCCCTGACCACGGTGCGCCAGCCGATCGACCAGATGGGGCGCGCCGCCGTGGACCTCCTCGCCGGCCTGATCGAGGGGGCGACCGTGTCGCGCGACGAGCTGCTGTTCGAGCCCGAGCTGGTCGTGCGCCGCTCCACGGCGGCCGCCCGTCCGCGGACATGACACGGTCCTGAACCCGCCGAGCAAAATTCCCTGCAGAATATCTGTCAGGTTCTTGCGCTGATCCTGTCGAGTCGTTACGGTCGTGCCCAGAGACCGAACACGACGAAGTGCGGAGGGCAGCGTGAAGCACCCGGACGAGCGCGCCTGGTGGCGCGACGCGGTGATCTACCAGATCTACCCGCGGTCGTTCGCCGACGGCGACGGTGACGGCACCGGCGACCTCGCGGGCATCAGGGCCCGCCTCGACCATCTCGAACGACTCGGCGTCGACGCCGTCTGGTACACCCCCTGGTACGCGTCACCGCTGGCCGACGGCGGCTACGACGTCGCCGACTACCGCGCCATCGACCCCGTGTTCGGCGACCTCGCCGAGGCCGAGGCCGTCATCGCCGAGGCGAGCACCCGGGGCATCCGCACCATCGTCGACGTCGTCCCCAACCACGTCTCCGACCAGCACCCCTGGTTCCAGGCGGCGCTCGCGGCCCCGCCCGGCTCGCCCGAGCGCGACCGGTTCTGGTTCCGTGACGGCACCGGCCCCGACGGCGACGGCATGCCGACCGGCTGGACCTCCAGCTTCCAGGGCGAGACCTGGACCCGCACCACGAACCCCGACGGCACCCCGGGGCAGTGGTACCTGCACCTGTTCACGCCGCAGCAACCCGACCTGAACTGGAACAACGCGGACGTGCGTGCCGAGCACGAGGCCGTCCTGCGGTTCTGGTTCGACCGTGGCGCCGCCGGCGTCCGGATCGACTCCGCCGCCCTGCCGGCCAAGGATCCGGCCCTCCCGGAGGTCCCCGAGACCTGGGGGGCCGGCGAGCACCCCCACCTCGACCGGGACGACCTGCACGACATCTACCGCGACTGGCGCGCCGTCGCCGACTCCTACGGCACGGGCCCCGCCGACGAACGTGTGCTCGTGGGTGAGGTGTGGCTGCCCGACCCGGAACGCTTCGCGCTCTACCTGCGCCCCGACGAGATGCACACCGCGTTCAACTTCGACTTCATGACCCGCCCCTGGGACGCGAAGGAACTGCGCGAGTCGATCACGCGCACCCTGGACGCGCACGCCCCCGTCGGCGCGCCGCCCACCTGGGTCCTGTCCAACCACGACATCACGCGGCCGGTCACCCGCTACGGGCGGGAGGACACCTCGTTCGACTTCGCGGCCAAGCGCTTCGGCACCCCCACCGACCTGGAGCTCGGCACCCGGCGCGCCCGCGCCGCGGCCCTGCTCACCGGCGCGCTGCCCGGCAGCCTGTACGTCTACCAGGGCGACGAGCTCGGCCTCCCCGAGGCCGACATCCCGCGCGACGCCATCCAGGACCCCATGCACTTCCGCTCCGGCGGCGTCGACCCCGGCCGTGACGGCTGCCGCGTCCCGCTCCCGTGGACCGCGGACGGACCCAGCCACGGCTTCGGGCCCGACGACGGTGCGCCGCCCTGGCTGCCCCAGCCCGACGGCTGGGGCGACCTCGCCGTCGAGCGCCAGGCCGGCGACCCCGGCTCGATGCTCACCCTGTACCGCAGGATGATCGCGGCTCGCCGCACCGAACCCGGACTGCGCGACGACGCCTTCGCCTGGCTCGACCTGCCCGGCGCCCTCCCCGGCGACGACGCCGACGTCCTCGCCTTCACCCGCGGCACCGGATTCGCCTGCGTGGTGAACCTCGGCACCGAATCCGTGGCGCTGCCCGACGGCGCCACGGTCATCCTCGCCAGCGCACCCCTCACGGACGACGGGCGCCTGGCCTCGGACACGGCGGCCTGGTGCCGCCTGTAGCACCCAGTGGCGCGACCCCGCGCCGAACCAAGGAGTGATGATGAAGTCACGCATGATTGCCCCCCTCGCCGTCGTCGCGCTCACCGCGGGCCTCGCGGCCTGCTCGACCGGCGACGACGCCCTCACCCCGGCCGACGCCGAGGCCCTCGCCGACGAGGAGGTGACCCTCCACGTCGCCATCGACGAAGGCCTGGAGGACGAGGCGATCGAGGCCTTCGAGACCCGCGCCGCGGAGTTCACCGAGCAACACCCCCACATCACCGTCGAGGCCCAGGAATACACCTGGACCGGCACCACCTTCGCCGCCGACCTCGCCGGCGGCACCCTGCCCACCGTGTTCACGGTGCCCTTCACCGACGGGCGCGGCCTCATCGAGCGGCAGCAGATCGCCGACATCTCGGCCCTCGTGGCCGAGCTGCCGTACGCGGACCAGTTCAACGAGACCGTCGCCGCCGCGGGCCAGTCCGCCGACGGCGCCCAGTGGGCGGTCCCGGTCGCCGCCTACGGACAGGGCATCCACTACAACCGTGCCCTCTTCGCCGAGGCCGGTCTGGACCCGGACGCCCCGCCCACCACCTGGGAAGAGGTCCGCGAGGCGGCCAGGACGATCAGCGAGGAGACCGGCCAGACGGGCCTGGGCATGATGACGTCGTCGAACACGGGCGGCTGGATCCTCACCACCCTCGTGTACGCCATGGGCGGCCGCGCCGAGGCCGTCGACGGCGAGGAGGTCACGGCCACCATCGACACCCCCGACTACAAGGAGGCCCTGGAGTACCTGCACGCCATGCGGTGGGAGGACGACTCCATGGGCGACGAGTTCCTCTACGACTGGGCCACCAGCCACGCCGACTTCGGCGCCGGGAAGATCGGCATGATGATCTCCGGCGGCGGCGACTACGGGAACCTCGTCACGCAGAACGCGATGAACCCCGACGACTACGGCGTCACCGTGCTCCCGCTCGAGGGCGACGACGCCGCCGTACTGGGCGGCGGCACCCTCGCCGCCGTCGACGCCAAGGCCACCCCCGCCGAACAGGCCGCCGCCGTGGAGTGGATCGACTTCTACTACCTGGGCAAGCTCACCACACAGGAGGGGGCCGTCGCCGACGCCGAGGCCGCCGCCGCGCAGGACCAGCCCGTCGGCGCACCGATCCTGCCCGTGTTCGACAAGGCGACGTACGACCGGTCGCAGGAATGGATCGCCGACCTGATCAACGTGCCGCTCGAGCAGTTCGCGCCGTACAGCGACCGGATCTACGACCAGCCGCTCGCCGCCGAGCCGCCGGCCGCCACGCAGGACCTGTACGCCACCCTCGACCCGGTGGTCCAGGCCGTGCTCACCGATGAGAACGCCGACATCGACACGCTGCTGGCCGACGCCGAGCAGCAGGTCCAGACCCTGATCGACCGTGGCTGACACGACCGTCTCCCTCGCCGTCCGCTCGGCGCCGCCCGCCCCCGCGCAGGCGCCGCCGAGCGGGCGCCGCCGCGGCCGGGTGGCCACGTGGATACGCCGCGGAGGACCGTCCACCCTCGTCATCGCGCTGCCGATGCTGCTGTGCTTCGGCCTGTTCTCCTGGTTCCCCATCGCCCGTGCGGTGGTCATGAGCTTCCAGTTCACCAACCTGGTCACCGCGCCCGAGTTCGTGGGAACGGAGAACTTCACCTACGTGCTGTCCGACCCGCTGCTGCCCGTCGCCGTCGGGAACACGCTGTACTTCGCGGTGCTCGCGCTGCTGTTCGGGTACCCGATCCCGCTCCTGGCCGCGGTCGCCATGAGCGAGGTACGCCGGGCGCGCGGCCTGTTCGCGGCGCTCGCGTACCTGCCCGTCGTCGTGCCGCCCGTGGTGGCCGTGCTGCTGTGGAAGACCTTCTACAGCGGCTCCGACACCGGCGTGTTCAACACCGTCGCCGGCTGGTTCGGAGCCGGGCCGTTCCCCTGGCTGCAGCACCCGGACTGGGCGATGCCCTCCCTCGTGCTCGAGGCCACCTGGGCGGCCGCCGGCGGCACCGTGATCATCTACCTCGCCGCGCTGACCAGCGTCCCGCCCGAGCTGTACGACGCCGCCGAGGTGGACGGCGCCGGGATCTGGCGCAAGATCTGGCACGTCACGCTGCCGCAGCTGCGGCCCGTCCTCTTCATCACGCTGATCCTGCAGATCATCGGCACGTCCCAGGTGTTCACCGAGCCCTACCTGTTCACCGGGGGAGGCCCCGCGAACTCCACCACCACGATCCTGCTGATGATCTACAACTACGCCTTCGGCGGGCGCGGCGACTACGGCGCCGCCACCGCGCTCAGCCTCATGCTCGCCGTCGTCCTCGCGATCCTGTCGGCGATCTACTTCCGAGCCACCAGACGCTGGAGCACGACATGAGCGGACCGACGGCCGGCCGCGCGACCGGCCAGACGATCGACCGGGGCATCGTCTCCGACGCCGACCTGCGCAGGCCCGGCGTGCGGCGCGGCGTCCGAGCCGTGCACGCCGCGCTCCTGGTCGCGTTGGTCGTGGTGGGACTCGGGCCCATCCTGTGGCTCGCCAAGGCCGCCGTCACGCCGACCCAGGACACGCTGCGCGCGCCCATCGAGGTGTTCCCGAACGGGATCGACTGGGCGAATCTCGCGGAGGCGTGGACGCGGTTCGACATCGACCTGCACTTCTTCAACACCCTCTGGCTGGCGCTCGGGTCCTGGGCCGTGCAGCTGCTCGTCGCCGTCACCGGCGGGTACGTGCTGTCCGTGCTGCGGCCCGCGTACGCCCGCGTGCTCGGCGCGCTCGTGCTGTCCACGCTGTTCGTGCCCGCCGTCGTCCTGCTCGTGCCCCTGTACCTCACGGTGCTCGACGTGCCGGTCGCCAACGTGTCCCTGATCAACACGTTCTGGGCCGTATGGCTGCCCGCCGGGGCCAACGCGTTCAACGTGCTGCTCGTGGCCCGGTTCTTCGACGGGCTGCCACGCGAGGTCTTCGAGGCCGCCAAGGTCGACGGCGCCGGCCCCTTCCGGCTCGGCTGGTCGATCGTGCTGCCCATGTCCCGGCCGATCATCGGAGTGGTGTCCGTCTTCGCCTTCATCACGGCGTGGAAGGACTTCCTGTGGCCGCTGCTCGTCCTGCGCGACCCGGCCGTCCAGCCCCTGTCGGTGCGGCTGCCCGCGCTGCAGGACTACGTCGAGCTCGACGTGCTGCTGGCGGCGCTCGCGATCAGCACCGTGATCCCCATCGCGATCTTCCTGGTGTTCCAGCGGCTGTTCCTGAGCGGCGCCGGGTTGTCGGGGGCGGTGAAGGGGTGAACGACGTCACCACTGCGGGACCCATGCCGTGGTCAGGAACTCGCTGCCGCGGTATTGGTCGCGCGTGGCGATCACCTTGACCCGGAGCTGGTGCTCCCGCCGGTAGCTGAAGACGTAGCTCATCTCCCGCGAGGAGCACTCCGACGAGCCGATGGTGCTGCCGCTCGTGAGGTCGTACCAGCACCACTGGTAGCTGACGTCCGGATGCTGGTCGACGTGACAGTATCCGGACCACCGGTCGACCGACTCGTGCTTCTCGAACGAGATCTCGCACCGGGGCTCCGGAACCTGCGGCTGGGGAACCGCCCGGGTCGGGTCCGAGACCTGCGAGAGCCGCTCGTACCCGTCCCGGGTCGCGGTCAGCCGGACCTGGATCGGCTTGCCGACGTCGTCGATCGTCACCGTGTAGGCGCACTCGCCGAGGTTCTCGCGCTGCGCGCCCCCGATGCTCCACGTGCACGAGCGGCCGGCCGGCTCCGGGCTCCAGCCGCTCGTGGTGGCCGTGATCGTCTGCCCGACCCGGACGTCCGCCGGGATCGCGACCGTCCCGGGCGTGAACGTCAGCGGCGGGGCCGGTTCCTCCCCGGCCCCCGCGTCTCCTGGGTCGACGGGCGTGGTCTCGGAGGCCGGGGTGGGCGAGGCCGACGGGGAAGACGACGAGGAGGACGACGGCGACGCCGAGCCGGAGGCGCGCGGGCTCGGCGAGGGCGACCCGGACGACTCCGCCGAGGCGCCCGGCGTGACACCCGCCGTGGCCGGCGGCTCGTCGTCGGACAACCACAGCGCCGACGCGGTCAGGCCACCCCCGATCAGCATGACGCCCGCCGTGACCAGCCCGACGAGAAGCCCTCGACGTCGCCGGGGCGAGGGGTCCGGGGTGCCGGACGAGGGCTCCGGGGCGCTCGCGGTGCGCAGGTCGGTCGCCGCGTGGGGCAGGTCGGTGCCGGTGGGTGCGGGCGCGTGGAGCATCGGCAGGTCCGTGCCCCCGGCCGGCTGGCTCACGGAGGCCAGCACCGCTGACGGCGTCGGGCGCGTGGCGGGGTCCTTGGTCAGGCAGGCCGCGACGAGTCCGCGGAGCCCTGCGGGCAGCGCGTCCAGCGGCGGCCGCTCGTTCACCACGCGCAGCCCGACCGCGGTGGACGTCCCCGTCCCGAACGGGGGCCGGCCGGTCGCCGCGATGTACGCCACGGCGCCGAGCGACCAGACATCGGTCGCGGCCGAGACCCGCTCGCCCAGGGCCTGTTCCGGCGACATGTACTGCGGGGTGCCCACCTGCAGTCCCGTGGTGGTCAGCGACGTCCCGTCCGGATCGGCGACGATCCCCAGATCGAGGAGGCAGGGCCCATCGGGTCCGATCAGGATGTTGGCCGGCTTCACGTCGCGGTGCACGAGGCCCTCGGCGTGGATCGCGTCGAGCGCCCGGGCCACGCCCGCCACGAGTTCCCGCACCGCGGGTTCGGGCAGCGCGCCCACCTCGGCCACGACCTGCGCCAGCGTCGGGCCGGGAACGTACTCCGTGGCCAGCCAGGGGGTCGGCCCGTCGACGTCGAAGTCGACGACCGCCGCGGTCTGCCGGCTCCGCACCCGCGTCGCGGCGGCCACCTCCCGCCGGAAGCGCACGCGGAACTCCCGCTCGTCGGCCCGCTCGGGATGGATCACCTTGATCGCGAGCGGCCGCCCGTCCGCCGTCGTCGCGAGATAGACGGCGCCCATGCCGCCGCGACCGATCCGGCCGCTGATGTCGTAACCCCCCAGCCGGCGCGGGTCGCCGGCGACCAGCGGCTTGACCTGCGGCGGCGTCGTGCGCGCCACGATGTCGGACAACACTGCCTCTACCCCCTGGAACCGACGGATCAAGATCGCTGACGACCAGCGCCAACCCCGCGCCGACTATAGCGAGTTCGCGGCGGCCGCCTTCGGGCCGTGATGCGATGGGTGAAATATGGGCGCATTTTGGTAACGATGTTCTGTGGTTTCGCACCGGAAAGGCTCTTTTTCACCCCATGTGTTGGTTCGGGCCGGTTAGGTTCACTCCTTGGCCGGCGGGTGTGCCCGAGGTGCCTCGGTCGGTCTCGTGAACGTGCGGCGTCAGGAGCGACAGGTGTCAGCAGTGCGGCAGATCAGTGGCGTGTTCGCACGCACTCGTTCGGCCGGCTCACGGGCGGCGGAGCGGCTGCGGAAGCGGCCGGGCGCCCTGGTGGCGGGCCTCCTGGCCCTGGCGCTCGGCGCGGGGGCCGCGGCCGCGGTGGAGCCGCTGACGGGGAAGTCCCTGGGTCAGGTGCTCGCGGCGGACGCCGACGGCGCCGCGGCCGACGTGCCGTGCGACGAGCCCGCGCCCGACCTGCCCGCCGCCTGGGAGCGCGCGAAGGCGTGCGGGCACGAGATCGAGTCGCTCGCCGATCGCACGGAGTACACCACCACCTACGGCACCGTCGACGAGCTGGTGCGTGAGGAGATCTCCGCGGCGGCGGTCCGGTCGCGGACGGCCGACGGCGGGTGGCGCGCGATCGACACGTCGATCGTGCCGGGCGACGACGGGCGCCTGGAGGTGGCCGCGCCGGGCCTGGCGGAGATCTCCTTCGCGGATCCGGGTGCGACGGGCGCCGACCCGGGGGCTCCGCTGGCGGTGCTGGAGCGGGACGGGCACGAGCTGGAGTTCGACGTGCCGTTCGGACTGGCCCCACCGGTGGTGGAGGGCGACCGGGTGACGTACCCGGCCCTGTTCGGGGACCCGGGGATCGAGCTCACGGTCATGCCGAACGGCGACGGCACCGGCATCCGCGAGGTGATCACCGTGGACGACGCCGAGTCGGCGGCCAACCCCGGGCTGGCGGAACTGGACTTCCGGGTGGAGGTGTCGGGTGGGCTGCGGCTGGCCGCCGCGGGCGGCGGTTTCGTGGCGGAGGACGAGGCGGGCGCGCAGGTGTTCCGCGCGCCGCAGCCGACGGGATGGACGGCCGAGGGGCACGAGCCGGCGCAGGTCGCGGGCATGACGGCGGCGTCGGGGTCGACGGCGTCGTCGGGCGTGGCGCCGGGCGACGTCGTCGACGGTCCCGGCAGCTACGGCGCGGTCTTCGAGATGGACACCGACGTGCGGGTCGACGACGCCGATCGCGGCAGGAGCGCGACGGTGTCGGTGCGTCCCGATCAGGCGGTGCTGACCGATCCGGACACGGTCTACCCGTTGGCGCTGGACCCGAGCGTGTCGGGGTCGCTGAACGAGTTCACGGCCGTCAAGTCGTACTGGCCGACGTCGACGTCGGGCTACGGGTTCGGGGACACGTCGGACGGCACGCACGGGATCGGGCTGTGCGACGCCGCCGACCCGTACGGGTACGAGTGCATGGGGGCGACGTCGAAGCACCGGATCATGTACGAGTTCAACGGGCTGGAGAAGGTGAAGAACGCGGCGGCCGGCGACGTGTCGTCCGCGTCGTTCGAGGTGTACGGCACGCACTCGTACAACTGCACGGCGCACACGGTGGCGGCCTACCGGCTGGGGGCGAGCGCGGTGTCGTCCTCGACGAGCTGGGACAACATGAACCCGTGGCTCACCGAGAACCGGCAGGACGGCGTCGGCATCGCGCACAAGCTGGGCGAGTGCGGGGGCCGCAAGTGGGTGGGGTTCAACGTGACCGAGGCGCTGGACACTGTCGCGTCGGCGGACTGGTCCAGTATCACGCTCGGGTTGAAGGTGGACGAGTCCTCGATGGAGTACTGGAAGCGGTACGCCGGGCGGCGGATGGAGTACGGCGGGACGTGGTACGACCGTCCGGCGCGCCTCTCGGTGACGTACAACCGTGCGCCGTATGCGCCCACGGGCCGGCAGACGCGGTCAGTCGTCCCGGTGCAGAACTGGGGCTGTCGCCCGTCGTCGGATGCTGTGCGGATGCCGACGAGACACCCGCAACTCAAGGCCAAGGCGAGCGATCCGGACTGGCAGAGCCTGCGGGTGCAGTTCCTGATCCAGCGGGTGTCGAACCAGACCACGGTGTGGACGGCGTGGACATCCGCGCAGGCCAGCGGGCTCGTGCACACCGCGCGCCCGTCCTCGGGGAACGCGCTGACCGAGGGCGTGACGTACCGGTGGCGCGCCAAGGCCAAGGACTCCGCAGGCCGGACCGGGCCCGTGACCGGCTGGTGCTACTTCACCCCGGACCTCACCAAGCCGAATCCGCCGTCGATCGAGGCGGCGACGGACCGGGGTGCCGAGGCGAACTACCCGGACTGCTCGACGGGATCGGCGACGTGTGCGGAGGCCGGGGGCGTGGGGCAGACCGGCGACTTCCGGTTCGGCCTCAACGGTTCGACCGACGTGGCGACGTTCCAGTGGTCCTGGGACAGTGAGGAGTTCGACAAGGCGCACGCGCCATGGTCCTCGAACACGTACGTGACCTCGTACACGCCGCAGGCACCGGGCCCGCACACCCTGTACGCCCGCTCGGTCGACCGTGCGGGGAACGTGTCGGACGTGGCCTCGTACAAGATCGACGTGGCCTACCCGCTGGCCAACGGCTACTGGAAGATGGACGACGGCCCCGGTAGTACGACGGTGCAGGACTGGTCGCAGCTCCAGGTGCCGAATCCGCTGACGCTGCACGGCTCCGGTGTGTCCTGGACGAACGGTCCGCACGAACTGTTCGACTCCCGCGACGGTGACCGGGCGCTTGTGTTCGACGGGACCGATGGCCGGGCGGTAGCCAATGGGCAGGTGGTGGAGACCGCCGAGTCGTTCGTGGTGTCCGCGTTCGTGTGGCTGGACGCGGACGTGTCCCAGTCGGCGGTGGCAGTCTCTCAGGACGGGAGCCGGACCAGCGCGTTCAAGCTGGGCTACCGCACCGACTGCGGCGGCGGAGCGGACTGCTGGGACTTCTGGGTGCACGACGCCGATGTGGACGCAGCGACCGCGGCGCACGCCGTCTCGAGCGCGAACCCGGTGCTGCGGGAGTGGACGCATCTGGTGGGTGCGTACGACGCGGCCGGGACCGTGAACATCTGGGTGTGCGAAGCCGGCACGCCCGGGGATCCGAAGGCGGGTGAACCGGTGCACGACCAGGCGAACGTGGGATTCACGCCGTTCCACAGCACCGGAAACTTCGCCGTCGGGCGCAGCCTGCGCGCGGGCGTGCACCGCGACCCGTTCAACGGCTACGTCGACGAGGTGCGGGTGTGGGACGGCACGGTCATCGCGGAGGCGAAGATCCGCCGGCTGTGTCAGGGCGCGGGCGGGGACGACTTCGCCGGTGACGTGGCCCTGGACCCGACCGAGCAGATCGACATCGACGAATGAGCGCGCACCGGATGAGCGCGCGCCACGAGACGGGCCCGGCCGGCGGCACGGGCGGTACGGGACGCGACGAGAACACGATCAGGACGACGACGGTGACGACGAAGGCCCCGAGGAAGACGCCTGCGATGACCGGGATGACGAGGCTGGCTGCCGTGCGAGCGATCCGGAGGTTCTCGGGAACACTCGCGTGGATCCCTGAGGCCGGGGCGAGGTTGCGTGGCGGGCTCGTGGCCGTCGCGACGATCGGGGGTCGTGGCCCGGGGCATGGTGGCCGCAGGGCGGGGCGTGGCGGCGAGCGGTCCGGGCGCGGCCTGGCGCGTGGCGTGACCGCGGTGTTCGCGGCGGGCGCCGTGGCGGCGGGCCCGGTGCTGGTGGCCGCGCCGGCGGCGGGTGTGACCTGTACGGCGCAGGCGGCCGAGCGAGCGGAGGCGCTCCAGGTCGCCGAGGCGTGCGACCAGGACGTGATGATCAGCGGCGAGACCACCTCGTGGTCGACGGCGAAGGCGACGCCGGCCGGGACGGTGCTGCTGGAGGTGAGCGCGGCGGCGCGGCGGACCAGGTTCTCCCCGCACGCGCCGGGGGAGTGGTCCCGGATCGACACGCGGTTCTCGGACCTGGATCCGGGAGACGGTCGCGTGGACGTGACCGCGCCGGTGTTTCCGATGAGCGTCTCCGACGGCACCGAGGGCCGGCCGCTGGCGATGTTCGCCGGCGAGCAGGGGACGGTCGTTCTCGACGTCCCGTTCGCGCTCCCGGAACCCGAGCTCGACGGGGACGCGGCGGTCTACGAGGCTGTCGCCGGGCCGGGCGTAGACCTCGTGGTGCGCGTCACGCCCGACGGCACCGGACTGGTGCCGAGTCTGCGTGTGGCCTCGCGGAAGGCGTGGCGGGAGGCACGGAGCGAGATCGCGACGCTGGACCTCACGGTGACCACCACCGAGGGCCTGAGCCTGGCGCGATCCGGTGACGGGTTCGGCGTCGCGGACCCGACCGGCAAGGCGGCACTGACGTGGACCCAGCCGCTGGCGATCGACGCGGACGCCGACCTGGCCGGCCTGGAGGGGAAACTGGCTCCCGCCGCCGGGGAGCGCGCGGCGAACGGGCGCGACGCGCTGGCCGACCTGGCGGTGGACACGTTCGTGGCGAGTCAGGCGCCCGGGCTCGAGGCCGCCGTCGGCACGGACGGGCCGGGAGTCGGGAACCCCGCCGCATCGGCCACGGGCGACGTCACCGCCGGCAAGGACGCCGTGGACGGCACGGTTTCGGGCCTGCTCGACGGCGCGGTCGACACCGGTGCGGAGGACGCGCAGGCCGGGCAGCTCGTGCCCGGCGACCCGAACGCGGACCGCATCGCCGAGGCGGTGCGCGCCGACGCGCTCGCGAAGGCGACCTCGGCAGGCGTGACCCTGCGGCCCGCGAGGGCGCTGAAGCAGGCCGCCCTGGCGCGCTCGGCGCAGGGCCGCGGCGGACAGGGCGGCACGACGGCGTGGCCGGTGACCTTCGGCCTGGGAACGCTGGCGGCGACCGAGGCCGGCTGGATGAGCCTGTCCGACGACGCCACGGCGGGCGCCGGACACGCCGCGGGACTCGGCGCCGGCGCCGCCGGATTCCTTGCCGGCCCGGCCCTGCCCGTGGGCAGCCGGGAGGACGCCGACCGGCGGCTGGCCTGGTCGATCGCGGGCCTGGGGGAGGTCGGGCTGTCCGACCCGGAGCAGGTGGTGTCCGCCCGGTTCACCGTCCCGGCGTCGGGCGTGTGCGACGACGTCGCCGTCGACCTGTGGCGTACCGGTGCGTGGGACCACGCGACGACCCTGGCCGAGCACGCGTCGACGTGGAAGGCGCTGGACGAGCGGACGACCGGCCCGGACTGCGGTGGCGGCAGCGAGGGTGAAGGAGCCGAGCGGATCACGTTCGACGCCACGGCCGCGGCCAAGCATGTCGCCACCAGCGACACCCGGACCGCCTATCTCGGGCTGAGCGCCGAGACGGAGGCCGCGCCCGGCTCCGGCGCGGCCGCTGAGCAGGGCGACGGATCCGACGACGACTCCGTGGCGCGCGCCGCCCGCCGGTCGACGCCGAAAACCACGGCCGACGCGCTGGCGGCAGACGCCCTGGCCGACCCGACGGCGGACGCCTCCATGGCGACGTTCTCCGCGGATCAGGCGGTCCTGACGGTCGAGCTGGAGCCGTCCGCGGAGTCGCTGGAAACGACATCGACGACGACGTCGACCGCGAACCCTGACGACACGCTGGAGGCGCGCAAGGAGCACCGGGACGAGGCGACCGCGCATCTGCCGGAGCCGTCGGCGGCGCCGAGCGCGGACACCGAGGGCACCGCGACGCCGGAGCCCGCGCCGGAGCCGTCCGTGGCACCTGCCGACGACCTGCCGGTCGCGGCGAGGGCGACGATCCCGGTGACCACGACGGCGACCACCCAGGATGTGGGTGGCATGAACGTGACCGTGCAGGCCCCGGCCGCCGCGACGGCTCCGGAGAGCCTGGAGGTGACGGTCGAGGACCAGACGGTCGCGGACGCGGAGGGCGTCACGGGTGTGGTGCTGGGACTCGACGACGCGTCGGCCACGCCTCCGGCGGCTGGCGATCCCGCCCGGCAGGTGGACGTCGCGTTCGACTACACCGACTTCGCCGAGGTCGCCGGAGCTGGCTGGGCCGACCGGCTCGGGCTGCTGCGGATCCCGGCGTGTGCGGAGGTGACCCCGGACGCGCCCGAGTGCCAGCCGGAGCGGATTCCCACGAGCAACGACCCGGTCACCTCGACCGTGTCGGCCACGGTGGAGCTGCCGACCGCGGAGAGCACGCAGGCCGCGGCGACGTTCCAGGAAGAGAGCGCCACGAGCCAGAAGTCCGGCGACCTGGACGGCTCCGGCGCCTCGGCGCAGACGTCGTCGGCGGAGACGTCCTCCGCCTCGACGCTGGCGGCGGGCGACTCGGCGCCGCCGTCGGCGGGCGACCGGTACGCGCTCGTGTCGGGGACGCAGTCGGACGCGGGGAACTGGGGGGCGACGCCGCTGTCGACGTCGTCGTCCTGGAGTGTGTCCGGGTCGACGGGCTCGTTCTCCTGGTCGTATCCGCTGGGCGTGCCCAAGCCGTCGGGGGGTCCCTCGCCGGACCTGTCGCTCGGGTACTCGACCGCGGCGCTGGACGGTTTGGTCACGGACTCGAACACGCAGTCCTCGGTGGCGGGTATGGGCTGGGACATGACCTCGGGGTTCATCGAGCGCCGGTTCGTCCCGTGCGCCCAGGACACCGACCCGTACCCGGGTTCGACGACGGATCCGAACAATGCCGATCGCGAGACGGGGGACCTGTGCTGGGGTCCGGCGGATGCGGTGTCGCTGGTGTTCAACGGGCACTCCTCGGAGCTGATCCGGGACGAGGACGACGGTGTGTGGCGTCCGAAGAACGACGACGGCACCCGCGTCAAGCTCCAGACCGGCGCTCCCAACCGGGACGACAACGGCGAGTACTGGGTCGTGACGACGACCGACGGCGTGAAGTACTACTTCGGCAAGGACGAGCGGTTCACCGGTGACACGCTGGACCAGAACTCGACCTGGACGGTGCCGGTGTACGGCAACCACGCGGGTGAGCCCGGCAAGGCGTCCGCGTTCGCGGACTCCGAGTCGCGTCAGGCGTGGCGGTGGAACCTGGACTACGTCGTGGATCCCGCGGGCCGGTCGATGGCGTACGTGTACGCCTGGGAGCAGAACCGGTACGGGGCGGACCTGAACCGGGACGGCGCGAAGCTGTACGAGCGCGGCGGGCGCCTTGACTACATCACCTACGGCACGACCGCCTCGGGTGACGAGGCCGGCAGCGTGGCGCCGTACCGGGTGGACCTGTCCTACGCGGAGCGGTGCCTGGCCGACACCGGCTGTGGCGAGAACGATCTGTACAAGTCGACGGCGTGGCGCTGGCACGACACCCCGACCGACCTGCGCTGCACCAGCACGACGTCGTGCAAGCAGGTGATGTCCCCGGCGTTCTTCACGCGCAAGCGGCTCACCTCGGTGACGACGAAGGTGCGTGACGGCGGGGCGTATCAGGCGGTGGACACCTACACGCTCAAGCACCGGTGGAAGGACCCGGGCGACGGCACCAACCGGGTGCTGTGGTTGCAGTCCATCACCCGGCAGGCGGTCGACCACACGAGCGGCGGCGAGGATGACGTCGCGCCGCAGAAGGTGTGGTTCACCTCGACCCAGCTGCCGGGCCGTGTGCAGGACACGGTGAACGACGGCTGGCCGGTGATGAACCGGGTCGCGATCCAGGGCGTGAACACGGCCACCGGGTCGCACCTGACGGTGAACTACCAGCCCACCGAGTGCACGGACGCGAACACGCCCAACGACCCCACCCTGGCCGAGCAGGAGGCCAACAAGAAGGCGTGCTTCCCGGTGACGTGGACGCCGGTGGGCGAGGACAACGACGTGACGGAGTGGTTCCACAAGCATCTCGTGGCGGGCATCGTGCAGAACCCGGGCGAGGCGTCGAACCAGGTGACGGTGGAGACTGCCTACACCTACTCGGGTGGCGCGCACTGGGCGCGCACCCCGTCCGCGTTGAGCCCGCTCAAGGACGTCAACTACGCCGACTTCCGGGGCTTCAAGCAGGCGGCCACGATCACCGGCCACATCGAGGACGACAGTCCCCCGCAGAAGGTCGTCACGGAGTATTTCCGCGGTACCGGGGACACGCTCACCGCGAGCATCGACGGCGGCGTGAGCGCGACCGACAACGAGCGGTTCGCCGGCATGCCGTTCCGCACCACCGTGTACAACGGCGCGGCGGGGGACGCGAAGAAGGTCTCCGTCACGGTGGCCAAGCACGCCCAGAGCATCACCGCGACGAATCCGGGCTGGGACGACCGGTCCGGTCAGGAGGCCGATGACACGCACGCGCGCCGGCTGGAGTCGTCCACGTCGTGGAAGCAGGTGCTGCGCGCGGACGGGACGACGACGTCGTCCACGACCCGGGTGCGCAGCGAGTTCGACGCCTACGGGCAGGTCGTCAAGGTGGACGATGCCGGTGGCATCGGCACCAGCGGCGACGACCTGTGCACGACGACGTCCTACATCCCCAACACCACGGACCACCTGCGCACCACGATCAAGGAGACGCGCACCATCGCGGCCGCGTGCGGGAGCACGGGCAAGCTGGTCGCGGCGCAGCAGATCGCGTACGACGGCGGCAACGTGGGTGAGGCTCCCACGCGCGGCCTGCCCACGAAGTCACTGATGCCCGACCCGGCCAGCCCGCCCGCCGGTGCAGTGGGGGAGAGCACGACGCTGTCGTGGACGACGGCGCAGCGGGTGACCTACGAGTCCGGGCCGCGGGCCCGGCCGCGGATGGTGTACGACGCGCTCGGGCGGATGTCGGAGACCACCTACCAGGACAACGCCGCGGGTGTGCCGATCGGCATGACCACCTACTCGCCCGACCCGGACGGGACGGGCCCGGTGACCCGGCACGCGACCACCACGGAGCTGGACCCGCTGCGCGGGGTGCCGCTGACGGTGACGGACCCGAACGGGAAGGTCACCACCGCCAGGTACGACAACCTGGGCCGCCTGCTGAAGGTGTGGCAGCCCGACCGCGCGACCAGCCTGTCGCCGTCGGTGGAGTACACCTACACGGTCCGCGCGAGCGGGATCAACGCGGTGCGCACCTCGGTACTGCCGGCCGACGGAGGGGACGAGAGGCACGAGAGCAGCACCCTGTACGACGGCCTGCTGCGCCCGATCCAGACCCAGGCCGAGTCCGCCGACCCGGGGGCCCCGGGTCGCGTGGTGACCGACACCCTGTACGACCACGCCGGGCGCAAGGTCCTGGCGATCGGGGAGTGGTACGTCAAGGGTGAGGCCTCGAACAAGTTCCTGACGCTGGCCTCCAGCAACGTGGTGCCGCCGTCGGCCGTCGTGTTCGACTACGACGGCGCGGGCCGGCAGACCGCGGAACGCTTCTACGACGGGAACATCGACAATCCCGACTACGAGCTCTGGCGCACCACCACCGAGTACGACGGGAAGTTCACCCACGTCACCCCGCCCGAGGGCGGCACGCCGACCACCACGGTCGTGGACGCGCGCGGACGGATGGTCGAGCTGCGGCAGCACACCGGCGACTCCGACGCGGACAGCCTGCCTGACGTGAACGGGACCTACCAGTCCACCACGTACGAGCGTGATCCGGAGGGCCGCCTGGCCAAGGTGGTCGAGACCACCACTTCGAACGCGGACGGCGACAAGACCGCCGTGTGGACCTACGGGTACGACGTACTGGGCCGCCAGGTCACCGCGTCCGACCCGGACCGCGGCACCACCACGACCGTGTACGACATCGCCGGGCAGACCCTGGCGGTCACCGACGCGAACGGCGACTCCCTGGGATACAAGTACGACGCTCTGGGGCGCAAGACCGGCATGTTCGACGCCACCGTGAGCGGCAGCAGCGTCACCTACGGCGCGCAGCGCGCCGGATGGGTGTACGACCGGCTCACCGACGCGTCCGGGGCGCCTGGTTCGACGGTGGTCAAGGGCCAGGCCACTGCCTCCATCCGGTACTCCGGCGGTCACGAATACGTGACGACGGTGACCGGGTACGACGACGCCTACCGGCCCACCGGATCCGTCGTGCACCTGCCGAGCTCGAATTCCGAGCTGGGTGAGCTGGCGGGCGACTACGAGACGACGTACACCTACATGGCCGACGGGCAGGTGGAGTCCGTCACCCTCCCCGCGGCCGGCACGCTGGGCCAGGAGACCGTCACCACCCACTTCGACGAGGCGTCCCTGCCCGAGTGGATGGGCGGCGGGTTCGGGTGGGGCACCTACGTGGCGGCGTCGGGCCGCACGATCTACGGCGAGCAGTCGTGGCTGGACCTGGGCAACACGTACGCCGCGGTCGTCTCCTACGAGTACGACGAGGCCACCCGCCGGCTCGAGGGCATCGCCCTGGACCGGGAACGCATCAACGGCACGGACCTGGACGTCACCTACACGTACGACGACGCCGGGAACATCCTGTCCCAGACCGACGTGCCGTCCGCATCCAGCGGGGGCATCGAGGCCGACGGGCAGTGCTTCGACTACGACGCGCTCGGGCGCCTGACCGAGGCGTGGACGCCGGTGGTGCCGACGGCGACGGACGGAACCCGCAGCGCGACGGCGGACTGTGCCGCGGCGAAGGACGTCGCGACCCTGGCGGGCCCGGCCCCGTACTGGGACACGTGGGCCTTCGAGGGCAACGGCAACCGCACCCAGTGGACACACCGCACCCCGGACGGGGACACGACCACCACCTACGAGTACGACCCGGCCGGCCCTCACCAGGTCACCGGCGTCACCGTGGACGCTCCCTCGGGCACGATCACCGAGGCGTTCACCTACGACGCCGCCGGGAACACGACCGGACGCACCACGGTCACCGAGGGCTCGGCCGCGACATCGACGGGCGAGACCGAGACCCGCACCGCCACGCAGGAGCTGACCTTTGACGTCGAGTCGGAACTGACCGGTACGGACACGGACACGTCGCTGTCGGTGCAGCCGGCTGAGCCGGAGTGTGAGGTGCCTGACGGGGAGGATCCGGAGACGTGGTGTGAGGGTCAGACCGGCAGCGGGGCGACCCCGACGGTGACGGATGAGGGCACGCTGGCGACGGAGAACATTTACTCCGCCGACGGCGACCGCCTCGTGCGCATCACCCGCACCGCTACGACCAGCGGCGGGACTCCTGTGGTCACGGGTGTGACGGCGTACGTGGGTGGCGGGCAGGAGCTCACCCTGACCCCGGGTCAGCCGGTCGCCACGACGCGGTACTACGCGTTTGCGGGGCAGACGGTCGCGGTCCGCACCGACAAGGGCATGAAGAGCGTCTCGAGCCTGGTCGCGGACCACCACGGCACCCCGCTGGCCTCGGTCCCGAACACGGACTGGGCCACCCAG
>NZ_JADBGR010000061.1 GCF_014892515.1 Myceligenerans pegani
CTTCCTGGACGGGATCGCGGCCGTGGTCGCCGTCCTGTTCGCGGTCGTGGGTGTCGTCTACGGGTGGCGGTCCGGAGCGATCTCGAAGGCCTCCGACGTTCCCAAGCTCATGGCCGAGGGCGTGCGCCAGATGGCACCCGTGCTGGTCCTCTTCTTCGCGATCGCCCAGTTCCTGCAGTACTTCGACTGGACCCACATCGGCGACGTCGTCGCCGTGAACTCGGCCGAGGCGCTGCGCACCAGCGGCGTACCGATCTGGGTGGTCTTCCTGGCCGTCCTCGCCCTGCTGTCCGTGGTCAACATCCTGGTCACCAGCGGTTCCGCGATGTGGGCGATCGCCGCCCCCGTCGTCGTGCCGATGCTGATGCTGCTCGAGGTGCCCGCGGAGACCACGCAGGCACTGTTCCGCATCGCCGACTCCGGGTCCACATCGATCACGCCGATGAGCCCGTACTTCATCATGGCTCTCGGCTTCCTCCAGCGGTACCGCAAGGACGCCGGGATCGGCACCCTCGCCTCGTACACCCTCCCGCTGGCCGTATGCATGACACTCGCCTGGACACTGCTGTTCTTCGCGTGGTGGACACTCGGCATCCCGCTCGGCCCCGGAGCACCCGTGCGGTAACCGACGGACCGCGACGGGCAGGTCAGAAAGGAATTCTGACCTGCCCGTCCGTATACCGCACTGCGTCGAGCACCGCGCGGCGACGTCGTACGGCGGCGGGCCGGTCTACTCCGGCCAGGCGCTGGACCGGATGACGTCTACGAAGTTCTCGCGCTGAAAAGCGGGGTCGAGGTGGGCGAGGACGTCGTCGTTCATGGTGCCGAACGTCGTCTGAGGTCGGTCGCACATGCCTTCGTAGAAGGCGCGGATGATCTTGTTCTTGAAGTCGGGCCGTGGGTGAGCGGTCGTGACCTCTGCGCGCTGTTGCTCGGTGATCTGGTCGAGGTCGAGGCCGAGGACATCGGTCTCGACGCCGAGGGTGACGACGGCGGTTTCGGGGGCGAGGTGCATGGGGACCTCGGGCGTGGTGTGCAAGGCGATCGCGAGCCAGACGTCGCGGGCCTCCTTCTCGGAGCGGCCGTGGTCGCGGAGGAACGCATAGGCCGCCTCCGCGCCGTCGAGCTCGAAGCGCCGGTCGGTGGTGCGATAGGCGCTGGTCAGCCCGAGGTCGTGGAAGAGCCCGCCGACGTAGGCCAGTTCGGGATCCACCTCGATACCGCGAGCCTTTGACTTGAGCATCCCCCACAGGAAGACGCGACGTGAGTGGTTGAAGATCGTGTCGTCGGCGGCGCCGCGGACCAGGGCGGTGGCATCGCGGACGAGAGCGGTGTCGGGAACGCTGATCCCGGCGATCGTTTCAGGCATGGGGCTTCCTCGGAAGGTGTCTGAGATTGGTGTTCGAACTGGGCCGTCCAGTGGACGGTCGACACCACCTTCGACGTAGCACCGCCGACCCCGTACGTGTCTTGACTGACCGGCACCCCACAGATTCGGACATGCCGTCACGGGGGATGCTGCCGTCATGCCTCCTGGGCCGGCGAGACGAACTGCTCGTGACCGAGGATGCGGAGGAGGGCAAGCTTCTCGGCGGCTTCCGTGCGGGGAGGGGCGGAGAGGATGAGGAGTGTCTGGGACTGGTCCTCGGTGAGCAAGGCCTGGCAGTCGAGATCCATCGCTCCGACCTCGGGATGCAGCAGCGTCTTGTGGTCGTCGAACCGGGTCGCGACCTCGTGCCGCTGCCACAGATCGCGGAACTCGTCGCTCTCCTTGCGCAGGGCGCGGACGAGGTGCCCGGCACGCGAGTCGGCGCCGGCCAGCCCATAGGCGAGGCGGAGGCTTGCGACGTGTGCGCGGCTCTGGCGCGGGTGATGGTCCGTGGGGTAGACGGCGCGCTCCGCGGGGTCGGTGAACCACCGGTAGATGCCGGAGCGCGCGAGGCCGGTGAACCGAGTGCGGTCGCCGAACAGCGTGGCAGCGAGGCGGTTCTGCACGAGGGTCTCGGCGAGGCTGGACAGCACGAGGGCGGGGGTGTGGTCGAGGCAGTCGAGCACTCGCTGCAGCTGAGGCGCCACGTGCGTGTCCAGCGGGGTGCGTCCGGGGGCGTTGTGCCCGCTGATCCGGTAGAGATGGTCGCGTTCGTCGGCGGTCAGGCGCAACGCCCGCGCGAGGGCACCGAGCATCTGCTCCGACGGCTGCGGACCGCGGCCCTGCTCGAGCCGGGTGTAGTAGTCCGAGGACATTCCCGCCAGGTCCGCGACCTCCCCGCGCCGAAGCCCCGAGACTCTGCGACGGGCACCGACGGAGACACCGACGTCCTCCGGGCGGAGATGCTCACGGCGGCGACGGAGGAAATCGGCGAGTTGTTGACGATCCATGTGTTTCATCATGCGTGGCCAGCGACAGCAGAGGGAGGGATCCCAAGTCCTACGACGACCGGTCCTCTCGTGCCCACGCGAACCGGGGCGGACAGTGAAGTCATCCGATCGAAAGGAAGCCCCATCATGCACACCTCGGGCAACACCGTCTTCATCGCCGGCGCGACCCAGGGCATCGGTCTCGCGCTCGCCCGCCGATTTCAGGAGGCCGGGAACACGGTGATCATCGGCGGCCGCAGGACGGAGATCCTCGAGCGACTCGCGGCCGAGCACGGCTTCGAGACCGTCACCATCGACGTCACCGACCCTGCCTCGATCCAGACCGCCCGCGACCAGGTCCTGGCAGCCCACCCAGAGCTCAACGTCCTCGTCGCGATGGCCGGCATCATGGTCGCCGAGGACGTCACGAAGCCCGATTTCGTGGAGATCGCGCAGCGGACCGTCGAGACGAACATCCTGGGCACCGTGCGACTCATCGCGGCGTTCACCGAGCACCTTCAGGCCAGGTCCGAGTCGACGATCGTCACGGTGTCTTCGGGGCTGGCGCACACGCCCCTGGGCATCACGCCCAGCTACAACGGCTCCAAGGCCTTCATCCACCTGTTCAGCGAGACCATCCGCCTCCAACTTGCCCGGTCGAGCGTCAAGGTGGTCGAGCTGTGCGCTCCGGCTGTACGCACCGAGCTGATGCCTGGCGGCTCCCAGGTGGAGGGCTTCTACCCGCTGGAGGACTACATCGAGGACACCTGGGCGATCCTCTCCTCTCAGCCGGACGTCACCGAGGTCGTCATCGACCGCGTCAAGCCCTTGCGCTACTCCGAGGTCGAGGACCGGTACGCCGCGACCGTCGAGATGCTCAACTCCCACGCCCACTGATCGCACAACCGAACAGGAGAAAGACCCATGTCCAACACGCCAGGCTCCCGTGTCGCCCTTGTCACCGGTGGCAGCGGCGGTATCGGCCAGAGCGTCGTCGAGCGTCTCGTGGCCGATGGCTTCGCCGTCGCCGTGCACTACGCCGGCAACAAGCAGAAGGCCCAGACCCTCGTCGAGAAGGTCACCACCTCGGGCGGGCAGGCGATCGCGGTCGGTGGCGACGTCGCCGACGAGAACGCCATGGCGAGCGCCTTCGACGCCGTCGAGCAGGCGTTCGGTGGCGTCGACGTCGTCGTGAACACCGCCGGCATCATGATCCTGTCAACCGTCGCAGAGCTCGACCTGGCCGATCTGGACCGGATGCACCGCACGAACATCCGCGGGAGCTTCGTGGTTTCCCAGCAGGCCGCCAAGCGTGTCCGCTCCGGCGGTGCCATCATCAACTTCTCCACCAGCCAAACCCGGATGCAGCATCCGACCTACGCCCCCTATGCGGCCTCGAAGGCTGCCGTCGAGGTACTGACGCTGGTCCTTGCCCGGGAACTGCGTGGCAAGGACATCACCGTCAACGCCGTCGCTCCCGGTCCGACAGCGACGGCACTGTTCCTCGAAGGGAAGGACCAGGCCACGATCGACAGGCTTGCCGGGCTTGCTCCCCTCGAACGCCTGGGAACCCCAGAGGACGTCGCCGAGACCGTCGCCCACCTCGCCGGGCCCGCCCGCTGGATCAACGGCCAGACGATCTTCCCCAACGGCGGCATCGCCTGACGCCTGTCCGCGAGACCCCGCAGCAACGAACGAAAGGATCGAACTCATGGCCGAATCGACGAAGAGCGTCGTCCTCATCACCGGCGCCGCGACCGGCATCGGAAACCTGACCGCCCGTGCCCTGGCCACGGCCGGGCACACGGTGTACGCGAGCATGCGCGACATCACCGGCCGCAACGCGCAACGCGCCGAAGAACTGATCCAGCTCGGGCAGCGTGAAGGGCAGGACCTGCGGGTCGTCGAACTCGACGTCACCTCGCAGGAATCCGCCGACGCCGCTGTCGCGACCATCCTGAACCAGGCGGGTCGCCTCGACACCGTCATCCACAACGCCGGGCACCTCTTCGTGGGATATGTCGAGGCATTCACCGCGGAGGACGTCGCCCACCTGTTCGACGTCAACACGATCGGCGTGCACCGCGTCAACCGTGCGGCCCTTCCCCACCTGCGTGAGCGGGGCTCCGGGATGCTCCTGTACGTCGGAAGCACCACCTCGGTCGTCATGCCACCGTTCCTCGGGCCCTACGTGGCCTCGAAGACGGGTGCCGACGCGCTCGCGCAGGTGACCGCGTACGAGGTGAGCCAGATCGGCATCGAGACGACCATCGTCATGCCCGGCCCGTTCACGCAGGGCACCGAGCACTTCCCCAACGCCAGCCACGCCGCCGACACAGAGCGCGCCGCGGGCTACGCGAAGCTCGATCCTCTGGTGGCGCGCAACGAGGAGGCGACGGAGAGCCTCTTCCCGGCAGACGTCGACGCCCACCCACGCGCGGTCGCCGAGGAGATCGTCCGCGTGCTCGACCTGCCGGCGGGGCAGCGGCCCTTCCGTACCGTCGTCGACTTCAGTCAGGCCGGAGTCGAGGAGGTCACCGACGTCATGTACAAGGCGCAGGAGGAGTTCGTCACCCGGCTCGGGTTCGGCCAGCTCCTGCATGTCACACGGCAGAGCTGACGCCAGGCGATCAAGAGAGGGAAGCGACGATCACACCCCGTCGTTCGTGATCGGGCAGCCGCTCGGACGACCGGTCAGGCGGCCCCGCCTCGATGGAACAGAGCGATGCGTCGAGGCGGGTCGCCGTCGGGCTTGGGCGACTACTCCGCAGAAGGAGCAGGAACGCCGGTAGAGGGGAACTCGCCGGACCACGCCGTGCGGAACTGGCGCTGGTGACGGCTCGGTGGCAGCCCGTACTCGCGCGTGAAGACCCGTCGAAAGGTCTCGGCGCTGCCGAAGCCGCTCAGACGGGCCGTCTCCGACACGTTGCGTCCCTCGTCGAGCAGGGTCCGTGCGCGCTCCAGGCGCATCTGCTCGACGAAGCGCGACGGCGAGGTGCCGAGTTCGGCAGCGAACTGCCGCCGCAGGTGTCGGGCCGTGACGCCCGCCCTCGCAGCCAGGGAGTCAACGGTGTGGTCGGCGGCCGGGTCGTTCACGATGGCATCGACCGCAGCCTTGAGCACCGGCTGTTGCGGGATCGGCGCGCGCAACGGCGCCGAGTACTGCGACTGGCCGCCCGGACGCTGGAGATACAGAACGAGCTCCCGGGCGATCGTGCGTGCGAGCCGTGGTCCGTGGTCGGTCTCGACGAGCGCGAGAGTGAGGTCCATACCTGCTGAGACGCCGGCCGAAGTCAACACATCGCCGTCGGCGACGTAGATCGCATCTGGTAGAACTTCCACCGCCGGGAATGCGCGCCCCAGCAACGTCGCGTGTCGCCAGTGGGTCGTCGCGCGTCGGCCGTCCAGCAGCCCCGTTCGGGCGAGGACGAACGCGCCTGTGCACACCGATGCCACCCGCCGCGCCAGAAAGGCCAGCTGGCGCGCCGCGTCCAGGAGTTGTGCCTCGATCGGCCGATCGACCAGGCGATCTCCGCCGGCCACAATCAGCGTGTCCACCCGGTCGACAGTCGTTGCGGCACCGGCGACATCCAGCCTCGTGCCGATCGAGGTCGTGACCGCTTCGCCGCCTGGTGAGACGAACCGCAATCGGTAGTCCGCACCGGCGCGGTTCGCCTCCGCGAGCACCTCGGCGGGCCCGGACACGTCAAGCAGCTTGACGCCATCGAAGACGAGGAAGACGACCTCGTGGGAAACAGGGGAGGCGGGCATGTGTCTCCTTCGACATCAAGAGGCGCGAACGCGCATCCGCGCGTGCACCAGCTCGGCGAGCTGGACGGCGTTCAACGCCGCACCCTTGCGCAGGTTGTCGCCGCTGACGACGTAGCTCAGGCCACGCCCGCCGGGCACTCCGTCATCGCGACGCAGGCGCCCCACCAGCGTCGTATCAGCTCCTGTCGCCCGCTGCGGCGTCGGAACCGTGGTCATCTGCGCACCAGCCGTTCGGGCCAGCAGGGCACCCGCCTCATCGACACCGATCGGCTTGTCGAACTCCGCGTTGACCACCATCGAATGGCCCGTCAGAACCGGCACGCGCACGCAGGTCGCGCTCACCGGCAGGTCGGGCAGATCCAGGATCTTGCGGGTCTCGTCGCGTAGCTTCCGCTCCTCCGTCGTCTCCCCACTGCCGTCGCTCAACAGCCCACCGGCGAATGGAACGACGTTGAACGCGATTGGTTCGGCGAACACGAGCGGGTCCAGCCTCTGCGCGGCGCGACCATCGTGCACAAGCCGCTGCGGCCCGTCGCTCATCAACCGGGATGTCTGCTCGAGCAACTCGTCGCTGCCGCTGCGGCCCATGCCGGAGACCGCCTGGTAGGTGCTGACGACGAGGCGACGTAGCCCCGCATGCTCGTGCAGCGCCTTCAGCCCCGGCATCGCGATCATCGTCGTGCAGTTGGGGTTGGCGACGATGCCCGGCCTCGCGCGCAGCAGATGCCCGTTGACCTCGCTGACGACGAGAGGGACCTGCGGATCCGAACGCCATGCACTGGAGTTGTCGATCACCACGGCCCCGGCCTCGGCGAACCTCGGAGCATGAAGACGGGCAGCCGCCGCGCCGACGGAGAACAGCGCGATATCCACTCCGGACGGATCAGCCGTGGCCAGGTCCTCGACAACCACGGGGCGTCCTGCATCGTTCAGAACGGAACCGGCCGACCGCTCGGAAGCGAAGAACCGGACCGACGCGATCGGGAAGGATCGCTCCCGCAGGATCGCGCGGATCAAGCTGCCGACCTGGCCTGTGGCACCGACGACCCCGACACTCACGCCCTCGCTGTCCATCACGCTCGCCTCTCCGCCCATCTGTTGTTCATGCTGTGCCGCCTGCCTGCCGATGGGCCCGGGCATCCGAGGGGCACGGCCAGACTAGATGGCTCACTTTCAAACCGCAATCCAGGCGTGCGCGGGTTACGCGAAGGCCGAATGTGTGGGCTTCACGTCCGGATCTGTGCTGGGCGGGCGAGGGAGCACGACGAAGACTGGAACGGGTCCAGACAGGAATGGCCAACGTGCCCGAGCGACGAGAGGAGCGTGTGGTCGTGAGCGACACCTCCCACGCCGATCACCTGCGGCGCCACGCCCTGCGGGCGACAAGGCAGCGAGTCGCGGTGCTGAAGGCGCTGGAGCGTTACCCGCACTCCGATGCGGCGTCCTTGGCAGACGTGGTGCGGCGGGACTTCGTCACGATCTCCCATCAGGCCGTGTACGACGTCCTCGCGGCCCTGGTCGAAGTGCGACTGGTACGCAGGATGGACCTCGCCGGGGCTGCGGCGCTGTACGAGATCCACGACGGCCAGGACCACGGCCACGCCGTCTGCCGCATCTGCGGATCCGTCTACGACATCGACATCGACGCGGGCGCCGTGGGCCATCCGGCGCCGGGCTTCATCGTCGAGGCGGTCGACGTCGTCTACCGCGGAACCTGCCTGACCTGTACGTCTGCGGCTCCGGGCTCGAACCCGCGTCCGGGCAACCGCATCCAATCCGCTACTACCAAGGAGCACTGATGACATTCGCGGACAACACCCAGCCGCTGACCACGGCCGCCGGAGCGCCCGTCGCCGACAACCAGAACAGCATGAGTGCCGGGCCGCGCGGCCCGCTGCTGCTTCAGGACGTCTGGCTGATCGAGAAGCTCGCCCACTTCGCCCGTGAGGTGATTCCTGAGCGGCGCATGCACGCGAAGGGCTCGGGCGCATTCGGTACCTTCCGCGTCACGGGAGACATCAGCCAGTACACGAAGGCCGCGATCTTCAGCAAGGTCGGCAACGAGTGCGAGATGTTCGCCCGCTTTTCCACCGTCGCCGGGGAGCGCGGTGCGGCTGACGCGGAGCGCGACATCCGCGGTTTCGCGCTGCGGTTCTACACCGAGGAGGGCAACTGGGACGTCGTCGGCAACAACACCCCCGTCTTCTTCCACCGCGACCCGCTGAAGTTCCCCGACCTCAACCGCGCGGTCAAGCGTGACCCCCGGACCAACCTGCGCGACCCGGAGAACAACTGGGGTTACTGGACGAACCTGCCCGAGTCCCTGCATCAGGTCACGATCACCATGAGCGATCGCGGCATCCCGAAGTCGTATCGGCACATGCACGGCTACGGGTCGCACACCTTCAGCCTCATCAACACCGCCGGCGAGCGTCACTGGGTCAAGTTCCACTTCCGCACGCAGCAGGGGATCGAGAACCTGACCGATGCGGAGGCTGCGAACGTCGTCGCGCAGGATCGCGAGTCCCACGGCCGGGACCTGTTCGAGGCCATCGAGCGCGGCGACTTTCCGAAGTGGACGGTGTGCGTCCAGATCATGCCGGAGGCCGACGCAGCGACCTACCGGTTCCACCCGTTCGACCTGACGAAGGTGTGGAGCCAGAAGGACTACCCGCTGATCGAGGTCGGCGAGTTCGAACTCAACCGCAACCCCGACAACTACTTTGCCGACGTCGAGCAGGCTGCGTTCACGCCGGCCAACCTGATCCCTGGCGTCTCGTTCAGCCCGGACAAGATGCTGCAGGGGCGGCTCTTTTCCTACGGCGACGCCGCCCGCTACCGGGTCGGGGTCAATCACCACCAGATCCCGGTGAACTACCCGCGGGCCGCGAAGGTGGTCAACACCTATCACCGCGACGGCGCCATGCGTGTGGACGGCAACCAGGGCGGCGTGCCAGGGGTCGAGCCCAACACCTTCGGCCGCTGGTTCGATCAGCCCGCCTACGCCGACCCGCCCCAGGCGATCGGGCCGAGCGCCGACCGCTTCGACTTCCGGGAGGACGACGATGACTACTTCACCCAGCCGGGCGACCTCTTCCGGCTCATGACCACTGACCAGCAGCAGCGGCTCTTCGAGAACACCGCTCGTGCGATCAAGGGCGCCCGGCCACAGACGGTGGAGAAGCACATCGACAACTGCACCCAGGCCGACCCGGCCTACGGAGCGGGCGTTCGCCAGGCCTGTGAGGCGATCGGTGCGCTGTGACCACACAGGGCCGCAGGTCTCCCCGCCCCCGCTGACGCCCGAGGAACAGACCCGGATCCAGGCGGTGGTCGCAGATCTGGCCCGCGAAGGAAGAACCGCCGTGCTGGAGCAGTTCCTCGATCGCGGTCTCTCGGCGGACCAGCAGGACTCTTCCGGCAACTCACTGCTCATGCTGGCCGCCTACCACGGACACGCAGAAACCGTTGAAACGCTCCTGCGACGCGGGGCAGACCCCGACGTCTGCAACGCCCGCGACCAGTCCCCGATCGCCGGAGCCCTCGTCAAGGGCGAGAGCGAGATCGTGGACCTCCTGCGGGCAGCAGGGGCGAGCCTCGACATCGGGGCGCCCACGGCCCGCGAGGTGGCCAAGATGTTCGGGCGGCGGCTGTGACAGCGCTGGGCCGCGGCAGGCGCCGGCGCGGCCCAGCGTGGTTCACCTGTGGCGCGGGTTCAGCGAGGCAGCGCATCGGCGAAGAAGGCTGCGATCTTCTCGACCGCCGGGGTGACGTACTGCACCTTGTCGTAGAGGTCCACATGGCTCGCGCCGTCGATCCAGTGAAACTCTTTCGGGCCGATCGCCATCTGGAAGGCATCCACGCTCATCCAGGACGTCACGGCCCGGGTGCCCACGACCATGAGGAGTGGACGCTGTCCGATCAACGGGACTGCGGCGAACCCGTCGAACGTGGCCATCTTGTCAATGCTGGTCCAGTCGAAGAACGCCGCAGACCGGGGGTGCCGGGCACGGGGCGTGCAGTAGTACTCGAAGCCCTCGGCGCCGTGCTCGCCACCTATCTGACGGGCCCGCTCGATCGTCCCCGGGAACAGCATGAGCGCACCTGGATCCTCACCGCGAGCTGACGCCGTACGGGCCTGCGCGGCAGCGTCCAGCAGGCTGTGGAAGACGGCCGGGTCCTGGGCACCATCGGCGCCGAGACGGAACTGGCGGCCGATGTCGACCGCGCTGACCGTCGCAACGGCGCGCACGCGGTGATCACTTCCGGTGGCCGGCAGGACGTAACCGCCCGAGGCGCAGATCCCAAGCATCCCGATGCGGTCGGCATCGACCTCGGGTCGCGTCGTGAGGAACGAGACCGCCGCCTTGTGGTCCTCGATCCGCTGCCCCGGATCCTCCAGGCCGCGTGGTGTCCCGCCGCTCTCGCCCTGGTAGGCGGCGTCGAAGGCGAGCGCAACGAAACCGCGTTCGGCAAGGCTGGCGGCGTACAGCCCCGCCGCCTGTTCTTTGACCCCGGACCCCGGGTGCCCGACCACGAGCGCTGGCAATGGTCGGCTCGTGACGGGATCCGGAAGGTGGAGATGCCCTGCGATGTCGATCCCGGCGCTGTCGAACGTGACGTCGATCCTGGTCATGTCGTATCCCAATCCGCTCAAGTGGGTGAGGAAGTTCGGCTCGTCCTCGCCCGTGCTCGGTTGTCGATGTCCAACCTGGGACGCGGCAACCGATCGCACCAGTCGCACGTTTGTGCCGGGGAAGGAACGTTCCCTCCCAGGGGCGGGTGGCGGGTGCGCAGAATGGTGTCCATGGCCGCCGCACAGGAATCACGGGAGCTCGGTGCCTACCTCAAGGCACGCCGCGCTCAGCTACAGCTGCACGACGTCGGGCTCCCTGAAACCGGCGGCCGTCGTAGGGTCACCGGGCTTCGACGCGAAGAAGTCGCTCTGCTGGCCTCGATCAGTGCCGACTACTACACGCGGCTGGAACAGGGGCGCGTGCGCGCCTCCGTTGCCGTGCTGGCCACGCTGGCCCGGGCACTGCGGCTCGACGAGGACCAGCAGACCTACCTCTACGAACTCGCAGGCACGCCGAACGCCCGGCCCCGCCGCCGGAGGGCGACACAGGCCATGCGCCCCCCGCTGCGACGGCTCCTCGACCAGCTCGAGACCGCACCGGCACTCGTCCTGGGCAAACGGATGCACATCTTGGGCTGGAACCGCGCGGCGACGGCGCTGTATACCGACTTTGCCGTCATCCCCCCAGTCGAACGCAATTATGTCCGTCTGTTGTTCACCCACCCCGCGATCCGTGCCATGCACATCGACTGGGACCATGACGCGCGCGACGCCGTCGCCGCACTGCGCATGGCGGCGGCGACGGATCCCGACGACCCCGACCTCGCGCGACTGGTCGGAGAACTGTCCGTCGTCTCCAGCGCCTTCAGCACCTGGTGGGCCGAGCACCGCGTCAGCTCGGTCAGCTCCGGGACCAAGCGCCTTCGGCATCCCGTGGTCGGCGACCTCACGCTGGATTGCGACACCTGGGACAGCCCCGACGGCAGCGGGCAGCGGCTGGTCATACTCACAGCGGCTGCCGACACGCCCTCGGGCGACGCGCTCCGGATCCTGCTGTCCTGGGCGCCGCGGGAGCCCGGCCCGACCGGTGCCGAACGATGATCAGGCCCGGCCGCCGCCGTCAATCGGGTGCACGACGCGCGACCAGTTGGGCGGGGGCGACCTCCTCGCCGCTCGCGGTGACGAAGGCCAGGCGCGCCCGTACGCCGGTGTCCTCGACGGAGAACGCCGGTGACGTGCCATCCGGCCGTGGGCGGAACGTCCGGCCCCAGTCGCTGAGGGCACCGATCACCAGTGTGAGGCCGCGTCCGGCTTCGGTCAGGACATAGGCATCGCGGGACCGCGAGCCCGGTTCCTGGTACGTCTGCCGCCTCATCAGCCCGTCCTCGACGATCTTCTCCAACCGCTTGGACAGGATGTTCGGCGCTATGCCAAGAGCGTCGCGAAAGTCCTGGAATCGCGTCGCTCCGGTGAGCAGGGACTCGCGGATGATGAGCAGTGTCCATGTGTCACCGATCGCTTCGAGGCTGCGCGCGATCGAGCATGTCGACTCCTTGCCGAGCGTCCGTGCCATGTGCCCCAGCATAGATCGGTGACTTGCAGATTGCTACCCAGGTAGCTAAGTTGCCATATGGAAGTCAGCGGTCGGGCGTAGGGGAGATCTGTGCCGACATTCAGTATGCGAACCAGTTTCTGGGTGGCCGGTGTCGTCGTGGCGCTGGCCCTGTGGACGAGTGCCTGTCCGACCATGGCGAATCCGCTCTACCAGTCGGAGTGGGGCCTGTCGACCACGATGATCACCTGGGTCTTTGCCGCCTACCCGCTCGTGCTGGTCCCGGTCCTGATCCTGTTCGGCGATGTATCCGACCACATCGGGCGGCGTTCCTCGATGGCACTCGGTCTGCTCGCCGAACTCGTTGGCGTACTGCAGTTCGTGCTCGCGAACGACGTGGGGTGGCTGATCGTGGGCCGGGCCTTCATGGGACTGGGCGTGGGGCTGTCACTCAGCCCGGCGAACGTGGCGATGGTCGAATTCAGCGCTCCGGGGAACGAGGGGCGAGCCAGTGCCGTCGCCACCGGTGTCTCCTCGGTCGGTATCGCTCTTGCCATGCTGATCGGCGGAGTCCTGACCGAGTATGCGCCGTTCCCGCTTCGGCTCCAGTTCATCGTGCTCGCCGTCGCGATCGTCGTCGGCCTCGTCCTGATCTGGGGACTGCCGTCCCACACCCGCGGTGAGACGGCCGAGCGCTGGCGGATCCGGGCGATCATCATTCCGCACGGCAGCCGCGGGATATTTCTCGCCGGTGCGGTCGCTGTCTCCTCTTCGTTCCTGCTCGGTGCGATCGTGCTGCCGCTCGGGGCGAGGATCGCCCAGCAGCTGGCCGGATCCACCAACGCGCTGGTCACCGGCACGTTGCTATCGGTCTTCGCGATCTTCATTGCCCTGACCTCGGTTTGTGCACGCCGTCTGGGCGAATGGGCTCTTGTTCTCATGGGGGCGGCCGGGTCGATCGCGGCTGTGTGGCTCTACGTCGTCACCGGAACCTTTCACTCGCTGATGCTCTTCTTCCTCGGCTCAATGGCGGCCGGCGCCGCATACGCCTTCAACTTCGCCGGTGGGCTGACGATCCTGAGCAGGTACGCGGCGCCGCATCACCGCGCCAGCGTGGTTTCTGGCGGCTACCTCGTCGGGTACGTCGTCCAGGGCGCCGGCGCTCCATTGGTCGGATGGATGGTCACCCGCAAGGGCCTCATGAACGGCCTCGTCGACGCGGCCGCGATGTTCAGCCTGTTCTTCGTCTTCGTCATCGTCTGCGCAATCGCCGCATCGGTGGCGGTCAGGAGGACGGCACGCTCCGAGGAGCGCTTGGCCGCGTCATGAGAACCAGAAGGAGACGGTATTTCACCATGGACCTGAGCGATGGCCTGGGACACTGAGGGCACCAAACGCAAGATCCTCGACGCCGCTGTGACCGAGTTCGCCGCCAAAGGCCCCGACGGCACGACGATCGAGCGGATCGCAAGATCCGCGGGTGTGAACAAGGAGCGCGTCTACAACTACTTCGGGGACAAGCGTGACCTGTTCGCCGTGGTGCTGCGTGCCGAGCTGGCGAAGATCGCCAGCGCCGTGCCGGCTGAGCCCTTCGCGATCGAGGACATCGGCGGCTATGCCGGACGCGTCTTCGACTATCACCTCGCACACCCCGAACTGAGCCGGCTCCTGCGCTGGGAAGGGCTCACCTTCGACGACGAGGTGCCCGGTGAAACCCTGCGGCGCGAGCACTACGAGCAGAAGGCGGCGGTGGTCGCAGGTGGTCAGGCCGAGGGCGCCGTCACCGGCCAGGTCGATGCCGACCACCTCATGTTCCTGATCCTCTGCGTGGCTGGGTCCTGGTCTGCCTCGCCGCATGTCGCACGCATGATGACCGGTCCGGAGAGCGACTCGGAGAACGCTCGCCGCCGCGCCTCGGTGATCCTCGCCGCACGGCGTCTGGCCGCACCTGCACGCGACATGGAGCCCTGATTGTGCGGTGCCGTACTCAAGGCCATCGACGGGTGCGGGAGGCACGGCGAACCTGCCGTCGCTACTGTCCCGTGGGGCTTTCCTTCGGGGGGAACGGGAGCAGATCCCCGCCGTCCCAGGGCGCAAAGTCGGCGCTGTCGGCGCGCCGAACGCGAGATTGCAGCGTGCGTCGCCAGGGTGGCGGCGCAGGTGCTCCTCCCAGTAGGAGATCGGAGAGCGGGCCGGATGGCGGTACTGGGCGAGGTGCGCACCGGTTTCATCGTCCATGCGTCCCAGATAACCGCCCGAGCGGGCCGCGCACCACGCCGTCTTGCCTCGTTACCTGGACGATTCACCGATCGTCGGTCAGGATGGACAGGTGCCGATCGAGGAGGGTTTCCGCGGGCAGCGGCTCGTCGTGGTGCCGCGACCAGTGGTCGCGGAGGCGTTGCGGCGACCGGTCACTCGTCGGCTCGTCGTCACGGATGCCGGCTACTACCCGCATGCTTCGGATCACCGGATGCGTCGAAAGCGCGGCACCAGTGAGTACATCGTGATCGTCTGCGCAGGCGGTGCGGGGTGGGTACGGCTCGGGCGAGAGCTGCATCGTGTCGAGGCGCGCCAGGCACTGGTGGTACCGGCGACCGTCCCCCACGAGTACGGGGCTGACGCCGATGATCCCTGGACGATCTGGTGGGCGCACCTGGGCGGTACGGATGCCGCGGAGCTGATCGAGAGCACCGGCGTGACCGACAGCAGACCGGTGGTGGCCGTCCGCGCGGTCGAGCGGGCGGTCGCGCTTCTGGACGAGATCGTCACCGCGCTGGAACGCGTCCCGTCGCCGGCGAAGATGCTTGCCGCGGCCGGTGCGGCGTGGAAGCTCCTCACGCAGATCGCCGTGGACCAGGTGCTGCCCCAGCCGGGCGACCCGTTGCAGCGTGCGATGGCGTATCTGGAGGATCGTCTGGACGGCTCGATCAAGGTCCCCGAGCTGGCTGCGCTCGTCGGAGTATCCGCTTCACATCTGACGGCGATGTTCCACCGGGCCACCGGAGGGGGAGTGCTGGCCCATCACACCGCGCTGCGCATGGCCCGAGCACGCCAGCTGCTCGACACGACGGACGCCACGATCACCGAGATCGGACGGGAGATCGGCTACGCGGACGCGTTCTACTTCTCCCGCCAGTTCCGCCGCCACCACGGCACGAGCCCGAGCGACTACCGTACGCGGGACGCCTCCGGCTGACGGCCGCACCCGGCATCGGCGTCCGGACCTGTGCGCGAAAGACGGATATTCCACGTCGTCGTCCACCGCGCGCCGGCATCGAGCCAATGCAGCCCTACGCCGCTGCGGAGGGCGTTGGGCGGCGCGGTCATCGGCTCGATCGCGATCGCCTCTCGCGGGCCGTCGTCACCAGCCAGGGCGTCGGTGATCCACAGCTGCGTGAAACGGTGGGCGCCGTCGGCGGTGAGGACTACACACCGTCCATCAGGCGCGGTGAGCGTGTGCGCGAGAGTTCGTCCTGGCGCGCTGCTCTCGTAGGTGGCATGCCGCGGGCTTTCTGAGACGAGTACGTCCGTCACCGAGCACGGCACACGTCCGACCGGCAGGTGTCGTTCGTCGAGCGGCCAGACGTGGTCCGCATCGAGGCTCATGCGCAGCCGCGCGGTGGGCACGTCGCCGATCCGCAGGTACGGGTGGGCGCCGAGCGCGACGGGGGCGCGCGTGGCACCTTGGTTGTGCACGGCGATCCTCGTGACGATGCCGCTGTCGCACAGCCGGTAGGAGACAGAGACGTCGAGCACGAACGGATACCCGTCCGGCCGCGAGATCGCGGCACCAAGCGTGACCGCGTCCTGGCGCCGTGCCCGGACCACGAAGTCGGTTGTCGTCAGCAGGCCGTGGGTGGCGTGGCCGAGGGCCGGCTCGGTGACGGTCAGGCGATGTTCACGCCCGTCCAGCCACCAGGCCGCGTCCTCGACGCGATTGGGCCACGGCGCGAGGATGGCGCCCGACATGCCGGGCGGCTCCGTGGTCATCGTGGTGGGCTCGACGAGGTCGACGTCATCGACACGCAGACTCCGCACGGCCGCCGCGCGTGGAGAGATCACCGCGGTCACGGTGTGCTCCCCGAACCGCCGGGACAGCGTGACCGGCGCGTTGTCGTCACGCGCGGTCATGCAGCGGCGTCGCTCGTCGTGACCTTCAGCAGCACGGAGCGGTCGACGTCGAGAGACGGCGCCTCGAGGCCATGCTCGGCCAGCACAGCGCCGGGCAGAGTGACGCCACCCCGATCGAGCCACGGCGGTCGCTGGCCGGCGGGCACCGCGTCGGTGATGGCCAGTTCCTCGACGCGATAGCGGCGGGCGGGGTCGAGCCCGGGCAAGTGCAGGCGGGATGGTGGCCATGCTGCGGGTCGGTGCAGGACGGCGAACTGGTACACAGCCGCCGTGCGGTCGGGCGAGACGACGCCATCGAGCCGGGTCTCGGGTGGGGTGTCGGCGTGCACGACGGTGCCCGCGTGGAGCAGCGGGCGCAGCTCTTGGTGGGCGCGGACCCAGTTCCGGACGGCCTCGAACGTGGCATCGTCGATCGCGGTGAGTTCGAGCTCGACCCCCAGGTGACCCCAGAGCACGGTCGCAGCGCGGAAGGCGAGCGGCGCGGTGCGGTGGGTGGTGTGGGACTCCTCGGCGCCGATATGGGTGCCTTGCAGCTCGGGGGGCAGCAGCAGCGTCGTCCAGCGTTGGATGTCGATGCGCTCGTGCGGGTCGTTGCAGTCCGAGTCCCAGACGCGATCGGTGTGCTCGATCACGCCGAGGTCGATGCGCCCGCCCCCGGATGCGCAGGACTCGATCTCCAGTCCTGGGTGTGCGGCGCGGAGTTCGTCCATCATGCGATAGACCTGCTGGGTCTGGCGCCGCACACCGGGGTGTCCGCCGGGACTGTGGCCGGCGTCGGTGAGGAACCGGTTGTGGTCCCACTTGATGTAGGCGATACCCAGCCGCTTCACGAGGAGCGAGATGCGGTCGCGGACCAGCGTGTAGGCGTCCTCGTGGCCGAGGTCCAGGACGTGTTGGTGCCGGGAGGGCAGGCCGGGCCCGTGCCCGGCGTCGAAGATCCACTCGGGGTGCTCGCGGGCCAGCTCGGAGTCGAGGTTGGTCATCTCCGGCTCGAACCAGAGCCCGAACTCCATGCCGAGCTCGCGGACCCGGTCAGCCAGTGGTTCGAGACCGGTCGGCCAGACGTCCGGGTCGACGATCCAGTCCCCGAGAGAGGTGGTGTCGTCGCGGCGGCCGAGGAACCAGCCGTCGTCGACGACGAACCGCTCGGCGCCGAGTGCGGCGCTGCGCTCGGCGAGGGTGACGAGCCGGTCGAGATCGTGGTCGAAGTAGACCGCCTCCCACGTGTTCACCAGCACCGGCCGTGGCGTGGCGGGGTGCGACGCTCTGGAGCGCAGGAAACGGTGGAAGCGGCTGGACAACTCGTCCAGTCCGTCACCCCACGAACCGAACAGCCATGGAGTGGTGAAGTCCTCCCCGGCGCCCAGGACGAGCTCGTCGGGCAGCAGCAACTCGCCGCCGCGCAACAGACGGGATCCGGCCGGAGTGCGTTCCGCCGCGAGTGTCTGGTTTCCGCTCCAGCCCAGATGCGCTCCCCACACCTCGCCACGGCGGAAACCGAATCCGTGCTCCCCGGCGAGCAGGACGGTGGGGGCATCCAGCCCTGGCTTGCCTCCTCGGCTCTCTCGCTCCCATCGCCCCAGGGGGAAGGCATGGCGTTGCGGTACCCGTTCGAGCGCCCACCGGCCGGTGAGGTCGAGCAGTTCATCGGCGCGGTCGGGCACGGGCAGCGCGAGCTCCAGCCGGTCCAGCCGGTATGCGGCGCCGAGGTTGCGCAGCCTGGCCCGGGACCGCAGGAGCCCGCTGGGTTCAAGGCGTAGCTCGATGGTCAGTGAAAGTTCGGACACGGTGTCAGCTGCCTCGATCGTGAGCGAGGCGGCGCCCCGGGGATCGTCGTCGTGCAGGACGCTGTCGGTGACGAGAAACTGCGGCGCCCAGGCACGGCCCGCACGTGATCCGGCGATGCCGGGGGTGCCCAGCCAGCCCTCGGCGAGCTGTGGGAGGACTGGAACGGGCTGCGGGTAGGTCACGGGGCTGTCGCCGATGGCAGGACGTGTGGACAGTTCCAACGCGTCGAGATCCTCGGGCGCGAGCACGCCGAGGTCGCGTCCCCAGTGCAGGATGCGGGGCAGGCGGTTGTCGGTGAGGGAGACGACGACGCTGGTGTCGTCGCGTCGCAGGTGGACGATGGGCGAAGCCATGGTCATCCTTTCAGGCCACTGCTGGCGATACCGGCGAAGAACTGCCGTTGCAGGAAGAGGAACACCAGGACCAGCGGCACCGTGCAGATCAGGGCGCCGGCCATCAGGGCGGGATAGTCGGTGCCGAACTGCCCCTGCATGGAGGCGAGCCCGACGGGTAGCGGCCTGGCGTCTCCGGTCGGGGTGACGATGAGCGGCCAGAGCAGGTCGTTCCACGAGTACAGGGAGGTCAGCACGGCGAGCGCGGCGACCGTGGGCCGGGCCATGGGCAGCATGACGCTCCAGAAGGTGCGGACGGGGCCCGCGCCGTCCAGGCGGGCGGCCTCCTCGTACTCCCTGGGCATGGTGATGAACGCCTGCCGCATGAGAAACGTCCCGAAGGCCGAGAAGATCCCCGGGATGGCCAGCGCCGGGATGGTGTTGAGCAGGCCGACGTCGCGGATGATCTCGAACTGGCCGAGCAGGAACAGCTGACTGGGCACCATCAACATCAGCAGGAAGATGACGAACAGCAGGTTCCGGCCTGGGAAGCGCAACCGGGCGAAGGCATAGCCGGCCAGGGCGGCCACAAGGACCTGCCCGACCACACGCATCACCAGCGACGCGGCCGAAACCCCGAACTGTGCCCAGAACGGAACCGAGTCGAAGAACGTGGCATAACCCCGCACGCTGGGCTGCTCGGGCAGAATTGTCGGGGGCAGCGAGGAGACCTCGGCGTTGGTCTTGAAGGACGCGAGGATCTCCCACACGAACGGCACGACCATGAGCGCGGCGGCGACGACGAGGATGACGTGGATGCGCCATTCACCGCGGCGGCTGGGGGCGGGGCGGCCGGGCGCGGTGGCCCGGACGGCGATGCTACTCATAGACGACCCACTTCTTCTGCAGGCGGAACTGTACGGCGGTGGCGGCCATGATGATGATCAGCAGCACCATCGCGATTGCGGCGGCATCGCCCTGACGGAACTGCACGAAGCCGGCTTCGTAGAACAGGTAGACGATGGTCTTGGAGCCGTCGATCGCGGTGTTGTTGATGCTGCCGAGCATGACGAAGACGAGGTCGAACATCTGCAGTGCGGAGATGACCGACAGGATCATCACGAAGAAGATCGTGGGGCTCAGCAGCGGCAGCGTGATTGAGAAGAACTGGCGGATCCGCCCGGCGCCGTCCAGGGACGAAGCTTCGTAGAGGTCCATGGGGATGCTTTGGAGTCCTGCACCGAGGATGATGAGGTTGATCCCGAGGGTCATCCAGATCCCGACCGCCGCGAAGGCGTAGATCGTGAACCGGTCGTCGGCGACCCAGTACTGCCCGGGGATCCCGAAGAGAGACAGGGCCCAGTTGAACAGGCCGAAGTCGCCGTTGAGGATGAACCGCCACACCATTCCCACCGCGACCGGCAGGGTCACGACGGGCAGGAAGAACAGCACCCGGTAGATCGCACGCCCGCGGGAGACCTGCTGGATGAGAGCGGCGAGCACGATGGCGATCGGAATGCCGAGCAGTACCAGTCCCGTGTAGAGGCCGGAGTTGCGCAGCGCCCTCCAGAAGTCGCCGTCGGTCAGCAGGCGGGCGTAGTTGTCGAGGCCGGTGAACTGGCCGGGACCGAACGCGGGGACGTTCATGAAGCTGGTCAGGAACGTCGAGGCGAAGGGCCACAGGTACAGGACCGCGAGCCCGATGGTGGCCGGCGCGATCATGACGAGCGCCCACCAGTCGGTGCGGTTCGACACGCCGGTGCGGCGGCGTTTCGCCGACCGCACCGGCTCTCGGGTCTGTGTGCTCATCGATCCGCGGCGAGGACCTCGTCGATGGCGGCCGCGTACTGTTCGGCTGCTTCCTCGGCGGAAGTCTCCCCGTTCCAGGCAGGCGTCAGATACTCGGTCTGCAGGCCCTGCCACTGTGCCGCGTTGCCCTGTACGGGCAGAGGCACGGCGTAGTCCACGGCGTCGATGAAGACCTGCAGATTCTCGAACTCGGGCATCGCGTCGATCCAGCCCTGCTGGGTGCCTTCGAACGCCGGAAGGACAGCTCCGGTCTCGGCCTGGATCTGCGCGGCGCGCTCCCCGCTGGCGAACAAGAGGAACTTCGTGACCTCTTCGGGGTGATCGGTCCCGGCGAAGCCGACATTGGCGATCCCGCTGGTGATGTTCGCTTGACCGGCTGGCCCGGTCGGCAGGGGCGCCACATCGACCTTCGGTCGGAACTCCTCGTTGTTGTAGAACTGCAGTGCCCAGAACGAACCCGACATGTACATCGCGACCTTGCCCTGCTCGAACATCGTCACGGCTTCCGTGTCGGATAGCTGCTGCAGGGTCGGGGAGGAGCCGTCGGCCTGCAGGTCGGTCCAGAACTTGATGCCCTCGACCGCTTCCGGTGAGTCGATCGTGGCGGTCGTGCCGTCATCGGAGATGACCTGGCCGCCGGCTTGGTAGATCGTGTTGTAGTAGCCGCCCTGTGGGTCGATCGGTGCCGCGATACCCCACACGTCATCCGTCGTGAGTGCTCGCGCGGTCTCGCGGAAGTCGTCCCACGTCCAGTCCGGCGACGGGTAGTCCACGCCCGCGGCGTCGAAGAGCTCCTTGTTGAACCAGACTCCGTTGGTGTCGAAGTCCTTCGGCAATCCGTAGATCGCGCCGTCGCCCTGGTCGTACAGATCGAGGACGGCCTGCGGATAGTTGGCCAGGTCGACCCCTTCGGACTCGACGGCGTCCGTGATGTCGAGCAGTTGCCCGCCGGCGGCATAGGGGCGGATCTGCTGGGCGAGCATCCAGAACGCGTCCGGGGCGGTGCCGCCCTGGGCGCCGGTCTGCAGCGTCGACCAGTACTGCGGCCACGGCTGCTCCTGGACCTCGACGTTGATGCCGGGGTTCTCCTCCTCGAACGCCGCGGCGATCGCCTCCATCGCCGGGGTCTGGGTTCCTGCCCAGACGCCGTAGGTGATGGTGACCTCACCGTCGTCTCCTGTCGGGCCGCCGGAGCAGCCCGTCAGGAGCGCGCCGGTGGCGATCAGGGCCGCGGTGGCCAGGACTTTCTTGGTGCGCACGGTTCTTTCCTTTCCTTTCCGGTCAACTCCGACCGGGAGTTCCTGTGTGCTGGGAGGCGGCGACGACCCTGCCCGAGGCCCAATCGACGTGCGCCGGGGTGCCTCCTCCCGGCTCGGTGACGAGTTCGAGCACATCGACGCCGACCACGTCGACGTCGATCGAGGTCGGGTCGGATCCCGCGTGCAGGTCGACGGTGGCGAGCTCGGCGCCGTCACCGAGCACGCGAGCCACAGCGCGCGTGCCGGGCGTTTCGTCGTCGATCCCTACCTCGGCCAGGAGCCGGGAGGCTCCACCATCGAGGTGGATGACGACGCGGGACGGAGTGGACACGCCCAGGCCGGTGTCGTGCTCCTTCCCGGCAATACGCATCCGGGCACCGTCGCCCGGGTTCCCGCCGCCGTTGCTCGTATCGCGTTCGACCGGACCGCTCTCGTTCTCGAACGCGACGATCCCCAGCGACGAGAGCGCATGCTCCCCGGGCGTCAGCGGGGCGACGAGCCGGGCGTGGGTGACAACCGGCACGTCCGAGTCCGGGCCCTCGACCGTGACGACCCCGACCTGGCCGGCGCGTACCGCGCGAGGTGAGCGCACGCGCCACAGACCCGGCTCGATGCGTTCGGCCGTCCAGCCCGGTTCCAGGCGCAGGCTAGCGTCAGGGGCGGTACGTAGCTCGGCGGAACCGTCCGAGGAGAGCGTCTGCACGGCGGGCTCGACCACGAGCGGCTCACGTAACGGCCTCGGCCTCGTGCGGAACGGTGTCGCCCCGGCTGGGGCGAGGATTGCCGCGAAACCGCCGTTGTTCGCGACGACGACGTCGAGTTCGTTCCCGACGCCGTCCCTCGTGTCTGAGGTCAGGCCGCCCTCGGGGGCGTCGGTCAGGATCCATGCCTGCCAGGGCGCGTCGCCGAGCCGCGTCAGCGGCACGGTGAGGGCGCGGGCGTCGCCTGTGGCGATGGCGCCGATGTACCAGCGGTCACCACGTCGGCGGGCGATGACCGCCTCGGCGTCGGGATCGCCGCAGAGCAATCTGGTTTCGTCCCACGTGGGCGGCAGCTCGGCAAGCAGGCGTGCCGCCTCGGGGCGGGATCGGTAGGCGTCCACGTCGTCGGCGAAGTGAGTGATCCCGCATTCGTAGACCACGGCGAGGGCCAGTTCGTGGGCGTCGCTCGTTTCCCTGCCTGGCGCGCCGAACGCCACGGGGGTGTAGTCCATGGCGCCGACGACGTTCCGCGTGAACGGCTGGAGGACGTTGTGGGCCGCGGTCAGAGGGCTGCCCTGGTAGAAGACGTAGTACTCCGCCCCGCGAACGGCCTCGTACCCGATCACCTGCGGCCAGGTGCGGGCCCAGCCACGCGGGATGACCGAGCCGTGGAAGTTGACCATGAGCCCGAGGCGCGCGGTCTCGGCGAGGATCGTGTCGTACCAGCGGTAGCGGTCCTTGGCCTCGGACTCCATGAAGTCGACCTTGATACCGGCCACGCCCCAGGAACGCCACAGCGCGAGCTTGCGCAGGTTCTCCGGCCCGTCGAGGTCGTGCCAGACGGTCCATAGGTGCACCTGGATGCCGCGGCGACTGGCGTACTCGACGATGTCGGGCACCCACACCGGGTCCCAGCCGCAGTCGATCAGCAGGTGCTCCCAGCCGAGTTCGGCCGCGGCATCGACGAACCGTCGCTGGTGCTCGAGCTGGGCGCCAGAGTAGAAGTCGGACCACCACGACCACGCGGCCCGGCCCGGACGCACCCATGACACGTCTTCGAGCAGCGGTGCAGCGTCGGGCGCGAGCTCATCGATGAGGCGGGTCTCCACGACATCGGCGAGACCGCCGATCACGAGGACGCGCCAGGGTGTCACCGGTCCGCGGGTGACCTCGAGGTCCTCGTCGGCCAGTTGTACGCGCGCTACGCCGGCGGCGATGCGTAGGTGCGCCCCGCTGAACCGGCCGTCGATTCCGGACTCACTGACCAGGACATATGGGTGCGTCAAGTCCTCGCCAGCGGCTCGCAGGAGTACGGGCAAGCCGGTCTCGACGTCGGCGGGCAGATCGATGGCGTACCGGGGTGTCTCGTACCAGGTCTGGTAGTCGAGTACCCAAGCCCGGTCGAACGTGTCCAAGGGAACGTCCGTCAGGTCTGCCTGGAACCGGGCATGGCCCTGCAGGCCGTCTATGGCATAGCGCAGCGCGATACCGTCACGGGCCTCCCGAACGTGCAGCTGCCATTCGATCCCCGAGACGTGCCGGAAGCGGTGCACGATGTGCCGGTGTTCGTACGAGTGAGGGCCGGTGGCCTTACCGCCCACGGCGTTCCAGGAGCCCCGCTGGGCCGACTCCTGCGAGCGGATCAGGCTGACCTCGCTGCCTAGGTCGTGCCCGTCGACGCGAATCCCCGCGGCGATCCCCTGGATGATCGGGCGGTCCCCGACAAGGACGTCCAGGAACGCGCGGCCGTCGTGGAGGCGCAGCCGTGTCGTGGGCCCGGACTGTGTCGTCGCTGGGGCTGTTGCTCGGGGTGAAGTGGTGACCACTATGTCTCCGTCAGAGGTTCCTGGACGTGTCGGCACGCCGTGTGCCTACCTCGACGTTATCTTCGGGCGAAGACAGTGGACATGGCCGATCGCCGTCAATCCCCTGGACGATCCGATGATCTGGCGAAAAGCGCGGCGAGGGCCACGGCAGGCCAGGTTGCCGGGTGGCGGCGGGGGCTGCCAGGCGGCGCCCCTGCATGGCAGCCCCCACCTGAGTGCTCAGTTGGTCACGTCGATCCGGTCGATTCTGACGTCCGCGGACGTGGCGTCGGAGAACCGGATGGTGCCCGGACTCGTGCCGAAGGGCAGGCCGATGGTCGTCGTGGCCACGGCGTCCTTCGAGCCGGTCGCGTGGAGAGCCACCGTTCGTGCCGGGCCGCCGTCGATCGAAACATCGACGCTGGCGTCCACCGGGCTGGCGTAGTCGATCCGGACGGTGTGATTGCCCGGCGTCGTCACAGCCTGGTTCACCACATCGAGCGTGCCCGCGTCAAGGCCGTGCACGGCTTGCCCGCCGGCACACTCCGCGCAGCCAGTTGTGCCGGCAGTTCCGGTCAGGACGTTCTCGGTGGCCTCGGCCTCGGTGGCGGACGAGACCGTCAGGGCGTCGATGTCCGGTCCGAATGCGGCGGGATTGTCAAAGAGGACGGTGTTCGATCCGGCCTGCAGCGGGACGTCGATCGACCAGGAGTGCAGGTACTCCCACCCGCCCGAGTCAGGCAGCGCGAGGGTTGACCGGACCGTGCCGTTCACGCTCACACGAATGTCGCGCGGGTCGCCGGACGTGTAGCTGAACGTGAGCCGGTAGGTTCCGGCTTCGGGCGCGTGGACGTCGGTGAACTCCACCGCGCCGCCCTGTCCGAGGAAGCCGGCCTTCTGCCCGCCGGAGCATCCGTGGCAGTCGTCGAGCGTGGCACCGCCGCTGAGGACGTTGGCCGGGTCCTCCGCCTCGTAGCGCGTGTCGTCCTGGCCGATCAGCTCCAGTGGGGTCTTGGAGATGTGCACCGAGGCGCCGCCGGTCGCGATCATGGGCAGCGACAGCGTGGTGGCGCTCGTGACCTGCTGCGTGGACAACTCCACCCGTCCGGCGGCGTCGTCGGAAAAGATCGTCGCTGTGTAGGTACCGCTGTCGAGGAAGTCCAGCGGCACCGAGGCGGTGCGTGCCGGATCGGTCAGTGCGCCGATGAACCACTCGTCGCCGCTGCGACGCGCTACCGTGATGTGGTCCCCTGGGAAACCTTCCACCACATGAGACTCGTCCCAGACCGTCGGGACCGCGCGCATGAGGTGACGGCCGGCGAACTGATCGTAGGCGGCCGCCGAGTCGGCGTAGTTGATCATCGCGGAGGTGAACACGATGGACTGCGCGAGCGTGTGCGCCTGCGTGAGGATCGCGTCGTTCTGCGAGATCATCGTGGGCGTGTAGTCCATACCACCGAGCGGTCCACGGGTGAACGGCAGGGTCGTGTCGAGGCGTGCGGTCGTGGGCGGCGGGTACTTGTAGTGCTCGGTGCCCGCCACGGCCTCGCTCGTCACCAGCCACGGCCAGGTACGGTTCTCGCCACCCGGCTTCGTGCTGCCGTGGAGGTTGAGCATCAGCTCGTTGTCACCGGCAGCGTCGCCGATCGACTGATACCACTGCTGGACTTCCTGCGAGTCGTTCAAGAAGAAGTCGACTTTCAGCCCGGCGACACCGTACGCCTTGTGCTCCGCCGCGAGCGGCCCGGCCAGTTCCGGGGTGGCGAACGGCTCGGCGGTGACCCACGCGAAAATCTTCACGCCGCGCTGTGCCGCGTACTCCGAGATCTCGGGCAGGTCCACCTCCGGCGTATAGCAGCAGTCCACGGTGACGTACTCCCAGCCCATCGATGCGGCGAAGTCGACCATGCGCTTCTGCTTGTCCAGATCCGCGGCGCTGTCCTCGTCGGTGTACCACGTCCATCCTGCCCGGCCCGGCCGCACCCAGTCCGGGGACTCCTGCGCCGGCGGGTTGAGGTGCTGCACCAGATCGGAGTTGTACAGCACGTCCAGGTCCTCGGCTACGATCGCCGCCCGCCACGGGCTCTGGAACGGGTACTCGCTCGTGATCGGGAAGGCCTGATCCGGCGTCCGGGCCACGTTCAGCAACCCGGTCCCCGTGCCGTCGCCCTCAAGCATGGCCGGTGCGTAGCTGGCGCTCGCGTTGTAGACGTTCGCCTCGGTGATCAGCGTGAAGTAGGCGTTGTTGTCGATCGAGGCCAGCAGCGGCATCGTGAAGTCGTCGCCGCTGTCGAGTCCAGCAGCATCACGGTAGAGGTAGTCCTGCTCGTAGTTCCCGTTCCATGGCGCCGCCCAGCCACCTGTGCCCGCAGGCAGCCGGAATCCGCTGACCTCGTCGGTGATCGTCGCCTGACCGCTGCCCGGGAGCCGGTAGCGGTAAGCGACACCGTCGTCGTAGGCGCGCACGATCAGTTCCAGCGCGGCGCCGTCCTTCTCGTACTCCAGAACGAGTTCGTTGGCGTGATCCCGGTAGCTCGGGTCGGTGCCCGCGGGCAGCGCGTACGTGTCGTCGATCGTCCTGCTGGACGAACCGACGAACGACAGGCCGTCGGTGAAGTCTGTCGAACTCGTGGCGATGCCGAGCGGGGACTCCTCGAAGATAGTTGTGGCGCCCGCCGTGACGCCGTACGTCAGCGATCCGTCCGCCTGCTCGGCAACGGTGAATGCGACCTGGCCGTCCGGAGACGTCACGGTGCGCACGGTCACTGCCTGCGCGGGCGCTGCGCTCAGACCGGCAAGGAGGACTCCGACCGCTGAGACCATGGCTATGGGACCGCGTCGTCCCGATCTACGTGCCATCAATGCTCCCTGAATGATCCCAGGAACCGGGTGCCCCTGGGTGCGTCGCCGACGCTAACGCCGCCGACATGGAGGAAGAACCGCCAGACCGATGCAATACCTGGACAGATCACTCCCCCGTGGGAGCCGGACGCCCTCCGGACGCCGCGTCATGCCGCTTGCGGCGCCATGCGAGAGAGGCGCAGCAGTTAAACGGACTGGCCAGGCGCGCCAGGTGCGGCCGCACCAACGCGGCGACGGCGGTTGCGCCGAAAGTATGGCCGACGGGCTCTCCGCATCGAGGCAGTGCTGCGCAAGGTGAAGGCTCCACGATTACCTGGCCACAGGCGGAGCCAGCCCTTGATGCGCGAACGCGAGGTAGGAAAAACTCATACGTTGCGGTGTCAAGGAAGCGGGTGACCCGACCATGTGCCGCTCGTCCCGGCAGGGACTTCAAGGTTCCGGGATATGAGAGGCAGAAAAGGAACGCCTGTCGCATATCGCGCCGGAATGTTGTGCCTGGTGCTGGAGGCGGTCTTCGCGCCCACGAGCGTGTACGACGCCGATACCGGAGAGGAAGTCGACTTCGGTATCGACGTCGGCATCCCAGACAACATCGCAGAGATGAATGTACTGGCCAGCGACAGCGAGTTCGTCGATATTCGGGTCCGTCTGCAGGGGCACACAGCCTTCTGCCCGATCGGGAACAGTGTCGAGGGTGCGTTCACCATTACCGTGACCCGTGCGGGTAACTACGCGATCCTTTCGGGTCAGCACCGCCAGATGCCTAACCACGAGATCTTCCTCACCTCTTTTGGTGAAGGCAGCACGACAATCGTCTACCAGCGTCAGTACGCTTCCCCGGTCTGCCTCGTCAATTGGGCCTGCCCACTGGCCGAGATGGGCGGCTACCAGGGCACCTACTGACCGACTACCACCTACCCGGAGCCGGGTGGCGAGCAGCAACGTGCTCGCCACCCGCACTCCTCCTGGAGTATCGTCGCAGCCATGGGACCAGCATCAATACGACCGACCCGATCCCTGGCCTGGGCGCTTTCCAGCGGCCTGGCGATGCACATCGTGTGCGGCCTGCTGGCCATGGCATGGACGGCACTGGCGATATCGGCCGGACGGGTGGCGAGTCCCGACGAGTCGTGGCATGGCGACCCAATGGACCGCTGGATCGGGGCCACCTGGCTGGCAGCGTCACTGTGCTACACGATCGTCCTGCTTGTCTCGCATCTGATAACGTCCCGCCTCTTCCGCTGGCGGACGGACTATCTCACCCCGGCGGTCGCGACCTTTTCGTATCTTGCGTTCGCCACCAACAGTTCCGTTCCCACCGGCCTTCAAATCGATCAGATAGTGGGCGCGCTGCCGTGGATCGGGGTGTTCGGATTGGACGGATCGGCTCTCGCCGGTTACCTCATTCCCTTGGCATTCGGTGCGTGGATTCTCCGCACTCGTCAGCGTGACGAGGTGAAGCCGCAACAAGCTCAAGCAACGACCGCCTGACACCGACCCCGATAGTCAGCGGCCCCTGATAGTCAGAGGCGCGTGGGCTCTCCGGCGCGAACATCAGCCAGCTGCGCTGCTGGCAGTACGTTCGTACCCCGACCAGAACCAGGCGCGGCTCGAGGGCGCTTCCTTCTACTCGCCGTCTCGCCAGCATGACCGGGGAGCCGCGGAAGGCCGTGCCACGCACGCGCTGGCGAACCGCGAGTGTCCACACCTAGTCAGGTGTAGCGCGGCTGAGCAGACGCACGCAGCTGCCCTGCCACGGCCTCGGCGACCTCACCCCAGGGGGTGCGATGAGCATGCCGGCGGTGTTTCTCGTCTGCAGTCATCGGGCGGCCGGTCGGGACGACTTTCGTTGCCCGCATTGCCGGATATAGGCAGAATCTTGATATGTCCTGGAAGATTCCGTGGTGGGCGTGGTCGGGCGGCGGGCTGCTGCTTGTCGCGGCTGCCGTGGTGCTGGCGTTCCTGGATGTGTTGCCGTTGCCGCTGGTGACGGTGATCGGTGTGGTGGCGGGCGCGTTCGGGTTCGGCTGGCCGTTGATCCGGTACGGCCTGGCTCAGCGGGGCGGGCAGGCGGCCGGGCGTGCCGTGCTGGAGGGGTCGGGGGTCCCGCCGGTGCTGGATGGACCGTCGCGTCTGCTGGCGCCGGATCGTGGGGTGGTGCCGTTCGTGGGCCGGCAGGAGGATCTGCAGCGGTTGATCGGCTGGTGCGAGGACGGTCAGGGCAGCCCGTTGCGGCTGGTGACGGGTCCGGGCGGGGTGGGTAAGAGCCGGCTGGCGGCGGAACTGTCGGACAGGATGGCGCGGCGGGGGTGGCAGGCCGTGTGGGTGGATGACGGGCAGGAGGCCACGGCCGTGGAAGGGCTGGTGGCCGCGGGGCAGGAGCAGGTGTTATTGGTGGTCGACTACGCCGATACCCGTCGGGGGCTGGAGGTGCTGCTGCGGCAGCTCGCGCTGGGTCGGCTCGAGCGGGTGCGGGTGCTGCTGTTGGCCCGGGCGGCGGGGGAGTGGTGGGACCGGCTCAAGGGAGCAAGTCCGGGCGTGCGGGTGGTGCTGGCTGGCGCGCATGACGGGACGGACCTACCGGTGCGGGTGGATGCCTCGATGACCGATCAGCAGATCGTGGATGCCGCGGCGCGGGCGTTCGCGGCTGAGCTGGGAGTGCGGGTTCCGGGCTCGGTGAGCGTGACAGGTATCGAGGACGGGCATCGTCCGCGGATCCTGGACCTGCACGCGGTGAGCCTGGTCGCGGTCCTACACGCAGCCCGGCACGAGGCGGCAGGCCATGATGCGGGCGCGGTGGTGAGCATCGACATGTCCGGGGTGCTGGCGGCTTTGCTGGAGCATGAGGAGCGGTACTGGATCAGCGCCGCGGCCGCCGAGCGGCTCCAGGAGCACGGCGTGGGGGTGGGGGATCTGCGTGATGTGGTAGCGGCGGCCTACCTGCTGCCGCCCGCCGACGAGCAGGAAGCTGGCCGGCTGCTGCGGCGCCTGGGTGAACATGTGGCAGGCCCGCACGTGCTGGGTTGGCTGCAGGATCTGTACCCGCCGCGGCCGGGCAGGAGTGAGCCGTTCGGCGGACTGCAGCCCGACCGGCTTGCCGAGCAGCACCTGCTGGACCGCCTGCAGGCCTCGAGCCGGCTGGCCGAACTGCTGGAAGACCTTCCCCGAGCGCGCGCCCGGGATGCGGTGGCGGTGCTGGCCAGAGTGGCGTCGGACTTTGCTGCCGAACGCAGTCGGCGTGAACCCGCGCTGGAGCTCGTGGCCACCGCGATCCAGTACCTGGACGACGATCCCGGCCTGCTGGAGACCATCGCCGCCGTGGTCCCCTACCCCAGCCAGGCCCTCGGCCGGGTACGAGCCGACCTGTTGTGGCGGATCCTGACTCTCCTGGCCCCGGGTGACCGCCCCGCCCAGGCCCGCGTGCGCCACCAGCTGGGTCTGTGCCGCCAGTTGCTGGGACACCGGCACGGCGCGGCCGACATGCTGGCCACGGCCGTGGACCTGTACCGGGACCTGGCGGCCTCCGGCACCGGCGAGCACGACCTGAGCCTGGCGATGTCGCTGCGCTACCTCGGCGTCGTGCAATCGGAACTCGGCCAGGGCACCTGGGCGCTGCGCAACACGATCGAGGCGGTCGAGATCACCGAACACCTCGCCGCCCGGGGCCTTCCCGGCGGGGGCCTGGCCCGGACACTGTGCGATCTGGGCACCCGCTATCACGAGGCCGGCTTCCCCCACCAGGCCCTGGAACCGCTGCAGCGATCGGTCCAGCTGCACCGCCAACGCCTGCAGGCAGACCCCTCCGCCCCGGTCCTGCCACACCTGGCCCGCGCGTTGATGAACCTGTCGATCGTGCACAGCCAGCTCGACCAACCGGTTCCGGCACTCGACGCGATCGAGGAAGCAGTACAGATACGCCGCCGCCTGGCCCGCCAGAACCCCGACGGAGACAACGTGTTCCTGGCCCGCGCACTGGCCGAGGCCGCCGCCCGCAACCTCGAAGCAGGCCACCCCCAGACCGCCACGGACATGGCACGCGAGTCCGTAGCGATCCGGGAGGGACTCACCGAGGACAACTACGACAAACACGCCTCGGACCTGGCCACCTCCCTACGACACCTAGGAGTCGCGCTGCGCGAGGCCGGCACCCCGCATCCCGCCGTCGCGCCCCTGCGCCGGGCCCTGGGGTACGAGCGCAGCATGGCACGCATCCTGCAGAACACCGCCGCGCACGCCGCCGTGGTCCAGACCCTCGCCCAGCTCGGCGCCACCCACCACGCCCGGCAACGGCCGCAAACCTGCCTGCCACTCCTGCGTGAAGCCGCGCGCATCACCCACTGGTGCCTGGCCCACGTCGAGCCCGAAGACCTCCTACCCCAAGCCCGCCCCCTCCTCGGCGCGCTCGAACTCGCCTCCGCAATCCTGCGCGACACCGCGCAACCCGAGATCGCCGACCGCTGCGACCACGCCGCGCACCAGCTACGCCACCTCATCGCCACCAGGCAGCCCGAACTTCGCCATGACTGACCCCGTGCAGTGGTTCGAGATAGTCGGCGGCATCGCATCCCTGGCCGGAATCGCCGCCGTACTCGTCCAGCTGCGCCAAGTCGTGGTCACCCTGCGGTCCACAGCCCGCGCAGCCACCTACGCCATCGGAACCCAGCTCAAGGACATCTTCATCGCCTACCCCCACCTGCGCCCCTACTTCTTCCAAGGCCGGTGCAGCAGACAGACCTGACTCATCCGTCTGCTGCCGCAGGCAGCGACAGCTGACGGTTCAACGCCTCTGGGCCGCCGCACGTCGTGGGACCTTCCTGGGGGCCCCGCTGAGACCTGCGGGCGGGCGCTCGCGGTGTTGGCTAGCCCAGCTATGCAGATGAGTAAAGGTGCCACGATTGCCCGTCTCGATCACGCGAGTGGCACGGTTGTGGTTTTCAGCCGGCCGTCTACAGGAGGGAGACGGGCAGAACTCATCGGCTCGCCCTCTCGGGATCAGCGTTTCAAGCTCGCGCTGGAGAGCGTCGACTCGGTTCGGTGCGCCGGGTGCGGGCGTGGAAGGCGAGGTAATTCGCGGCCTGATCGGAGGTCCCGCCGAGTCGGCGCATCTCGCGCGCTGTTCGTTCGGCGCTGCGGTCCGCAAGCCATGTGTCCACGCTGTCCGTGCGAAGGATTGATGGAATGGTGTATGGCACAGCGGCGAGGAAAGCGAGCGGCCAGTGCCGCGCAACCTCGATGAGGTCCATGGGAGTGACTCCGTCCCTTGTCGACGCCTCAAGGCATCCGGCGCGGGGGACGGGCAGCCAGTACCACCCGTCTCTTGCGCCGCTTGGATGCGACTCGAGGCGAGGTGGTTAGGCTCTGCCGGTAGGCAAGGTGGTCAACCTTGCGTGAAGTACATGGGCAACGTTAGCAGGATCTAGCCCGTGGACGTAGGACGGCCTCCGCGTCCATGGTCGTCCGTTGCGTCGGGGGCGTCCTGGGGCGGACCGCCGCGATGGGATCGATGGAGTTGCTGGTGCCGCGAAAGGGGACCAGAAGGGGACCAGAACCATGCAATCCATGCACACCATGCCTTGCGGTGAGGCGGACTGAGTCGCAGAGCTTTGCGGGAAACAAGGTCGAGCGGCGTCTTTGGATACCTGGGGGTCAAGGGGTCGCAGGTTCAAATCCTGTCAGCCCGACGTAAAAGCCCTGGTGAGACGGTAGATCTCACCAGGGC
>NZ_JADBGR010000062.1 GCF_014892515.1 Myceligenerans pegani
CAGGTCGCACTCCCCGCTCCGCAGCGACGCGGCCGCCAGATGCAACGCCACCAGCGACGACGAACACGCCGTGTCCACCGTGACCGCGGGGCCCTCGAGGCCGTAGGTGTAGGCGAGGCGCCCGGACACGACGCTGGAGAGATTGCCCGCCAGCAGGAAGCCCTCGAACTCCTCGGGTACGGAGGCCAGCCGGGACGCGTAGTCGTCGTACATGGCGCCGACGAACACCCCCGTGGCGCTGCCCCGTAGGGACGCCGGGAGGATCCCGGCGCTTTCCCAGGCCGCCCACGCCACTTCCATCAGCAGGCGCTGCTGCGGGTCGGTGGCGGTCGCCTCGCGCGGGGAGATCCCGAAGAACTCGGCGTCGAACAGGTCGGCGTCGTGCAGGAAGCCGCCCTCCCGCACGTACGACGTGCCGGGGTGCTCGGGATCCGCGTCGTAGAGCGCGTCCAGGTCCCAGCCACGGTTCACCGGGAAACCCGACACCGCGTCGACGCCGTCGGCGACGAGCCGCCACAGGTCCTCGGGAGACTCCACGCCACCCGGATAGCGGCACGCCATACCCACGATCACGATCGGGTCGTCGTCCGCGACGCGCGTCGTGGCCCGGACGGCGGCGCGAGCCGGCGCGTCGATCCGTGTCAGCAGGTAGGTGCTCAGCGCGGTCGGCGACGGGTGGTCGAAGACCACCGTCGCGGGGAGCCGCAGTCCCGTCGTGCCGGCGAGCCGGTTGCGCAGTTCGACACCGGCCAGCGAGTCGAAGCCGAGATCACGGAACGCTCGGCCTGCCGGGACGTTCGCGGCACCCGCGTGTCCGAGCACCTCGGCCACGGTCCTGCGGACCAGGTCCAGCACCACTTCCTCGCGCTCCGGTTCCGCGAGCGCGCGCATCGCGTCCGGCCAGGCGCCGGCGGGACCGGCGGAGGCCGGAGCCGGGCGCCGGGACGTGGCGGGAACGATCTCGCGCAGCGTGGCCGGGGCGTCCGTGCCGAGGGCACGCAGCGCGGCACGGTCCATGGCGACCGGCGAGAGCACCGGCCGGCCGTCGGCCAGCGCGGTGTCGAACAGCCGCAGCCCCTCGTCCGCGGTCAGCGGGAGGAAGCCCGACCTGCGCCAGCGGGCGACCTCCCCTTCCCCGAGCTCCTTGCCCATGCCGTCCGCCCAGAGGCCCCAGGCCAGCGACATGGCGGGGAGCCCGAGGCCGGCCCGGTGCAGCGCCAGGGCGTCGAGGTAGGTGTTCGCCGCGGCGTAGGCGGCCTGCCCCGCCGTTCCTGTCAGGCCGGTCACCGAGGAGAACAGCACGAACGCCGTCAGGTCGAGCTCGGCGGTCGCCTCGTGCAGGATCCACGCCGCGTCCGCCTTGGGCCGCAGCACCTCGTCGATCGACCCCGGTTCCAGCGATGCCAGGGTCCCGTCCACGACGACGCCGGCGGCGTGCAGCACGCCGGTCAGCGGCCGGTCGGCGGGGATGTCGGCGAGGAGGTCCCGGACGGCGTCGGCGTCCCCGATGTCCGCCGCCCGGACGACCGGACGCGCGCCGAGCGCGGTCAGTTCCGCCATCAGGTCGGCCGCACCGGGCGCGTCGCTCCCGCGCCGGCTGACGAGCAACAGGTCACGGACGCCGTGGCGCTCGGCCAGGTGACGCGCGACGATCCGCCCGAGCCCACCCGTTCCGCCGGTGACGAGCACGGTGCCGTCCGGGCCGAACGGCACGGTGGCCGGTTCGTCCGGCCCGGCCTCGTCACGTACGGCCGGAGCCGCCTGCAGGCGAGGTGCGTAGGCGCGGCCGCCACGGACGGCGACCTGTGGTTCCCGGGTCGAGAGCGCCGGCGCGACGTCGTCGTCGGACTCGATGTCCACGACGACGAACCGGCCCGGGTACTCGGACTGGGCGGTGCGGACCATGCCCCACACCGTCGACGCGGCGAGACCCGGGAGCGGGGCATCGGGTGCCACGGCGACGGCGCCCCGGGTGACCAGGACCAGTGGTCGCGGGTCGGTGTCCGGATGGTTCCGCATGGCGGCGAGCGCGCGGTGCGCGTTCTCGTGCGGGTCGATGCCGTCGAGCTCGACCGTGACGTGATCCGGGGAGGCTCCCGTCGTCTCGACGGGCTGCCAGGCCAGGGCGAGCAGGGAGCCGGGCGCGGCGGTCTCGGCGACGGGGCGCAGCACCAGGGAGCCGATGGAGGCGAGGGGGACTCCGTCGTCGTCGGCCAGGAGGAGCGCGACGTCACCGTGCGCGTTCGGGGTGACGCGGACACGGGCCGTCGCGGCGCCCTGCCGGTACACCTCGACGTCCGACCAGGTGAACGGCAGCCAGACGCGGCCCTCCTGGGCCAGGTCCAGCACCACCGGGTGCAGGACGGCGTCCAGCAGAGCAGGGTGCAGGCCGAAGGGTCCCGCCTCGGCGGTCAGGGACACCTCGGCGAAGAGCGTGTCGCCACGGCGCCAGAGGGCTTGGACGCCCTGAAAGGCAGGACCGTACTCGTAGCCCAGCGCGGCGAGACGGTCGTAGAGGTCGTCGACGGATTCGGCGACGGCGCCGGCCGGAGGCCAGTCGGCCAGGTCGTCCCCGTGCGAGGTGCCGGTACCGGCCGGTTCCAGTGAGCCGGACGCGTGCCGGCTCCAGGCGTCGTCGGTCCGGCTGTGCACGGTGAGGCGGCGGCCGCCGTCGTCGTCCGGGGCGGAGATCCTCACCTGGACGGGCACGGAGCCGTCCGGCCCCACGAGCAGCGGCTCCTCCAGCGTGAGTTCGGTGAGCGTGCCGGCGCCGACACGGTCGGCGGCGGCCAGGGCCAGGTCGAGGAAGGCTGTTCCCGGCAGGAGCACGGCGCCGTTGACCACATGGTCGGCCAGCCACGGCCAGGCGGAGCGGCTGATCCGGCCGGTCAGCACGTGCTCGTCCCGGTCGGCCAGGTCGACCGTCGCGGACAGGAAGGGGTGAGCCCCCGCCTCCTGGCCGAGGCCGAGCGCGTCGGTGTGCTCGACGGGTCGCAGCCAGAAGCGCTCGCGCTGGAAGGCGTAGGTCGGGAGGTCGACCGGGGCGGCGCCGGGGAAGAACGGTGCCAGGTCCACCGGAGCGCCGTCGACCAGCGCGGCCGACAGCCCTCGCACCAGGCTCTCGGCCTCGGGGCGACCGTCCCGGAGCAGCGGGATCGCCCCGGGGACGAGCCCGCTCAGCACGGCGTCGGGGCCGACCTCCACGAACCGGACCGCCCCCTCACCGGCCAGCGCCGCGGCGGCGTCCGCGAACCGGACGGGCTCGCGGATCTGCCGCACCCAGTAGGACGGGTCCGTCAGCTCGCCGGGGGCGGCGAGTTCGCCGGTGAGGGTCGAGACCAGCGGGACGGAGGGCTCGTGGAGGGTCGCGGACTCGGCCATCCGTCGGAATTCCGGGAGGATCCCGTCCATGTGCGGCGAGTGGAAGGCGTGACTCACCCGCAGCTCCTTGACCCGGCGTCCTCGGGCGCGCCACTCCTCCGCGAGGTCGCGGACGGCGTCGGCGTCCCCGGAGACGACCACGGAGTCCGCGGCGTTGACCGCGGCCAGCACGGTCGTGCGCCCGTCGGTGACGACCTCGTCGGCGTTCGCCTGGATCGCGGTCATGGCCCCGCCGGGCGGGGCGCTCTGCATCAGGCGTCCCCGGGCCGCGACCAGTCGCGCGGCGTCGTCGAGCGACATCACGCCGGCGATGTGGGCGGCCGCGTACTCGCCGATCGAGTGACCGGCGACCAGGTCGGGGACGAGTCCGTGCGCCTCGAGGAGCCTCGCGAGCGCCACCTCGACCGCGAAGAGCGCGGGTTGTGCCGCACCGGTCCGGCCGAGTTCCTCGGCGTCGTCGCCGAAGACGACGTCGAGCAGCGGACGGCCGAGGTGCTTGTCGAGCGACGCCGCCACCTCGTCGAGGGCCGCGGCGAACGCCGGGTAGGCCGCGTACAGCTCACGCCCCATCCCGAGCCGTTGTGCTCCCTGCCCGGTGAACAGGAACGCGGTCTTCCCGGCACGCGCGCTCCCGCGCAGGGTGCCGTCCCCCTGTGCCAGGGCGTCCAGCCCGGCGAGCAGGTCGTCCGCATGACGACCGACGACGACGGCGCGCTCCTCGAACAGCGTCCGGCCGGTCGCGAGCGCGATCCCGACGCCGTCGACCGCGAGCCCTTCCGCGGCCTCCCGCAGCCGGGCCGCCTGCGCCCGCAGCGCCGTCTCGTCCCGTGCCGAGAGCACCCACGGGGTCGGCCCGGCCGGCGATCCGGCGTCGCCGGCCGACGACGCCGGGCCCGTAGCCGGCGGCTCCTCCAGGACGACGTGTGCGTTGGTCCCGCTGATCCCGAAGGAGGAGACCGCCGCACGACGGGGGGTGGAGGAGGCCGGCCAGGGCCGCGGACCGGTGAGAAGGCGAACGGTACCCGCCGACCAGTCGACGTGGGGCGTCGGGGCGTCGACGTGGAGGGTCTTCGGCAGGGTCTCGGCATGCAGCGCCTGGACCAACTTGATGACGCCCCCGACCCCGGCGGCGGCCTGGGCGTGACCCACGTTCGACTTGAGAGAGCCCAGGTAGAGGGGCTCACGGCCGGCACGGTCCCCGCCGTACGCGGAGATGATCGCCTCCGCCTCGATCGGGTCGCCCAGACGGGTCCCCGTGCCGTGCGCCTCGACGACGTCGATCTCGGCGGGGTTCAGGCGCGCGTCGGCCAGCGCGTCCCCGATGACCCGGCGCTGGGCCAGGCCGTTCGGGGCGGTGAGACCGTTGGACGCGCCGTCCTGGTTGATCGCGGAGCCCCGGATCAGGGCCAGGACGCGATGCCCGTTGCGCCGGGCGTCCGAGAGGCGCTCGAGCAGGAGCATTCCGGCGCCCTCGGCCCATGCCGTGCCGTCGGCCGCCGCGGCGAAGGGCTTGCAGCGGCCGTCCGGGGCGAGGCCACCCTGACGGGTGAACTCCACGAACATCCCCGGACCGGACATCACCGTGGCGCCCCCGGCCAGCGCCAGCTCCGTCTCGCCCGCACGGAGGGAGCGGACCGCCAGGTGCAGTGCCACCAGGGACGACGAGCAGGCGGTGTCGATCGTCACGGCCGGGCCGGTCAGGCCGAGGTGGTAGGCGATCCGGCCGGACATCACGCTGCTGGTGCTGCCCGTCAGGACCTGCCCCTCGACCTCAGCGGGTGCCTCGTGCATCCGGGGGCCGTAATCGAGCGTCGTGGCGCCGACGTATACCCCGGTCCTCGAGCCCCGCAGGGAGCGCGGGTCCAGGCGCGCGCGCTCGGCCGCCTCCCACGCCACCTCGAGCAGGATCCGCTGCTGCGGGTCCATGGCGAGGGCCTCGCGGGGCGAGATCCCGAAGAACGCCGCGTCGAACATGCCCGCGTCGTGCAGGAACCCGCCCCGGTTCACGGCCAGGTCCACGTCCCAGCCCCGGTCGGAGGGGAACTCCGAGGTGGCGTCCCGGCCCTCGGCGACCAGCCGCCAGAGATCCTCGGGCGAAGCGACGCCACCCGGATACCGGCAGGCCATGCCCACGACGGCGATCGGCTCGTCGTCGTCGGCCATCGCGCGCTGCGACCCGGCCTCGGCGCGCTCCCCCGAGAGTTCGGCGGTGAGATGCTCGATCAGCGCGGACGGCGTCGGGTGGTCGAACAGCAGACCACTGGCCAGGCCGAGCCCGGTCGCCGTGGCGAGGCGGTTGCGCAGCTCGACCGACATGAGCGAGTCGAACCCGAGGTCCTTGAAGGGCAGTCCGGTGTCGACCGGCTGGCCCGGTGCGTACTCCAGCACCGCCGCGACCTCGGCCAGCACGAGCTCGTCCACCGCGCGCATCGAGGTGCCGGCCTTGGTGGGCTCCGCGGCGGGGCCGTCGACCGCGGGCTCTGCCGTCCGGCGTGCGGCCTGGTCGGCCGGGGCCGCGGAGGTACCGGGCAGCCAGTGCCGGGTCCGCTCGAACGGGTAGGTGGGGAGCGGGACGACGGCGGCGCCGGCGAAGAGGGCCGCCCAGTCGACATCCGCACCGCGGACATGTGCGGCGGCGACGCCGGCCAGCACGGTCTCCGGTTCGGGGCGGGACGAGCGCAGCAGCGGCTGGCTCACGCTGTCCTGCGGCTCGCGCACCGAGGCGGCGGCGAGTGCCGCGCAGACCGCGTCCGGGCCGACCTCCAGGAAGGTCGTGGTCCCCGCGGACTCCAGCGTGCGGACGGCATCGAGGAACCGCACCGGCCGCCGCACCTGGTCGGCCCAGTACCGGGGCGAGAGCCACAGGTCCGTCTCCTCGCGGCCCGTGACCGTCGAGACCATCGGGACGGAGGGCGGGTGGTACACCAGCCCGTCCGCGACCCGGCGGAACTCGTCCAGCATCGGTTCCATGAGGGATGAGTGGAAGGCATGGCTGACCGCGAGGCGACGGGCCTTCCATCCCTGGCGCTCGGCCGCGGCCGCGAACTCCTCGATCAGGACGAGTTCGCCGGAGACGACCACGGACGCGGGACCGTTGACCGCGGCGACGGCGAGGTCCTCGGTGAGCAGCGGGAGCACATCCTCCTCGGCCGCCTGGACCGCGAGCATCGCACCCCCGGAGGGCAACGCCTCCATCAGCCGCGCCCGAGCGGCCACGAGGGCGCAGGCATCGGCCAGGTCCAGGACTCCGGCGCAGTGGGCTGCGGCCAGCTCGCCGATCGAGTGGCCGGCCAGTCGGTCCGGCCGCAACCCCCAGGACTCGACGAGCCGGAACAGGGCCACTTCCAGCGCGAACAGCGCGGGCTGGGTCCATGCCGTCCGGTCGAGGTCGTCACCGCTGGTGATCACGTCCCGGAGCGATCCGGGAAGCAGACCGTCGAACTCGGCGCAGACCGCGTCGAAGGCGCGGGCGAACTCGGGGTACCTGTCGTACAGCCCGGCGCCCATCCCGGCGCGTTGTGCACCCTGGCCGGTGAACAGGAACGCCACCCCACCCGGCGTCACCGAGCCCGTCACGGTTCCCGGCGCGGAGGTACCGTCCGCGACGGCGTCGAGGCCCCGGCGGAAGTCGTCGCCGTCGGCTCCGATCACCACCGCGCGGTGGGCGAACCTGGTCCGGCCCGTGGCCAGCGACCATCCGACGTCGGCCGGTGCTCCGTCGACGGAGCGCAACGCGGCGGCCTGAGCGGACAGGGCTTCTCGCGTACGGGCCGAGAGGACCCACGGGATCGGCGGCCGCGTCGCGGAGGACGACGCGCGCGGAGTCTCCGGCGCGTCGGTCAGGACGAGGTGGCAGTTGGTGCCGCCGATGCCGAAGGAGCTGACGCCTGCGACGAGGGGACGCGTGGGCGCGGGCCAGGGCGTGAGGGAGTCCTGGACCGCCAGGCCCAGCCTGTCCAGCGGGATGTCCGGGTGCGGCGTGGCGAAGTTCAGGCTCGCCGGGAGCCTCCGATGATGGAGGCTGAGCAGCACCTTGAGGAGGCCCACGACTCCCGCGGCTCCCTCCAGGTGCCCGACGTTGGTCTTCGCCGAGCCGACGCGCAGCGGGAGGTCACGCCCGGCGCCCAGGACGGCACCGAGGGCAGCGGCCTCGATCGGGTCGCCGACCGGCGTGCCCGTCCCGTGCAGTTCCACGTACTGCGCCCCCGAGGGCTCGATACCCGCCGCGTCGTAGGCGGCGCGGAGCACCCGCTCCTGCGCGGCGACGCTGGGGACGGTGAGGCCGTCCGCGGGACCGTCGTTGTTGACCGCGCTGCCGCGGATGACGCCGTAGACGCGGTCGCCGTCGGCCAGGGCACGGTCGAACGGCTTGAGGATCAGCGCGCCGCCGCCCTCGCCCCGGACGAAGCCGTTGGCCCGGGCGTCGAAGACGTACGCCGTCCCGTCCGGCGACAGCCCACCGAAGCGTTCGGCCGTCGTGGCCGCCTCGGCGAGCAGGTTGAGGTTGACGCCGGCCGCGACGGCCAGGGCGGAGCCGCCGGACCGCAGCTCGTCGCACGCCAGGTGGACGGCGACGAGGCCGGACGACTGCGCCGAGTCGACGGTCAGGCTCGGGCCCCGCAGGCCGAGGTGGTGCGAGATCCGGTTGGCGATGACGCCCCGGTTCACCCCCGTGAAGGTGTGCTGGGTGATCGCGTCGACTCCGCGCTGGTAGGTCAGGGCCGCGTAGTCGTCACGGTGCGCACCGACGAAGACGGCCGTCTCGCTGCCGGTCAGCGTCGCGGGAACGATCGCCGCGTCCTCCAGCGCCTCCCAGACCAGCTCGAGCGCCAGCCGCTGCTGCGGGTCCATCGCGGCGGCCTCGCGCGGCGAGATGCCGAAGAAGCCCGGGTCGAAGCCGTCGATGCCGTCGAGGTACGCACCCCAGCGGGCGCCGCCGGGCCCGCTGCGCTCCGGCGGCATCTCCCGTACCGCGGTGGCCCCCCGCTGCAGCATGTCCCAGAACTCGCCCGGGTTCTGCGCGCCGGACAGCCGGCAGGAGATCCCGATGACCGCAATCGCTGTCTGACCGTCGCTGATTGTCGCCACGCCGGAAGACTAACCGAGCAGAACGACACCAATGCAGTCGAACAGTCATTGACTGGTAATTTAGTGCAATTACCGTTGAAACACCCGTGTCACCAGGACGAACCGTCCTGGTGACACGAGACAAGGCGCTTGACGAGGGGCTCAGCGGAGGCCGGGCTCCCGCACCACCTCGAGGACCGCCTTGCCGCGCACCTTCCGGCCGAGCAGCTGCGACGCGGCTTCCGCATAGGAGTGCCAATCGCCCCGCCAGCCGATGGCAAGGTCCAGCCTTCCCTGGTCCGCCAGGCGGACGAGGTACCGCAGGTCGCCCCCGAGCGGGACGGAGATGACGAACGTCTCGATGCGCCCCCCGTCGTGCCTGATCCGAGCCTCCTCGAAGTCGATCGTCGTCGGCTCCTTCGACGCCATGCCGACCGCCACGACAACGCCTCCGCCCGAGAGCCGCCGGTACGCGTCCGCCAGCTGCCGGCCGCCGACGTTGTCCACGACCGCGTCGACCCGTCCCTCCACGGCCCCGGGGCCGAGGACGACCTCCGCCGCACCCAGTTCGAGGAGCCCCTCGCCCCGCTCGGGCGACCCGACGGACGCGACCACCTCCGCTCCGGCCAGGCTCGCAAGCTGCACGGCGAACCTACCGACGCCGCCGGACGCACCCGTGACGAGGACGCGACGGCCGAGAACGGAGCCCAGTCGGCGGACGGCCTGGAGCGCGGTGACGCCCGCGACGGGGAGCGCCGCGGCGGCTGCGAGGTCGACGCCGTCCGGGACGACCGCGAGCTCGGCGGTGTCGACCGCCCGGAGCTCCGCCCACGCACCCGACCAGCCGAAGGTCACCACGCGCGCCCCGGCCGGCGGGCCGGAACCGTCGGCGGCGGCGGCGACCACGATGCCCGCCGCGTCCCAGCCGGGGATCGTGCCGTCCGGCAGGTCCGGCGTCCGGAACGCGACCTCACCGAAGTTGAAGGAGAATGCGGCGACCTCGACAAGAGCCTGCGACGGACCGGGCTGCGGCGTCGGCGCGTCGTCCAGTCGCAGCATGTGCTCGCTGGCTCGGTGGTGGATCAGGGCCTTCATCGTGAGTCCGATCTGTCGTGTGCGAGGTGTTCGCCGATGGCCGGTCAAGAGCTCCACAGGTGGGCGTGCTCGGTGACGAAGTCCTGGACCGCGCGCGGCGCGTTGCCCGTGACCGTCTCGACCGCGTCGCTGACCACCGCGAACGTTCCGTCGTGCACCCGGCCGAACATGTTGCCGACGACCTCGGCGAGCCACGGAGCGGCCCCTGCGACGGCCTGGTTCAGCGGGACGTCCACCGCCTTGACCGCTGTACCGGTCGCGGCGGAGATGCCGGCCGCGATGTCGGCGGTGGTGACCGCCGCGGGCCCGGTCAACGTGTAGGTCCGGCCCTGGTGGGTGGCGGGGTCCACGATCGCCTGCACCGCGACGGCCGCGATGTCGCGGGTGTCGACCCAGGCGATCGGCGTGCCACCGGTGGACAGGCTGATCGTCCGCTGACGGCGGATCGACTCGAGGAAGTAGCGGGGGTCCGTCAGCACCTGCTGGAACCACGACGGGCGGAGGATCGTCCACCGGTCGGCGTTGTTCGTGACGGCGGCCTCGACCCGCCGCACCCAGCCGTCGGCCGCGACCCGTTCGGCACCCTGCTCGGAGACCAGCACGACGTGGGCGCCCGGCGCCGCCGCGATCAGCTGCTCGATCAGCTCGGGCGAGTCCTCGACGTCGGGCCGGCCGAGGTAGATCGCGTCCGCCCCACCGACGGCCTTGGGCCAGGTCGTCTGGTCCCGCCAGTCGAAGGCGACGGTCGTCGGCAGCTGCGGGCTCCGCGAGGATCCGCCGCGAACCTCGGTGTCACCGCGTCCGGCGAGCTGTGCCACGACCTCGCGGCCGGTCTTGCCGCGGGCTCCGGTGACGAAGACGGTTCGGGTCATGTGAAGGAGTCCTTCCCAGGTGCTGTCTGGATGATCTGGTCGACGGCGGCCGGCTCGGCCGCGCCGGTCACGTCGTGGGGCGAACGGACAACCCGTGACTGAACTCGCCGCGCGGATCCCACTGCTCCTTGACGGCCTGGAGGCGGGGATAGTTGTCCCCGAAGTACAGTTCGTGCCACGGGACACCGGAGTCGTTCAGTGCGGGATCCGCGACATCGGCGTCGGCGTAGTTGATGAAGCATCCGTCCGTGACGTCGTCGCGTCTCGGCACCCCGCCGGACGAACCGTAGACGTCCGCATAGCACTCCCGGATCCACCGGTCGTGACGCACGTCCTCCGACGGATCGGTCCAGAGCGTCACGTAGAGCAGCTTGAGGACGGAGTCGCGCTGGGACACCGCCGTCGCCCCCGGGGCGATCTCGTTGATCCGCCCGCCGTAGGAGACCAGGGCCACCATCGAGAACGGGTTCTCGTAGTCGTCCCGCGTCAGCTGCCGGTAGAGCGCGGCGAGCTGCCCGGCGGGCATCGCCTTCCGCAGGTACGCGGACTTGGCCTTCCAGCGCGGCAGCGACGGTTCCACGAACCCGAACCATTCCCGCACGACGTAGAACCACGGCAGGACGCTGCGGTCGTTCACCGTGCAGTCGGCGCCGACGCCTTCGCTGACCGCCGCGAGGAACCGGTCCAGCATCTCGTCCGCGCCAGGGAGCCCCGCATCGATCTGGGTACTCATCCGGAACGCCCCCGCGGCCCGGTGCTGCGTCTTGAGCTGGCTGTAGAGGCCGACGTAGGGCGAGTCCGGCGCGGAGTTGGCCTCGTGCCACGCGCCGAAGTTGCGCACGAGGCGCGTGAAACCCTCCTCGGTCAGGTCGTCCCACGACCAGGCGACGTCGGACACGATGAGTTCGGCGGGCGGGGCGGGCAGCTGGTCGGCCGGCTCGGCCGACCCGGTTCCGGGCGCGCGCAGCCAGTACCTGGTGATCACGCCGAAGTTGCCGCCGCCCGCGCCGGTGTGTGCCCACCACAACTCACGGTGCGGGTCGTCCGGCTCGCTGGTCGCCACGACCGTGCGGCACCGTCCGTCCTCACCGACGACGACGACCTCGACGGCGTGGAGGTAGTCGACGGTGAGTCCGTGCCTCCTGGACAGTGCGCCGTAGCCGCCACCGACGATATGCCCGCCCGCACCGACCGTGGGGCACGTCCCCCCGGGAAGCGTGACCCCCCAGCCGCGGTACAACGTCTCGTAGACCCGCCCCAGGGTTGCCCCCGGCTCGACGGCGAACGCCCGGCGCTCCTCGTCGTAGTACACCGCGTCCAGGCCGGCCAGGTTGATCACGACCTGGACGTCGGGGGACGTGGTGAAGTCCTCGTCGCAGTGCCCACCGCTGCGCACCGCTAACTTCAGGCCCTGGTCGACGGCCGCCTGCACGGCTTCCACGACCTCGGCGACGGAGGAGACCAGGTGCACGTATCGCGGCGCGCCCACCCACCGGGTGTTCGCGCCGCTGATCAGGCCCCGGTAGCGAGCATCGGCTCGTCGAACGGTCGCGCCGCCCGCCAGGGCAACCGGCGAACTTTCGTGCATGGAGCAGGACCTCCCGGTCGGATCTGGGTGCCGGCGGCACACCGAGGCTTGTCCGGGCCGGAGACCGCCCGGACAAGCCTCGACGCACCTCGCACGACGGAGGGCAGCTTGCCTGTCCGGCCTACTTCTCGAGCGTCGGGTAGTCCGTGTACCCGACCTCGTTGCCGCCGTAGAACGTCTCCGGGTTCGGCGTGTTGTACGGACCGCCGGCCTTGATGCGCACGTCGAGGTCGGGGTTGGCGAGCCACAGCGCCGCCAGGGACACCGCGTCCGCGACGCCCGACGCCATCGCCGACTCCGCCGCCTCGGCCGTTGCCGGGTAGACCTCCATGGTCTCGTGCGGGTTGAGGATGAACGTGCCCGGCCAGGCATCCCGGAGCTGCCGGGTCAGGTCGCGCGTGCCCATCTCGATCACGTGCAGGTAGGCGATGTCGAGCGCCGCGAGCTCCTCGAGAAGCGCCACGTACACGGGGGCCGGGTCGTTCTCGACGATGCTGTTGTACGGGCTGCCGGCGGCGATCCTGATGCCCACGCGATCGGCACCGACGGCCTCCGCGACCGCACGCACGACCTCGACCGCGAAGCGGATGCGGTTGGCGATCGAACCGCCGTACTCGTCGGTGCGCAGATTGGTGTTGTCGGCGAGGAACTGGTGCAGCAGGAAGCCGTTCCCGCCGTGCACCTCGACGCCGTCGAAGCCGGCCTCGATGGCGTTGCCGGCGGCCTGGGCGAACTCCTCAACGGTGGCGGCGATGTCCTCCGTGGTCATCTCACGCGGCGTCGGGTGGTCGAGCGGCCCCTCGAAGCTGATCATCTGCTCGCCGGACGCCACCGCCGACGGCGCGATCGGCAGCTCACCGTTCGGGTACAGCGACGGGTGCGCGATCCGGCCGCAGTGCGTCAGCTGCGCCACGATGCGGCCGTCCTTCGCGTGCACCGCGTCGGTGACCTGACGCCAGCCGGCCATCTGCTCCGCGGTGTGCAGGCCGGGGGTCAGGATGTAGCCCTGGCCCAGCACGCTCGGCTGAATGCTCTCGGAGACGATCAGGCCCGCGGATGCTCGCTGAGCGTAGTACTCGGCGGTCATCGGGGTGACGACGCCCTCCTGGGTCGCCCTGTTTCGCGTCATCGGGGCCATCACCAGACGGGACGGCAGCTGCAACGCGCCCACCTTCACCGGGTCGAACAGAGTGCTCACGATTTCTCCTCACTGAACGCGCCTGAACATGAATTACTTGAGTCGCTCACGGACACCCTCCCACAGTTCCTTGAGTGGATCAAGCACCATGCTTTAGTCACTCACGTACGTGGCGTACCATCGCCATATGGCTGTACCATCTGTCCCCGCGAACGCCGCGACCGCCCTCGAACAGGCGATGTTCACGTTCGTCGACGCCTACAACCAGGCCTGGGAGACCGCCGCTAGCGAGCACGACATGAGCACGGCCCACGCCTGCGTGCTCGGCCGCGTCGAAACCCGACGCAGCATGGGTGAGCTCGCCGAGGAACTGCGCTGCGACGCCTCCAACATCACGCAGATCGTCGCTCGCCTCGAAGCTCGCGACCTGGTCCATCGCGAGCCCAATCCCGAGGACAGACGGTCCCGGCACATCGTGCGCACGCCCAGTGGCGACGACCTGTACGGCGAGTTCGAGCAGTCCTTCGAGTTCCCCAGGGCGGCCGCGGCGAACCTCGACGACGCGGAACGTGAGCAGCTCACGGCACTGCTGCAGAAGGCGCTGCGGGCCGCCTGACGCGACGGTGGCCGCGCCCCGACCCGGGCACGGCCACCCGCACGCCTCCCGGTCACGCCGCGGGGAGCAGGCCGAGCTGTGTCGCCATCTCGAGGTTGTCGTAGCGGATCAACCAGGTGGAGATCCTGCCGCCGGAGAACTGGTAGATGTCGTAGCCCTCGAGGTCGAACTTCCTGCCGGTGGCGTCGACGCGAGGAGCCGGGTTCTCCGGGGGCCAGCCCACGATGTCGCCGGTCAGAGTAGCCGTGCCGCGCCATCGCACCGCGAGGCTGTCGCCGTCCAGCGCGAGATACGGTGCGCCGATCTCGGCGAACTGCATGTCCGGGAACGCGTTGTAGGTGATCTCGGCGAAGCGGCGGAACTCGTCCTTGCCGCGGGTGAAGCGGCCTTGCATGGCCGGGTCCTCGACGTAGACGTCGTCCGTGCACATCTCGAGTTGTGCGTCGATGTCCTGCGCGTTCACCGCGTCGAACCAGCGGGTCATGAAGCCGTCGAGCGCGGCCGGCAGGGACCCGTCGAGCTGGGCTCGCGCCTTGCTGTAGGTCTCGGCGAGGTAGTCGGGGTGTTCTGTGGTCGACATGGGCTTCCTTCGAGGTCGGGTGCGGACGGGATTCAGTCGGGCCGGCGGACGGCGAGCGCGTGGGTGAACACATCCTGCGGATCCCACCTCGACTTGATCCGCTGCAGCCTCGGGTACGCGCTGCCGAAGTACAGCTCGTGCCAGGCGACGCCCGAGGTGTTCAGCGTCTCGTCGAGCAGGTCCGCATCGATGTAGTTGAGGATCGCGCCGTCGCCCGCACCGCGACGGTCCGGCACCCCTCCCGTCGACGCGTGGACGTCGGCGTACCAGCGGCGCAGCCACGCGAGGTGCGCCGCGTCGTCGGCCTCGTCGGCCCACATCGTCAGGTAGAGCAGCCTCAGGACCGAGTCGCGCTGGCCGACCGCGGTGGCCGACGCGTCGATCGCGTTGACAGCTCCCCCGTAGCCACCGATCTCCACCATGGTCGCCGGGTTGTCGAAGTCCGGGTCGGTCAGGTGGCGGTAGATCGCCCGCAGCTGCTCGTCCGGGAAAGCGGTCCGCAGGTAGGCCGACTTCGCCTTGAAGCGGCCCTTGCCCTCCCAGCCGTCTCCGCCGAGGCCGGCCCAGGCGGTCACGTGCCCGAGCCAGTCCACGGTCCTGCGCTCCTCGCGGTAGGTCAGGCCGGTGCCTTCGACGACCGCGGCGAGGAACTCGTCGAGCAGCTCCTCGGCGCCCGACGTCGCGGCATCGAGCTCCGTCGACATCAGGAACTCGCCCGCCGAGACATGGCGCGGCTTGAGCGCGCCGAAGAGGTTGGCGGCCCGGGAGCCGGGAACGCTGTTGGCCTCGTGCCACGCGCTGAAGTTCTTCAGCAGGCGGGTGAAGGCCTTCTCCGTCATCGCGTCCCACGACCACGCCGTCTCCGAGACGATCAGTTCCCGCGGGGCGCGGGGCAGCTGGGCCGCGGGATCGTCGCCCTCGGCGTCCGGCGAACGCAGCCAGAACTTCGTCACCAGCCCGAACGTGCCGCCACCGCCGCCGGTGTGGGCCCACCACAGGTCATGGTTCTCGTCGTCGGGGTTCCGGCCCGCGACGACCTTGCGGGCGCGGCCGTCGCCGTCGACGACCACCACCTCGACGGCCTCGAGGTGGTCGACGAGCTGACCGAGCTGCCGGGACAGCGGTCCGTACCCGGCGTTGGTCATCTGCCCGGCGAGCGCCACCGGCGGCCCCGCCCCGGCGGGCACGGTGACGTGCCAGCCCTCGTACAGCCTCGTATAGAGTTCCACCGTCGAGATGCCGGGTCCGACGGCGAACGCGGACCGCTCCGGATCGAACTCGACCGACCGCAGCTGCGAGGTGCTGATGAGGGCGCGGACCTCCTGGTTGGTGAGCAGGTCCTCGTAGCACGCGCCACTGCTGTGGATCGCGAACCGATCCCCGTTGTCGATCACGTGCTGGACCGCGTCGACCGCTTCGTCCGCCGTGGCGGGCACCAGGACGTAGTCGGGCGTTCCCGCCCACCTGCCGTTGAAGCTGGCAGTCAGTGCTGTGTACCGTTCGTCGCCGGGCTTGACGACCTCGACGTCGGATAGGGGCATGTCGTCCTCGTCTCTCGTGTTCGTGGCGAGCAGGGCGGCCACGAGCTCAGCCGATCGGGGCCAGCCGCCGGCCGTCCGTGTCGCGGATCTGTCGGCACAGCTCGCGCAGCGCCTCGGTGAGCCTCGCGATGTCGGGGGCGCCGATGTACGCGGACGGTTCGAAGCGCAGCGTGTACACCGCACTCGAGGTGGGGAACGTGCGGATACCGTGCTCGCGGAGCAGGTACCCGGACAGGAAGTAGCCGAAGAACCCGGAACCGTGCAGTTCACGCAGCGTCTCGGACGTGGCGTCGCCCTGTTCGAAGAACTCGAGGCCCACCATCAGGCCGCGTCCCCGCACGTCCTTGAGGACCTCCGGGAACTCCTCCTGCAGGCCGCGCAGCGCGCTCCGCAGCTCCGTCCCGCGCGACTGCGCCGCCCGGTAGACCCCGCCGTCGTCGGCTTCGAGCATCTCCAGCACCTTGCCCGCGATCAGACACGAGAAGCTGTCCTTCGCGAACGTCGAGCTGTGCATCATCTCGAAGCTGGTCTGGTAGCGCGAGGCCCGCACCAGCATCACCGCGGCCTTGGCGATCCCGCCGCCCAGGCTCTTGGCCATGGCGTAGTAGTCTCCCCGCAGACCGAGGTGACTGCTCGCGAGGAAGGCGCCGGTGCGACCCATCCCGCTCTGGATCTCGTCCACGACGACCGGGATGTCGAGCTCGGTGGCCACCCGCCGGACGTCGCGGACGAACGTCTCCGGCAGCTCGTGGATGCCGCCCTCACCGAGGATCGGCTCCAGCACCACCGCACAGAACCTCGGGAAGGGCCTCCGGACGACCTCGATCCGGTCACCCTCCACCACCACGTCATGCAGTTCTCGGCTCTCGGAGCGGACGATGTCGTCCACCGCGCCGGGCTCGTCGACCGGCACGAACCGGGCCTGCGCGGCGAGCGCCGAGAACACCGCCCGGTAGACCGGGTTGTAGGTGAGTTGCGTGCTGCCCGCGAGCTTGCCGTGGAACGACCCGACCGGTGCCAGGAACAGCGGCGTCTGGGCGATCAACGCCTCGTTGTGCGCGACGACGTCCGCGACGACGGCGTCGACCCCTCGCGTCGTGACGGTTCCGGCGGCGGCGGCCGCCTTTGCCGCCTCGAGGTTCGCGCCGATCTCGGCGCGCAGTCCCTCGATCCGGGTGTAGCGCTCCAGCTCCGCGTGCTTCATCGCGGCCTCGATCGCCTCGGCGCCGCTGTTCGCGAAGATCGCGAAGTAGGGCTCGTCCGAGCCCGTCTCCCTCTGGATGATCCGATTCAGCCTGGCCGCGACCTCGTTGGCGTACGGGTGACGGGAGAACTGGGCATGGATCGGCGTGTGGCCGGCCAGCAGCTCCTGCGCATAGGCGACGAGCTCCGGGTTGCTGTGGCCGAGCATCGTCGACCCGTAGCCACCGACGAAGTCCAGGACGGGGACCTCCTCGTCGCCACGCCGGTAGTAGAGCCGGTCGCCCTCTCCCCGGACGTACTCGACGTCGAGGCCCGCGGTGGCCAGCACCCCGCGAAGATAGGGTTCGGCGAGTTCCTCGAGTGTCACCTCGGTCATCGTCCGACCCCCTGCTCGGCCTCGGCGAGCCGCACGATCTCCGCGGCGACCGCCTCGGGTGCCTGCTGCGGCTGCCAGTGCGAGGTCTCGGGCAGGGTGACGAGCCGGTACCGGCCCGTCACGTGCTCTTCCGTCTTCGTGACCGAGAGCCTGCTGACCGCGGTATCGGTCGGGCTCCAGACGAATGTGGTGGGTACCGGGACGGTGCCGAACCCGAACGGCTCACCGAGCAGGTTGTTCGCCCGGTACCAGTTGAGCGCCGCGTCCAGGACGCCCGGGTCGGAGTGCTTGCGGACGTACCTCTCCACCTGCTCGTGGGTGAGGACGCCCTCGCCCGCCTGCGCGAACCAGGCCCGCAGCTGCGCGGAGTCGTCGGCCAGGAACTGCTCGGCGGAGCCGCTCGCCATGAGCATCTCGACGTACTGGGAGCCGTGCTGCTGCTCTTCGTCGACGCGGAAGGCGTGCTGGTAGGCGTCCAGGTGGGGGATCGCCAGCGCGACCAGGCTCCGCACCCGCGCGGGATGCTTGGCGCCCAGGTACCACGCGACCGCCGCGCCCCAGTCGTGCCCCACGACGTGCGCGGACTCGATCTCGAGACGGTCGAGGATGCCGAGCACGTCGCCGGCGAGAAGTGGCAGGGCGTAGTCCGCGACGTCGGCCGGCCTCGCGCCGTCGGAATAGCCACGCTGGTCGGGAGCGACGGTACGCAGTCCGGCGTCGTGCAGGAGCGGCGCGACCTCGGTCCAGGACCGCCGGCTGTGCGGGAAGCCGTGCAGGAGCACGACGACGGGGCCGTCCGCCGGGCCGTCGACGTCCACGTCGAAGGTGAGGTCCCCGAGTGAGATCTGTTCACGTGTCATCGGTGTCTCAGACCCCCAGGATCTTGGTCTCGAGGTGCGGCTCGTGCAGCACGGTGTAGTGGTCCGCGAGGCCGATCACGCGCTGGAACGCGCGAGACACGTCGGCGTCCCGGCTGGCGGCCTCCTGGGTCTTCGAGATGAACTCGTGCGTCTCGGTGATCTCGGGGGTCCGCTCCCCTTCGACCCCGGGGAAGGCGAGGTCCGAGCTGACTGCCATGTCCCAGCAGCCGTCGATGGCGTCCTCGGCGAGGTCCTTGAAGTAGGCGAGGGGATCGACGGGGCCGCCGTCGGCGACGTGCTTGCGCAGCACGATCGAATCCAGCGCGGCGACCGTCATGCCCTGGGCGTAGCTGGGGTTGAAGCTGGCGACCGCGTCGCCGATCACCAGGAAGCCGCTCGGGAAGTCGGACATGAGCTCGTAGTGCCGGCGCAGGTTCGTGGGGAACTTGTACGCGACCGGGTCGTTGAGCGGCTCCGCCTTCTGGAGGATGTGGTAGATGTCCGGGGCGGCGAGAGACTTGATGAAGTCGAGGTAGCCCTCGGGGTCCGTCGGCGGGTGGTCGCCGAGGATGCCGTAGGCGGTCACGATGGCCCGGCCGCCGTCGATCTTCTGGCAGATGCAACCGCGCGGGACGTCGACGGAAGCGACTGTGTTGACCGAGATGTCGCCCTCGAACGCCTCGTCCGGGATCTTGTAGTACCGGGTGGCGTAGCCCATCCCGATCTTGTGCTTCTCCTCCGGGACCCTCTCGTAGCCCAGGTCCTCGAGCCACACCGGGGCGCGGGAGCCGCGGCCGGAGGCGTCGACGACCAGGTCCGCGGGCAGCAGGGTCTCGTGCTCACCTTCGGGAAACACCCAGAGGCCACGGACGTGCTTGCCGTCGTCACTCACCTCGAGCCGGCTGATGTCCGTCTGCTCCGACAGCACGACGTTCGGCAGCGCGAGGACGCGGTCACGGATGTGCGACTCGAAGAACGGCCGCGACGCGGTGAGGCAGACCAGCCCGGAGTCCGTCTGCACGAGCCGCTTGGCGTTGAGGATCCATCGCACGTCGTTGGACGCGTCCCCGACCGCCGCGCCGTCGGCGACCATCTGGTCGGTGATACCGGGAAAGTGCTCCTCGGTGATCTGCTGGCCCCGTGAGAGCAGGCCGTGCAGGTGGTGTCCTTGGGGCAGGCCACGCCGGAGCAGGTTCGGCCCGGTCAGGTGATCCCGGTCGACCAGGGTCACCGTGTCGTAGCGGTCTGCCAGGACGCGAGTTGCGAACAACCCCGCGATCCCTCCGCCGAGCACGACAGCGCTCGTAGTGCCATGTGGATTCATTGCGCCTCTCCTCTGGGGAGCAAGTCTTGTGTGCTCGCAGGCGCCTCGATGCTTGGCTCGTGGTGCCTGCGACGATCCACCGCCAGATGCCGGATCGCGGTCAACGTAGCGGGGCCCGCATCACCAGCCGGTCATCGCCCGGAAACTGCAGGAATTACCGAAACCTCCAGTACTACTGACCACGGTCGCGCCGCGCCCCGGGCAATACCGCTCTGACTCCCGGGGCCGCCGCCCCCACCGGGTGACCGGCCGTCCCACCCGTCACCGGGCGACCGGCCGTCAGGCCCGCTGCCGCACTCGCGACCAGTCGGCCCTCCGTGGCGTCCGGATCGCACGAGAAGGTGAACTGCAACTCGGCCTCCCGGCGGGTTTCGGAGCAGATGAGCAGTTCACCGCTGGCCGCCGCCGCGAGCAGGGCCTGGCAGGTGTCCACCGCGGACCCGCGGACCACCAGGCATCCGTTCGGCTCCGGAGCACTGTGGACCAACGCCGTTCCCGTCGCGACGGCGATCTGAGCGCCTTGGTCGCCGGCGTCCAGCTGCCGCCGGATCTCCCATCCGGCCCGCACCGCGCGATAGGGACCGTCACCCATCAGGCCCATCTCGAAGACCGCCATCGATGTCGAACCGAACGAGACGGTCGGCACCCCTCCGAACGTGCGGACGGTCCTGCGCACCAGGCCGCTCGTCTCGTCCCAGGACCTGTCGACCCTTCCCGGCACGGCCCCGGAATTCGTCGCGCTCCGAACCAGCAGCACACTTCTCCTGTTCTGCGCCGTCCCCTGCTCGGGCTGTCGGAGCGGCGGCCACGCGGGAGCGTGCGCCACGGCCACCGCACCCGCCCCGGTTCCAGCCGCCGAGCCGCCCGCACCCGCAGGCTCACCTGACAACGCAGGGTCGTGATTGAGAATCGCCCGCTGGAGCAGCTGCAGCTTCTGGCTGGGCTCCAGGCCGAGCTCGTTCACGAGGGCGGTGCGCATGCGGGCATAGACATCGAGCGCGTCGGCGTGCCGGCCACTGCGGTACAGCGCGAGCATCAATTGGGTGCAGGCCCTCTCCCGGAGCGGCTCGTTCTCCACCATCATCTCGAGCTCGCGCAGGATCTCGTGCTGCCGGCCACAGGCCATCGCGGCGTCGAAGTAGTCCTCCAGGACGTCCAGCCGCGTGTTCTGCACGGCCACCAGCTCGGGCCAGGAGATCCCGGCCTCCGCCAGGTCGCTGAGCACCGGCCCACGCCACAGGTCCAGGGCCCGGCGCAACGTGTCGACCGCGCCCTCCGGGCGCCCCCGGCTCAGGTCGGCGCGCCCCTCGTCCACCAGCCGATGGAAGACGTACAGGTCGACGTCTTCCTGGTCGGCCATGAGGAGGTAGCCGGGCGGCCGCGTGACGAGCGTCGCCTGGCCCGCCTGCCGATCATGATCCGTGAGGACACGGCGCAGCCCGCTGATCGCGTTGTGGAGGATCTTCCGCGCCGTCACCGGCGCCTCGTCGTCCGGCCAGAGCGCGTCGAGCAGCGCGCTGGTAGCCACCACCTTGTTGGCACGGAGCAGAAGCACGCCAAGGGTCGCGCGTTGCTTCGTTCCAGCCAGAGGAATGATCTGCCCCTGGTCCCGGTCCCGGACCTCCAGTGGGCCAAGTACACGAAAGCGCATCAATACCTCCCAAAGATTAACTATCATGACGAGTCCCGCGGCAGGCGAGTCACTAGATTTCAGGTTCGACGACCATGTGCGTCAGGCGTGCCCGTTCAGCCGGTCGGCAGCGGCCGATGGCGAGGATCCGGGGGTGTTCGGGCGGGCCGCCAGCTCTCCTGGCGGGCGCGAACACGGAGGCGATCTGCCGACCGCACTCGCGGTCGGCCTCGGCGCGCCCGTCGACGGCGGACGTTCTCCGGCGGCCGGAGGCCCGCGTGACGTGATCGACCGGCCGGCAACGCCGGAGGACGTTCCGTTCCATGACCTGGACAGGGCAGAGCGAGTCACGATGGGCTCCCGGGCAGGACAGCAGGATTCACTCACCCGCGCACAGTCGCGAGCGGGAGGGCGCGTCCATCGACAGGTCAGGACCCGGCCACGGACAAGCTAGGGCACCCGATCAGCCCCTGCAAGGAAAATGCTTGATTCACTCACGCATGGATGGATGTGCCAACTCGCCCACCTTGTCCTAGACAACGCTGTCACAAACATGTAAAGTGAACCTTTTGCCCGCGTGAGTTCCCTCACGCGGCGATCGGAACGGCACGGGCGCGAGACCGACGCCGCAGGGCAGGCGGGCATGGATGTCGCAGTGGTGGACCACGACGATCCTCGCCGGGGACATCCGGGCGGCGGTACGGCGGGTTCCGGCGTCCGACGCGGGACAGACGACGTAGTACCGCGGCTGGATGATCCCCACGGCCGCGTACGGACGCCTCGCGACCGGGCTCCAGGCCCGGGGAGTTCAGCTGCTCGCTGATCCCACCGCGTACCGCGCAGCGCACGAGCTTCCCGGGTGGTACGACGCATTCGCCGACCTGACTCCCACCAGCATCTGGCGCGCAGGCACTCTCCGCTGGACCCGCCCCGTGGCCAACGTTGTGACTCATCCGATCTGGGCACCTACCTCGGATGCGTGCTGCTGCGTTCCGTCTCGTGGCGCCGCTCGGCTCGGGCCTGGTTGCGCGAAGCGATCGGAGGGATACTCTTGTTGGTGAGAGTCTCTCCGATGAGACTCTCACCAACGAGAGTATCTGGAGCGTTATGGACGGGTTCATCGGCCGCGAACGTGAGCTCGCCATCCTTGATGGCAAGCTCAGCAAGGTGCGTGCCAGCAGGTGGGGACCTGCCGGCCAAGCAGTACTGATCCGTGGACGACGGCGCGTCGGCAAGTCACGCCTCGTGGAGCAGTTCGTCGAGCAGACCGACATACCTCATGTCTTCTTCACCGCGGTCGGCGGCAATCGGGACGAGGACCTGGTGGGCTTCGTCCACGAAATCACCGTCTCAGATCTCCCGGAGGGTGCGTCCGCTGCAGACTTTGCTGATCCCACCACCTGGGACGCGGCGTTCCGTGTCCTGGCGTCGGTCTTGCCACAGGACTCGCCGAGCATTGTCGTGATCGATGAGCTTCCCTACCTCGTCCGTGACGACCCAGCGTTCGAGGGTGCACTCCAGAAGGCGTTCGACAGAACCCTGTCGAAGCTGCCGGTCCTGCTACTGCTGATCGGGTCCGACATCGCGATGATGGAACGCCTCAATACCCATGGACGCCCCTTCTACCAGCGCGGCACGGAACTGATCGTTCCACCTTTGACGCCCTCCGACGTCGCATCGATGCTTGGCCTCCAGGCCGCAGACGCGTTCGATGCGTACCTTGTGACGGGCGGGCTGCCTCTCCTCCTGACCGAGTGGGACACGGGAGAAGGGCTGTGGAACTACCTGGAACGTGGGCTGCATGACCCCACGTCGGCACTCCTCGTGAGCGGTGAGCGCACGCTGGCCGCCGAGTTCCCCACCGAAGCCCAGGCGAGATCGGTCCTCTCGGCTATCGGGCATGGCGAGCGTACCTACTCGCTGATCGCGCGAGCGTCCGGCATCGGACCGAACGTCTTGAACCGATCGCTGCAGCTTCTCGTCGAGCGTCGCGCCGTCGTGGCTCGAACGCCGCTGTCGACGAGGCCTAGCAAGGAGACCCGCTACTGGATCGACGACCCGTACCTCCGGTTCTGGCTGTCCTTCGTCCAGCCTGGGATCGCTCAGATCGAACGCGGACGTGGTGACCGAGTGTTCGAAACCGTGCGAAAGCAGTGGACGACCTGGCGCGGCAGGGCGATCGAACCCGTGATCCGCGATGCACTCTGGCGATTCGCGGATGACGAGATCGCACCCGGAACCAACGTCGTGGGGGGCTACTGGACGCGGACCAACGACCCCGAGATCGACCTGGTCGGAGCCGACCGCGAGCCGATCGCCAAGACTCTGACGTTCGTAGGCTCGATCAAGTGGCTGGAGAACCGGCCGTTCGATCACCGTGACGCCACGCGACTCGTCGTTCATCGCTCGCAGTTGCCGGGAGCCACGGACGAGACCCCACTCGTGGCGGTGTCCCGCAGCGCGGCGTCGCTCGACGGGCTGACGATCATCGGGCCTGACCGCCTGCTCACCGCCTGGGACGAGTAGAGACCCGAATGCTCGAGAGATCTGGACGGCACCGCGTCTGCTGCGGTCAGGCCGTCAAGAGCGGACGAGCCAGCCCGTACGCCGGGTTCTCCTGGAGGGTGGGGCGGTATGTCTCGCGGTGTCCAGCGGGTTGGTTGGGCACCGCGAGAACGTTGGGATTTTGCGGTTCCTCAGCGGTCGCGGCGCGTTGGTGAAGCTGGCGTCAGACGGGCCCCGACGGTGCTCATGTGTACCCAATGTGTACCCGCCGCTCTCCTCGCACGGCACGGTCGGTCTCATCACGGCCGAGCAGCGCGCACATCCGCTGTGTCAGCCGATTCGATGCCAGGCGTACTCAGCCTGCGGGTCGTCGAACGACAGCCCGTTCTCGTCCAGCGCGTTGTAGACGGTCACCTGCCCGCCGTCGAACACGAGATGGACAGCGACCATGCCGCCAGCCATGTCGCGGCCCCGCCATTCGAGCAACGAGACTTGCCTGACGGACTGACCTTGGAGGCCCGACAAGACCGCCGCCGCGTCGCTCCGCCAGCACAGGTCGAAGGTCTCGAACTGCACAGGACCGCCCGGGTCGACCGTGTTCCAGGTGAGTGACAACTCATCGAACTTGTGGTGCTGAACCTCGACCTGCTCACCGTCAAACTCCAAGAGCACCGGCGCGTCGGCGAACCACTCGTCACGCTCGCGATCCCAGAGCAGCCACGCCCGAGTGAGGCGCCGACCAATGAGTCCAGCAAGACGCCGTCGATGCGTTTCCGCGATCGTCGCGAGGCCACGCCGATAGGCCGGCTGGTAGCCCTCGACGCCGAAGTACGGGTAGCTCATCACGGCGCCTCATCCAACGCGACGATGACATGACCGGTGGCGACCTGGTCGATGCGGAGGTCGGAGAAGACCAGTTCGATGTCGTGAGCGTTCGTCTCCACGCGCGCCGTGTGGAACGGGACTCCCAGCTCGGACGCCCATCGTGCCGCCTCGTCGGACTCCGGTAGAAGCCGGATTCCTGGGTAGAGGGCCTGCCACCGCACGCCCCAGACATACCCGTCCGGTTCGCCGGCCCGCTCCCAGGCGAGGTGGTCGGTGAACTCATCGCCGAGTGACGTCGCCCAGACGTCGCGCCGCACAGTCGTGGTCGCGGTCGCGCGAACACAGTGGGTGAACCGGTAGCGCAGGTGTTCCGGTGCGATTCCGGTGCGCGGATCCGCGGTCGCGTAGATGTAGAGGTCGTAGTCCCTCATGTAGTCGACGTAGCCATGGAAGACAAGGGCCTGGTCGAAGATTTCGTCGAACGCGTCCTGGAGTTGGTGCCGGTCCACACTGCATCCCTTCTACTTCTACTCGTAGGTGGTCGCGGCGTGGAGCATCCGCGCGACGAGGTTCCAGGAAGGCGTCTCGGGTACCGATTCGCCGTTGCCCAGGTAGTAGCCGTCCAGGTCGCGGGTCCACGCGGCGAGTGCGTGAAGATAGTCGGGCAGGGTCGCGTTCTCCCAGGCGTCGGGCGATGCGGCGCTCGTGCTGGCGAGTTCGTCGATGAACGACGCGAGTTCGTCGCGGATGCGTGGTGAGTCCAGCAGCGGTGTTGCTGCTGGGTTCGGGTGTGGATGCCAGGGTTGCGGTGGTGCGGGTTCCTTGCGCAGGTAGACCCACTCTTCTCCGGCCAGCAGCGTCCGCTCCTCGGGTAAGACGGCGGCGACGGCGTTCAGTCTGACCTCGACATCGTCGGGGAAGTCGGCGAGGACGTGAGTCTCCACGAGCGAGCAGTCCTCGCGATCCGTGGCATCGGGATCGTGGTCGTAGATCATGCGGCCCTCGATCCCGGACTCACCGAGGAGCACCGTCACGCCCCGCAGGCTGGGCGTGACCGCATCCCACAGCGCCCGTTGGAGTGAGAGCAGGACCGTAGTCCGCGGCAGGCCGGCCGATGGGGTCGATGACATGCTCAGATCCTCGCAGGCTGCTGGGCCCGTCCGGTGGAGCGTGGGAGACTCCCGTGTGCACTACGTGAAGGTGGAGACGACCGGCGGCGGGTCGTGGACGGACCCGCGAGACTACCTGGACTGGCTCGGCGAGCATGCCGATGAGCTTCCGCCCGGTGCGCGGGCTTTCGCGACTCACCCTGAGCATTACGACTTCAGCCACCAGTGGTGTCCGCGGAGTGCGTCGTTCGACCGGATGTCCACGCGGTTCACCGACGACGGCGTCGTGGTCACCCTGGTCCTGGCGGCATACGGCGGTGCTCCGCCCGAGTTCGTCCTGCGGTACGAGGGCGTGAGGTCGGTGGAGTCCGACGGCGACCACAGCGGACAGCCACGCTCCAATCTGCTGGTCGACGAGATCCTGCCCGACGGCGAGGGCGTTGTCCGTCACGAGTTGGCGTTCACCGGCGGCACGATCACCGTCGTCGCCACCGACCTCACGGCAGGCTGGTCGGGTCCGGGAGCACCAGAAGATCCCCGTGACAGGCCCGACCGGTGGCTCTTCGACAATCCCGCCACGCTGGTGCATCACCTGCGCCTGCGACGCAGCATGTTCGTCTCGGACGACTCATTCTCGACGCTCGCTGCGTTCGTGTCGGGATCTCTGTGGACGCTGAGGACAGACCTTCACGGACTCTCGCGGTGGCTGACTGCTCGCCTGGGCGCCGCCGGGCGGAACATCACCTGGGAGTCGCACATCGTGCGGCACGTCGCAGGTCCCGGGCGCCCGGATGTGCGGAGCGACGAGCTGACCGTCGAGGAGAACGAGCAGGCATGCACCCTCGCGCTCGATCTGCTCGCGGAGTGGCTTGGCGAGCAGGGCTACGTCGCGGAGTGACATGGGATTGTTCAACTCGCTCGATGTGACGGTCGAGTGCCCCTCATGCCTTGTGGTCGCGCCACGGGAGGTCCAGTTCCGGTACGGCGCCGTGTGGCAGTACCGCTACGGCCTCGGTGACGTGCTGCGATGGGGCCGCAGCGACGTGGGCGATCGTGCCGTGTCCGACGTGGTCGTGGATGCCTGGCTGTGCGAGTGCCCGTCCTGCGACCACGAGGGGCGCATCGCCCTGTACGTCCGCGACAACACTCTGGTCGCAGTCGGCCCGGTCAGTGACGTGCCAGGTCTCCAGGAACTCGAATGGCTCCCTCTACCGCCAGCCGGTGGCGACGTCGTCATCGAGCCGACTACTGGCATCACCGGGCGTCTCGACGAGCAGCGGCGTCGCAATCAGATGATGGATGTGCTCAAAGTGCTGGCGGCAGGCGATCAAGGTGTTCGCCAGGTCGGCGTCGAGGCCTTCTATACGTCGTTCTTCGAGTGGAGCGGCGGCATCGAGAACTGGAACTGGTGTGCGTCGACCGTCTTCACGGCGGCTGAGGTCGGGCTGCTCACCGAGGTGCAGAAGATGCTGATGATCTCCCGCGGCGAAGCCGCCGGCCTGGATGCGGACGGGCTGATCGCCTCGGGATGGCCATGGCGGATCAGTCAGGTCGCCGCTCCGGCGCTGCATGTGCTGAACGCCCGAGGCCGGTACTCCGAACAGGTCGTGGAGGATGTCCCGACCGGGAAGGTCATCGACCTGCACGACCGGCGCTACTCACCCCGCCCAGCCGACGAGATCGCGGAAGGAACTCTGGTCGACGTGACGGTGGTGTGCCACCACCCGTACGGGTTGGGCGTCTGGGTGGATGGCGTCGACCAGTTCGGCAATGTGAACGTGCCTGCGATCAGCGACGAGCCGATCGGCAGCCCTGAGGACTATCCGCCGATCGGAGATCGACTCCGCGCCGTCGTGATCGGGTACAACGGGAGCCAACAGCTACGGCTGACGACCCGACGCTCCGACCTGCCGGCCCTGACCGCTCGAGGTGCCGAGGTCTTCGAGCAGATTGCCCATGCCGTCGGCGCGCACATCACCGACGTTCACGACGAGCACGAGCGCTGGCAGGTGTACTGGACTGCCATCTCTCACGAAGACCTGCGCCCACTCATCCGGGAGGCGATCAGCGAGGGCGAAGATCGCGTGCGCCAGATCGTGGTCGAAACGCTCAAGTACGTGGACGAGGCCGAAGGACGAACCTGGGTCGACCTGATTCAGAGCGACCACGACCGGGCGTTCGCGGAGCAGCGACTGCGCGAGTGGGCTCTCATCCGAGAGATCGCAGACCGACCCCGAAAGATCGCCGCCGAACTTCCCGAACTCACACTCTGGTGCCAGCGCCGCATCATCGAACACACGACCTCAGACCTCGTCCTCTCCGACATCGCCGAAAGCGGCTCCTCCAAGAGAATCCGCCACGCGGCCCGCGAGAAGCTCCGCGGCCGGTGGAAGGGATGGGCATGACGGCGGACACGACCTGGGTGCCGGTCGCCGACACGCCTTCAGCTTTGGCCTGGCTGGATGGACAAGAGTGCCCGCTCACGGGCTACTGGGCTCCGGATGGCTTCGAGGACGCCACCTGGGTTCTCCACGCGATGTACGAGAACGACGAACTCCGAGGGCTTGGCACGCACGACGATGTGGAGAAGGACGCGATAGCACGCGGACTGATGGAGCCCGACGTTGTCGCAGGGATCGATCTGAGCGCCGCGACGGTCGACTCCGGGACGCCACTGGGCTGGGTCGAACGCCCGAGCGTCGAGTGGACCCGGCTGTACTGGCGAGATCACTTCGGGCCGTCGATGGATATCCGGCTTGCTGCGGGAGGCTTCCCGCCGAACGACCGGGCGCTACGCGACGGCTCGTGGTCGGCGTCGATCTTCGCGCCGCCCGAGGGCTCGCTCGACGAGGCGTCGCTCGCAGGGCTTCTCTCGACACTTGCGGCACATACGGACGACGGTGGATCCGGTCAGGCCTTCGCCTTCTACGGCCAGGTTCCCGCGAACAACTACGACTCTCCGACGCTCTTCGCCGGAAGGCTGGACACGGTCAAGGACCTCGCCATCCGGCTCGACGCGACGCCGTCGAACCTCTGGCCGGCAGACCGGTCGTGGTTCGTGATGACCGACTGGGACATCACCTCGACCTGCATCTGGGGAAGCAAAGCCCTGATCGACCAGATACGAGAACACCCCGAACTGGAAACCGCGGAGTGGACTCGACCGACCGGCTGATGAAGCGGTCCCCTGGAGTGTCACAACGTCCCACCAGCCGTCCCAACCAGAGATGTCGTGGTACAGCTCGAAGTCGGACCTGGAGGACGGCTGGCACTGGCCGCGTTGGGATCGTTGGAATCTCGCGGATTCCGCGTTGGCCAGTGCTGGCTGGATCGGGCTGGTGCCGGACATGTTGTGGACTTTCCATGGACTGGCTACCCCCTCGATCTCGCGCCGCTCCAAGTCCGGAAGCAACGCGGCAAACGCTTCAAGATCGGTGCTGATAAACCCACGCTCGTCGTCGGGTGCGGAACGCCATGCGAATCGAACTGTGGATGGCATCGTCGTTCCGGTCGCGAGGCTGCGCTGAGGCTGTGATGTCAGTGTGCTCGCTTACGCTCGCGCCATGACACAGATTGGTAGTGCCTTCCTGCCCGTCCACGACACCCGGTCGGCCGCCGACTGGTACGCCAAGACCTTCGACCTGCACCCGATCAGCCGCGAAGACCATGCGGCTGTCCTGGAGACCGGCGAGCCGGGCCGCAGGCTGACGCTCCTCGGCCCGGCCAGCGGCATCGCCGTCGAGCCCGGACTGGACTGGGCGCCGTTCAACCTCGTGGCGGACGACCTCGCAGCCGTGCGTGACCGCCTCACCGAGGCAGGCAGCAAGCCCGGCGACGTGCACGGCGACGACGAGACGTGCTTCTGGTTCACCGCCACCGACCCCGATGGCAACACCCTGCTCGTCGTGGACCGCTGAGATGGCGGAGTCACGTCAGCCCATGAACGGCGTCACGATCCATCAGGCCCGCCAGGTGCGGCTTGTCACCGACCTGTGGGACTCACTGGCCTACTACCGCGACGTGCTCGGCTGCGAGGTCGACGACTGGGGTCACGCAGTGCGCGGCGGGCTGAACCTGCTGCTGCAGCAGGCCGAGGTGCCCGCGCACGTCCGCCCCAATCCCCGACCAGCCGAACGCGACACCTACCCCACCGACTGGCAGGGCCCCGAACAGGGCTGGGACACCTACGTGTTCGTCGACTTCGCCGACTTTGAACCCCTGGTCAGCGAACTGCGCGAGCGCGGCGCACGGATCGCGTTCGGTCCGGTCGCCGCGACACACGACAACGGCATGACGTTCAAGAACGTCGCGGTTCGCGATCCGGACGGCTACACGATCGTCTTCGGCTGCGGCTCCCATGAACCCGTTCCCGACACCATGCCCGAAGACCCTCACTGAGCCTGTGGTGAGCCATGGGCGCAACGGCCACGGCAGCCCCCGTTCCTAGCAAGTCAGCCAAGGGCCGGGATGAAAGCGGACGAGCCGGCCCGTACGCCGGGTTCTGTGTCCCGCGCGGGGTTGCCCCCGTGCGGGCGACGGCCATCCATCTAGGCCCAGCGTTGCCGCTGGGCTCGAGCGGTCTACCCGGGAGCTCGGGCGAGCAGCCCTCCAGCACTCCCTGTCTGACCTTGCTCCGGGTGGGGTTTACCGAGCCGCCCCTGTCACCAGGGGCGCTGGTGGTCTCTTACACCGCCGTTTCACCCTTACCGCCGCCGGTCGCCCGGCGTCGGCGGTCTGTTTTCTGTGGCACTTTCCCGCGAGTTACCCCGGGTGGCCGTTAGCCACCACCCTGCTCTGTGGAGCCCGGACGTTCCTCGGCGCCGACGCTTCCGGTTTCCCGGGCCACCGACGACGCGGCCGTCCGACCGGCTCGTCCGCGCAGGCCAGAATACCGGAGCCCGCAAGCCCGCGAGGATCCACCCCTATCCAGGCACCGTGCCGCAGTGGTTGGATGCCCCGCATGACGACGCTCCCCACGGGCCCCGACAGCCTGCGCCTGAACCGCGCGGCGGTGCTCGCCGCCTTCTTCGCGCAGGGTTTCGTGTTCGTCAGCGCCACGCTGTTCATCCCGAAGATCGTCGGCACGTTCGGCCTCGACCCCGGCGTGTTCTCGATGTTCCTGCTGGGTATGGTGCTGGCGGCCGCCGTCGGCTCCGCGATCGCCGAGGCGGTGGCCCGCGGCGCGGGAAGCGCCGCCGCCCTGCGCACGGGACTCGTGACCATGGTTCCGGCCCTGGCACTCATGTTCGCCACCGGCAACCTGGTGGGGCTCGCGGCCGGGATGGTCCTGTACGGGATCGCACTCGGCATGGTGGATGCCGGCTCGAACATGCAGGCCGTCACGCTGGAACGCCGCTACGGCCGCCCCATCCTGCCGTCGTCGCAGGGTGCGTGGACGCTCGGCGGGCTCGTCGCCACCGGCGTATCGCTCGCCGGGGTGGCCACCCTGCCGCTGAACGCGGGCGTGCTCTTCGCCGTCGTCCCCCTCCTCGCGGCGTTCACGCCGCTGCAGGGCCGCAGCCTCCCGGCCTTTGACGCCGGTCCCGGATCAGCCGCGTCGCCCGTCGCCACGCCGGGCACGGCCCTCGGATCGTCCGCCACGCCGAGCGCTCCTCCCGGATTCCTGCCCGGCAGCACCCCTGGACTCCTTCCGAAGGGCACCCCGAGTCCGGTCGTCATGCCCGGCACGACCCCGACACCGTCCGCGCCCGCCATGTCCGACGCCGGTCCGGGCGCGCTCTCCCCGGACGCGCGCTCCGCGTCCGGCACAGCCGCCCCCACGGCCGACGGCCCTGCGGCCGCCGGCGCTCCCACCGGCGCCGTCCGGTGGGCCGCCATCGCTCCGGCCGGGATCGCGTTCCTCATCTTCTACCTGGTCGACTCCGCCACGCAGGCCTGGGGCCCGCTCTTCCTCTACCGCGATCTGGCCGCACCGGAGCACCTGCTCGCCCTCGCGACCCTGCCCTACCTCGCGGCCACCTGGCTGGTCCGGCTCGCGGGCGACCGGCTCACCGCCCGCTTCGGCGCGCCCGCCATCGTGCGGACGGGCGCGATGATCGCGTTCGCCGGGCTCGCCGCCGTCGTCCTCGCCCCGTCGTGGCCGGTCGCGGCCGCGGGATTCTTCGCCACCGGCCTGGGGCTCGGCGCGGTCGCGCCGCTGAGCTTCTCCGCCGCGGGCCGGATCGCGGGCGGTGACCGCGCCCGGGCCGACGTCGTCGTCGCGCGGTTCAACCAGCTCAACTACGTCGGCGCGCTCCTCGGCGCCGTCGTCACCGGTCTGATCAGCACCGGGACCCTGCGCATCGGCTTCGCTCTTCCCATGGTCCTGGTCCTGGTCCTGATCCCCCTGGCCCGCGGCTTCGCCGCCGCACCACGCGCCGGCGTCGACGATGCGCGGACCGTCCGCCCGTCCGTGTAACCGACCACGGCGCCTTTCCTTGCGCAATTCACCCCTGCCGTGAGAGAACCTCCTGGTCAGACGTTCGCCGAGCGCACCGAGACGGTGCGGAGTCTGGCAGACCAAGGAGACATACCCGATGCGCATCACCCACAGGCTCGCCGTCCTGCTGATCGCGGGGGCGACGACCGCCACCCTGACCGCGTGCCAGGGAGACACGGCAGGTTCGCCCGACGACGGGACGTCGGCGACGTCCACCAGCACGGCGCCCGTGCAGGACGAGGAGGCCGCCGCCGCGGGTCCGGGCTCTGACACGGTGACGGCCGACAACTTCGTGGAACGCACCTCGACGGCACTCTCGAACACCGCGACGACGACGTTCGAGGCCGAGTACTCGGGCTCGCTTGCCGGAGAGGGTTCCGGCGTCGCGACCACGTTCGAGGGCAGGGCGGTGTACGGCGAGGTGCCGGACGCCGTCGCGATCCAGATGACGACCGACCTCGACGAGGATCTCATCAAGCTCGACGACGAGAACATCTGGGCGAGGGACCAGGAGACCGGCGGCAAGTATCTCCATCTCACGGACCCGGACCCCGGTTACGCGTTCCGGGACGAGCAGTTCACCGACATGAACGTGTACGCCCGGACGGTCGCCCTGGACGGCGCCGTCACAGCCGTCGAGGACCGTGGCACGGAGATCGTCGGCGGTGCCGAGACGCACCATTACGTCGTCACGGTGGACCTGGCGGCCGCGGACCTCACGGCGCTCGGGTTCGACGCTGCGGCGGCCAGGACGGGATCGATCGACGTCGAGTACTTCCTCGACGCGAACGACCTGCCCCTCCGCACGATCATCCCGGCACCGGTGCCCGGGCAGACGCTCGTCCACACGATGGACATCGTCTACGACACGCCGCCCGCCGAGATCGTGGCCCCGCCCGCGGACCAGACGATCACCGCCGCCGACCTCGACGGCTGACCGGCGTCCTAACCCCTGTCCAGGTCGTCCAGGAGCTGGACAGCGGCCCGCGCGTAGTCCCCGATCCAGCGGTCGTGGATGCGCTTGATCGGCAGCGGCGCCAGTGTCAGACGGCGCTCCCTCCCCTGCCGCTCGCCGGTCACGAGCTCGGCCCGCTCGAGGACCCGCAGGTGCTGCAGCACGGTGGTGCGGTCGAGCTCCGGGAAGTGCGCGCAGAGCTCCCCCGTCGTGCGCGGCGCCGTGCGCAGCACGTCGAGCATCCGCCGCCGCACCGGCGCGGCCAGTGCCTTGAAGACGAGATCGTCAGCACTGTTCTCCGCTTCAGACATGTTGTAATCTTACAACATGTCTGAGAACCACACGGCCGGCGCCGCCGCACTGGGCGCCCTCTCCTTCACCGTCTCGGGCCGCATCGCGCGCCCGCCCGCCGAGGTCTACGAGGCCGTCGCCGACCCCGAGCAGCTCTCCCGCTACTTCACCACCGCGGGCGCGCGGGGCCGCCTCGAACCCGGTGCCGGCGTGTCCTGGGACTTCGCCGACTTCCCGGGCCGCTTCCCCGTGACCGTGGTCGAGGCCACGCCGCCGGAGCGCATCGTCATCGAGTGGGATGCCGCCCCCGGGGCCAACGACACCGGCACCACCCGCACGACGTTCACGTTCGCCCCGATCGACGACGGCGCCCGCACGCTCGTGACCATCACCGAGGAGTCGTGGAACGCCACGGAGCTCGGCGCGAAGCACGCCTTCGGCAACTGCGAGGGCTGGACGGGGATGCTCGCCGCGATGAAGGCGTGGGTCGAGCACGGGATCAACCTGCGCGAGGGCTTCTACGCGTAGCGCCGCCCCGGGCAGGGCCGCGACGTCCACGCCGAGCCGCCCACGCGATTTTCTTCGGAGTCCGCGTCGACCGCACGACGTCTCCCCGGCGCCGCCCCCGTTGCGCAACCCTGGCGCCGCGCCCATTCCTCCTCCACGACGCCTCACGCGTACGCGGCGTCCCCCGCCGTGTCGACCTAGACTCGTGCGGTGCTTCTCCTCCTCCCACCGTCCGAGGGCAAGACCCCCGCGCCCGACGACGCCGGCCCCGTCGACCTCACCGCACTCGCCCACCCCGGGCTGACGGCGCAGCGCCGGACCGTGCTCGACGCGCTCGCGGCCGTCTCCGCGCGTGACGACGCGACCGAGGTCCTCGGCGTCAGCCCGAACCTCGCCGGGGAGGTGGCGCGCAACGTGCACCTCAAGGACGCGCCCGCCGGGCCCGCCGCCGGCGTGTACACGGGCGTGCTGTACGGCGCGGCCGGGCTCGCCGCGCTCGCCGGCGGCGCCGCGGAACGCGCCGCCCGGACCGTGCGGATCTTCTCCGGCCTGTGGGGCGCCGTCGCGCCCGGCGACCGCATCCCCGCCTACCGCCTCTCCATGGGGGTGTCGCTGCCCGACGTCGGCCCGCTGGCCGCGGCGTGGAAGCCGGCCCTGGCCACGGAGCTGGGACCGCACGCCGCGGACGACGTCGTCGTCGACTGCCGGTCCGCGACCTATGCGGCCGCGTGGAAGCCCGCCACCGCCGGGCCCGGCGCCGCGGAGTGGCTCACGGTCCGTGTGGTCCGCGAGGTCGGCGGCAGGCGATCCGTGGTGTCGCACAACGCGAAGCACACCCGCGGCGTGCTGGCCGGGCACCTGCTGCGGCGGGCGGAGGAGCCGACGTCGGCCACCGAGGTGCTCGCCGCCGCCCGCGAGCTGGAGGGCCGGGTGATCCTCACGGAGGTCACCACGGGCAACACCCAGACCCTCGTCGAGACCACCCTCACCCCGCCGTCGCGTCCGAGTTCCCCGCAAACCCTGGAACTGGTCCTCCGCTGATCCGACGCCGGCCGACACCCAGCGGTCGCCCCGCCCCGCAGGAAGTAGGCTCACCGTCGTGAGTTCCGCATCCAGCCTGGCCGACGTCGTCCGCGTGCTCGACGGGCTGTACCCGCCCGGTACCGCCGAGGGGTGGGACGCCGTCGGGCTGGTCGCCGGGGATCCCGTCGCCGAGGTGCGGCGGGTGCTGTTCGCCGTCGACCCCGTGGCCGACGTCGTCGACGAGGCCCTCGAGTGGGGCGCCGACCTGCTCGTCACCCACCACCCGCTGTTCCTGCGCGGCACGCACTCCGTGGCCGCCACCACGTTCAAGGGCTCCGTCGTGCACCGGCTGGTCACCTCCGGGTGCGCGCTGCACGTCGCCCACACCAACGCCGACGCCGCGCCGCGCGGCGTCGCCGACGCGCTGGCCGACCGCGTCGGGATCGCGGAACGCCGCCCCCTCGTCGCGAAGGCGCGCGCCGCCACCCTGGCCAGGACCACGCCGGCCGGAGCCCCCGGGACCGACGACGCCGGAACCGCGGACGCCGAGATCGGGATCGGCCGCGTCGGCACGCTCACCGAACCCGTCACGCTGCGCGACTTCGCCCGGCGCGTCGCCGACGCCCTGCCCGCGACCGCCCAGGGCATCCGGTTCTCGGGCGACCCCGGGGCCATGGTCCGCACGGCCGCCGTCGTCGGCGGATCCGGGGACTCGTTGTTCGACGACGTCCGCGCCGCCGACGCCGACGTGTACGTCACCTCCGACCTGCGCCACCACCCCGCCTCCGAGCTGCGGGAACGCGCGCGCTTCGAGGCCTTCGCGACGGGGCGCCCGGAGGCGGGCGGCACGCCGTTCCTCGTCGACACCGCGCACTTCGCGAGCGAATGGCCCTGGCTCGCGTACGCGGCCGAGGACCTGGCCGCGGGACTCGCCTCCGGCGGCCTGCCCGGCGTGGAGACCCGGGTCAGCGACATCGTGACCGACCCGTGGACCGGCGTCGCGCGGTAGCGTTGCCCAGAGGTCGCGCCGGGTAGCACCGCCGACGACGCCACGAGGCGCCCCGCCGGGACCGCGCCGCCGCACCCCCGAACGACCCGCGAACCAGCCCGCCCTGCGAGAGGACCCCAGCGGTGACCACTGCTCCCCCCGACGACCAGCGCAAGCTCCTGGAGGTTCAGGCACTGGACACCCGCCTCCAGCAGCTCGCCCACTCGAAGCGCAACCACCCGTCGCTGGCCCGTATCGCCGAGCTGGAGGGGCAGATCAAGGACCTGAACGGCTCGCTGGTCGAGTCCCGCACGGCGGTCGCCGACCTGAAGCGGGAGCTGACGAAGGCGGAGGCCGACGTCGAACAGGTGCGCGCTCGCGCCGCACGCGACCGGCAGCGGCTCGAGTCCGGCTCCGTCGGGGCCAAGGACGCCGTCGCCCTCACCGACGAGATCGCCTCGCTCACCCGGCGTCAGGGTGCGCTCGAGGAGGTCGAGCTCGACGTCATGGAGCGCCTCGAGGCGCACGAGGAGGCGCTGACCAAGGTCACCGCCGCGTACGACGCGCTCGCCGCGGACCGCGACGCCGCCGGGGCCGAGCGCGACGCCGCCTGGGCCGAGATCGACGCGGAGGCCACGACGGTCACCGCCGAGCGGGACAAGCTGGCGGAGCAGGTCGACACCGGGCTGATCGCGATGTACGACCGCATCCGCGCCCATCAGGGCGGCCTCGGCGCCGCCGCGCTCCGCGAGGGACGCTGTGAGGGCTGCCGCCTGGAGCTCAACCCCGGGGACCTGGCCGCCGCGCGGTCCGCCGCCCCCGAGCAGGTCGTGACGTGCGAGGAGTGCGGCCGGATCCTCGTCCGGGACGCGTGATGGCGACGTCGGACCCCACGGCGCACGCACCCGGCTACGACACCCACGTACGTCCCCCCGGCTCGGTGAGCCGGTTCGACGGCGCGCTGCCGCTCACCGCCGTGCTGGTGCGGCACGGGGTGACGTCCATGACCGAGAACGGCGCCTACTCCGGGTCCGACGTGCCCGGCCCGTCCCTCTCCACGCGGGGGAAGGGTCAGGCGGCGGAGGCGGCGGACGCCGTGTTCCGGATCGGCCGCGACCGTCGCGGGCTGTGGTCCGACGTGCCGCGGCCGTCGCTGGTGGTCGCCTCACCGATGGTCCGCGCCCGGGAGACGGCGGGCGCCGTCGGGCGCCGCCTCGGACTGCCGGTCTCCGTGGAGGACCAGTTCGCGGAGTGCCGGTTCGGCGACTGGGAGGGCCTCACGGCCGCGCAGATCGAGGCCGGCTGGCCCGGCGAGCTGCACCTGTGGCACAGCACCGGGACGTTCGTGCCGCCGCGCGGTGAGTCGTACGCGCAGGTGGGGGCGCGAGTGTGGGACGGGATGCAGGCGCTGGTCGACGGCGGCGTGGGGCGCACCGTGGTGATCGTGGGGCACGCGGCGCAGATCCGGACGGCCGTGGGACAGGCGATGGGCGCACCGGCGTCGCACTGGTCACGCATCCGCATCCCGCCGGCGTCGCTGTCGGTGCTGCGGCTCTGGGCCGACGGGGCCAGCGAGATCACGGCGGTCGGGTTCCCGACGGACGCGTGAGCGCCCTTGCCCGAACCCGCGGCACCGACGAGGGCTTCGGGTGGGTCGGTGGGGTCGAACCGTTTAGCGCCCTCGCTCCGATAACGTTTTCCATCCATCCTCGTGCTACGGCCGCACGCCGCGGCCGTGTCGCTCGACGAGGAGGACGAGATGAATCACCGCACCGCGCCGCCACGGCGCCGGGCAGCCTGGGCAGCGGGAGCCCTGGCGCTCGCGACAGTGCTCGCCGGTGGTATCGCGATGTCGACATCGGCCCAGGCCGCCAGTGACACGCTGGGCGAGGCCGCCGCCGAGTCCGGCCGCTACTTCGGCACCGCCATCGCCGGCCAGAGGCTCAGCGACTCGCAGTACACGACCATCGCGAACCGCGAGTTCACCATGATCACGGCCGAGAACGAGATGAAGCTCGACGCCACCGAGCCCAACCAGGGCCAGTTCAACTTCTCCCGGGGCGACCAGATCGCGAACTGGGCCCTGCAGAACGGCAAGCAACTGCGCGGCCACACCCTCGCCTGGCACTCCCAGCAGCCGGGCTGGATGCAGAACATGGAGGGCCCGGCGCTGCGCCAGGCCATGCTCAACCACGTCACCCAGGTCGCTACCCACTACCGCGGCAAGATCCACTCCTGGGACGTCGTCAACGAGGCGTTCGCCGACGGCGGCACCGGCGCCCGGCGCGACTCCAACCTGCAGCGCACGGGGAACGACTGGATCGAGGCCGCGTTCCGCGCCGCCCGCGCCGCCGACCCGGGCGCCAAGCTCTGCTACAACGACTACAACATCGACAACTGGAGCTGGGCCAAGACGCAGGCGGCCTACAACCTGGTCCGGGACTTCAAGCAGCGCGGCGTGCCGATCGACTGCATCGGGCTCCAGTCGCACTTCAACTCGGGCAGCCCCTACCCGAACAACTACCGCACGACGCTGCAGAGCTTCGCCGACCTGGGCGTGGACGTGCAGATCACCGAGCTCGACATCGAGGGTTCCGGGCAGCAGCAGGCCGACACCTACCGCCGGGTCGTGGAGGACTGCCTCGCGGTCTCCCGCTGCACCGGCATCACGGTGTGGGGTGTGCGCGACTCCGACTCCTGGCGCTCCCAGGGCACGCCGCTGCTGTTCGACGGGAACGGCAACAAGAAGCAGGCGTACTACTCCACCCTCGACGCGCTCAACGCCGGGGGCACGACCGACCCGACGGACGACCCCACCGAGGACCCGACCGAGGATCCCACGGAGGACCCGACGTTCCCTGCCGGTGACTGCTCGGCGGACCTGCGGATCGTGAACTCGTGGCAGGGCGGCTACCAGGGAGAGGTCGCCGTCACCGCCGGCTCGTCGGCGATCAGCGGCTGGTCCGTGACGCTGTCCGGCGGGATCTCCGTGAGCCAGATCTGGAACGGGACGCTGTCCGGGTCGACCGTCTCCAACGTGTCGTGGAACGGCAACCTCGGGGCCGGCCAGAGCACCAGCTTCGGCTTCATCGGCAACGGCTCACCGCCGTCCGCCGGATCCCTGGCCTGCGGCTGACCCACGGACGGTGCGGTCGGCCCGACGCGGAGCGGTCGGTTCGGTGTCGATGCGGTCGGTTCCTCAGGGAGCCTGACCGCATCGACACCGGGCCGGCCGCTCGGCATCCGGCCGACCGCATCAACCCGCGCGGCGGCGCGGACCGTAGGCTGGTGCCGTGACCGAGCAGCCCCGTATGAACGTCGAGTCGTTCAACCTGGACCACCGCGTCGTCGCCGCGCCGTACGTGCGCCTGGCCGACCGCAAGGAACTTCCCGCCGGAGACGTCGTCGTCAAGTACGACGTCCGGTTCGCCCAGCCCAACGTCGCCCACCTGGAGATGCCGGTGGTGCACTCGCTGGAGCACCTGTTCGCGGAGAAGTCGCGCAACCACACGGACCGGGTCCTGGACTTCTCCCCCATGGGCTGCCAGACGGGCTTCTACCTGATGCTCGCCGGCGAGCCCGCCGAGGAGGAGGTCCTCGACCTGGTCGAGGCGACCCTCAGCGACATCACGGAGGCGACCGAGGTGCCCGCCGCCAACGAGGTGCAGTGCGGCTGGGGCGCGAACCACACCCTGGCCGGCGCCCAGGACGCGGCCCGCGCGTTCCTCGCCGAGCGCGCGCAGTGGACCCGGGTCTACGCGTGACGGCCGCTCCCGAGGGCGGCGCCGTCGACGCCGTCGTGATCGTCGCCATGCCCGACGAGGCCGCCCCGTTCCTCGATCTCGCCGGCGTCCCGCGCGCCGATGCCGCGGCATCGGGCATCACGCCCGACGACGGCACGGGCACCGGCACGGCCTCCGGCGACGTCCGTCGACCGTCGAGTGCGCCGGCCGACGACGACGGCGCACGCCCCGTCAGCACGATGTCCGACGCCTCCGGGCTCGGCATGTCCGGCGGCGCGCTCCCACCCGGGGCGCGGATGGTCGGCGCAGCCGAGCACCGGGTCCTCACGCTGGGCGGGCGCCGCATCGCGCTGGTGCGCAGCGGCATCGGGTTCGTGAACGCCTCGGACGCCGCGGTCGGTGCGCTCCTGACCTACGGCATCGTCCCGGTCGTCAGCGCCGGGAGCGCGGGCGGCCTCGCGCGGTCGGTCGAGGTCGGCGACGTCGTCGTCGGGCGGACGTACGTGAACACCGGCGCGGACGCCACGGCGTTCGGGTACCGGCTCGGGCAGCTCCCCGGGATGCCGGCCGTCTACGCGGCCGACCACGGTCTGCTCGAGGCCACCGAGAACGCCGTCGGGCACGAGCAGAACCTCGTCGCCGGGACCATCGGCTCGTCCGAGAAGTTCGTCACCGCGGAGCCCGCGCGCGCCCTGCGGGAGACGTTCGACCAGGTGCTGGCCGTGGACATGGAGTCGGCCGCGATCGCGCAGGCGTGCCACAACCACGGCGCGCCGTTCGTATCCATCCGGGCCGTGTCCGATCTCTGCGCCCCGGACGGCACCGAGTTCCTCACCCACGTCGACGACGCCGCGCTCCGCTCGGCCCGGGTGGTCGAGGCGACCCTCACACGCCTCTGAGCCGCCCGCGACCGACCCCAACGCCTGCTACGTCGCGACCTTCGAGGCCCGCTGACGTGCCCTCCGCGCGGGGCGGCCGCCGCGCTGACCGGCCGCCCGCTGGCGTGCTGTCCGCGCCGGCGGCCACGCCGCTCAGTCCTTGGCGTCGGCGTAGCTGTCCACGATCGCGACGCTGAGCGGGAAGGTGACCGGGAAGTCGCCGAACAGGAGGCTGCCCGCCTCGTCCGCGGCGGCCCGGACCTCGTGCGCCACGGCTTCGGCAAGGACGACGGGGGTATGCACCACGACCTCGTCGTGCAGGAAGAACACGAGGTGCGGCCGACGCGCGAAGGGCTCGGGGGCGCCCCCGGAGTCCGGTACGTCCGGCACCTCGCCGAGTGCCCACAGGCGCCGGCGGAGCGACGCGATCCAGCACAGCGCCCACTCGGCGGCGGTGCCCTGCACCACGAAGTTCCGGGTGAAGCGGCCCCAGGCGCGGGTCTGCGAACGGGCGCGACGCCCGGCCTCGGCGCTGTCCTCGGGTTCGGCGGCGAAGGCGCGAGCCTGGGCGTCGGCCCATGCGCTGCCCGGCGGCGGCGAGCTGCGCCCGAGCCGGGTGGTCACGACCTCGCCCCGCTCCCCCGCCCGGGCGGCGCGCTCGACCAGGTCGATCGCCCTCGGGAACGCCTTCGCCAGCCGGGGCATCACCTGGGCAGAAGCGCCCGTCGTACCGCCGTACATCGCCCCGAGCATGCCGAGCTTGGCCTCCTGGCGGGTCTCGACGACGCCGGCCGCCACCATCCCCGCGTACATGTCGACGACCTCGGCTGCCCCGCCGCCACCTCCACCACGAGCGTCATCGCTCCGACCACCCGCGCCGTGCCCCATGCCGCCGACCCCTCCGCCGCCCGCGCCGTCCCCGGATCCACCCGCACCACGGCCGCCCGCTCCGCCCGGGCCCTGACCCGCCGCAGCCATCCGTTCGTCCTGCGCCAGACCGGCCAGCACGCGCGGCTCGAGCTGAGCCGCGTCGGCGACGACGAACGTCCACCCCGGGTCGGCCACCACCGCGCGCCGCACGCTGTGCGGGAGCTGCAGCGCGCCTCCGCCCGTGCTCGCCCAGCGGCCCGTGACGACGCCGCCCACCACGTACTCCATGCGGAACCGGCCGTCCGGCGCCCAGGTGTCGAGCCAGGTCCAGCCGTTCGCCGTGTACAGGCGGTACAGCGACTTGTACTCCAGGAGCGGGGCGATCACGGGATGGTCGAGCTTCTCCAGCTCCCACTTGCGCAGGCTGCGCGCGGCCACGCCCGCGTACTCCATGGCGCGCAGCAGGTCCGGGTGCGAGTCGGGATTGAGCGTGGGCGGCGCGTCGAGTGCCTCGCGGATTCGCTCCACCAGCGCCTCGAGCTTCGCCGGCCGCGCGCCGGACCGGGGGCGCGGGCCGAGCGCCTCGGTGAGGATCGCGTCGTGCACGTCGGCGCGCCACGGCAGGCCGGTGTGGTGCATCTCGGCGGCGGCCAGCGCGCCCGCCGACTCGGCGGCGATCAGCAGGCGCAGCCGACCGGGATCGGTGCTCGCCGCGATCGCGTCGAGCTGCGCCGCCAACTCGGCAACGGGGTCCAGCCCGCCGTCCGTGTCCGACGACGGTCGTGCGGTGCCCGCGAGGTCGCCTCCCCGGCCGAGGAGATCACCCGTCCCGCGCGCGGGACCGCCTGGCTCCCCACCCAGTGCGTCGAGGTCGAAGAGGGCGGCCGGCGCGGCGTCGTCGGACACGCCCCCGGCATGCGGCGGCGGTGTCGGCGGCAGGCCGTCCCACGGCCCCCGGGGCGCGGCGGCCAGCTCGGTGTCCGCCGCGAACGCCGAGGAGCGCAGGATCGCGTGCGCGAGCCGCAGGTCGTGGGCGCGCTCGACCCGGACGCCGTCGGCCAGCAGGCTCGGGTACCAGCGGTTCGTGTCGTCCCAGGTCCAGCGTGGTGGCGCGGAGGGGACGCCGTCGTCGTCCACCACCTCCCCGGGCTCGGGCAGCCGAGCGACGGCGGCTCGCGGCCCACCCACCCGCGACAGAATCATGCGCACCCCCCAGATTCTGCCCGGACACACTGACATCGGCCCGGCCCACCGCCACCCCGCCCACAACGCGAACGGCGGGGGCGGCGCCTCACGCACCGCCCCCGCCGTCACCCGCGGACTCAGCCCGCTGTCACCCGACTCAGCTCTCGCCGCCGGCGCTTCCCGACGCCCCGGCGGTCACGTCGAGCAGGCGGTACTTCTCGATCGCCTTGGCCACCACGTCCGAGGGCACCTCGCCCCGGCGGGCCAGCACCTGCAGCGTCTTGACCACCATCGACGGACCGTCGATGAGGAAGTACCGCCGTGCGGCCGCACGCGTGTCCGAGAACCCGAAGCCGTCCGCACCGAGCACGGCGTAGTCGCCGGGCACCCAGGCGCGGATCTGGTCGGGCACGAGGTGGTCGTAGTCGCTCGTCGCGATGACCGGCCCCGGCGCGCCCTGCAGCTTCTGCGTGACGTACGGCACACGCGGCTCGGAGGCCGGGTCCACGAAGGCGGCCTGCTCGGCGTCGAGCGCGTCGCGCCGCAGCTCCGTCCAGCTCGTCACGGACCAGACGTCGGCGTGCACGCCCCAGTCCTCGCGCAGCAGTTCCGCGGCTTCCAGGGCCCACGGGACGCCCACGCCCGAGGCGAGCAGCTGGGCCCGCGGCCCGTCGCCGTCGCCGGCCGTCAGGACGCGGTGGATACCGCGCTTGATGCCCTCGACGTCGACGTCCTCCGGCTCGGCCGGCTGCACCATCGGCTCGTTGTACACCGTGAGGTAGTACATGACGTCCTGGTCGCGGCCGTCGGTGCCCGGGCCGTACATCCGCTCGATGCCGTCGCGCACGATGTGCCGGATCTCGTAGCCGTAGGCCGGGTCGTACTGCACGATCGCGCGGTTGGTCGCGGCGATGAGCGGGCTGTGGCCGTCGGCGTGCTGCAGGCCCTCACCGGTCAGGGTGGTGCGGCCCGCGGTCGCGCCGATGATGAAGCCGCGGGTGAGCTGGTCCCCCGCCGCCCAGAACTGGTCGCCGGTGCGCTGGAACCCGAACATCGAGTAGAAGATGTAGATCGGGATCAGCGGCTCGCCGTGCGTCGCGTACGAGGTGCCCACCGACTGGAACACGGCGGCCGAGCCGGCCTCGTTGATGCCGGTGTGCATGATCTGCCCGGACTCGGACTCCTTGTAGCTCAGCATGAGCTCGCGGTCCACGGCCAGGTAGTTCTGCCCCAGCGTGTTGAAGATCTTCGCGCTCGGGAAGATCGAGTCGAGGCCGAAGGTGCGCGCCTCGTCGGGAATGATCGGCACGATCCGCTCACCGAAGCCCTTGACCTTGAACAGGTCCTTGAGCATCCGGACGAACGCCATGGTCGAGGCGACCTGCTGCGTGCCGGACCCCTTCGCCAGCAGCTCGTAGGACTTGTCCTCCGGCAGGGTCAGCTGCGTCTTCGGCGTCGACCGGCGCTCCGGCACGAACCCGCCGAGCTGGCGGCGGCGGTCCAGCATGTACTGGATCTCGGGCGCCTCCATGCCCGGGTGGTAGTACGGCGCGTCGTACGGGTCCGCGAGCTCCTCGTCCGTGATCGGGATGTTGAGGGAGTCCCGCAGCGCCTTGAGCTCGTCGGTCTTGAGCTTCTTCATCTGGTGCGTCGCGTTGCGGCCGGCGAAGCCGGAGCCGAGACCGTAGCCCTTGACGGTGTGCGCCAGGATGATCGTCGGCTGGCCGGTGTGCGCGCGCGCCGCGGAGTAGGCCGCGTAGATCTTGCGGTAGTCGTGGCCGCCGCGCTTGAGGTTCCAGATGTCCTCGTCGGTCATGTTCTCCACCAGCGCCTTGGTGCGCGGGTCGCGACCGAAGAAGTGCTCGCGGATGAAGGCGCCCGACTCGGCGCGGTACGTCTGGTAGTCGCCGTCCGGCGTGGCGTTCATGAGGTTGACCAGGGCGCGGTCCTTGTCCGCCTGGAGCAGCGCGTCCCACTCGCGGCCCCAGACGACCTTGATGACGTTCCAGCCGGCGCCCCGGAACTGCGCCTCCAGCTCCTGGATGATCTTGCCGTTGCCGCGCACGGGCCCGTCGAGGCGCTGCAGGTTGCAGTTCACCACGAACGTGAGGTTGTCGAGCTGCTGCTGGGACGCGAGCTGGATCATGCCGCGGCTCTCCGGCTCGTCCATCTCGCCGTCGCCGAGGAACGCCCACACGTCCTGCTGGCTCGTGTCCTTGATCCCGCGGTTGTGCAGGTACTTGTTCGTCCACGCCTGGTAGATGGCCGACGCCGGGCCCAGGCCCATCGACACCGTGGGGTACTCCCAGAAGTCGGGCATGAGGCGCGGGTGCGGGTAGGACGGCAGGCCGCCGCCCTCGTGCGACTTCTCCTGGCGGAAGCCGTCGAGCTGCTCGGCGCTGAGGCGCCCCTCCAGGAAGCCACGGGCGTACACGCCCGGCGAGGCGTGCCCCTGGAAGTAGACCTGGTCGCCGCCGCCCGGGTGGTCCTTGCCGCGGAAGAAGTGGTTCAGGCCCACCTCGTACAGCGTCGCCACCGAGGCGTACGAGGAGATGTGACCGCCCACGGCCAGGCCCTCCCGCTGCGCGCGGGTCACCATGACCGCCGCGTTCCAGCGGATGAAGGAGCGGTACCGCCGCTCCATCGCCTCGTCGCCCGGGAAGTAGGGCTCCTCGTGGACACCGATCGTGTTGACGTACGGCGTCGCCGTCGTCGCGGGAATGTGCACGTTGCGCTCACGGGCCCGCCGCAGCAGGTTGAGCATGACGTACCGGGCCCGCGGACCGCCCTTGTCGTCGATCAGGCCGTCGAACGACTCGACCCACTCGGAGGTCTCCCCCGGGTCGATGTCCGGCACAGCGCTGAGCAGACCGTTGATCAGCGGTCCGGTCTCGTCAAACGAAGCCACCAGCAACCTCTCCGTCGTCGGCACGACCCGGTCGGCCGTGCTTCTCTCGTCCTGCGCCGCTCCGGGGCGATCGGCGTCGCGGTCCGCGGCGCCCGCCCACGCACACAGGTGGTCACAGCCATTCTGACCCCTGACAGCGCGCGCTCACACCATCGGAGGGTCAAGAAGCTCAGCGGGATGCGTGATCTGCGTTACTTCACGTCGACTTTCCCCGGAAGAGACGCGAGGATGAGACCGAGTATCGCTTTACTGATACCGGGTACGGTCTTGGTGGTTCGTGGACGACGACGGCGGTGGCTCGGCAGGTCCCGCGCCCGCGATCCGGGGCCGATGCGACCGGTACGGCGGCCCGCACGACCCCGCCGGGGACGGACGCAACGGTCCGGCATCTCTGGCGCGCCCCGTGCAGCGCGGCCCGTCCGAGTGCACTACCTTTGCCACGAAGGACGCCTGGTCACCACGCGGCCCAGGATCGTGAGATGAAAGGAATGCAGAACCAAGTGAGCGCGGACACCCAGGGTGCGGACCGACTCGGATTCAAGGCCGACCAAGTGGTTCAGGAGTTCGGCTGGGGCGACGACGTCGACGACGACGTGCGCACCGAGATCGAGAAGATCACCGGCAACGAGCTCGAGGACGAGGACTACGGCGACGTCACCGACGGCGTGATCCTCTGGTGGCGGGATGGCGACGGAGACCTGACCGATGCCATGGTCGACGTCACCACGCTCCTCGACGACGGCGGACTCATCTGGATCTTCACGCCGAAGGCGGGACGCGACGGGCACACGACGCCCGGAGAGATCCAGGAGGCCGCGAACACGGCGGGCCTGCAGACGACGAACACGTTCGCCGTCGCCGACGAATGGTCGGCGACGCGACTGGCCTTCCGGGGCCGCGGGCACTGATGAACGCCCCCGAGCCCGCCGGCGTGCCCGTACCGGCCGTCGGTCCGGGCGACCCGGCGCCCGATTTCACGCTCCCCGACACGCACGGCACGCCCGTGCACCTCGGCGACCTGCGCGGTCAGGCCACGCTCGTCGTCTTCTACCCGTTCGCCTTCTCCGGGATCTGCACGAGCGAGCTGTGCGAGCTGCGGGACAACATCGAGGACTTCGAGACCGCGGGCGTACGGTTGCTCGCCGTCTCCACGGACCCCGTGTTCGCGCTCAAGGCCTGGCAGGAGGCCGAGGGCTTCGGCTTCGACCTGCTGAGCGACTTCTGGCCGCACGGCGCGGTCGCGCGGTCGTTCGGCGTGTTCGACGACGAGTCGGGGCACGCCCTGCGCGGCTCGTTCCTCGTCGACGCGGACGGGATCGTGCGCTGGAGCGTGCTCAGCCCGCGCGCCCGGCCTCGCGACCTGGAGGGCTACCGCCAGGCGCTGGCGGAGATCTGACCGCACAAGAAGTACCGAACGGCGTGGCCCGGGTACCGGGACGGGTATCCTGGGCTGCGCCGTTCCGGGGCCTGTAGCTCAGTTGGTAGAGCACTACGTTTACACCGTACTGGTCGGGGGTTCGAGTCCCTCCGGGCCCACTTTGTGATGACGCGGGACATCGTTCCTCGATGTCCCGACTACGTGGCGACAGCGCCCCGGCGCGCCTTTCCGGCGTCGTCGCGCAGCGGCTGGTGCGTCACCCGGACCCGCATGGGCCGGCGGGCGGCGTCGAGCCGGGCCGCGGCCCAGGAGCGCAGCTCCTCGCCGTCGATGCGGGCTCCGGCCACGTCGGCGACAGCCTCCACGTGCTGGCCGAACTCGTCATCGGGCACGCCGAAGGCCAACGCGCTCCGTACGGCGGGGTGTTCCTCCAGCACGCGCTCCACGTCGACGGGGTAGACCTTCTCCCCGCCGCGCACGATCACGTCGTCGGACCGGTCGGTCAGCCACAACCACCCGTCGGCGTCGAGGTGGCCCAGGTCGCCCAGGGTGTCCCACCCGTCCGGCCGACGGCGGCTCACCGCCCCCAGGTAGGTGTACGCCGGGTCGGCGCCGCGCCGCATCCAGACCTGGCCGGTCTCGCCCGGCGCGGCGTCTGTGCCGTCCTCGCGCAGCACGCGTACCTGCGTGCCGCCGATCGGCCGGCCCACGCTTCCCGGCCGGGCCAGCCATTCGTCGCCCCGGATCATGGTGAGCCCGTTGGACTCGCTGCCCGCGTAGACCTCGATGACGCGTCCGGGACCGAGCCAGTCCAGCACGGCGCGCTTGAGCGCGGGCGCACACGGCGAGCCCAGGTGAAGCACGGTCTCCAGGGTGCGCAGCCGCCCCGGATCCCGCTCGGCGGCCGGTAGCCGCAGCAGGCGGTGCAGCATCGTGGGTACGAGCAGGGCCCACGTGACGCCGTGTCGCTCGATCGCCGTGAGCACCGCCCGCTCCTCGAACCGCGGCAGGATCACCAGAGTGTGCCCGGTGAACAGTCCGCGGAAGGCGTAGGTGAACGTCGCGGAGTGGGTGAGGGGCCCGCTGACCAGCTGCGTGGCGCGCAGCGGCACGAAGTCGGCTACCGGCCGGGACGGGTCCAGGAGGGCGGGTGCGGTGGACAAGACCACCTTGGGTCGGCCCGTGCTGCCGGAGGACGTGGGCGCCTTCCAGGAGCGAGCCCAGGCGTCGGGCAGCGGGCCGTCGTCGGTGGCCTCGGGTCCGTGCGGGCCGGTTCCCGGGAGGCTCGCCACGCCGTCGGCCTCGAACCCGACCACGAGTGCGGGGCGGGCGGTGGCCACGACCTCCGCCCGCTCGTGCGGGGTCAGCCCACGCGAGACGGGCTGGGGCGTGGCGCCCGCCTTCCACACGGCCACGCACGCCACCAGCATCTCCAGCCGGTTGGGCAGGGCGAGGATGACCAGATCGTCGCGACGTACGCCGCGTTCCAGCAGCAGGCGCGCGTACCGGTTGGAGGCGGACTTCAGGGCGGCGGCGGTGAGCTGCTGCTCTCCTGCGGGGGTGACGGCGACGGCGACGACGCGGCCAGGGTCAGCCTCGGCGAGCCCGCTGACGATCCGTGAGATCGATCTCCTGGCCATCGTCGCCTCCCTCTCGTGCGACGTGCTCGTAGAAGCGTTCGTGCGCCGCGGCGGCTGCCGCCCAGGTGTGCCGCTCGGCCAGTTCTCGTCCGGGTTTGGCGTCGGCCGGGGTGGGGTCGTCGAGGACGGCGGCCAGCGCCGCGGCGATCTGTGGCACGTTGGCGGCATAGGTGACGGTGTCGCCGAAGACCTCGCGGGTGACCGGTAGGTCGCGCGCCACCACGGGCACACCGGCGGCGAGCGCTTCCATGGCCGCCAGGCCGAAGCCCTCCTTGGTGGAGACGAAGCCCAGCGCCGCGGCGGCCGCCACGAGCGGCGGTACGTCGTCGTCGGCCAGGGTGCCGAGTACCACGGGTTCGACGCCGAGTTCGGTGCAGCGCCGGTCGAACCGGTCGCGGTAGGGGCGGTAGTCGAAGAGCGTCTCTCCCCCGGCGATCACGAGGCTCAGGTCCGGGTGGTCGGCGCACAGCAGCGCGAACGCCTCCAGCAGGTCGATGCTGCCCTTGCGGGGCTCGATGCCGCCGAGCGCGAGGACGTATCGCCCCAGCTCCGCCTGCCACCGGGCGCGTGAACGGGCTCCGTCGGGTCCGGCCGCGCGGGCGAACCGGTCGGCGTCGACGCCGTTGGGGATCACGGTGGGGGCCAGGCCGTAGCCCTCGTGCACCTCCTGCGCGACGGCACGCGAGACGCAGAGCCGTGCTATGGGGTCGGTGATCGCCCGCAGGTGGCACTCGACGAGGCGGGGTGTGGTGAACTCGTCGAGGTGGTGGATCGTACGCACGCACGGGCCCACGGCATTGGCGGAGATGCAGTCCTGCGCGTGCACCACGTCGTAGCCGGAGGGGTCGAAAGCGCCGGCCATGGTCTGGATCGACCGCTCGATACGGTCACCGACGTTCTCGTCGTCGCGGGGGACGAACGGTACGAGCCGCACCTCGACCGTCGGGTCGACGGGCCGGAAGAACGCGTCGTCGCCACCACGGCCAAGGGTCCACACCGTCACCTGGTGGCCTCGGGCGGCGAGCGCCTCGGCGAGAGCCAGGGTGTGCACCACTCCGCCGCGCGGCTTGGTCGAGTAGGTGATCTGAGCGATGCGCACGGCGCTCCGTCCTGAAGGTGGTCGGCCTGGGTGTCACCCGGGGCTTCGGCTCGGCGCCGGCCGCGTGAGGTTGTAGGCGTTCTCGACGCGGTCGCGCAGGTGGTTCATGGTGCGGCGGGCTCTGGCGACGTCGGCCGCCACGTCGGCGGTGGCGACGGCGAGCCCGCCTTTGGCCCAGGTCTTGGCGATGATCTCGCCGGCCGGGTCGACGACCTTGGCCTGCCCGAGGAAGCGGAGCCCGCCGAGCACTCCCGTCTGGTTGGAGGAGACCACGTAGAGCTGGTTCTCGGCCGCCCGTGCACAGTCGTACAGGTCGAACAGGTGGGCCTGGCGATCGTTGCGGAGCCGGTCGGAGCGGTCGGTGACGCTCGCGGGCCAGGCGCTGAGGCACGCGATGATCTGCGCGCCGTCGAGCGCGATCGAGCGAGCCGACTCGGGAAACGTCTTGTCGAAGTCGATGAGCATGCCGAGGCGGCCCACGGGGGTGTCGAAGGCGTCGAATCCGGTGCCGGGCCGGTATGCCTGGGACTCGCCGAGCGGCAGGTGCACCTTGCGGTGCACGCCCAGCAGTCCGTCCCCGTGCACGCAGACGGCCGTGTTGTACCGCACTTCGGCTCCGCCTTCCTGAGCCCGCTCGGCGATCCCGAAGCACACCACCATGTCCCTGGCCATCTGCCGCACGGCCGCGACCTCGGGTCCGTCGAGGTCCACGGCCGGCGGCAGTGGTTCGTCCGCCGGGTGGTACATGTCGTGCAGGTAGCCACCGATCGTGGCGTCGGGCAGCACCAGCAGGTCGACGCCGCGCTCGCGGGCCTGGTCGATGATGCCGGGAAGCTTGGCGAGGGTGCGGTCGATGTCGCGTCCGAAGTGCGCTGCGACCGCGCCCATGGTCGTCGTGGACATGTCCTAGAGCGTAGGTTGTCCGTCATCCGGCTTTAGCCGACTGTGCGGTGAGCGCGTGTGGCGCCGGCCCGCCCCACGCACCGCCGTCGCGCCAGGCGCCTATCGCCCGGGCGACATGCTCGGCATCCTGGGCGATGCCGAGGAACCGGCCCGATCCCCAGGTGTGGAGCCAGGGCAGACCGACGAACGCCAGCCCGGGTACCGGGCTGAGGCCGCGCACGTGCCGCGGATGCCCTCGTCGTCGAGCACCGCGGGCGCCAGCGAGTCGAGCCAGGACCAGTCGGCTCGGAAGCCGACCGACCAGACCACCGCGGCAATCCCGTCGAGGTCGAGCCGTTCCGGCTCGGCGGCGGGCCGCCAGACCGGCACGTACCGGTCCTCGGCGGGTGCGTCGATGCCCTCGGTCTCGATCCACCGGTCGATGTCGTCCTTGATGGACTCCGCCACCGAGTCGGCGTGGTCGAGGTCACTCTCCAGGGTCGGGGCGAAGGTCAGCGCGCCGTCGCTCACGCCGGTGGCACGGCCGTACAGCTGCATGCCCCGGCGCGCGAAATCGCGGAGGTCGATGTCGCGGCCGCCGTCCCGCCCGGTCACATAGTGGTTGGTCGATTCCCGCTTGGCCAGGCCGCGCGCGGCCACGGGCACGTCGTACACGCCCATCTCGGCCAGCCACGTCATGCAGTCCTTGCCCCGGTAGCGGCGGGCGACACGGGGCGCCCGCCCGGCGGCCAGGTGCACCTCGCGCCGGGCGAGAAGCAGGTCCTCGGCGATCTGGGTACCGGACTGGCCGGTGCCGACCACGAGCACCGGGCCCTGGGGAAGCAGATCGGCGTTGCGGTATTCGTGCGAGTGCAGCTGCACCACGCGCTCGGGCAGGGCCGACGCCCAAGGGGGTACCACGGGCCGGTGGTAGCCGCCCACGGCCGCCGCCACCGCGTCGGCCGTGACCGTGCCGTGCGTGGTCGAGACGACGAATCCGCCGCCCGGCCGTGGTGCGAGCCGAGTGGCGGCAACACCTTCGGCGACCGGCGCGTCGAACGTGTCCGCGTACCGGCGCACCCAGGCGTAGACCTCGTCGCGGCGCATGAAGCCGTCCGGGTCCGGACCGTCGTAGGGATAGCCGGGCAGCCGGCAATGCCAGTTCGGCGTGACCAGGGTGAACGCGTCCCAGCGGCCATCGCGCCATTCGTGCGCCACGGTCTCCCGCTCGAGCACGAGGTGCTCGACGCCGGAGCCGACCAGATGGTGGCTCAGCGACAGGCCGGCCTGCCCGCCGCCCACGACCACCACCTCGTGGTGGGCGCCGTCGATGACGCGCGCCGCCCTCATGCGCCGCCTCCCGGCACCGCGGTCTCCGGGGCGGTGGCGGCATGTCCGGCGGTCCCCTGCATCTCCGTCCCGGGTAGTGGCGGCTCCATGCGCAGGATCTCGACCTCGCCCGTGGGGAACGACGTGGCGGTCCGCCGGATCTCTGCCTCCTGTTGCGCGGCCGACGTGCATGCCATGCCGTAGCGGGCTCGCACCCGTTCACTTGCCTCTCGTAGTGCCCGGGACACGCGGTTCACGAACTCGGCTACGGGATAGCTGGCCCCGACCTCGAGGTGGTCGTGCATCACGAGGCTCGGCGAGTAGCAGCTCGCCGTGGGCCCGTCGGGCCAGCGCACGTCGAACGTCATCTCAGGCATGGGCCAGGTCCTTCCATCCGGTGGACTCGGGGGCGTCCGGTGCGGTGAGTGCCGCGTAGACGTCGGGGCGGCGGTCGCGCAGGTGGAACATGCCGCCGCGCATCGCGCGGAAGGTGCCCTCGACGTCGATCTCGGCGACGGCGATCCCGGCGTCCAGCAGGGTGGTGGCCAGCACGTTCCCGCCGGGGTCGACCACTTTCGCGTTGCCCACGTAGCGCAGCGACCCGAACGTGCCGGACTGGTTGGACGCGATCCAGAACACCTGGTTGTCCAGCGCGCGGGCGGCGTCGAACAGGTTGAACCGGTAGGTCCACCGGTCCTGCTGCAGGTCTTCGGCGGTCGCGGTGCGGGCCGCCGGCCAGGCCGACATGCTCACGACGATCTCCGCGCCGTCCAGGGCCAGCGCCCGGGCCGCCTCCGGGAAGGCCTTGTCGTAGCAGATCTGCAGGCCGATCCGTCCGACGGGCGTGTCGAACGCCCGATAGGACTCGCCTGCGGCGTACGACATGTTCTCTCCCAACGGCTGATGCACCTTGCGGTAGGAGCCGTACACCTGGCTTCCGTCGAGGCAGACGGCCGCGTTGTACCGCGTCTCACCGTCGTCGTCGAGCTCGCAGAAGCCGATGCAGACCACGGTCTCCCCCGCGAGCGCCTGGACGCGCCGGATCTCCGGCCCGTCCAGGCGGATCGCGGGCGGCAAGGACCGCTTGGTGGTTCGTACGGTGTCCCCGTGGTTGCCGAGTGAGGACAGGTAGCCCCCGATCGACGCCTCGGGGAAGACGACGAGCCGCGCGCCCTGGGCGCGTGCTTCGTCCAGGAGCTGCTCGACGAGCGCGTAGTTCTGCTCGAGGTCGCGGGTGAAGTTCGCCGACACGGCGGCGACGGTGAGGCTCACGGAAGTTGCTCCTCCGGGGTCGTCCGACGGGGTCTACCAGGCCGTGGTGGGGGCTAGAGGTTGTAGGTGGAGTTGATGATGGCGCCCTTGCGCGCGTAGTGGATCACCGCGTCCTGCACGTCCAGCGGGTGGGCCGGGATGACACCGGCGATGAGGTCTTCCTCGCGCGCGCCGTGCAGTGACAGGCCGAACCGGCAGCAGAACACGGTGCCGCCCTCGGCGATGATCGTCTTGAGGGCGTCGTTGATGTTCTGCTCGCCCGGGAACGCGCTGTCGCCCGTGGTCGGGAACCCGCGAGTGTCCAGGGCGTTGATCGCGCCGGGGCCGTAGAAGTAGATGGCCGACTCGAAGCCCTTCCGCAGCGCGCGGGTGGCCTGCAGGATCGCGACGAAGCTCACCGACGACTCGTGGGCGATGCCGTGCACCAGCGTGAAGTACGCCTGGCCCGGCTCCGCCTGGTAGTCGGGGAAGATCTTGGTCGAGCCGTACAGGTTGCTGCCCTTCGGCAGCGACGGGTGCGGGATCTCGGCGAGTGATGCGTCGATGTTGGCCTGGATCTGCTCGTCGAACGCCATGGTTGATGCTCCTTCGGGATGGGTGGTGTGGTCGTGCTGGGTCGTGCGAGTGGTGCAGCTCGTGGGATGCGGGATGGCGGCGTCCGCACCGGTGTGCGGACCGGGCACGGTCAGGCGCGACCGAGGCCGGTCGCGGCGCCGGGGACGGCCACGGTGGTCTCCCCGTCAGGCCAGCGCAGACGAACGCCAGGTTCGCTGGTCAGCTCCCCGCACTCGGCGGTGCTCGCCAGCGGCGAGGACATGCGCCCGGCGCCCGGTGGGTCCGCCGTGAGGATCGCGAAGCCCGGAAAACAGGTGAGCCAGTCGCCCGGCGCGGCGCCGTCCGGCATCGGCACGGCGCCGACATCGATCGTGGCGCCCGTGCCCGACGCCTCGGCGAGCATCGCCGTCGTGCCGAGGACGCCGGCCATGCTCACGTCCTTGGCGGCGTGCGGGCGGGCCGCGCCGACGGTGCCGGCCAGGTGCCGCAGCTCGGCCGCCGAGCGCGACGAGGTGGAGTCCCATTGCCGGCCCTCGAAACCACGTCGCCATCGGCCGGAGAGGTCGGCGGTCAGGGACAGAGCGTGCCCCGGCCGGCCGCCGCCACCGGGGACCGGGTGCTCCGTGCGGCCGAGCGCGGTGACCGCCAGAGACGCCGGTACGCCGAGCTGGGTGTGCCCGCCGAGCACGGGCACGCCCCACGCCTGGGAGGCACTGTGCAGGCCGCCCAGCACACGGCGCGCGAACGACGCGGTCGGCGCACCGAGCGCGTCCATCAGCCCGGTGGGGTCGGCGCCCATCGCCGTGAGGTCGTTGACGTTGACCAGCACCGCGCACCATCCGGCCCACTCGGGGTCGCGTTCGAGCATCGCAGGCAGGATCGCGTCGCACGCGGCGACGACGTCGCTGCCCGGCACAGGTGCTCCGTCGTCGCCCACGAATCCCGCGCCGCCCAGCGTGGCGGGGCCCGTGTGCTCGCGCAGCGGGCCGATCAGGCCGGCGAGGGCGGCCTTGGTGGAGCCCACCAGGTCCGCGACCCGGGTCAGCGGCCAGCGCATCAGGTCGTGCGGCCGGCCCTGGACGTCCCGGGTGCCCCATACCTGCCAGCCGAGGCGCTCGAACAGCGGCCGGTTACGGACCTGGACGGTGGCCTCGAAGCGCAGCACGCCGAGCTCCGCCACGCGTGCACAGGCGGACCGGACGAGCGCGGCCCCGATCCCCGCGGCCCCGCGTGCCTCACGCGCCACGACGAGCCGGCTGCCGGCCCACCACCCGATGTCCCTGCCCGCGGCGTCGAGCGCGTCGGGATCCGGGGCGATGCGTACACCACCCAGCACCCGGTCCTCGGCGTCGACGGCGACCAGCACCTGGGTGCGTTCGTCCTCGTCGGTCCGGTCCAGGTCGTGCCCGGAGAACAGGCCCTGCTCGGCGACGAACACCTCACGCCGTAGCGCCCGGTAGGCGGCCACGTGCCGAGGTTCGGCCCGCCGGACCGCCCAGGGCGCGGCCGGCACGAGCTGCCTGCCGGTCAGTGTGGGAACGTCGAGCATGTCAGCCTCCCACTGCCGCGAGGGCGCTGCAGGCACCGCACGCCGCACACCCCGCGGCCTGGTCGGACCCGCGCATCCCCGCGGCCGCCAGGAGCGCACCGACCCGCCGGGTGACGTCGGCGACCACCGCGCGGTGCGGTGCCGGGACGTGGTCCACGTCGGTCGCGAGCGTGCCGGCCAGCGGCCGGAACGGGACCACGAACGGGTAGACGCCCATATCGATGAGTTCGCCCGCGGCCTCGACCATCTCGTCCGGGTCCTCGCCCAGTCCGACCAGCAGGTAGGTGGAGACCTGGTTGCGCCCGAACACGCGTACCGCCTCGCGCCAGGCCGCGCGGTACTCGTCCAGCGACACGGTCGCCTTGCCCGGCATCCAGCGACGCCGCACGTCGTCGTCCATCGACTCGACGTGGATGCCGATGGAGCGGGCGCCCGCCTCGTACAGGTCGGTGATGGCCCGCAGGTCGGCCGGCGGTTCGCACTGCACCTGGACCTGCAGCTCCGGGACGGCCTTCTTGACGGCGCGGACGCAGCGCGCCAGGTGCTTGGCACCCCGGTCCCAGCCGTTGGAGGTACCCGTCGTCATGACCATCTGCGAGACCCCGTCCAGCTCGCGGGCGGCCCTGGCGACCTCGGCGAGCATCGCCGGAGTCTTGACGGAGATCGTCGTTCCCGAGCGCAGCGACGACTCGATGGCGCAGAACCGGCAGCGCTGGCTCTCGTCGTAGCGGACGCACGTCTGGACCACGGTGGTGGCCAGCACGTCCTTGCCGTGCAGCTTCGCGATCTTGTCGTAGGGGGTCCCGTCGGCTGTTGTCAGGTCGTAGAATCGCGGTCGGGTGACGGGTTCCACGTCCATCCCGAGATCCGCGCCGTCCAGGGTCAGGCGACCTTGCGAGATGACGTACGGGCTGTCGGGGTCGATCGGGATCGCGGCACCGGTACCGCCAATGACGAAATGTCCGTCGTCGCTCGGCCCCGCACCGCCGGTACGGCGGACCGGAGCGTCGCTGCGCACCCCGAGGAGCGCGATGCTCACTCGGGTGGAGAGTTGGTCGGTCGGCGTCATGACCTCAGTGAAGAGGCCAGTTTTTACCATTTGGTTTCATTCGGAATACGAACATGTGACTTGCTGTTACAAGTTGTCGAACGGCCCCGAAGGCGCCAGCGGGCGATCAGCCGGGTCGCCGACGTGGGCAGCGTGGAGACGCGATCACGTCGGCGCCCGCGCGCATCGCGACCTCCACGCCGCCGGCTCGGACGGCATGGCCCCCGATGCCGATTGCCGCACCGCGGCCTGTGACCGCGGTGAACAGCCGGGCGCATGCGCCAGAATCCCGTTCCGCACGTGGCCGAAATCGTCGGCGTTGTCTGTCGGTTACCGCACGGGTGCTCCGGGGCCGAGCGGGATGCCGAGTGTCCACCACGCGAAGAACAGCAGTGTCCAGGCGAGTGTCATGCATACGGCCAGCGGGAGGGTGTACGAGGCGAGGGTGCCGATCCCGGCGTCCTTGCGGTACCGCTGGAGGAAGCCGAGAGCCATGATGAAGTACGGGCTCATCGGCGTGATCGATGTGGACCCGGAGTCGGCGATGCGGAACAGTGCCTGCGTGGTCTCCGCGGGCACCTCGAGCAGCATCAGCATCGGCACGACGACGGGGGCGGCGATCGCCCACATCGCGGAACCGCTGGTGACCAGGATGTTGACCACGGACAGCAGGGCGAGGACGGCCAGGAAGACCACCCAGATCGGTACGCCGCTGGTGCGCAGCGCCTCGGCCGAGTTCACGGCGACGACGTCGCCGATGTGGGTCCAGTCGAAGTACTGCAGGAACTGGGCGATCGCGAAGAAGAGGACCAGCACGGGTGCCATCTGGCGCACGCCCTCGGCCATGAGCTTGGGAACGTCGGAGGCCTTCGAGATCGCTCCGGACCGCCACCCGTAGACGACACCCACGACCGCGAACAGGACGGCGACCACGGCCGCGATCCCGTCCAGGAAG
>NZ_JADBGR010000063.1 GCF_014892515.1 Myceligenerans pegani
CGGCCCTACCGGCTCATCGGGCTGTCAGTCCTCCGGGTCCACGACGACCACGTCGTCGAACGCCCAGGTCGACGCCGTGGAGCCGCCCGTGAAGAGGCTGACGCCCACTGATCCCGCGCCCTGCAACGTCGCGGTGGCGTCGGTGGAGACCGCCTGCCACGTCGCCGGTTCCGGGCTGCCCTCGGCCCAGACCCGTGCCCGGATCGTCGCCGGCGATCCGCCCGTCACCTGCACACGCACGAGCAGCGGGTCGCCGGGCGCGAACGCCAGACCCGCGACGCCCCCGCCCGCCAGAGGCGTGCCGTTGCGCACCGTGTGCAGGTCGACGCGCCCGTCCGGGTAGAGCTTGAGCCGCCCGCCCAGGTGCTCGCTCCCGACGCGGCGCCCCTGCACGGTCAGGTAGCTGTTGCCCGACGGCGTCTCGGCGGCCCAGGTGCGCAGCGTGACGTCCGTGGCGGTCGCCGAGGCGTCGTCGAGCTGCGCCGACAGCGTGAGCCCGCCGGCCATCGAGAGCTTCCCGGCCGCGCCGTCGACGGAGAAGCGTGCGGCCGAACCCCCGAGACTCCACGCGCCGCCGGTGTCGGCGGTGCCCCAGCCGCCCGTGACCGTGCGGGCGAACGTGTCGCGGGCGAGCGCCGGGTCGGGCGGCGGCGGGTCCGTCGCGGTGACGGTCTCGGTGTGCGTGTCGGTGGCGCCGTCGTCGTCGGTGACCGTCACGCTCACCTCGTACGTCCCGGCCTCGGCGTACGTGTGCCCGGCGGTGGGCCCGGTCGCCGTGCTGCCGTCCCCGAGGTCCCACTCGTAGGACACGATCTCGCCGTCCGGGTCGGAGCTGGCGCTCGCGTCGGCGGTGAGGGTGAGGTCCTCCATGGCGAGGGTGGCGTCGGCGACGGGCGGCTGGTTCGGCCCCTCGCCGGTGGTCCCGACGACGTGGTGCAGCGCGACCTGCTCGGGCGTGAGCGCGTGCCCGTAGACGGCGATCTCGTCGAGGGTCCCGGCGAAGTCGCGGCCGGGGGACGACGGCGACCAGCCGTCGAGGTTGTCCCCGCCGACGCGCCAGAAGCCGTTGTAGGCCTGGGCCCCGGTGGTGCCCGCGTCGACGGCCACGAGCTCGCCGTCCAGGTACAGGCGCAGACCGTCGGGGCCGAGCGTGCCGACGGCGTGGTGCCAGGCGCCGTCGGTCACCGGGACGGGCGAGACGACGGTGCGGATGGCGCCGGGATAGGCGCCCCACACGAGCCGGCCGGAGCCGTCGACGTAGAGGTGCCGGTCGTAGCTGCTCGACGTCGTGCTGCTGCCGCGGTTGCCGAAGCCGACCAGCTTGCCGCGCGCGGTCGTGGTGCGGAACCACGTCTCGACGCTGAGCGTCTGCGGCCCGGGGCGCGCCGTGCCGGTGGTCCAGGCGCGGGAGCTCGTCGACGTGGTGGTCGTGACGGCGGTGTCCGAGCTGCCGGCCAGGGCTCCGGTCGCGCCGAACCCGACGCCGGTCCCGGTGCTGAGATCGCCGGACCCGGCGAGATCGGTCACCGGGCCGGACGTGCCGCCCATGCGCCAGTAGTGGGTGGCGCCGTCGGACAGGACGCCCCGGGCGTACTCGTCGAGCGGCTCGCCGTCGGCCACTGTGACCTCCACCCAGTCGGACCACGCCGCGTTCCCCCACGGGTCGCGCGCGACGACCGCGTAGCGGTGGGTGGCACCCGGGGTGGCGTCCATGTCCAGGGCGGTGAGGGGCTTCGTCTCCCAGAAGCTCGCGGTGGCCTCCAGCACGGCGGCCGGCGGGGCCGACGACGTGTCGCGGTACACCGTGTAGGACAGGGTCTTGTCGTCACGGTCGTGGTTCCCCGGCCACGTCAGCCGGACGACGCCGCTCGCGGGCGACGACGCGGTCAGCTGGAACGACGTGCCACCGAGGCGCGGGCCGTCGTCGTTCGGCGCCACCTCCCGCACCGCGAACCGCACGAGACCCTGCTGCGGCCGGTTGTTCACGCGGAGGAACTCGCCGCCGAACACCACGTAGTCACCGCTCGCGGTCACGTGCCACGGGCCCTGGTCCAGGCCCGTGTACGTGCCGACCGTGAAGTCCGGGTACCAGTTGAGGAACTCGGGCCGCGGCGTGCCGGGGTGGTCCGGGTAGCCGTAGATGTCGGCCGTGTTCGTGCCCTCGACCGTGAGCGTGGTCGCCGTCCCGTGCTGGTAGGAGCGGGGGTTCGTCTCCGGGAAGCCGCCGCTGTTGCCGCAGTAGTGCTTGTGGCTGGCCTGATAGGAGACCCCGCGGAACGGCATCGACGAGTAGGTGTCACCGTGGCAGTCCTCGAGCCACACCAGCTCACCGGTCTCCCAGGACGCCGAGAACGTGCCCTCGACGTTGCCCGCCCTGCCGTAGTGGTAGCCGGTGCCGTAGAAGTGATCGGCGTCCGCGGACAGGGACAGGATCGCCGACTGGTCGCCGGCGTTGCGCACCTCCGCGTTGACGGGCAGCGGCAGCGGATCGCCCGTGGCGGCGTCGAGTCGGGCCAGGCCGTAGCCGGGCGCCGACGAACCGTCCACCGACGTGAAGTTCCCCGCCAGCACCACGGAGCCGCCGTCGGGCGCGGCCACGAGAGCCTGCACCGAACGGTTGTCGACCGACGCCTCGAACGGGCGCGTCGTCGCGCCCGTCGCCGCGTCCACCGCGGCGACCCGGGACCGGGCGGTGTTGTTCACGCTCGAGAAGGCGCCGCCCAGGAAGACGTCGTCGCCGGACGTCGCCACCGCGTACACCGGGCCGTTCACCGAGGGCCGGAACGACGTGAGCGCGCCCGTGGCCGTGTCGAACGCCGCCGAGCGGTACCGGGTGGTGCCGTCGACCGACGTGAACGAGCCGACGGCGTACAGCACGCTCCCGTCCGGGGACAGCGCGAGACCCTTCACCTCACCGTTCGTCATCGGGGACCACGACGGGTCGAGCTCCCCGGTCGCGAGGTCGTACGCCAGGAGGTTGCCGCGCGGCACCTCGTTCGTCCCCGGCGCGGCACCCGCCGGGCGCGCGGAGCTGAAGCTCCCGCCCACGTAGACGGTGTCGCCGGCCACCACCTGCGTCCAGACGACGCCGTTGATCTGGGCGGTGGGGAGCGGGTCGCTGCTCACCGTGACAGGCGGGTCGGCGGACACCGCCGTGGGAGCCGCCCCGGCGGCGACGCTCCCGGTGGCCGCGGAGCCGGCGACCCGACCGGTCGCGGCGGAAGCAGCCGGTGCCGTGGCGAGACCGGCCGCGAGCGCCGCGGTGGCCAGGACGGCGGTCGCGACGGCCGCCGGGCGGCGGCCGGTTGCGATCGCCGCCCGGCGGCGGCGCGGCCTGGCTGAGGAAGATTCAGCCGGGAAGAAAGCAGGGGGGACGCGCAAGACTCGACCTCCGCCTCGAAGGGCCGTCGCCGGGCTTCCCACGCCCGCCTCCGGATCAGTCCGAGGCTACGGCCGGGCATGAGCCTCAAAAAGCCGAAACCGGGTGAAGTAGTGGGTGAAGTCGGGCAGATGGGTGGGAGCCGTGGCCGGCGGCGGGCCCTGGCATCGGGTGGCGGCGCGTCGCCGCGGCGGCCGGAGGCGAGCGACCGCCTGCGATTCCTTAGGATCGGGCGCATGCCCCTCTCCGTAGCCCTGTCCGACGACGTCGTCCTGCGTGACGTCACCATCGACGACGCCGCGGCGCTCGCCGACGCCTACACCCGCAACCGCGCGCACCTGGAGCAGTGGGAGCCGGCCCGCCCGGACGACTTCTTCACCGAGGCCGCCCAGAAGCGCGTCGTCGACCTCCAGCTGGAGCAGGCGGGCGCTGGGCGGGGCGTGTTCCTCGTGCTGGCGTCCGGCGACGACGTCGTGGGCAGGCTCAACCTCGCGGACATCGTGCGTGGCGCGTTCCAGAACGGGAACCTCGGCTACTGGATCGACGCGGACCTCGGCGGGCGCGGCCTCATGACGCGGGCCGTGACGTCCCTCGTGGAGCATGCCCGTGACGCGCTGGACCTGCACCGCCTGCAGGCCGGGACGCTTCCGCACAACAAGGCGTCGCAGGCCGTGCTGACGCGGGCGGGCTTCGAACGGTTCGGCTACGCGCCGCGCTACATGCGTATCGCCGGCGAGTGGCGGGACCACATCCTGTACCAGCGGATCCTGCACGACTGACGGCCACGCGGGGCGGTGGCACCCGCGAGGGCGGGACCCCTGCGAGTGGCGGCGGCGCGGTGCGCGCCCGCGGCGGTCAGACCAGCCGGTGCTCGTAGGCGAACGCGGCCGCGGCCGTGCGCGAGCCGACGTCCAGCTTGGCGAAGATGTTCGACAGGTGCCGGGCCACGGTCTTCTCCGACAGCACCAGCTGCCCGGCGATCTCGACATTGCTCCGGCCCGTGGCCACGAGCCGCAGCACCTCGATCTCGCGCGGACTGAGGCCGCCCGGCCGTTCGCCGTCGCCCAGCAGCTCGGCCGCCGCCCGCTGCGCGGGCCGCGCCGCCAGCCCGGCGAACGCGTCGCGCGCGGCGGCCAGGTCCGAGCGCGCCGACTCCTCGTCGCCGAGCAAGCGGAGCGCCCGGCCCACCAGCACCCGGCTCCGGGCCAGTTCGTACGGCGCCTCCAGCCGCGACCAGCCCTCGGCGGCGCGGCGGCCCTCGGCCAGTGCCGGCTCGGCGTCTCCGCGGGCCAGCGCGACCTGCGCGAGCGCGTAGCACGCGGCCGCCCGCAGCCCGGTGCAGTCGAACGCCGTGGCGATCCCGGACAGCTCCTCCGCGAGCGGCGCCGCCTCCCCGGCCTCGTCGGAACCGACCAGCACGTCCACCGCCGCCGGCAGCGCCCGCGACCGGTGGACCGGGTCCTGCCATTCCGTGAGCAGCCGGCGGACGGCGGCCAGGGCGGCGTCCCGGCGCCCGCGCTCGAACCACAGCAGCGCACGCCCCGGCTGGGCCGGGTGCCCCTGGCCCGAGGCCTTCTCGTACGCGAGGTGGGCGGCGTCGTACTCGCCGAGCAGTCGCAGCGCCTCGGCCTGCTCGTAGAACGCCTGGCCGACGGCCTGGGACCCGCCCTCCTCGGTGTACCGGGCGGCCGCGCGGTCGAGCTCGGCCACCGCGTCGCGGAAGGCGCCGTGCAGGCGCATCAGCTGTCCCCGGTGCACGGCGCACTGGCCGGTGAACGGCACCAGGCCGGGCTGGGCGTCGCACCAGGTGGACAGGGCGTGCGTCCACTCCCGCATCCGGGAGAACTCCGAGATCTCCTGGCACGCCTCGATGCAGGAGCAGTAGATGACGCCGGAGTAGACCGCCGAGACCTCGCCCGCCACGACCGAGGCCATCGCCTCGTCGAGCATGCGCAGCCCGTCGGGCACCCGGCCGGTGAAGATCGCCAGGCGGGCCTCCATGTGCAGCCCCATCGCCGTCAGATCGGGGTCCGCGAACCGGCGGCCGTACGCGGTGACCTGTGGTGTGACCTCGAGCGCCTCGGCGATCTCGCCCTTCATGACGTGGCCGAGCGCGACCTGCTGGAGCAGGTATCCGCGTTCGACGACGTCGTCCCCGCCGTCGAGGTCGTCGAGCAGGCGCCGGCCGCGGGACAGCCAGCCGCCGGCGATCGCGGGCTCGCCGCCGGTGTTCAGGATCATGGTCAGCCAGTAGGCGGCTCGCGCCGCCGTGCGGGCGTCGTGGTGTCCGACGGCGTGCTGGTACGCCCGCTGCAGGGCCTGCACGGAGTCGTTGCGGCGCCCCAGCAGGAACGCGGACGTCGCGAGCGCCACGAAGTCGCCGGCCGTCAGCTCGGTCCGGTCGGGTTCGGTCCGGTCCAGTCCGGAGAGCGCCCGGTAGGCCACGATCCAGTCCCGCCGCTGATAGGCCTCGCGGGCGCGATGCAGGTCGTCGAGCACACCCATCGCGCACCTCACCCCCGTCTCGAGGTCCGGCCGGCATCTACCGCGCCGCGGCGTCGGCCGGTCGTGCCTCTCCTGACGATAGCGCGGGCGCCGGTGCTGTGTTCCGCCGGGCCCGCACGGTCCTGCCGGCCGGGCGCATCATCGTGCCGGGCCGTCCGGGGCCCGCCGGCTCATACGGGTGACAGGGTCCTTGTGCCCATTCGTGCCGTGATCTTCCGTGCGATGTAGGCGGCGTCGCGCCCGACGCCGTTGACCTCCCCGGAGGCGAAGCAGTACTGGAACGCCAGGCCGCAGAAGTAGAAGCCGGGCACGGACCCGACCACGCCCCGGTACTCCACGGGCCAGCCGTCCTGGACCGGCAGCGGGACGTCGATCCAGTCGTAGGCCTGGCGGAATCCGGTGGCCCAGACGACGCTCGCGACGTCGAACGTGCGGCCGTCCGCCAGGCGCGGCAGTCCGGCGGTGACGCCGGTGATGTGCTCGGTGACCCACTCCACGTCGCGTTCGGCCAGGTGGTGGCGCTTCACCCGCAGTTGCGGGGCGCCGTGGTGACGCAGCTGTCGCATCGTCTTGCGTCCCATCGGCGTGCGGCGGGTGAGCACGTGGTTGAAGGCGAACTCGATGAGGGGGAACACCACCTGGATCCGGTGTGAGGCCCAGTCGAGAGGGACGTTCCCGCGATCGGGTCCGACGAGGGTCGTGGGCCGGGTCGCGGCGAGCTCGTAGGCGATGTCCAGGCCGCTGTGCGAGGCGCCCACCACGAGGGCGGGACCGTCGGCGAGCTGGGCTGGGTTGCGGTACGCGCTCGAGTGCAACTGCTGGATGCCGGGAGCGAGGTCGCGGGCGAACGGAGGGGTCTGCGGGGTGCGGCCGAAGGTGCCGGTGGCCACGACAACGTTGTCGCAGGTGATCTCCTCGGCGCCGAGGGTGGCGACGAACCCGTCGTGCCCGTCGCGCTCGGCCGGGCGCAGCCGGTCCACGCGGGTCTGCATCCGGACCGGGAGATCCTGTGCGACGGCGTAGAGCTCGAGGTACTCGGCGAACTCGTCCTTGGACGGGAAGTGTGCCGGGTCGCCGGGGAACGGCACCCCGTCGAGCCCGTTCGCCTTACCGGGCGTGAACAGGGCGAGGCTGTCGTAGTGGCAGCGCCAGTTGTCGCCGATGCGCTCGTTGCCGTCCACGATCAGGCACTCGCGGCCGAGCTTCCTCAGGTGGTGGCCGGCGCTCAGGCCGGCCTGGCCGGCACCGATGATCAGGGTCTCGATGTGCTGGGTCATGACGTCTCCCTCGTCCGTGTCCTCGTGACGAACGTAGGAGCGCCGTATGCCCGCGTTCATCGGGCCGGATACCCAACTTCCCCGGGCGGTGATGGGTAATGTCACCCATCACCTGCCGTCGCGAGGGTGACGTCGGTGGGGAAGTCGTCGACGACGAAGTGGCGGAGACGGAGCGGTTCGGTCAGGTAGGCGTCCTCGTCGGGGAACGTGACCGGGGTGTCGGCCCAGCCGTCGCCGGCGAACGCCCGCACCGCCTCCTCGTCCCGCCAGCGGCTGACGTACTGCACGCGCGTGGGGTTCGCGCGGTCGACGAGGATCTCGTGGCCCAGCAGCCCGTCGTGGGCCGCGGGGAATCCCGCGACGAGTTCCCGGAGGATCTCCATGAACTCGTCGAACCGCTCGGTACGGACGGACGCCTCGGAGACGCGGACGATCATGTGGCACTCCCTGGTGAATCGTTGAGGTGCGTGGTCTGTCGGCGCAGCACGCCGGTCATGATGCGCAGGTACTCGGTGATGGTCTGCCACTGCTCCGCCGAGAAGCCCTCCGTGGCGGCCGCGGCCTCGCGCTGGAGGTCGGCGAAGACCGCGCTCAGGTCGGGCATGTCGCGCGCGCGGATCAGCGTCCGGCGCCGGTCCGCGGCGTCCCGCACCCGCTCGACGTAGCCGCGCGACTCGAGCCGGTCGACCAGTGCCGTGGCGGCGCCGGGGCTGAGGCCGACGGCGGCCGCGAGCTCACCGGCCGTCAGGGGTCCGTGGCGGCCGATGTGCCCGAGTGCCTTGTGGTCGGCGGCGGACACGCCGAGGCGGCGGCCGATCGCCTCGTGGAAGGCGATCACTGCCGTGCTGAACTCGTTGCCGAGGGACGCGCCGTCCATCAAAATCCTTCGACATGTCGAAATGTTTGATACATTGAAGTAATGGTAGTCCAGCTGCGCACCACACTCGACTCCCTGTCCTGGACCTGGCGCTTCGTGCTGTCTCGGCTCGCGCTCGTGCTGGGGCTCGGCGCCGTGGCCGGCGCCTCACGCGCCGTCGCCCGCCTGTGGGAGGACTCGGCGCCCGTCGCCCTGCTCGAGGTCGTCACCTGGGTGTCCCGGATCGTCCTCGTCCTGCTGGCGATACGGATCGGCATCCTCGCCGACCCCCGCTTCCGGCGCGACGCCGTCGGCGAGCGCGTCGACCGGTTCCTGGCCGAACGATGGCCCAGCCTCGTCGTCGACAGCCTGCTGCTGCTCGTCGTGTTCGTCCTGTTCTCCATCCCGGAATGGGCCGCGAGCGGGCTGCAGGGGATCGAGGAGGACCGGTACTGGGCGGCACTCCTCGCCGTCAAGAACCTGACGGTCATACCCCTGACCTTCCTGTGGGTCGTCTCCGTGGCCCGGCAGGCCGTGCTCTACGAATCCCACGTCCCGAGCGTTCGCCCGTCAGGAGTCTGAGCGGCCCCGACCTCTCGACGTGATCTCGACATCGGTGCTGCCGAGACGCCGCTTCGCGACCACGTCGGAGCCCTGCCGCTCAGTCGTGACAACCGGGATGCGGTGAATCCACTCCGGGCCGCGCTGCCTGGTGCATGAAGGCGGTGACGTCGGTGCGGCTGATGCTCGGGCTGCCTCTCATGGGAGGCGGTCGCAGGCCTGGGATCGCGGTGATGCCTCAGCGTGGGCCGGGTCCGTGTCCTTCGACGTGGCGCGCAGGAGTCGGCGCGGCGCCGGGTTCTGTGCTGGCTGCCCAGCTCAGGAGCAGGGCGAGCTTCTCTTCGGAAGGTGATCCGGGGTCGGGGGTGTACGCGCACAGGATCTGGCCGCCGGAGTCGGGAATGTCGAGGGTGTCGTAGTTGAGGGCGAACTCACCGACGGCTTCATGGAAGAACTTCTTGGTGCCGTGGGTGTGTTTGAAGAGCCGGTAGTCGGCCCAGTAGGCCGCGAATTCGGGGGAGGCGACCGAGAGCTCACCGACCAGCCGTTCCAGCGCCTCGTCTGGGTGTCGGGGGTCGTGGCCGGCACGCAAGGATGCGACCGTCGTGGCCGCCACTGTCTCCCACCGGACGTATCGGGTGCGTGCCTCAGGAGCGAGAAAAAGCCAGCGGGCGATGTTGCGCTCGTGCCGGGGCATGGCATCCCAGTCGGTCAGGACGGTGCGCATGGCCTGGTTGCTGGCGAGGATCTCCATGCGCGGGCCTTGGACCATCGCAGGATTCGGGATGGTGTCGACGAGCGTGCGCAGGCTCGGGCGTGCGTGCATGCGGCTGGAGCGGGGTGGCGGCGCAGGGCGCCGCGACTTCGGCGTGACCAGAGCACGAAGATGCTGACGTTCTAGCTCGTCGAGTCGCAGGGCGTCGGAGATCGCGTCGAGAACCTGGTCGGAGACGTTGCCGATGCGGCCCTGCTCGAGCTTGGCGATGTAGTCGACGCTGACCCCGGCGAGGGCGGCGACCTCTTCGCGGCGCAGTCCGGGTGTGCGGCGCGGCGCGGTCGAGGGCGGCAGCCCCGCCGACGCGGGGTCGATGGCGGCACGGCGCGAGGTGAGGAACTCGCGCAACCCGCTCGGCGTGGACATGCGTCCAGTGTGCCCCGCCTCGGCCGCGGTAGGGGAACGCCACCAGGTACTGCCGATACCAGGTGCGGCGCTACGCGCTAAACCCTGCTGTCCGTCCGCGCGCTGCGGTGAAGTGGAGAGGCGGCCGATCGCGGTCGCGAAGACCTGCGAACAGAAGGGACGCCATCCCCATGGCCCTCACCCCCAACCTCTCCGGCCGCGTCGCGGTCGTCACCGGCGCATCCTCCGGCATGGGCGAGGCGACTGCCCGCCTGCTCGCGGCACACGGAGCGGCCGTTGCGCTCCTGGCGCGCCGAGCAGGCCGCCTCGAACACCTCGCCGTCGACATCCGGGCTGCCGGTGGTACCGCGGTAGCGATCCCGGTGGACGTCACGGACTCCGATGCGGTGAAGGCCGCGGCCGCCCGGGTGCAGGACGAGCTCGGCGACGCGAGCATCGTGTTCAACAACGCCGGCATCATGCTGCCCAACCCGATCCTCGACCACCGTGAGGACGAGTGGGCGACGCAGATCGACGTGAACGTTCGCGGTGCCGTGGCGACCATCGGCGCGTTCGTGGACCAGCTCGTCGAGACGGCCACGGCGGGTAAGCCGGCCGACCTGATCAACACCTCCTCGATCGCCGCGCAGAACCTGTTCCCGGAGTTCGCCGTGTACTCCGCCTCGAAGGCCTTCGTCGCCCACCTGAGCCGGCACCTCCGGATGGAGCTGGGGGCGAAGGGCGTACGGGTCTCCGACGTCGCTCCGGGAGGGGTGGACACAGAGCTGATCGATCACGTCACCCATGACGGCGTTCGCGCCCACATGGCCGCCTCGAACGAAGCTCGCACCGTCCTGACGGGGCAGGACATCGCCGAGGTGGTCGCTTTCCTGGTTGCTCTCCCCGCCCGCGTGAACCTGCAGGAGGTCGTCGTGATGCCGACCACCCAGGCCGGCTGAGCGGCCGGTTCAGGCGGGGCGCAGCGAGTACGCCGTTGGACCCTCCCGCCGGAGAGGCTCAGGTGCGGGCGCGGGGGGCGGCGACGAGGGCGGCCTCGGTCCGGAGGTAGGCAGGAGGGCCGGGAGGGATCGCCGTTGGGCACTCCTGCGCCTCAGCGGGCCACGCCGTGCACGCCGATGCCGTCGAAGACCATCGCGGTCAGCCTGCGTCCCTGGGTGACGCCGTCGTCGTCGGGTGCGACGCGCCAGAGGAATCCCATCAGGAGCAGGACGTCGCCCGGGTCGAGGCCAGGGCGGACGGTTCCCTCAGCGGAGCAGGCGTCGAGCAGTTTGCCGACGGCGGCGGTGACCGGGGCGTAGGTCTCGTTGATGGCGTCCTGGATCGCGGCGTTGTGCAGGGCTTCGCCGAGGCCGTGCTTGACCCGGATGTAGGCCGCGAGCGTCTCGAACCACTCGACGAAGGCGTCCTTGGCGGAGTGCTGGGCCAGCAAGCCGTCCACCGCCGCGACGAGTTTCTCGACGTCGTGCCGGTACACCGCCAGGATCAGTGCCTCCCGCGTGGGGAAGTGGCGGTACAGCGTCCCGGCCCCGACGCCGGCTCGCTTGGCCACCTCGTTCATCGACGTCGCGGGATTCTGCGCGAACAACTCGTGGGCGACCTCCAGGATCGCGGCACGGTTGCGCTCGGCCGCCTTGCGCTGCGTCCCGTACGTCGTTGCCGTCTCCTCAGGCACGGACCTCTCCTCCCGTTGACACCCGGAGAACTCTCCGCTAGTTTCGATCGCATGGCGGAGAACTCTCCGCGAGTTGCTCACTCTAGCAGGAGGCAAGAACCGTGCGTTACGTGAAGCTCGGCACCACCGGCCTGGATGTGTCTCCGGTCGCGATCGGCGCCATGACCTATGGCGAGCCGGACCGCGGCCACCCCGTCTGGTCGCTCGGGGAAGAGCGGGCCCGACCGTTGATCAGGCATGCGCTCGAGGCGGGCGTCAATTTCTTCGACACCGCCAACATATACTCCAACGGTTCCGGTGAGGAGATCCTGGGCCGGGCGCTGGCCGACTTCGCCGACCGCGACGACGTCGTCATCGCGACCAAGCTGCGCCATCCGATGCGCCCCGCACCGAACGGCAAGGGGCTGTCGCGCAAGGCGATCATGACCGAGGTGGACCACTCGCTGCGGCGGCTGGGCACCGACTACATCGACCTGTACCAGGTCCACCGCAACGACCCTGCCACGCCGCTGGAGGAGACGCTCGAAGCCCTGAGCGACCTCGTGAAGGCCGGCAAGGTGCGCTACCTGGGCGCCTCCTCGATGCACGCCTGGGAGTTCGCCAAGGCGCTGCACCTGCAGCGGGCCCACGGCTGGTCACGCTTCGTCTCGATGCAGGACCACTACAACCTCCTGGCCCGGGAGGAGGAGCGCGAGATGATCCCGCTGTGCCTGGACGAGGGCGTCGGCACCGTCGTCTGGAGCCCGCTGGCTCGCGGTCGTCTCGCCCGCCCGTGGGACCAGGCCAACGCCACCCACCGCGCCGAGACCGACGGCGCGTTCGCCGACCAGCTCTACACACCCGCGGAGGAGGCCTCCAACCGCGCGATCATCGACGCGGTGGGTTCCGTCGCCGAATCCCGCGGAGTCAGCCGGGCACAGGTTGCCCTGGCGTGGCTGCACCGCCAACCCGTGGTCACCGCGCCGCTGGTGGGCGCGGGCTCGGCGCAGCAGATCGACGACGCCGTGGCCTCGCTCGACCTGGACCTCACCGACGACGAGCTGCGCGCCCTCGAAGCGCCGTACACACCCCGGTACGACTTCCAGGGTGTCTCCGACGAGGCCGAGCTCGATGCCATCCGCGCCCGCATCCCCGGTATGGCCCTGGAGGCGTGACCACCATGACTTCGATCCTCCGCACCGGAGGCGCAGCTCGCCTCGGCGCCCTCCTGCTGCTTGCCGGCCCGCTGGTCAGCTGGGCCGCCGAACTCGTCACCGCCGCTGCCTGGACGAACCCCCGCTACGCACCCTTGTACAACTGGGTCAGCCACCTCGGTCTGCCCGAGCGCGAGATCGCGTTCGGGCAGGCTGCCGACTCCCCGCTGGCCTGGGTCATGAACACCGGCTGGGTGTTCCACGGCGTCGTCCTGATCGCCGGCGCCGCCCTCCTCCTGGACCAGCGCAAGGGCTGGCGCCCTATCGCCCTGACGGTGCTCGCCGTGCTCTCGGGCGTCGGGGTATCACTCGTCGGCCTCGTGCACGGCTCGAACGAGAACGTGGCCAACGGGCTCGCCGTGTTCCACTTCCTCGGCGCGCAGACGGTCATCGTCAGCGGAAACGTCTTCGCACTGCTGGCAGGCCTGTCTGCCGGGCGCCTCGGCCTCGGCCGTTCTCCCGGCCGGACGCTCGTCGTGCTCGGGGTCCTGGGCCTGATCGGGTACATCCTGTTCATGGTCGACGTCCGCGCCGGCATCGAGTGGAACATCGGGCTGTTCGAGCGCTGGGCCATCTACCCGATCATGATCGGGCACGCCCTGCTCGGGGCCGTGACGCTGACCCGGCAACCAGCGACCGTGCTCGACAAGCGGGAAGCGGGTGCGGTCCTCACCGGCTGACCCGTTGCTTGCCGCGCTCACGTCCCCCTGGGATGAACCCGGGCGCCACCAGCCCCGAAGACGCCCGGGTGCGCCAGCCTTGACAGAAGTATTGACCAAGTGATTTAGTCACTTTATGACTCAGGGTAGAGCGCCGTTCTCCGAGCGGCTCGCGGATGACATCGTCGATCTGATCCGTTCGGCGGGTCTCGGACCGGGCGACGTGCTCGAGTCCTCCCGCGACCTGGCCAAGCGCTTCTCTGTCACGACGCCGACCGTCCGTGAGGCGTTGCGGCGGCTCGAGGCGACCGGCGTCGTCGAACTGCGGCACGGATCGGGCACCTATATCGGCCCCGGGATCGAGCGTGCGGTCCTGGCCAACCCGCACCGGCCACGTATCACTCGTGCGTCGGTGATCGAGTTGGTCCAGGCTCGTCTGGTGATCGAGCCCGGGATCGCCGCCCTGGCCGCGCGTGCCCGGGATGCCGCCGGCCTGCAGCGCCTGGAGGCGGCGGCGGCCACCGCGCTGCAGCCGCCGGTGCACGGGTTCCGTCCGGCGCTGAACTTCCATGTCGAGCTGGCCGCGGCGTCGGGCAACGGTCTGCTGCGCGAGACCGTCGAGGCGCTGCTGCATGTGCGCGCCACGGAGCAGACCGAGATCCGGTTCCGCTACGACGATCGCGAGCGTGATCATGCCGAGCACCTTGAGATCCTGGACGCGGTGCGTGCGGGTGACGCGGTCGCGGCCGAGCGGCTGACCCGGACCCATCTGACCACGATCCGCGCCTCGGTCGAGGCGGCCGACTTCGGCGACGATGCGGGGCGGGCCTCGTGACGGGGCCGGACCGTCTCGTGGAGATGACCACGGTCGAGGCCGCCGACGCCGCCGCACGGGGCACGGTCGTGCTCATCCCTGCGGGCGCGCTGGAGCAGCACGGCCCCGCCATGGCGCTGGGTACCGACCTCGTGCGGGCCGAGGCCGTGGTGGCCGAGGTCGCCTCGAGCTTTCCCGGCCGGGTCGTGATCGGGCCGTCGATCCCCGTGGGGGTGTCGCCGCACCACCTGCGGTTCCCCGGCACGGTGACCCTGACCACGGGCACGTTCGCGGCCCTCGTGCGGGAGTACGTCACGAGCCTGCACCGGCACGGGTGGACACGGTTCCTGGTCGTGACCGGGCACGGCGGCAACAACGCCGCCCTCACGACCGTGGCGCAGGACCTGCTGGTCTCCCACCCCGCTGTGCAGTTCGCCTGGTCGCCCTTGACCGCGCTGGCCGGCGACGCCGTCGCCGCTCTGCGTCCCAGTGCCGTCCACGGCCACTCCGGGGAGGCCGAGACCGCGCAGATGCTGCACCTGGCACCCCACCTGGTCCACACCGACCGTCTCGAGCCCGGCACCACCACTCCCGACCAGCTCGACGACCTCGCCCGCGTCGCGCGTGACCACGCGCAGCCCACCCTCACCCTCCCGTACGACCGCCTCAGCCCCAACGGGGTGCTGGGCGACCCCCGCCGCGCCACCGCCGACCACGGTGCCGCGATCGTGAAGGCGATCGTCGGCCGGATCACCGCCTTCCTCGAGGACTGGCCGGCTCCCTAGGACCGGCACCCCACCACCACGTCCGCAACCTTCCACACACCTGGCCCGCCAGGTGTCCATTCCGTCATGCCCGCGTCCGCGGGCGGATGTCGAGAAAGGAACTCGCATGTCAACGACGACAGCATCACCCACCCGGCCCGGCGCGGGAGGGGCAGCTCTCCGCCGCGCCGCGCTCCTGACCGCGCTGGCGGTCGCGGTCTGCGGCCTGGCCGGCCCGATCGGCGGCACGTCGGCGATCGCTGCCCCGGCAGCGTCCGGTGTCGCCGCGTCGGGGCCGCCGGACATCACGACCTCGCCGGTCGGCACCAACCGGGCCGCGGCCGGCGGCCGGGCGGGCTCGGCCGGCTGCGGCAGCGATCCGGTCCAGGAGCCGGGCACCAGCGTGCTGCACTCGCTCACCAGCGACGGTCGCGAGCGCACCGTCCAGCTGCACCTGCCAGACGGCTACCGCGCCGATCGCGCCTGGCCCGTCGTCCTGGTCTACCACGGCCGTGGCAACACGGGAGCGGGCACGGAGGCGTTCTCGGGGCTGGACGGGCTGCCCGCGATCGTGGCCTACGGCAACGGCGTCGTCGGCACCGGAGACGGGGAGAGACAGGCCTGGGAGGGCGCGCCCTACTCCGCGCCCGGCGTGGACGACGTGGCCTACACGAACGACGTGCTGGACCTGCTCGAGTCGGAGCTGTGCGTGGACACCCGGCGGGTGTATGCGACCGGCAAGTCGAACGGCGCGGGCTTCACCGCGATCCTGGCGTGCGAGCTCTCCGACCGGATCGCCGCGATCGCGCCGGTCGCCGCCGCCCTGTACGGCACCGGACACCCCGACTGCCGACCGCAGCGCCCCGTGCCGGTGATCGAGTTCCACGGGACGAACGACGTCACTATCCCCTACGTGGGTGACATCGACCGCGGCCTGCCGGCCGTCCCGCACTGGGTCGGCGGCTGGGTCGAGCGCAACGGGTGCGCCACCGGTCCCGCCGTCGAGGCGACCGCCGGCGACGTGACGACCTACCGCTGGACCGACTGCCGCCGCGGCGCCGAGGTCACGCACGTGGCGGTGCTCGGCGGCGGGCACACCTGGCCCGGCGAGGACAGCTACTCCGGCGGCGGATACGCCACGCACAGCATCGAGGCCCACGAGGTGATGTGGGACTTCCTGCGCAACGAGCGGCTGCCGGCGCGCTTCCTCACCGCGAACGAGCAGGTGGCGTCATGACCACCACCTCGAAGCAGGCCGGCCCCGAGGCCGCACCGGACCGCCTGCCCCGCGTCCTGCGCGCGCTGGCCGTCGTCGAGCGGCTCGGCAACGCCCTGCCGCACCCCTTCTGGCTCTTCTGGATCCTCGCGGGAATCCTCGGCGTGACCAGCGCCGCACTGTCCGCCGCGGGCGTCTCCGTGGTCTCCCCGGCCGACGGAGAGACGGTGGTGGTCCAGAACCTGCTCAGCGGCGACGGGCTCGCCATGGCCGTCTCGACGGCCATCGACAACTTCGCCACGTTCGGCCCCATGGGCACCATCGTCGCCGTCATCATGGGCGTCGCGATCGCCGAACGCACCGGCTTCCTCGCCGCGCTGATGAAGGTCTCCGTGTCCCGGGTGCCGGTGTCGTGGGTGGTGTTCGCCGTCGCCTTCGCGGGCACCGTCTCGCATGTGGCGAGCGCCGCCGCCTACATCATCCTCGTGCCGCTGGGCGGTCTCGCCTTCCGGGCGGTCGGCAGATCGCCGATCCTCGGCGTCGTCGTGGCCTACACCTCGATCGCCTCCGGCTACGACGCCAGTCCCGTACCGACGCCGAACGACGCGATCTTCGCGGGCATCACCACCGAGGCGGCACGAATCATCGACCCGGCGGCCTACGTCTCCCCGGTCAGCAACTGGTTCTTCAACATCGCCTCCTCACTGCTGCTGGCGACCGTTATCACCCTGGTGACGCGGCTGGTGCTGGCCAAGCGTCCCGATCTGGACGCCGACCCCGACGCAGACCTGGACGACGTCGCCGGACTGGAACTGTCCCCGCGCGACCGGTCCGCACTGCGCACCGCGCTCCTCGCCGGCCTGGCGGCCATGGCCGCGATCGCCGCCGCGGTGCTGCCGCCGACGTCACCGCTGCGCGGGCAGGACGGCAGCCTCACCGAATCACCCTTCCTGGACGGGATCGCGGCCGTGGTCGCCGTCCTGTTCGCGGTCGTGGGTGTCGTCTACGGGTGGCGGTCCGGAGCGATCTCGAAGGCCTCCGACGTTCCCAAGCTCATGGCCGAGGGCGTGCGCCAGATGGCACCCGTGCTGGTCCTCTTCTTCGCGATCGCCCAGTTCCTGCAGTACTTCGACTGGACCCACATCGGCGACGTCGTCGCCGTGAACTCGGCCGAGGCGCTGCGCACCAGCGGCGTACCGATCTGGGTGGTCTTCCTGGCCGTCCTCGCCCTGCTGTCCGTGGTCAACATCCTGGTCACCAGCGGTTCCGCGATGTGGGCGATCGCCGCCCCCGTCGTCGTGCCGATGCTGATGCTGCTCGAGGTGCCCGCGGAGACCACGCAGGCACTGTTCCGCATCGCCGACTCCGGGTCCACATCGATCACGCCGATGAGCCCGTACTTCATCATGGCTCTCGGCTTCCTCCAGCGGTACCGCAAGGACGCCGGGATCGGCACCCTCGCCTCGTACACCCTCCCGCTGGCCGTATGCATGACACTCGCCTGGACACTGCTGTTCTTCGCGTGGTGGACACTCGGCATCCCGCTCGGCCCCGGAGCACCCGTGCGGTAACCGAC
>NZ_JADBGR010000064.1 GCF_014892515.1 Myceligenerans pegani
CCGCACGGCGGGCGGCCGCGCGGCCCCGCCATCCCGATCGGATCGGAAGGACATCGTGAATCACACCCCTCGCACGTCGAAGGTTCTCAACACCGTCTTCGCCCCCGTGGTCCGGGGATACGAGGATCCCGCGAAGGACTGGGAGAAGGCCGTCGCCCAGGTCGAGGAGGAGGCCGGCGCGGAGGACCGCAAGTTCGCCGACGACCTCGGTCGCGCGGCCCGCAGCATCGGCGAGGAGCCGCGGCTGATGCCGCTGGGCTGGACCTTCGCGCTCAGCCAGATCAAGGACCGGTACGCCAACCGGCTGCGGATCAACCGCCTGCTCGCGGAGCACCCGGAGATCGCCGACGAGCCCATCGCCGACCCGGTGTTCGTGCTCGGGCTCCCGCGCACGGCCACGACCCTCGCCCACCGGGTGCTCGCGGCGTCGCCCGCCCACCGCGGCCCGCTGATGTGGGAGATGTCGCACACGGACCTCGAGGACCCGGCCGTCGCGGCGCGCGAGATCAGGAAGCTCGACCAGGGCAGCAAGTTCGTCACGGGCCTGTTCGCCCCCGGCCTGAAGCACATGCACCCGAGCCGTGCCGAGCAGCCGGAGGAGTCGATGATGCTCCTGCCGCACGGGACGTTCTGGCCGCTGCTGCACGGCGCCCTGCCGTCCTACCGCGAGTGGTACGCGCAGCGCGGCCCCGAGGAGCTGGCCGGCGACTACGCCTACCTGAAGCAGGGCCTCCAGGTGCTGCAGCACGGGCGCGAGCGCAAGCGGTGGATCGTCAAGTACCCGGGGCACCTGAACGACATGCCCACGATCAAGAAGGTGTTCCCGGACGCCACGTTCGTGTGGACGCACCGGAACCCGACCACCGTCCTAGCCTCCACCTGCAGCCTCGTGGGGACGATGTGGTCGATGTACCAGAAGGACCCGGACCCGCGGGAGGTCGGCGAGCTCGTGCTGGACACCCTGGTCACCTGGGTGGACAACGCGCTCGAGTCGCGGCTCAGCATGCCGCCGTCGTCCATCGTGGACGTGCCGTACCACCAGCTCGCCGCCGACCCGCACACCGAGGTGCCACGCGTGTACGCGGCGATCGGCGCGACCTGGACCACGAGCGACGCCGCGCAGCTCGACCAGGTGCTCGCACGCCCGGCGGGCACGCGTCCGCACCGGTACGACATCGCGGACTACGGCCTGGGGGCCAACCAGGTCGAGGAGTCGTTCGCGGCGTACCTGGGCCTGCTGCGCAACTTCGACAGGCTGGACGCGGAGCCGACGGCGGAGATGTGACGGCGGACGACGCCGGTCAGCCGGCTCTCCGGCGGGCGCGGTCCGCTCGGCCCGTCCAGTAGGCGACCCAGGCCGTGCCCGCCAGGGCCAGGGCGCCGATCACCACCGGGGCGGCCGCCAGCGGGGCGATCGCCGCCACCGCCGACACCACCAGTGGTCCGCCGGTGTTGCCGATGTCCCCGCACAGCCGCCAGCCGCCCAGGAACTGCGCGCGGCCCTCCTCCGGAGCCGCGTCGGCGCCGAGCGTCATCACGATCCCCGAGCCGAGCCCGTTCCCCAGCGCGATCAGCGCCATCACGGCGCCCACGCCGAGCGCCGAGTCCGTCAGCGGCAGCAGCAGGCAGCCGACGCCGACGGCGAGCACCACCGGCACCGCCACCACCCGCCGCCCGCGCGTGTCCAGCAGCCAGCCGCCCGGCAGCGTCAGGAGGATGTCGATCGTCGCTGCGACCGCGAACAGCAGTGAGACCGTCGCAGCGCCGATGCCGACGTGATCCGCCCACAGCGGCAGCAGGCCCGTGCGCACCGACCGCGACGCGCCGATGATGATCACCGCGACGCCGAGCGTCAGCAGCGTGCGCCGGTGCTCCCAGAGCACCGAGTGCACCGCTCGGGGGACGACATCGCGCGCCACCCGGCCGAAGTCCGGCATCCGCGTCACGATCAGCGCTGATAGCAGCGACGCGCACGCCGCCAGCACGAACACCGAGCGGACCCCGAACAGGTGGATCAGCAGCGCCCCCAGCAGCGGACCCACCAGGATTCCCACCCGCATCGACCCGCCCAGCAGCGCCATCCCGCGCGCCCGGTGACTCACCGGCACCGCGTCGATCAGGAACCCCTGCCGCGCCAGCAGGAACGCCGTCCAGCTCATCCCGCTGACCACCACGCACACGCACAGCAGCCACACCGACGAGCCGAAGAACGCCACTCCCATCGCGACCGCGTCCACCAGCCCGGCGATCATCAGCGTGCGGCGCTCGCCGAGCCGCGCCACGAGCGCCCCCGACGGCAGCGAGTTGACCAGCTGCCCGATCCCCATGAGCGCCACCACGAACGCCGCCAGGGCCGTGCTCGCGCCCAGGTCGTTCGCGTGGATCGCCAGCACGGGCAGCACGGCGCCGTGGCCGATCGAGCTGACGACCGACGGCACGTAGGCGACGACGGCGATGTCCCGGAAGCGGAACTGTGTCTCCGTCACTGCGCCGCTCGGTCCTGTCACCGTCCCATCCTCGCAGATGGTTGGCCGCGGCAATGGTCTTGGCGGAGTGTGGTCTCGGGCCGGCCTGCCCGTGGCCCAGGGTCCTCGCGCCCTCGGACGGCGCCCACTTCGCGGGCGGCGCAGGTTCGCGCGGCCGGGCGCGCTCCGTGCCCCCGGCCGGCGCTCCGGGCCCGTGGGCCCAGGCGCGGCGCACCGACCAGGCCGTATCGTGAGCCTGCCTCTCACCGGCACGAACAGAAAGCACCCACATGACGACCCTCTCCGACTTCGGCGACGACGAGATCACCCAGCTCCTGGACACCCCCGGAGCGGTGCTGCGGGCGGCCAGCCTCGTCGACGGCAGGCCGAGCCCGGTCGGCCTCCTCAAGGCGAGCGCTCGCGCCGCCAAGGTGTTCCGCGAGGCCCAGCGGGACGAGAACGAGTTCGTGCGGACGGTGGCGCTCGCGCTGCGCGACCACAAGAAGGCCGAGCAGGAGGAGAAGGGCGACGAGCCCGAAGGGGCGAACGACTTCCTCGACCCCGACTCCGCGGGCGAGGCCGCCCGTGCGGTCGAGCTCGCCGAGTCGTCGATCGATCTGCTGCGCGGCCGGGTCGACGACGCCGACGTCGACGCGTACGGCACCTGGCTGATCCGGATCGCCACGCAGGTCGCCGAGGTCATGGCCGCCAAGGAGGGCAACCTCTTCAGCAGGCGCGCCGCGCTCTCCGACAACGCACAGAACCTGATCGACCGCCTGACAAAGGCAGCATCCCGCTGAGCTCACCGCTCTCGGAGGATCGCGGCGCCGCACTGCCTTCCCGTTGACTGATCCGGCCGCCCTGCCACGATGGGAGGCGTGCGCGTCTATCTCGATCAGCGTGCCGGGATGGCCGAGGACGGGTGGTCGGCCGCCTGGACGTTCGACCTGCCGTACTGGGGCACGTGCGGTCAAGGGCCCGACGACGACGCCGCGCTGGCCGACCTTGCGACCCGGTGCGGCCTCGACGCCGACGTGTTCGAGGTCGCCGAGCGCGTGGACCGGGCGACGACCGGTGACGAGACGGTGTTCGACCGGGACCGCGTCCCGGCGTCGGAGGCGGAGCGGGCCGCGACCCTCTCGATCCTGGAGCGGTCCCGCGCCCGCACGTTGGAGCTGATCCGCGCCGCGGGGCCGCACGTGATGGAGTACCGCGACCCCGACCGGACACTGCCCGCCTACGCCTCGTGGCACACGGTGGGACAGCTGGCGTGGCACATCGCGGACACGGAGTCCCGCTACTACCTTCCGCTCCTGGGCCTGCCGCCGCGGCCGCGCGCCGAGGACCTCGTCACGGAACTCGAGGAGTCGGGCGCGTACGTGCGGCGCGTGGTGTCCGGGATGGATCCCGACCTGACGGCGGAATGGGACGCCCACGGCGCCTGGACCAGCGTCAAGGTGCTGCGCCGCCTGGCGTGGCACGAGCGCGGGGAACTCGACGTCCTCGCCGGCCTGATCGAGCGGGCTGCCGCGGAAGAGACGCTCTGACAGCGGCATCGCGCGGGCGGACGGTGTCACGACTGTTGACCCACTCCAGGGGTTCCGTCCCCGGATCCGCCGTGGCGCCCGTCCCCGGTGTCCGCCACGCGCTCCGTCCGCGATATTCGCCGCCGGCTCCGACCGCGGGTGTCAGGTCGTCGTCCCGTCGACGTAGTACCAGCGCTTGTCGAGCTTCTCGAAGCGGCTCACCTCGTGGAGGCGGCCGCGGTCGCCGGACGCGCGGTAATGGGCGACGAACTCGACCACGCCCGTGTCGTCGAACGGGCCACCGGCCTCGGTGCGCAAGATGTCGAGACGCTGCCAGCGGACGTCGTCGTCCAGGTCGAGCCGGTCCGGCCGGGACGACGGGGACCACGTGGCGAGCAGGTAGTCGGCATCCCCGACCGCAAAGGCGGAGTAACGCGACCGCATCAGGGCCTCCGCGGTCGGAGCCGGCCCGGCCGTGCCGCGGTGATACCTGCCGCAGCAGTCACCATAGGTCTCGCCGGACAGGCAGGGGCACCGCGCGGAATTGTCCATGAGGACCATCCTCGCTCCAGCACGCGCGTGCCGTTTGACCGAGACGTCGGCCGCGTCGGAGCTCGGGGGTTCTCCTCGTCGCGCTCTGGTGGGAACGTGCCGAACGGCGCTACCTCGCCGGGCGGGAGGTGGTGTCGGGGAGGGCGCTCGGGAGGCGGGAGTCGACCAGCTTCACGAGCACGCCGAGGACCGCGGCCGCGGCGATGACCAGCGCTGCGTTGACGAGCGCGCGGCCGAGGCCGATCTCCGTGACGTCGAGGAACGGGTACGGGTACCACCGCGTGAACGCGCCCTGGACGAAGATGTAGACCAGCCAGATGACAGGGAGAACGAACGCTCCCGGAATCGTCGACCAGGTGAACCGCGGGCGAGGCCCGAAGACAAGCCAGGCCAGGACGGTGGCCCACGGCGAGACGTAGTGGAACAGAATGTTCGCGACCATCGACCACCCGCTGGGATCGACCAGCGGGGCGAGGACGATCGCGTACACCAGGCCGGTGATCGTGATCGCCAGCAGGGCATTCAGTCTGGCGACGTCCCACCATCGTCCGGCCCGCAGAGGATTGGCGACCAGGAGCAGCGACACGATGAGCACAACGATGTTGCTGTCCACCGTGAAATAGCTGTATCCCCGCCAGATCCGCGTGCCGAGGCCGACGTTCTCACCCCCGTTGACGGTGTTCGGGTCGGAGGCCCCGGTGAAGAAGTTGACGAACTGGATGACGAGCGCGACCGCGATGGCGGCGGCGATCACCGCGTAGGAGATCCGTGCGAGCAGAATCGCCCCCGGGGGCGCCGTCGTCGTTTCCACGAGTTTCATTATCTGGAGTTCCCCGGAATCGGCAGGAAGCGTAGCCCGGCGCGTCCGCCGGTGTGCGCTCGGTGCCGGATAACTCGCTGGACCCGTCGCGGCGGCACCGCATAGCGTGGGACCCGGCCGGCGTGGGGCGTGACGAACCCCGTGAGAGCGTGCGGCCCGCGCGTGCGGCGTACCGACGAGAGGCCGGCAGCTCGAGTTCCGCCGGCGAAGGTGTGGTGGCACCGCGAATTTGCCCCTCGCCCACACCTCCAGGGCAGTCATTGCGAACTGGAGGTGGAACATGAACTCGTTGTCTCTCGAGAAATCTCAGCCGACACGCGTCGAGCGGACGCTGTGCGACGACGTCTCCGCGGCCGAGCCGGGAAGCGTCGTGCGCGTGCAGGGCTGGGTGCACCGGCGTCGCGCGCTGTCGGCGGTGACGTTCGTCGTCGTGCGCGACCGGTCCGGCCTGGCGCAGGTCGTGGTGCGGCCCGACGACGGTCAGGATGTCCCGCCCGAGGAGACCACCGTCGAGGTGGTCGGGACGGCGACGGCGAACCCGCAGGCTCCCGGCGGAGTCGAGCTCACCGCGCCGACGATCACGGCGCTGACCGAGCCGGCCGCGACCCCGCCGGTCGAGCTGTGGCGGCCGAGCCTGAACGCCGCGCTGCCCACGATGCTCGACCACGCGCCCGTCACCTGGCGCCACCCGGCCCGGCGCGCCGCGTGGGAGATCGCCGCGGCTTCCGTGCGCGGGTTCCGCTCGACGCTCGACGCCGCCGGGTTCACCGAGGTGCAGACCCCGAAGTTCGTCGCCTCGGCGACGGAGTCGGGCGCGAACGTGTTCGAGGTCGACTACTTCGGCCGTCCCGCCTACCTGGCGCAGTCCCCGCAGTTCTACAAGCAGCAGCTGGTCGGGGTGTTCGAGCGGGTGTACGAGGTGGGCCCGGTGTTCCGCGCCGAGCCGCACGACACGGTCCGGCACCTGGCCGAGTACGTGTCGCTGGACGTGGAGCTCGGGTTCGTCCGTGACCATCGCGACGTGCTGGGCCTGCTGCGCGACGTCGTCGCGGGCATGGCCGGCGGGATCACGGAGCACGCCGCGGGCGCCGTCGAACGGCTCGGGATCGAGGTGCCGCGGGTGCCCGACCGGATCCCGGTGATCCATTTCGCCGACGCCCTGGCGCTGGTCGGAGCGCCGCCCGAGGAACCGGACCTGGCGCCCGAGCACGAGCGGGCGCTGGGGGAGTGGGCGCTGCGGGAGCACGGCAGCGACTTCCTCGCCGTCGAGGGCTACCCGATGGCCAAGCGCCCGTTCTACACGCACCCGCAGCCGGACGACCCGCGCTGGTCCAACAGCTTCGACCTGCTGTTCCGCGGGCTGGAGCTGGTCACGGGCGGGCAGCGGCTGCACCGCCCGTCGGACTACGTCGCGGCCATCGCGGCGCAGGGGGAGGACCCGGCCGCGTACGCCTCCTACCTGCAGGCGTTCGAGCACGGCATGCCGCCCCACGGCGGGTTCGCGATCGGCCTGGAACGCTGGACGGCGCGGATCACGGGCGCGGCCAACGTCCGCGAGGTCGCGCTGTTCCCGCGCGACCTGCACCGCCTGACGCCGTGAGGTGGTAGGGGCTGCGGGGTGGTGCGGGCGGACGCTTGCGCCACCCCGCGGTGCGACGGCCGGCGGCGGTCAGCCGACAAGGCCGGGGACGTCGAGTTCGATCGGGAACGGCGCGGCGACCCGAAGGCGCTCGCGGAAGATCCCGGCAGGAGCGTAGGCGGTCGTGGCGTCGTCGAGCTCGTAGACGTGGATCGCCGTGGCGTCGCCCTCGTCCTCGACACGCCAGTAGTGGCGGATCCCTGCCTGCGCGTACTTGGTCAGCTTGACCGTGCGGTCCCGGTGAGCCGACTCGGGCGAGACGACCTCGACGACCAGAACGACGTCCTCGGGCGCGTACCAGGTGCGGTCCGGGTCGTACTCGGCCGTGGTGGCGAGCACGTCCGGCTCGGGCCGGTTGTGCTCGTCCAGGCGGACGGTCATCCCGCTGTAGATCACGATGTTCGACGGCGCCTGGGCTGTCAGACTCCTCTGGACGGTGAAGATCACGCGGCTGTGCCAGGCACGCTGCGGGAGCAGCCTGAAGACGAGGGCACCGTCGATGAGTTCGGTGTGCCGCGGTGCTTCGGGAAGCCTGTCCAGATCAACGGCGAGCCAGCCCTCGGGGCGCGGAGGCCGCATCCAGTCCGGCAACGCGGTCATGGTGCCGAGGTTACCCAACGAGGCCTGCGTGCCACGAGAGATCTGCGCTGGGCGTGCCGCCGGGCACGCTCCTCACTGTGACGTGCGCGTCTGCTTCCGCTTTGCCGCGTTGTCGAGGAGTTCGCCGATCGTGCGGGAGCCCTCCACGCTGTCTCCGGCCGCGGTGCCCTGGAACCGGCGCTGCAACTCGGCCCTCGCGGCGGCGTGATCGCCCGCCAGGAGCGCGATGATCGCTTCGTCCTTCGCCGTTGTCGGCAGGCCCGCGACCCATTCGCGGGCGTCTCGTTGCCCGACGACGGCGCCCCGTGGCGGGCTCGCGCTCGCGGCTTCGGCCAGCAGGTCGTCGTCCAGGCGGAGGAAGTCGGCGAGGGTGCGCTGCGCCCCGGTGAGATCGCCGAGGCCCGTTGGGACCGGCGGTTCCAGGATGTCGCCGTCGTCGTAGTCGAAGGCGTCCTCGTCGTACGCCCACACACCGATCGCCGCGAGGAACACCAGGTACAGCGGCCGGAGGTCACCGCCGAGCAGCTCGGCCCGCACCGCCGCGAACGAGCCGAGCGTCCATTCCTGGAAGTCCTCTTCCCACTGATCCTCCTCCTCCGACCCGAGGTCCAGGATCACGTTCTTGCCCGACCGACGGGCGTCCATGTGGTCGCCCACGACGTACTCCTCCAGCCGCACGCCCTTCAGGGCGCTCGCGGGAAGCTTGAGCAGCAACCGGCGGCTGCCCCAGTTCGCGTGGTAGAGGTGCAGGTCGTAGAAGTCGCGCACGAGCTCTTCCGGGGAGCCCTTGAAATCGCCCCAGTGGTACTCGTTCGTGAACGACGTCGCCGTGATCTGCGCCCGCGTCGACAGCTCCCGCACCGCGGCCTGTTGCTCGCTGGTCAGCGGCCGGTCGACCGCCAGGAACTCGTAGTACTGGTACTCACTCACTTCGAAAGGCTCCAGGGACGACGTCGGACAACTGCGGCTGAACCTGCCGGGAACTGCGCTTGACGTGCGCAGACACTTCGCCGGCGGCAGCCAGTCCGCGGGCGTGTCGCTTCGGCGTGCAGCGCCGGTCCGTGACGCATAGAGTAGCCGCCGATAGGCGAGCCTCGCCCTCGGGGCTCGCTTTTGTGTGTTCTCGAGCCGTCCCAGAGGAGCGCTGTGTCCCACCTGCCCGACAGTGTCGGACTCTCCGACGACGTTCCCCGGCGTGCACACATGTTCGTCGACGAGTCGAAGAACCGCGGATACATCATCGCCATCGCATTCGTGGCGTCACGCCTGGTGCACCAGGTTCGCCGGGACCTCCGAAAGCTCCGTGCATCCGGTGCGCGGAGCATCCACTTCCAAACCACGACGGACCAGCAGCGGAAAGCGGTGGTAAACCTGATCGTGGCGAGCGGCGTCACGTCGGTGATCCTCGAAAGCCGTGCGGCGAAGCGGTCGAATCCGAGGCAGGGTTGCATCCGCACCACGGCTGCGATCGCGATCGCGTCTGACGCCCGGATGATCATCCTGGATCGCGACGAGTCGCTCGAAACTCAGGACCGTCGTTGGCTTTATGCGGAACTGCGAAAGACCGACGTCCGCTACGACCACCTTGACCGGCACAGCGAGCCGCTCTTGTGGATCGCCGACGCCGTCGCTTGGTGCTGGCAGCGAGGCGGGGTGTGGCGCGAGATGGTGATGCCCGCGGTCTCGCAAGTTGTCCAGGTCGAGCCGTGACAGCGCGAAGCCCGGGTTACCCGTCGAAAGGGCGGGCTCCCGGGCTCACTTCTCAGGGCTAGTGCCCCTCGCGCGATCTAGGTTACACGCAACTGGGTTTCGGTGCTGGACCAGTTGACGAAGAAGTTCGCGGCGGAACTGCTTGAGCATCTGGTGCCGGGCGTGCTGGACTGCCGACATGATCGTTCGAATCTGGCGGGGATGGACGACCCCCGAGAATGCCGACGCCTACGAGTCGATCGTGAGCACCCGCGTGCTCCCCGCCATCGCCGAGCGGAACCTCGCCGGCTACCACGGCGCCTACCTGCTCCGTCGCCCGCTCGACGACGGCGAGGTCGAGTTCTCCACGATCATGCTGTTCGACTCGCTCGACGCCGTGCGCGAGTTCGTCGGCGACGACTACGAGGTCGCGCATGTCCCCGCCGAGGCGCGGGCCGTCCTGGCACGGTTCGACGAGCGGTCCGCCCACTACGACACCCTCCTGACGCCGGAGGACACGCGCCCCGTGTAGGCCCCTTGCGGTGCAGCTGAGCAGGCCGCCGGCATCCGACGCTCTGCTCCAGGGAGTCGGGGCGGCTGCAGCTTCGTGCGGGGATTTCGGTGGTGCCTTCCCTCGCACTCCGGCAGGGTGTTCTCCCATGACTCGCGTGCGTCCCACCTGGCCCGACCTGCCCGCCGTCGTGCGGGCGGCGATCGAGGAGCGCCTCGGGGCGAAGGTGACCTCGTGGGTCTCGCACGACGGCGGGTACTCCCCGGGCCTGGCCAGCGTGCTGACCACCGACCGCGGGCGGGCGTTCGTCAAGACGGCCTCGCCCGACCAGACGGAGGCGCTGCGCCTGCACCGGCGTGAGGCGGTCAAGGCCGCGCTGTTGCCGGAGACGGTGCCGTCGCCCGCGCTGCTGTGGTCGCTCGAGGTGCCCGACGTCGGCCCTGACGCGCCCGCGGGGGAGCGGAACTGGGCCGTCCTCGCCTTCGAACCGGTGGACGGCCGCGCGGTGCGTACCGATCCGTGGGACCTGGACGACGTCGATCTCCTGGCCCGCCTCGCGCTGAGGATCGGAGAGCACCCGGCGCCGGACGGCGATGAGTTCCCCGACTTCGCCGCGAAGCCGTGGCCCCAGGCCGAGCAACTGACCGACGAGCGGCCGGCCGGCCTGTCGACCTACGACCCGTGGCTCGCCGACCACCTCGACCTGATCGCGCGGCTCGCGACACCCGCCGACCGCCAGGCCGAGGCGTTCAAGGGCGACTCGCTGGTGCACGGCGACTTCCGGGCCGACAACGTGCTGATCGTCGGGTCGCAAGACCGCGGCCACGGCGTCGTCGTCGACTGGCCGCACGCCATGCGCGGCGCGGCATTCCTCGACCTCGTCGCGATGCTGCCCGCCGTGCACGCCCTGGGCGGACCGGAGCCGTCGGAGGTGCTGGACCGCACCCCGCTCCCGCGGGGCACCGACCCGGAGGCCGTGCTGACCTGGTTAGCTGTCGTGACCGCGTACTTCGCGCACGGCTCGCTCCAGCCCCCACCACCGGGTATCCCCCACCTGCGCCACTTCCAGCGCATCCAGGCGGAGGCATGCATCGCGTGGCTGCGGGAACTGATGCGGGAGTAGCGCGCGAAACTGTCACTCCCTACGTGTGATCAGGCTGACCCGACGCCGGGTCCTTGTCCTTGCTGCGCTCGATGGCGTCGAGCAGGTCGGAGAATCCTGGTGATGCCGAGGTGGCGGTCATCGTTCGCATACCCGTATTCTCGTTCGCTCAGCCGATGATTTGCTTGGTGGTGCAGTCGATCTTGTCGTAGCGGCGGCCCTGATCGTCGAGCCAGCGGCCGGTGTCGCGGTAGGCGCGGCATCCCGTGTACGACGGGTCGTATGCGCCGCCCCCGCTGGATCCGGACGAGGAGTCGTCCGAGCCGCCGGAGTCTGACGAGGTGCCCGAACTGCTCGTGGTTTGGTCATCCGAGCTGCTGCTATTGCTTGAGCTGTTGGTGCCGGCGGTATCACGCGATGCCGCTTCGCGCGCCGTGGCCTCCTCCTCGGCCTTACGGCGCGCTTCCTCAGCCGCGCGTTCGGCCTCACGCGCTTGCTCTATCCGTTGGACCGCACGTTTGCGTGTCTGCGCGTTGTCCTGCTGCTCCGCGCTCAGGCGATCGAGCTGGCGCGCTATCAGGTCTCCAGGTGCCTTGTCACTGCTCTTCTGTGCCCTGTCGGCGGACTCGTCACGCGCCAGGGCGCGTGCGATCTCTTCACCTCGCGCGATCTTCTTCGCAAGCAGGTCCGCGTACGCGTCGATCTTGGCGAGCTTGGCGCCGCTTCCGGGAGCCTTGCCCAGTAGCGCCGACACGCTCTGCTGATATGTCTTCGCCTGGGCCGCGGCCTTCATGCAGGCGATGTCCGTGCCGAACAAGCCGCGCCCGGCAGCCCGCGCCTCATCCTCGGCTTCCGAGACCCGCGGGTAGAACTTTTCGTTGGGCTCGAACACGACTGCTCTACCGAATCCGGCGCGGGCGATCTCGGCGTTGACGAACGTGTTGTCGGCCAGGAACACGCCCGCCAGATCTCGGCCGTACCTGTCCGTGCGGTCGACGTCGTACTCCAGCGTCACGGGAGTTCCGGCGGGCAGCATGGCTTGCAGGAACTCTGTCGCCTCCGGCCCGAGGCACTCGACCGGTTCGTCCGGGTCCTTGGTCTCCGGCGTGTCGACGTTTAGCAGCCGGATCCGGACGGTGTCGCCGCCTCGCACAACGTCGACCGTGTCGCCGTCGATCACCCGGTCGACGACGATCTGCGTGTCTGGGGTCAGCATCAAAGCCGAAGCCGCGGCGGTACCGATGCCGATGCTTGCTCCGCCTATCGTGATGGCGGCGATCGACAAGCCTCGCCCGATTGGCAGAGGCAGTCTTCCGGAGCGCCGCAAGCCCACGACACCAAGCCCGACGGCCACGATCCCGGGCAGGAACAGCACGCACGTGAGCAGTGAGAAGATCGCGACCAGGAAGCTCGCCGTGGCTATCCCGTTTCGCTGTTCTGGCTGCCGTTGCCCGTGAGGCGGTGGCCCGGCAGGTTGTGGACTTCCCGGCTGTGGCGGCCCCGATACCGCGCGGATCAAGGTCGGCCTACTCTGCGCCAGGTGTACCGACGCCAGTTCTTCCTGCGTCGGAACCCGCGTGATGGGGACCGTGCCATCCGGGTCAGGAGCGTTCGGGAGCTGTGCCATGGCGGGAAGGGCTCCGTTTCCTGCGTCCGGACTGGCGTTCGGTGGCCGCAATCGTACTCAGATCGGTCGGCCATTTCTGTTGATGAGGCCAATACATCAGCGATTTCACCCTGCGATGCGAGCCGTTCTCAGGGCGCTCAGAGGCTGGATGGCGGAGGTGTTCGCGAGACTCGGGTGCGTCACGAGTGACGGGACCGGAGAGCCGCGTTGATGCGGCTCAGCGCGGCACGCCAAACCCGGGGGCGAGCATCGCGTGGTTGCGGGAGCTCACGCGGTTCATGGCCTCCAGTGGAGGATGACCCGAGCACGGTCGAAGCGGAGCTCCTCGAGGTCGGCCGCGGGGATGGTCCAGAACATGGAGGCGTGGTCGAGGAAGCCGATCCACTGCGCCAGCAGGACCCAGCTGTCGCCGTCCGGCGCGCCTTCCGCGCCGTCGAACTTCGCGGTGGCCGCGGCGTACCGCACCGGATCGCCGAACTCCTCACCGTAGGCGCTGGCCCAGCCCCCGAGCTGGAGGTGAGCCCCGGGCCAGCCGTGGGTCCACCGTGTGTCGTGCCAGGCCCGGCGGAGCCGCCCGGCGTCCTCGAACCGCTCGGCGAGAGGATCCGTGAACAGGGGCCTGGAGTAGGTCGGCTCGTGGTCGGGGAGGGTCACGACCGGCACAGGGCGCAGCGGGTCGATCTTGCGCAGCCCGGCCTCCAGGTCCTCGTGGGTGCCGATGCCACGGTCGTACAGCAACTCGTAGTTGTCGTAGTCGTCGTAGTCCCGGGCGCGGTCGCCGAGCCCCGTTCCCGCGGGGAGGTAGTCCACGGACCCGGCGGTGTTCTCGTCGCCGATCTCGGTGGACGCGAAGAAGAGCAGGTGGCCGTCGGCCGGCAACGGCAGGTCGGTCGCACTCGCGGCGACCTTCGCCAGGTCGACTGTCGCGATCAGATGCATCTCCTCCGGCCGGCGCTCCCGTATCGCCGAGTAGGTGCCGTCGGCGCCGGGGGCGGGCCGGCGCTCGTCGCCGAACCACCCGGCCTCAGGCCCGTCGGCGGTCGGCGCGAGGATCACCGCCGGACGCGCGAGGCCCGCCCACCGGCCGATCTGCTCGGCGGGTGCGCCCGTCGCGAGGGCGCGCTCGCGGAACGCCGCGAGGTGGTCGGTCATGTCCTGCTGGAATGCCTCGATCTGCACCCGCGAGACCCTACTGGCGGTCGACGTCGCACGACAGGGCGCAGAGGAGTACGAACAGGGCCACCCTGCCGCGCCAGGATCAGGCGGGAGACACCTCGGGCCATGTCACCGGACGCCGGTGCATCGCCAGCTCGCCGTGTGTGCGTCCCGGAGTGGTCCCGGCTCGGGCGGGAGCGGGTAGTCGACCGCCACGGTCGTGACCCTGCGAGACCTACGAAGGTCTGCAGCATCTCCAGGGAGACTTCCTCGCAGTCGGCGAGCCAGAAGTCGCCGAGGTGCGCGTCGAAGACAAGGTTGAGGACGCGGGGACCATGCGATCTCCAACCAAGTCTTGACTCTGACCTGGGACGACGCGGACCATTGTTGCGGGCGCCGGCCAGTCGGCACGCGACCCGATCTCCCGGGTAGGACTCTGCGATCGCGAGACCTACCACCCGCAAGAACAGTCACACTGCTACATCCGAAGTTAACGATGACATATAGCCGTGTTCACTATTCCGGGAAAGCCGCCGGGGATCGAGGTCGACATCCATGGCAGAGGCTGTGCAAGGAGACCGTCGGCATGTTGCGGTCGTAGGTGGTCGAGTGACCGGGATCGCGATGGTCGTGCAGTTGCTCGCGACCCTCGACGAGGGAGCCCGGATCGTGGTCATCGATCCCGAGGACTCGCGGTACCCCTCGGTGTTCTACGACCCGGAAGACCTGGTGATCGTCAACACGTCAGCGCACGTCGGTTCCATCGTCGCGGCCGACCCGACGGACTTCCTGTCCTATCTGGACCATCACCAGGACCCGCACGCGGTGCCCAGGCATGTCGTGGGACGGTACGCCGATCAAAGGCTGGCGCACCATGTGCGCCGCGCAGGAACGCGTGGCGTTGCCGTCGCACGAATCATCGACACGGTACGGTCCATCGCACGCCGCGGGCGCCGGTATCTACTGCGACTGGGTAGCGGTCGTCTGATCGGCGCGACCGATGTGGTCCTGGCGATGGGCGCGGGCCCACGCCGGGACGTGGCAGGCATCAGGGGTATCGGACCGTATCCGACGGACCGGCTGCGCAGTGCTCGCGCCCATGAAGCGCTCGTCGTGGGTACCGGACAGTCCGCGATCGACGCGGCACTGGTACTGGCCGACAGCGGCGCCCGGGTCACGATGAGCTCGCGCACCGGCCTCCTGCCCGCGGTCCGAACGCGCACCTTGCTCAACGAGCAAGGTCTCACGTTGGACCTCCGGGCGCCCACGTTCGACCTCGAGGCCACGCTCGACCGGTTCGTGCAGGCTCATGGTCACGGGCCCCTGGCGACGATGCTCTCGGCTGCGCGCGACCCGATCGATCGCCTGGGAGAGGAGATCGCCCTGGCCGAGTCCGGGGACATCCACTGGCAGGATGCGCTCGTCGCGGTAGCGCTGCACCTGTCGCGGCACTCACCGCGGTCCACCGGCGATTCCCGGTTCACCTGGCGCTACCTGACGTCCATGATGCTCACCACCGCGCACCGCTTGCGGCACGCGATCGACGATCGAGCAGTCCGCCTGGTTCCGTGGGCTCACGTCGCCCCCCAGCGGCACGACGTGATCGTGGTAGCGGCAGGGAACGAGCGCTATCCCATCGCGTGCACGCCCGACGCGATACACCTGGGCAGCGCTCCGGCCGGGGCAACACCATGGACCACGCTGACCGAGTCTCTCCAGGTGCAGCTTCCTGGCAGAACACAGCCCGAACGGGTGTGGGCCGTAGGCCCGACGACCGCCGTCCGCTACAGCACTGCGAACTTCCTCGGATCCGCTGTCGCCCAGTCAGCCCGCATCGCCCACCGGATCGGCAACGCCACCTGACCAGGACGGAGTGCGTCAGGTGCCTGCCGCCGTCAGGCGCCTGAGGCCGTGGTGTGGATCCCGAGTTGGTCGCGTACGGCGTCCAGTCCGTCGATGGTGATCTGCGGGCGCAGGGCATCGGGCCGGGTTGCCCAGGCGTGGGCGGTCATGCGGTAGCGGATCTCCTCGGCCGGGGCGCCGTCTCTGTTTCGGGTTCCGACGCCGTTGGGCGCGTAGCCCAGCCGCTCGGAGACCGCATTGGACGCGACGTTCTCCCGGTCTGCTTCGGTGTGCATCGCGGCCGCGGCCAGGCCGTCGAACATCAGGCTCAACGCCATCAGCCGCATCCGCTTGCCGATGCTGCGGCCCTGGAACCGGCTGGCGAGCCACGAGCCCGTGGTCGCCTCACGGGTGACGGGGAAGTTCCTCGCCGAGATCGCCTGGATGCCCACCGGGTCGCCGTCGTGGAAGACGCCGAGCTCCAGCCTCCACCGGTCCGGCGTGAAGTGGCCCCGCGCGGCCCACTGATACGCGAGCACGTTGCGCCGTACTTCCTCAGGAGTTCCGCGGGTCCATGCCCAGCGGTAGGGCACATCCGGGCGGTCGTAGACACCTTGCGCGGCGACGTCGGCCAGCGCCAGCAGGTCGGCATCGTCCGGCACCCGCAGTTCCAGATCGTCGCAGCGGACCGTGAGCGCGAAGGCGGGCCAGACGGTGGCGAGGTCTTCTCGTGAGATCAACGGGATGTCACCTTCCATCAGAAGTGGCGCAGGGCGCACGGCAATGGAGCGTGCGGTTGCTGAGCGCGAGGCCGGTGGTCACGACGGCGTGCCCGTCTGGGTGAGCGACGCGGGCTTCCAGGGCCGCCAGAACGGCGTGGCCTCAGTGCGGTGCAAGAGCACGTCCTTCAACGCGGCGGGCCGCAGGTCATGGTCGGGCAGCTCGGACAGCGAGAGCCACGCGAACTCCAGCTCCTCTTCCTGGCTCGCCACGCTCGTGTCCGCCAGGTGTGCGTCGAAGACGAGGTTGATCTCGTGCCGCTCCACGCCGTCACCCGGGACGTAGCCATGTTCGACGACGCCGACGAAGCCCATGATGACCACCTCGGCGCCAAGCTCCTCCACGAACTCACGGCAAGAGCCAACTCAACCGGCTCGCCCGGCTCGACGTGCCCGCCAGGCAGGAAGAACCACCCCTGACCCATCATCCGGACAGTCAGGACCGCGCCGCCATCACGAACGATGGCACGGGCGATCAGGGCAGTGCGCGGAGCGGTCATGCGGAACTCCCATCGCCGGCCGGTCGAATCTGCGAGAACCCGCGCGACTTCCGGCAGCGCTCGATCCGCTCGCCGATCGATTCCTCATCCTCCATGGCCTTCACCACTCTCGTCGGGGCCTGTCGTCCTGTGAGTCTTGCCCACTGCATCGGGAACGGAGTGCCACAAGAGTGTGTCGCTCAAGGCCCTTGACGCAGGAGGGGATGACGCCGATCTGTTGGGCCGCCGTCGTGAGCGGGCCGCTCCGATATGGCCTTCGGTGTCCGGTCGCAGTGGAATGAATTGGGCCGCCATAGACACGATCAATTTGGATTTCAAACCCGTATAGTGAATTAGAAAGCGCTTCAAAGTGAATTGACAGTCATCGTCGCCTCCCATACCGTTTGCGCAGACGAGGACCTCAAACTGTGTCCATTGCGCATCCCGCATGGCGGGGGGATTGTGCACCCGCTCTCGACTGATTGATGACGGAACCGATGCTGAGTCTCCAAGATGTACTGCTGCGTTTGACTGCCTACTGGACCGAGCGCGGCGCGATGATCGTGCAGCCTTTCAACACGGAGGTCGGTGCGGGTACGGCGAACCCGGCGACCACGTTGCGGGTTCTGGGTCCGGAGCCGTGGCGGGTGGCGTACGTGGAGCCGAGCGTCCGGCCGGATGATAGCCGGTACGGGCAGAACCCGAACCGTTTGCAGACGCATACGCAGTTCCAAGTGATCCTGAAGCCGGATCCGGGTGACCCGCAGGAGCAGTACCTCGCATCGTTGGAGGCGATCGGGGTCGATCTCGCGGCGCATGACATCCGGTTCGTGGAGGACAACTGGGCCTCGCCGGCGCTGGGTGCGTGGGGCCTGGGGTGGGAGGTGTGGCTGGATGGGCTGGAGATCACCCAGTTCACGTACTTCCAGCAGGCGGGCACGCTCAAGCTGGATCCGGTCTCGGTGGAGATCACCTACGGCATCGAGCGGATCGTGATGGCCCTGCAGGGGGTGTCCCACTTCGCGGATATCGACTACGCACCGGGGATCACGTACGGCGAGGCGTTCGGCCAGAGCGAGTACGAGATGAGCCGCTACTACCTGGACGAGGCCGACATCGCGGCTACCCAGCGGCTGTATGACCTGCACGCCGGCGAGGCGCAGAAGATGCTTGATGCGGGCTTGGCCATGCCCGCGTACTACAACGTGCTCAAGTGCTCGCACGCCTTCAACGTGCTCGACGCGCGGGGCGCCGTCTCGACGGCGGAACGCGCACGCGCGTTCGCGCTGATGCGCAATCTGTCCAAGGGCGTGGCCGAACTGTTCGTCGCCCGCCGTAGCGAACTCGGGTTCCCTCTCGGGACAGTTGCGTCACAGGAGCCGCCGGCGCCGCTGGCCATGCCAGCAGTTGACCAGCAGGCCCGGTTGCTGTTCGAGATTGGGGTCGAGGAGCTTCCCGCAGCCGAGGTCACGCGGGCCAGGGACTGGCTGGAAGCGACGGTCTCGGAACGACTTGCCTCGACGAAGTTGTCCCATGGACAGGTGCAGGCATATGCGACTCCGCGCCGCCTGGTGGTGTTGGTCGAGGATGTCGCGCCTCGTGAAGCGGACTCTGTGGAGACGGTCCGCGGCCCGCGCGCGTCGGCGGCGTTCGATGCAACTGGTGCCCCGACACGCGCGGCGACGGGGTTCGCGGCAAAACACGGTATCGAGCCCGCGAGCCTGGACCGGGTCGAGCAGGACGGGATCGAGTACGTCGCCGTCGTGCGCAACGTCGAGGGCCGCAGGGCGCCCGAGGTGCTCTCGTCCCTGCTCGCGCAGGTCGTCGTGGATCTGCGATCCGAGCGCAACATGCGGTGGAGCGACCCGGCTCTGTCGTATGCCCGTCCAGTGCGTTGGCTGCTTGCCCTGCTGGGCGATGCCGCGATTCCAGTCACCGCGTCGCAGCTGACCAGCGGTACCACGACGCGGGTGCAGCGGGTGGCGGCCGCACCGGTGGTACAGGTTCCCTCGGCCGATGGGTACCTGGACTTCCTTCGTGAGCACGACATCGTCGCTGACGCGCAGGCGCGCAGGTCGATCATCCTCGACGCGGCAGGGGAGAATGCGGCGAAGGTGTCCGGGCGGGTGGACCTGGAAGCAGATGCTTCCGTCGTGGCGGAGATCGTCAATCTTGTCGAGTCACCTATGCCCATCCTGGGCACGTTCGACAAGCGCTACCTGGACCTTCCGCCCGAGATCCTCACCTCGGTCATGCGCAAGCACCAGCGGTACCTGCCGCTGCGGACCACCGATGGGCTCCTGCCTCACTTCCTGACGTTCGCCAACGGCGGCTGCGACGTGGCCACGGTCACCCGAGGCAACGAGGCCGTGGTCCGGGCTCGTTTCGAGGACGCGTTGTTCTTCTGGGAAGCCGACCAGAAGGTCCCCCTGGAGACGATGAAGGACGGCTTGGCCAAGCTGGCGTTCGAGGAGACCCTCGGCTCGATGGCCGACCGCGCCGGAAGGATCGCGGTCATCGCCAAGGCCCTCGGGGAACGCCTCGGGCTCGACGGCGCCGAGCGGGCCACCCTGCACCGTGCCGCGGACCTGGCCAAGTTCGACCTCGGCTCGCAAATGGTGATCGAGATGACCTCCCTGGCGGGCACCATGGCCCGCTACTACGCCACGAACGCGGGCGAGAGACCGGCCGTGGCCGACGCGCTGGCCGACATGGAGCGCCCCCGCACGTCCGACGACGCGGTCGCAACCAGCACCGCAGGTGCGATCCTCGCGGTCGCCGACCGTGCGGACCTACTCGTCGGACTGTTCGCCGTCGGTGCCAACCCCACCGGAAGCTCGGACCCGTTCGCCCTGCGGCGAGCCGCGCTCGGCTTGCTGGCAACCATCCGCGAACACTCGCTGTTCGACGCCATCACGACCGGCGACATCCTTCGAGTCGCGGCCACGGCCATCGACGCCCAGGGCGTAGCGGTCTCGGAGTCCGCCCTGTCCGCGACCGAGGCGTTCGTGCAAGCACGGTTCGAGCAGTCCCTTCTCGACGCGGGCAACGCTCCTGACGCGGTGGCAGCGGTCCTGCCCCTCGCCGGCGAGCCGCGGCGCGCTGAGGCGACCCTGACCGACGTCGAGCGCCTTGCCGGGGAGGATCAGTTTGCCTCGATCGTCGAAGCAGTCCAGCGCGTCCGCCGACTGATCAAGGACGCCGATCCCGACGGCAACCCCGCCCTACTGACAGCCACGGTCGAACAGCAGCTCGCCACGTCCGTCGAGAAACTTCAACGGGCGCTCGACAGCGGGAGCATCACGCTGCCTCAGCTCATCTCAGCCTCCAGCGAGACGCTCAACGTGCTCAACACGTTCCTCGACGAGGTTCTCGTGATGGACGAAAACCGTGAGGTCCGAGACGCCCGCATCGCCCTCCTGGCGTCCGTGACCCGCATCGCAAACCGGACCGGCATCGACTGGGACGCCGCAAGCCGCCTCCTCGCCACCGGCTACAAGCCCGCCACCGTCACCGGCTGAACAGTCAAGGACACATGAAAGGGTCGGGACCTCACGTGAGGTCCCGACCCTTCTCACGTCCACGAGGCGCGGTGTCGAATTCTTCCCACAACTTCGTTGCCTTGATATTCCGTTCGACGGTCGCGAGGTATCGCTGAGCCTTCTCCATGTCTCGTAGAAAACTTGAGGATCTGTGGCCTGAGTCGTACTGGCGCTGATAGATCTCCGTCGATTCTTCAAGGGTTCGCAGCGCGTCGGTATCCCGATCGACCTTGGTGTAACAAAGCGCGAGGTTCGCCAGCGAACTCGCAAGGTCAGGCTCGAAAAGTTCCCCGTTCGTCGCTGACAACCGCCGCTGGATCTTCACGCACTCCTCGCTGACGTTCATGGCATCGGCGTCCCGATCGACGGATCTGTACACGACCCCAAGGTTTGTCAGGGATGTGGCGAGGTCGGGCTCGAAGGGCGCGGGGTCCTCGGCTGCCAGTCGACGCCAGATATCGACCGCCTCCTCAAGGGTGTGCAGGGCATCGGAGCCTCTTGCCGATGTGCCGTACAAGGCGCCCAGATTCGTCAAGGACCATGCCAGATCGGTTTGAAAGTAGGGGTTGCCTGCTGCCAACTTGCGATAGATCGTCACCGACTCTTCGCTGATGCTCAAGGCGTCGGCGTCGCGACCTACATCTAAATATGAGACTCCCAGATTGGCTGCGGACATCGCGAGATGTTCGAAGAATCCAGGGTTGTCCGCTGCGAGTCGACGCCTGATCTCCACCGACTCTTCGCTGACGCTCAAGGCGTCGGCGTCTCGACCCGCTCTCCTATACGCGGCGCCCAGATTCATCAGGGACATCGCCAATCCGGGTTCGAATCTTGCTGCATTTATTCTCGCAAGTCGGCGATATATCTTTGTCGACTCTTCGAGGCCATAAAGAGCATCGGCATTCCGGCCTGATTCCAGGGCCGAAACGCCCCACTCGGCCAATTCTTGCGCCGCACGGGCATTGCGTCTCAGAGCCCGAAAGTGGTCGATCACGAGGCCCCCAGCGATCACGACGACACCAGCGGCCGTCAGAGGATGCTTGACCCAGTCAGGAACGCTCTCGGGGAACACGACAGCGATCACGGCGATCACAAGCGCCAACACCGCACTCCCGCACCACCAGATCCCCGACCCGCTTACTCCAGCTATCCGCATGCGCTGGGACGCTACCCCAAAGCGGACATCGAGGCGACGGCGCCGCCGCGTCGTGCGGGCCATCGGATTCATGCAGCGCAGTGCCCAAGTGACTGCGGCCGTTCATGTCGTCGTCCCCTGCTCACACGGCTCGAGCCGGTCAGCCGGGTGGACGTTCGATGGCAGCGGGGCGCAGCTGGATGCTGAGGCCTCCGTCGAGGAGGAGGACTTGTCCGCACGCAGCGTCGAATGCGGGACCCGCGAAGACGTCGAGTGCTGCTGTCCGGTCGGCGGCAACCGCCGCGTAGTCGAGGAGCGCCGTGGTGGGTGGTGCAATTACTGGGGCTCCGAACAGGGGGACGGTCACCTCGTCGCCACGTTCGTGCCCGCTGACATGAACGCGGATCGCCCCGTCTGTATCGGCGGCGCGTGGACCGGTGAGCTGCTCGCGACGCAAGCGGTGCCAGAGCGGACCCGTCCGAGCGCTGAGAGTTGCGCTGTCGTAGGTCGATGTGGTTTCGGTCAGGGTGAGCGTGAAGGCGGCCGCCCACCGCGCGTCCTGCCCGGCAGGAAGCCTCTTGGCACAGCGCGCAGGTTACGAGCTCGCCGCGCAGGCGGATGGCGACGTCGCCGAAGTCAACCTCGGCCGCGCGACCCGGGAGGTGCTCTTGCGGGATGAACGCGTTGGCAGGTTCCCGTCCGACCTCGACGCGAATCTCACGGCGTCGGTGGCGACGTACTCGCGGACCATCCAGTACGACGCCACCCCGGCCCCGTCATGTTCGTCAAGCAGTTGATCGAAGATCCGCTTCGCCGTGTGTCGCTGCTTCCGCGGCGCGTCGAGCTCCGAGCGCAGCCAGTCGTCGATCACCACTCGGTACGCGTCAAGCCGTGAGCCGCGTTTGGGCGGTTGCTTTCTCTCCTTCGGCCATGCAGATTCCAGCGCCGCTGTCACGGTTCGGAAGCCGACGCCGTGCTTGCGCTGCAGCGCGCGATTGGACATCCCAGATCGGGCATCCCGTCGGATCGCCGCGTACAGGTCGACCCGGGAACGCGGCTGCGTCATCGGTGGCACTCCTGACGTGAGCACGCCGTGGGCACGACTTTCGGCACCGGGCCACCGCCCGGGAACGGTGACCGCATGCGACCACAGCCCGGAATCACTGGCCCTACCGAGGTGCTTGGTCATGTGCTGCGCAGGGCTTCGGTGGGCGGTACTGAGTCGGCCCGGAGTGCGGGGTACCACCGACGACGGAGCCGATGAGCAGCGAGTAGGCCAGGTCGAGTCCCACTGAAGCCCAGGTCAGTACGACGGCCCGGCCTTGCGTGGTGACGAAGACGTTGGTGACGAGCACGCCCAGGATCAGGCCTGTGATGCCGCCGACGACATCAACCTCGACACCACCTGTCCGCCCCGTGTCCCTGGCGCGACGAAGATCTGCTTGCTCGGTGCCTAATCGGTCTTCCCGCAGCACCTCGCGGGCCCCTCAGCGTTCGCTGCTGAAGAACCGTAGCAACAGCGGGCCGACGGTCTGTGGGTCGACGACGTGATCCGGCCCCTCGAGGGTCTCCCGTTGAGCGTGGGGTAGTAGATCTGCGAGCTCGTCGGCCGCGCGGTCGAAGAAGTCCGAGGGCAGGCCTGCCATGTAGGGGACCGTGATCGGTCCTCCGGTGGTGACCAGGACCGGTTGGGTGACCGTTGCCAGTCGACCGGCCGGCAATTGGTAGCGGTTGAGGAAGACGCTGTCGTGGACCAGCGTGGGCGCGAGGGCGACCGAATCCGCCCAATGCGCCGTCTGCTTGCCTGCCGCTTTCCTGGCCGCGATGTTGTCGTCGGAGGCGCCGGTCATGTGCATGAACAGTTCGAGAACCTCCTCGTCTCGCCCGGCGTCGAAGGCGCGTCGGGTGTCCGCGATGTACTCCTCGAATCTCGAGCGCAGGTCGTCTCCGACCGCATATGGCACCTCCCACACGGCGATCGTGTCGATGGCAGACCCGGCCGCAGCGGCTTCCAGCGCCAACGCACCGCCAGAGGACGCCCCGAACAGGTGTGCCGAGCCGCCCGCCTCCGCGATCAACGCATCCAGGTCCTCGATCTCCCGCTCCACGGCGTAGGGCTCGGTGAAGCCGCTCGCGCCGCGTCCCCGACGGGCATAGTTGTAAACCGTGAAGTGCTCGGCGAGAGCAGGTACCAAGGGAGCGTTCTCGGCTCCGTCGTCCAGTCCGCCGCCTACCAGGACGACAGCCGGGCCGCTTCCCTTCCGGTCGTAGGCGATGGTGGTGCCATCGTTTGATGTCACGCGAAAGGCCATCTCGTTCATCTCACATCTCCGTTCGAGAGGTTTGTCTCAGCGCCTGAGCAGCGTGCCGACGACGGCCTCGGTGCGCGACCACCGCGCCCTTGCGATCACGGCCGCCACGACGAGACAGGCGAGCGGCAGCCAAGGGCTCTGCTCGAGCACGAACTGATCGGTGATGACAGCACCGGTCAGCAATGCCGCCAACCCGAGACTGGCCAGGCCCGCCAGAGCCGGGATCAGAAGTCCAACCCCTCCCGCGACCTCCAGCGCTCCGACCAGGTACCGGAGCCACTGGCCAGCCCCGATGTCGGCGAACATGTCCACCATGACCGGGTCGCCGGCGAGCTTCGAGATTCCGCCGCCGGCGATTATCGCCGCCAGGACGACTTGCAGAATCCAGACGCCGATGCTGCTCGCCCGCCCGGGCGTGTGCGCAACGGTTTCCGAGTTGTTCTTGGGGATGGTGCTCATGCGTCTCTCCTTGTCGTGTCCGGGCCTGGTACCGGTGATGGCGTTGGCCGAGTGGGCCGGGTTGTCGGAGTTGATTTCGACCAAGTGCTCGCGGTAGCGGGACCTATTTCTTGTTGCGGTAGAGGATCATCGTGATGGGACCGAAGACCGCGACGAGAAGTACGGACGAGACGAGCACCCAGCCGATTTCCCCGGCGGGCACCGAGCCGTGCATCAGGCCGCGTACCACGGTCGCCAGGTGGGTGATCGGGTTGACCTCGATGACCGCCTGCATCCACCCGGGCATCGTCTTCGGGTCGACGAAGATGTTGCTCACGAACGTCAGCGGGAACATCACCATCATGCTGACCCCCGCCACCGAGTTCGGCGTGCGCAGGATCAGGCTGAGCATCGTCCACAGCCACGACAGGCAGAACGAGAACAGCAGTAGTAGCACCACCGAGAGCACCACGCCGACGGCGCCACCCTCCGGTCGGAACCCTAGGACCAGTCCGAGCGAGATCACGATCGCCGACCCGATCGAGTAGCGCACCAGATCGCCGAGCAGGGCGCCGACCAGCGGCGACGGTCGCCACACCGGAAGTGACCTGAACCTGTCGAACACCCCCTTCTCGATGTCGGTGTTCAACGTGATGCCGGTGTTCATGGTGATCATGACGTTCGCCTGCACCAGGATGCCGGGCAGCAGGAACTGCAGGTACTCCTGAGTCGACCCGGCGAGCGCGCCACCGAACAGGTAGGTGAACATCAGCGTGAACATGATCGGGAACATGGTCACGTCGACGAGTTGCTCCGGGAGGTGTTTGATCTTCAGCAGAGCGCGCCAGCCGAATGTCAACGAGGTGAGCACGGGGCCGGGGCGAGACGGCCGCTCGCCGGCCAACAGCACACTGCGCAGCGCGTCCTCGGTGACCGGTGCCGACGCCTGCTCCGCGGACGTGGCATTCATGCGGCATCCTCCTCGGGTGTCTCCTTGGCGGCGTGTCCGGTCAGGGTGAGGAACACCTCGTCCAGGCTCGGCTGACCGAGCGCGAACTCGGTGACGTCGATGCCGTCGCGGGACAATTCGGCCAGGGAGCGGGCGACCCGCTCGGGGTCGGAGATCCGCGCGGACAGGGCGGCCGGGTCGGCGGACGGCTCGGCCCGCACCTCGAGGACGCCGGCGAGGACCTGTTCGGCCTCGGCCCGCTGCTCGGGCGCACGTAGCCGTACGTGCAGTGAGCCGGCGCCGACCGATGCCTTGAGCTCGCCGCTCGAGCCCTCGGCGATCACCTTCCCGTGGTCGATCACCGCTATCCGGTCGGCCAGCTGGTCGGCCTCGTCGAGGTACTGTGTGGTCAGCAACACGGTGGTCCCCTCGGCGACCATGCCCCTGACGATCTCCCAGACCTGGTTCCTGCTGCGCGGGTCGAGCCCGGTCGTGGGCTCGTCGAGGAAGATCAGTTCGGGGGTGACGACCAGGCTCGCCGCGATGTCGATGCGCCGGCGCATGCCGCCGGAATACTTCTTCACCTGCCGGTCGGCCGCCTCGGCAAGGCCGAACGCGTCGAGCAGGTCGGTCGCCCGCTCCCTGCCTCGGCGGCGTGAGTAGCCGAGCAGCCTGGCGAGCAGCAACAGGTTCTCCACCCCGGTGAGGTCCTCGTCGACCGACGCGAACTGCCCGGTGAGGCCCACCCTGCTTCGCACCGCCTGGGCGTCACGCACGACGTCGTAGCCGAGCACTCGCGCCTCTCCGGCGTCGGGGTGCAGGAGCGTGGCCAGCATGCGGATCGTGGTGGTCTTGCCCGCCCCGTTCGGACCGAGCACGCCGTACACGCCCCCGGCGCTCACGGCCAGGTCCACACCGGCGACCGCGTGGGTCTTGCCGAAGCTCTTCTTCAACCCTCTCGTCTCGATCGCGAACGTCCCCATGGGTTCGATTCCTTCTCTCGGTGCTCCGAAGGGATTAGTCAAGTTTGACTACGTCACCAAGGATGCATGGAGACTGCCAGCTAGTCAAGTTTGAGTAGCCGCGCGTCAAAGTCCGGGCGGCGTGGAGCGCCACGAGCCAGGGTCATCGGCCATGATGTAGGCGCCCTCAGACAGTCGTTTGCTCAGGCTCTTCGCCCACTCGAGCTCGGTGCGTGCGTGTCCTGCCCACAGCTCGGCCTGATCGCGGACGTGTTCGGGAATGTCGGGGTTCGGTTTCTCCCACCCCTTGGCCTGCCCTACGAGCTCCGCTTCCAGGCGCGCGACCCGCTCGTTGACGTGCGCGATGGCATCCGCCCTGGTCAGCATGGGCAACATGGCGATGGCCGCGTCGAGCATGGTGGGGTCATGGGTGCGCCGCAGACCGTCGCGGACCAGTTCGACGATCTCCTCGCGGCCCCGTGCCGTCGCCCGGTACAGGATCCGCTCCGGCCCGGAGTTGCCCGGCTCGGCGTGTTCGGTGAGGAGGCCATCAGCCGCCGCCTTCTTCAGCGCGTGATAAATCGAGCCGGGCTTGATCTTGGCCCAAATCTCCACACCCCAGCTCTGCAGTTCGGACCGCACCTGGTAGCCATGCGCGCCGCCGGAGAGGTGCACGATACCGAGTACCAGGAGCTTCGTCGCCGACATGCGCCCACCTCCGCTCAATCTGCTCGGACTCGCTCCGCTTGCGCGCCCGCCAGGGTTGGTGTCAACTCCCACCAACACTAGGGTGTCCTCCCGGTCCGGGTGGTGTCAGCACTGACCTACAAACGGTGCTGGTGGAGACCTCCAAAGCCAGAGCCCTGACCGTACGACGGCGAGCCGGGCGTTGCAGGGCCACGTGGAGGCTCACCAGCCCATGCCGGGCCCGATCCAGTTCGCGAAGTCTCCGAGGTCGCTGTTGGCGCGCTTGTGGCTGCATACGAGCTGCCGGGTGATCTCGCGGGCGAGCAGGTGGTGCCGCGTCTGCTGCGGCGCGATCTTCTTACCGTCTTCAGGCTCGCGAGCGCCTGGTCATGGCGTCCCTGCCAGAACTGGGCCTTCGCCAGATCCAGACGCGTTCACCTTCGACGTCGGGCCGGTGGTCAAGCTGGCGCGGGAGCTCATGGCCGAGGTCGAGATCGCCGTGGAGGAGGTGGGCTACGGGTACTTCGTGACCCGTGAGTTCGAGCGTGGTGCGCTGTCCGGGCGTCAGATCGTTGTCCCGGACGACACTCTTCCGACCGCCACGACCCGGCTCGTGCTGCGCGCTCCCGGAGTGGTCGAGACCCTGTTGCGGCCTGTGCGGGGGCTCAACCTGACCGCCACACCGTCGTCGCCGTCGTGGATCGACGTGACGCCGCCGCTCCTGTCCAAGGCGACGGCCTTGTTCCGGGTCCGGCGGCGTCTCGGGGTCGACCCGGCGAACACGCTGGCCGTCGGGGATGCCGAGAACGATGTACCGGCCTTCAAGTGGGCGGCCACCGCGATCGCGATGGGCGGCTCGCCGCCCGCCGTCCGGGCCGCCGCCGACGCCACGACGGGCACGCTCGAACAGCACGGGGCGGCCTCCATCCTTGAGGCCGTTGCCGCGGGCCGGCCTGCCGTTGCCGGGCCCGTCAGGCGCAGCGCCTGACCTGCGAACCCATGATCTTGTGGCCGCTGCGCCCCTGCATCGGCCGCAAGCCCCGCCACCCAGACCACTGGCGGGACACGGGCCGGGACCTGCCCCTGGGTCCCGGGCCGTTGCGGGATACCACTGCCCTCAGGGGTAGGAGAGCTCGCGAGCTTCTCCAGCTGGGTCGGGAGTGCCTGACGTGCTGGCGACCACAGCCTGCGCGGGGGACGCTCCCGGCGATGTCTCTGGACCCGCTGGTTCCAGCCCCGACGCCACGACGTCGACGGCGAGGGCGCCGGCGTGGACTTCGACGCGGGCCCGGGATCCACATCCACCTCGGCGCCACGGCCGGGCAAGGAGGTATTGCCAACGGTCTCGCGTCGAGGGTCGTTGCCGTCCAGGGGGACGAGGCGGCATTCCGGCTCGGGAAGTGAGAGTAGCGGGCCGGGGTGCTGTCGCCGCTCAGCCGGTATTACTGTCAGTCCGTGCCGAAAGGCGCGACGCGGTCATTTGATTCCCAGCTGCCCGGTGGTGCCAACGGGTTTGATCGAGTGGGGTTTGGCCAGGGCTGAAAGGTGTTGCCGACCGGGACAGTAGAGGCATAGCGTCCGGCGCAGCGGGCCTGCGTTGCTCGCCACTTCCCGAAAGCGTTATCCACGCTATACGGCGAGACCAGCTACGCGGCTGCACGGCAGCCGACGAGTGCAACGTACGGGCACCTCAACGACCAGAGGAGAGCACGTCACCATGATCACAACCGGCATGCGTACCAGCACCAACGCGCGATCCGAGAAACCCGCCGGCAGCGTCGCCTTGGTGGTGATCTTCGCGGTGCTGTCACTGGTCCTCGGCGCACCGACCACCGCCGCGTCGCCCTCGGGTGAGCCGATCACCACTCAGCACGATGTCGGCACGCTCGATAACTCGAACCCGATCGACTGGACCGCAATCGAGTGGTTCGTCAACCATCAAGGTCATGGTTTCCCGCTGCGGATCGGCCAACACGACGACGGCGACCAAGATGGGTTCGGCGAACGCCACATCAGGGACGGGCACGTTCAGGTCCCGCCTGCCTGGGACATACAGGAAGCCGTCGAGGACGGGACTGATTGCTGGTACTTGACGTGGAAGGACCGTTGGAATTGTTACAACGACGAGAGCTCCCTGTTCGTCGTGTACAGCACGAAGATCGACGATCGATCCGGCGACAACCAGCCTTTCGGCGTCATCACCGCCTTCTACAAACTTCCTCCTGGTAATTGCGGCGCGGCAGCGAGTGACATCCGTGTGCAGCAATGCGATGATGATCCGCTGGCAACCAGCATCGACTACCGCGGACCCGATCACGCCGTCAATGGCGAGCCCGTGGAAGTCTCGGCGCGTCTGGGCGACAACCTCGGCATCCCGATGACCGGGCAGCCGCTGACCTTCGGTCTCGGTTCCGGGGCGAACCGCCAGACTTGCGACGGCATGACCTCGGAAGCGGGCGTCGCTTCCTGCACGATCGACCAGGTGGATCAGCCAGTCGGCGCGAATGTGCCGTTGACGATCGACTATGCAGGCAACTCCGGCCTGCAGCCTTCCACGACGACCGTTGATCTCGCATTGCAGACACCGACGACGACCGCCTACACCGGTCCGGAGTTCATCGCCAACGGCGAGCCCGTGACGCTGGCGGCGGCTTTGACTGATTACCGTGACAGCCCGGTCGTCGGTCGCGCGGTCGAACTCACTCTCGGAAACGGTGACAGCGCCCAGTCCTGCATCGGGACCACCGACACGGCAGGGGAGGCCGCATGCACGATCGAGGTCGTGGATCAACCGCTGCGCGAGGCAGCGACCGTCCCGGCCACCGCTGCCTTCTCCGGCGACAGTTCCTATCTCAGCTCCGAGGATGCGGTGACGGTCAAGCTGGAGTACTACACCGGCCGGTCCTACGGCCTGGAGGCCAGTATCGACTTGGTGCTCGTGCCGGTCGACCTGCCTCCCCAGCCCGACACCGGCCAGGTCCGCACCGCCGAGAGCATGTCCACCGATGCGCCCTGCACGGCCACGGTGACCGCCGTCGTGGCGACCACTGAGTCGGTCTGCGCCGAGGTGACCACGACGCTCACACCGGGGACGATCACCTCCTCCTCGAGCGTGGAGCGCGCCTCCATTGGCCTCCCGGGCGTACCTGTCATCGAGATCGCAGGGCTGACCACAACGGCAACCGCCACCTGTGAGGCCTTGGATGCCTCGACATCCCTGACCCTGACCGTCGGCGGTGTCGCCACGCCTGTGGAGCCGGGCGCCATCATCGACCTCGCCGGCGGCGCACGCCTGACCGTAGGCGAGCAGGTCCGTGAGGACGGCGGGATCACCGTCACCGGCGTGCGTCTGACCGTCCCGGGCACAGATACCGAGATCCTCCTGGGGCACAGCGCGGCCGCCGTGCACCACTGCGCCCCCTGACGTAGCTCTTGCGGCCGGTGCGCCCCCTGCGTCGGCCGCGTCCCGCCACCACCCAGATCCCTGGCGGGACGCGGGCCGGGACCTGCCCCTGGGTCCCGGCCCGTTGCGGGATACCACTGCCCTCAGGGATGCTCGCGAGCTTCTCCGGCTGGGTCGGGAGTGCCTGACGTGCTGGCGACCACCGCCTGCGCGCGGGGACGCCCCCGGCGATGCCTCTGGACCCGCTGGTTCCAGCCCCGACGTCACAACGTCGGCGGCGGGGGCGCCGGCGTGTAGGAAGTTCGGTCACTCGGCCATGAGCCTGGCGCACGAACCGTCCAGAGTCCGCGAGAAAGGCGCGTGTCGTGACCACGGGCAGCGCGTCGTGGTAGGCGACGCGGGAGAAGCCGACGCCGTCGAGTTGGTGGATCGCAGCTCTGGGGATGGCGAGGAGGATCGGGGAATGGGTCGCGATGAGGAACTGCGACCCCTGCTCGGCCAGTTCGACGACACGGGACAGCAGGGCCAGACCTCTGGTCACCGCGAGCGCCGCCGAGACGGTGACACAAATCTGTGGCACTCGCCTGCGAGGGACGACGAGAATCGTTGGATCCGATACACGATCCTCCACACCACCCCGTTCGACATCAGGAGCCCGCATGAACGACAGCGCAGCCCGTCGAGGAGGCCCTCACGGACGCGATTCCCACGGACTTCCCGGTCCCCGATTCGTCGAGACAGCAGTCCGAGACGCTTCATCAGCGGGCTCGTGATTCGTGACGCCATTGTCGGCGACGCCGCGCAGGTGGCCGTCGTCCACCACTCCACGTGGCGCCATGCCTATGCAGATCTGCTGCCCGAGGAGCACTGGCTCACCGACACCGTCGAGCGTCGCGCACAACGCTGGACCGCGCGTCTCGAGAACGGTGAACGCGAGGGCTGGCCCGTCGTCGCCGAGGTGGGCGGAGGTGTGGCCGGTTTCGCCCAGGCCGGGCAGGCCCGGGCCAGGCAGGACTTCGCGCCCGTACACGATCAGGAACTGTGGTCGTTGTACGTCCTGCCCGCGCATCATGGTTCGGGCGCCGGCGCAGCGCTGCTCGATGCAGTCCTGTCGTTCGGAGCTGCCCAGCTGTGGGTCGCGGATCCGAATCCGCGCGCTCAGGCGTTCTACCGCAAGCACGGCTTCAGGCCGGACGGTGCACGCTTCGTCGATCGGGACGCCATCACCGAGATCCGCATGGTCCGCCCATGAGGTGCGGCTACTTCCAGTTCTTGGCACGGCCGGAGGGCTCATAGGCGAAGGCCTCATGGACGCGGCACCAGGTCATGGGACGCTGAGCCCGTGCTGATCGAACGCATCACCATCAACACGAACTCGGCCGACACCAGCGAGTGGCCCTTCACGATCCCCGCCGTGCGGCAGATCGCCGAGGAAGGGCTGAAGCTGACCAGCCCGCTGACCTTCCTCGTCGGTGAGAACGGGTCCGGCAAGTCCACGCTCGTCGAAGCGATCGCCGAGGCCTGGGGTATCAGCCCCCGAGGCGGGCGCGGCAAGGCGCAGCGGAACCCCGAGCCCGGAACCCTGGCCGAGCGCATCGGGTTCGACGCCACCTCCGAAGGCCGGCGCTACAGGACCGGCAAGGGCCGGTCCAAGTCGTTCTTCCTACGGGCCGAAGCAGCACTCGATCTGCTGGAGTTCGTCAGCTCGTTCAACCTCATCGTGCCGGGCTACCCCCAGGAGGACCTGCGCACCTTGTCGCACGGCGAGGGGTACCTCGCGGTGTTCCGTGAGATCTTCTCCCGGCCCGGCTTCTACCTGATGGACGAGCCCGAAGCGGCACTCTCCTTCAGCTCCAGCCTCCAGCTCGTCGCGGCCCTGCACGACTCGGTCCAGTCGGGCGCGCAGGTCATCTGCGCCACCCACTCACCGGTCATCGCCGCCACGCCCGGAGCCGACATCCTCGAACTCACCGAGGACGGCATTCGCCCGTCTGCGTGGGAAGACCTCGACGTCGTCACGCACTGGCGCACCTACCTCAACAACCCCGGCTCCTACCTCCGCCATCTCGTGTGAGTCGTGCGGCTGGCACTGGACCCGGTACTGAGAACGTTCGTGCTGGACCCTCGCGGAGACCTCCTGACCGAGGCAGGCCTGTCGTGAGCCCACCCGGTCTGGTCGAAATAACGTCGATGAGTCCTGGCGTTCGTGGAACCCTTGCGTCGCATGCAGCGGACGGATGAGAACAGCACGCGAGCACGCCTCGCCCGCGCCATGGCGACGTTCGGCTTGTCGGTGCGCTGGGACGACCTGGAACTGCGGCTGCCCGACGACGCCGAACTGCTCGACCTGGCCGACGTCGCCGCCGACGGCGTGCACGCTCCGGAGGCGGCGCCGTTCTCGGTCCAGTGGACTCGTGGTACGGCAGACGAGGTGCGGCGCCAGGTTCTCACCCATCACTGGCGCGTGAGGCAGCGCCTCGACCCGGACGACTGGGGCCTGGAGCTTGGCGTCTACGTCGGCGGGCGGATCGTCGGTGCCCAGGGCATCGGCGCGAAGGGCTTCCCGGTGACGCGAGCCGCACACACCGGGTCGTGGCTCGGTATGGCCCACCAGGGCCGGGGGATCGGGACGCGGATGCGGCTGGCCGTGCTCCATCTCGCGTTCGACGGGCTGGGCGCGGCCGAGGTGGCGAGCGAGGCGTTCGTCGACAACCCGGCGTCGAACGCCGTGTCACGCCGGCTGGGCTACGAGCTGAACGGCGTCTACCCCGCGGTCCGCGACGGCAAGCCCGCGCACGAGTACCGCTACCGCATGACGCGCGAAGCGTGGGACCGGCGCCCGGGGGAACTGCGGCCCGCGATCGAGATCGAGGGCGCAGACCCCGTCCGGGACCTCCTGGGCATCACCACCGCGGAGCCGCCGTCGGCCGCGTGATCGAGCCTGGCCCAGGAGCCCGGCGCCGTCAGGCGTCCCCGGCGTCGGCGTTCAGGCGCTTGACCGTCGCGTCCTCCTGCGCGAGGCGTCGCAGTGCCGACAGGAGTCGGTCGCCGAGGATGTCGAAGGCGATGACGCCGACGACGCGTGACTCGTCCGCCGTCGTCTCGAAGAGTCGTTCGATCTCGTCGCGCGCGAGTCCTTCCGCGGCCGCTGCGTAGGTGTCGAGCATGTCGGTGACCGCCGTGACGCCGAGCGCCTCGAGCGAGACGAGCGCCTCGGCCAGGGTGGTCCGGGCGGGGTTGTCAGGCCGGACCGACCAGCCGTGCGCCGCGATGAGGGCGTCCACCCGCTCGGCCGCCCGGAAGGAGGCGTCGTCGTCGCGCGGCACGGACGGTGGCGTGAGGGCGTACTGCGTGCTGCCCAGGATGGCGTAGGTGTTGCCCTCCTTCTCCGCCAGGTGCGCCAGCACCTTCCGGGCCTGCTCGACCGCGAGACCGCCCACGCCGACGAGCGCCCGCGTGAGGCGCAGCGCGCGCACGTGCGACTCGTCGTAGACGGCCTGGTTGGGGCTGGTCAGCTTGCCCTGCGGGACCAGGCCCTCGCGGATGTAGTACCGGATCGTCGGCGCGGCGACACCGGTCCGCGCGCTGAGCTCCGCCATCTTCATGGCGCGTCACCTCCTTCGCCGTCCGATGCTACCGACAGCGCGTTCCGCAATATGCGTACTTGAATATGCGTAGTGCACTCCTCATAATGAACTCATGGCTGACCGACAGACCCCCGCCCGCGAAGTCACCATCCGTACGGCGCTGACCGTGATGGGCGCCCTGACCGCCTTCCCCGTGCTCTCCCTCGTGGACCCGACGCAGCTCGAGTCCTACGGCGTGGTGGACCCCGACCCGATCGTCCTGACGCTCCTGCAGCACCGCGGCGTGTTCCAGCTCCTGCTGGGCGCCGCGCTCGTGTGGTCGGCGTTCCGCCCCGACGTGCGCGTTCCGGTCGCGATCGGCGCGATCACCTCCAAGGGCGTCGCGCTCGCCCTCACGGTTTCGCGCCCGGAGGTCCTCGCCGAGTCCAGCGCGGTGGCGATGGTCTTCGACCCCATCTGCATCGTGCTCCTGACCGCGCTGCTCGTCGACACCGCCGTCCGGCGTCGTCGTCGGACCCGCGAGAGCGTCGCGGCGTGAGCCGGGTCGAACCGGACGGCCGGCGGGCACGGCGGTTCCGGCGCGTCCTGGTCGTCGTCGGGGCGCTCGTCGTCACCCCGATCCTCGCGGTGACGACCTTCCTCCTGGCCGTGCCGACGCCGGTCGACGGCTTCGACCCCGAGTCCTGGCAGCCCGGCCCCGGGCTCACGATCGCCGACGAGCTCACCGCGCCCGCCGTCGTCGAACAGCTCGGCGACCCGATCCACGGCCCCGAGGACATCGCGATGGACGACGACGGCATGCTCTACACCGGCGACCGGAGCGGCACCATCTGGCGGGTGGACCCGGCCGACGGCTCCGCGGAGATCTTCGCCCGGGTGGGCGGACGGCCCCTCGGCCTGGCGTTCGCGCCCGACGGCAGGCTCGTGGTCGCCAACCACGGGCTCGGCCTGCAGGCCGTCGACCCCGCCGGACGGGTCGAGGTGCTCGCCGACACGGCCGGCGGCGCACCCATCCTGTTCGCGAACGACCTCGACGTCGGGCCCGACGGCGTCGTCTACCTCAGCGACTCCAGCCACCGCTACAACACCACGACCCTCGGCGACGTGCCCTCCTACCTGCTGCCCGACCTGCTCGACGGGCGCGCGGCCGGCCGCCTCCTGAGCCACGACCTCCGCACAGGCGTCACCACGGTGCTGCTCGACGGCCTCTACTTCCCGAACGGCGTGGCCGTCACCGCCGACGGCGACCGGGTCTGGGTCGCCGAGTCCAACCGCTACCGCATCCTCGAGCACACACTCGGCGGCGGGACCCGGACCCTGCTCGACGACCTGCCCGGCACCCCCGACAACATCGACCGAACCGACGACGGCGACATGCTGATCGCCCTCTACGACCGCACCGCCGCCCTCGACACCCTCGTACTTCCCAGCGACCTGGCCCGCCGGATCATGATCCGCCTCCCCGGCGGGCTGTTCGTCAACGAGGAGGACCCCCTCACGGGCGGCATCGTCGTGGCGGACGACGACGGTTCGATCACCGCCCACCACACCGGGCTCGCACCGGCGGCCACGAGCGTGCTCCCGGCCGGGGGCCGCTGGTACCTCGGGGCGCTGCTGGGGCAGCCGGTGCGGTGGATGCGGGAGCCGGCCTCGCCTGCCGGGTGATGCGTCAGACCTTGATGCCGAACAGGGTCTCGGCATTGCGGAACGCGATCTTTTCCTTGTCCTCACGTGGAAGATTGACCGCTCGGAACCAGTCGGTCCCTTCCTTGATGCTGTCGATGAAGGGATAGTCGGTTGCGAACATCACGCGATCCACGCTGATGTATTTCAGCAGGAGGTGGAGCAGTTCATCCTGGAAGAACGCGCTGGTTGTGAACCAGAAGTTGTCCTGGAAGTACTGTGCGACGGGCTTCTCGAGCGAGCTTTCGGTCGGCTCGCCCATGTCGTTGGCAATCCGCTCGTAGTAGAACGGAAGGCCTTCGCCCATGTGGCCGATGATGATCTTCAGTCTGGGGAATCTGTCGAACACCCCGTACGCGATCATCCGGACGCATTGGATCAGCACCTCCTGGTGCCAGCCAAGTCCGGACCCACTGAAGATGTAGTCCTGATACTCGTTCGTGTATTCCGACCGTGTCGTGCTGTAGTAGATCTTGAAGATCTCGTCAGCTGGATACCCGGGATGCAGGTAGATCGGCACATCGAGAGCTTCCGCACGCGCCAGCACGGGCTCGAAGTCGGGATGGTCGAGATACTTCTTCGCGATGTGTCCGTTGGTCAGTGCGCCCAGGAAGCCGTCTTCCCGGACCGAGCGTTCCAGCTCGTCCGCCGCTGCCTCCGGGCTCTGCAGGGGTAGGGTGGCGAAGGCCTGGAAGCGGCCCGGATAACTGGCGATCGGGCCTTCTACGAGCTGCCGGTTGAGACGATAGGCAAGGTCGATCCCCTTTTGCCCAGGGACATTTTGTGCGGACGGCGTGTGCGCAGAGAGGATTTGAACGTCGAGTCCCCCCTCGTCCATGTCGCGAATGCGGCGTTCGCCGAGGTCCGCAAGACCGATCCCCTCGAGGAACGCGATGTGATCCTTGTTGATGGAGTTCAGCGTCAACAGCTCGGGGGTCGAAAAGGTCTCCTCCGTGCCGATGAACTTCAGATCTTGGTCACGAAGCCAGATGTCCTTCTCCGTGAGCGAGCGTTCCCGGTCCTCTTTGCCGTCGTCGCGTGCCGCGAGTGCGGCCGCGGACAATCCAGCGCCGGCGACAAGCCCGGCCGCGCCGGCGACAAAACCGCGGCGCCCAAGCAACGGTCGCGCTGGGTCTTCGGTCGGTTTCATATCTGTGTGTGCTCCTTCGTGGCGTTGTGTAGCGAGCGTCGGCGAGTTCGTGGAACAGGCTGGGGGAGTCCCGTCCTCAAGGGCCTGACAACTCCGTGCGGATTACGGTTCCAGGTCCGCCCGCCCGAATCGTCGGCCCACGGCAGACACCTCTTCGTACTCCGCGCGGGCTACGGAAGACACCTCCCCGTACTCCGCGCGGAGTACGGAGGGTGAATGGTGCTGCTCGGAGGCGAGCCCGAGGACGCCTGAACGGCAAACCACCAGCTGCTTCGTCGGAACCGGGTCAACGCTTTGTGTTGCGTCAGCGGAGTCCGGCTTCGTAGGCGGCGATGACAAGATGGACGCGGTCGCGGGCGCCCAGCTTCGCGAGGATGCGGGCCACGTGCGTCTTGGCGGTCAGCGGGCTGACGACCAGCTCGTCCGCGATCTCCCGGTTGCTCCGGCCCGCGGCGACGAGCCGGAGCACCTCCCGTTCGCGCGCGGTCAGGCTGGCCAGCCGCTCGGGTGCCGGCGCCTCGGGGCGACTCAACGCCCGGGTGATGACCGCCTTGGTCGCGCCGGGTGACAGCAGCGACTCTCCCGCGGCGACGGTGCGGATGGCGTTCAGCAGGGCGTCGGGGCGGGTGTCCTTGGGCAGGAATCCGCAGGCGCCCGCGCGAAGGCCGCGCAGTACGTTGGTGTCTGTCTCGAACGTGGTCAGGATGAGGACCCTGCTGCCGTTCGATGCATCGTCGGCGAAGATCTGCCGGGTCGCTTCGATGCCGTCGGTGCTCGGCATCCTGATGTCCATCAACACGACGTCGGGTCGCAGGTCCATGGTCAGCGTCACCGCCTCCTCGCCGCTGCCGGCCTCCCCGACGACCTCCATGTCGTCAGTCGAGTTGACCAGCAGTGCGAATGCGCCGCGCACCAGGGCCTGGTCGTCGGCAAGCAGGACCCGGATCACGTGGGAACCCGCCAGGTCTCCGGCAGCGGCAGGCTGGCCCGTACCTCGAATCCTCCGGACTCGTGCGGGCCGGCGGACAGCTCGCCGCCGACGGCTTGTGCTCGCCGTGTCATCCCGGCGATCCCGAAGCCGGCGGGTGTCACGACTGAGCTCGGTTGTGCCGGCCCGTGATCGACGATTGTGATCCGCAGTCGGTTGCCGTCCTGGTCGAGTCGGACGGTCGCCTGCTTCGCCATGGAGTGACGAATGACATTGGTGAGTGACTCCTGGATGATCCGATAGGCCACGACCGACACCGTCGAAGGCAGCTCGTCCGGCAGCCCGGCGGTCTCCAGGTCGATCCGGACATCGGCGGCCTCCGCCATCTCCACCAGGTGCTGCAGCTCGCCCAGGTGGGGCGCCGGCTCGGTTGGCTCGGTCTCGCCACCATGTAGTACGTCGAGAACGGCGCGCAGCTCACGGAGCGTGGCCCCGCTCGTGTCCGACAGGTCGTGCAGCGTGCTGGACAGCTCCCGCAGGGTCTCATCCCCGCGGTCCGGCAGCTGGTCGATCAGGTGCGCGGCGACGGACGCCTGGACGTTCGCGACGGCGAGGCCGTGCGCCAGCACGTCGTGCAGCTCAGCAGCGATCAGGACCCGCTCCTCGGTGACTCGCCGCTCGACCTCGTCGGCACGCTCCTGCTCCTGCCGCGCGGCGACGACGGCTTTCCAGTTCTCACGGAAGCGGACCGCCAGCCCGGCGAAGAAGGCCATGAAGAGCCAGCCGACGCCGAGGAGAGCATCGCCAAGGGCCCCCGACGTCTCGTCGGCGAGGACAGGCACTGTCACCACACCTACCGCCACCAGGACGGCGAGCGGCCGCCGATGTGGCTCGCTGTAGCGTGCGGCCGCAAACGCCGCCACGAGTGAGGCCGGCATCGTGGCCTCATGGGGATAGTCGAGGAGGTGGTACGGCATCGACACGGCGAGAACGACGAGGACGACGAGGATCGGCCGGCGCCGACGGGCCAGCAACGGCACCGATATCGCGCCCAGGAGCAAGACTGCCCACAGATCCACGCGGCGCTCGCCGTCGAAATCGACCACCTGGAGAGTGAGTGCGGCGACGACGCCGAGCACGAACGACCCCGCCGCCAGCAGGCGATCGGCTACCGGCGGACGGAGCGCCGTCATCGCTCACACAGGGACATCGACCCGGCCCTCCTCCTGGCCCTCTCGTATGCGCCAAAGCTTGCTGGGCCACCATATCCGCGAACCCAGCGGCATCGTGCGCAGCCCGCACTATCCGTCGTGCGGTGCGCGACGAGGCCGGGCGAAGCGGGGGAGGCCCGTGGTGGAGATCGTGATGGCGGCGACGGCGAAGGGGACGGCGCCGAGGGCGAGCATGCTCGCGGTCTGGCCGCCGGCGAACTCCACGGCGTCGTGGGTGAGGACGAGCTGCGAGCCCGTCTGGAACGCCGTGTGGAAGCCGATGGGCATCCACACCGACCCCGTGATCATGCGGAGGTAGCCGAACCCGATCCCCATCGCGAGGAAGAGGGAGAGGTCCATGGGGTCCCAGTGCTGCCGCAGGAGGCCCGCGAAGAGGGTGAACAGCACGGCTTGGATCGTGATGACCCACCACCCGCGGGTGACCGTGCCCAGCACGGTCGTGACGTAGCCACGGAACACCACCTCCTCGGGGATCGCCTCGGCGAGCAGCACCGCCAGGAGGAGCAGAAGCACGGTCTGCGCGAGCTCGGGGGCGGGCACGGTCACGGAGATCGACGCGCCGACGAGCGCGAGGACGGCGAACGTGGCGGCCGACGGGACGAGCCAGACGAGCGCGCCCCACAGGGCGAGCCGCCAGCCGTCGCGGGCGCTCCCCAGCCCGATGTCGGCGGGGTTCTTGTGGTCGGCCTGGTAGACCAGGAACGTGGTCACACCGAGCGCGAGGGCGGTGAGCGTGAGGCCCCCGCTGATCCGCATCGCCAGGGCTCTGGGGGCGGAGGGATCGGGTCCGGCGGGCAGGATCAGCATGAGGACGACGAGGCCCGCGGCGAGCGCGAGCATGGCGACGCCGATCCGCCACGCGGCGGACACGATCCGGTGGGTGGGCGAGACGTGCGAGGTCGTCATGGTGTGGCCTCTCGGTGTCGGCGCGCGACGGCGTGGTAGGCGCGCTTGGGGGTCCAGGTGCCGTCGTCGTGGGCCCTGACGACGCCGTAGCTGGCGAGGTCGAGGTCGCGGCCGGGTTCGTCGGAGGTGGTCAGCGCGGGCTCGCTGAATCCCCAGACGAAGGTGCCGTCGACGTCGGCGCGGTCGAAGAGGTCGAGCAGGTCGAGGAGGTAGTCGGCCTGCTCCTCCTCGTCGCGGACGAGCCGGCGGGGCACGGTCGGTGCCTTGCTGCCGCTCAGCACACCGGCCGCCGTCGCGGACTTCTCCGCGGCGCCGCGATAGGTGCAGGTGCCGAACTCGAAGATGTACACCGGCTTGCCGTGCGCGTGGGCGGCGCCGGTGAGGGCTCGGATGTCGTCCTCGAACCGCCAGGCGTTGCGGGCGTCGCGGTACCGGTCCGCGCCGACGACGTCGAAGATCGACCAGTCGGGGCGTTCCCAGTCGCCGGCGCCGTAGGAGATCGGGCCCGCGAAGCGGTCCCGCGCGTCGCTCACGAGCCGGCCGAGCAGGCGTCGCAGGCGGCGGTTCGCCAGGGGCAGCAGCGGGAACGTGACGCCGAGCAGCATGCCGCGGGTCCAGAACGTCGGTCCCGGGAGCATGCCCGGCGTCGACAACGTGAGTTCGCAGCCGACGACGAGCCCGACGTCGGCTCCTGCCGTGCGGAGGTCCTCGGCGTTGGTCGCGGCCGCGCGGACGGCGTCCACCAGGTCCGCGGCCGGCCGGTCGAAGGGGCGGGGCTGCAGCCAGACGGCGAGCCCTTCGTCCGCCGCGTAGCGGGCCGCGACGGCGAGGCGGTCCGGGTCCGTGGCCATGATCAGCACCGCGTCGCAGCCGAGCTCCTCGCGGATGGCGCGGAAGTCCCGCCGCGCGTGCTCCTCGCTGAAGTTGGGGTTGCTGTCGAAATGCCTTTCGTACCGGACCCCGGCGTCGTAGCCGATGCCGCGCACCCGGTCACTCATCGCCCGCCCCCAGGGAGCGGAGCACGAACGGGACCGCGTGCGCGCGCAGGTCGCCGAGGTCGGCGCGGGGGTCGCGCTGGACGACGGTGATCGCGTGGTCCAGCACGCTCTCCACGAAGCCGGTCGCGACCTTGATCGGCATCCGGAGGAAGCTGCCCTGCTCCATCCCGGCGGTCAGGATGCTCCGCAACAGTGCGGTGTCCTCCTCGTTCTCGACGAGGTACAGGGGAGTGCCGTCCGCGGTGCGGTGCGACACCACGATCTCGACGGCCGCGGCGATCGCGTGCCGGTGGGCGTCGACGTGCGCGAGGTACGCCTCCGCGTAGGCGCGCAGCCGGGCGGTGGCCTGCTCGTGCCCCGAGACCGCACCGAGGACGCTCTCGCCCAGGGCGGTGAACGCCTCCTGGACGAGTTCGAGCAGCAGCGCCTCCTTCGAGGAGAAGTAGTACCCGATCGCGCTCTTGACGATGCCGGCCCGCTTCCCGATCTCCGCCAGGGACGCTCGGTGGTACCCGACCTCGTTCACCGTCGCCACGGCCGCGTCGATCAGCTGCCTGCGGCGGGCAGTCTCGATGAACGACCGGGACGGCGTCTCCGCGGGCGGGTCGCCTGGTGAGGCCGGGGTTTCAGAACGCACGGTCTGATTTTAGAACGATCGTTCTGGCATGGGCAAGGGGTTCGGCCGCTTCGCCGTCAGGAGGATGCGGTCGGGCCTGGGGCACCCGACTCGTCCGGGGAGCGGTCCATGAAGCCGCTCCGGTAGGCCCAGACCACCGCCTGCGTGCGGTCCCGCGCGCCGAGCTTCGCGAGAAGGTGCTTGACGTGTGTGCGGACCGTCTCGGCCGAGATGAACATGGCGGCCGCGATCTCGCTGGTCGTCCGGCCCGCCGCGAGCTCCCGCAGCACGTCGGCCTCCCGCCCGGTGAGGGCGACGTCGTCGTCGGCGGGCCGTCGTCGGGCATGGAGTCGGAAGAGGCGCCGCGTGACGGCCGGTGACAGGAGCGCGTCGCCCGCGGCGACCGTGCGGATCCCCGCGACGAGCTCGTCGGGGGTGGCGCGCTTGAGGAGGAACCCGTCGGCGCCGGCGGCGATCGCGTCGTCGACCACGTCGTCGAGATCGAACGTGGTGAGCACGAGGACCGCGGGCCGAGGCGCCGCCCAGGAGACGATCTCCCGCGTCGCGGACGTCCCGTCCCGGCCGGGCATCCGGATGTCCATGACGACGACGTCGGGCCGCAGGCGCCGGGCGAGCTCGACGCCGGCCGCGCCGTCGGCCGCCTCGCCCGCGACGGTGAGATCGGGCTCCGCGTCCAGCAGGGCACGGAGGCCGCCGAGCACCAGGGCGTCGTCGTCCACGAGCAGCACCGTGGTCACGAGGCCACCCCCTCGACAGGCCTGCGCAGGGGGAGCGCGGCGCGGACCCGGAACCCGTCGTCGTCGGGGCCCGCCTCGAACGTGCCGCCCTCGAGGCGGGCACGCTCGCGCATGTTCGCCAGGCCGTGCCCGGGCACATGGCCCGGCGGTGCGGGACGGGCGCTCGCGCTGCGCACCTCGGCGACCACCCGGCCGTCGTCCTCGGCGACGGTGACCTCGATCGGGCCCGTGGCGTGCTTGAGCGCGTTCGTCAGCGCCTCCTGCACGATCAGGTAGAGGGTGCGCGAGGTGCCGGGATCGAGGTCGAGCAGAGGCAGGTCGAGCCCGACCTCCCGGCCGGTGGCGCGGACCCGCTCCACGAGGGACGGCAGATCGTCGTCGGCGTCGTCGCCGGTGGCGTCCGGGTCAGCGCGCAGCAGCAGGTCGAGACGCTGCAGGGCCTCCCGTCCCACCGTCTCCACGTGACCCAGCGCCTCCTGCGCGAAGGCCGGGTTGTCGTCGAACACCCGGCGCGCGACCCCCGCCTGCAGCACCATCACGTTGACCGCGTGCCCCAGCGCGTCGTGCAGGTCCCGCGCCCACCGGGCACGCTCCGCCTCCACCGCACGCTCCGCCTGCGCGGCACGCTCGCGGCGCTCGCTGTCCAGCCGCGCCTCGACGGCCTCCGCCCAGACGCGGCGTGCGTGCACCACCTCACCGGCGACCGTGGCGAACAGCACGCAGATGGCGATGCTCGCCGCGTCGTGCACCCCCACCTGGCCGCGGGAGAACGCCGCGTAGCCGGCGACGCCGAGCCCGGTGACGACGACCGCGGGGACGCGCAGCCCGCGCCTCGGGGCGGCGAAGCAGGCGTAGAGCGCGATCCAGACCGGCCACTGCACGGCGGCCACGGTGTAGCCGGCGACCGCGTTGAGTACGACGATCGTGGCCGCGAACGTGAGGACCGCGAGCGGCGCCCGGCGCAGGCCGGCGAGCGCCAGCACGGAGGCGACGACGAAGGTCACGCCGAGCGCGTCGGGCTCCCGGAAGGGCGCGTCGTCGGGGGCGAGGGGGCTGAGTCCGGTGAGGATGATGACCACGGCGAGGGCGAAGGCCGCGACGATCCAGGTGGGACGTCGTGGGAGGGTCGGCTGGTTCTCTGCGAGGGGCGGGTCGTCGCGGCCGGGGCGCATGGTGCATCCTGCGACACGCCGGGCTGTGGCCGCCAGGGTCGGGGCGGTTCGGCGGCCGGATATCCCCCGCGTGGGGTAGGGGCGCTCCCTCGCACGAGGGCGCACGGTCGACCCGGCCGGAGGGCGCGCCCGACGGCATGGCGCTCCTAGCGTGTGAGGCGTCGTTCCCGTCGTCCTCCTGGAGCTGTCTCATGTCCGTTGACCTCGTACGTTCCCGATCTGCCCGACGGTCTGCCCGCCGGGCTCGCGGGTGGTGGGTCTGGTTGGCCCTGACGTCCGTCGCGATCGCGGTGTTCGCGCCGTTGCCGTATCTCACGAACTCGCTGTCCTCGCTTGCGGGGGAGGGTGGCGGGCTGGCCGGGAACTATGTCTCGCGGCCGGCGGGGATCCAGGCGGCGCTCTACGTCCACATGGTGGCGGGCGGGATCGCGCTCGGACTGTCGCCGCTCCAACTCATCGCGCGGGTGCGGGCGCGGGTGCCACGGCTGCACCGGGTCGTGGGGCGGGTCGTGATCCTGGCCATGGTCGTGGGCGGGTTGTCGGGGATGGTGCTGGCCACCGTCAATGCGGCCGGGGCCGTGGGGACGGCCGGGTTCGGGCTGCTGGGGGCGCTGTGGGTGGTGTTTCCCGTGCTGGGGTTCCTGGCGATCCGGCGTGGGGATGTGGCGACGCACCGGCGGTGGATGGTGCGGGGGTTCGCGCTCACCTATGCGGCGGTGATGTTGCGGCTGTGGTTGGGGGTGCTGATGGGGGCTCAGGGTTTGGCCGGGGTTCCTGACGGGGTCGCGTTCGAGCGGGCCTATGCGATCGTGCCGTTTTTGTGCTGGGTGCCGAATCTGGTGGTGGCGGAGTGGTATCTGCGGCGGCGGGGGAATGGGGGTGTCGCGTAGGCTCTGGTCGCCGGACATGAGCAGGCCCGGAGTGGATCCGGGCCTGCCGCGCCATGTCCTGTGCGTGCGTCAGAGCCCGACCGAGTCGGCGCCGTGCGCCGCCTGCTCGGGCGTGAAGCCCTCGAACTCGAGCTGGTCGATGAGCCCGGAGCGCGAGAACGAGGAGTAGTCCATGTAGTTCTCGGCGGCCTTCGCGGCCTGCTCCATCCAGTCGACCTCGATGTTCTCGACGGCGTACTTGGCGTCGGCCTTCGAGAAGCCCTCGAACTCCAGCTGCTCGATGAGACCCGGCTTGGAGAAAGCCGTGTAGTTGAGATAGTTCTCAGCGGTTTCGCGGGCGTTCGCCTGGGAAACGGTCTCGTTTGACGCTTCCTCAGCCGGCTTCTCATCCTTTTCTTCGTCCGGTGCCGACTCCGGACCATCGTCGGCAGGCTCGGCTTCCTTCTCGTTCTGGCTGTCGCCGCCTGTGTTCGCCTCCGCGCCGTCTTCTGCCGGCTCGTCGCCTTCCGGCGCCGGTTCCTCCTGTACGACGGCGTCCTGTGCGGGCTCGCCGACATCATCGGACATTGCGCCGAACAGGTTGACCAGTCCGATCCCGAGCAGGAGCCCGGCCGCGGACAGTGCGATCCCGGTGATCGCCTTGCCCTTCCCGACCGGCGGATTCGTCCGTCCGGCACGATTGAGGCCCACGAACCCGAGGACCACGCCCACGATCGCAGGCAGGAACAGCAGGCTTGTCACCAGCGACACGATGCCCAGCACGAGGGATGCCGTAGCGAAGCCGTTTGTGGCTGGCGCTGCGGAGCCAGGGCCATACGGAGGCATACCTGCAGGCGGCATACCTGCAGGGGGCATGCCCGACGCCGGCGGCGTGCCTTGGGCGGGCGATCCCGGCGGCTGGAACTGCGGTCCGGGGTGCTGACTGGACATGACTCTCTCCTCACAGAAGCTGCGACTCGTGTGCTTCGATCGTTGCTGTCCCGGGGTGCCGCCCACATCACCCGAACTGGCCTGCCAGTATGGCCCGATCCGGTACCTCGCGGTGGGTGAAGTTCGCCCAGCTGGATCTCCCGCGAGGGTCGCCATGCGAAATACGCTTCGACACATGCACGAACCACCGGCACGAGCGCCGCGGTCGCGGGCCTTCTCGTGGCTCCCGGACGCGCTGGCGCCCGTCATGCCGACCAAGTGGCATCTGGTGAGGAGCCTGCTGCTGGTGTTCGTGTGCTTCTTCAGCTCTGGCGTCGCAGTGAGCTTCTTCGACATGGCGGGACGCCCGGCGGGGCTCCAGATCGGGGCCGTCACCCCTCAGCTGATCACGCTCCCCGCGTTCCTCCTGGCGTTCATCGTGCCCTGGCTCGTGTTCCTACGCGACATCGCACCGGTGACGCTCTGTCTCACCACCAGCGCTTTGCCCGTGCTGCTCCCATACGATGCGCTGACTCCACTGGTCGTGCTCCCGGCGGTCTACGCGTTCCGTTCCGCCCGCTGGATCGTGATGTGCACAGCCGCTACCGCCGTCGCGATCGCAGCGGCCACGATCAGGGAAGTGTCGATGCTTCCCGAGTACCGGATCTTCATATCCCCTAACCCGGACACTGGTGAACTCGCCGTCCTGCCCGTGGCGGGCTACGTGATTCTCGGCCTCACGTACCTCGCCGTGGCGGTCGGTGTGGGCTTCTGGCGCCGTGCGGCCATCGCTCGGCGTCAGGTCACGACCTTGACCGAACAACATGCGACGCGCACCGCAGTCCTCGAGGACCGCATCACCCGCCAGTACGAGCGCGAGGACATCGCTCGCGAAGTCCACGACACGATCGGACACTCCCTCAGCCAGATCGCTCTCCAGGCATCGGCGCTGGAGGTCGATCCGAACGCCACACCGGAGGCCCGCGAAGCCGCCATCCGTATCCGGGCCGCGGCCCGGCAAGCGGGAACCGAGCTGCGTGGTGTGCTCAACGTGTTGCGCACGGGAGCCGAGGGAATCACCGCTGTCTCCTTCGACGATCTCGGCGCCCTCCTGGCGGAAGCGCAACAGCATGGTGCGATGATCACCAGCACCGTTTTCGTGTCCGAAGGGCACACCGCCGCGGCAGGGCTGACACGCGCCTGCTACCGCATAGTCCAGGAGTCGTTGACGAATGCGCTGAAGCACGCACCAGGGCTACCGGTGACGATCAGCCTGAGCGCCAGCCCGGCCACCGGCATTGTCATCACGGTGCGGAATCCGGTGCAGCAGCCGACCGCTGGGCAAGACAGTGCGGTGTCCCGGATCCAGGCTGCCGATGCTCACGCGGTCGGAGCCCTGACGGTCACCGACGGACCTGGTCACGGCGTCGCGGGAATGGGTGAGCGTGCCACCGTGCTCGGCGGAACCCTCACCGCCGGGGAAGGGGACGGCACGTGGATTGTGACCGCGCGCTTGCCCTGGAGAACCGCGGACTCCTGACCGTGGGAACGCTCCATGCCTCGTCTACGGTGTGACCTGTGACCAGAGTGCTCATCGTGGACGACGACGCCCTCGCGCGTTCGGCGATCAGCAGCGTCCTGACCAGCAAGGGCCTCGACGTGGTCGGTGAGGCCGACGACGGCGATCAGGTGTCGGATGCCATAGCCCGGCACCGGCCCGATGTCGTTCTCATCGATCTACGTATGCGTCGCGTGTCTGGCATCGAGGCCATCCGACAGAACACGACCGCTCCAAATGCCCCGCACTTCGTCGCGCTGACATCGTTCGGTTCTGACGAAGAGGTCAACGCCGCCATCGACGCCGGCGCAGCCGGGTTTCTCTACAAGGATGCCGGACCAGACGGGATCGTCGGCCCGATCCGCGATGTCGTCGAGCATGGCGGCGCGTTCGGCGGGGCAGCGGCCGCGGTGCTGCTCCGTCGCGCGACGGCGAGTCAGAGCGACCAGTACACGGCCCGGGCCCGGGAACAGCTCGCACTGCTGACGGAGAAGGAGCGCGAAGTGGCGGCGGAGCTGATCAGGTCTGGCACGAACCAGGAGATCGGGCGCCGCCTGTACATCTCGGAGAACACCGTGAAGCGGCACATCACGAGCGCGCTGCGGAAGCTCGGGCTGAGTGACCGGACACAGCTCGCGGTGGTGGCGGACAGGGCCGGGATCGGCCGGAGTACATCTGGCGGTTGAGACCTGGGCCCGTATTGCCACGAGGGCGTGGGCGGCGCACTTCGCGGTCGGAGTGGGTGATCTTTCGCCGGGGGCGTCGTCGGCCGCGGTGGCGCGCAGTACGCTTCCGGCGAGGTCCGCGTCGTGCCTGGTAAGAGGGGTGTCGCGCGGTCTCCTGAGCCTGCCTCGGTCTCGAGCGTCCGGGGGATTCCGGCCCGAGGTCTCGGGTCTTTCGTCCCTGGTGCGGCCACCCGTGTGCGAGGAACGCTCGGTCGTACGGCCGTGCCCGAAGACCTCGGTGAGGCCGTGGAACCACCGCACGTCACTACCGCACGGCGCGCGTGGCGTGCGTCGATCTTCCTCATTCGCTTCCAGTCTCGAAGGAATCGCACCATGACTCTCACGAACTCCCGGCGCCTGTCCGCGCTGGCGCTGGTGGGCGGCCTGCTGGCCGTGCTGTTCGTCGCGCCGACGGCGTCGGCCGCCGACTCGCAGATCGCGCCGTCGTCCATCACGGGCGGCATCAAGATCACGAAGGTGGTCTACAACCCCAGCGGGGACGAGCGGTACACCCCGAACCGGGAGAAGGTCTACATCAAGAACGTGTCGGCCAGGAGCAAGAATCTGCGGGGAGTGGTGCTGTCCGACCCTGCCGGGCACAGGTACAGGCTGCCGTCCTACACGCTGGGCTCCGGCAGGACGGTGATCGTGCACTCCGGTTCCGGGACCAACGGCAGCGGGCACCTGTACGCCCGCTGGAACACCGCCGTCTGGAACAACACCGGCGACACGGCGCGGCTCAAGTCGTCTGGTGGGATCTTGATCGACCGGTGCAGGTGGAGCGGTGGCGGGGTGAGCGTGACCTGCTAGGCAGTACAGGCGGCCGCCTCGGGCGGAGGCCGCCACCCGGGCTCCGGCCGTCGTCGTGCGGGCGACGACGGGGTCGGCGTCTCCTGTGAGTTCGGGTTGCGGGCGAAGGTCACCAGCGGGATGTCGACTGTGTCGAGCAGGCACGCGGCCAGGCCTGGTCGATCTAGTGGCTATCATCGCGGGCCTGCCGTCTGCCGGACGGACCCACGCTACGAGCTTATGGGGTTCGGGGTGGATGCCGGGGACATATGCCGCGAGCCGACGTCGCTTCGGCGGACTACGCAAGGGAATGGGCACCGACACACACTGAGACCCGTGTACGTGACCATTCTCGCGATCGGGGTGTTGGCCGCCCCCGAATCTGCCACAGGCACTCAACCGTCACGTGCGCAAGGTGCTACCTCAGCTCGACTATGGCCGTGACCTGCTTGGGGCCGGCCCCACGATCGATGCGAGCTCTGTCGTACAGTTCACTGGTATGAAGAAACGACGCTTCTCTACCGACGCGGCGGGTGGCGGCCAGGCGACCTCCTCGGTGCCTGCGATCGACGGCCGTAGACCGGCGCCACCGTACCTATCGGATCGCATGGCTGGAGAACGTGCATGACATCCGTGACCGCTGCCGTGACGTCGGCAGCAGCGCGCGCAGTGCTTCAGCTCGCAGGGAGCTTCACGCGAAGGGCGCAAAGCAAGAGACAGGAGCACAGGTCGGAGCGCGCTCCATCATGGAAAGAAATCACCGGTCAGGTAGCAAGTCAAGGCACAGCAATCCAGGTGCTTGCGAGGGAGCCGGACGCAAGAGTTGCTGACGCGCTGTTGAAGTTCTTGGCATCGGCCGAGGGTAAGCTGCTGGCTCGCTATGTGGCAATCGATGAAGTTTACGACGGCCGTTCCAAGGCGACCGATGCCATAATTGAACAGGCAAGAGCTCTCATGGCCTTAAATCCAGACACTAGCGAACTCCCGAGACAGTATGCAGCAGAACTGACCGCGATACTCCGGGGGCAGGCAGTTAAGTTCTATCGAAAGGTCAAGCAGGCCAACCCCGCCCTTGCTAGCCGAATGTTTGATACGGCTCCTTCTGAATACCAGTCGGGCATCTTCCGCGAAATGCAGATTTCGACAAATGAACTATGGGATCTGGCCAATCGGTCCCCGGTCGTTCTAGCTGCAGACATCGCAAGCTATTCGACTAGGCTCGCTGAGTACACATCAATCATCTCGATCCCGAGCTTGGACTCGGAGCGCCGCGTGCCTATTTCGTCAATATATGTGGAACCAGCCCTTTCTGTTGAGGATCAGCGAAGCGCGGCGTCGGCGCGGTCAGCTGATCCTCAGTCTCTGATCCTATCGAGAAGTCGCTCCGTAATCCTCGGCAATCCAGGCGGCGGAAAATCGACGCTACTCCGTGCAACGATCAATAGAATGGCCACCAAGAGGGCCTCAGGGGACAGTGGCCGAGTTCCGTTCCTGATTCCCCTCGCCGCTTTCTCCCGCCGGCGTGGCGAGTTGGCGGACTCAAGCATACTTGGATTCCTCGCCAATCACCTGACTACACTAGGTCTCGCGGATTTTACCAAGGACGTATTAAGATATCTCTGCGCTACCGGGCAGGTCGTGGTCTTCTTCGACGGCCTGGATGAGGTTCTAGAGCTCGCTGACCGGTCGGATATCCGGGACGCGATCGAGATCTTTGCCCACACCTATGAAGCGTCCACGACGGTGGTCACATCCAGAACCATTGGGTATGACGAAGCACCGCTGCCCTCTGTGTACCAGAGAATTCGCATACGAGAAATGGACGATTCGCGAATCCAGAAGTTTGTACACAGATTCTTCCTTCAAGGCTCAGGCGCTGGGGATGATAGTGAACAGCTAGCACAGGAATTTCTCCACGATAGCTCAGCAGTGCGGGACCTTCGCACAAATCCGCTTATGCTGGGCCTTCTCTGCCTCCTATACGAGGCAGGCCGCACAATACCTAAAAACCTCGCAGAGCTATATAGTGACTGTGCCCGCCTGTTGTTCACGCAGTGGGATTCACGCCGTGGAATACGGATTGACTTCGCGGAGGCGAGCACGGCCGAGGATGCCATATCGGCGATTGCGCTAAGGGTCTTTCTGGACGGGCAGGAGGAGGTTTCTCGTGATTGGCTTGAAGGGGAGCTGGTCGATTTCTATCGATCTGAGCAAGATGACAACTTTGGCCGCGCAATACGGTTCGCTGAGAGTGTAATTGACCTTTGGAAGGGTAGGAAGTGGCTCCTGGTGCTAGCTGGCGTGCGCGACGGGAGGGAGTACTATAAGTTCTCTCATCGCACGTTCATGGAGTACTTTGCAGCGCAGCGGATGGCGTTCAATAGTGTGACCGCCGACGGCCTGTGGGGTGATATCCGTGGGCTCGTCATTGCCCGTGCCGGTACCGTGTACTGCCTACTCGCCGTTCAACTTCATTCGCGGCACCGAAGGGGATCAGGCGATCGACTGGGCGAACTCTTGATTGGCGAGCTTTCGAACCTCGATGCGCAGGAACGATGGAACTTGGTGGCATTTATTTCGGATGCACTGCCGCTGCTCAAGATCCAGCCCGAGACTAAGAAGCGCCTAGCGTATTCAGTTATCGAGGTGTTGAGCTCGCTCGTCGTACTCAAGGACGGTCTTCCCCACGAGTATGATCTCAACTTCGACGTATTGGCACTGCGGAGTGATGCAGATGATCGGGGTAGTGCCGCCGTCGTCGTTGACCCTGCGCCGAAAATTACCAGATCTTCTGTCGAAGAGCTACGCGCCTCGGCCGAGTTTACTGCCGATGGGCCGGACCTTGAGCTCACATTCTCGTCCGCTATGTCTCCGCTCCTGTCACTGACTCGTACAGCGGGGGAGTCGTGGCCGTCCATATCCGACGCCATCCAATCTTGCATCGAGAACAAAGTCGCAACCGAGTCAAGTAGATTGCGGAGGCTGCAGTGGCTCCGTATGGCCTCTGAGCTCCGGGTATTTCCATGCCTAGAAGGGTGGTGGAATTTGCCTGAATACTTGCGTGAGCGGTTCTTTGATTGGTCGGACGATGTATGGCGGGCGGCGACAAGTCCAGATGCAGCAGTCGGTGACCTGTTCGGTATGGATTTCTGGCTCGATCTATACCTGATTCGGTCCAGAATTGTGTCAGTCGAGGAGTTTGTGGGGCGCCGGGGAGCGCGCGCGCTTCTCGTTGGAAGATGGCCGTATTCAGTCCTTCCGAATGGCCGCCGTTCAGGCACGGCATTGCATTTCCTGTACGATGATGTGTGCCTCAGGCTAGCTCGGCGAGATGCAAGTTGCTTGCCGGTGCTTGAAACGGTATTCGATGAGCTGAGCGGTGTGATTCGGTCAGGAAAGTTGCTAATTGAGGTCGGAGATATTGTCGAGGCACTGGATGAATGGGATCCATATAACCTTTCTCGTACTGATCTTCAGGTACTCAGTGAGAAAGCGAAGGGTGGCCTGGTGGTGCTCGTCTCGCTGCTGATGTTGATCGACGATGGAAAGCCTCTTGAGGCAATAAGATCGGCCGATGCTTCACCGCTGCGATACCTCCGCGACATTGTAGGTGTCTTGAAGTATCCCGGCGAGGTAAATGAGGCGCTACTGGCGGCCGAAGAGTGGATCTCGGACGAGCGGGTGAGATCTCGGACCTTGTCCATGCTTGGCCTGCCGATGTGAGTGCAGGAGGGTTGGATCTATGGCGCGGGTGCTGCCAGTTCGGTCGAGTTTGGCTAGGACATCCTGGTGGAGCCGGTCGGCGAGGCAGACGAGCCCGTGGTCCTCGAGCCGGGGGATTCGGCCGATTCCGTGATCCAGTGGGACGCGGGGGCCACTGCGGGCGGCGTCGTCCTCACCACCGCCGTGCTTCTCAGGCTCCCTGGCGACGACGAGCCCGAACGTCTACCGGTCACCGACGTCGACTGGATCGTGGACGGCATCGACCTGCTCCACGGCGCGACGGCACGGGTGGAACCGTGGACGTCAACGACCGACTGAGGGCTCGGTGCTGACGAGTGGCTTGTACCGGCTGGGTGACCACCGGCCCATTCGTCGACTTTCCTTCCCGCGCAGGTGGCATCCGCATACCCTCGCGTTCATGGGACTAGGGGGGCAGGTACGTCGAACTCCGCGTGAGCTACCGGAGCATCCTGGTCGTGCTCGCGACGGCCGTGGTGGTCGCCCTGGTGGCCACGTGGCTGGTGGAGACCCGGCAGGCCGTCACGTCGGGCTCTGGCGCGCACTTCGGTCACGGGGTGGATCTGAGCGGCTGTGGTCCGAGCGCCGAGGACAGCGTCGTGTACGACCGCGACGAGGACATCCTGGCCGTGCAGATGGTGCGCAACCGCGGTCGATGGCCGGTCGAGGTGGCCAGCAGGGAACCCGAGAAGTTCCGCTTCGGGAGACTGGCAGAGCACCAGCGGGACGACCTGATGTTTCCGGACCCGCGGGACGGCGCTCCGGACGACGGGGAGACCTCCGATCGGGTGGTGATCCCGCCGGGTCGTGAGGTGACGATGTGGATCGCGGATCCGTTCCCGGATGCGCCGATGGAGCCGGGTTCCTTCGTGGGCATCTCGACCGCGCCGGTGATGGTGTCGTCGCTGGGCGTGGCGCAGGAGACGGAGATCGAGCTCTACCACCCGATCTGGATGAGCGGCAGCAGGTTCGACGGGGATCGCCTGGAGGCCGCGCTCGACGAGGTCTGCGCCGAGCTCAGATAACAGCCGCTGTTCCCAGACGAGGACGCGGACCGGCGTGCCCGGTGCACCGCACCGCCATTCCTTGACCCCGCTCACAGTCCGGTACATACTTCGCATGTTAGCGCTCACATCGGCCCTCGCCGTCGAGGCCCCTCGTGTGAGCGGGTGCAGCGTCGCGCCCACCCCTCCGTCGTGCGCGCGGCCTGCCCTCCGATCCAGGCCACCCACCAAGGAGAGCGCACACATGACCCACCAACACCGGCAGCGGAGAACGATCTCCCTGCTGATCGCCGCCCTCGCAGCGATGGTCCTGCTTCCTCTCACGATGCCCGGCCCGGCCGCCACGGCTGCTCCGGGCTCGGACTTCCGGAACCCGATCGTCGGTCCGCCCAACAGCGCCGACCCGTGGCTGGGCTACCACGAGGGCAACTACTACTACGCCGCCACCACGTGGACCGGGAACATCTACATCCGCCGCGCCCCCACGCTCGCGGGCCTGAGCAGCGCGGCCGAGACGCGGGTGTTCCAGATGTCGCAGCCGAACGCGACGTCGAACATGTGGGCCCCGAGCCTGCACCAGCTGAACGGGCGCTGGTACCTGTACTACTCCGCCGGGCCGAGCTCCTGCTGCGGCGGTCAGCGCCAGCACGTGCTGGAGAGCGCGGGGTCCGACCCGATGGGCCCCTACACCTACAAGGGCAAGCTCGAACTCATGCCCGACGACGGCTGGGCCATCGACGGCAGCGTCATGACGGTCGGCGGCGTCAACTACTTCGTGTATTCCGCCTTCCCGAACAACGGCAGCTTCGAGAGCGGGGAGAAGCAGAGCCTCTACATCACGCGGCTGACCAACCCGTGGACCGCGGCGTCGCCCGGGACGCTGATCTCGGAGCCCGAGTACTCGTGGGAGACGCAGGGCAATCCCGTCAATGAGGGCCCCTACGTGCTGCAGCGCGACGGGCGCACGTTCCTGACCTACTCGGCCAGCTACTGCGGCACGCCGGACTACAAGATCGGCATGCTGGAGCTGACCGGGCCCAACCCGCTGAGCCGGAGCTCGTGGACGAAGAAGTCCACCCCGCTGTTCCAGCGCAGCGATGCCAACGGCGTGTACGGGCCGGCCCACCACTCATTCTTCACGTCCCCGGACAGGACCGAGGACTGGATCGTCTACCACGCCAACTCCTCGTCCTCCCAGGGGTGCGGTACGACGCGCACCAGCCGGGCGCAGCGGATCTCCTGGAACCCGGACGGCACGCCGAACCTGGGCGTCCCGGTCTCGACGTCGACCGTCCTGGCCGGCCCGTCCGGGGAGAACGGCAACCCCGGCGCGGTGCCGGTGCGGCGGCTGCAGTCCTACAACTTCCCGGACCGCTACGTGCGGCACGCTGATTTCGGAGTGCGGATCGACCCGAACGTGAGCCCGGCGCTCGACGGCCAGTTCCGCGTCGTGCAGGGCCTGGCCGACGACGGCTCGGAGTACGTCTCCTTCGAGTCGGAGAACTATCCGGGCCACTACCTGCGGCACTACGACTACGTGCTGCGGCTCGAACCGAACGACGGGTCGGCGACCTTCGCTCAGGACGCCACCTTCCGGCGGGTCGCAGGGCTCGCCGACGCCTCGTGGTCCTCGTTCCGGTCGTACAACTTCCCCGACCGGTACCTCCGCCACTACGACTACAACCTCCGCATCGACCCCATCAGCACCGACCTGGGCCGTCAGGACGCCACGTTCCGGATCGTCGACTAACCCCCACCGCACGGATCGCGCGGGCAGGTCAGCCTGCCCGCGCGATGCGGCGCCGGTCCCCGGCGCACCCACCCTCCGCCTCGTAGACTCTCCGGGTGATCCCACCCGCCCTCCACCTCCACCGCCGTGCCCGGAACCGCGCCGCCGCGACCGAGGAGCCCCGCGCGTGATCACCCGCGCCCAAGGTGCGTACGAGGGCGCCCTCCGCGCCTTCCAGGAGCCCATGCTGGACCTGCTCCACCGCAAGTACGCGCCCCTCGTCGTCTCCCTCCTCTCTCTCGTCTTCACCCCGGAGCGCCCCACCGTCCCGGTCGCCGACGCCCACACCGAGATCGGCGACGCCCTCGACCAGCTCCGCGCCCAGGGCTACGAGTTCCGGGACGACGGCGCCCGCGCCATCCCGGAGGGCAGCGCGCGCGACCTGTGCCGGCAGTGGGCCGACGTCGGCTGGCTGATCCGCCGCATCGCGGACGACGACGTCGAGGTCTACCAGCTCTCGGCCCACGCCGTCGGCGCGCTGGAGGTGGCCGGCCGGGCAGGCGGCACGCGCGCCCGGGTCTCGGAGTCGCGCGTCCGCACGCTGCTGGACGCCGTCGAACGCCTCGCCCAGGACGCCGACCCGGACGTGCTGGCCCGCATGGCGCGCCTCGACTCCCAGATCCGGCGGCTGCAGGCGGAGCTCGACCAGATCCAGCGCACGGGCCTGATCGAGGACGTCCCCGACGAGGTCCTGCTGGAGGAGGCGGAGAACGTCCTGCACCTGGTGCGCGAGCTGCCGGCGGACTTCGCGCGGGTCGCCGAGTCGATCAAGGCGATGCAGCGCAGCGTCATCACGGGCCTGCGGCAGGACGAGCGCCCGTCGCAGGAGGTGCTGCGCGAGTACCTGGAGCGGGCCGAGCACGTGAGCGAGTCGACGCCGGAGGGCCGCGCCTTCGCGGGGGCGCTGCGGCTGCTGGGCGATCCGGAGCGGATGGACGAACTGTCCGAGCATCTCGACGTCGTGCTGCGGCACCGGTTCACCGAGCGCCTGCCCGCCACGCAGCGGGCCGAGCTGCGCGACATCGGGCGCCGCATCGCGCAGGGCGTCGACGAGGTGAACCGGACGCAGCGGCAGGCGTCCACCGTGATCACCACGCAGGTGCGCAACCACGACCCGCTGCGCGACCGCCAGGTCGACGAGCTCCTCCGCGAGGTCATGACCGCCCTCCAGATGTGGGTTCCCGACACGCGGCCCGGGCAGGACGTGACGCCGCTGCGCCGCCTGCCCGTCCCCGACATCGGCAACCTGCGCCGCTCCACGCACGACCTGCGCCCGCCCCAGCCGCCCGCCCCGCTCACCGAGTGGGACGACGACGCCGGACCCGCCCCCGACGACGGCTCCCGCGAGTGGGGCGGCCCGCACTACGGCCCGCTCACGGAACACCTGCACGCCCTCGCGGCCGGCGACGGCGCGGACCTCGCCGCCGCCTTCTCCTCCGCGCCCGAGGAGTACCGGCGCCCGGTCGACCTGCTCGGCCTGCTGGAGATCGCCGACCAGCACGACATGACCGAGACCGACGAGGTCGCGTACGTCGAGGCGATCCGCCCGGACGGCTCCCGCCGCCGGTTCGCCTTCGGCGGCGTGACGGTACGCATGAAGGAAGCCACCGATGACTGAGACCGACGAGGCGTCGCGGTACGACGACGGAACGCCCGCGGGCGCGGCCGAGGCGGACGCCGACGTCGTCCCCGACTCCGGGTTCATCGACACCGTCCCCATGGAGGAGGACCCGCACGAGCTCTTCCCCGGCGACTCCGGCGGTATCCCCGACCCGGAGGTCCGCCGCGTCCTGGTCCGCCTCCTGCAGCGCCGGTTCCTGGTCGCCGACCGGAACCCGGCCCAGTGGCGCGTCCTCCTGGAGAACCAGCAGACCCTCGAGTCCCGCCTGCACGACCTGTTCGTGCAGCTCGTCGTCGACCACGACCGCGGCATCGCCTACAAGAACCAGGTCCGCTCCGCCGAGCTGGACGTGCCGATCCTCCTCAAGGACGACGCCTACAACCGCGCCGAGACCCTGGTGCTGGTCCACCTGCGCACGATTTTCCAGCGGGAGCGGGGCGCGGGGGAGACGTCGGCCCGCGTGGACATCGAGGAGATCGAGCAGACGGTGCTGACGTACTACGACGTCGACGACTCCAGCTTGGCCACGCGGCAGAACGAGATCCGCGGGGCGGTGCGCCGGCTCGCCAAGGAGGGCGTCATCCAGCTGGAGTCGGAGGGCCGCTACCGCGTGACGCCGCTGGTCGAGATCGTGCTCAGCAACGAACGCCTGGTCGAGCTGCGTACGTGGCTCGCAGAGCAGAACGGCACCGCCCCGGCGGCCGACGTCGACCGCGCCCCGGCCGACGCCGGTCACGCCGTGGACGCAGCCACCGCCGTCGTCGACGATGCCGGCCACGCCCTCGCCGACGCCGACGCCAACGTCGGATCCGACGTCGAGCACGACGCTCAGCCCGAACCCGAGGAGGCCGCCCGATGACCATGATCGACACCCTCTTCGGCCTCATCCCGCAGGCCTCGACCGGCCAGCAGTGGGTCGCCCGCGACCTCCAGCTCGTCAACTGGGGAGGCTACGACGGCCACCACCGCATCCGCCTCGCCCCCACGGCGACGCTCCTCTCCGGCGGCTCGGGCTCCGGCAAGTCCACCCTGATGGACGCCTACATCGCCCTGCTCATGCCGCACACGACGCCGTTCAACGGCGCGTCCAACGGCGGCGTCGTCGGCCGGCCGCGCGGCAAGGACCAGCGCAACGTCCTGTCCTACGCGCGCGGCAAGCTCGACGAGTCCCGCACCGACGACGGCACCCGCCAGCGCGTGCTCCGCGGCGACACGCGCGACACCTGGTCGGCGATCGCGATGACCTGGGCCGACCAGTCCGGCACCGAGTTCACCGCCCTGCGCGCCTGGTACGTCCCCGCCGCCGCCCGCACGCTCGACGACGTCACGCCGCTGCGCGCGACGTACGACGGCGCGTTCGGCCTGCGGGACCTCGTCCCGGCGGCGGAACAGCGGCTCGCCGCCGGCCCGGTCAAGGCGACCGGCCTGACCCCGTTCGACACCGACCGCGACTTCACCGCCCGCCTGCACTCCACCCTCGGCATCGGCGCGACGGGCAACGGCGCCAAGGCCGTCGGACTGCTCGGCCGTATCCAGGCTGGGCAGCAGATCACCACGGTGGACGCCCTGTACAAGGCGATGGTCCTGGAGGAGCCGGACACCCTCGCCAAGGCGGACGACGTCGTCGAACACTTCGACAAGCTCACCGGCACCCGCGACCAGATGGTCACCGCCCGGCAGCAGGTCGCGGCCCTCGCGCCGATCCGGGAGGACCGCGCGGCGATCGACGCCGCGCAGGAGCGGCTCGCCGTCATCGACCAGGTCGGGTCGTTCGACGACGGCGCGTCGCCCGCCGCGCTGTGGCGGCACGAGCGGCGGCTCGGCCTGCTGCGCGACGTCGAACGCGAGCTGCAGCGCGAGCGGCGCGAGGCGAAGGGCGTCGTCGAGGAGACGACGGCGCGGATCGCCGCGGCGCGGTCCGAGCTGGACGGCGTGCGGGAGACGCTGCGCGCGTCGGGCGGTGACCGGATCGAGCAGGCGAACCGCGAGCTGACGGGCGTCCGGTCGCGGCTCGGCGACGTGCGGCGCGCCCGGCGCCGGCTCGACGACGCGCTGGAGATCCTGGACGTCACCGTGTCCTCCGAGGCAGAGTTCGCGGCCGTCGCGTCCCGCTCCCGCGCCGCGCTTGAGGACGACGACGCCAAGCGGGCCGCGCGCGAGGCGTACGGCGCCGCGATGTCCGCCCGGAAGGAGGCGCGCGACCGCCTGGCCGGGCTGGAGCGGGACCGTGAGGCGGCGGCCGAGCGCACCGGCAACATCCCCGGCCACCTGCACCGCGCCCGCCTCGAGCTGGCGCAGGCCGCGGGCATGGGCGTCGACGAGCTGCCTTTCGTCGGCGAGCTGCTGGAGGTGCGGACCGAGTTCGAGCCCTGGCGCGGCGCCTTCAACCTGGCCCTCGGCGGGTTCGCGACGGTCATGCTGATCGACGCGGGGCGCCTGGGCGCGTTCCGCAAGGCGATCGACAGCGTGCCGACGTCGTCCCGCGTGAACTTCCAGGGCGTCCCCACCGGGCAGCAGGACACGGTCGGCCTCGACTCCCGCACCCTGCCCGGGCGGCTGGACGTGCGCGAGGGGCCGTTCACCGGCTGGCTGAAGAGCGAGCTGCACCGGCGGTTCGCGTACGTCTGCGTCGACACGCCCGGGCAGCTCTCGCAGCACCCGAAGGCGCTGACCCGGCAGGGGCAGGTGTCCGAGGGGCATCGCGGCGCGCACGGCGGCGACCTGCGCGGCAACGTCCTCGGCTTCACCAACGGCCGGCTCCTGGCGCACCTCGACGAGCAGATCGGCCGCGCCGCCGGCGACGTCGAGGCCGCGGAGGCGCGGCTCGAGCAGGCCGAGCTCGCCCTCAACCGGTACGACGACGCCCGGGGCGCCCACGCCGTCGTCGGCGAACTGACCTGGGCGCAGGTCGACGTCGCCGCGCTCGAGGCGGAGGAGGCCCGCTGGGCCCAGGTCATCGACGAGGTCACCGCCGGCAACCCCGACATCGCCCGCCTCCAGAAGAAGGCCGACGAGCTCGACGAGCGGATCGGCACGCTCAACCAGGAACTCGGCCAGGCCAAGGGGCGCGTCGAGGCGCTGGGGATCCGCTGGTCCGACGTCGTCGAGGAGGTCGACGCCGCGCAGCAGGCTCTTGACGAGGCCGCCGGCACGGAGCTGACGCCGGGCCAGCGTGACTACCTCGCGGGACTGTTCGAAGCGGTCGACGACGGACCGACGGGCGCTGCGGGCTCGGCGTCGCCCGTCGTCTCCGCCGGGGCGCCGAGCCCGGCGTCGTCCGGCACGACGTCGACCGGCCCGGCGTCGTCCGACTCCGCGTCCGCGGCCCTCGCCGCGTTCGACGGCGCGCTCCGGCAGGCCGGGAGCCGGCTGCGGACCGACCGGGAGACCGCGGAGAACACCATCCGCACCGCCCGGACCGCCCTGGCGCGGGCCTTCGAGACGTTCAAGCAGCGCTGGCCCGACCCCAACCTCGGCACGGACCCCGACGCGTCCTACGCCGACTACGACCGCATCCTCACCCAGCTGCAGACCCACGGCATCCACGAGCTCGAGGCCGAATGGCGCAACAGCCTCCTGCGGCTGTCCGGCAACGACCTCACCGACCTGCACAGCTCCCTGTCCGCGGCGGTCCGCGAGATCAAGGAGCGCATCGGCCCTGTCAACGACATCCTCGCCGGCCTCCCCTTCGCCGACGACCACCACCGCCTGCGCATCGACGCCCGCGACAACCAGTCCGCCGTCGTCGCCGCCTTCCGCAAGGAACTGCGGGCCCTGCGCGAACGCCTCGCCCAGGACGCCGACGAGGCCGAACGGGAACGGCGCTACCACCGCATGGCGAAGGTCGTCGACCGCATCCGCCGCACGGCACCCGACTTCGCCGACCTCGTCGACGTGCGCCGCCACGTGCGCCTCAGCGCCGAGAAGGTCGACCTCGAGGGCAACCACGTCGCCCTCTACGACCACATCGGCGAGAAGTCCGGCGGCGAGTCGCAGGAGCTCGTCGCGTTCATCGTCGGCGCCGCCCTGCGCTACCAGCTCGGCGACGCCGGAGCGGAACGCCCCCGCTACGCGCCCGTCTTCCTCGACGAGGCGCTCATCAAGGCCGACGCCCGGTTCACCGGACGCGCCGTCGGCGCCTGGCGCGGGCTCGGCTTCCAGCTCGTCATCGGCGCCCCGAACGACAAGTACAGCGCGCTCGAACCCCACGTCGACCTGAAGTACGTCGTGCTCAAAGACGCCACAGGCCGCTCGCGGACCAAGCCCGTGGCGGGCCTCGACGAGACGGCCCCGGCCACGTGACCGGACGGCTCGTCCCACCCCGCGAGGCGGAGCTCACGCCTGGTCGTCGATGAGCGGGCCGATCGCCTCCACCGGGCTTCACCCCGCCCGCGGCGGCGCCCCGTGGTTCGACCAGACCGGCTCGCCCTCGGTCGCCACGAGTGTCGCGCCGCGGCGGCTGAGCGCGTTCGCCACCATCGGCGACGGGTGCTTCGGGTCGTCGTCGGCCGAGCTGGCGACCGCCAGGGTCGGCGTGTGCGGCTGCCCGCGGTGACCGAGGAGACGGTCGAGCACGGCGGGGGAGAGGTTGTGGCGGTCGCCGTGGTGCGGCACCTGGAACAGGGTGATCGGCACGCTCTCGAACGGTCCGAGCAGGGACTCGTAGCGGTCGGCGGCGGCGCCCAGGCCACGCAGGCCGGCGTCGCCCGTGAACAGGAGCCGTTGGCCGTCGCACCGGATCAGGGTGACGACCGACGTCTCCTTCCGCGCGCTGGTCTCCACGTCCTCGGCGAGCGTCTCCGCGGGACGGCTCCAGGCCGCGACGCTGCGGAAGAGGTCGCGGAGTCCTCCGGCCGCGATGGCCGTCGCCCTCGTCATCGTGCCCGCCCGCTCCTCGCCGAGGTGCTCCGCGAGGAGCGTCTCGTAGAGGCCCTCGGCAGGGCCGAGGATCGTGAGCTGCCCGCCGAACCGGGACTCGCCGGTGAACGGCTCGGCGACCCTGGTGCCGTGGGCGTTCGCGGACCTGATGAGGTCGTCGACGGCGGCGATGTCGCGGAAGTGCTGCTGGACGTCGCGCGGCGAGGCGTGGAGTTTCGGGCAGTGCACCATGAGCTCGGCGACGTCGAGCTTCTCGACGACGGTCCGCATGCCCTCGATGTGGTCGCGGTCGGGGTGGGTGCTGATCGCCAGATCGACGTGACTGGTGCCGTAGTACCTCGTCACGTGCTCGACGACGTCGTCGCCGACCGCCTCGAACCCCGCGTCGATGACGACGACGCGCTCGGTTCCCGTGGCGTCTTCGGTGAAGTGGATCGTGATGGCGTCGCCGTTCCTGGTGCTCGGCTCGCCGTCGGTGGCTTCGACGGGCAGAAAATCGACCTCGTACACGGTCTGCCTCTTTGTGATCTGGGTGTTCGCCCCCGCGATGATCAGCGTGGCACCGGATACGGCGGGGCGCACGCCCGGGCCGCGAGTTCACCCACGGTTGCGGTACCGGTCGCACGTCCCGCGTGCCACGATGGGCGCCATTTGATCCGCTGAGCAGGGAAGAGGGGCCGGAGTGGGCGGATACGCGGTCGTCGACGTGGAGACCACGGGGCTGTTCCCGGGCGGGCACGACCGGGTCGTGGAGATCGCCGTCGTGCAGGTGGCGCCGGACGGCGTCGTCGAGGAGACCTGGTCGACGCTCGTCAACCCGGGGCGGGACCTCGGCCCGCAGGAGATCCACGGCATCCGGGCCGCCGACGTGCGGCACGCCCCGGCGTTCACCGACGTCGCCGGGCACGTGGCGGGGCTGCTGCGGGGCAGGGCGTTCGTCGCGCACAACGCGCAGTTCGACCGGCGCTTCGTATGGCACGAGTTCGCGCGGCAGGGAGCCGATGTCCCGCTCATCGAGCCGACGACGCTGTGCACCATGCGCACGGGCGCGGTGCTCTCACCGGACGCGCCGCGGTCGCTGGCCGGTAGCTGCGGTCACCACGGGGTCGAGCTGCGGAACGCCCACGAGGCGATGTCCGACGCCCTGGCCGCGGCCGGGCTGCTGCGCGTGTTCCTCGACCAGGGATCGCGCCGGACCGTGCCGGGATGGGACGACGTCGTCGACCTGGCGGAGACCACACCGTGGCCCGAGGTTCCGGCCGGGTCCGCGACGACGGTCGCGCGCGGGGTCGCCACGCTGCGGGACACCCACTTCCTCGCCCGGCTTGCCACGGCCCGGAACCGCCCGATCACCACCTGGATGAAGGAGGAGTACCTGGAGCTGGTGGACCGGGCGCTCCTCGACCGGCACATCTCGGCCCGCGAGCACGACCAGCTCGAGGCGTACTGCGCGGAGGCCGGCATCGGGCGGGCCGAGGCGGACGCGCTGCACCGGGAGTACCTGGCGGCGCTGGCTGCCGCGGCCTGGGGCGACGGCGTGGTGACGGCTGCGGAGGAGGCGGACTTCCGCGCGGTGGCGGCGATGCTCGAGGTGCCCGACGACGACGCGGACCGCCTTCTGGCTGCGGGACGCGGGGCGGTGGTTGGGCGCGGGGTGATGGCTGGGAGCGAGGCGATGGCTGGGAGCGAGGCGAGCGCCGGCGGGGTAGCCGGCGTCGGGACGAGCAGCGTCACGGCTTTGCGCTCGCACCTCTCGCCGGGCGACCTTGTCGTCTTCACCGGGGCGATGCGCGAGCCGCGCGACGTGTGGGAGCGGCGTGCCCGCGCGGCCGGCCTCGTGCCGCACCCGACGGTGACGAAGAAGGTGCGCCTCGTCGTGGCGGCGGACCCGGACTCGATGTCGGGCAAGGCCCGCAAGGCGGAGGCGTACGGCATCACCGTCATCAGCGAGGCCGGCTTCGAACGGATGATCGGGGCGCTGTAGGGCCTCCGAGATCTACTGCGCCCGCCCGTACGGCGGCAGGTCGGTGTGCTCGCGAAAGTGCAGCTCGCCGTCGGTCTCCAGGACCGCGACCAGCAGGTCGGTCACCGCTCGCGTCTCGTGGTTCTCGCCGACGTCCCAGATCGCGGCCTGGCCCGCCTTCAGCACCCGGACGTCGGGCTCGTCCGACGTCGAGCCCTCCGGTGGCGTCGTCGACGTCACGACGGCCCGGCCGTCCAGGACGGCGAAGACCTGCCGCAGTGTCGCCTCGTGCATCCCGAGGACTCCGCCGGCGGTGAACCGGACGATGGTGGTCCTGGTCCGGGTGCCGCCCTGAACGGACGGCAGGAAGTCCATGTCGACGCCGTGGCTGGCGAACGTCGAGACGGCGATGGCGGGAAGCTGGACGAGGCGCACCGGCCGATCGTGTCAGGTGGCGCGGCTCACCGTCGAGAGAGCGCTCGCGGCGGGTGCCTCGGGGTCGGCCCTCAGGCCTGTGTGCCGCCCTCGCGGGCGCGTTGTGTGTAGGTGCCGGACGTCAGGGCGGTGTAGGAGCGCTGCACGATCTGTTCGAGGACGTCGAGACGGACGGCCTCCAGGTCCTTGAGGTAGAGGCAGCCGACGCCGGTGGTGTGCGGGCCGAGTTCCTCCAGGAGGTCGGCATATGTGCCGACGCCGTCGTTGAGGTAGACAACGGTGGCCGCCTTGCGGGGCGCGAACCCCGCTGCCGGCGCGTCCCCCTCGCGGCCGCTGTCGTAGCGGTAGTGGTAGGTGCCGTACCCGACGATCGAGGACCACATGGCGGGTTCCTCGTGGGTGGCGCGGGCGAAGAGCGCGAGCAGCGTCTCGGCGTCACGCCGCCGCTTCGCGGGGGTCACCTCGTCGATCCGGTCCCGCACATCTGCCGGGACGGTCGCTCGTTCGCCTGCCTCGTCAACCACCCGTGGAGCGTAGGCACCGCATGCCGGGCGCGGCAACCGGCCGTGCCGGGCGCGGCCGCCTACCGCTCGGCCGGGAACGGCAACCGGCCGCTCGACCGGGCCAGCATCTGATGGAGCGCCTCAGTCGCGAGGCTCGGGCCTGCTGGTTCTGGGTCGCTGAGATCTCAGCCGCGGAGGAGTGCCGGTTCGTCGTGGCCACGGTTGGCGTTGCGGACCGTGGTGGGGACGCGCAGCCGGGCGTCGTCGTAGAGCCGCCGGGCCTCGGCGGCGGTGGTGGGATCGGCGGTCAACGCCGCAAGGCGGTCGAGGAGATCGGTGAGATCGGGGCCGATCGTGTCCTCGGGTTCGGGGATGGCGCCCCAGACGTCCCACGGGAGCATCTCGACGTTCGACAGAGCGGCGGTGTCACGGATGAGGTTCGCGGCGATCCACCACGCACCGAACTCCTGGGTGACGGTGAGCCCGTACCGGTCGGCGTCGTCCTCGCCGGCGCGGCACCGGAGCCAGGCGTCGCCGGCGACGACGAACTGGTCGCGGGGCACGTCGGTGACGTCGATATCGGTGTTGAAGAGTTCACGCTGGCGATCGTCGATCTGGGCGTCCACGAGGACCCAGCGGCCTTCGCCGTCGTTCCAGTACTCGGCGACCCAGTGGTCCTCGTTGCTGGGCACGGGGAAGTAGGCGCCGAAGCCGCAGCGAGCGCGGGCGGGGATGCCGTGGACTCGCAGGGCCGTGACGGCCAGAATCGTGAAGTCGCGGCAGGTGCCGCCCAGCCGCTCGTCCGGCTCGCGGGGTTCGGTGAGGGGGCGGCCGTCGGCCAGGAGCCGGGCGAGAAGGTCCTCGGCGTGGCGGAGGTTGGCGGTCTCGTTGTGGTCGGGGCGGTGCTCGACGTCGTAGGCGCGGGTGAGGTGCTCGTGGATGAGCAGGCCGTGCAGGGTATCGAGGAGCCCGGGGATGTCGCGGCGCAGGTCCCGGACGCTGTCACGGTGGGGTCCGGGGTCCGTGAACGGTCCGGGTTCGGTGTAGTAGGCGAGGGCATCGGTGGTGGTCAATTGGTGGCTCCGTTCCGCGGCTGACTCGACGATAACGTACAAGTGTTCGAATCGCGAGGTGGTCGAGGCGGTGTGTTGCGGCCGCGGTATGCGGGCTCGGTGTCGGCCGCGCCCTCGGTCACCCGCCTCGGACAGCCGCTCTCGGTCAGCCGCGGGACTTTCCTGTGCAGGCTTGCGAGCTGGATATACGCTCGCTCGGAGCGACGCCTGATCGAGCTGGTCGCACCCGATCGAGGGAGAGACGATGACTCGCCGCGCAATGCCCGTGATCGCCATGTGTGTCGTGGCGTCCGTCCTGTCCGGGTGCGGGCCCTTGGACTACCGGGTGGATTCCTCCGGGGCACCGATCACGCGGGTCGTGCTCGAGGCCACTCCCGCTGCTGACGACGATGCGACGGCCGCGGCCATGGGTGACGCCGTCGACGTGCTGGTGGAGCGGCTGGAGAACGGCGAACGCGAGGTCGACGTCACCGTGGTCGAGGGGAGCACGGTCACGATGGACGTCATCGGCGAGGTGGGCGGGGAGGACTACCCGCTGCTCACTCGGCCCGGCGATCTGGCGTTCCGTCCGGTGCTGGCCCTGGATGGTGGGGGCTCCGGTGCGGGGTCGTCCGACGTGCCGGGTGTCGCGGACGACGTCGTGGCGGAGTTCGAGGCCCTCGACTGCACGGACGAGGCCGGGGGTGACGTCGGCGCCGGCGACCCTGACCTGCCGCTCGTCGCCTGCGACGAGGCCAGGACCGGCAAGTACCTCCTCGGTCCGGCCGAGATCGACGGAGCCGACGTCTCCGAGGCGAGTTCCTCGAACACGGCGGAGACCGCGGACTGGGTCATCAACCTGCAGTTCGACGAGGGCGGCACGGCGGCACTCACCGAGATCACGGAGCGCCTGCAGGGAGAAGAGAGCCCTCGCAACCAGTTCGCCGTCACGGTGGACGGAGTGGTGGTCTCGGCGCCGACGATCCCGCCCGGCACGGTGATCACCGCCGGCGCGGCGGAGATCTCGGGGTCGTTCACCCGCGAGTCGGCGGAGGCCCTCGCCGGCCTGCTCGGCACGGACCCGCTGCCCTTCCCGTTCGAGGTGCAGTCCGTCTCGACGGAGTAACGGGCGGTTCGGCGATCGGTCCCGGGCATCCGTGGTCCGGTCGTACCTTCAGCGCCCGCGGGCGATGCTCCGCGCGATCCGCCGGGCGTCGGCCGCCGTCTCCCGGAACATCCCGGTGATCGGGTTGGTGAAGCCTGTGAAGTAGAGGCCAGGCGCGGCCGGGCGGCCGTGCGTCACGACGGGCGTGCCCTGCTCGCCGAGCACGCCGAGGTGGCCCACCAGGGGCTCCAGCGCCCGGCGGTACCCGGTCGCGGCGAGCACGACGTCGGGGGCCAGGCGCGCGCCGTCGGCCAGGACCACCTCGTCGCCGTCGAACCGGTCGATCGGGCCGACCACGCGCACGGTGCCCGCCTGGACGGCGGCGACCAGTCCGACGTCCTGCACGGGGATGGCGCCCTGGGCGACGCGGGTCGCCAGGCCGACCGCGGGGATCGGCAGCCCGAGGTGGGACAGGTCGGGAAAGCTGGCCTTGCGGACGGGGACGGACAGTGCGTCGACCAGGCTGGTCGGCAGGTGCCTCACCAGGAGACCCGTGTACTGCGCAGCCCATAGGCCCTTGTTGCGCGGCACGAGGTGCGGCGGCGTCCGGACGGCGAGCCGAACGCTCGCGGCGCCACCCTCGGCGAGGTCCTGAGCGATCTCCGCGCCGGTGTTGCCCACGCCTGCCACAAGGACGTCCAGGCCCGCGTACGGGGCCGGGTTGCGGTACCGGCTCGCGTGCACGATCTCGCCGCGGAACCCGTCCGAGCCGGGCCAGTCCGGCAGGTGCGGCGTGTGGTTGTAGCCGGTGGCGACGACGACGGCGTCCGTCGTCCGCGTGCCGTCGGCGCAGGCGACCGCCCAGGCGCCGTCCTCGCGGTCGATGCGCGTGACCTCCGCCTCGAGTTCGACCCGCAGGTCGTGATGGGCGGCGTACGCCTCGAGGTAGCGGACGACGTCGTCCCGGGCGACCCAGCGGCCGAACTCGCGTGGGATGGCGAGCCCCGGAAGCCGGGAGAGGCCGCGTGTGGTGTGCAGGTGCAGGCGGTCGTAGTGGTTCCGCCAGGCGTTGCCGACGTGCCCGGACTTCTCGAGGATCGTGGCGTCGACGCCCCTCGCCCGGAGAGCGGCCGCCGCGGCGAGACCCGCTGGTCCGGCGCCGATGACATGGACGGTGGAAGCCATGGATGGAGAGTAGTGGGGTTCACCGGCCGGGCCGGACTTTCCTTTCCAGGTCGGTGACCTGGGTCTACCCTCGCGCCCATGCCGTCGGACCGGAAGTACCTCGAACTTCGCGTGAGCTACCGGAGCATTCTCGTCGTGGTGGCCGTCGTCGTCACGGTCACGGTAGTGGTTGCTCTGGTGACTACTTGGGTGGCGGAGACGCGGCAAGCCGTGGTGGCTGGCTCGAGGGCGCACATCGGCACGGGTGTGTGGCTGAACAGTTGCGGGCCGGGTGAAGGCGACGGCGCCGTGTACCCCAGCAGTGACGACGTCGTGGCGATACAGACCGTGCGGAATGACGCGCGGTGGGAGGTCGAGGTCGTTTCCGAGGAGCCCGAGGCGTTCCGTTTCGGGCGACTCGCCGAGCACCGCCGGGACGACGTGCGGCTCCCGGAGTTCGAGGCCGGCCCCCCGGATGCGGAGACGTCGGATCGCGTGGTGATCCCGCCGGGGCGCGAGGTGGCGATGTGGATCGTGGATCCCCTCCAGGAAGTGACGTTCAGCGGCGGCTACAGCGCCATCTCGACCGTGCCGGTGAGGGTGACGTCCCTGGGCGTGTCGCACGAGACGACGATCGAACTCCACCACCCGATCTGGCTGGGTGGCGGCGAGTTCGACAAGGATCGCCTGGAGGCAGCATTCGAAGAGGTCTGCGACGAGCTCAACGGATGACGCTCCGGCGTCCGGCCCCGATGGGACACCAGCCATGTGACGGGTAGCCTGGCGGCTCCAGTACTTTGGAGGGGACGCGACATGGCCGGACACCGCATCTTCGGCGTGAGCTTCGCCAGCATCTACCCGCACTACGTGACCAAGGCCGAGGGGAAGGGCCACACCAAGGACGAGCTGGACGAGGTCATCGGCTGGCTCACCGGCTACGACGCCGTAGGCCTGGAGAAGGCCATCGCGACCGAGGTCGACCTGAGGACGTTCTTCGCCGAGGCGCCCGCCATGAACCCGAACGCCACCCTCATCAAGGGCGTGATCTGCGGGATCCGGGTCGAGGAGATCGAGGACCCGCTGATGCAGCAGATCCGCTGGATGGACAAGCTGGTCGACGAACTCGCCCGCGGCAAGAAGATGAGCTCGATCCTGCGCGGCGCGTAGAACGGCGGGCCCGGCCGCGGCGCGTTAGCGGGGAGGGTCGATCTGGGTCCCCGGGCAGCGCCGTCGTAGCCGGACGTCCGAACCTGTCGACAGCTAATGGAACAACAGTTCGATAACATCCGCAGCTGCTCGGAGCGCCTGACAGGACAACCGATACGAGGGCTCTACGCTGGCTTCCATGACCGACCGCCACGACGAGATTGCCGCGCTGCTGGTCCTTCTGCGTGAGCAGAAGTCGAGCTGGGGGCGGATCGCCTCGCAGGTCGCGTTCGAGGGGAGCGCGTTCTCGCTCCTGACGGGCGCAGAGGGCGATGGGGCGCTGTTCGACCTTCCGGTGGACGAAGCCCGGATCGACGAGGCGAGGAAGGATGTCCGGTCCTGGCAGTCGCAGGGCCTGCAGATGGTGACGGTGCTCGACCCGCAGTACCCGCAACGCCTTCTGGACATCCGCGAGACGCCTCCCTTCTTGTTCTACGCCGGGGACCTACGTCGCGATGACGCGGGGATGTCACTCGTCGGCTCACGGAATGCTTCGCCGGACGCGCTGCGACTGGCCGGGGACATCGCACGATTCCTGGTCGACCAGGACATGACGGTGATCAGTGGTTTGGCGGCAGGCATCGATGCCGCGGCTCACCGGGCGGCGCTCGGTTCGGGGGGCAGAACCGTGGCGTTCATCGGGACAGGGATCACTCGGGCCTACCCGGCGGCCAACGCCGACCTGCAGCAGGAAGTTGCTGAGCGTGGGCTCGTGCTCTCGCAGTTCTATCCGGAGGCGCCGCCCACCAAGCAGTCCTTCCCGATGCGGAACGCGTCGATGTCCGGCTACGGGCTGGCGACGATTGTGGTCGAGGCAGGCGAACACAGCGGCACGCGCATCCAGGCCAGGTTGGCCGGCGAGCACGGGCGGCCGGTGATACTCACCGAAAAGGTCGCGTCGACGACTACGTGGGGAGGTGCCCTTCGTGGTCAGCCGGGCGTGTACGTCGTGGACTCGATGGACGATCTGGCAGCTGCGGTACGCGAGATCCAGGAACAGCCGCGCAGGGTGGACGAGGCGCTCGCCGCCCTGATGAGTGCGTGACACGGGAACTGCCGACCGTCGTTCGCCCCATCGCCGAGTTCCTTCAGACGGCTCACGGGCGCTATCTCCACAACGCAGTGTTCGAGACCACCAAGACCTGTTCGGTCTGCGCAAAACCCCTCAACCACGCGATCGACGCTCTGTGTCCACAGTGCCAAGGGCACGTTCGGTCAAGGCTGCCACTGGCTGACAGAGTGGGCGTCCTGATCTACGCCGAGGAGTACGACTCGCAGGGCTACAAGGTCGTGCACCAGTACAAGGGCCCGAACCCAGGTCGAGACGTCGACCGTGTGATGACATCCCTGTTCGCGCTCGGACTGCGGGGGCACGTGCCATGCGGGCGGGCGACGTCGAAGTCTGGCTGGGCGGTGATGCCTTCGTCGAAGAAGCGGCTTCGCCTCGGAGAGATCGTGCGCGGCATGACGAAACGCCCGGACGCTGAGGTCCGACTCTCGGTCGCGGACGACTTCCAACGCCGGCAGCTTCGGCCCGCCAACTTCGTCGTCGCGTCCGACCATGTGCCGGACCACATTCTCTTGGTGGACGACTCCTGGGTGAGCGGTTCGAACGCCCAGTCCGCTGCCGCGGCGCTCAAGCAGGCGGGCGCGCAGGACGTGTCGGTCTTCGTGGTCGCTCGAGTACTCGACCCCTCGTACGGACCGACGAAGCGCTTTCTCGCCTCACATGGACGTCCCACCTTCGATGCGACCGTGTGCCCGTGGACGGGTAGCGCGTGTCCCTGACGATCGAGTAGTGCGGCCGGCTCAACCCCGGCGGTTGGCCTCGTGGACTGCTATTGCGAGTTGGGTGCGGTTGGTCAGGCCGAACTTGGTGAGGGCGCTCGACAGGTGGGACTTCACCGTGCTCGGGGAGAGGTACAGCTCCCGCGCGATCTCGGTGTTCCCCAGGCCCTCGGCGACGGCCAGGGCGACCTCGCGCTCGCGGTCGGTCAGCAGACTCAGGTCCAGCACGTCGCCGGGCGGTGCGGCGCTGCCCGACGTCGTTCCGTGGGGGCGGTCGCTCGGCTCGGTGAGGGCCACGTGGTCGATGAGGCGGCGCAGCACCGCCGGGGAGACCACCGGCTCGCCCGCCGCGGCGGCGTGCACCGCGCGCACGAGCTCGGCCGGCGGGGTGTGCTTGAGCAGGAATCCCGCGGCCCCGGCCCGCATCGCGTCCAGGACGACGCGTTCGGTGTCGAACGTGGTCAGCACGATGACGGCGGGCAGCTCCAGGTCGGGTTCGGCGCGCAGCAGGCGGAGCGCGGTCACGCCGTCGACCCGGGGCATGCGGACGTCGAGCAGCACGACGTCCGGCGTCGTCTCCCGGACCGCGGCGACGAGGGCGTCGCCGTCGTCCACGTCTCCCACGACCTCCAGGTCGGGGGCGCCGGCGAGCATGAGGCGCAGGCCGCGCAGCACGAGCGGGTCGTCGTCGACGAGCAGGAGGCGGACGGGGGCGCTCATGGTTGCACCCCGGGACCGGGGGTCGGGCGGACACGAGCCGGCGTGACGCCAGCTCGAGGCGGGCAGTGCAGCACGCGCGCGCTCATGGTCGTACCCCCAGGCGGGCGGTGAGCCGGAACTCGCCGTCGTGGGCGCCGTGCTCGATTGTTCCGCCGTCCAGGCGGACGCGCTCGTCGAGCCCGATCAGGCCCGCGCCGGCGCCCGGGATCTCACCGGGGCCGACGCCGATCGGCAGGGGATTGGTGATCGCGAGGCGGACGCCGTCGTCGTCGGCCACGACCTCGACGTGCACGTGCGCTCGCGGCGCGTGCTTGCGTGCGTTGGTGAGGCCCTCCTGCACCACGCGGAACGCGGTGCGCTGGAGGGTGCCCGGCAGGTCGCCTGAGCCGAGGTCCAGGCGCGACGTCACCCGCTGCCCCGCGCCGCGCGCCTCCTCGACGAGGCGGGCGATGTCCGTCAGGCGGGGCTGCGGATGGTCGAGGTCGATCGCGTCGTCTTCCGGCTCGTCGGCGCGGAGCACGTCCAGCACGTGCCGCAGCTCCTCGACGGCCAGGTGCGCGTTCTGCCGGATCACGGACACCGCCTCACGGATCTCGGCCGACGACGGCGGGGCGGGGCGGGGCGGGTACGCCGCACGAGCCGGGCCGGACGGGCTCTGGTGCGCCGCGCCGCCCGGAGAGACCCGGCCGGCCGTGCGCGCCGTGTCCTCGTTCTCCGTGTCCAGGTCGGTGTTCTCCGCGTCCGCGGCGTTCGCGGCCGGCGCCTCGGCCGCGTCGAGGCGGTACTCCAGCGCGCCGGCGTGCACCGACACGAGGGAGACGCGATGAGCGAGGACGTCGTGCATCTCGCGGGCGACGCGCTCGCGCTCGTCCCGGCGCGCGCCCAGGATCCGGGCCCGGAACAGTTCGCGCTCGCGTGCCGCGTCGTCGCGCACCCGCTGGAGCGCGAGGCGGCGCGAGCGCGCCAGCAGGCCGAAGCTGAGGGCGACGAGGTACAGGAGCACCATCATCGTCGACCACCAGGCCCAGCTGGTCGCCGGTATGGGAAAGATCGCGTGGTAGGGCAGCCCGGCCGCCACGTACAGGACGGCCGTCCCGGCCGCGACGCGCGGACGCGCGTGCGAGCCCAGGCGGTAGACCGTGGCGAGTGCCGCGAAACCCGCGCTCATCGAGGAGGCGGCCGGTACGAGCACGACGAGGGCGACCGTCACCGGCCGGAATCGTGCCCACCAGAGCGCGAGGCAGGCGACCAGCCCCAGGAGCCGGTCCACGGGCCAGTACCAGTCGGGGACGGCGGGATAGGTGTCGACGGTGACGAACCCGTAGAACCACCACACGAGGAGCGCGACGGCGACCTGCAGGCTGTCCGCGACCCACTCGCCGGTGGTGCGCCGGGTGTGGAGCCGGGCGAACTCCGTCAGGGCGGTGCGGAGCCGCGACCGGGACGGCCGCGATCCGGCGGGCGAGCCCGACCGGCCGGGTTCGCCCGGCTCTGCCGCGCCGGCGCCGGGCTTGGCCGCACCGCCGGGCTCGACCGCGCCGGCCGGCCCCGTGGACCTGCCCGGCCTTCCTGACCTGCGTGGCGCGGCGGGTTCCGCGAGGGCGCCCGGCCCCGTGCCGGACGCGGGGCCGTCTCCGAGGGCCGAGGTGAGCCTCACGCGCGCCCGCCGTCGATCCGCGTCCGAGGTGACCATGTTCCGAGGATAGGTCGGCCGATGCGGGACCAGAACGGAGGAGGGCCTCCGGTGCCCGATCGGCGGAGCAGAAATGCCCGATCGGCGGAGGCGCGGCGCGGCGTCGTCGGACAGCCTGGGGGCATGACCACGACATCCGCACGACCCGCGCCCGAACCGGGCGGGCCCGCCGCCGAGGACTCCGGCGGGCACGCCGCGTCCGAGTCCGCCCTGGAACTGACCGGCCTGCGCCGGACGTTCGGCGACAAGGTCGCCGTCGACGGCATCGACCTGGCCGTGCCGCGCGGCTCGTTCTTCGGCCTCGTGGGCCCGAACGGCGCCGGGAAGACGACGGCGCTGTCCATGGCGACGGGCCTGCTCCGCCCGAGCGGCGGGCGGGCCCTCGTGCACGGCATCAACGTCTGGCGGGATCCGGTCGCCGCGAAGCGCGTCCTGGGCGTGCTGCCCGACGGGCTGGCGCTGCCCGAGCGGCTCACGGGCGGCGAGCTCCTCACCTACTGGGGCAGGTTCCGCCGCATGCCGGCCGGCGTCGTCGCCGACCGCGCCGCCGAGCTGATGCGCATCCTCGAGCTGGAGGAGGCCGAGGAGCTGGGCACGCTGGTGGGGGAGTACTCCACGGGCATGCGCAAGAAGATCGGCCTGGCGACCGCGCTCCTGCACACGCCCCGCCTGCTGGTGCTCGACGAGCCCTACGAGGCCGTGGACCCCGTCTCGGCGCGCGTGCTGACCGCGATCCTGCGCCGGTTCACGGCGGCGGGCGGCACCATCATCATCTCCAGCCACGTGATGAGCCTGGTGGAGAGCCTGTGCGACCGCGTGGCGATCATCGCCGCGGGAAGCGTGCTGGCCGACGGCACCCTCGACGAGGTGCGCGGCGGCCGGACCCTGGAGGACCGGTTCGTGGAGCTCGTGGGCGCGAGCGAGCTGGGGGAGGAGGACCTGGCATGGATCGGTGGCTGATCTCCCTCAAGCTCACGATGCTGCGGCACTCGACGCCGGGGATGCGCATGGCGGGGTGGGCCATCGGCGGGGCTCTCGTCGTCGTCACCTGGGCGGCGGCCCTGAACGCCGGGAACGACGCCGCGCGACACTCGATCCTGACGCTCGGGCTGCTCCTGTGGGGCGTCGGGACGGCGATCGGTCCGGTGCTGATGAGCGGCTCGGGCACGCTCCGGCCGGGCTACTTCACGCTGCTGCCGATGTCGCGTCCGGTGCTCGGCCGCGGCCTGCTGGTCAGCGTGTACGTGAGTGTCGCGGCCGGCGTCGTGCTGGCGGCGTTGCTGGCGACCGGCGTGCACGCGGTGCTGCTGTCGCCGGCGGCGCTCGCGGTGGCGGTCCCGGGGGCCGTGCTCACGTGGATCCTGCTGGTCGCGCTGTCGCGGCTGGTGTACGGGCTGCTCGGGGCGGCGATGGGATCCCGGGCCGGGGTCGAGATCGCGAGCATCCAGTTCGGGCTGATGTTCGCGGGCATGTTCGCCGGCTGGATCCCGGTGCAGGTCGCGATCGAGCGCACGCCGGACTTCCTGGCCACGGGGTTCACCGACGCCGCGGTGGCCCGTGGCCTGGACCTGAGTCCGACGTCGTGGGCGGTGCTGGCGGTCGAGCGTGCCGCGCGGGGCGACTGGGGCGGCGCGCTGCTGCTGCTCGGCGGGCTGGCCGTGCTGGCGGCGGCGGTGATCGCGGCCACGATCCCGCTGCTGGTGCCGTCGGCCGAGCCCGCCCGACGACGTCGCGGGCGGCGCAGGTCCGCGCGGCTCGTCGCGGGCGGCGGATGGCTGCCGGCCACCCCGACGGGTGCCGTCGTCGCGAAGGAGGTGCGGCAGTGGAGCCGGGACGCCTGGCGGATGATCGAGACGCAGTCCGGCGTCTGGACCGGCGTGCTGATCGGCGCGTTCGCGCTGGCGAGCGAGGACCTCGACGGCGTGGCGGCGTTCGCCGGGCTGATCATCACGTTCATGGTGGGGATCTCCGCCTGCACCGTCTACGGGCAGGACGGCACCGCGGTCTGGCTCGACGTGGTGAGCCAGGACGCGGGGTCGGTGCGGGCCGACGTGCGGGGGCGGCAGTGGGGCGTCGTCCTCACCTTCCTGCCGAAGATCCTCCTGGTGTCGGTCGTGTTCGTGCTGCTCAGCCAGGCGATGTGGGCGGTGCCGATCCTGCTGGCCGCCATCCCCGCCCTGCTGGGCGCCGCGACCGGGGCAGCGCTGATCGTCGCGGCGGTGGGGGTCTCGCCCGGCGTCGACCCCCGGCAGCGGGTCGGGCCCAACGACGCCGTCGGGAACATCACCTTCCACGTGTGGATCGCGATGCTGCTGATGCAGGCCGCCGTGCTGCCCACCGGTGCGATGGTGCTGCTGCACCTGCTGGCCCCCGCGCCCTGGACCGCGCCGGCGCTCGTGGTGGTCGGGATCGCGAACGGCTTCGGCGCCGCGTGGGCGCTCGGCCGGGTGACGATCGGCTACCTGGACAAGCGGCTGCCCGACCTGTACAGCCGCATCCGCTACGGCCAGGTGTTCCGGACCGACGACGGCGCCCGCACCGGCTGGGCGGGCGCGCTCGACTGGTTCGAGTCGTCGACCCTCAAGGGCGAGCAGCAGGCGAAGGCGCTCAAGCAGAAGCAGCGCGAGGCGCAGCGCGCCAAGGTGAAGGTGTAGAGGCCGGCTTGCCCGTCGGGGCGGGCCCGGTCGTGCCGCGACGCCGTGCTCGCTCCGGAGCGCACCTCCGCCCGTCCGACTCTTTTGTCAAGAACCAGACGGTCAGGTGCTTGACAAAATCACTCGGGCGGGCGCATGGTGGTAGACGTCAGGTACCTGACAGATTCGACCACCGAGAGGAAAACCCATGACCGAGGAACGTGACGTGCGGCAGGAGGCCGCACAGCGACTCGTGGCCGTCGGGATGCTGCAGCGGCACCAGATGTGGCGGGGGAGGATGCCGGGGCGCCGGGCGCCGTGGCACGACCCGAGCCAGGGGCAGGGCCGCGTGCTCGCCCTGCTGAAGCTGCAGCCCGAGACCACGCAGAAGGAGCTCACCTTCCTGCTGGGCATGTCCCGGCAGGCGCTGGCCGAGCTCCTGGCCAAGCTGGAGAAGCAGGGGCTCGTCGAGCGGGAGCCGTCGTCGGACGACAAGCGCGTCGTCGTCGTGCGGCTCACCGAGGCCGGCCGGGAGGCCGAGCAGGCCGAGGAGCACACGCCCGCGAACGACCTGCTCGATGTGCTCGAGGACGACGAGGTGGAGCGACTGAGCGCCTACCTCGGCCGGATCCTCGACCACGCGGAGAGCGCGTTCGGCGACGAGTTCGGCGAGCGCCGCGAGGCTTTCGAGGAGATGTGGCGCCGTGGCGGGTTCGGGCCGGGTGGACCCGGTGGACCCGGTCCGGGCTGGTTCGGCCCGGGCGGATTCGGCCCCGGCGGCCCCGGCTGGTACGGCGGACGCCCCGGCCGCGGCGGACGGCGAGGCCGTCCCGGTCCGCACGGCCGCCCGGGCCCGTTCGGCGGGCCCGGCCCGGAAGGCCGCCGCGGCAAGCGGCGCCCGTCCGACGACGAACCGGACGCCTGAGGGCACCGTCGTGAGACGGCGCGACGCGTCCGGAGCCGCGCATCCGAGAGGATCCGATCACCGTGCGCCGGGGCGCCCCGCCCCGGCGCACGGCCGTGCCCGGCTGGTCGTGGCGCGTCAGCCCGCGGTTTCGACGACGTCGCGGACGTAGAACTTGTACCAGAGGCGGACCGGCGTCCCCTCGCCCTCGCCGACCGCCATGCTGGGCTTGACGGAGGTGGAGACCTCGCCCGCCGCCCCGTTGTAGTTCGCCTTCTCGCGGGTGCGGTTGATGTCGGCGGTCTCGGCCCACTTCGCGGTGCCGGCCCACTCGGCGGCCCGGGCGGCGTCGATGCCGAGCAGCGGGGCGTCCGCGACCATCCGGTCGGCGGCGGCCTGGCCGTCGGGCTCCGTCCAGTACAGGTCGACCGAGTCCACGTAGCCGTGCCGGGTGGTCACGGTCATCTCCTCGGTCCGCCCGGTCCAGGTCCCGGTGGGGAGCGTGAGGTTCACCGTGGCGTCGTCGGGCACGGTGACGACCACCATCTGGTCGCCGGGCAGGCCCAGGGCCTCCGCCTCGAGCGGTCGGGTCAGGTCCCACTGCATGCTGTTCGCCTCTCCGAAGACCTCGGCGCCGTCGTCGTCCGAGCCGCCGACGCGGACGGTGCAGCCCGCCGCCACGGTCAGTGCGAGAACGACGGTCGCCGCGAGAATCGCCTTCCTCATCGACATGGGTCCACCCTGTCATGTGAGCTACTGGCTGACATCGACGTCCCAGTCGGTCGCCAGCCGGTCCACGATGCGGCCCAGCCGGTCCGGGTTCGTGAGCCGGTAGTCCTCGATGCGGTCGGACACAGGGGTCTCCAGAATCTCCTGCACGCGGCCCGGATCGTTCGCGAGGAGGTCCTGGTACGCGGGCAGAGTATCGGCCTGGATGTACTCCCACCGCTGGGGCGTGTCGGCGATGTTGCCGTCCGGCAGCGGGGTGCTGACGGTGACCTCGCCCTGGAGCGGGTTGTCCCAGGGGGTGAACGGGATGTTGTCCGGCCCGGGCGTCTCGGCCGTGACGGACAACGGGTTGGTCTCGGCGAACGTGTGCGTGCCGGGGATCGAGGCCTCGCCCACGAGGGTCATCATGTAGGTCATCGCCTCGCCCGTCACCGGGCGCTCCATCGTCGCCTGGTAGTCGTCGTGGATGATGTCCTGCTGCTCGCGGCGCAGCATCTCGACGTTGCCCTCCGACACGCGGGTGGGGTCGCCGGAGTCGATGTCGGCCCAGGCGTCGTAGGTGGCCTCGTCGATCGCGCCCGACTGGAACATCCGCTCGATCTCCGCCATGCCGCCGTGCTCGTACGCGGCGTGCATCGAGGCCTGGTCGTGGAAGATCTCCTGCTGCATCGACAGGAACGTGGTCTCGTAGAAGCGGAGCTCCTCGTCGGTCATCCGGCCGGCCTGCTCGATCAGATCCGCGCCGGGGATGCCACCGGGGACCTGGTCGAGCACCTCGCCGGCGACCTCGAAGTCCTGCGCGATGTCGCGCATCATCGCCAGGTCGAGGAAGCCCGCCGCGAACGACGGCCCGATCATCGCCGCCATCCCGGCCCACTGCAGGTCGGGGTTGTTCAGGTACAGCTGGGCGTAGTACTCGTAGACGGCCTCGATGTTCTCCCGGTTGGCCTCCGCGCCGAGCTCCGGGTCCCATTCGAGGTAGTCGATGCCGGCGTCCTGGGCCGCCTGCCGCGTCCAGTGCTCGCTCGCGAGTGCGCCCGCGTCCGGCCCCGGGTACAGGCCCTCGGCCTCCATGGCGGCCAGGAGGGCCGCGATCTGCTCGTCGGTGGCCGTCGCGAGCCATTCCTGCCGCTCGGCCTCGGAGAGGTCCTGGTACTGCTCGGGGGTGAGCGGGGACGTGGGGACCTGCGCCGGGGGCGAGGCGGAGCCCGATCCGTCGGCGCCGGAGCCCGTGCCGTCGGAACCGGTGCCGCCGCCCGGCCCGACGGCGCCGTCCTCCTCGCTCGTCCCCTCCTGGTCGTCCGCGTTCTGGTCGAGCGTCCCGCCGGCCTGGGTGAGCTGATCGATCGCCGCCGACAGGCTCGCACGGTGCACCGCCGACCACTCGTCGCGGAATCCCTCGGAGTCCCCGCCGAACCACGCGAGGTCGCCGATCAGCGAGTCCACCCGGGCGCGCGCACCCTCGAGGGTCTGCGCCCCGCGGTGCATCACCGTCGCGAGCGCGCGCAACTGACCGATGTCGGCGCCCCAGAGCTCACCCATGCGCGGTCCCTTCGTGAGGTGGCCCGTCCGGCGGCGGTCCTGGTCCGGGCAGGCTGACCCTAGCGGGGCGGAGCATCGGTGGCCATGGGGAGATCTGCCCGCCGGTGGCGCGGCCTTCCTGGCCGCCTCGCGTATGGATGCGCAACGATCCCGGACTCCGGGAGGGCGAGATCTCCCGCTGGGAGGGGACCTGTCGCACACCGTAGGAGGCGGACCTGTCGCACACCTTGGAGCGGCAGCTGGTCAAAGGATTCAGGGTCGCTACCAGGGCCATGCCCGATGTCCGGATCGCCGGATGGTTCGTACCTTCGACGACATGAACCATCGGTTCAGAGCACGTGCCTTCGTCGTCCTGCTCGTTCCCGCGCTGGCCGTCGTGATGCTGCTTTCGCTCGGTGCCGTCCAGGCGCAGGCGATCGTCGGGGGCAAGGACGCGACGACGAGGCACTACCCGTGGATGGTCTTCCTCGGCCGGGTCGGCGACACGACGACCCCGTCCGGCCACTTCTGCGGGGGCACGCTCGTCGCCCCCACGATGGTGGTCACCGCCGCGCACTGCGTCGACGACCTCGAGCCGGAGCAGTTCCAGGTGATCGGCGGGCGGACGGATCTTCGCGGCGAGGAGGGCATCGTCCGCGGCGTCGTGCGCGTATGGAACGCACCCCCGGTGCCACCGCCCGCGGCCGAACCCGGCGATCCGGCGTTCCTCGGCGGCGGTGACCTGTCGGTGCTGACGCTCGACCGCCCGATGCCCTACCGCACGCTCCGGATCATCGACCCGGACGACGGCTGGCGCTACGCGCCCGGACGGCACGCGACCATCCTCGGCTGGGGCATCTACGAGGAGGACGGGCTGCTGGGACCGTCGCCGGTGCTGCAGAAGGGGCGCATCCCGATGCGCGGCCACGCCGCCTGCAACGAGGCGGCGCGGGCGCATCCGGTCATGCCGTTCCAGCTCGATCCCCGCTTCTACGTCTGCGGCGGGCGGCCCGACGGCGGACCGGCGGCCTGCGGCGGGGACAGCGGTGGCCCACTGGTCATCGACGGGCGGCTGGCGGGTGTGTTCGGGCCGATTCTCTCCCGTGGCGGGACGGTCTGCGAGGACGCCTACAGCGGCTACACCAAGGTCGACGTCTACGCCGACCTCATCGGTGCCGAACTCGGACGATGATGGCGCGGCCCGTGACGGGCGGTGCGGCGCGGCCGGCGGTGTGGCGAATAAAACGGAATGTCCGTTTCGGATACGCTTCAAGACATGGATGCGGAAGGGTATGCCGGCCGGGAAGCCAGCAGGGGCATCGTGCGACGCATGTGGGTCTACGGCCTCGCGGCGTCGGCGGCGATCGTCGTGGGTGTCATCGCGACGATCCTTCCGGCGTCGATCCCTGAGTGGGTCCGGCAGATCATTCTCACGGCCGGAATCGTCGGAAGCATTCTTGGTGCGATACTGGTCGAACGCTGGTTCACGCTTGATGATCGCCGACGTGCGATGGCCGCACGTGACCAGGAGGCCCTCCACGAGTCCGTGAACCTCGCCGTCCGCCCTCCCGGGGACGCCGACGCCCCGGGCCGCCTCCTCTCGCCGGTGCGCGACGGCGACACGCAGGTCGTCACGTTCCTCGGCCGCGAGCGGGAGATCCAGGACCTCGTCGACTGGTGCACGGAGGGCGGCGTCCGTGGGCGGCGGTCGCTGCGGGTGCGGCTCGTGACCGGGCCGGGCGGCGTCGGGAAGACCCGCCTGGCGCAGGAACTGCAGTCCGTGATGCGCCACCGGGGCTGGGAATGCCGGAACCTGCGCACCGGCGTCGAGACGGAGGCGATGGCCGTGCTGCGGCGCGGCCACGGCGACGCACCCGTGCTGTTCGTCGTGGACTATGCGGAGAACTGGCACGACGGCCTCGCCACGCTCCTGGAACGCGCCAACGACGACTCCGGCACGGTGCGGATCCTGCTCCTCGCCCGCCAGAGCGGCCAGTGGTGGACCGACCTCTGCCAGCTGCCCGGCGTCGGCGCCGTCGTCGGTGCGGCGGACCCGCTGGAGCTCTCGCCGCGTATCGTCCCCAGCTCTGGCGCCGGCAGCTTGCACATGGAGCAGCAGGAGATCGTCCGGGCCGCCGCGCGTGACTTCGCCGAACATCTCGGAGTGGGCGCCCCATCGGTGCTCCTGCCCGACGCCGTTCCCGATGCCCGCATGCTCGACCTGCTCTCCATCGCGCTGGTCGAGGTCCTGCGCCAGGAGGACGGATCGTCGTCGGGCAGCGACACGGCCGGGCAGTCCATCCACGCGGTGTTCGACGAACTGCTCCGGCACGAGGCGCGCGACTGGAAGCGATCGGCACAGCTCGCGGGTGTCCGGACCGACAGTCACACCCTGCGAACCCTTGTCGCGGCGGGGTGCCTGCTGGGCGCGGCCGACCAGCAGGAAGCCGAGGAACTGGCCCGCCGGGTCGCAGGGCTCTGCACCCACGGACAGGCGCCCGACCCCATCGCCGCCGCGCGCTGGCTGCGTGAGCAGTACCCGCCACCGGAGTCCGGCGATCCCGCCGACGAGCACCACGGCGACCGCGAACTCGTCGGCACTCCCGGCTGGCTGGGCAGCCTCCACCCCGACAGGCTCGCCGAACATCTCGTGGTCTCGGCGCTCACCGCCTCCGACGTCGCCGAGGACGCGCGTGAGCTGGCGAGTCTCGAGCGGCGGACGGCCTTGCTGCACAACCTGAACGCGCGCCAGGCGGAGCAGGCGATGATCGTCCTGACACGTGCCACGGCGGACCCGTCCCGCAGCGGCGCCACGGCACCCAGGGCTCGCACCCCGCGCGGGCTCGACCCACGGTGGAGCGACGACATCGCAGAAGTCGCCCTTGAGCTGGTCGACCGCCTTCCGGAGAAACGACCGGTCATCAGCGCGGTCCACGAGGTCATTCCCTGGCCCGACCCGCCGAGCGCCCTGCACGCAGTCGGCCACAGGCTCGCCGGGCGGCTCGACGCCAGCATTTCCCGGGGCTCCCGGATGGCCGGCTCCGAGTATGCCGCTCAGGCCAAGCACGTACTCGGGAACTGGGAGCACACCCGGGGCCGCTACCGCGAGGCGCTCGCGGCGCGCGAACGCGCGACCCGGACCTACCGGGTCCTCGCCCTCCGGAACCCGGGCCGATTCGGTCCCGACCTCGCCCTCTCGCTCGACAACCTGGGTGACTCCTACGCCTCGCTCGGCCGGTACGGGGACGCGCTGAAGGTGCGCCGCGAGGCGGTTCGGCGCTGGGAGAACCACGCCGTCACGTCGGATCAGTTGTACGCCTCCCAGCTCGCGCGCTCCCTGCACAACCTCGGGATCTCCTACCGGGACCTCGGGCGGCCGGACATGGCGCTCACCACCCATCGCGAAGCGCTGCGCATCCGGCGTGCCCTGGCGGAGCAGGGTGATCGCCACACGGACACGGCCGCCCTCGCCCGATCACTCAGCTCGATCGGGCGCTGTCTCTCGGATCTGGGTGACCTCGACGCGGCGCACGAAGTGTTCGTCGAGGCACGCGGCATCTGGCGGCGCCTGGATGCGCGGACCCCCACGCGCTACGAGGACTATCTGGCCCACGCGCTCGGGGATCTCGCGACGTGCTCCGAGAGCCTCGCGAAGCGCGACAACCTTCCTGAGCCCGACGACGCCCTTCGAACCCACGAGGAAGCCAGAGGTCTCTGGCAACGCCTCGCCGCCCGGAGCCCGGTTCTTCACCGGTCCGGGCTCGCACGTTGCCTCACGAACCTCGGGACGGCCTACGCGAACGTCGAGCGCTTCGACGACTCACGTGACGTCCACGCGGAGGCGATCGAGATCTACCGGGAACTCGTGGACGGCCTGCCCGCCCGCTTCGAGCCGAACCTTGCCTGGAGCCTCGGCAGCAGCGCCATCTCCCTGATGGAGAGTGGTCGCGACGCCGTGGCGTCGGATGTCTTCGAGGAGTCCCTTGCCATCTTCCGGCGCCGCTATGGGGAGGGCATGCGGTCGGTCCAGTTCCTGGACGGGTATCGGACCACCCTCGCACGGGCCGCCGTGCTGCTCGAGAGGGCCGGCCGGGACGCGGACGCGATGAGCCGCCGGAACGAGATGGTCTCCATAGACGTCGGCGTAGCCGACGAGTGGCTTCGCGGCTAGCGCATCAGGAAAGGGGCGTGACGATGAGGGTCTTGTCGTCATGTCGCTTCGAGCGCCACCACCGGACGCCGTCGGGGTCGTGGTCCTCCGCGGCATGCAGCTCCCGCAACAACTCCCGCAGCAGGTCATCCGCTCCATGTGTGCGGACCTCCGCGTAGAGCTCTCGCCACGTCGTGACACGGGGATGCCGCTCCAGGGTGACGCCGTCGGTCGCGAGGATCACCCCGTCGACGTCGGACCGGCTGTACGTGTGGGAGATCCCCTCGTACGCGGCCTCGGGATCCGCGCCGGCCACCCAGTAGCCACCCTGCACGTTCCGGTGCCGGGCGAGCTGCTCCTGCAGGGTGAGCAGGATCTCCCGCAGCCCGTCGTCGTACCCGTGACCGGCCTCCAGGTGCGCACGGTACTCGGCGCGATGTTCCGCGACGGCTTCCCCGGCCCTGTCGTCGGTATGGACGTGATCGGTGCCGTCGCGACACAGGACCACCACCGTGCTGTCGCACAGCGCATAGGTCTCGACGACGTCCTCGTTCCAGCGCGCCACCGCGACCGTGCTGGTCGGGCTCGTCTCCGCCACGAGCTCTGCCGCCTCCGCCACCTGTGCGATCGCGATCGCCACGGCATCGGCGATCGGCTTGTCGCCCGGCAGCAGCGGTTCCAGCGCTTCTCCCAGCCGCCCGGCGTACCACCCCGGGTCGTGCGACCGGTCACCGGCGACGGACGTCGAACCGTCGAGCACAGCAGCAAATCCCTCGCCAAGAATGTATCGATCCTGGTTTGGCGAGTCTCCGGAAAGCGTAGCTGCGATAGACACACGCCGACCCTAAGGCACCTTGAGCGCTCCACATAAGTCCTAGTTGTCGGCGATGCCGTGTCGCGACGGATGATCACCGAGACTCGGCGAGCGCTGTTTCGGGTAATGCGGGCACTGGGATATCGTCCGGAGCCGCTGGCTGTGGTGGCTGCGATTGGACGGGTCGACGGTGTCCTTTCGCGGAGAGCGCGGGCCCGGATACGCTCTTCGCCGTCTCGAAGGCGAGGCGTACGCGTCGGCCCAGCCAGGTCTTCATCTCTCTGGTGGCTTCGTCGATCTCGTACAGGGACACCGACCACACTTCCTCGTCGGTTCCGCGCAGGTCGCGCTCCTCGTCGGGAGTGAGCCAGCCGCCGTCGAAGATCAACAACAACCCCTCGGGAACGCCGTCGTCCGCCACCGGGACGTGGTCCACCACCAGCAAGGGCATGCCCTCGCGCACGATGCCGAGCTCCTCCTTGAGCTCTCGCTCAGCCGCATCCCAGGGAGATTCCCCGGTCTCGACCACCCCACCCGGGATCTCCAGGCCCGGCTTGTACGAGGGCACGATCGCGACGATTCTGTCGCCGCTGCCGCGCAGTAGAACCCCGGCTCCGATCCGCTTACGGGGGAGTTTTGCGTGATACTCGTTCGGCGGGAGCCATCTCACGAGGTCAGTCATACACCACTTTGTGCTCCATGCCACACACGAGGGTGAAAATGTGCCCGGCGCGGTGTCCCCTTTCGCGGCCCGCATGACGCCCGGATATCGGCGCACGCCGGATACTGGGCCCATGGGTTTCGAGTCCATCCGGCAGGCCATCGTCGACCACGCCGAGAATGCCGCGGCGCGGGAGCTCGGGTACGAGCCGCTGTACGTGGCGGGTGCGGGGGCACGGGTCGCCGTCGTCGGGCAGGCTCCCGGGCGGAGGGCGCAGGAGAGCGGGCTGCCCTGGAACGACGCCAGCGGGAGGAAGCTGATCGAGTGGCTCGGCGTGACCGAGCCGCAGTTCCGGGACCCGGAGCTCTTCGCGCTGCTGCCGATGGACTTCTTCTACCCGGGCAAGGGGGCGAGCGGGGACCTGCCGCCGCGCAAGGGTTTCGCGGAGCGGTGGCACCCACCGCTGCTGGAACTCATGCCCGGTATCCGGCTCACCGTCCTGGTCGGGAGCTACGCCCAGGCGTACTACCTCGGGGACCGGGCCGGGCGCACCCTGACCGACACCGTCCGCGCGTTCCGCGACTACCTGCCCGACGTCGTCCCGCTGGTGCACCCGTCCCCGCTGAACTTCCGCTGGCAGGCGCGCAACCCGTGGTTCCTCACCGAGGTCGTCCCGGTGCTGCGGGAACGCGTCGCGGACGCGCTGGCCTGAGCTGTTTCGGTCGGCGTCGACCACGCCGGCCGACGCGACGACGCCATTCCGCCGACCGCGCCTGGTCGGCGCCGACCACGCCATGTTGGCGCGACCACGCCAGAATGGCGTGGTCGGCGCGCGACCGCCGCCCGGTCGGCGCCCGGCACGCCGGCTCAGCCCGCGTTCGCCGCGCGGTCCAGGCGCCAGGCGCGGATGCCCGCGACGATGGAGGCCAGGACGACGGCGATCGCGATCCCGTACGCGATCGGGCGCACCGCCGGGATCGACGCCGCGAAGAAGCCCATCAGCGTGATCAGGACGCCCCACGTGAAGGCGCCCACCACGTTGGCGGTGACGAAGCGCCAGTACGCCATGTCGGACACCCCGGCGACGGCCGGGACGAAGACCCGCCCCCACGGCACGTACCGGCCGACCACCACGGACCACCAGCCGAACAGCTCGTAGAACCGTTCGGTCTTGGCGATCCCCGTCTGGACCCACCGGCCGCGCCGGGCGGTGAGGTAGGGGCGGCCGTAGCGCCGTCCGAGCAGGTAACCGACCTGGTCGCCGGCGATCGCCGCGATCGCGACGCCGGTGGTCAGCACCCAGATGTTGATCGAGGTGGTGCTGCCCGCCACGAGGCCGGCCCCGAACAGCAGCGAGTCCCCGGTGAGGAACGGCAGGAACACGCCGACGAACAGGGCCGTGCCGACGAACACGAGCCCCCACACCACCAGGTAGAACGCGAGCGGTCCGAGCGTGTCGAACCACGAGGCGACGTCGTCGCTCATCGCGTGCCGGGGTGGTCGGACGGCACGCCGGGTGCCGAGTGCTGGGTCACCATGTCGAGCACTATCGCACCCGGCGCGCGGATTCTGCAGCCGGATCTCGCTCACGGTCCACGGTTACCCTGGCGCATGTCGCCCGGTACAGGCCAGGAGTGAGGAGCCTGCATGAGTCCCGCCCGTCGTGGGAGCCGTCGTCCGCCGTGTGTACGTACCCGAGGGACGTGCCGATGACGGCAGGGGACGGGGACAACCCGAGGGCGCTCGACGCGGCGTCGGCCGGGGGCGGAGGGCGTGCGATCGCCTGGGCGGGCGCGGCCGCCGTCGGCCTGCTGTTCGGGCTGCTCGCCTGGCCGGTGGGCTGGGCGGCGATCCTCGCCGGATGGGGCAGGCCCGGTGGGGCGGTCGTCGTCGGCGTCGTCGGGATCGCGGTCATGTGCGTGATCTCCGCCTTGATCGTGCGGGGGTTCGGCGGAGCGGTGCTCGCGGGGATCGCGGCCCCGGTCCTGGGCGCCACGGTCGCGCTCGTCGTGCTGCTGGCGCCCGAGCAGGCGGGCGCGATCTGGCCGGGCCTTGTCGGCGGTGACCCGGCCCTGGCGCTGCTGCTGGGCGGAATCGTCGCGACGGTGACGGCGGCGTCGGGCCTCCGCGCCGCCCGCCCGGTGGCCCTCTCGGCGGCGGGTGTGCTGGTCGCTGCCCCGTTCGTGCTGGCCGCGGTCACGGCCGTCAGCGGTTTCGCCGAACGGGCCGCGGCCCTGGGCGTGCCGTACACCCTTGAGGGCGACCGGTACGAGCCGCTGTACATCGCGCTGGGCGACGGCGGGTCGGCAGCGGTGTACACCCTGCCCGACGGCGGGCAGATCCACGTCGTCTCGAACGCCTCGGTCGACGACGACCGTGACGTCGACGGCCTGACGCTCGACGGTTGCGACGAGCAGCGGTTCGAGAACGGTGCCACCCGCGACAGGTGCACCGCGCGGGGCCCCGGGTTCACGGTCACGCTCTCCGGCGACGACGGCACCGAGGACGCGCTCGTCGAGGCGTTCGATCACCTGCGAGCGATGTCGGACGCCGCCTTCTACGGGGAGGCCCGCCGGTACGTGGAGTTCTTCCCGGGCTGATGGCGCGCCGCGGCTTCCAGGAGGTCGCACGGCCTCTGAGTTCGGGCGACCTCTGAGTTCGAGCGCCCGCGGATCGTCACCTCGTCCGGCGGGGAGCGAGAAGATCCGGCTCGTCAGACGCCGCGTGGCCGCACGATGCCCGACTCGTACGCGAAGACGACGAGCTGGGCGCGGTCCCGGGCGCCCACCTTGGTCATGGCGCGGCTGACGTGCGTCTTGGCCGTCAGCGGGCTGAGCACCATGCGCTCGGCGATCTCGTCGTTGGACAGCCCGTGCGCGACCAGGGCCACGACCTCGCGCTCCCGCGGTGTGAGCAGGTCGCCGCCCGCCAGGGGCGCGTCCGGCGGCCTGGCGACGAACTCGCTGATCAGCCGCCGGGTGATCGCCGGCGACAGCAGGGCGTCGCCCCGGACCGCGACCCGCACGGCCTGCAGCAGGTCCGCGGGCTCGGTGTCCTTGACGACGAATCCGCACGCGCCCGCGCGCAGCGCGTCGAAGACGTACTCGTCGAGGCCGTAGTTGGTCAGCATGACGACGCGGACCCCGGCCAGTTCGTCGTCGCCGGCGATCCGCCGTGTCGCCTCGATGCCGTTCAGGACCGGCATCTGCACGTCCATGAGCACGACGTCGGGCCGGTGCTCGCGGGCGATCCCGACGCCGTCGTGCCCGGTGGCCCCCTCGGCGACCACCGTGATGTCGTCCTCGGCGTCGAGCAGGGCGCGGATGCCGGAGCGGATCAGCGCCTGGTCGTCCACCAGCCCCACCCGGATCATCGGCCGATCACTCCGCCGGCGCGCACGGGAACTCGGCCCGGACCACGAACCCGCCGCCGGGCGCGGCGCCGACGTCCAACTGCCCGCCCAACGCGGCGACGCGCTCGCGCATCCCCGTCAGCCCGTGTCCGGGCGCGGGCGCCCCGTCCGCCCCGCGACCGTCGTCGGCGACCTCGAGGACGAGCGACTCCGGGTCGTAGCGGACCCGGACGACGGCGGTCGCGCCGGGGCCCGCGTGCCGGCTCACGTTCGTCAGGGCCTCCTGCGCGACGCGGTACGCCGCCTCGTCGACGCCGGCGGGCAGCGGCCGCCGCTCGCCGACGACCGTGACCGTGGCCGGGACGCCCGCCGCCTCCGCGCCCTCCACCAGTACCTTCAGGCGTTCCAGCCCGTTGCCGTTCGTCTCGCCGTCGCGCCGCAGCACGTCGAGCGTCGAGCGCAGCTCCCGGACGGCGTCCGCGCCGGCCTCCTGGATCGCCAGCAGCGCGGGCAGCGGCTCGTCGCCCTGCTTGCGGGCCAGGTGCGTGGCGACCCCGGCCTGCACCTTGATCACGGAGATGCTGTGGGTCAGGGAGTCGTGCAGCTCGCGGGCGATGCGCAGCCGCTCCTCGACGGCCCGCCGCCGCGCCACCTCCTCCCGCGTGCGCTCGGCGTCCTCGGCACGCTGCTCCACCTCGCGCACGTATGCCCGCCACGCGAGGACCGCCACGAGGCTCACCCCCAGGGTGATCAGCCAGCTCGTGGCGTAGAACCGTTTCCAAGCTCGGTCGGTGCGCATCGCCCCAGCGTAGGAGGCTCCCGTCAGCCCTCGCATCCGCCGTGGGGAGTAGTTGTGGACTGCTCCCGGCGGGGTATCCGGGGCGTCCGTCCACGCCCGTTCCGGTACGCGCAGATGCCTCCCGTCGGACGACGACACCACGCCCGTTCCGGCGAAGGATCGGTGGCACGTCCCGGCGTGATCCCACGCCGGCCGCATCCGGAGGAGAGCAGCGTGAGCACCCAGACCCCGAGAACCGGCACGACCGCACGGACCGCGCGAACCGGGCCGCACGACGTCGGCCTCGCGGCCGGCACCGTCCTCGTGCCCGGCGACGCCGGATACGACCAGGCGAGCAGCACCCTGTTCGCGACCGGACGACCCGCACTGGTGGTCCGGCCGCACGACCCCGCCGAGGTGGGCCGGGCCGTCACCTACGCCGCCCGGAAGGGCCTCGCCCTGTCGGTCCGCTCGGGCGGGCACAGCCCGCTCGGGCACGGCACCAACGACGGCGGGATGGTGCTCGATCTGACGCACCTCGACGCCGTCGAGGTGATCGACCCCCACCGGCGCATCGTCCGGGTGGGCGCCGGGGCGACCTGGGGCCAGGTCGCGGCCGCCCTCGCCCCGCACGGCCTCGGGATCACCGCCGGCGACACCGCGAGCGTCGGCGTCGGCGGCCTCACGCTCGGCGGCGGGGTCGGCTGGATGGTGCGCCGCCACGGGCTCGCCGTCGACAACCTGCTCGCCGCCCGCGTCGTTACCGCCGACGGCAGATCCGTGACCGCGAGCCCCGAGCAGCACGCGGGCCTGTTCTGGGCGCTGCGCGGCGGTGGCGGGAACTTCGGGGTGGTGACGAGCTTCGACTTCGCGGCCGTCCCGGTGGGCGACGTGCGGTTCGGCTCGATCACCTATCGACCCGACGATCCGGCGGGACTGATCCGGGGCTGGCGCGACCACCTGCGCACGGCGCCCGAGGAGCTCAGCAGCACGCTCACGCTCATGCCGCCCTTCGGCGGTCGTCCGGCGTCCGTGTCGGTGCTGCTCTGCGACGTGCACGACGACGCCGGAGCCGCCGAGCGAGCGATCGAACCCCTGCTCCGGCTCGGGACGGTGACGGACAGCGCGATCGAGACGCGGCCGTACGCGGACATCCTCGAGGACGGTGCACACCCGGCGGGCATGCGGGTGGTGGCGCGCAACGTACTCGTCCCCGAGCTCGACGACGCCGTGGTCGGCGACCTCGTCGCGGCGCACCGGGGCGACCGGCCCACGGTGCTGAGCCTGCGCGGCCTGGGCGGCGCCTTCGGGCGCGTGCTCCCCGACGCGACGGCGTTCGCTCACCGGGACGCCGAGGCGCTTGTCATCGGCGCGGTCGTCGTCCCCGGCGACGCGAGCGACGCCGTCGTCGACGACGCGCTGAGCGGCTGGCGGCCGGTCGCCGCCCACGGCACGGGCGTGTACGTGAACTTCCAGGGCTCGGCCACGGAGGCGGACGTGCGGGCGGCCTACCCGCCGGCCACCCTGGAACGCCTGGCGGCGATCAAGCGCGCCTACGACCCGCGCAACCTGTTCGACCGCAACCTCAACATCGCCCCGGCGGGCGAGCCCTCCTCCGGCGGTGCGGCATGAGGCCCGCGTTCCAGGTGGAGGGCCTGGTGAAGAAGTTCGGCGCGACGACCGCGCTCGACGGCGTCGATCTGCGGGCGCAGCCGGGCACGGTGCTCGGCGTCCTCGGACCCAACGGAGCCGGCAAGACCACGGCGATCCGCATCCTGGCCACCATGCTGCGTCCCGACGCGGGCACGGTGGAGGTCGACGGGCTCGACGTCGTGCACGACGCCGTCCGCGTGCGGCGCACGATCGGGCTGACCGGCCAGTACGCCACCGTCGACGAAGACCTGACCGGCACCGAGAACCTCGTCCTGTTCGGGCGGCTGCTCGACCTGCCCCGCGCGGAGGCACGGGCACGCGCCGCCCGGCTGCTGGACCGCTTCGGGCTCACGGAGGCGGCCGGGCGGCGCGCCGCGACCTACTCGGGCGGGATGCGCCGCCGCCTCGACCTGGCCGCGAGCCTGGTGGGCGAGCCGCGCATCCTGTTCCTCGACGAACCCACCACCGGGCTCGACCCCGGCAAGCGCGAGGAGCTGTGGCAGACGATCCGCGGACTCGCCGACGACGGCACGACGGTCCTGCTGACCACCCAGTACCTCGAGGAGGCGGACGCGCTCGCGGACGAGATCTCCGTGATCGACCACGGCAGGGTGATCGCGCACGACACCCCGGCCGGGCTGAAGCAACAGGTCGGCGGACAGACCGTGGTGGTCCGGCCGCGGGACCCCGCCCGGTTGCCGGCGGCGGCCGGCGTCGTGGGGCGGGTGGTCGGCCGGCCGGTCGAGGCCGCGCGCGGCGTCGTCACGGCCCCGGTCCCGGACGAGCACGCGTTCACGGAGATCGTGCGCGCGCTCGAGCACGCCGACGTCCCCGTCACCGAGCTGGCCCTGCGCCTTCCCAGCCTCGACGAGGCCTTCTTCACCCTGACCGGCCACCCGGCGGAGCTCTCGGGGAGCGCCTCCGGCCGCTCCCGGGAGGAACCGTGACGGCCACGCCCGCACATGCCTGCCCCGGCGGCCCGCTCTGCCAAGCAGTGTGCGCCCACGGGTCCCCCGGTGCGTCCCGACATGAACACGCCCGCACCCACCGCTGTGCCCACCACATCCGGGAGAACTCATGACCTCCACGCCTGAATCCTCTGTCCGTACCGTTTCTTCCGCACCGTCTTCCTCCGTGTCGTCGGCGTCCGGAGGTGACGGCGACCGTGCGACGGCGGGCACCGCCCGCCCGTGGCCGCTGGTCCGTCACAGCCTGGCGCTCGCCGGCCGCAGCCTCACCAAGACCCGGCGAAATCCCGGGGTCCTCCTGGACGCGCTGATCCTGCCGGTGATCTTCCTCGTGCTGTTCGTGTACCTGTTCGGCGGCGCGGTCGCCGGCTCGACGCGGGAGTACCTGCAGTACCTCTTCCCGGGGATCCTCGTCCTCACGACCGTGCTCGCCGGGCAGGTCTCGACCGGCCTCAGCATCGTCACGGACATGAAGAAGGGCGTCTTCGACCGGTTCCGCAGCATGCCCGTGCCGCGGGCCGCCCTGCTCGTCGGATCCGTGCTCGCCGACGCGATCCGCTACGTCATCGCGGTGGTCGTGCTGTTCGGCGTCGGCTACCTGCTCGGCTTCCGTGTCGAGACGGATCTCGCCTCGGCACTCGCCGCGACCGCCCTCGCCATCGGCTTCGGCTTCTCGCTGAGCTGGCTGACCGTGCTGGTCGCGGTGCTGCTGCGGGACGAGACCATGGTGTCGACCGTGGGCTTCCTGCTGCCCTTCCCGCTGGTGTTCGGCACCGGCATGGCGGCACCCGCCGAGACCATGCCGGGCTGGCTGCGCGCGTGGGCGGACGTCAACCCCGTCAGCCACGCGATCGAGGCGAGCCAGGGGCTCCTGCTCGGCGGTCCGGTCGCCGGCCCGGTCGGGATGACGCTGCTGTGGGGCGGCGTCTTCCTCGCAGTCTTCGGCACGGCGGCGATCACGGCCTACCGCCGGCTGATCTGATGCCGGGACGGGGGAACCGTCCGCGGCGCCACGACGGCGCCCACCAGTTCGCGTCGCCGGCGAGCCGCATGAAGGCGGGCACCAGGATTCCCCGGATCACCGTGGCGTCCACCAGGATCGCGACGGCGGTGCCGATCCCGATCATCTGCAGGTACATGACCGACCCGGTCGCGTAGACGCCGAACGACACGGCCAGGACGGCGGCGGCCGCGGTGATGAGCGGGGCGCTGCGTTGCAGGCCCACGAGCACCGCCCGCCGGTTGTCGCCCGTGCGCTCGTACTCCTCACGGATCCGGGACACCATGAACACCTCGTAGTCCATCGACAGGCCGTAGACCAGGCAGAACATCAGGATCGGGAACGCCGGATCGAGCGTACCCACGGGGGTGAAGCCGATGATCCCGGCCAGCAGCCCGTTCTGGAACACGAGGGTCAGCACGCCGAACATCACGCCGATGCTGAGCAGGTTGAGCACCGTCGCCTTGAGCGGCACCACCACGCTGCGGGACAGGGCGAGCAGCACCACGAGCGTCATCGCGAGGATCAGACCGCCGACGAGCGGCAGCCGGTCGAGCAGTTCGGCACGGAAGTCGGCGAGCTGAGCGGGATAGCCGCCCACCAGCACGTCGTCGAACGGCGAGGCGGCGGCGCGCACGCCGGCCACCACGTCGTCGGCACCGGCCTCCAGCGCCTCCCGGGTCAGGACCACCTCCAGACGCTGATGCGCCCCGCCGTCGAGCCGGGCACCGAGCGCCTCGGAGCGGCCGCCGGTCACGGGCTCCCCACCGGCGAACATCCCCGCGGACGAGCCGACCTGGACGACGCCGGGCAGGCGCGAGAGCGCGATGGCGTAGGCCGCCACGTCACCGTCCGACGGCGGGTTCGCGGCCGTCCCGACGACCTGGAGCGCGTCGTGCGGCTCGGTGGCGAAGTTCTCCCGCATCAGGTCGTAGGTGTCGCGCACCGAGGAACCCTGGGCGAGGACCCGGTCGTCCGGAACGCCCACCCGCAGGCCGGCGACGGGCGACGCGGCGGCGAGCAGCACCAGGAGCGCTGCCGCACCCCACACCACCGGACGGCGCATGACGCGCCGCCCCAGCCGGTACCAGCCACCGCGCTCGACCGGCCGCGGCGCGGGGGTCACCACCCCGCGCCGGACCCAGCGCTCGCCCAGCACGGCGAGCGCCGCCGGCAGCACCACCAGGGCGCCGAGCGCCGCGGTGGCCACGGTCGCCACGCCCGCGTACGCGAACGAGCGCAGGAACGGGAACGGCAGCGCCGCCAGCACGGCGACCGAGGCGGCGACCGTCAGGCCGCTGAGGATCACGGTGCGGCCCGCGGTGCCGAGCGTCTCCCGCAGCGCCGCCCGTACCCCCGAGCCGCGACCGAGCGCTTCCCGGAACCGCGAGATGACGAACAAGCAGTAGTCGACGCCCAGGCCGATGCCCATCACGAGCACGATGTTGGCCGCGAACGTCGCGATCTCCACCAGCGGGGTCAGCGCCCGCAGCACCGCGAGGGTGAGGATCACGGAGAACAGTCCCACGCCGAGCGTCAGCAGGGCGGCGCTCACCCGCCGGTACAGGATCGTCAGGAGCACGAGCATCAGCGGGACGATGATCAGCTCCGCGCGCACGAGGTCCTGCGTCGCCTGCGCGCTGATCTGGGTCGACGCCGCCTCGGGCCCGGCCACGCGCACGCCGACCGTGCCGTCGTCCCGGGTGAGGTCCGGGATGTACCGGGCGATCTCGGCCCGCGCCGCGGTGGCGTCGCCGGCGACGTGCGCGAGGACCAGCGCGGACGCGCCGTCCTCGCTGCGCATCGTGGCGTCGCCCGTGGACCAGTAGGACCAGACCTCGGCGACGGCGGGCTCCCGGGCGAGCTCGTCGGCGACGGCGTTCGCGGAGCGGGCCACGTCCGGGGCGTCCACGTCGCCGCCGTGCGCCGAGACGAGGAGCACCAGGTTGGCGTTGCCGGTGCCGAACTCCTGGCGCAGGACGTCCTGGGCGGCGACCGACTCGGTGCCGGGCGCCTCCCAGCGGCTGAGCACGAAGGACGACATCGCTCCCGCCGCCACCACGCCGCACGCCACCAGGGCGGCGCAGGCGGCGACGAGCACGGCGCGGCGCCTGCGATGCAGGACGTCGGCGAGACGTTCGAGAGGGGAGACGGCCGGGGGCAGGTCGGTCATGGGGATCCTCTGCTTCTCCGCTGCTTGTTAGGCTGCTCGTGAACCGGATGCGAGCGAATGCTCGCGATTGAGAATACGAGCGATTACTCGCATTGTCGAGGGTCGGCTCGGCGAAGGAGCGTGGGATGGGCGGAACAGCGGAGGCGGCGGGGGGCGCGGGGGCGCCCGCGCGGCGTCGCCAGGCACGCGGGCAGAAGCGGATCGAGGAGATCCTGCGCGCCGCGGCCGAGGTGTTCGGCGAGCAGGGATACGACGCCACGACGACGAACGCGATCGCCGCCCGGGCCGGGATCTCCCCGGGCTCCCTGTACCAGTTCTTCGCCAACAAGGACGACGTCGCACGCGCGCTCGCGGAACGCTACGCCGCCCGCCTCGCGACCCTGCGGGCCGAGTTGGACACCGTGGCGCGCGACGGCCGGGATCTCGACGAGCTGGTCGCGGCCGTGCTCGACCCGTTGGTCGCGTTCAACCTGGCGCACCCCGGTTTCAAGGCGCTGTTCGCCCGGACGGACATGCCTGCCGGGCTGCGCGAGGCGGTCGCGCCCGTGCACGCCGCGATCCACGGCCGGGTCGCCGAACTCGTCGGACAGCTCCTGCCCGGGCGGCCCGCGGACGAGGTGGCGCGCGTCGCAACCGTGTCGATCCAGCTCGTGCGTGGCATGATCCCGCTGATCACGGGCGCCGCCGGGGAGCGGGAGCGCGAGGTGATGACCGGCGAGCTGCACGTGGTCGTGGTGAGCTACCTGCGTCGTCAGACGGCGGGGGCCGGGGAGCCCGGGCGGGCGTGAGCTCCCCGGCCTGAGGGGTCAGCCGATCCGCCACTGCTGGTTGGTGCTGGTCGAGCTGCGCCACTGGCCGGCGTCGTCGCCGTCGGTGGTACGGCCCATGCCGTCGAGGTACAGGCCGGTGGCGCGGTTGCGCAGGCGGCGGTCGTCGACCTGCCACTGCTGGTTGGCGCTGCCGGAGCCGGACCACTGGCCGACGGCGGCGCCGTCGGCGGTGCGGCCCATGCCGTCCAGGTAGAGGCCCGTGGCGGCATTGCGGAATCGCGTGTAGCCGCCGGAGGCCGTCCGGACCCACCGCTGGTTGGCGCTGCTGGAGCCCGCCCACTGGCCTGCGGCGGCGCCGTCGGTGGTGCGGCCGAGGCCGTCGAGGCACTTGCCCGTGGCGACGTTGATGATCCGCACCGTGGTGGGCGGGGCGTGCATCAGCGTCGTGAACCCGAGGGCGTCGTATCCCCCGGAGTCCGGGCCGTAGTCCCCGCCGCCGCCGTCGGGCCGGACGGACTCGGCGATCTGCTGGGTCCACGGCGCGGCCAGGCCGCGGCGACCCTGGTAGTGGCCGAGGATCATGTCCCACACCGGCCGGACCTGGCCGCGCGAGTTGCTGCTGATCTCGGTGTGCGTGTGCCAGCCGACGTGGGGCGCGGTCGTGTTCGGCCCCGACTGCCACGTGTAGTCGGTGAACGGCACGTCGTGGCCGAGGTTGTACTTCGCCACGTACTCGGCGGCCTTGAGGAAGCGGTTGCCACCGTAGCCGTAGCAGTCCACGCCCTGGTGCCAGGCCATCTCGCAGAAGGTGCCCATGAGCCCGATGCCCATGATGCTGTGTGCCTGGTCGCGGCCCGACTCCTGCCACTGCGCCAGGCCCTCGTCGTCGTACACGAACGGGACGGCGTGCTCGATGGAGCCGTTCCCCGCACCGTTCTCGAAGTAGTCCAGGGCGCGGCTCACCAGGTCGTCGCGGTCGGTGAAGATGCCGATCGACAGGATCGCGGCCATGTTGCACAGGTCCCAGTTGGCCCAGTAGTTGGTGATGACCGCGTCGTTGTGGTTGGTGAGGAAGTGCTCGCACATCGGGTGGAAGACGTTCAGGAGCATGCTCCGGAACCGGCCGACGTCGAAGCCGGAGTAGCCGCGCATCAGCTCGGCGGCGTTGGCCCACTGGTAGCCGTAGATCCCCGAGGCGAGGAACCGGTCGGCGTTGCCGGTCACCGTGGTGAGCGTGCCGGACCAGGCGTTGAGGATGCGGACGGCGGCGTCGCCGTGGGCCCTGTCGCCGCCGATGTGCCAGCGCAGCGCGTTCTGGTAGGCGGCGGCGATGTCGCCCATCATCTGTCCGTAGTTCGAGCCGTCGCCGCCGCGGACGACGGTCTCCAGCGGGCGCGGGTTCCAGCTCGCGGACGACCGTCCGTTGGCCACGAGGCGGTCCCAGCCGCCGGTCCACGGCTGGCTGCCGGCGGCCACGCGGTCCGCGACGGTGCTCAGGCCGGCGGCGGTGTGCAGCATGCTCGGGTGGGCGGCGACCGCCGCGGCGGGGATCGAGCTCGCCAGCCAGGCGAGCAGCGGCGTCGCGGCCGCGGCGCCGAGCACGGTGCGGCGCGACACGGGGATGCGGGCCAGGGGTGCCGTGCGGGACACGCGCGGCGGGGGAGGGGTGGGCGACATCGTTGTCTCCGTCCGTTCGTGCGGCTCGTCGTCGAACCGCTGCGGGATCTTCGTCGTCCCCGTGATCTGCGGTGATCACGGGTGCATGGAACGGGATAGCGGGAAAACGTTATCACGCACCGGGTGAATTTGGGAGACCTGTCCTGCTCCTCCCCGTAGCGCACCGACGGCGTGCTCGCGGCGGTGTGGTCGGCTGGATGTCGCGTGATCGGTCGCTCGGGCGGCCGACCATGCGACAACCGACCGACCATGCGACAAGGGGCCGACCTTGCGACAACCGCCGTCAGCCGCGCGGCGGCGCCGTCGACTCGCGGACCACGAGCTGCGGCACGACGACGCTCGAGGTGGCGGACCCGTCGCCGGCGACGAGCCGTTCGAGCAGGCCGAACGCCCGTGCGCCGAGGTCCTCGAAGTCCTGGTCGACGGTGGTCAGCGAGGGTTGCCACATCGCGACCAGAGGTTGGTCGTCGAACCCGACGACGGACACGTCCTGCGGCACGCGCACGCCGCGGTCCGCGAGGGCGCGCATGAGGCCGATCGCGATCTCGTCGTTGCCGCACAGCACGGCGGTGACGTCGTCCCGGCCGGCGATGCGCTCGCCCCACCGGTACCCGGAGGCGGCGTCCCACTCCGCGTTCATGATCGTGGGGACGGTGATGCCGGCGTCGGTGAGCGCGGCCCGCCAGCCCTCGGTGCGCCCCGAGTGCTTGCCCGCGGTGGGTCCGGCGATGTGGTGGACGCACTCGTGCCCGAGCCGCAGCAGGTAGTCGGTGGCCTGGCGGGCCGCGGTGCGCTCGTCGATGAGCGCCGCGGGGATGCCCCCCGTGCGCCGCGACCCGCCGCCGGCGACGACGACCGGCAGCCCCTCGGGCAGCATGTGGCGCGCGTTGATCCCGGCGCGGTCGAACTCCAGCACGACCGCCCCGGCGGTCGGGTGGGCGAGGGCCAGGTCGACGGCGCGCTTGACGTCGTCGTCCTCGCCGGACTCGACCATCGTGATCGTCACCGACATCCCGGCGCGCCGGGCGGCCGTCTCGATCCCCTGGAGGGTGCGTGCGTAGCCGTAGTTCGCCGTCGCGCCGGACAGCACCGACACCAGCGTGCGCCGCCCCGAGCGCATCGACCGCGCGGCCTCGTTCGGCCGGTAGCCGAGGCTCTCGACGGCCCGCTGGACCCGCTGGGCGAGTTCCGGGGCGACGTACTTGCTCCCGTTCAGGACGCGCGAGACCGTGGGCACCGAGACCCGGGCCTCGCGCGCGACGTCGGCGAGGACCGGTGCGCGGTACGGCTTCTGCGTCGTCATGCAGGGAAGGATAAGCGTTCCACCCTCCGAGACGATCGTTTTCCCGCCTGACCACGCCGCCCCGGCCGCCGAGGCGGCGCGCCGGCCGCGGTGGAACGCCGCCTCGGCGATCGCAGGTCGTCGACCTTTGAGGATGCGGGATCTGCTGGGGGTGTGGCACTATGCCGGGCCGTCGCCGTGCACGCCATGGGCAGGCGGGGTGACCCGCGGGTCACGAGATGGTGACGGAGTCTTGCCTTCGCCTCGACCCTGTGTAGGATAACGATATCCCGCGAGGGGCGCTCATGGCAGAGCGGCCCACCGAGGGAGGCCGGAACTACCGCGCCGGACTGTCGGCGGGGTGCCATGAGCCGGTGAGAACGATTTCCCGTCCGACGGCGTGACGGGCGTCGTCCACGGGCCGTCTCGAAGGAGAGAGCTGATGAGGACCAACCGCACCCGGTGGACGACGATGGGCGTCGCCGCCGCGGCCACCGTGAGCCTGGCCGCCTGCTCGAGCGGCGGATCGGCCGCGGAGCCGGACGAGCCGGCCGAGCAGGCGGGCCCCGTGTCGATCGAGATCTGGGGCTGGGACGCCGAGACCGGCGAGCAGATCGTCGACGCGTTCAACGAGGCCCAGGACGACGTCGAGGCCGAGTACGTGCTGCAGGCCAGCAACGTCGCGACGCAGACCAACTTCCAGAACGCCATGGAGGCGGGCTCCGGTGTCCCGTGCCTGGTCCAGGGCTTCGCGCCGCTGACGACGATGGTCGTCAACGGCTGGGCGCAGGACATCACCGAGTACGTCGAGGGCTCCACGGACCTGTACAACGAGGGCGCGCTCGCCGCGGCGCAGGTCGACGGCCGGTACTACGGCCTGCCTGCCGGGTCGGACGCACAGTTCTACATGGTGAACCAGAAGACGTTCGACGAGTACGACGTGGAGGTGCCCACCACCTGGGACGAGTTCGTCGAGGTCGGCCGGGAGCTCAAGAAGGACGGCGTCGACATCACCAACCTGGCCGGTGAGGACCCGACCCCGCTGATGCACCTGGCCCAGCAGGCCGGCGCCGAGTGGTTCGCGATCGACGGCGACCAGTGGGTGGTGAACTTCACCGACGAGAGGACGCTCGCCGCGGCCGACGTGTTCCAGCAGCTCATCGACGAGGACATGGTCTCCAACCAGACCTACATGGACCGGCCCGCCCTCTACAAGTACTTCGACTCCGGCAAGATGGCCTCCACGACCACGCAGTGGTGGTCGCTCACGGGCCTGCAGACCAACATGCCGGACTCCGCCGGCGACTGGACGGCGCACCCGATCCCGCAGTTCGCGGACGCGGCCGCGCCGGTGACCCCGGGGCGGGCCACCGCGTCGTTCGTGCCCGTCGGCTGTGAGCACCCCGAGGCGGTCGTGGCCTTCCACGACTGGCGCACCACGCCCGAGGCGATCGAGGCCGGACGCAACGCCGAGACCGGCGCCATCGGCTTCCCCACGCAGATCCCGGACCCGTCCGACTACGTCGAAGAGGTGGTCCCGGAGGGCTTCTTCGCCGACGACCAGGCCGCGGCCGACGAGATCGTGTCCGCCCAGACCCACGTGATCGGCAAGTTCGAGCTCGGCCCCAACTACGACGCCTGGTTCCCTGAGTTGCAGGACCAGTGGGGCAAGGCGGTCGCCGGCGAGATCACGCTCGAGGAGGCGCTGACCGCGGTGCAGGAGTTCGTCGCCTCGGACCTGGAGAACAAGGGCATCTCCTACACCGTCGCCGAGTGACCCACTGATCCACGAGGGGAGGACGCCGATGTCCGTCAACACGCAAGAGGACCGCGCCGCCGCGCGCGAGCCAGTCCCCGGCCCGCCACCCGGCGGGCGTCCCAGGGGCGGCTCCTCCCCTCGTGGACGTACCCCGATCTGGAACTGGCGCACCGCGCAGAACGCCAAGGGCGCCTCGCTCAGCTTCCCGTTCCTGGCAGGCTTCACCCTGTTCGTGATCGTCCCGGTCGCGATGGCCCTGCGCGAGAGCGTCTACACCACGAGGTCCACGGGCGGCCTGGGCTTCGGTGGCGAGACCGTGTCGTTCGCGGGGCTGGACAACTTCGCCGACGGCTTCGTCGACGGGTCCTTCTGGTCGGGGATGTTCAGGGTGTTCCTGTACGCCCTGATCGTGGTCCCGCTGACCCAGGTGCTGAGCCTTGCCCTGGCACTCCTGCTCGACGCCGCGCGACGCCGGGCCGCCGCCCGGTTCCGGGTCGCGCTGCTGCTTCCCTACATGGTGCCCGGCATCGTCGCGACGATGGTCTGGATCTACCAGTACAGCCCGGTGGTCGGGCCGCTGACCCCGTTCTTCGCGTTCTTCGGCCTCGACGTGAACTTCTTCTCCAGCTCGATGGTCTGGGTGTCGATGGGCAACCTCGCGGTCTGGAGCGCGCTCGGGTTCACGATGCTGATCCTCTACGGGGCGCTCCAGTCCGTGCCCCACGAGATCTTCGAGGCGGCCCGGCTCGACGGCGCGTCCGAGCTGCGCATCGCGTGGTCCATCAAGGTGCCGTTCGTGCGCGGCTCGCTGGTGCTGACGTCGCTGCTCTCGATCATCGGCACGCTGCAGCTCTTCGACCAGCCCCTGCTGTTCCGGGCCGTCACCCCCGAGACCATCACGCGGGACTTCACGCCCGCGATGATGATCTACGACCAGGCGTTCCAGGTGGGCAACCTCAACTACGCCACGGCGCTGTCGGTCATCCTCGCCCTCGTCGTCGGCGTCGCGTCCGCGATCATCTACCGCTTCATCAACCGGGAAGAGCCATGAGCGACACGACACTCGCACCCGATGCCGCGGCCGACGGGACCACGCGCTTGCCGGTCCGCCGCCGTCGTCGACGGACCGAGGAGTACTCCTCCGTCGCGGAGGCCCGCGGTTCCTCCCGCTGGGTCGTCCTGGGCGTGCTCGTCGCCCTGACGCTGTACGCCGTGGGGCCGCTGTGGTGGCTCGTCGTCGCGGCGACGAAGAGCAGGCGAGAGCTGTACACCACCAACGGGCTCTGGTTCAGCGAGTTCAACCTGTGGGAGAACCTGGCCACGCTGTTCACCTACCAGGACGGGATCTTCGGCCGCTGGCTGTGGAACACCGTCGTGTACGCGGGGCTCGGCTCGCTCGGCCTGACGCTGGTCGCGCTCGCGGCGGGCTACGGCATCGCCAAGTACCGGTACCGCGGGCGAGGCCTCACGATGGGCCTGATCATCGGGTCCTTCCTGATCCCGGGATCGCTGATGATCGTGCCGAGTTTCATCCTCTTCGTGCAGCTCGGCCTCTACGACACGATGTGGGCGATGATCCTGCCCGGGATGTTCGGGTCGTTCTCCGTCTACCTGGCCAAGGTCTACGCGGAGGGCGCGATGCCGTCGGAGCTCATGGAGGCCGCCCGGATCGACGGCGCGGGGGAGTACCGGATCTTCTTCTCCATGGGGCTGCGCCTGATGTCCACGGCGGGCGCGACGATCTTCCTGCTGCACTTCGTGGCGTCGTGGAACACGTTCATGTGGCCGCTGGTGTTCCTCAAGGGCGTCGAGAAGTGGCCCGTGATGCTCGGGATGTACTCCTGGCTGCAGCGCGGCATCGACAGCACCGTGGACCTCACCAGCCTCGTCGTCACCGGGTCGCTCGTCTCGACCATCCCGATGGTGGTGCTCATGATCGCGATGCAGCGCTACTGGCGCTCCGGCGTCACCATCGGCAGCCTCAAGTGACCGCGGACCTGCCCGGCCGCCGGGCAGGTCCGACCCCACCCCTCCGACGCCGTCACCACGCCGTCGTCCACCCCGCCGCCGGCCCACGCCGTCGGCCCGCTCCACCATCCTCCGGAGGTTCCCTTGACCGTGCCCTCGCACGCCCCGCGCGGCACCATCGCGCCCGGCCTGCTGTTCGTCGACCAGAACGGCGACGTCGCCCAGCTCCACGGCGTCGGGATCCAGCGGTACGACGGCGTCTTCTACGCCTGGGGCGAGGACAAGACCCACGGCGGCACGTTCGGCGGAGTGGCGTGCTACTCCTCGCCGGACCTGGCGACGTGGACGTTCCTCGGCCACGCGCTGGCGGTCGACGAGACCGTTCCCGACCTCGCGCCCGGCCGGGTGGTCGAGCGCCCCAAGGTGCTGCGCAACGCGGCGGGGGCCTACGTCATGCTGCTGCACGTCGAGTCCCCGGACTACTCGTACGCCCGGGTCGGCTGGGCGATCTCCGACCGCCCGGAGGGCCCGTACACGTACCTGCACTCGGAGCGGCCGCTCGGCAACATCAGCCGCGACATCGGCGTCTTCCTGGACGACGACGGCACCGGATACCTGCTCAGCGAGGACCGCGAGCACGGGCTGCACGTCTACCGCCTCGCGCCCGACCTCCTGTCCGTCGAGGCGATCGTCTCCACGACGCTCACCCCGCCCAGCGACCACCCCGCGGGCCCGCACGGCTACGAGTCGCCCACGATGATCCGGCACGACGGCCTGTACTACCTGTTCGGGTCCGAGCTGACCGGCTGGTCCACCAACGACAACCAGTACGCGACGGCGCCCTCACCCGCCGGCCCGTGGAGCGAGTGGCGGGACTTCGCGCCGCCCGGGTCGGCGACCTACGACTCCCAGGTGTCCGTCGTCGTACCCGTGCACGGCAGCGAGACGACGAGCCACGTCTACGTCGGCGACCGCTGGAACAGGGACGACCTGTACCACTCCGCGCCCGTGTGGCTGCCGATGCGGGTCAAAGACGGCCGGGCCGAGCTGGAGTGGCGCGAGTCGTGGACCCTCGACCCGGCGACCGGGGTGATCTCGTGACCGTCACGCTCCCCGGGCTGCCCGGCGACGACGAGCAGTACCTCGAGTGGGGCAACGACGCCGTGCGGCTCGCCGTCGCCCACGGGCCCGGCACCGCGCCGCGGCTCGTCGCGCTGTGGCACACCGGCGAGCCGCACCCCGACCTGCCCGGGCTGCGGCGCTCCGCCCTGCCCGTGCTGGAGGTCGCGGTGCTCGGCGAGGGCCGGTCGGGCACCTCCGGCAAGCGGCACGTCGACGGCGCGGCCGCGCAACGACTGCGCCTGACCGGGCACCGGGAATCGCGCGCCGGCGAGGTGGCACGCCTGGAGCTGGACGTCGCCGAGGACGGGACGGGCCTGCGCGCGACCGTCGTCTACGAGGCGGCCGACGGCGTCCCCGTCGTGCGGTCCTGGGCGCGGATCACCGCCGATCGCCCCGCGTCCCTCGACCACGCCACCACCGGGGCCCTCGGCGGACTGGGGCACGGGGCGGCCTGGGAGGACGACCTCGTGCTCTGGGAGGCCGCCAACCCGTGGAGCGGGGAGTTCCGCTGGCGGCGGGCCACGCTCGCCGAGCGCGGGCTGATCGACGTCGGCATGGTGCGCCACGGCCAGGTCGGGTCCAAGAACCGCGTGACGCTGACCTCCACCGGCGCGTGGTCCACCTCCGAGCACCTGGCCCAGGGGATCGTCGAGGACACGCGGACGGGCCGCATGGTGGCCTGGCAGGCGGAGACGAACGGCGGCTGGCACGCCGAGCTGGGCGACCGGTACGACGACGTCTACCTGCTGGTCACCGGCCCGACGGCGGCGGAACACCAGTGGGCGGGGAAGGTGGGGCCCGACGCCGACGCCGACGCGACGCGCGACGCCGCCTTCGACACCGTGCCCGTCGGCCTCGCTGTCGTCCCCGGCGCCCCCGGCGGGCGGGAGGAGACGTTGGCCGCCCTCGCCGCCGCGCTGACCACCCACCGGCGTCGCACCCGCCGCGAGCACCCGGACCACGAGCGCCTGCCCGTGATCTACAACGACTTCCTCAACGGGCTGATGTCCGACCCGACGACCGAGCGCGTCCTGCCCCTCGTCGAGGCCGCGGCGGACCTCGGCGCCGAGTACTACGTGATCGACGCCGGCTGGTACGACGACGAGTCCGGCGGCTGGTGGGACTCGGTCGGCGCCTGGGAACCCTCGACCAACCGGTTCCCCGGCGGCGGGCTCGCCGCCGTGATCGACCGCATCCGGGAACTGGGCATGAAGCCGGGGCTGTGGCTCGAGCCCGAGGTGGTGGGCGTGCGCAGCCCCGTCGCCCGGGAGCTGCCGCCGGAGGCGTTCTTCCGGCGGGGCGGGGAGCGGGTCGCCGAGTGGGGCCGGTACCAGCTCGACCTGCGGCATCCGGCCGCCCGGGCGCACCTGGACGGCGTCGTGGACCGGCTGGTGGGAGAGTTCGGCCTGGCGTACCTCAAGCTCGACCACAACGTGGACATCGGGCCGGGGACGGACGCCGGGGGAGCGGAGCCCGCGGGCAACGGCCTGCTGGAGCACGGCCGCGCCGTGCTCGCGTGGGTCGGCGCCGTCATGGATCGCCACCCCGGTGTGGTCGTCGAGGGCTGCGCGGCGGGCGGGTCCCGCACCGACGCGGCCGGCGGAGCCGTGTTCCCCGTGCAGTCCCTGACCGACCAGCAGGACTTCCGGCTCGTGCCGCCGATCGCCGCCGCCGCGCCGCTCGTGATCCCGCCCGAGCAGGCGGGCGTGTGGGCGTCGGTGGACGGCGCGATGCCGCCCGAGGAGATCGCGTTCTCCCTGGTCACCGCGATGCTCTCGCGCGTCCACCTGGCCGGCCGGATCGACACGCTGGACGCGGTGCAGCGGGCGGCCGTCCGTGAGGCGCTGGAGGTGCATCGCGGCCTCCGGGCGGCAATGGCCCGCTCCGTCCCGGTCTGGCCGCTCGGCCTGCCGGGCTGGCGCGACCCGTGGGTCGCGCTGGGCGCCCGCGACGACGCGGACCTGTACCTGGCCGTATGGCGCCGCTCCGACGACGACGGCGGCTGGGCGGGCCCCGACAGCGTCCGCCTGCGCCTGCCGGGTCTCGTCGCCACGGGCGACGCCGAGGTCCTGTACCCGACCTGGGCGGGGGCGTCCGCCGTCGTCGTCGACGGGGGAGCGGCCCTGGAGGTCAAGCTTCCGGCGCCCCTGTCGGCCCGCCTCCTCCGCCTCCGGGTGGCAGACCGTCCCGAATGACGAACCAACGGCGCAGCCGACGGCCGGCTGCGCCAGGAAAGGGGAGATCGATGAGGATCACCAGAAGGCGCGACCGGCAGCGAGGCCGGTGGCGCAGCGTGACCGCCGCGCTCGGCGCGGCCGTCCTGAGTACGACGCTCCTGGTCCCGGCCGCCGCGGCCACGGAACCCGCGGCCGCACCCGCCGCCGCGGGGCAGGCGGTCACGGAGGCGGCCACCACCGAGCCGCCGCAGATCGTCCGCTCCACCAGCGACGCCGGCTTCACCCACCCCGGCGTCGGCCTGACCGCGGACCACCTGGAGAACGCGCGCACCCAGGTGCTCGCGGGCGTGGAGCCGTGGGCGAGCTACTACGAGGCGATGACCGAGACGGGCTTCGCCTCACGCACGTTCCGCGCCCAGAACGCGGGCCCGTCCGACGACGAACCGCGCAGCGACACCTACGACAACGCCGGGATGCGCTCGCGCGCGCTGAACGACGGCACCGGCGCGCTGACCCAGGCGCTCCGGTACGTCGTCACCGGCGACGAGGTGTACCGGGCCAACGCCCTGCACGTCATCCGCACCTGGTCCAGCATGGACCCGGCGAAGTACGTGTACTTCCCGGACGCGCACATCCACACCGGCGAGCCGTTGTACAAGCTGCTCGCCGCCGCCGAGATCATCCGGTCCACCACGCCGGTGAACGACTCGCTCGACGGCTACGACCTGCGCTGGACCGACCGCGACCAGCAGCGCATCGAGGACAACCTGATCCGCCCGGTGCTGGACACGTTCCTCTTCTCCCAGAACCGGCTGTGGAACCAGCACCTGTACGGCGTGGTCGGCATGATCGCCGCGGCGATCTTCCTGGACGACGCCGAGCTCTACGCCGAACGCGTGGAGTGGTACACCGTCAACTCGACCTACACCAGCGAGCACACCATCAACGGCGGCGACGTCAACGGCTCGCTGGTCGCGCTCTACCGCGTCATCGACGCCGACGACCCGCTCAACCCGTACGGCTACGACTTCGTCCAGCACATCGAGATGGGCCGCGACCAGGCGCACGCGGCGGGCGACGTCGACATCCTGACCGCCCTGGCCCGGATCGTGCACAACCAGGGCACCCGCCTCGACCCGGTGGACGGCACGGTGTCCACCGCGCCGGACGCCGTGACCCCGTACGAGTTCCTCGGCAACCGCACCCTGGCCGGCGCCGACGTGTTCGCCGCCTTCATGCTGGGCGAGGACGTGCCGTTCATCGACACCTCCGGCGGATCCGGAAAGCTGTCGCAGGCCTACCGGGGCCGGCTGATCGACCCCGCGAGTGAGCTGTACTACCAGTACACCTACGTGGCCGGGGTCGACGTCGAGACCGAGGCGCCACACGTCGCCGAGGCCTTCGCGCACCGCGACGGCCCGCGCTACTACAACGGCACCGGCGTGGCCAACTTCTGGAACCTGCGCGGCTCCGACTTCAACGCGGCCGAGTACTGGGTGGCGTTCCCGCCGCAGCTCGCGGACGAGAACGTCACGGTGCCCCCGCTCCAGGACGGCCCCGAACTCCAGGTGGCCCGGTTCGGCCACGCCGTCGGCGCCGGCGCCCAGGTCGGCACGGACGATGACGGCACCGGGTACGTCCGCCTCGATGCCACGGCCGGCGACGAGGCCGACGACGGGTACGTCGCCGTCCGCCGTGCCGCGTGGGCGGGCCGCAACGGGACGTCACTGGTCGGGTTCCGCGTCCGCACCGACGCCACCGCGACCCTCGAGGTACGCCCCTCGCCGGACGCCGCGACCCACGCCACCGTCACCCTCCCCGACACCGGCGGCGAGTGGCGGTACGTCACCCTCGACATCGACCAGGCGAAGCACCCCGTCTCCCCGGTCGGCTCGAACATCGTGTTCCTGAGCGCCGCCGACGGCGCGGCCCCCGTGGACGTCGCGAGCGTGCTCGCCCAGGCCAACGGCACGCTGACGCCCGTGACGTTCGACGTCGGCGACGCGCTGTCCTTCGTCGCGGTCGTCGGCGAGCCGATCGTCCGCCCGCTGGCCACCTCCGGCGCCACGCCGGACGTGCTGACGCTGCAGGACACGCCGTCGTCGGCGAGCCTGACCGCGGACGGGACGCTCACCTGGACGCCCGCGGCCGACGACGCCGGCACGCACCGCCTCGTCGTCGTCGCCTCGCACGAGCAGACGGACACGGCCCTGCCCGTGACCGTCACGGTCGCCCCTGACCGGGAGGCGGCGATCGGCGCGAGCCTCGACGGCCTCCAGGAGCCCGCGGCGTACACCGCGGCCACCTGGGCCGACGTCGCGGCGGCGCGCGACGCCGCCCGGGCCGGCATCGAGGATGCCGACGCGAGCGAGTTCGCCGCCCTGCTCGACGACCTCCGCGTCGCCGTCGACGGCCTCGCGCTGCTCGACCCGCGCCTGCCCGACGGCACGCTGGACTTCTCCCGGATCGTGGACGCCCCGCTGTCCACCCCGACCCTCATCGCCCTCACCGACGGGGACAACCAGACCACCTGGGGCGACCAGCGCGTCCCCAGCATGGTCCTGGACTTCGGCATCGGCTACCGCGTGCGGGCCGACGCGTTCGGCTTCCTCGCCCGCGACACCTTCCCCAACCGCGCCGAGGGCACCAACGTCTACGGCTCCGTCGACGGCGAGTCCTGGACCCTGCTCACCGAGCACCCCAACGCCGGCGACGACGTCGCGATCGAGGAGGTGCCCGTCCGCGAGGAGGTCCGCGACACCCGGTTCCGCTACCTCAAGCTGCAGATCGACGAACCGGGCCCGCCCACCGACCCCGCCTACCCGGCCGTCATCTGGACCCTCGCCGACTTCCGGATCGACGGCGAACGCACCGAGACGGACCTGGACACGGTGCTGGAGCTGGCCGACGCCGTCGACCTGACCCCGTACTCGCGCGCCTCGCGGATCCTGTTCACGCGCGAGCTGGAGGCCGTCCGCAAGGCCGCCCGCCACCCCCGCGCGGACGACCGGGCACTGGCGGCCCGCCTGCTCAAGGCCTGGGACCTGCTGGAGCCCGCGCCCGTCGGGACCGCCGAGGTCCGGCAGCCCTGGGTCACCGCCAGCACACCGTCCTGGGACGGGCGCCGGGACGCCGCCGGTAACGGCTGGGCCATGTTCGACGGCGACCCGACCACGTTCACCGACACGACCCAGTCCTCCGGCTGGGTGAGCGTGATCCCCGACGACGGCTCCACCTTCACCGTCGAGACCGTCCGCTTCCTGCCCCGGTCCGGGTACGCGTCGCGGGCGAACGGCATCCAGTTCCAGGGGTCCGACGACGGCGGACAGACCTGGCAGACGTTCGCCACCGCCGGCACCGTGAGCGGCGACTCCTGGCAGGAGATCGACCTGGAGCAGCCGGTCACCGTCGGCGCGGTGCGCGTCCTGGCGCCGTCGGGCAACACGAACCTCGCCGAGGCCGAGTTCGTCCGGTCGATCGTCGACACCACCGCGGTGCGGCTTTACCTCGACGAGACCGCCGGGCTCGACGAGGACGACTGGACGCGCCGGAGCTGGGCGAGACTCACGGAGGCCCGGGAGGCGGCGGCCGCCGTCGTCGCCGAGGGCGCGGATCCGACCCAGGAGGAGGCGGACGCCGCGGCCGAGGCGCTCGCGGAGGCGGTGGCGTGCCTCCGCCCGAGGCATGGCCACGGCCACCCGGTCCGCCCGCCGTGGAGTCGCCCGGCCTGACGCCGGGCGGGGCCGCTGCCGCGCTGTGGTCGGCGGGATGTCGGATGGTCGGCGGGATGTCGGGTGATCGGTCGCTCGGGGAGCCGATCATCCGACAACCGGCCGACCGCCCGACAACGGCCGAGGGCGAACCCACCACAGCCAAGTGGACAGCGCTTCCCTCCGGCCGGTGTTAGCGCTAACATCCACCGGGACAGTGACCTCGACGAGGAGGATCGGGCGATGAGACCCAGAGGGCGAGAACGGGCGGGCCGCATCGCGGCCGCGCTGACCGGGCTGGCGTTGTTCCTGCCGGCCACGATGGCGACCGCGGCCGCCGGAGCGACCGCCGCGACCGCCGAGGGCGGTGCGTCGTCGGACATCACGGCGGAGACGTCCCGGACGGGCGCGGCGTCATCGGACACGGCGGGCGGGGGCGAGCAGGACGCGACGGACCAGGAGTACGCCGGCTACCTGTTCGCCTACTTCGCCGGCGAGGGCTACGCCGACGGCGAGCAGATCTACTTCGGGCTCAGCGAGGGCGACGACCCGCTGCACTACCAGGACCTGAACGACAACGAGCCTGTGCTCACCTCGGACGTCGGGGAGCTGGGCGTGCGGGACCCGTTCATCATCCGGTCGCCGCTGGACGGCACCTTCTACATGATCGCCACCGACCTGAAGATCCACGGCGGCGGGGGCTGGGACAACGCGCAGCGGCACGGCTCGCGGTCGATCGTGGTCTGGGAGTCCACCGACCTGATCAACTGGTCCGACGAGCGGCTCGTCGAGGTCTCCCCTCCGGAGGCCGGGAACACGTGGGCGCCCGAGGCGTACTGGGACGAGGACCTGGGGAAGTTCGTGGTCTTCTGGGCGTCGAAGCTGTACGCCGAGGACGACCCGGGCCACACCGGCAGCTCCTACAACCGCATGATGTACGCCACCACCACCGACTTCACCACGTTCAGCGAGCCGGAGATCTGGGTCGACCCCGGGTACTCGGTGATCGACTCGACGGTGGCCCGCGCCGACGACGGCACCTACTACCGGTTCACCAAGGACGAGCGCAACAACACGTCCTCCACGCCGTGCTCCAAGTTCATCCTCGCGGAGCGCGCCACGGAGCTCACGAGCACGGACTGGGACTTCGTCACCGAGTGCATCGGCAAGGCCAACTCTCTCGGCCCGGGGATCAACCAGGGTGAGGGGCCGACGATCTTCAGGTCGAACAGCTCCGACGAGTGGTACCTGTTCGTCGACGAGTTCGGCGGGCGCGGCTACGTCCCGTTCGTCGCCGACTCGCTCGACGCGGCCGAGTGGCGCATGGCCGACGACTACCGCATGCCCTCGCGCCCCCGGCACGGCACCGTCCTGCCGGTGACCGCCGAGGAGTACGACCGGGTGCTGCGGCACTACCAGCCGGACGCCTACGTCGAGTCGGTCGAGCCGGTGGAGGTGACCATCCAGGCGCGCCGCGAGCCCGTGCTGCCCGACGAGGTCACGGTCACCTACGCCGATGGGTCCACCGGGACCGAGAAGGTCACCTGGGACGACGTCGACCCCTCCGCCTACGCGCGCCCCCGCACCACCTTCGAGGTGTCCGGGACGCTGCGGGCGGGCGTCACGGCGAAGGCCCGCGCGGTCGTCACCGTCCAGGCGCGACGCATCCCGGTCACCTCGCTGACCGTGGCCCCGGAGCAGGTGGAGCTGTGGCGGGGCACCGAGCGCGCGCTGGAGGCCACCGTCGAGCCGGCCAACGCCTCGGACCGGCGGCTGCGCTGGTACAGCGCCGACCCGAGCGTGGCGACCGTGTCCGACGACGGCGTCGTGCGCGCCGTCGCGCCGGGCACCACCACGGTGACCGTGCGCAACCGCGGGCACTTCCGCGCTTCCACCGAGGTGACGGTCACCGCGGACCCGCCGGGCGTCGTCGCGCACTACCCGCTCGACGCGACGTCGGGCACCGAGGCGGCCAACGCCGCGCCGGACAGCGCGTTCGGGCCCGCGACCCTGGTCGGGGGAGCCGAGCCGACGGCGGACGGCGTCGTGCTCGACGGCGTCGACGACCACGTCGACCTGCCCGACCACCTGCTCGCCGGGATCACGGACGTGACCGTGGCGCTCGACGTGCTCGTGGACCCGTCGCAGCGCACCCCGTACTTCGTCTACGGGCTGGGCAACTCCGGCGAGACCTGGGGCGACGGCTACCTGTTCACCACCGGCGACTCGTACCGCAGCTCGATCACGCTCGGCAACTGGTCCGGCGAGCAGACCGTGTCGAAGGGTTCCGGGCTGGAGCGCGGCGTGTGGAAGAACATCGCCTACACCCTCCAGGGCACCACCGCGGTGCTCTACGAGGACGGCGTCGAGGTGGCCCGGCAGGAGGGCGTCACCATCGACCCGCGGGACATCGGCGACGGCGAGACGGTCGCGAACTACATCGGGCGGTCGCTCTACTCGGGCGACCGGTACCTGCACGGGTCCGTGCGCGACTTCCGCCTCTACGACCGGGCGTTGTCCGCGGACGAGGTCGCCTACCTCGGCACCGACCACACCGCCGTGCGCGGCGCGGAGCTGGACGAACTGCGCACGGGCGCCGTCGTGCACGGTGCGAGCAGCACGGTCACGCTCCCCGTGGAGCCCGGCACGGACGTGACGGCGCTCGCGCCGGTGCTCGACGTGTCCGAGCAGGCGACGGTGTCACCGGCGAACGGGTCGGTGCGGGACTTCTCGTCGCCGGTCACCTACACGGTGACCGGGCCCGACGGCGAGTCGCGGGAGTGGACGGTGCGCGCGGTCGAGATGCGCAGCCCGGTGCTGCCCGGCCTGTGGGCCGATCCGAACATCGCGCAGTTCGGCGACACGTTCTACCTGTACGCCACCACCGACGGGTTCCCGGGCTGGGGCGGGAAGGAGTTCTACGTCTGGACGTCGTCGAACCTGGTGGACTGGGAGCGGTCGGCCGAGCCGATCCTCACGCTCGACGGGGCCAACGGGGACGTGCCGTGGGCGACCGGGAACGCGTGGGCGCCCACCATCGCGGAGCGGGACGGGAAGTACTACTTCTACTTCTCGGGCCACCACCCGGAGCTGAACCGCAAGACGATCGGCGTCGCCGTGGCCGACAGCCCCACCGGGCCGTTCACCGCCGAACCGGAGGCGATGATCACCAACGACGAGCCGGTGACCACCGGCCAGGCGATCGACCCCGCGTGGTTCCGCGACCCGCAGACGGGCAAGCACTACCTGTTCTGGGGCAACGGCGGGCCGCTGTACGCCGAGCTGAGCGACGACATGCTCTCGGTGGACGAGGGCACGATCGCCCGCATCGAGGGCCTGCCGGACTTCCGGGAGGGGCTGTTCGTCAACTACCGGGACGGGATGTACCACCTGACGTACTCGATCGACGACACCGGATCCCAGAACTACCGGGTCGGCTACGCCACGTCGTCGAGCATCGACGGCCCCTGGACGTATCAGGGCCTGCTCCTCGAGAAGGACCCGTCGTTCGGGATCGTGGGGACGGGGCACAGCTCGATCCTCAACGTGACCGGCACCGACGACTGGTACATCGCCTACCACCGGCACGCGATCCCCGACGGCGACGGGACGCACCGGGAGACCACCATCGACCGCATCGAGGTGGGCGACGACGGGCTCTTCCGCCCGGTGGTGCCGACGCTCGGGGGCGTGGAGCCGCGGTAGCCGCTCGCGCGGGCCGGTGTGGTCGGCCGGATGCCGGACGATCGGTCCCCCGGGCGGCCGATCGTCCGACGTCGGGCCGACCACCCGACGTCGGGCCGAACTTCCCGGCGGTCACTCCGCGCACGCCTGGGTCGCCGCCGCCGTGCCGTCGTCGCGGAGCGTCGGGAGGTCGCCCGGGCTGCCGAGGCCACCGACGTTGCTGAAGACCGCGAGCATGAGGTCGTCGATCCCTCCGGCACCGGAGGCCGCCAGGGACGGGCGGGCTCCGGTGCCGTCCTCGATCCGGGCCAGCAGGCAGCGGTCGGGCTCGTGGCCGGCCGCGACGGGGTAGACCCGGACCGGGCGCTCGGCCGTGCCGAGGGCGCTCAGCGTGGCGTCCAGTGTCTCGTCCGGCTCCCTCCCGTCGGTCGAGGTCTCGGCCACCGCCGCCCCGGTCCCCGCGCGCTCGGAGAACCGGCCGTCGCGGCCGTCGGTGATCACGATGACTGCCTGGACGCGCTCGTCCTCGGACGTCTCGGGAACCTGCGCGCCGAGGTACCGGTGGGCGTCGCCGATCGCGTCGAGCAGGGCCGTTCCCTCCCCGGTCGACACGGGCAGCGCGTCTCGCCAGCCGGGGTCCGGCACGTCGTCGTCCGGGTCGCAGAGACCGCGGGCGTCGCCGTCGCCGGCAGGCGCGACGTCGGGGCGGTCGGCCGCGCCGGCCGAGAGCGACCACACGGCCACCTCGTCGTCGGCGCTCAGGCGCGCGACGATCCGGCAGGTCGTCGCCATCGCCTCCTCCAGCGGGGCGCCCGCCATCGAGGGGGAGTCGTCCACGAGGACGACGACCTGCGCCCGCTTGGTGAACCCCTCCCAGCCGTACCGCATGGCCCGTACGACGTCGGTGGCGGGCGGGGTGATGAGCCGCGCCGGCTCCGCGCGGACGACGTCGCGCAGCGTCCCCGTCGGCGTCGTCGCGTCGTCCCGGTCCCGGAAGCCCTCGGCGCGGAACCGGTCCTGCTGGTCCTCGTGCGTGAGGAACCGGTAGAACGCCTCGGCGGCCCGCCGCTCGTCGTCGCCCAGCCCGGTGCGCACGAGGAAGGGATGGTCCAGCCGCACCGTCCCCTCGGCCGGCTGGAGGGCGACGAGCGGGTCGTCGGCGCCGGGCGGTGCGTCCGTGCCGGGGAGTCCGTCCGTGCCAGGCGGGTCGTCCGTGCCGAGACACGGCGCGGCGCGTCCGGCCGGCCGGCCCTGGTTGTACTGGAAGGCGAGCTGCTCCTCGATCACGACGGCGTCGACCGGCGGTACCGCGCCGCAGTACAGGTCCTCCAGGTAGAGGGTCGCCTCGGCGCCGTGGCTCCGCGACGACCCCTCGAGCGACCGCACCCACTCGATGACGCGCCGGTCGCGGAGCAGGTCGGTGGTCACGGGGTGGGGCGTATCCAGGGTGGCGCCGACGGCGGCGTCGTACACGGCGATCGTCTCGGCCAGCCCCGACGTCGACCAGAGCGGGTTGTCCCGGCCGAGCAGGACGTCGTCGTCCGGGGCCCCGGCAGCGTTCTCGTCGCCGCCCCCGACGCCCGTGTCACCCGCTTCGACCGCCCTTTCGTGGATCGCCGCCCACGACACCTCGGGCCACGTGCCGAGCCGGGACTCCGGGACGGCGACGGACATGACGCTGGAGGTGACGGGGCCGAGCGTGGCGAACCGGGGGGCGGGCTCGTCGGCGAGCAGGCCGTGCCAGAGGGACGACGTCGGCAGCCACAGATCCGGCGGGGGCGGGTTCACGGACTGGCCCGCGCCGACGTTCTCGCGGATCATCCGGGCGTCCCAGTCGCCCGCGAGGGCCTCCATCGTGGCGCCCGAGGTGAGGCCGTGGACGCGGACGTCGACGCAGCCGAGGCCCACGTACCGGTGGCGGGAGAACTCGGCGGCCAGATCCGTGACGATCTCGTCCTTCTCGGTGGAACTGCTGACGTCCAGGGCGACGCAGCGGTCCGGGCCCGGGGTGAGCCACGGCGGGAGCAGCCTGCTCGCCGACGCCGCCCACAGCGTGACGGCGACGGTGAGCACGGCCACGGCCGCGGTGGCGAGGCCGCGCTGGTTGCGGTTCGCCCACGCGCGCACGAGGGCGACCCGCCGCATGGTCCACAGGTTCACGCCGGAGACGACGGTCCGGACCATCCGGACGAACCTCGGCGCGGGCACGTTCAGGGCGGCGAAGCTCGGGGCGGACCGGCCCGTGAGGACGGTCGCGCCGGGCGCGGGGGCGGTGTCGAGGATGCCGAGCAGGCGGCCGGTCTGGTCGTCGACGACGGGCGCGCCGACGAGGTCGGCGTTCTCGGCGACCTCGGTGCCGGAGTCCAGGATGACGCGGATCACGCCGCGGTCGTCGCTGAGCTCGACGCGGCCGGAGAGCACGGCCGTGTCCCAGGAGGCGGCGCCGGCGGGTCGGCCGAACACGTGCACCGCCGCGCCCGCGCTCGGCGCCGCGAGGCGGAACGGGAGGACCCGGCGGGGGAGGCGTTCGCCCCGGGGGACGTCGAGCGCGGCGATCATCTCCTGGTCGTCGCCGCCGACGTGCCGGACCGTGCGCTGGTAGTCCCACGGGCTCGCGGCGGACTCGATCAGGGGAAAGGCGACCCGGAACGCGGCCGGCTCCGGAGGGGTGCCACGGACCGCGACATGCTGGGGGACCAGGACCCGCCGGGGAGTCACGACGACGCCGAGTCCGACGTACCGGTCGTGCGTGTCGTACACGATCGCCACGGCGCTGCGCGTCTGCGCGAAGCGCGCTCGTGCGGTGTTGCCCTGCCCGACCTGGATGAGGACCTCGGGGCCCACGATCACCAGGACGGCCAGCCAGAACGCGGGATCGGTGAGGAACTCCCCGGAACTGAGCGTCTCGACGAACGCCGAGCTCATGACGGCGGCGACGGTGTAGGTGACCGATCGCACGACGATCTTGAGATAGCGGACGAACGGCTCGCGGTCCAGGATGCGTGGCGTTCTCATGGCGGCTCCTCAACTGTCCGTGCCGAGGTTCCCTCGGGGCGGCCGGGACGGGTCCCGGGGCAGCGGGTACGTCCTGCGGCGGGTACGTCCCGCGGCGATCGTCAGCCCCGGGCGAACCGGCCCCACGGCGCGCCGTGGGCGAGAGCGAGGGCGAGCTGAGACAGGGCCATCAGGGCGAGTACCGCGGTGAGGGCGACGGCGGGGAGCATGAGCGGAGCCTAGCGAGGGTCCGGACAGATCCGTCCACTTCGTGGGGCGGCTCCGGGCCGGGGCGCGGCGGCCTCAGTCGCTCGCCGGAGCGGCCGCGCGCAGCGGGAAGGTGACTCCCGTGAGCTCTTCGGACACGGCCCACAGGCGGCGGGCGAGTTCGCCGTCCTGGGCCGTGGCGGAGCGGCCGACGAGGGCCGGCGCCCCGCGTCCCTCCTGGAAGCCGCCCGGGCCCGCGTAGCTGTTGCCGGGGATGTCCGCGACGGCCGCGTACAGAGTGGGCAGGGCGCCGTCCTCGTCGCTCTGCGCGAACCGGTCGCTCAGGGAGACGAGCAGGCGCAGCCAGCGTCGCCGCTCGTTGTGGGCGCGGCCGAGGTTGGTGGAGGCGATGCCCGGGTGGGCGGCGGTGGCGATCACCGGGGAGCCGACGTCGGCCAGGCGCCGCTGGAGTTCGGCCGTGAACAGCAGGTTGGCGAGCTTCGACTGCCCGTAGGCCGGCAAGGCCTGGTACGGCTTGCGTTCCCAGTTCAGGTCGTCGAAGTCGAGCGACCGGGCGACCCTGTGCCCGTTGGAGGAGACCGTCACGACCCGCCCGGTGAGGCGTGGCAGGAGCAGGTTCGTGAGCGCGAAGTGCCCCAGGTGGTTCGTGCCGAACTGCAGCTCGAAGCCGTCCGCCGTGCGGACCAGCGGCGGGACCATGACGCCCGCGTTGTTGACGAGGACGTCGACGGGCTCGTCCAGGTCGCTCGCGAACGCCCGGATCGACGCGAGGTCCGCGAGGTCGAGCCGCCGGACCTCCGTCTCGCCGGTCATCGTCGCGGCGGCCTCGCGGCCCTTGTCGACGTCGCGCACGGCGAGCACGACACGCGCGCCCCTCGCGGCGAGCACGCGAGCGGCGGCGCGGCCGATGCCGCTGTTGGAGCCGGTCACGACGATCGTGCGGCCGGTCATCGGGGGAACGCTGGAGGCGGTGAATGTAGTCACAGGAAACATAGTTGTCGCCGGACACATTGCTGTCAATGGCAACATCGCCTCGATATCCTGTGCTCGTGCCCGCAACCAGTTCCGAACGCACCGGCGAACGCCCGTACCACCACGGGAACCTCCGCGCCGCGCTGCTCGACGCCGCCGAGGCAGGCCTGCGCGAGCGCGGCGCGGACCAGCTCTCGCTGCGCGAGCTGGCACGGCAGGTCGGCGTCAGTCATGCCGCGCCGCGGCGGCACTTCCCGGATCGGCAGGCGCTGCTGGACGCGCTCGCGGTCGCCGGATTCGACCGGTTGGGCGCGGAGCTGCGGGCGGCGATCGCGGAGGCCGGCGAGGACTTCGCGGCCCGGCTCGGGGCCGCCGCCGCGGCCTACGCCCGCTTCGCCACGCGCGACGTCGCGCTCCTCGACCTCATGTTCACCGCGAAGCACCAGCGGGGTAGCGAGTCGGTCGTCGCCGCGGCCGGTGTCTCGATGGCCGTCGTGTTCGAGCTCATCGCGGAAGGGCAGGAGGCCGGCGTGCTCGAGGCCGGGGATCTCTACCAGGTGGGCACGATTCTGTTCGCGACGATCCAGGGCATCGTCACCTTCGTCAACGGCGCCCTCGTCCCGCCGGACATGCTCGACGGGCTCGTGGAGACGGCGGTCGAGCAGTTCCTGCGCGGGTCGCGACGGGCGGCGGTCGACTGAGAGGGTCGCGACGGGCCGCGGTCCCGGCGCGGATCGTGGCGGTCAGCGGCGGAAGAGGGCCGCGTTGAGGAAGTCGGCGCCGAACGTACCGCTCACGTCGGACCGCACCGCGCGGAGCTCGAGGGGCCGCAGGGCCGTGAAGATCCGCTCGAGGTCGTCGAGCGTGAAGGCCGTGCCGCCCGCGGTGTCACCCGTCGCGAGCACGTCGCGGTCGCTCGGGCTGGGCTGACGCTCCTGGGAGAACGTGACGATCGCGTAGCGACCGCCGAGCCGCAGGAGCGGCACGAGCCGCTGGAGGTAGGTGATGCGGCGGTGGGGCGCGAGGTGATGAAAGCAGCCGGAGTCGTAGATCAGGTCGAACGGCCCGGCCGGGAGCGGGTCGCGGAGGATGTCGACCGCGTGGACCTCCATCCCGTTCGGGAGCGTGGGGCGGACCTCGTCGAGGACGGCCGTGGCGAGATCGACGCCGACGACGTCCGCACCCCGCTCGGCCAGCCATCTCCCGTTGCGGCCGTTGCCGCAGCCGACGTCGAGGACGCGGGCACCGTCGACGTCGCCCAGCAGGTCCCGTTCGTGCCAGTCGGTGAGCGGCTCGTCGGGCAGGCCGGTGCTGAGCGGGTGGTCCTCGCGCCGCAGCAGTCGCTCCCAGAAACCCGCGGCGGCGGCGCTGGTGCGGTCGCCGCGCTCGTGCTCGGCGATGGTCCGGTCAAGGGCCTCGAAGAGTTCGTCGATCGTTCCGATCCGCACGCCCGAATTATCCCACGCCCCCACCGGCCGGGGCGCCGGCGACGTACCGTGTCCCGGTGAGTGCCCCAGGGAGTGTTCCGGCCGAGGTCCATGTCGTCGTCGCGCCCGTGTTCGGGACGAACTGCTGCGTGGTGGCGGCCGGCGTCGCCGGTGCGGAGCCGCGGGACTGCGTGATCATCGATGCCGGCGCGGGCGTGGCCGAGGGCGTCGCCCGGGTGGTCGAGGAGCGGGGCCTCAGGCCCCGGGCCGTCCTGGCCACCCATGGTCACGTGGACCACACGTGGGACGCGGCTGAGCTGTGCGAGCGGTACGACGTGCCGATGCGGCTGCACGCCGCCGACGCGTACCGGATCGACGACCCGTTCGGCACGCTGGTCGGTGCGGGTGCGGGTGCGGGTGCGGGTGCGGGTGCGGGTGCCGGTGCGGATGCCGGTGGGGCGGGTGCGGAAGCTGGTGGCAATGCGGGTGCGGTAGCGGGTGGCAGGGCCGGCAGCGGGACGATCGTGAGCGGCGCGCTCGCGCGGGAACTCGCCGGCCTGGGATTCGTGCCGGAGTCCTACCGGGCGCCGACGTCGGTCCGGGGCTTCGGCACCCGCGACGGGTTCGCCGACCTCACGTTCGGCGACGTGACCCTGCGGGCCGTGCACGCGCCGGGGCACACGGAGGGCTCCACGCTCTACCTCCTGGACCTGCCCGGACCGGACGGCGATCCGGGCGGCCGCGGGAAGGGCGCCGCGCGGTCCGGGATCGTGTTCACCGGTGACGTCCTCTTCGCCGGATCGATCGGCAGGACCGACCTGCCCGGCGGTGACGACGCGACGATGGGGGCGACCTTGCGCGACGTCGTCACGCGGCTCGACGCAGGCCTGACGGTCGTCCCGGGCCACGGGCCGACGACGACGGTCGAGCACGAGCTGGCGACCAATCCGTACCTGGGGTGACGCGCGCAGACTGCGCCGCACGTCAAGCAGCGAGTTCACCAGGGTCACCCATGCCTCGCCGAAAGGAGACCGTGGCGGTGCCGCGGACATCCGGACGTCGCAGCTCGGCAGGTCGCTTGGTGGTGGCCTCGTGGCGGGTTTCCCCGGGCGGATCTCGCCATACGCCCGCGAGGCTGATCTCGCGGCCGTTCCGGTCGGTCAGGGACCAGCCGGAGTGGCGGGTTCCGCTCGCATTGCCGGTCCAGCGCATGGCGATGTGCTGACCGTCGACACGGTCGTGGTGGTGCCAGCACAGGAGCGCGGCGTTGTCGGCCGAGGTGCGCCCGCCGTCGGCCCAGTGGCGGACGGCGTGGTGGACCTCGCAGCGCGCGGGCGGCTGGTCGCAGCCGGGCCACACGCAGTGCTTGTCGCGCGCGATGACCGCGCGCCGCATGGGGCCGGTGACCGTGCGCTGGGCACGCCCGACATCCAGCACTGCCCCGTCGGGACCGAAGACGATCCGGGTGACCTCGCAGTCGCACGTGATCCGCCGCAGCAGGCTCGTCGGCACGGGGGTGTCGGTTCCCGCGACCACCGCCGGCGCCGGACCGGCCGGATACGTCTCCGGCGGGGCGGTCTGCTCCTGGGCGCCGAGGAGGACCTCGTCCGCGCTGCCAGGCGTGCGGTCGGTGTGGTGGGTCAGGCGCTGCAGCTCGGTCCAGGAGACGGCCACGTTCAGGTGCGGACGCACCGCCGCGCCCGACCCCGTGTGCCCGTTGTCCAGCGCGATCCTTGCCAGGTCAGCCAGCCCCTGGGCACGCCGCTGACCCGGGGTGCGGTCGTCCTCCGCGGCCGGCGCACCCATCACGGAGCCCAGGGCGGTCGTGACCAGTTCACCGTGCTCGGGGGTCAGGAACCCGGCCACGTGAAAGCCGTCCATCGTCGGCGAGACGCTCAGGTACTCCTTGTCCCGGGCCTTCTTCAGCCCGCGCTCGTCCGCCTCGGGATCGGCCTGACGCGCGAAGTACCGCACCAGCCCGCGGAAGTCCTCTGCCTGACGCTCGTCGGCCCACTCCAGCAGTTGCTCCTCCCACGTCGGTATCCGTGACCGGCCGACGGCGTCGCCGTCTCCGTCAGGCCCGCCGGCGCCGTCGGCCCTGCCGTCTCCGTCAGGCCCGGTGTGCTCGACCGGGTGACGGTGCGACATTCCGTCAGCGTTCGCAGCCTGACCGGGTCCGTCCGCATCGCTGCCTGCGCGGTCGGTTGCGGCCGCCCCGTTGGTCCCGGCGTCGTCCGTAGTGGCGGCGTCGTCCGCACCCGCCGGGTCGCTCGTGCTGCGTGTGGTGTCCGCGCTGCCGGCGCGCCGGTTCCCGTCGTGGACCTCGTCCGGGGCGCCCCTCTCGTCGGGCGTGCTGTCGCGGCCGTCGTCGAGCGGCTCGTCGACGGCGGGAGCCGCCAGTGCGTCCCTGCGTGCCTGGCTGGTCGGCGCGACGTCCACCATCGCACGCAGGTGATCCGGCCCGATCCTGCCGTCCAGCGCGGCCTCGCAGGCCGCGGGCAGGACGTCACGCAGCACCGTCGCGGTACGCACCTCGCGTCGCGCGGTCGCGTTGCGGATCTGCTCCGTCGCCGCCAGCCAGATCGCGAACGTCCGCGCACCGGTCAGAGCCCACAGGCCGGCCTCGTCGATCAGGGGGAGGAAGGTCGTACGCAGCACCTCCAGCCGGTGGCCGACCATCCGCAGCCGCGCCGAGGCGCCCGCCAGCACCGTAGCGCCGTCGGAACCGGCGCCCGCAGGATCGGCCTCCAGGGCCCGGGGTCCCGCGGTGGCGATGAGCTCGGCGGTCAACGATTCGAGGTCGTCCAGGAGCGCGCCGACAGGCCGGCCGCCGCCCACGCTCGTTCGCCGATCCGCCGACATTCGCACTCGCCCCCTCTCGACCGTCCTGCTCTCGACCGTCCTGCTCTCGACCGTCCTGCTCTCGATCTTCTTGCGCCCGGACTTCGCGCCGCTACCGACTGTCCCGGGACCTTCGGCACCGCCACGACCAACACTAGCGAACGCATGTTCGACATGCCATTTGATAGCGAAATCCGTGGAAAGACCATCAGTCCACAGACGCCCCGTCGGTGTCCCGCCCGCACGGTTGCTTGTCTCAGGGCGCCTCGGCGCATCGTCAGGCTCCGGAGTGACGTCCTCGCGGAGGGGCGTCCTTCCCGAGGGACCTCCGCGCCGGAGGGACGTCTTTCCGGAGGGACCTTCTCGCTGTCGTGCCGCGCCGCGCAGGCGTAGCTCTTGCGGGAACGCGCCGGCGCCGACGCCGCCGAACGACGCCAGCGCCGCCCGTCCCGCCGAACGACGCCGACCTCTCCGAACAGTACTTTCGGCCGGTACCGCCGCAGGACGCCCGCGGCCGAGCATGAGGCCATGCCCCGAACCCCGATCGAACCACCCGGCACACGCCCCCGCATCGCCGCCCTGGACGTCCTGCGCGGCTTCGCGCTGTGCGGGATCACCCTCGCCAACGTCGTCCCGATCGCGAGCAGCGCGATACCCGGCGGCCCCGCCGTCGTCGGCCCGGTCGCAGGCGACGCGGACTGGATCCACCTGCTCGTCGACCACCGGTTCTTCCCGATCTTCTCCTTCCTCTTCGGCGTCGGGTTCTCGATCGTCCTGGAGTCCGCGGCCGCGCGCAGCCCACGACCCCGCCTGGTCCTGCTCCGCCGACTCGCCGCCCTCCTCGTCATCGGCGCCGCCCACCACCTGCTCCTGTGGCCCGGCGACATCCTCGCCGTCTACGCGATCGCCGGGCTCGTCGTCCTCCTGCCCTCGACCTGGCTGCCGCGCTGGGCGACCGCGGCCCTCGCGGCGGCCCTCCTCGTGGTCGCCATCCTGGACGCCGGCGGACGGTTCATGATCGTCCCCGGCCTCTTCCTGCTCGGCTCGGCCCTCGCCCGGTACGGCGTCGTCCGCCGCATCGAGGACTCGACGCGCGTCCCGGCCGCCCTCGGCCTCGTGCTCGCCGCCTGCGCCGTCCCCGCCGTCCAGGTGCAGGCGCGGTTCGAGGCCGCCGGCGACATCGACGCCCTCGGGCACCGCATCGCCTACCCGCTGGCCGGGCTGCTCCTCGCCGGCGCGTACGTGTGCCTCCTGCTGGTGCTGCTGCGCACGCCCCTGCGCCCCGTGCTCCAGGCGATGCTCGCCCCGCTCGGCCGGATGGCGCTGACCCACTACCTCGGTACGAGCGTCGCCGTACTCGCCCTCGCCCACCTCGTGGGCCTCGCCGAGCCGTGGTCCTCGCGCGAGGCGCTCGGCATCGCGGGCGCGATCATCGCCGCCCAGTGGGTGTTCTCCACGCTGTGGTTCCGCCGATTCCGGTACGGGCCCGCCGAATGGCTGTGGCGGTGGGCCACGTGGCTCCGCCGCCCGTCGCTCCGCCGCCCGCCGCTCCGCCGCCCGCCGCTCCGCCGCCCGCCGTTGCGCCGGGCGCACGACGCACCTCGCAGCCTCGTAGCCTGAGCCGCGTGAACCTCACCCACCGCTGGGCCGCGACGGCGCGAGCCGCCGGGGACGCCGCCCTCGCCGTCGTCGTCCTCGCGGTCCTCGCCGCGACCGCGGCCGCGCTCGCGGCGAGCTGGGGAGGGTGGTACTGGGCGTTCGGCCTGGCTGTCGGAACCGTGGCCGGCACACTCGCGCTGCTGCGCCGCCGCGGCCGGTTCGCCCTGGCGCTGGCCGGGCTCGGCGTGGCGCTCGCGGCGGTCGTCGTGGCGCGGCTCGCCGGACTGCCGGAGGAGCCGGCGCCCGCCACGGCGCTGGCGCTCGCCGTGCTCGTCGCGTCGGCGGTCCGGCGGCTCCCGGTCCGCGAGGCAGTGGTCGTCGCGGGAGGCGGGCTCGCCGTGGTCGCCGCGTCATGGCTCGCGGCGGTCCCGTTCTCGGCGGCGCCGTCGCAGGTCACGACGGTGTGCGGCGTCTCGTGGCTCGCGGCCGTCGCGGCCGGGCTCGGGGGTCGCCTCCGGACGGAGCGCCGGGAGGCGATGGTCGAGCGGGTGCGCCGGGACGAGCGTCTCGCGGTGGCGCGTGAGCTGCACGACGTCGTCGCGCACCACATCACGGGCATCGTCGTCCAGGCGCAGGCCGCCCGGATCGTGGCCGGGCGATCGAGCCGGCCGGAGCCGCTCGCCGGCCCCCTCGCCGACATCGAGACCGCCGGCGCGGACGCCCTCGCCTCGCTCCGCCGCGTCGTCGGCCTGCTGCGCGACGACGGCGACGCCTCCCCGTCCGCGCCGGGCCCCGAGGCGATCGGCATCCTGGTGAGCAGGTTCGAGGAGCGCGGCCCCGCCGTCTGCCTTCGTCTGCCCGACGACGACGCCGGCTGGCCCCCGGAGGTCACCAGCACCGTCTACCGGGTGGTCCAGGAGGCGCTCACGAACGTGACCCGGCACGCCCCGCGGGCCCGGTCCGTGACGGTCGACGTCGGCCGGACCCCGGACGGCATCCGCGTCGAGGTGTCCGACGACGCGCCGCACGCGGCACCCGGGTCACGCCACGGCTCCGGCTCCGGGGGTGCCGGCGTCGGATACGGCCTGGTCGGGATGCGGGAGCGGGTGGAGGCGCTCGGCGGCGCCCTGCGCGCGGGCTCGCGCCCGGACGCCGGGTGGACCGTCCTCGCCACCCTGCCCCTGCCCGCCGATGGCCGGCCCCTGCCGTCCGGGGAGCGGCGATGACGATCAACGTGCTCCTGGCCGACGACCAGCCGATGGTCCGCGGCGGCCTGCGCCTCATCCTGGAGGACCAGCCCGACATCGACGTCGTGGCCGAGGCGTCCGACGGCGTCGAGGCCGTCGCCCTGGCGGAGCGGCTGCGACCGGACGTCTGCCTCGTCGACATCCGGATGCCGGGCCTGGACGGCATCGCGGTCACCCGCACCCTCGCCGGGCCCGACGTGCCGGACCCGCTCCGCGTCATCGTGGTCACCACGTTCGACGACGACGAGTACGTCTACGGGGCGCTGCGCGGCGGTGCGGTCGGCTTCGTCCTCAAGGACGCCGGGCCGGCGCTGCTCGTCGAGGCCGTCCGGGCGGCGCACGCCGGCGACGCCCTGGTCTCGCCGTCGGTCACGGTGCGGCTGCTGCGCCACCTGACCTCCCCGCGCGCCACACCGGGCAACGCCGGGAAGGCGGCGGTGCGGCCGCTGTCCGAGCGGGAGACCGAAGTGGTCCGCGCGATCGCCCGCGGCCGCACGAACCTGGAGATCGCGGCGGACCTGTTCATCTCCCTCAGCACCGTCAAGGGCCACGTGGCGGCGATCCAGGCCAAGCTGGGCCTGCGCAACCGCGTGGAGATCGCCGCCTGGGCGTGGGACAACGGGGTGGTGGCGTCCGCGTCGTCGTAGCGGGCGTTCGGCGTCGGCGGCGCCGAGGGTCTGCTCGGGCTCGCGGCGTGGGCCGCGGAGCTGGTGTCATGCCCCGCCGCCGATGGTCACCACGGTCTTGCCGCGGGCGTGGCCCGCGCCCTGGGCGGCGACGGCGGCCGGCGCGTCGGAGAGCTCGTAGGTGCGGTCGACGGCGGGCCTCAGCTGCCCGGCGTCGGCCAGCCTCGTGAGCTCGGCGAGATCCTCGGGGTTCGGCTTGGCGCTCAGCGTCGTCACGGTCGAGCCGTTCCGCGATCCGGCCGACATGGCCTGGAGCAGGTAGGGGAGCGGGCCGAGGACCTTGCCGCCGGGCATGCCGGTCGCGACGACGCAGCGCCCGCCGGACCGCAGCGCCCGCCGGTAGTCGGCCAGGGAGTGGCTGCCGACCATGTCGAGGATCCGGTCGTAGGAGCCCTCGCGCCGGGTGAAGTCCTCCTCGGTGTAGTCGACGACGTCGTCGGCCCCGATCGAGCGGACCAGGTCGAGCGCGTCCGTGCGGCACACGCCCGTCACGTGGGCGCCCTGCGACTTCGCGATCTGCACCGCGAAGGTGCCCACGCCCCCGGAGGCGCCGTTGATCAGCACGCGGTGACCGGGCCGGACGCGGGCGGCCCGGATCCCCTGCAGCGCGGTGATGCCCGCGAGCGGCACGGCCGCGGCCTCCGCGAAGCCGAGCCCGGCCGGTTTCGGGGCGACGGCGTCCTCGGTCGCGAGGGCGTACTCGGCGAAGGTGCCGCGGGGCAGTTCGCCGAACACCTCGTCGCCGGGACGCCACCGCGTGACCTTCGGTCCGACCGTCTCGACGACCCCGGCCACGTCGGCGCCCGGGACCGGGTTCCGCGGCCGGAACGGGCCGAGCGCGAGCCGGAACAGGTACGGATGGCCGGCCACCTCCATCCAGTCCTTGGCGTTGACCGACGCCGCCTCGACCCGCACCAGGACCTCGCGGTCCCCCGGGGCGGGGTGTTCCACGTCCTCGACCCTCAGCACCTCGCCCGGATCGCCGTACCCGTGCTGCACGATCGCTCGCATGGCCGCTCCCTCGAGAGATTTACGGTGTAAATATTTACGCCGTAAGTTACGCTGCGGGGCACGGGCCGTCAAGACCGCCGGCCCTCGGGCCCGGTGCCGCCGGCCGGTCGCCGGGGCTACCGGCACGGCCGGCCGCGGGACCGTCGGGAAGGCCGGTCGCCGGGCCGCCGCCACAGAGGCGGTGGTCGCCGGGCGGTTCGCGGGAGACCCGCGCCGCGACGGCCGGTGCGGTCACGATCGGAGGGGAGCCACGGGTGTCGAAGCAGGCAGGCCGGCCGAGCGGGCGCCGCACGCTGAACCGTGACCGGGTGCTCGACGCCGGGATCGCGATGGCCGACGCCGAGGGGATCGGCGCGCTGTCGATGCGGCGGCTCGGCAAGGAGCTCGGCGTCGAGGGCATGGCGCTGTACAACCACGTGAAGAACAAGGACGACCTGCTCGACGGCATGCTCGACCGGGTCGCCGCGGAGATCGAGCTGCCGGGGAGCGAGTCGCCGGGGACGCCCCCGGCCGGCGGTGGCGTGCGGGAGGCCGCGCCGTCGGCTGCCGTGCCCCCTGCTGCCGCGCCGTCCGCTGCCGCGGCGGCCCGAGCGTCGTCGTCCGCGGCCCCCGCCGACTGGCGCCACCGCGCGCGGCGTCGTGCGGTCTCGGCCCATGCCACCCTGATGCGCCACCCGTGGTCGGCCGCGCTGTGGACGTCGCGCATCGGCATCGGGCCCGCGCGCATGCGCTACCTCGACAGCGCGTTGCGCGACCTGCGCGAGGCGGGCTTCGCGCCAGGCCTGCTCGACCTCGCGTTCCACACGGTCGAGAACCACATCGTCGGCCACGCGATGCAGGAGCTGGGCTTCTCCCTCGACCAGGACGACATGGAGGCGATGGGCCCCGAACTCCTGCGCTCGTTCCCGGTGGCGGAGTACCCCTGTCTCGCCGAGCACATCCGTTACCACGTCGAGGAAGCCGGCGACGACGCCTTCGAGTTCGGCCTCGACCTCATCCTCGACGGCCTCGAGCGCCTCCGTGCCGGGGAGGGGGCGTCGGAACGGTTCGCGCCGTTTTCGTCAGCGCGTCCAGGCCGAGCTTGACGAGGGGTGCTGCGAGCTGCCTCGTCGTGTGCCCGCCACCAGGTGTCGCGTGGGTGTCACCGGGCCGTCGAGTGGTACGCGCACGACCCGGTGCTCGGCTCTATCGATCGTTGTCGATTGACGTTGCCGTCGATCCTGGTCGATGCTGCTGCCATGACGACGACAGCGGCTTCCACGTCCCCGGCCGACGCCCCGCCCCCGGCGCTGCCCGCCGCCGAAGCAGTCACCTACGCCGAGTGGTTCGCCTGCCTGGCCGAGCCCACCCGGGTGCGGATGCTGCACGCGGTCGCCACCGCGCCGCGCGGGATCACCGTCGGGGCGCTCGCCGACGCCCTCGGCATCAGCCAGTCGACCTGCTCGCACCACGTGCGCAAGCTCGCCGGCGTCGGGTTCGTCCGGACGCACAAGGAGGGCACCGCCACGCTGGTGACCGTGAACGCCGCGTGCTGCGTCGGCCTGCCGCACGCCGCCGACGCCGTGATGGGCCTCCTGGCTCCGCGGCCGTGCTGCCCCGGCGACGTACCGGCCGACGTCGAGGTGCGCGCGCTGCGCGACGAGGACTGGGACGCGGTGCGGCGCATCTACGGCGAGGGCATCGACACGGGTATGGCGACCTTCGAGACGGTCGTGCCGAGCCGGGAGTCCCTGGACGTGAAGTGGCTGCCGGACCACCGCTGGGTCGCCGAGCTGGACGGCGAGGTCGTCGGCTGGGCCGCGGCGACCCCGGTGTCGGCCCGCGAGGTCTACTCCGGCGTCGCCGAGACCTCGATCTACGTCGCGGACGGCCATCAGGGCCGTGGGATCGGCAAAGCCCTCATCCGCAGGCAGGTCACGGCCGCGGACGACGGCGGCCTCTGGACCCTGCAGACCTCGATCTTCCCCGAGAACCGCGCCAGCGTGGGTCTGCACCACTCGGCCGGATTCCGCACGCTCGGCGTCCGGGAGCGGATCGGACGCCGCGACGGCGTCTGGCGTGACACGGTCTTCATGGAACGCCGCAGCCCGGCCGTCTGAGTCACCCGTGGCCGCGCCCGTCACCGGTCGGCGTCGTCGCCCGGGCCCAGCCACGCGCTGAAGCGCGCGAGAGGTTCGTTGCTGCGGCGGTGCGCCCGGACGAGCAGGTTCGTCACCTCGCGCGTGGTGGGGTGGTGCCTGGTCTGCTCCGGCGCGGCACGCCGCGCGGTCATGAGGCTGTCGAGCGACTTGTCGTGCATGCCCTGCCAGAAGTACGCGCGCGCGAGGTCGAGGTTGTGGTGCGAGACCCTCGTGGGCAGCCGGGTGTGCATGTGCTGGGGCAGGCGCGTCCGGTCCGCGATGGCGAGCGCGCGTGGCCCGTCCCCGGACTCGACGGCGCACGCGACCCGGTAGATCGCGACGTTCGACGGCCCGAACGCGAGGTGTGACCAGTCGTTGTCGGTGTCCGTGTCCAGATGCTCCGCGATGCCGCGGGCCTCCTCTACGTGGTCCATCGCCCGGTCGAGATCGCCGGCGCGGCCCGCGACGAGCGAGGACCGCAGGTGGAGCGCCCCCACGGTCAGCAGCGCGCCGTCGTCCCGCCCGCCGGGGTCGACCGTTGTGCGGGCCGTGTCCAGCAGCCACAGCGCGCCCTCGTAGAGGCCGTCGCGCATGAGGGACGTGGTGCGCATCCACGCGGCGAACCCGGTGGCGGCCGGGTCGTCCGTGAGCCCGGCGATCCACTGGATGCGGTCCTCGACGCTCGCGGCGAGATCGTCGTAGCCGGTCTGGTGCGCGACCGTGTGCGCGGCGTGCGCGTACGCGAGCAGCGCGCGGGCGATCACGGCGCGGTCCTGCTCGTCGTCGCAGGTGTGCACCATCGCGAACGCCTCGGTGAGCAGGGGCGGGAGGATCTCGGCGAGATGCGCGTTGCGGCCGTGCTGGAGCTGCTCGGACACGTTCCGCGCATCGCGGGCGAGCGCGCCGACCGGGCGCGGCGCGGTGTCGACGTCGTCGGCCGGGAGGTCCCAGCGGTTCAGCGCCCGCCGGAGGTCGGGGATCAGCTTGTGGATGCGGTCGGGCGACGCGCCCTCCCGGTGGTACGGCTGCCCGGTGAGCGTGCTCGCGTCCACGCGCAGCACCCGCCCCACGGCTGCCGCGACCGGCTGGGAGACGTCCCGGTCGCCCTGCTCGATCTTGCGCAGCAGGGACAGGCTGATCTTCGCCTCCTGCGCGAGCCCTACCTGCGTCACGCCCCGGGCCTGCCGGAGCTGCTTGATCCGCTTGCCGATCAACTCGTCGTCCATCGGTGTTCCCAACCTCGACGGTCACGGGGATTCACACCATACGCCCGGCAACGCCCTTGCATGAAACCTAGAGGTGAGTGCCACAGAAGTGTGGCACTTGTTCGGATTTAGCGGCATCAGTGTGGATAACGACGGCGGCTACCCGCCGCTCGCACGTCACCGCGTTCGACGCTGCACCCCACGGCGACTGGAGCATGACATGACGACCCTTCCCGACGACGACACCGCGGCCGGCCGGTGGACGCGGCTCGTGACGGCGGTCTCGGCGCTGGTGGGCGGAGCTATGCTGCCCGGCGGCGTCGTCGCCGTCCGTGTCACCCTGGCCGACACGCGATCGACCCTGGCGTCCTGCGAGGCCTGGGTGGCGACGTCGGCCAGGACCTGGATGCGGCGCGGGGAGATCGACGTCGACGGCGTCTCGATGCCCGACCTCGAGCGAGCCCTCGTCGCGGCGGGGTTCGCCTTCCCCCTGACCGAGGAGTCCCGCCCGCGATGGCGGGTCGACCGCAACAACGGCACGACGTACACGCTGGACGTGACGCGCGCCCGCGCGTGAGCGCGCGCCATGCCTCAGCCCGGGTCGGCGGCGCCGTCCCCGGCGGGGATCCGCACCGTGACGCGGAGCCCGCCGGCGGGCCGGGGGGCGAGGGCGAGGGCGCCGTCGTGCGCCTGGGCGATGCTCCGCACGATCGCCAGGCCGAGGCCGACACCTGCGTGGCCGACACCCGCGTGGTCCGCGCGGACCCGTTCCGTGCCGCGCCGGAAGGGTTCGGCGAGCGTGTCGACAAGCCTGCCCGTGAGCTGCGCGCCGGTGTTCTCCACGGTGAGCACCGCGGCCCCCGCGCGCACCGCGGTGCGGATCCACACGGTGCCGCCCTCCGGGAGGTTGTGGACGATCGCGTTGTGCAGGAGGTTCGTGGTCAGCTGCAGCAGGAGCGCCCGGGATCCGTGGACGACGGCGACGCCGCCCGAGGTCTCGACCGCGACGCCGCGCGCCTCCGCCAGCGGCAGCAGCGTCTCGGTGGCTTCCTCCGCCAGGAGCGACAGGTCGACGCGCGCCCGGTCGAAGGACCGCCGGCCGGCGCGACTGAGCAGGAGCAACGCCTCGGTGAGGTCGATCGCCCGGGAGTTGACGGCGCTGAGCCGCCGTACGAGCTCGCCGGTGTCGGCGTCGGGGTCCTCGCGGGCCACGTCGAGCAGGGTCCGGGTGATCGCCAGCGGGGTGCGCAGCTCGTGGGACGCGTTGGCCGCGAACCTGCGCTGCTCGGCGACGTGCGCCTCGAGCTGGGCGAGCATCGTGTCGAAGGCGTCGGCGAGCTCGCGGAACTCGTCCTGCCGGCCCTCGAGCTCGATCCGGTGGGCGAGCGAGCCGGCCGCGGCCCGGCGGGTGGCCTCGGTGATCCGGTCCAGCGGGGCGAGCATCCGGCTCGCCAGGAACCACCCGCCCACGAGGCCGAACACCAGCAGGAACGCCATCGTCGCGATCGCCGCCGGGACGAACACGCGTGGCCCCCAGCCTCCGACGAGGAGAGCGGGATCGGGCAGCAGCTCGGCGATCGTCCAGGAACCGGCGGCGCGCGTACCGCGCAGGAGGAAGACCCACACGGCCGCGAGGAGCACGGCACCCGCGAGCATGACGAAGCCGGCATAGCTGAGGGTGAGCTTGAGGCGGACGCTCGGCCCGGGCCGCCTAGCCACGCCCGCCACCGGCGTCGCCGCCGGCCCCCGTGTCGATCCGGTAGCCGACGCCCGGCACCGTCACGATGACCCAGGGTTCGCCCAGCCGCTTGCGCAGGGCCGAGACGGTGATGCGCACGGCGTTGGTGAACGGGTCGGCGTGCTCGTCCCAGGCCCGCTCCAGCAGCTCCTCGGCGCTGACGACGCCGCCGTCGGCGGCCACGAGGACCTCCAGGACGGCGAACTGCTTGCGGGTGAGCGCGACGTAGCGGTCGTCGCGGTAGACCTCGCGGCGGAACGGGTCCAGCCGCAGGCCGGCCACCTCGAGCACCGGCGGCCGGGGACGGTCCCGCCTGCGGTCGAGCGCGCGGAGCCGGAGCACGAGCTCGCGCAGGTCGAAGGGCTTGGTGAGGTAGTCGTCGGCGCCGAGCCCGAACCCGGAGGCCTTGTCGTCGAGCCGGTCGGCCGCGGTGAGCATGAGAATCGGCGTCCCGCTGCCGGAGGCGACGATGTGCCGGGCGATCTCGTCGCCGGAGGGGCCCGGGACGTCGCGGTCGAGGACGGCGACGTCGTAGGTGTTGACGTCCAGCAGCTCCAGCGCGGTGTCGCCGTCGCCGGCGACGTCGGCCGCGATCGCTTCCAGCCGGAGGCCGTCCCGGACGGCCTCCGCCAGATACGGCTCGTCCTCGACGATCAGCACGCGCATGCCTCGGATGCTACGAGCACGCGCATATCGGCGGCGTATCGAAAAGCGCATACGCCTCGGCAACACGACCTCGCCTGGACTGACGGCATGACGACCACCACCCAGCCCGGCGCCCGGCCCGCCGCCGGGGAGACGCTCGCCGCGAGCGCGCGGGCCCTGACCAAGACCTACGGCCGGGGCGACGCGCAGGTGCACGCCCTGCGCGGCGTCGACCTCGACCTCCCGCGCGGCAGGTTCACCGCGATCATGGGCCCGAGCGGTTCGGGCAAGTCCACGCTGATGCACTGCCTGGCCGGGCTCGACCACGTCGACGGCGGGACGGTCACCGTGGCCGGCACGGATCTGGGCTCGCTCGACGACGACGCGCTCACCGTCTTCCGCCGCGAGCGCATCGGCTTCGTGTTCCAGGCGTTCAACCTGCTGCCGATGCTCACCGCCTACCAGAACATCGTGCTGCCCCTGGAGCTGGGCGGGCGCCCGGTCGACGACGCGGTGCGGGACCGGGCGCACGCGCTGGTGGAGACCCTGGGGCTGGCCGATCGGCTCGGTCACCGGCCGGCGGAGCTGTCCGGCGGTCAGCAGCAGCGGGTCGCGATCGCCCGGGCGCTGGTCACCGGGCCCGAGCTGCTGTTCGCGGACGAGCCGACGGGGAACCTGGACAGCGAGACGTCCGCGGAGGTGCTGGAGCACCTGCGCCGCTCGGTGCGCGACCTCGGCCAGACGGTCGTCATGGTGACGCACGAGCAGGGCGCCGCGTCGTACGCGGACGACGTCGTCACGATGCGGGACGGAAGGATCGCCTGATGCGGACCGTCCTGGTCGCCTCGCTGCGCGTCCACGCCCGCAGGTACGTGGCGGCGGCGGTGGCCGTTGTCGTCTCGGTCGCGTTCGTCGTGGTGGTGGGCGTGCTCACCGCCGCGGCGCAGGCCAGGATCACGGACGGCGTCGGGGCGCCGTTCCGCGGCGCGGACCACGTCGTCGTCGGGCTGGGCACGGAGAACGCGATCGCCTGGGCCGCCGGGCGAGAGGACACCGTCGCCGTGCTCGGCTCGGCGACGCTGCCGCTGCGGGCGGGCGACGAGCGGGCGGCGGGGAAGTTCGTCGGGTCGATCGCGACGGCCCCGGAGCTCCGCTGGCAGACGCTCGCCTCCGGCCGGTTCCCGGAACGCACCGGGGAGGCGGTGGTCGACGTCTGGACAGCCCAGGAGATGGAGATCGCGACCGGCGACCGGATCCGGCTCGGGCAGGGCGCCGACGCGGTCGAGCTGCGAGTGGTGGGTATCGTCCAGGCGTCGTCGAACCTGGGGCAGGCGGCGGTATACCTCACTTTCGAGCAACTGCTGCACTGGCGCGACGACGACAGCCTCCTGCTGGACCGGGCGGCGGTGATCGGCGACGTCGGCACGCTGCCCGACGGCGCCACGGCGCGGACGCCCGAGGAGCTCGTGGCCGAGAGCATCGCCGTGCACACCAACAACACGAACACCGTCTCGCTGATGCTCCTGGTGTTCGCCGCCGTCGCGGCGCTCGTCTCCGTCCTCGTCATCGCGAACACGTTCTCGATCCTGTTCGCGCAGCGCCTGCGCGACTTCGCGCTGCTGCGCTGCGTGGGCGCGACGCGGCGGCAGGTCGTGGGATCGGTGCGCCGGGAGGCCGTCGTCGTCGGGCTGCTCGCCTCCGTGTGCGGGGTGCCGGCCGGCGTCGGCCTCGGCTACGGCCTGATCGCGCTGCTCGGCGCCGTCGCGCCGCGGAACCCGCTGGGGTCCGCCCCGGAGCCGCCGGTCGGGTGGATGGCCGGCGGGTTCGTCGTCGGCGTGGCGGTGACGGTGGTCGCGTCGTGGCTGCCGACCCGGCGGGTGGTCCGGGTGAGTCCGCTCGCGGCGCTGCGTCCCGGCGACGTCCTGGACGTGCGCGCCGGCGCGGGCCGCGTGCGCCTGGTGCTCGCCGTGCTCCTTCTGGTCGCCGGGCCGGCGCTGCTCGGTGCGGCGATGGTCCTGGACGGTACCGTGCTCATGCTGGCGGGCGGCGGGGTGCTGTTCGCGGGCGTCCTCCTCCTCGGGCCCGTGCTCGTGCCGCGCCTGGTGCGCGTGGCCGGGGCGCTGCTCGGGGCCGGTGGCCGGCTGGCCACCGAGAACGCCGTGCGCAACCCGCGCAGGACCGCCGCCACCACCGCGTCGCTGCTCGTCGGCGTCACGCTCACGACCGCGGTGCTCACCGGGCTGGCCACGACCCGCGCGTCCGTGGACGCGAACCACGGCGGCGCCCATCCCCTCGACGTGGCGATCACCTCGTGGCAGGACCCGCTGCCACCCGGGCTCGTGGGCGAGGTGGCCGGCACCGACGGGGTGGCGCGGGCCGTCGCGGTCGACGGCGTTCCCGCCGGGATCGAGGGCCAGGACCGGCCGATCCTGCTCCTCACCGCGCCGGACGCGGATCAGGTGGCCCGCGACGGCGGGGCGTTCGCCGCGGTGGAACCGGGCCTGATCGCGCTCGACACCGAGGTGTACGGCGAGGACCCGGCCGCCGGGCTCGGCGACGTGGTGACCGTGCGCGCCGGCGACCGCACGGCCCGGCTCCGGGTGACCGGCGGGACCGGCTGGGGGAGCGCGGGCGTCGTCGCGCCCGAGACGCTGGCCGCGCTGACCGACGCGCCCCGGGAGCACGCCGTCTGGGCCCGCGCCGCGGCCGGGGTCGACGCGGCGGCGCTCGTCGGTGACCTGGACACGCTCGCGGACGCCGCCGGCGCGACCCTCGACAACGGGCTCCAGGCCGAGGCCGCCGACCGGCAGCAGCTGGCGGTCATCACGTGGCTGGTGCTCGGGCTGCTCGGGATCTCCGTGGTGATCGCCCTGGTCGGGATCGCGAACACCCTGGGGCTGTCCGTGTTCGAGCGTACGCGGGAGCACGCGATGCTGCGGGCGCTCGGCCTCACCCGCCGGCAGCTCCGGCGCCTGCTCGCGGTCGAGGCGATGCTGCTGACGGTGGTGGCCGCCGTGCTCGGCACCGTGCTCGGGGTCGCGTTCGCCTGGGCGGGCTACGAGACGTTCGTGAAGCAGGCGCTCGCCCGGGCCGTCCTGGAGATCCCGTGGCCGCAGCTCGGCGTCGTCGTCCTCACGGCCGCCCTGGCGGGGCAGGCCGCGGCAATCCTTCCCGCCCGCCGGGCGGCCCGGGTGCCCCCGGCCGGGGGCCTCGGTCCGGACTGAGGGTTCGGGCGGCGGTGACCACGCGCTGGTGACGCGTCGAGCGGCGGTGCCTATCCGCGCGGGGGCGCGGACGTGACCCGGAAGCCCAGGAGCTGCCATGCGCGGGCCGCGTACGTGGCGCGCTCCCCCGCCGGGCGGCGGGTGAGGGCGGTGGCGACGAGCTCGACGGCGAGCAGGGCGTCGTCGACCGTCGCACCCGGCGGGGCGTCGCCCGTCGCGACGGCGGCCGGGAGCCGGGAGCCGAGCACCGCCGAGACGCGGCCGCGCAGCTCCATGAGGCGCGGGTCCGGGGGCGCGTCCGGCGTCGCGGACGCGATGTCGATGATCACCACCGAGTCGATGGCGTGCCGCGTGACCAGGCCGAGCAGGTCGGCCAGATCCGCGGTCGGATCGGCGGCGCGCTCCTCGAGGGCAGCGACCTGCTCCTCGAACAGGGCGAGGACGAGCGCCTGCCGGTCGGGGAAATGCCGGTAGAGGCTGCCCTGTCCGACGCCGGCCGCCCGCGCCACGGCGTTGAGCGGGGCGTGCGGGCCCAGCTCCGAGAAGACGGCGCGGGCCGCGGCCAGCAGGGCCGCGCGGTTGCGCGCCGCGGCGGCGGGGCCGAGATTCGCGCGGGGGCTTGCCATGGACGTACCCTAACTACCGGACAACAGTGTCCGGTTCTCGTCGACAGGAGTACGCCATGTCCCTCACCGCCTCCTCGACCGTCGGCCAGTGGCTCGACCACCCCGTCGGCGGCCCGATCCTGACGGCCATGATCGCCCGGGGCGGCGGGTCGGCCGACGCGCTCGCGCCGGCGCGGAACCTGCCGCTCGAGCAGCTCGTCACGCTCTCGCAGGGCAAGTTCCCCGCCGAGATGGTCGACGCGCTCCTCACCGCGTACCGGGAGGCCGCGCCGGACGACGCGGCGGCCGGCGCGGGGCAGAGCGCCGCGGCCCCCGCCGCCTGGGCCGAGGAGATCACGCCCGGCCGGTTCGCCGGCCAGACCGTGGTGGTCACCGGCGCGGCGTCGGGCATCGGCCGGGCGGTCGCGAGCCGGGTGGCCCGCGAGGGCGGCCGCGTCGTCGCGGTCGACCTGACCAAGGCCGGCCTGGACGAGCTCGTCGCCTCGCTCCCCGGCGCCGAGATCCTCGCCGTCGCCGGCGACATCACGTCGGAGGACCTGGTGGCCGACGTCGTCCGCGCCGCCGGAGGCCGCGTCGACGCGCTGGCGAACGTCGCCGGGATCATGGACGACAACGCCGCGATCCATGAGGTCACCGACGCCGTCTGGGATCGCGTCATGCGGGTCAACGTCGAGGGCACCATGCGCCTGACCCGCGCCGTCGTGCCGGGCATGCTGGAGGTGGGCCAGGGCCGCGTCGTGAACGTCGCCTCCGAGGCGAGCCTGCGCGGCTCGGCGGCAGGCGTCGCCTACACCGCCTCCAAGCACGCCGTCGTCGGCCTCACCAAGTCCTCCGCCGTCATGTACGCCGGCACGGGCGTGCGAGTCAACGCGGTGGCCCCCGGCGCCGTCGCCACCGGCATCGTCGTCCCCGAGGACGCCGAGTTCGGCGGCGGCCGGCTCGCCCGCTACCGCGGCAACATCCCGTCCCTGGCCACCCCGGCCGAGCTGGCGGCGTCGATCACGTTCCTGCTCTCCACCGACTCGGTCAACCTCAACGGCGCGATCCTCGCCTCGGACGGCGGCTGGTCGGCGGTCTGACCCGGTCAGCCATGCGGTTGTTTCCGCATTCGGCGCCAATCCGGAAACAACCGCATGGTTCGCGCAAGCCGCTCCGACCTCGGCGCGCCTTCTCGACCTGCCCGACCGGACCGGGTGAAATCTGCCCGGGACCGTTGACACGGCCCTCTCACCTGCGCAAGGAATAACGGGCACTTTGCTCGTGAACGTCCCATCGCTGCCACACCAAGGGAGCCGTAGATGTCACACCGGTCCAGAACGCCCCTCGTCATCGCCGCTGTCACAGCACTGGCGGCGGCGCTGACGCCCGCGGCGGTCGCGGTCCCGGCCGCCGATCCCCCCGGGCCGGACAAGGTCGAGTCGCGCGATCTCGTCGCCGAGAAGCTCGTGCCGGCCGAGACCACCCCGGAGCCGGGCGTCGAGCGTGAGCCGGCCGTCCAGAAGCTGGCCCTGGGCCGCGGGAGCGCGGAGCGCACCTACCTGATCCGGCTGGCCGGCGACGCCGTGCCGACCTACCGCGGCGGGGTCGGAGGCATGACGGCCACGGCACCGCGGCCGGGCCGGGTGCTCGACCCGTCGACCCCGCGGGTGCGCGAGTACACCGAGTTCCTCGAGGCGGAGCAGGAGGAGTTCGTCACCCGCATGGAGCGGACGGTGGACCGCGACGTCGAGATCCCGTTCACCTACCAGTACGCCGTGAACGGCGTCTCGGCGGTGCTGACGCCCGAGGAGGCGGCGGAGATCGCCAAGGATCCCGCCGTCGCGCACATCGCGCTCGACAAGGAGCACGAGCTGCACACCGACGCGGGCCCGGCCTGGAGCAACGCGGACGCGCTGTGGAACGCCGTCGAGGAGCTGGGCCTGCCCGAGGACTACCAGGGCGAGGGCGTCGTCATCGGCACCATCGACACCGGTATCAACCCGGGCAGCCCGTCGTTCGCCGAGACCGGCGACGACGGCTACACCCACACCAACCCGCTGGGCGCGGGGAACTACCTGGGCGCGTGCGACCCGTCGAACACGGACCAGTACGACCCCGACTTCCCCTGCAACGGCAAGCTGATCGGCGCCTACGGCTTCCTGACCGACTCCGACCGGAGCGCCCTCGACGAGGACGGGCACGGGACGCACACGGCGTCGACGTCGGGCGGCAACGTGGTCGACGACGTCGTGCCGACCGCGCCCGAGGGCACCGACCCGCCGACGTTCGACGTCTCCGGCGTGGCGCCGCACGCGAACGTCATCAGCTACCGCGGCTGCTGCACCACCTCCGGCCTGACCGCCTCGATCGACCAGGCCATCGCCGACGGCGTCGACGTCATCAACTACTCGATCGGCTCGTCCGCGCCATCGGACCTGTGGAACGACTTCGACACGATCGGGTTCCTCAACGCGCGTGCCGCCGGCATCTTCGTGGCGACCTCCAACGGCAACGACGGCCCGGGCGTCGCCACGACCGGTTCCCCGGCCGACGCCCCGTGGCTCACCTCGGTCGGCGCCTCCACGCACAACCGGCACGGGTTCTCGGCGCTGATCGACCTGACCAGCAGCGCCGGCGACCTGCCCGACCTCACCGGCAAGTCCCTGACCGGCCCGCTGCCCGCCACCGAGATCGTCTACGCGGGTGACTTCGGCGACGCGCAGTGCCAGGACACGTCCGGCCACGAGGCGGAGTACACCGGCAAGATCGTGGTCTGTGACCGCGGCGTCGGCGCCCGCGTCGGCAAGTCGGAGAACGTCGCGGCGCAGGGCGCCGCCGGCTTCGTGCTCGCGAACAACGAGGTCAACGGCGACTCCCTGATCGGCGAGGCGTACGCGGTCAACGGCGTGTTCCTCACCTACCAGGACGGCGTGACGCTCAAGAACTGGCTCGCGGAGGGCACCGGCCACACGGCAGGCGTCGCGCGCACCACGTTCACCGTGGACGACGCGCTCGGCGACGTCATGGCCAGCTTCTCCTCGCGCGGTCCCAACCGGGCCGTCGACACGATCGTGCCGTCCATCACCGCGCCCGGCGTCGACATCCTCGCCGCCTACGGCGTGGCCGACGGCACGTACGACCACGTCGAGTACGCCACCAGCTCGGGCACCTCGATGTCCAGCCCGCACGTGGCCGGCGCCGGCGCGCTGCTGACGCAGGCCCGCCCGGACTGGACGCCGGCCGAGCAGCAGTCCGCGCTCATGACGACGGCGCGGACCGGCGTGCGCAACCACGACGGCGCGCCCGCCACCCCGTACACGCAAGGCAGCGGCCACATGGACATCGGGGCGGCGGTCCAGGCCGGCCTGCTGTTCGACGAGACCCCGGCGAACTACGTGGCCGCGAACCCCGAGGAGGGCGGCGACCCCAGCACGCTCAACCTGCCCTCCTTCGCCGAGACCCAGTGCCTCGCCACCTGCTCGTGGCAGCGCACGGCCGAGGCGCCCGCGTCGGCCCCGGCCGGCGTCACCTGGTCGGTGTCCGCGGAGTCCGACCCCGGCCTCGCGCTCACCGTGGACCTGTCGCAGGCCACCGTGTCGCCGGGTGACTCGATGGACATCTCGGTCACCGCGGACGTGGCCGGCGCCCCCGAGGGGGAGACGCTGTTCGGGCGCATCACGCTCACCCCGAGCGACCCGGACGTGCCGGACGTGACCCTGCCGGTCGCCGTCGTCCCGTCCGTGGCCGTGCTGCCGGACGAGGTCGACATCAGCACGCGCCGGGACACCGGGTCGCAGGCGGTGAGCGACCTCCGGTCGATCGCCGTGTCCGACTTCACCGGCTCCGTGCGTGGCCTGGCCGCGGCGGACCTGCACGAGGGCTCCCTCGTGCAGGACCCGACGAACGACTCGCCGTACGACGACCTGAGCCAGGTCCAGGTCACCACCGTGGAGGTGCCCGGCGACGCCGAGCGGCTCGTCGCGGAGATCACGCAGGCCACCGCGCCCGACCTCGACCTGTTCGTCGGCACCGGTGACACGCCGAGCGCCGACACCCAGGTGTGCGCCTCGACGTCGGGCTCCGCGGCCGAGTACTGCGAGGTGCCCGAGCCGGACGCCGGGACCTGGTGGGTCCTGGTGCAGAACTGGGGCGGCAGCGACAACCAGCCCGACACGCACACGCTCGCCACGGCCGTGGTCCCGTCCGCCGACCTGGGCAACGCCGGCGTGGCCGGACCCGACGGCGAGGTGCCGGTGGGCGAGCCGTACGACGTGCGCGTCCACTGGGACCTGCCCGACGCCGAGGAGGGCGACCTCTTCTACGGCACCGCCGTGCTCGGCAGCTCGCCCGACACGCCGGGCGACATCGGCGAGATCCCGCTCCGGCTGTCCCGCGTGGCCGACGACGTGACCAAGTCCGCGTCGACGGACGCCGCCGCCATCGGCGACACGATCGGCTACGACCTCACGATCGAGCCCAACGTGACGCCGGAGGACCTCACCTACACGATCACCGACACCGTGCCCGACGGGCTGACCATCGACCCCGCGTCGGTGACCGGCGGGGGCGTCGTGGACGGGCAGACGATCACGTGGGAGGTCGACATGCCCACGTCGGTGGGCGTCGCGGGTGCCTACGAGGCGTCGACGCCGGACACCAGCCCGCAGTGCGCGGCGTGGTCCGGGTTCGTCGACCTCGGCGCGGTGGGCATCGGGTTCAGCTCGCTCGACGGCGACAGCGCGGCCGTGAGCGCGTTCTCGAGCATCGGGCCGTTCCCGCACTACTCCGACCAGTCGCCGAACCTCACGGTGTCCGACGACGGCCTGATCACGATCGCGGGCGGCTACGGTGGCAGCCCGTGGGAGCCGCAGGCGGTCCCGGCCGCGGCCGCGCCGAACGGCGTGATCGCTCCGCTGTGGTCCGACCTGGAGCTCTCGCTGGCGAACGATCGCGGCGTGCGGCTGGCCACCTCGGGCGGCGAGGTCGCCGTGGTGCAGTGGGACGACCCGCTGCCCTACGGCGCCGACCCGGCCGACCTGTCCAACTCCGTCGGGAAGTTCCAGACCTGGATCTACAACTCCGTGGCGGACGACCGGCCGGAGATCACGTTCGAGTACGGCGAGCTGGGCGCCCTGCCCGCCCTCGCCACGATCGGGATCGAGAACCTCGCGGGTACGCTCGGCACGGCCGTCGTGAACGCGGGCGACCCGTCGTCGGCCCTCACCGAGGGCGGCAGCATCTGTCTCGACTACGTGGGGCCGAGCATCGACCCGGTCACGCTGTCCTACGAGGTGACGGTCGACCCGGACGCGATCAGCGGCACGTACACGAACACCGCGGAGCACGTCACGTCCGACCCGTTCGACGAGCCGGCCGTGGCCTCGGCCGACGTCGCCGTGACGGGCCTGGCGCCGTGCGACGAGGTGATCACGGGCCGGCACCACGGCAAGGTCTCGGTCACCGAGGGCACGACCTGCATCGACGACGCGACGGTGCTGGGCCGCGTCTCCGTGTCCGACGGCGCTGGGCTGCGGGTGACCGACTCGAAGATCGTTGCCCTGGTCCGCGCCGACGGGGCGTCCGAGGTGCGGGTGTGCGACTCGCGCCTCACGGGTGCGCTCACCGTGACCCGCAGCTCGGGGGTCACGATCGGTGACCCGGCGGCGAACTGCGGGGGCAACCGGGTGACCGGCCCCGTCACGGTGACCCGCTCGGAGGGCCCGGTGATCGGGGACAACCGGATCGTCGGACCGCTCGCCTGCTACCGCAACGACCCGGAGCCGACGAACAACGGCGCGCCGAACACGGTGACGGGCCGCCAGTTCGGCCAGTGCCGGGAGCTGTGAGCCCGGGCTGAACCGGCAGGCACCGGCGGCGCTGCTCCGAAAGGGGTGGCGCCGCCGGCGTGTCCGGTCGCGCCTCAGTCGGCCGCCGGGACGATCAGCGAGGTTCCCGAGACCGGGTCGGATTCGGGCACATTTGCTGGAGGTCTTGTCAGAGCACACCGGATCGGTGCGGCCCGGCCGTAACCTCGGCGGCAGGACGGCGAGCGCCGGCGTCGAGCGCCGGTGCCGCCCGGCTGTTCCCGAGCACCGGAGGCGCGTCATCACCGCACGAGTACGAACCTGGGCCGTCGTCGCCGCGGCCGTTCTGCTGCTGACCGGGTGCGGCACGGGCGGGGGGACCTGGTCGCCGGCCCGGGAGCTGAGCTATCCACCCGCGCCGCGCCAGCCGGTCCCGGCACCGGCCGCGGAGCACGCGGGCGACACCGGTTCCGTCCCCATCGCCGACCTGGCCCAGCGGGGCTGGCTCCGGGACGTCTCGCGGCGCACGGAGATCCCGGTGCGGGTGCTCGCCGCCTACGCCGGGGCGTCCCTGCGGCTGGCGGAGCTCGAGCCGGGGTGCGGGATCGGGTGGAACACGCTGGCGGGCGTCGGCGCGGTCGAGTCGGTGCACGGCAGCTACGGCGGCGCGCGCGCCGGGACGGACGGGACGGTGAGCCCGCCCATCGTCGGCATCCCGCTGGACGGCAGCGAGGGCGTCGCGGAGATCGTCGACACCGATGGGGGAGAGCTCGACGGCGACGCGGAATGGGACCGCGCGGTCGGGCCGATGCAGTTCATCCCGGCCACGTGGGAGAGCTGGGCGCAGGACGGAAACCTCGACGGGCGGGCGGATCCGCACCAGATCGACGACGCGGCCCTGACCGCCGGCCTCTACCTGTGCCGCAGCGGCGGCGACGTCACGACCGACGACGGCTGGGAGGCGGCGTTGGCCACCTACAACCGCTCGGTGTCGTACGCCCACGAGGTGACCGACTTCGCGGAGACCTACGGGGCGTAGCGGAGCGGCTGTGCCCGCGCCGTGGCGCTGCGGCATCATGTCTGGTACACCCCATGGCGGGAGGGCCTCATGGACGCGGCACCGACCACGAACCACCGGACCGTCGCCGTCGTCGGCGCGGCGGGCGCGGGCAAGACGACACTCGCCGAGGCGCTGCTGCACCGCGCCGGCGCGATCTCCCGCGCCGGGCGCGTGGAGGACGGCACCACGGTGTGCGACCACGAGCCGGAGGAGGTCGCCCGGGGCAGCTCGCTCGGGCTCGCGCTCGGCACGCTCACCTGGACGTGTCCCGACGGCGCCGCGTACACGCTGACCCTGGCCGACGCGCCGGGCCACCCGGACTTCGCGGGCGCCGTGGACACGGCCCTCTCGATCGCGGACCTCGCGCTCGTCGTCGTCAGCGCGGTCGATGGCGTGCAGCCCGGCTCCTGGACGGCATGGTCGGCGGCCGAGGCGCTCGGTGTGCCGCGCCTGGTCGTCGTGACCCAGGAGGACCGGGCCCGCGCCGACTTCCGGCGCGTGCTCGCCGAGCTGCGGGACGCGTTCGGCGAGCGCCTGTGGCCCATCGAGCTGCCGCTCGGCGAGGAGCAGTCGTTCTGCTCCATCGCCGACGTGCTCGGCGAGCATGCCCTCGTCTACGACGGCGCCGGCCGGCACCGCGACGAGGACCTGCCCGCCGACGTCGTCGACGAGGAGCACCGGATGCACGTCGACGTGACCGAGGAGCTCGTGTCGCACGACGACGACCAGCTCGACGCCTACCTGTCGGGCCAGGAGCCGACGGCGGCGGACCTCGAACGCACCCTCGCGTACGAGGTCGCCTCGGGCGACGTGATACCCGTCGTCGTCGCGTCGGGGACGACCGCCGCCGGCGTGGACCGCCTCGCCGACCTGCTGTGCGAGCTCGCGCCCGCGCCCGGCGGGCGGGATGCCCGCATCGTCGTCGGCTCCGGGGACGACACCCCCGGGAACGCCGGCCCCGGGTTCGTCGGCACGACCGCCGCCGGCCCGGGCGCCGCGGGTTCCGGGAACGACGACGGGGGCGACGACGGCGGGCGGCCCGTCGCGGTCTCCGCGGACCCGTCGGGCGAGCCGCTCGTGCACGTGTTCCGCACCGTGGCCGACGCCTACGTGGGCCAGGTGTCGATGCTCAAGGTGCTCTCCGGCGTCGTGCACGGCTCCGACCGCCTGCGCAACGCGACCACGGGCGCCGACGAGCGCCTGCACGGCCTGTTCCGGCTGCGGGGCAAGGAGCACCTGCCGGTCGACCAGCTCGTCGCGGGCGAGGTCGGCGCCGTCGCCAAGCTGGGCGGGTCGCCGTCGGGCACGCTGCTCTGGTCGCGGCCGTCGGGGCGGGCGCGACCGTACCTGCCGCAGCCGCGCCGGCCCGTCTACGCCGCGCGGCTCGTGCCGGCGTCGCAGTCCGACGACGAGCGGATGCCCGCGGCGCTGGCCCGGCTCGTCGCCGAGGACCGGACGCTCGTCGCCGACCAGGTGGGTGAGGCGACGGTGCTGCGCGGGCTCGGCGACACCCAGCTCGCCGTCGCGGTCGAGCGGCTCGCGCGCGTGTTCGGGGTCCACGTCCGGACCGCACCGGTGCCCGTCGCCTACCGGGAGACGATCGCCCGGCCCGCGCAGGCCGAGGGCAAGGTCAAGAAGCAGTCCGGCGGGCACGGGCAGTTCGCCGTCGTCCAGCTGCGGGTCGGGCCGCTGCACGACGGCGGGGCGGGCGGGTTCGAGTTCGTCGACTCGGTGGTCGGCGGGGCGGTGCCCCGGCAGTACGTCCCGGCCGTCGAGCGGGGCGCGCGCGACGCCATGGCCGCCGGAGGCCCGCAGGGCCACCCCGTCGTCGACCTGCGCGTCGAGCTGTACGACGGCAAGGCGCACTCGGTGGACTCCTCCGACATGGCGTTCCGCACCGCGGCGGCCACCGGCGTCCGGGCCGCGCTGGCCGAGGCCGGGACCGTGCTCCTCGAGCCCGTGTCGACCGTGACGGTCACCGTCCCGCCCGATCGGCAGGGCGCGGTGCTCACCGACCTGTCGGGCCGGCGTGCGGCTGTCTCGGCGACCGAGCTGGCCGACGGTGGCCGTGCGCGCGTGGTCGCGACGGTCCCGGAGGCCGAGCTCGGCCGCTACGCCCTCGACCTGCGGTCCCTGACGGGCGGTCGCGCGGAGCTCACGATCACCCCCGCGGGCTACACCCGCGCCCCGACCGCCGCGCGAGGCTGAACGCCCGGTGCGGAACGGCCTCTAGGCTGGGGACATGGCCCTTGCCGTGTGCCTGCTGTTCGACGGGCCGACCGACCGGGTCCTGCGGCGGCTGTGGCAGCGGCTCGAGGACGACGGCGTGCCCACGCTCGCCACGCACACCCATGGGCGGCACGTCCCGCACCTGTCGCTGGCGGTGCTGCGCTCCTGGGACCTGGACAAGGTGCGCGCCGCCGTGGAGGCGCTGCCCGACGCCGGCCCGGTCACCGTCCGGTTCGACGCCGTCGCCGCGTTCCGGCGCGGGCGGATGAACCTGATCCCCGCCGTGACGAGCACGCTCGCCACGCGCCAGGAGCGCCTCGTCGACGCCCTCGGCGTCACGGAGGACGAACTGCACATGCACTACGTCCCGGGAGTCTGGACCCCGCACGTCACGTTGGCGCCGCGGGTGCGGCTGGAGCAGACGCCGCTGGTCCTGGAGGCGGCCTACGAGATCCTGCCGCTGACCGGCCGGCTCACGCACGCCGCGCTCGTGGACGCCGGCACGGGCGCCGTCCACCCGCTGTCGGTCGTGCCGTAGTCGCCCCGCCCGGCGGTGGGGTCTCGCTCGCCGGCGCGCCCGCGGCGCGTCAGGCGGCCTGGGACCGCGCCCTGATCGGCGCCCTCGACCGGCGGCCCCACGCCACGAACAGGGCCAGCGCGATGAGCACGAAATTGATCGGGGTGTCGGCACCCTCACCGCGCGAGAAGTGGAAGACGGCGGCGGTGGCGAGCAGGGCGACGCAGCCCAGCGCGGCGAGCACGGTCAGCTGCGGCGCGATGCGCGTGAGGGAGGGCAGCAGCACGCCGAGGCCGCCGAGGATGTCGAAGGCGGCGGCCGCGTAGACGACGCCCGGGGCGACGTCCCCGGCCCACGGGAAGGTCTCGGCCAGCTGCGCGAGCGGCGTGAGGAGCTTGAACAGGCCGCTGCCGATCAGCATCAGCGCCAGCAGCCCCTGGGCGATCCAGAGGGTGACGTCGAGGGCCCTGGGCGGGGCGGTCGGAGTCGTCGCGGTGGTGGTCATGGTCTCTCCTCACGAGAAGGGCACGTGGCCTGATAGTCGATGCGGTCAGTACTGTACAAGATGTTCAGAAGTGTGCGGAGGTTTCAGCGGCACGTAGGCTAGGTCGACATGGCAGAGGGAGCGCCGGAGACAGCGCCGGAGACGGAGGCAGGAACGGTCGACCCCCGGATCGTGCGGACCCGGCGCGACGTCGTCGACGCGACCACGGCCCTGCTTCGCGCCGAGGGATGGGGCGGGGTGACCCATGCCGAGGTCGCGCGTCGAGCTGGGTACTCGAAGGCGACCGTCTACGCGCACTGGCCGACGCGCCTGGATCTGATCGAGGCGTCGGTCGGGCAGATCTGCTCCACGTCCCAGCACCCCGAGCCGACCGGTGACCTGCGCGCCGACCTGATCGCCGAGCTCACCGGGCTGGCCGAGGCGCTCACCGAGGGTCAGCTCGCCCGCATCTTCGGCGGCATCCTGGAACGTGCGGGCAGCGATCCCGGGGTCGACGAGGTGCGCCGGCAGCTCGTGGCGGAGGGATCCGGTCCGATGGCGGCCATTCTCGCGGCCCACCTGCCGCCGGACGCGGTCGACGCCGCCCTCGCGCTGCTCAACGGCGGCGTCCTGTTCCGGATCGGCTTCCAGGCGCTGCCCGCCGACCGGGCGTTCATCACGGACCTGGTCGACCGTGTCCTCGCGACGACCGCGCACGACGCCACGCCCTGACCCCTGGGGCGGCGCGCCCGGTCAGTGTGCCGCCGTCTCGAACGCCTCGCGTGCGCGGGCGATCTCCTCCTGATGCTCCTCGGACCAGGTGACGAGCGCCTGGGTCGTGCCGAGCAGGGTGCGGCCCAGTGAGGTGAGCTCGTACTCCACGCGCGGCGGGACCTCGGGATAGACGGTGCGCCGCACGAGGCCGTCGCGTTCGAGGTTGCGCAGGGTCACCGTCAGCATGCGCTTGCTGATCCCGTCGATCTCCCTGCTGAGCTCGCCGAACCGCAGCGTCTTCTCCTCCAGCAGCGCGATGACCAGGAGCGACCACTTGTCGGCGATGCGGTCGAGGATCTGCCGGACCTGGCAGTCCTCGCGGACGTCCCACTGGAAGGGATCGCGGTCCGCCCTGCACTCGGCCGACAACTCGGCCGGCCCCGCTCCGGTTCCCTCGGGGTAACCGGGTGACGCCGAAGTGCCTTCTTGTGCCATCCGACGATCGTGCCCAAGGATCGTCATGGTTACAAGAGGTAACCATGCACCGAGCGAGGAGATCCTGGTGACAGAGGCAAGAATGGTGGTCCCGCCGCCCGCGGCCGCGACGCGGGCCGGCTGGGGAGTGCTGGCGGTCGTGTGCGGAGCGCTCTTCCTGGAGGGCATCGACATCGCGATGCTCAACGTCGCGGTCCCCGCGATCGCCGCCGACATCGGCCTCGCGACGGCCGACGCGCACTGGGTGATCAGCGCCTACGTGCTCGCCTACGGCGGCTTCATGATCCTCGGCGGGCGCACGGCGGACCTCGTCGGCCGCCGCCGGACCTTCCTGGTCGCGCTCGCCGTGTTCGTCGCGTTCTCGGGCCTGGGCGGCGTGGCCGACGACGCCTGGGTGCTGCTCGTCGCCCGGTTCGTCACCGGCGCGACGGCCGGGTTCATGACACCGGCGGGCTTCAGCCTCCTGACGACCAGCTTCCCGGCGGGCCCGCTCCGGGACCGGGCGCTGGCCGTCTACGGTGCGATCGGTGCGGGCGGGTTCACGCTCGGCGTCGTCGCCGGAGGCTTCCTCACCGAGGCCGGCTGGCGCTGGGTGTTCTTCGCGCCCGTCATCGTGGGCGCGCTGCTCTGGGTCGCCGGCCGGGCGGTCATCCGGCCGGACGAGGCCGGCCGCATCCCGCGTCGCGGATTCGACCTGGGCGGTGCCGTCACCCTCACGTCGGCCATGGTCGTGCTGATCTACGGCGTCGTGGAGACGGGGGAGGGGCGGGGCCTCACCACGGGGATCACCTCGCTCGGCGTCGCCGCCGCGCTGCTCGTGGCGTTCGTCGTGATCGAGCGCCGGGCCGCGGATCCGCTGCTGCGCCTCGCCGTCCTCCGCGAAGGGCTCCTGGTGCGCGCGAGCGTCGCCGGCCTGCTGGTCATCGGGTCCTTCTTCGCGTTCCAGTTCCTCGTCACCCTCTACCTGCAGGATCTCCGCGCATGGTCCCCGGTGGCCACCGGGCTGGCGTTCGCCGTCATGGGAGCGGACATGATCCTGGCGCCGCTGTTCACGCACCGGCTGGTCGCACGGTTCGGGAACGTCCCGGTGATGGTGGCCGGGGTGCTGGCCGGCCTCGTGGCCTTCGCGCTGGCCCTGCGGATCGACGGCGCCTGGGGCTACCTGGAGCTGCTGCCGTCGATGCTGCTGATCGCGGTGATGTTCGCCCTCGTGTACGGGCCGCTCGCGGCCGCCGCGACCGCGGGCCTGGACGAGGCCGAGCACGGGCTCGCCGGTGGGGTCGTCTACACGGCGTTCCAGTTCGGCGCCGCGCTGGGCGTCTCGGCGGCGACGATCGTCCTCGTCGGCGGGCACACCACGGAGGCAGGAGCGGCCGACTACCAGCGCGCGCTGCTCGTCCCCGTCGTCGGCGCCGCGCTCGCGCTGGTCCTCGGCATCTCCACCTGGTCCCGGAGCCGCCGGGCCGCGTAGGGGCACGTCACGCCCGGCGGCGTGCCGCCGGCCAGGCGTACCTGATGCGCCGGGGCCGGCGGCACGGCCATGAATCCGTGCGCCACGGCTGTGGTCGGGAAGATTTACGAGACGGTCGTCTTGTATATTGTTCGCATGGCGGGTTCACGGGGTCGGCCGCGGGATGCGGCCATCGACCAGCGCATCCTGGCCGTGACGCGCGAAGCCGTGGTGCGGCAGGGTTATCGCGGGCTGGTCATGGAGCAGGTGGCGAGTGCGGTCGGCGTGGGCAAGCAGACGCTGTACCGTCGCTGGCCGCGCAGGCCGCTGTTGGTGTTCGAAGCCGTGTTCGGCGGCGGGGCCGAGGCCGCCGGCATCCTGCCGGACACCGGGACGCTGGCGGGGGATCTGGCCGCGGTGGTCGAGGCGCAGCGGCTCCTGTACTCGGACCCCGCAAACGTCGAGCTGCTGCGCGGCCTGCTCGCGGACTGCCTCGGCGAGCCGGAGCTGCTGGCCGAGTTCCAGCGACGTCTCGTGCGGCCGCGGCTCGCCTCGCTCGAGACCGTGGCCCGCCGGGCGGCCGATCGCGGGGAACTACGGCCGGAGATCGACACCGAATTCATCGCGGAACTCATCGGAGGATTCATGCTCGTCCATGTCCTGGTCTACGGAGGGTCGGCCGAAGACTTCGGTCCGGCGCTCGCCGACGTCGTCGTGCGGGGCGCACGGTGAACGGCCTGGTCCACGGCGACGTCGCCGACGGGTTCGGGCCCGTCGCCGACGCGTTCGCCGCGAACTTCACCGACCGCGGTGAGACGGGCGCCGCCTGCGTCATCTACCGGTCCGGGAACAAGGTGGTCGACCTGTGGGGTGGCCACCGCGACACGGCCTGCCGCCGACCCTGGACCCAGGACACGGTCGTCCCGGTCTTCTCCACCACCAAGGGCGTCTCGGCCCTCGTGACGGCGCACGCGGTCGGCCGCGGCCTGTTCGCCTACGACGACCCGGTCTCGCGGCACTGGCCGGAGTTCGCCGCCCACGGCAAGCAGGACATCACCGTGCGGCAGCTGCTGGCCCACCAGGCCGGTCTGTGCGCCGTCGATGCCCCGCTCGACGAGACCGTCATCGCCGATCCCGAGCGCCTGGCGCGGATCCTCGCCGCCCAGCGCCCGGCGTGGACGCCCGGGGACCACCACGGTTACCACTGCTGGAACCTCGGCTGGTACCAGAGCGAGCTGATCCGGCGCACCGATCCGCAGGCCCGCACGCTCGGCCGGTATCTGGCCGACGAGCTGACCGGTCGCCTCGGCGCGCGGTTCTTCCTCGGCCTGCCCGACGACGTGCCCGACGACGACGTCGCCGAGATCAAGTCCTTCACCAAGGCGCTCATGCCGCTGAAGATGCCCCCCTCCATGGTCCTGTCCTTCCTCAACCCCCGCTCGCTGCCGTTCCGCGCGATGGGCAACCCGAAGTTCCTGCTCGACCACCACAGCCTCAACCGGCGCGAGATCCGCCGGCTCGAGATCGGATCGGGCAACGGCATCGGCACCGCACGCGCGATCGCGCGGCTCTACGACCAGTTCCTCCACCCGACCCTCATCGACGTGCCCGCGCCGGTGCGCGACGAACTGCAGGCACCCGGCCGCGACCCGGCCCGCGGCAACAGGGACCTCGTGCTCAAGACCCACATCCGCTTCAGCCTCGGCATGATGAAGCCCGGCGGATCGCTCACCTTCGGCACCGACGAGCGCGCCTTCGGCTTCTGGGGTGCCGGCGGATCCTGCGGCTTCGCCGACCCCGCCACCGGCACGGCCTTCGCCTACGTCATGAACCGCATGGGCGCCGACATGTTCGGCAACGACCGCGAGACCGCACTCCGCACCGCCTACCTGCGATGCGTGCGAACGATCAGGCCGCACCCGCCCGCGTCCCTCGAACCCGATCGGTAGACCGCGGCGGTCGTGGGTGACGGCAGATCGGGCCTCACCACGGTGTCCGGGTGCTGATCGGGTCGTGACCACGCAGGACGTTCCTGACAGCATGTCAGTATGAACCTGCACGAACGGATCGACGGCCGGCTGCGCGAGTTCGTCGAGCGGCAGCCCGTGTTCTTCGTCGCAACGGCGCCCCTCGCCGCGGACGGGCACGTCAACCTCTCGCCACGCGGCATCTCCGGCACCTTCGCCGTGTTCGACGACCACACGTTCGCCTGGCTCGACGGCACCGGCAGCGGGAGCGAGACCGTGGCGCACCTGCGCGAGAACGGCAGGATCACCATCATGTTCTGCGCGTTCGAAGGCCCGCCGAACATCGTCCGGTTGCACGGCACGGGCCGCGTCGTGACGCGGTACGACGACGAGTACCCGGCCCTCGCGAGCCGGTTCACCGACATTCCCGGCGCCCGCGCGGTCATCGTGGTCGACGTCGAACGGGTCTCCGACAGCTGCGGCTGGAGCGTGCCCCTCATGTCCTACGAGGGCGAGCGGGACCTGCTCGGCCCGTTCTTCGAGCGCAAGGGCGAGGCCGGGCAGCGCGAGTACCGCCGCCGCAAGAACCTCACGAGCATCGACGGCCTCCCGGCCTACGACGCCGACCCGTTGGACGCGGTGGAGGCCTGACCGGCGATCGGCCCCGGGGGAGGAGGCCCCCTGCACCGGAGGGGCCGATACCGGAATCAGTCTCCTGGTTCGCCGGGTATTTCCCGGCGCTGCGAACGGATCGCCGCCTGCGCGTTTCGCCGCCCTCCCGCGGCGGGCGCGGCGACGATCAGTCCGCTCACGGTCGTGCGCAGCAGGTCCCTCGCTCCGTCGACCGTCACGCCTCGCTCGCTGACGAGCAGCGACAGGGCGAGGCCGTCGATGCTGGCCTTCGTGCTGCCTGCCGCAGGCGCCCGCGACGCGGTGCGCAGGAAGCGGGGTGGTGAGGAGTCGCCGCGGCGCGAAAGGCTGCGCCGGGCCTTCGACAAGTACGGGGTCGCCGGCGTCAGCCTCGTGGGCCAGTGGATCCTGCCCAGCCAGATCAGCTCGGCCGCCATGGTCGGCTTCGGCGCGAACCGCAACACGGTGATCGTCTGGCAGATCATCGCCATCTCGCTCTGGGGCGTCGTGTTCGGCATCCTTGCCGCGTTCGGCATCCAGCTCCGGCAGGGATGACCCGGGCCGGCGTGCCCGACAATGGACCGGTGATCTCCACTGACCTCGCCGCGAGACTGCGCGACGCCGGCCTGGTCTGGGACCCGGCCGACGGCGACCGGTTCCGCATCGAGTCGCCCGAGCTCGCGGGCGACGTCTTCACCGTGAGCACGATGACGATCGAGGCGCACGAGTACCCGACCGGCACCATCCTCGGGTTCAACGGCACCACCGAGTGGGCGCTGGACTCGGTCGCGATCGAGCACACCCTGTGGCTGCCCCGCGAGGACCAGCTGCGCGGCCTCCTGCGCTCCACCTTCCGGACCCTGCGCCGCACCGACGGCGTCTACGAGGTGGAGGTCGAGTTCCTCGGCCGCACCCGCGTCTTCAGCGACCCGGAGCCCGCCGACGCCTACGGGCGCGCGCTGCTGGCACTGATGGAGCTGAGCCGCTGACGGCTGTGTCGAACGATCCTCCGGGCCCGCTCATCGACGAGCGGGCGGCTCGGCATCGCGTCCAGTACGAGCGGTGGCATCACGCGGATCTCAGCGAGCCTCGAGGACGAAGAAGATGAAGGACACGAAGGCGCTTCTCTCTCCGCTCGCGAGGCGCGGCGGGAGGAGTTCGGCCGGTGTGTCCGGGGACGGCGCGGGTTCGGCCACGGACGCGATCTGGAACCCCGCGGCGGTGAAGGCGTCGGTCATCGCGTGCAGGGGTCGGTGCCAGTACGTCAGCGTCCCCGGCCGACCCGCGAACTCGTACTCCTCCGAGAACTGCCGGATGGCGAAGTAATCCTCGTCCGGGAAGAAGAAGGGGCGCACGAGCGGGTGGTTGACGGAGAGGATGAGCCGCCCGCCGGGTTTGAGCACGCGGCGCAGCTCGGTCAGCGGCGGGTGCCAGTCCTCCAGATAGTGCAGGACCAGGGAGGCGACGACGTCGTCGAAGGCGTCGTCCGCATAGGGCAGCGGCTGTGCGAGGTCCGCGACGGTCAGCGGTACGTCGTCGCCGAGCCTGCGGCGGGCGAGTTCGATCATCGCGGGGCTGCCGTCGAACCCGGTCATGTCGGCGCCGAGGCGGCGGAGCTCGGCCGACAGCGGTCCGGAGCCGCAGCCTGCGTCGAGGATCTTGCGGCCGCGCACGTCGCCGGCGAGACGGAGCATGGCTGGTCGTTCGTACCAGGCGTTGAGCAAGCTTCCGGCGTTCTCGGCGTCATAGCCGGCAGCGAACGCGTCGTAGTGGTCGGCCTTCATCGGGTCCCCTCGGCTGGACGGTCCGTGTCCCGCCTGACGCTATCGGGTCGGATCGCGGTGGCGGCTCGGTCCTCAGCCGCCGTCGACAGGGGTACACGCGAGAGTTCCTGAGTCCGACGGGTATTGTTCAGACATTGTTCACGTCATTTCAGCCCTGCCTGAAATGTTGATGCGGGAAACCCGGAGATCATCCGCCCGGGCGAGCCCTGCCGTGGCGGTCCTGGTGCCCGGTATTCGTTGAAGTTCCGCGGCACCTGACGCCCCCGCACGGCCCTTTCGTATTCCACCGCCCTGCGCAAGGGCAGAAGTCCCCCACCGACTTTCATGGCATTCCTGCCGGGCACCGGATACCTTCCTGGCGGAAAGAGCGAATTCCAGCGAGGAAAGGCTCCCGGATGCCCGGTTCCAGGACCCTGCGGGTCGAGACCGAGGAATGGCGGCGGCTTCAGCGCGCCGCACGCGCCGGCGCGACGGACAGCGTGGCCGGGATCTTCGCGGACCACCTGGACGCGCCCGTCAGGGCTCTGCTCGTGACCACCGCCGGGGAGCGCGGCGTGTGGTCCCGGCTGACGATGGTCGGCGGGCAGAGCGTGATCGTGGCGCAGCGCATCGCGTCCGTCGAGGGCGAGATCCGGGCGGAGCCGGGAGCCCAGATCACGTTCACGGGACCGGACGAGCTGTGGCGGTCGCTCGCCCGGACCCTGCCGGACAAGGAACTGCTCCGGGCGCCGGCGTCGGCCGCCGTGGAGGGCGACCGGCCGCTGGCCCTGGGCGTCGACGACGCTCAGCGGCTCCTGGGCCGGGAGGAGTGCAACCTCTGCGTGCAGGTCGAGGCCTGGTGCGGCGGCGACGTGCCGGTGATGGTGTGGGGCCGGCTGTGGTCCGTCGTCGAGGACCAGCTGATCGACGTGCGCGCCGACGGCGACGAACTGCGGCTCGTCGAGCGGCCCGCGGGCTCCGTCGCGAAGGAGCTGCGGTGGGCCCTGACCGGCGCCGTCGACGCCACCACCCGCCAGGAGGCGGCGGGGTGAGCGAGCACCTGTGGGGCCAGGACATCGAGCAGGTCCGGGAGCTGTCGGGGAGGTTCGCGGAGTCGGCCGGGAGACTCGAGGCCGCGCGGCACCTGGTCGACGGCGTGGTGTCCGGGTTCGACGGCTGGGGCGCGAACGTCGACCAGATGCGCGACCTGTGGTCGGGCGATCTTGCCCCGTCCCTGACGCAGGCGGCGGACGCCCTGCGCGGCGCGGGCGACACGGCCGCCCGGAATGCCGACGAGCAGGAGGGAACCACCGAGGCGTACGGCGGTAGCCCCTTCGCCGGCGTGACCGCGAGCGGCTCGGTCCAGGCCGAGAGCCCGTTCGCGGGGGCGAGTGCCACCGGCCCGATCCAGGTCGACGACGGCGGTGTGTTCGACTGGTTCGGAGACCGCCTGGACGACGTCGGCGACGGCGTCGTCCGGGTCGGCGACCAGGTGTCCGACGGCGCCGGCTGGGTCTCCGACCGAGCCACCGACCTCGGTGACTGGTTCACGGACACCGCCTCCGACGTCGGGAGCTGGGTCTCGGAGACGGCGACGACGCTCGGGGACGGCTACGGCAACCTCGGGGACGCCGGCGGTCAGCTCTGGGACGCCACGGGTGGCTCGATCCTCGACGGCGAGTGGCCGCGCACCACCGAGGTGATCGCCTCGGGTGTGCTGTTCGGCGGCGCGCTGATCGACACCAGCCTGACGACCGGCACCGCGGGCCTCGTGGACCTGAACCTGTTCGACGACGGCGAGCCGTACGCGGGCGACCCGCAGCCCGTGCGGGACGACGAGCTGACGGTCCCCTACGGCATCGAGGACCTGGCCGGGGGCGTCAAGGACGCGTACGACGCCGGTGACGGGACGGTGCGCGTCACCACCATCGAGACGGAGGACGGACCGCGGGTCATCGTGAGCGTGCCGGGAACCGAGGCGTGGAGCCCGGCAGCCGGAGACAACGCCATGGACCTGACGGGGAATCTCGTCACGGCGGGCGGCGGCACCTCGACCATGACGGAGGCCGTCGAGCTCGCCATGCAGAACGCGGACATCCCGCCGGACGCCCAGGTCATGCTGGTCGGCCACTCGCAGGGTGGCATGACGGTCGCCGACCTCGTCTCGGACTCCGACTTCGTGTCGGAGTACAACGTGACGAACGCGATGGTCTTCGGATCCCCGATCGACAGCGACCACGTCGACCCCGGCGTGAACATGCTGGAGGTGCAGCACGAGTACGACGTCGTACCCCGGCTCGACATGGGTGACGGCCTCTTCAACCCGCTCGCCCCGCTCGTCCCGTTCCCGAGCGGCACGGAACAGGCCGGCGCGAACCACACGGAGGTCACGCTCGACAACCCCGGGCCGATCTACGACGCGGGGCAGAGCCACGGGACCGGCGACTACGACACGTCGCTGGGCTCGAGCACCGACCCCGGGCTTCTCGCCTACGAGGAGCACTTACGGGACAGCGGCTTCCTCTTCGATCCCGCTACCCTTCCGAACGACGACGCGGCGGTCGGGAACGCGTCGAGCACGAGTGCCGTGGACATCGGCGTCGGACGGAGGAGCTGAAGGTGACCGGAGAACGCGCGACGCGCTCGGCCCCCCGTCTGGCCGCCGTTTCGGCGCTGGGCCTCCTGGTCGCGGGACTCGCCGGCTGCGCCCCGGGCACGGAACGGTGCACGGAGTTGTACTCCACGGTCATCGGCGCGGTGGACGGCGTCACATCCGTGGAGATCGACTGCAGCGAGCAGTTCGGCGGCGGCTGGCAACGCGTCGACGTCCAGCTGGCGACGGACGACCCCGACGACGCACGGGCGATCGGTGAGGCCGTCCTCCAGGCGATCGCCGCGGAACCCGAGATGGATCCGCAGTGGGCCACCCCGCAGGACTACTACCTGGAGGACGGCACGGAAGCCACGATCGGGCTGCGCGAGCTCGGGTTCAACGGCATTCCCACCGTCCGCGAGGTCCGCGAGCACTACGGCATCGAGCCGTAGTGCCCCCGCTCGCGGGAGACGATCTCGCGCACGGCCGGGGCCACCTCGGCCGCGTACCGCTCGATCGCCCCGGCGTCGTCGCCGCCGATGAAGAAGGCCGTGACGCCATGGGTCAGGGCCAGGTCCGCCAGCTGCTCCACCCACCGGGCGGGCGGCCCGGCGAGCAGGCCGTCGTCGTCGGGCGAGAAGCTCACGTTCATGAAGTTCATCAGCCGCCGCACGTCCCGCGGCGAGCGCCCGGCGGCCTCGGCCGCCTCGTCGATCCGGGCGTTCAGGCCGGGCAGCGAGGCGACGCCCCGCGGCAGGTACTCGATGGTGGGCAGCCATCCGTCGGCCATGGCGCCGGTCAGCGCGAGCATCCTCGGCCTGTACGACCCGACCCAGATGTCGATGTCGTGCGCGGGCCGCGGGCCGCGCCTGGCACCGACGACCTGGTAGTACCGGCCGTCCTGGCGCACCCCGCCGACCGCCTCGGTGTCCCAGACGTCGCGGATGATGGTGATCGCCTCGCGGAGCGCCTCCACGCCCTGCCCGGGGGTGAGTCTGCGCCCGCCCATCGCCGCGACGCCGTCCCAGAACGCCCCGGCACCCAGGCCCAGCTCGAAGCGCCCACCGCTCAGGACGTCCAGCGACGCCGCGGCGCGGGCCAGCACCGCCGGCGGGCGCAGTGGGAGGCTCAGCACGTTCCCGCTGACCCGGATGCGCTCGGTGCGGGCCGCCACGTAGGCGAGCAGTGTCCAGGTGTCCAGGAACGCGGGCTGGTAGGGGTGGTCCTGGAAGGTCACCAGGTCCAGCCCCGCGCGGTCGGCCGTGACGGCCAGGTCGAGCACGTGCTGCGCGCCCTGGGCGCTCGGCGTCGTGAAGGTTCCGAAGAGCAGGTCGTGTCCGTAGTCGGTCATGAGTTCCGTCCCGTCCGGCCCGCGCCCACGGCCTCGTGGCCGGTGCGGGGATCGATGTTGAAGTTGTCGCGGAAGAGGTTGTGCGGGTCGTAGCGGCGCTTGAGCTCGCGCAGCCGCTCCAGCACCGGCGGCGGGAAGGCCTCGTCCAGGCGTTCGGGCCGCCGGTCCGTGTCGAAGCTGAGGTACAGGCCGTCGAAGTGGTCCGCCAGCGCGTCCCAGCGTGCGTTCAGGTCTACCTGATCGGCGCCCATCGCGGTCACCTGGAACGCGGGCGTGCGGTGCGCGAACGCCGTCTCCCCGGCGGGGACGTCGGCGATCGCGCCGCCCATGGGGCGCAGCTCGAAGAAGTGGACGCGGCCGCTGCGCAGCAGCTCGGCCGTGTCGCGCGCATACTCCGGCGTGATGGCCGGCAGGAACGCCGACCGGGAGACCGGCTCGCCCCGGCCCTGGTGGCCGTCGGGCCCGACGTCGTGCGCCTGACCCATGATGTCCCTGTACCGCGTCACGAACACCTCCTGCTGCGCGAGCGCTCCGAGGTCCAGGAACGGCGTGAGCCGCTCGGCGACGACGGCCGGGTCGGGCGAGTCGACGATCGCGAACAGCTGGACGATCGACCGCCCCTGGCGCGGGCGCCCGGTGACGAGGAAGACCGTCGTGTCGCGGGGCGCGCCGGTGGCGACCTCGCCGAACCGGAGCAGCGACTTCTCGATGTCGTCGCTGACGAGGGTGAGCTTGGCCCAGCCGACCTCCGCGACGTCGTACACCTCGAACTCGAAGGCGGTGACGACGCCGAAGTTCGCGCCCGCCCCGCGGACGGCCCAGAACAGCTCGGGGTTCTCCTCGGCCGAGGCCCGGGCCTGGCTGCCGTCGGCGAGGACCAGATCGACGGCCCGCAGGTGGTCGATCGTGAGGCCGTGCGCGCGTCCGAGAAGCCCGATGCCGCCCGCCGTGGCGAGTCCGCCCACGCCGACCCCGCCGTAGTCCCCCGAACCGAGCGCCCAGCCGTACGGGTCCAGCGCGGCGGCCACCTGCTTCCACGTGGCTCCCGGGCCGATGCGGATCAGCCGCCGGTCTCGGTCGAGCACCTCGATCCGGTTCATCCGGCCGACGTCGATCACCACGCCGCCGTCGTTCGTCGAGCGGCCGCTCACGCCGTGTCCCGCGCTCCGCACGCCCAGCGGCAGGTGGGTGTGCCGCCGCGCGAACGCGAGCGCGTCCGCCACCTGTCCTGGGGTCTCGGGGCGCAGCACGATGCCGGGCGCCCCGCCCCGCAGGTAGTTCGAGCTCACGGCGAGGTACTCGCTGTCGCCGGGCTCGACCACGCCCTCCCGCAGGGACCCGGGGACGCCGTCGTAGTCGATGCCCGGGCGGCGCATCGCCCGGGCGCTCGCGCTGCGCAGCCTGCCGGGGGCCGGGCCGCTCGCGGCGCGTGCCGAGGAATCGGGGACGATCCCCAGCTCCGAGTTCATCTGTCGTTCCTTTCGTGGTTCTTCCGGCCGAGGATCTGGTCGACCGGGGTGTGGCCGAGCTCGGCGTCGACGAGCGGCTTGACGGCGGTGCCGAACAGCTCGACCGCGCGCAGGTGGTCGGAGAGGGGCAGCCCGCCCCAGTCCATGTGGATGAACTGCCGGACGTGGCCCCATCGCTCGTGCATGCGGACGATGCGCTCGGCGATCTCCTCGGGCGATCCGACGAGCAGGGCGCCGTCCGGGCCGGTGCTCTCGTCGTAGGACGCGCGCGACGGCGGCGGGAAGCCGCGCTGGTCGCCGACGGTCGTCATGAACCGGTGGAAGTGCGGCCACCAGGTCTCCCGGGCGGCGGCGCCGTCCTCGGCGACGAAGCCAGGGGTGCCCAGCATCACCGCGGTCCGCTGCGGTGGTGTCCCCAGCCGGGCGGCGGCGGCACGGTACAGGTCGGCGATCCTGGCGCTGCCGGTGATGCTGCCGCCCAGCAGGCCGGACGCCAGCGGGAGCCCGAGCTGCGCGGCGCGCACCGCCGACCCCGGCGTGCCGCCGACGCCGAGCCAGAGCGGGATCGGGCCGTGCTCCGCGCGCGGCGGGATGTACTCGCCGTTCAGCGGCGGTCGCGTCGTGCCGCTCCACACCACGCGGTCGGTGCGGTTGATCTCCATGAGGAGCTCGAGCTTCTCGCCGAAGAGGCGGTCGTAGTCCTCCAGCGAGTACCCGAAGAGCGGGAACGACTCGGTCGACGAACCGCGTCCGGCGATGATCTCGGCGCGGCCGCCGGAGATCGCGTCGACCGTGGCGAACTGCTCGTAGACGCGCACGGGGTCGTCGGTGCCGAGCACCGTGACGGCGCTGGACAGCTTGATCCGCGAGGTGCGCGCGGCCACGGCCGCGAGGATGGGCGCCGCGGCCGACGCCGGGAACTCCGGGGTGTGGTGCTCCCCGACGCCGAACCAGTCGAGGCCGACCTCCTCGGCGAGGGTGGCGACCTCCACGATGTCGCGGATCGCCTGCGCCTCCGAGATCCGCCGGCCGGTGACGGGGTGCGCGTTCGCGTCCCCGAAGACTGCAATGCCGAGCTCCATGCCCGCCTCTCCCTTGGTCTCGCACGCGGCCGGGGATGCCCGACACGCGGATACGGACCGTAGTCCGGTTGTACGGGAAGCGTAACGGACTGTGGTCCGGATATGTTCCCGGCGCCCGTCGCCCTGCTCGCGCCGGTCGCCTACGCTCGCGGGTATGAGCGCACACACGCCGCCGGTGCTGCTTCCCGTCGCCGGTCAGCCGCCGCGGGAGCGCGCCGACGCGGCCCGCAACCGCAGCCGGCTGCTGGACGTGGCGGCCCGGCTCGTGGCGGAGCACGGCGCGGCGAACGTGACGATGGACGCGGTGGCGGCCGGCGCCGCGGTCGGCAAGGGCACCGTCTACCGCCGCTTCGGGGACCGGGCCGGCCTGATGCTCGCCCTCCTCGACCACGCGGGGCGGGCCTTCCAGGAGGCCTTCATCTCCGGCCCGCCGCCCCTCGGCCCCGGCGCTCCGCCCACCGATCGCCTCCGGGCCTTCGGCGCCGGACTCATCGAGCACCACCTCCGGTACCGCGACCTGTATCTCGCGGCGGAGCTGCCCCCGGACCGCCGCTACACCGACGACCCGCCGAGGGCCCTGTACGCCCGGCACATCTCGGGCCTGCTGGCCGCCGCCGAGACCGGCGGCGACACCGAGCTTCTCACCGAGACGCTGCTCGCCTCCCTGGACCCGGCCCTCCTCGCGCATCTGCGCGCCCAGCGCGGGATGTCGCAGGAGCGCATCACCGCGGGGTGGACCGACCTCGTCGACCGCCTCCTCGGGTAGAAGACGGACGCGGCTCCGGTCACGAGGCCGGCGCCACGACCACGTGGTTCCACCGCATCGGCCGAGGGGGCCGCGGCAGCCCGATCATCGGCCGACGGCGTGGTCGGCGAGGCGGACGACGGCGTCCGCGACCGCCGGGCCGAACATCTCGGCGTCGTTGTGCCCCACCCCGGGGAGCACGACGTGCTCGACCAGCCGTGGTGCCGCGTCCGCCACGGCCTGGCTCTGCTCCGGCGGCACGATGTCGTCGCGTTCGCCGTGCACGACCGTGACCGGGACCCGTGTCGCGGCCACGCGATCGAGGACCTCGTACCGGTCCCGCAGGAGCGCCCGGACCGGCAGGTAGGGGTAGTGGCGGGCGCCGGCATCGGCGAGCGAGGTGAACGGCGAGCGCAGCAGCAGGCCGGCGGCCGGGACCTCGGACTGGAGGCGGGTGACGACCCCGGCGCCGAGCGACTCGCCGAAGTAGATCGTCCGCTCGAGCGGATGGCCGCGTTCCGCCAGCGCGATCTGGGCCGCCCGCGCGTCGAGCGCGAGCCCGGCCTCGGTCGGGCGGCCGGGGTTCCCGCCGTACCCGCGGTACTCCAGCAGCAGGACCGCGAACCCGCGCTCCGCGAGCAGCGCGGCCAGGCCGGCGCGTCCGAGCCGGTTGCTCCCGTTGCCCGGCGCGACCAGGACGGCGACGTCCCGGTCGCGCGCCTCGGGCGCGGGCGGGACGAACCAGGCCGCCAGCTCGAGCCCGTCCGCGGTGTCCAGCGTGACATCGACGCCGCCGTCGAGCGCGCGTGCCGCCTGCCCCGGTGACGAGCGATCGGGGTGGTACACGAGCGCGTCCTGCCCGAGCCACGCCCCGCCGACGACCACCCCGGCGACCCCGACGAGGACGCCGACCGTCACGGCCGCCGCCCGCACCACGCGCCGCGCCTCCGCCATGCCCCCATGGTCCGCCGCCGGTCCCCGCCGCCGCCAGACCTCACGTGCGGACGGTCCGGTTCTCGATCGGGTTGTCGGCGAACGCGGCGCCCGCCGGACCCTCACGTGCGCGGACGGTCCGCGCCGGTGCTGCGGTCGCGTGGGCCGCGAGGAAACCGCGACCTGACAGAAGCAGCCCGGGCACGGCCACCGCCGCGCGACAATGGTGCCATGTCCGCCGTGACCAATCCGATCGAGCGGGTCCGCGTGCGGGTGGGCGAGACGATCTTCCTCAAGGTGGCCGGGCAGGACGGCTACGCCACCCGCGACCGCATCCACCTCACGCCCGGACCGCGCTGGTTCCCGCCCGGCAGCGCGGCACGCGTGGTGCACGCGGACGCCGCCACCTTCGCGGGCGGGCTGCGGGCCCTGCTCCTGCAGTCGCTGCACCCGTTGGCGATGGCGGGTGTGGCCGGGCACTCGGGCTACCGCAGCGACCCGTGGGGACGCCTCGCCCGCACCTCCACCTTCCTCGCGTCCACGATCTTCGGCACGGCGCAGGAGGCGCAGGCCGCCGTCGACCGCGTCCGCGCGGTTCACGAGCGCGTCCGCGGCAAGACGTCCGACGGCGTCCCCTACCGCGCGAGCGACCCGCACCTGCTCACCTGGGTGCACGCCGCCGAGGCGGACTCGTTCCTCACGGCGCACCAGCACTTCGGCGCCCGCCGCCTGAGACCGGCGGAGGCCGACGAGTACGTGGCGCAGCTCGGCCGGGTGGCGCGGGCCGTGGGCGCGCGGGACGTGCCGGAGACGGTCGCCGACCTGGCAGCCTGCCTCGACGCCTACCGCCCGGAGCTGCGCGCCACGCCGGAAGCCCTCGACACGGTCCGGTTCCTGCTCCACGAGCCACCCCTCCCCGGCCCGGTCCGCCTCCCGTACGCGCTCCTCGCCGCCGGCGCGGTCACCACGCTCCCCGCGTGGGCCCGGACGGAGCTCGGCCTGCACCGCCGGCTGGACGGCGCCGCGTCACGCCTGGCCGGCCGCATCGCCGTCGGCGCCATCCGCTGGAGCCTCGGCACGACGGCGGTCCCGAGCGGTCCCTGACGGCGAAAGTCGCTCGCGGACCACCGGATCCGGGCCTCTCGCCGGATCAGCTCATCGACGAGTCCAAGGGCGACCACTGAGGTGTCGTCCTACATCGACTCGTCCATCGCACTGCGCATGATCCTGGACGACCCCGGCAGCAAGGCCGTCCGCGCCGTCTCGACGATCAGCCCGGGCAAGCACCTCCGCTCCCTCGACGCCATCTACCCGGGCAGGGCCACGCTGCTCGCGCCGGACGGGATCACGGTGGTCATGCACGACATCCACATGAAGGAGGTCGCCGACGGTCTGGGGCTCACGGTCATCGACCCCGCCGAGTGGTGTGTGGTGTGGCCCTCGACAGTCACGCCCCGAGCGCCCCGGCGAGGTCCTCGGGGGTCGTGACCGGGCGGTCGCAGACGAAGCCGCGGCAGACGTAGGCCGCCGCGCGTCCGTCGACGAGCGGCCGGCCGGCGAGCAGGGGCGCGCCCGGGGCGTCCGGCTCGCCGACGGCGATCACCAGGCCCGGCGTCGTCGCGCGTCGTGCCACCCGTTCGAGCGCGGCGCGCTCCGCGTCGTCGTGCCCGACGACGGCGACCTGCAGCGGGCCGGCGGCCAGTGCCTCCGCCGCGGCGAGCGTCCATCCCGCGAACCGGGGCGCCTGCCGCACGAGCCCGCCCGCCGCGGTCACCGCTGCCTCGGCGGCCTCGCGGTGGCGGGTCGAGCCGGTCAGCGCCGCGTAGGTGCCCAGCGCGCCGGCCAGCGACGACTGTCCCGCGGGCTCGGGTCCGTCGGTGGGGTCCTTCGGCCGGCTGAGGAGGCGTTCGGCGTCGTCGGCGACGTCGAAGAAGCCGCCGGCGTCGTCGGCGAAGCGGGCGAGCGCGACGTCGAGCAGATCGCCCGCGGCCTCGAGCCACCGCGGCTCACCTGTCGCCTGGTGCAGCGCGAGGAGCCCTTCGGCGAGGTCGCCGTGGTCGGCGGCGACGCCAGGTGCCGCACCGACGACGCCCCCGCGCGAGGCGCGCCGCAGCCGCCCGTCCACGACATGGAGCCGCAGGACGAGCTCGGCGCACTCGCGCGCCGCCGCCACGTACGCGCCCTCGCCGAGCACGGCTCCCGCCTCGGCGAGGGCGGCGATCGCCAGGCCGTTCCACGCGGTGACCACCTTGTCGTCGCGTGCCGGCTGGGGCCGCGCCGCCCGGGCCCCGGCGAGCCGCGACCGCACCGCGGCCCACCAGTCCGGGTCAGGGTCCTCGCGCAGCTGGAGGGTCGAGGCGCCGTGCTCGAACGTGCCCTCGGGGGTGACGGACAGGAGGTGTGCGGCCCGGGCGCCGTCGTCGGGCCCGAGGATCTCCCGGAGCTGCTGGGGCCACCAGACGTAGGTGAGTCCCTCGACGCCGTCGGTGTCGGCGTCGAGCGCGGAGGCGAAGCCGCCCTCGGGTGTGCGCAGGTCGGCCAGGAGGAAGGCCGCGGTCTCGCGCGCGACGCGCTCGGCGAGCGGCGAGCCCGTGGCGCGGTGCAGGTGCAGGTGGACGCGCAGCAACTGGGCGTTGTCGTACAGCATCTTCTCGAAGTGCGGCACGACCCAGTCGGCATCCACCGCGTAGCGCGCGAAACCGCCCGCGAGCTGGTCGTAGATGCCGCCGCGAGCCATCGCCTCGCACGTGCGCTCGACGATGCGCAGCGACTCCGCGTCGCCGGTGCGGGCATGGTGGCGCAGGAGGTGCTCGAGCGTCATCGACGGCGGGAACTTCGGGGCGCCGCCGAAACCGCCCCGGACCTGGTCGGCGTCGCGCGCCACGAGCCGCGCGGCGCGGTCGAGGGCGGCGGGGTCGAGCGCCTCGGGCGTGATCGGCGCGGACCTGCGCGCGACGGCGTCCGCGATCGCCGTCCCCTGCCGCACGACGGCGTCGCGTTGCCGCGTCCACGCCTCCGTGATCGCGTCGAGCAGCGTGAGGAACTGTTCGCGCGGGTAGTACGTGCCGCAGTGGAACGGCTCGCCGTCCGGCGTGAGGAAGCAGGTCATCGGCCAGCCGCCCTGCCCGGTCAGCGCGGTCGTCGCGGCCATGTAGACGGCGTCGACGTCGGGCCGCTCCTCGCGGTCGACCTTCACGGCGACGAACCGGCCGTTGACGGCCGCGGCCACCGCCGCGTCCTCGAACGACTCGTGCGCCATGACGTGGCACCAGTGGCACGCCGCGTACCCGACGGACAGCAGGACCGGCACGCCGCGGCGCCGCGCCTCGGCGAACGCGTCGTCGCCCCACTCCCGCCAGTCGACGGGGTTGTCCGCGTGCTGCAGGAGGTAGGGGCTCGTGGCGGTCGCGAGACGGTTCGGCATGTCTCCAGCGTGGCATCTCCTGCCGCGCCCGGGTGTTGACCGGGCAAAGGTCGGAGCAATAGGCTCACAAGCTGCCTCACTGATTGTTGATGCTCCCGTTTGGAGACTCGGTTGTCCGATCATTCCGCGCGCCCCACCCCACTCGACCTCAGCACCCTGCCCGACCCGGTCGACGTCTCCGACAACCGCGAGGCGCTGCGCCGGGTCGACGACGTCGTCGCCCAGGGGCCCTTCTCCGCCGACTGGGAGTCGCTCCAGGGCTACCGGCCGCCCCGCTGGTTCCACGACGCCAAGCTCGGCATCTTCCTCCACTGGGGCGTCTACTCGGTGCCCGCCTACGGCTCCGAGTGGTACCCCCGCAACGCCTACCGCGAGGGGACGCCGGAGTTCGAGCACCACGTCGCCACCTACGGGCCGCACCGCGAGTTCGGGTACAAGGACTTCATCCCGGACTTCCACATGTCGGGCTTCGACCCGGACGCCTGGGCGGAGCTCTTCCGCACCGCGGGCGCCCAGTTCATCGTGCCGGTCGCGGAGCACCACGACGGCTTCGCGATGTACGACAGCGCGCGCACCCGGTGGACCGCGGCGCGCATGGGCCCGCGGCGCGACGTGTACGGCGACCTCGCCGCCGCGACCCGCCGCGCGGGCATGGTCGCGGGAGCCTCGACCCACCGCGCCGAGCACTGGTTCTTCCTCAACCCCGGCACGCGCTTCGACTCCGACGTGCTCGACCCGCGCGTGCACGACTTCTACGGGCCCGCCCAGCGCGAGGAGACCGCGCCGAACGAGGCGTTCCTCGAGGACTGGCTGCTGCGCACGGTCGAGATCATCGACCGCTACCGGCCGCAGGTGCTGTGGTTCGACTGGTGGATCGAGCAGCCCGCCTTCGAGCCCTACCGCCGGCGCCTCGCGGCGTACTACTACAACCGCGCCGCCGAGTGGGGCGTCGAGGTCGTGATCGAGTACAAATGGGACGCGTTCGCGCCCGGCAGCGCCGTGCACGACATCGAGCGCGGGGCCAAGGCCCGGATCCAGCCCGAGGCCTGGCAGAACGACACCTCCGTCTCGCGCAACTCGTGGAGCTGGCACCCGAACCAGGACTACAAGGAACTGCCGGAGCTCGTCGCCGAGCTGGCCGACGTCGTCGCCAAGAACGGCGTGCTGCTGCTGAACTTCTGCCCGAAGGCGGACGGCACGTTCGACGAACGCGAGGTGGAGCTCGCCCGCGGCCTGGGCCGCTGGCTCGGCGCCTACGGCCAGGCCATCTACGGCACGCGGCCCTGGATCGTCGCCGCGGAGGGCCCGACGCGCGTCGTGGAGGGCTCGTTCGTGGAGGGACCGACGGCGTACACCGAGCGGGACATCCGCTTCACCCGCCGCGTCGACCACCAGGGCGAGCAGCTGTACGCCATCCTGCTGCGCCGGCCCGAGTCGGGGGTGGCCCGCGTGCGGTCGTGGGGCAGCGACCTCGGGCTGCTGACCGACGAGATCGCCGGGGTCGAGGTGCTGGGCCACCCCGAGCCGCCGCGTTGGCGGCGAACCCCCGACGCGCTCGAGGTCGAGATCGGCCCGCATCACGCCGACCTGCCCGGCGTCGCCATCCGCATCCACCTCGAGCCGCGCACCGTGCAGCCGCGGCACGACTTCATCCACGAGGGGACGTCGGCGCCCGCTCCCGCCCCGGACCTGGCGTGATCGAGTCGGGGCCGGCGGCGATCCCGCCGGCCCGGCGTCCGACGTCGGCCCCCGACCTCCGACGTCAGCCCTTGACCGAGCCGAGCATCACGCCGGACACGAAGTACCGCTGCACGAACGGGTAGACGCACAGGATCGGGATGATCGCCAGGATCATCGCCACCGCCTGGATGTTCGCGGAGATGACGTCGGTCGTCGTGCCGGCGGCCGCCGCGCTCGCGGCCGTCGTCGTCGACGCTCCCGCGATGAGATTGCGCAGGTAGAGCGACAGCGGGAAGAGCTCGTTCCGGTCGACGTACAGGAACGCGGCGAACCAGTCGTTCCAGTAGGCCACCGAGTAGAACAGCACCATCGTGGCGATCATGGCCTTCGACAGGGGCAGGACGATGCGCGTGAAGATGCCGAACCAGCCCAGCCCGTCGATCTGCGCCGCCTCCTCGACCTCCCGCGGCAGGTTCTCGAAGAACGCCTTCATCACCAGGAGGTTGAACACCGAGAGCGCGCCGGGCAGGACGATCGCCCACATCGTGTTCTTCATGCCCAGGGCGGAGATCAGGACGTAGTTCGGGATGATGCCGCCGTTGAAGAACATCGTGAACACCGCGATGCCGATGAGGACGTTGCGCCCGCGCAGGTGCCGCTTGGAGATCACGTAGGCGAACGTCGTCGTCAGCACCATCGCGATGGCCGTCCCGACGACCGTGTACAGGACGGTGTTGCCGTAGCTCGTCCAGAACCCGCCGTCGCGCATGACCGCGCGGTACGTCTCGAGGTTGAACCCGACCGGGACCGCGTTGACCAGTCCCGCCTTGATCGCCCCCGCGCTGGAGAACGACTGCGCCAGCAGCGTGACGAACGGATAGAGCGTGACGAGGCAGATCACCACCAGGGTGATCGTGTTGAGCCAGGTGAACACCCGGTACCCCACGGTGTCGCGGGGGCCGACCGATACCCCGCCTCCGGGGCGGACGGGATTCATCACTGAGGTCACCACAGGCTTGCTCCCACCACTCGCCGCGAGATGAGATTCGCGGACAGGACCATGACGAGGCCGATGCATGCCTGGAACAGGCCGATCGCCGCCGCGTAGCTGAGATTGTTGGACACGAGGCCGACGCGGTAGAGGTACGTCGAGATGACGTCGGCCGTCGAGTAGGTCAGCGGCGTGTACAGCAGGAGCACCTTCTCGAACCCGACGTTGAGGAAGACGCCGATGTTGAGGATCAGCAGGGTGATCATCGTGGGCCGGATGCCGGGCAGGGTGACATGCCAGGTCTGGCGCCACCGGTTCGCGCCGTCGATGCGGGCCGCCTCGTAGAGCGAGCTGTCGATCGTCGTGAGGGCGGCGAGGTAGAGGATCGTTCCCCATCCGACGGTCTGCCAGACCTCCGAGCCGACGTAGATCGTGCGGAACCACTCCGCTCGCTCGAGGAACGGGATCGCCTCGCCGCCCAGCGCACCGATGATCTGGTTCACGGTGCCCTGCACGGAGAGCAGCTGCATGACCATGCCGGCGACGATCACGATCGACAGGAAGTGCGGGAGGTAGGTGATCGACTGGACCACTCGCTTGAAGGCCTTCTTGCGTATCTCGTTGAGCAGCAGCGCCAGCACGATCGGCAGCGGGAAGGTCACGGCGAGGGTCAGCCCGCCCAGGATCGCCGTGTTGGCGAACACCTTCCAGAACGTCGGGTCGTTGATGAACAGCTCGATGTAGCGGAGCCCGACCCATTCCTCGCCGAAGATGCTGTCGCCGGGACGGAACCGGCGGAAGGCGATGACGTTGCCCAGCATCGGCAGGTAGCGGAAGACGAGCAGGAAGACGATCGGCAGCAACGCCATCAGGTACAGCACGCCGTCGCGCCGCAACGCCTTCCGCCACGGCACCTTCGCCGACGGGGTGCGCCCGCCGCGACCTCTGCGCGGTGCGGAGCGGGGCCTCCCCTCAGGAGCGGCGGGCCGCGCCGGTGCCCGCTCCGCCGTGCCGTCGGCGACCAGCACGCCGTCGGCTCCGTCATGTGTGTGTGTCATGCCCACGCCTCCAGGGAGGGCCCGGTGGGACGTCGAGGGGCGACGCCGTCCCACCGGGCCCGGATCACTCGACAGGTCAGCCGTTCTCCTGCGCGAAGCGCTCGTAGGCGCCGTTGATCAGGTCGAGGTATCCCTGCAGGTTCTGCGCCTCGAGCTCCGCCACGTACGCGTCCCACTCGCTGAGCGGGCGGTCGCCGATGATGAACTTCAGCGTGTTCGTGTCGACGGTGTCCTTGAGGGGCGTCGCCAGCAGGGACGCCTGCTCGAGCTCGACCTCGTCCAGCGGTGCGGGCGGGAAGGGGTCGCGCGGGGTGCGCGTGGAGAGCACGGAGTCGATGTACTCGACGTACTGCGGCGAGTTGTACGACTCCTTGAGGGCACGGGACTCGGTCGAGTCGGACAGGACGTTGTTGGAGTAGCCGAGGTCCTCCCCGATGTCAGTATCCCCGTCCAGGTTGATGTTGAAGGACTTCAGCGAGTACTCGGGGTCCAGGGTGTACTCGCCGTCGTCCGACTTCGTGAAGGTCTCGCCCTCGACACCCCAGCGCAGCAGGTCGCGCGCCTCGGGGCTGTAGTAGAGCCAGTCGAGGAACTGGACCAGGGCGAGGAAGTTGGGATGGTCCCTCGTCTCGGCGGTGAGCATGAAGCCGTGCCAGAAGTTGCGCGGCTCGACGACCTGCCCGGCCGGTCCGCCCGGGGGAGCGATCTGGACGATCTCGTACGTGCCCTTCGCGTCCGTCGCGTCGAGCGCCGTGGAGAACTCCTGGACCGTCCCGGCCGCGCCGGAGGCGGCGAAGACCTCTCCGGCCGCGAACTTCTCCGTCACGGTGCCCTCGCCCTCGTTCGTCGCGGTGAACGACTCGGTGTCGAGGAGGCCGTCCTCGGCCAGTCCGTGGAAGTACTCGAGCATGTCGCGGTACTCGTCGGACGCGCCGGCGTAGACGAACTCGCCCTTCTCCTCGTCGAAGAAGGTGCCGTTGCCGTAGCCCCAGCCGGCGACCGTGCCGAACGCGTGCGCCGCGTAGTTCAGCATCGACCCGCCCTCGAACCCGTCGGCGAGCGGCTTGCTGTCGGGGTGCTCCGCCTTGATCTTCTCCAGGGCGCCGCGCAGCTCGTCCCACGTCTCCGGGATCGGGGCACCGACCTCGTCGAACACGTCCTCGCGCACGAGCAGCGTGAACGTCGGGACGGACACCTCCTGCAACCCGGGCACCATGTAGTACTTGCCGTCCGCCAGGCGCAGGTTGTCGATCATCTGGCCGAGGTCCCACTCCTCGACGTACTTCTGGAAGTTCGGCATGTGCTCCACGTAGTCGCTCATCGGCAGGACGGCCTGCGATGCGGCGAACTGCTGCTCCTCGCCGGTGTAGACCAGCGGGATGACGTCCGGTGCGTCCCCGGCGCTGATGAGAAGGCTGCGCTTCTCCACGTGGTCGCTGAACGGGACGTGGGTCAGCTCGAGGGAGACGTTGGTGCGTTCCTCGATCTCGTCGAAGATCTCCCAGGAGTCCTTGACGGGCGACTCGGGCCAGTCGGTCCAGAGGATCGAGAACTCGACCGGCTCGGTGGCCCGGAAGGTGGTGTCGGCGGCGTAGCCGCTCATGGCCCCGGCGTCGTTCAGGTCTCCGGCCGGGTCGTCACCTCCGCTGCCCCCGGAGCAGGCCGCGAGGCCGGTCAGTGCGGTCGCGGTGGCGAGCGCCGTCAGGCGCCGTGCGGCGCGGCCGAGGGGCCGCGCGGTCGGTTCACGCTTCATGTCTCTCCCTTGAGAACCGTCCCGGGCGCTGTCGACCGGGACCGTGCCGCCTCGCGCGTTCGAGCGGCGGCACCTCCCATCCGGGAGGTGTAGCGTTAAACTAGAACCAAGCGCAGGCGCCGTCAAGCATTCTCGGCGACGGCGTTCTCCAGGCGGTCGACGAACGCGGCTTGCGCGCTCACGACCAGGCGCCGCGCGTCGTCGGGCGTGAACCACGCGACGCGGTCGATCTCCGGGATCTCCAGGCGTCGCCCGGAGCGCGGCGGCCACTCGATCTCGACGGTGTTGCCGGCGACCCGCGTCAGGTCGGGCACCGGCGCGGGCCACTCGCGCGCCCAGGCGAACACCCTCTTGCCCGCGCGCTGGCGGACCTCGCCCAGCTCGAGGTCCGGAGCCGACGACGACGGCAGCTCCAGCCCGAGTTCCTCGCCCGCCTCGCGCAGCGCCGCGGCATGGGGCTCCTCACCGGGATCGATCTCGCCCTTGAGCACGGTCCACGCGCCCGCGTCCTTGCGGGCCCAGAACGGTCCGCCCATGTGCCCGAGCAGCACCTCGAGCCCGGCGCCGGGCAGTCGGCGGTAGAACAGGAGGCCTGCGCTCGTCGTCGTCATGAGCCCAGTCTCGCGCCCGATGACGGGCGAGGCGCGGCACGGCGCCGGACGGCTTCGCCCGGGGCCGTGCCGCTCTCCCGGCGGGATCGTGGCCGCGCGCCGGTGTATTACCCGCGTGAGGGGGTGCGCGGGCGGGAGTGGGCGAGGGCGTGGCTCGCGCCCACGGCGATGAACAGCCCGCCGGCCCACCAGACGGCGAGGGTGAGGTACCCCGGGTTGAGCGCGGACTCGATCAGCAGGGCCACGCCGCCCACGGCGAGGACGATGCCGGCCCACGGCGTGCCGACGGCGATCAGCACGCCGACGCCGACCGAGGCGGCGACGATGAGGACGCCCCAGATGTCGATGCCGAAGCTGCCGACGAGTGCGCCGGCGAGGGTCGCGATCGCCGGCACGGCGGTGAGGGTGCCGATGGTGATGCGCCAGCCGGCCGCGGGCCGCCCGTGGCGGGCGACGACCGGCGTGCCGAGCGCGGCCCATGCGAGCACCGCGACCGGGGCGAAGACCCATCCGTCGGGGAAGGCGAGGCACACCGCCGTCAGCAGGATGGCGACCGCTCCGGTGAAGACCGCCCGGGCGCGCACGGACGCGAGCACCGGGAGCGCCGCGATCAGAGCCGGGATCAGGTACCACAGCACGATGCCGAAGCCGTGCACCTCGAACTGGCTGTTCGGCATCGGGAGGGAGTCGTCCGGGCGCCAGAACGCGGCGAACATGGCGGCGAAGACCGCCACGCCCGTCGCGATCCACAGCAGCGTGCGCCGCATCCGGTCGACCCGGGCGGGATCGTGGCCCAGCTCGGCCCGCACCCGTGCGGTGAACTCCGCCGGGTCGCCGAGGCTCTCCGCGGCCTGCTCGGCGGAGCGGCCCGCATCCGCCGCCTCCGCGAAGTGGGCCCGGACGTCGTCGAGCACCGCGTCGCGCTGCTCGGGGGTGAGCGCCCGCAGGCGCTTGCCGACGTCGCGCAGGTAGGCGTCCTCGGTGATCGCGTTCATCGTGGTCCTCTCGGTCATGGTGGCGCTCGTGGTCCCTGTGGTCGTCGTCCCTGTGGTCGTCGTCCCTGTGGTCGTCGTCCCTGTGGTCGTCGTGGTCATCGGGATCCCTCCAGCAGGTCGTCGACCTGGGCGCCGAGCGACGTCCACACCCGGGTGAAGGTGGTGAGCTGCTCGGTGCCGTGATCGGTGATGGCGTAGTAGCGGCGGGGGCGGCCGGTTCCGGACGAGTCCCAGCGGGGCTCGACGAGCCCGTTCTCGCGCATGCGGGCCAGCAGGGGGTACAGGCTGCCCTCGCTCGCGATGAGCTCCCGTGCGATGAGCTCGCCGGCCAGTTCGAGGCCGTACTTCTCGCCGTGCGAGAGCAGCGCGAGCACGCAGTACTCGAGCACTCCCTTGCGCAGGTTCGTGGCGATGCGCTCCTCGGTCATGGAGGAGAGTCTTGCATAGCAAGACTTGCGATACAAGGCTTGCGTCGCAAGGTTTACGAGAGTCGCCGTCCGGTGGAGGCCGAGGCCATGAGAACGGCACCTCGGACGGGAGGGGGACGTGCCCTCGGCCGTGCGCGAACGGATGGCCTCTCGTGACGGCGCGGCGAGGGAAGAGCTACATGGCCTTCCGCGACGGCGCGGTGAGGGAAGTGCTACGTGGCCTTCCGGGACGGCGCGGGGGCGGCCGCGAGGTCGCCCGGGAGCGCACGCAGGGCGAGAGCCGTGGCCTCGGCGCGGGTGGTGACGCCCAGCTTGCCGAGGATGTTGCTCACGTGGTGCTCCACCGTCCGCTTGCTGAGGAACAGCCGCTGCGCGAGCTGCTCGTTCGACAGTCCCTCCGCCAGCAGGCGCAGCACCTCGGACTCGCGGTGGGTGAGCGCCCCCGTGCCGCGCGGGGCGGGCCTGCCGGGGCTGCCGAGCCGGCGCAGGTGGCTCGCGGTGGCGTCGGCGTCGGCCGTCGCGGCGAGCTCGTCGAAGGCCGTCAGCGCCGCCCGCGCCTCGGCGACCGCCACCTCGGGCGCGGTGTCGGCCAGCAGACGCGAGAGCGCGAGCCGGGTGCGTGCCGTCTCCAGCGGGAGACCGGCCGCCGCGAACCCCGCCAGGGCCGTCTCCAGACGGGCGGCCGCGTCAGGTTCGCCGGCCGCTGCCGCCGTGATCCCGGCGGCGTAGGCGGCCAGCGCGTCGATCCTGGGCACGTCGGCTTCCCTGGTGACGGCGGCCAGGGTGCGGCAGGCCGAGCGTGCGTCGTCGAGCCGACCCGCGGCGACCTCGACCTCGGCGAGCAGCGCCAGCTCCGGGGCCTGCAGCGGGTGCGGTGCGGACGCGGCCAGTGCCCGGCGGAGGATCCGGCGCGCCGAGTCGTACTCGCCCCGTGCCAGGTGCAACCGCGCCAGCGGGCGCACCGCGAACGAGTCGAACTCGAACCCGGACAGGAGCCGCGCCGCCTCGTCGTAGCGTCCCTGCCGCACCCTGAGGTCGGCCAGTCGCACGATCGCGCTCGACCGCAGGGCGCCGTAGCTGGCGTCGTACAGCGCGATCGAGGACTTCAGCTCGCGCTCGGCGTCGGCCCACCGCCCGGCCGCCGTGAGGATGCCGCCGTAGTGGGTGCGGCAGATCGCCGACACCCACGGCGCGCCCACACGGTCGCCGAACGTGGTGGCGATGGTGATCCACTGCTGGGCGCGGCGGACGTCGAGGGCCAGCTCGCAGCAGGTCAGCATGTGGCAGTAGATCTCGCCGGCCGTGAGGTGGTCGGGGATCTCGCCGGAGGCCGCGGCCGTCGCCGCCTCGTCGAGCCGCCGCATGCCGTCGGTGATCCGGCCGGCGAGCACCAGCATCACACCGCGGTGCCCCAGCGCGCAGAACCGCAGATCGGTGTCGCCGAACCGGTCGGCGATCCCGGCCGCGGCGTGCACGTGCGCCGCCTTCTCGGCCGGGTCGTCGGTCGCCAGCGCCTCGGCCAGTTCGACCCAGCCGCGCTCGACGCAGTCGCTCGCCTCGTCGGCCAGGCTCCGCGCCCTCGCCAGCCAGCCCGCCGCGACGGCGTCGTTGCCGTAGACGGCGGCGTGCAGGAAGCTCAGCTCCCGGCCGGCGATGAGCGCGGGCATCCGGGTCTCGGCCCGCGCGCGGTACGCCGCGAACGCGCGCTCGTAGTAGTCCACCGCGGCGCGGTAGTCGCCCGACCACTCCACCGCCCGCGCGAGGTGGTAGAGGGTCTCGGGGCTCTCCTGCCGCTCCAGGGCGTGAGACAGCACCGCGCGTGCCCGCGTCCAGTCACCCTGGGCGAGCGCAGCGCGACCGGCATCGAGCAGGTCGTCCACGGTCCGTGTCATGGCGATCTCATCATCCCACCCACGCGTGAGCGGCCGTCGGTCGTCGAGCGCGGCGACGGCGTCGACGAGAGCGCCCACGCGTGAGCGGCCGTCGGCCTGGACGGGGTCCGTCTCACGGCGCACCGCCGGCCCCCGCACGGGGCGACCCCGTGGACGAATAGGTGCGCGCACCCATGTTTCCCGACCGGCCGCGCGCCATTCTCGGACGTACCGGCCTGGAGGCCGCACCGGCCGAGGCCACCGGCTTGAGAGGAGCCCGCCATGACCGAAACAGAGACGTACCAGATCTCGCTCGAGGCGGCCGAGGTGTACGAGTCCCGGTTCGTCCCCGCGATCTTCGCCGAATGGGCGCCGCTGCTGGTGGATTCCGCGGCGGTGCGCGCGGGGCAGGCGGTGCTCGACGTCGCCTGCGGCACCGGGATCGTCGCCCGGACCGCGGCGGACCGGATGGGCGACGACGGCGCCGTCGTCGGCCTCGACCTCAACGAGGCGATGCTGACCGTCGCCCGCCGCATCCGGCCCGACCTCAGGTGGCAGCAGGGCGACGCGGCCGACCTGCCCTTCCCCGACCGGGCTTTCGACGTCGCGCTGTGCCAGATGTCGCTGATGTTCATGCCCGACAGGGCCCGTGCCGTCGCCGAGCTGGCCCGCGTCACCCGCGCCGGCGGCACCGTGGGCATCGTGGTGCCCGCGGGCATCACCGAGCAGCCCGCCTACCGGCGCCTGGTCGACGTGGCCGTCGACGAGGCGGGGCCGGACGCCGCCTCGCTGCTCGACGCCTACTGGTCGTGCGGGGATCTCGGCGAGCTGCGGTCCCTGTTCACGGCGGCCGGGCTGCACGACCTCGACCTGCGCACCCACCTCGGCACCGCCCGTTTCGGGTCCGTCGACGAGATGGTCGCCACGGAGGTCGAGGGATCACCGCTGGGCGGCCGGATCGACGACGCCACCTACGGCAGGATCCGGGAGCGGGCCCGGTCGGAACTGGCGGAGTTCGAGAATCCGGACGGCGTCGCGGCCCCGCTTCGCGGCCACGTCGTCGTCGGCCACGTCGCACACGGCGCGACGCCAGACCGGTGACCCGACCGGGAACACTAGGCTGGGCCGCATGTCAGAGCCGACGACGGCCGGTCGAGCGGACCGCCATCGCGAGAGATCGCCGCACCAGAGCGCGGGCCAGGTGCTCAAGGCGCCCACCCTCGAGGAGGTCGCCCGGCGGGCGGGCGTCTCGCGCTCCGTGGCGTCCCGTGCGATGAACAACGTCCGCAACGTCAGCCCCGCGAAGCGCGAGGCCGTCGCGCGGGCGGCGAGCGAGCTCGGCTACGTCCCGAACGCGACGGCGCGCGCCCTGGCGACGAGCACGGTGGGTTCGGTGGTGCTCGCGGTCTCCCACGACGACCCGGCGTTGTTCGGGGACCCGTTCTTCTCGCAGGTGCTCGTCGGGGTGGCCGGAGCCCTGGACCGGTCGGAGCTGGACCTGACGCTCCTGCTCGCCTCCTCGGAGCGCGGCCAGGCCCGGCTCGAGCGGCTCCTGCGGTCGCGCCGCTCCGACGGCGTGATGCTCATGGCCCTGCGGGGGGACGACCCGCTGAACCGGGTCGCGGCGGCGACCGAACTGCCGGTGGTGCTCGGCGGCCGGCCGCTGAACGGCGAGCCCCGCTGGTACGTCGACGTGGACAACCGCGGCGGGGCCCGTGTCGCCGTGGAGCACCTGCTGAGCTCCGGACGCCGGCGCATCGCGACGATCGGCGGCCCGACGGACCTGGAGGCGTCGGTCGCCCGGCAGCAGGGATTCGCCGACGCCCTGGCGGTGGAGCGGCTGCCCGCCGACCGGGTCGAGCACGCCGACTTCAGCTTCGAGGGCGGGGCCCGGGCGATGGAGCGGCTCCTGGGGGCACATCCTGACATCGACGGCGTCTTCGCCGCCTCGGACAACATGGCCGCCGGCGCGCTGCGTGCCCTCAAGGCGGCCGGGCGCCGCGTGCCGGAGGACGTCGCGGTGGTCGGCTTCGACGACCTGGAGATCGCGCGCCACACCGAGCCGGCGCTCACCACGGTCAGCCAGCCGATCCGCGGTCTCGGCCAGGAGATGGCGACGATGCTGGTGCGCCTGATCGGCGGTGAGTCCCCGACCCCGATCATCCTGCCGACGCGGCTGGTCGTGCGAGGCTCGGCACCCGGCGGGAGGGCCGGGGCGTGACCCTCCCGCCGGGCGGGCTCCGTCAGTACCGCGTGTACCGCACCCAGTCGTAGGTGGCGGTCTTCTGGCCCGTGTAGTGGAACGGCCCGAGCCAGCCGTCGACGCCGGTCCCCGGCCACAGGTTCATCATGATCCGCTGCGGACGCGTCGGCAGCGGGCCGCGTGAGCCGTCCTCCTGGTGGACGAGGCGGCCGTCGACGAACCAGTTGATCGTGCCCCCGGGCCACCACTCGATCGCGTAGTTGTGGTAGCCGGCCGCGGCGTCGAACCCGAGGTTGATCGTGGTCTCGTGCCCGCCGACGCCGTTCGTGAAGTAGTTGGTCTGCATCTGCCAGGTGTTCTTGCCGAGGATCTCGACGTCGATCTCGTCCCACGGCTGACCGTCGCTCGGCCCGGTGTAGGTGAAGAACGAGGTCACCATCCCGGAACCGGATGCCGCCTTCATGCGGACCTCGAAGCGCCCGTAGGAGTACAGGTCGTTGCTGCGGTACTCGCCGGACGCGTACGGCTTGCCCGAGCAGCCACCCGGGCACGGGGTGTTGTTGAGGTTCAGGCCCATGACCCCGCCGTTGTGCCAGACGTGGTCGGCGCGCCAGCCGGCGTTGAACATGCCGCCGTTGGACCAGCCGTCGGCCTTGTGCCAGCGCCCGCCGTTGTGTCCGTCGAAGTTGTCGACGAAGCTGCCGCCGATGGCGGCCTCGGCCGGGGGCGTCAGGGCGGGGGCCGCGGAGAGGCCGAGCGCCAGGGTCAGGGCCAGGAAGACACGGCGTGGTGTGGTGCGGTGATGCGTCGTCGTCGATCGCATGAGTACCTCCGTTGGTACCGGTGGTGCGTGGGATCCTGGCGTCCAGCCAGGATGTCGGCGCTCGTCGGGCGGGCGTCGGCCTCCCTTCCTGTACGGCGCCCCGTCCCGTCCGGCGACGGCCCGATGCCGTCGCCGACGGCGGTCCCCGGGTGGGCCACGCGCCGGGGTGGCCCACCCGGAGGCATGCTCAGTGCCTCGGCTTCGGGCACCGCTTCCCGTGGCGCTCGAGCACGGGGTCGGCGAGCGCGATCAGCTCACGCGCCTGCTCGGGGAACCACTGGCCGGCGGCGGGGTTGATCCTGCCGCGCTCGGGGTCCTCGGGCCCGCCGAGGCCGCGGAAGCACTCGCCGTCGGACTCGCCCGGGATCTTGATCCACAGGAAGGCGTCGACCAGCTCTTCACCGGTGTCGGCCGTCGGCCGCAGGCCGAGGCCGCGGTCCGGCGGGTTGCACCAGGTCTCGGCGTCGGGGTAGACATCGGCCGGCGGGGCCCAGGGGCCCTGGCCGTTGCGGCTGGTGTCGACCACGAAGTGCGTGGTGGGCTCGGTGTCGCCGAGGATGGCGTCGAACCGCGACTCGATGCCCGCGGTGTTCAGCGTCGGGTCCGTCGCGTCGGGGCTCCAGACGCCCTGATGGGTGAGCGCCACGCCGTTCCAGTCGTTCGCCGGGCCGCCGTTCCAGTGCTGGTTGCCGCAGTTGAGGAAGTCACCGGGGACGACCTGTGTCCCGTAGGTGATGCACTGGGAGATCCAGGTGCCGTAGCTGACGTTGTTCTCGGTGAGCAGATAGTTCGACGCGTTCAGGAAGAACCCGTCCGCCCGCTCGACGCCGGCCTTGACGAGGCGGTCGGCGATCTCGCCCACCGCGAGCCAGGCCGGGTTCGTGCCGTCGAGGTACACGACGGCGTTCGGCTGCTGCGCGAGGCGGTCGACCGCGTAGTTGAGCATCTCGAAGCGCTCCGCCGCGGCGTCCCGACCGGTGGTCTCGGGGTCGTACTCCGGCGGCCGGCACCGCTCGAGCTGTCCCTCCAGCGTCGTGTACCAGGGGATGACGCCGAGCCCGTCCGGCTCGAGGACGACGACGGCCTCGTGGTTCCCGATCCCGGCCGCGAAGCCGTCGATCCACGCCTTGTACTCCTCGACACCGAGGGCGCCGCCCGCCGAGTAGAGGGCGCAGTCGCGGAAGGGGATGTTGTAGGCGGCCAGGACGGGCACCTTGTCGCCGGCGCGCCGGACGAGCTTCCGGACGTCCTGCTCCACCCCGGCGGGGGTGCCGTCGGTGAACCAGGTGGCGCTGGGCAGCTTGCTGAGCAGGAGCGCGTCCCGCTTGGCCTGCCCCCGTAGCCCCCGCGCCGCCTCCTTGGTGGAGCTCTGCGGGTTGGTGAGGAATTCGGTCTCCGGGGTGAGGACGTCGTCGCTCGCCCAGGCCGTACTGCCGTTGAGCAGGCCTGCGCCGAGAGCGCAGGCCGTCAGCGCGACGGTGAGCCGGCGCCGAAGGGTCGATGGTGCCATGTGGGAATCTCCCAAGGTTCTGCGAACGCGTCGTTGCGTGCTCGCTCCGGTGGTGCAACGAACTGGACGATCATGGAAGCGCTTCCAGTCCGGCCATCTTCCTGCGTGCCCGGGAGACCTGTCAAGGCTGGCGGGTGCCGCGACCGGGCCGTGCGGTTCGTGGTGCACGGTGCACGGGTGGTCCGGTGCTGGTGAAGGTGACAGCGCGCCTGGGGATTGCCCGGCGCCGCCCGCGCGTTGGGAACAGTCATGGGCATCTGGACACAGAAAGAGCTGGAGCGGGTCGACACCACGGACGAACTGCGGGTCTCCTCCTACCGTCGCGACGGCACGCTGCGCCCGTACGTGACGATCTGGGCCGCCCGGCTGGACGACGACGTCTACATCCGCTCGGCGTACGGGCCGGAGAACGGGTGGTTCCGCCGCGCGAAGGCGTCGGGCAGGGGCCGGGTTCGGGTGGGCGGCGTGGAGCGCGACGTGCGCTTCGAGGTCCCCGAGGACGACGACGTCCACCCCGCCCTCGACGACGTCTACCGGACCAAGTACGGCCGGTACGACCGGCGCATCGTGGACACCGTGGTGGGCCCTGGGCTCGTGGAGGCGACGCTGCGCGCCGTCCCGGAGGACTGAGACCTCCGCCGGGCGGGGGAGGTCTCGTTCGCGAAGGGCGCCTACGGTGGAGGAATGACGCACGAAGAACCGGAGGGGCCGGGCAACGCCGCGAGTTCGACGGCCGACTGGAACTGGGGCGCGGGAATCGCGCTTGCGGTGGGCATCGGCGTCGCCCTGGGCGTGGCGCTCGACAACATGGCCTTCATGGCGATCGGGATCGCGTTCTTCCCGGTGTTCGCGATGCTCCTCCGCTCCCGCCCGAAGGGCAAGGACGAGGAGAACGGCTCCCCGGGGCCATGATCGGGGCATGCCCGTCGTGTGCAGACGGCAGTGTAGAGACCGTGTGATCGGTAGCGTAGCGAGGGCGCCCGGCCGCGGCGGCCCCGATCACCGCACCCGTTCCAGCCGGTAGTGCAGCCGCACGACCCAGGTGCGGCCCAGCCGCACTTCGTGGTCCGTGCGCAGGACGCCGTCGGCGTCGACGTACACGTGGAACGTCTCGTGGAGCGGGACGCGGGCGGCGTGGTCGCGGCCGCCGTCGTGCACGACGACGTAGGCGCCGTCCTGCCCGAACCTGCCCGGCGGTGACTCCAGGACGAGGGAGCCGTCGTCGCCGACCCTCGGGCGGAGGAAGACCTGGACGTTCCCGGACTCCAGCGGGAACGCGACGTGCACGCCGGGCCGGTCCGCTCCGGGCAGGAGCCGGGCGGTGTAGCAGCCGCTGAACACATACCGTCCCGTGGGCCGCAGGGTACGCAGCCAGGCGGCGGAGACCTGTGCGCCGGTGCGGTCGCGGATCACGATGACGCGGCTGTCCATGCCGTGCGCCACCTCCAGGGGACGCATCGGCAGGGCGAGCTGCTCCACGCGCCGGCCGAACAGGCGCGCGATCAGCTCGCCGGCCGGCCAGAACAGCGGGGACCATCCGGTCCACACGTCCATGCGCCAGGCGGCGGTGTGTTCGTAGAAGTCGCGGATCTCGGGGCGCAGCGCCGACGCGTCGAACCCGGGGCCGTCCAGCGCGGCGACCGCGGCCAGGAGGCCGGCGGTGGGGTCGCCGTCGTCGGCGGTGCCGCCGTGGTGGGCCGCCTCGGCGGCCGGCCAGCCGTCGGCCACGGTGGGGGAGCGGCTCACGGGGGCGCGCAGCCACGACTCGGCGCCGGCGAGGTCGACCGGACGCCCGACGAGCCGCCAGAACTTGCGCGTGGCGAGGTCGAGGACGTGCGGGCGCCGCACGCGGAGAACGGCCCGCCTCGGGGCTCCGGGTGGCTGCACGGCATCCATGTCGGCAGGTTAGCGAGCCGCGGGTCCGGGTACCGGGTGGGCGAAATGTGGTCGCTCCCTTGTCGCCCGGCCCTCCGCTCGCCATGATGTTCACGTAAACATCGCGGAGTGCCGACGGCGATGCCCCTCACGAAGGAGTGAATGTTGCGAGCCAACAAGACCGCGGCGATCGGTTGCGCCCTGACGGGAGCGCTGGTCGTGTCCCTGGCGGCGCCGGTGAGCGCCGACGTGCCGGAGGGCGAACCCACCACCTACGACGCCTACCCGGCGATCCTCGACCCCGGTTCCGGGGCCGAGGACTACTTCCAGCCCTACTGGTTCGACGACAACGGGCGCCACATCCAGGCGCACGGCGGCCAGGTGGTGTCCGTGTCCGCGGAGGACCTGGAGGTCGACGCCGGCGGCATCGTCGAGAGCGAGGAGGACGGCGAGACCGTCTACTACTGGTACGGCGAGGATCGCAGCAACGGATACTTCGGTAGCCCCGGTGTGCACGCCTACAAGTCGTACGACACGAGGAACTGGATCGACCAGGGCGTCGTCCTGCGCTCGGTGTCGAGCGCCGCCGAGCTCGAGTCCGACTACTTCGACGACCTGTACGACACGGTCGACGACGCGGGCGAGCCCCGCCAGGAGCGCATCGACGAGCTGAACTACCACCTCAACACCAACGAGGCGGCCGACCACACCACGATCTTCGAGCGACCCAAGGTGCTCTACAACGAGAGCACGGACCAGTGGGTGCTCTGGTGGCACTCCGACGGCCAGACCACACCGGGCGGCAGCATGTACGCGCGCTCGATGGCGGGCGTGGCCGTGTCGGACAGCCCGACGGGTCCCTTCCGCATGACCGGCGTCTACCGCATGCCGAACCGCGAGAACTACCGGGACTGCATCTCGGCGGCCGTCCCCGGGCAGGCGCGCGACATGACGGTGTTCCAGGACGACGACGGCACGGCCTACATCGTGTACTCCTCCGAGGAGAACCGCACGCTCTACGTGGCCGAACTCGACGCGAGCTACACCAACGTCACCCACACCACCGACGTCGACCAGGCCGACGCCGGACAGTACTCGGAGGACGGGCGGTACCCCTACCTCTTCGCCGACGGCACCGCGGAGGCGCCTGTGCGCGGCGAGGACTTCCAGATCGTCAAGGAGTGCGGCATCCTCGAGGCGCCCGCGCTCTTCCGGCACGGTGGGAAGTACTACACCGTCGCGTCCGGCGCGACGGGATGGTCGCCGAACCCCGAGACCTACTACACGGCCGACAGCCTGTTCGGGACCTGGATCCGCGGCGTCGAGGCCGATGACCCGTACGAGAACGTGCTGTACAACGCCATCCCCGAGGGCGGCGACGGCCTGCTCTCCGTGGGCGACGCGCGGCGCACGAGCTTCGGCTCGCAGTCCACCGACGTGCTCGATCTCGGCGGCGGCCGCTTCGTCTACATGGGCGACCGCTGGAACTCCGGCGCGGCGGACTCGACGTACGTGTGGCTCCCGATCACGGTCGGCGAGAACGGCCGCGCCGAGATGCGCAATCCCGCGACGGAGGACCCCGCACGCTGGGCCGACGGCTGGGACGCGAGCTACTGGGACGACAAGGGCCTCGGCACGAAGATCTGGAGCGTCGCCGACGACGGCCTGCCGGACCGGGTCGCGCCCGGCGAGGACTTCGGCGACCGGCTCCCCGCCACCGTACCCGTCACGGTCGACGGCGTGACCACCGACGTCGCCGTCACCTGGGACGCGACCAGCTACGACGTCCTCGGCCCGCAGACGATCACGGGCACGCTCGCCCCCGATGCGGACTTCGCCCCCGGCCGCACCTTCACGCGCACCATCGACGTGCACCGGGAGGGAGTCACCAACCTCGCCCCCGAGGCGGCGGTCACCGCGTCCAGCCGCCAAGGGCTGGCGGCCACGCTCGTCGACGGGAACGTGCAGGGCAAGGGCTGGGACGACTGGTCCTCGTCGGGCTACCCGCTCTCCAGCACCCTGTCGTTCACGTGGCCCCTCGCGCAGCGGCCCGAGCAGGTCGTCGTCCACACCTACAAGGACGGATCAGGCGCCACGTGGCCCTCGACGATCGCCGCCGAGTACCTCGACGCCTCCGGTGAGTGGACGCCGGCCGAGGTGAGCGTCGACCTCGCGCAGGACCCGTCGTCCCCGGCCCCCGTCGCCGCCCTCGACGTGTCCGACGTCCCCGCCACCCACGGGCTCCGCCTGCGGCTGACGACGGAGACCACCACCTGGCAATCTGTGTCCGAGGTACAGATCTGGGGCGCCGACGACGTCGTCGACCTCTGCCGCGCGGACGGTACGACGGTGTCGGCGACCTTCCACCAGACGGAGTGGGAGACCCTCCCGCCGGGCAACGCGTGCGACGGCGACGCGTCCACGACCTGGTCCACCTGGTCCGAGTCGGACAAGCAGGACGAGGTCTCGTTCACCGTCGAGCCCACCGACGACCACGTCGTCGACCGGATCGGCTTCACCAACATCGAGGGCACGATCACCGCCCTGACGGTGGAGTACCGCGACGACGCGGGCACCTGGCACCCGACGACGGCGCAGGACGTCGCCCCGAGCGCCAACGGCGTCCCGACGTCCATCGCGTTCGACCCCGTGGTCGCCTCCGCCGTACGGATCACGTTCCGGACGCCGGGCTCGTACCTCAAGCTTCCGGCGCTCGCGGTCGGCACGGCCGTGTCCGAGCTCGAGCCGGGGGCCTCGGCGCGTTGCGTCGGCAGGAAGGCCTGGCTGGTCGTGAAGGTCCGGAACGCGGGTGACGAGAGGGCCCGCGTCGTCGTGGACACGGAGTACGGCACGAAGACGTTGCGGCACGTCAGGCCGGGGAGGACGGCGTGGGCGCCGCTGCGCACCCGCGAGACCGCGATCCCCGCGGGCGAGGCCGTGGTGACGTCCGCAGACCGGCAGGTGACGGTCGGCTACCCGGCCACCACCTGCGACTGAGCGAGCGAGGGCGCCCGCCGAGCCGGGCCGGC
>NZ_JADBGR010000065.1 GCF_014892515.1 Myceligenerans pegani
GGTCACGGTGTGACCGACCAGCCGCCGTCTGTGCCCGATCAGGCGTCGCGGGTCTTGAGAGAGATCGCACCGGCCGTCAGGACCGCCGCCGTGTACAGGGCGAGCATCCCGATGCCGACCCACGGGTCCAGGATCTCGGGTGTCTGCGCGGCTGCCGGTGTGATCGCCGCGCCGGCGATGCTCGGCAGGAACTTGTTCACGTCGAGCACCCACGGCACCTCACTGGCCGCGATGGTCGCGATACTGAAGACGATCGGGATCACCAGGAAGATCGCCACGACCGTGAAGATGGACCCGGCCGTGTGCCGGATCAGCGTGCCGACCCCCAGAGCGAAGAGGGCGACGAGCACCGTGTACAGGACCGTTCCGTAGAGCTGGCGGACCTCGTCACCGTCCGCCCAGTCGACCGTGATCCCGTTGGGCTCCAGGATCGGGTAGGTCACGAGCCACGCGAGAGCGAGCGACAGGGCGACGAGCACGGCGGTCACCCCGGCGAGCACCAGAGCCTTCGCGAGGTAGGCACCCAGCCGGTGGGGCGCGGCCGTGAACGTCGAGCGGATCATTCCGGTGGAGTACTCGCCGGTGATCAGCATGGAACCCAGGACCGCGACCACGAGGGCGGCGAATTCGTAGCCGCCGGTGATCACGAGGGGAGCGGTGAAGATGTTCCCGCCCATGGCAGCCCGCTCCTCGGCGGAGGCATCCGCGAACTGGTTCGTGAACAGCTGCGCCACGATCGCCACCAGGAAGCCGAAGCCCACGAGGATCACCACCGTCGAGCCCAGCGTCCACCAGGTGGAGCGCAGCGACCAGAGCTTGATCCACTCCGAGTGCAGCAGGCGGCCGAAGGTCACGTTCTTCACCGTCACACGGGACGACGGCGTCGTGGGGGTGGGCGTGTCGAGCGTCGTGCTCATCGGTCGCTCACCTCCCGCGCGGACGCCGCGGGAGCGGGGGCGGCGTGCCGCCCGCTCCGCGATCCCGCCGGGCGGTCGGCGGGCGCCGGGTCCACGGCGAGGTGAGCCCCGGTCAGGGGCCGTGGCGCGGGCTGCGGCTCCTCCGCGCCGTCGGCCAGGTCCTCCGAGCGGTACTCCACCGCGTCGGCGGTGAGGGACATGTACGCCTCCTCCAGCGTCGATTGGATCGGGGTGAGCTCGTGCAGCACGATCCGGCCCGCGGCGGCGAGTTCGCCCACCGACGCCGCGTCGGGTCCGACGACCTCCAGGATGTCGGCCTCCGGGGTGGCGACCTTTGCGTCCTTCTCCCTCAGGAGCATGGCCAGATCACCTGCCTGCGGCGAGCGCACCCGGACGTGCTTGCGTTCCGACGCCGCGATGAGCTCGGCGACGGACGTGTCGGCGAGGATCCGCCCCCTGCCGATCACGATGACGTGGTCCGCGGTGAGCGCGACCTCGCTCATCAGGTGGCTCGACAGGAAGACCGTGCGGCCCTCGGACGCGAGATGCTTGGCGAGGTTGCGCACCCAGATGACGCCCTCCGGGTCCAGCCCGTTGACCGGCTCGTCGAGGATGAGCGTCCTCGGGTCGCCCAGCAGGGCAGCCGCGATGCCGAGGCGCTGGCCCATACCGAGCGAGAATCCGCCGACGCGCTTCTTCGCGACGGACTCCAGCCCGGTGAGCTCGATGACCTCGTGCACGCGCTGCTGGGGGATGCCGTGCGTGGCGGCCAGGGCGAGGAGGTGGTTGAACGCGGAGCGGCCGGAGTGCACGGCCTTGGCCTCGAGCAGCGCGCCGACCTCGGCCAGCGGGCGCGCCAGCTTCGCGTACGGGTGCCCGTTCACGGTGACGCTGCCGGCCGTGGGCTTGTCCAGGCCCATGATCATGCGCATCGTCGTGGACTTCCCGGCCCCGTTGGGCCCGAGGAAGCCGGTCACGCGGCCGGGCTGGACGGTGAAGGTGACGTGGTCGACGGCGGTCTTGGAGCCATATCGCTTGGCGAGACCGTGAGCCTCGATCATGGTGCGCTCCTGCGTGGATGAGTCATGCTGATGGCTTTTCACTCTCTGGGTGCTGGGGCGTCGGGCCGTCGGGTCCGACGACGTGGGGTAGTCACGACACTAGGGCGACCCACCGACACCCGTCATCGAAAGTCACCCTGAATCATCCCTGAGAATCCGCGAATCATCCTGGAGGCGGAGCGGGGTCATCCGATCGACCTAGGTCGGCAAAACCGGGCGGGAACCCGTCGGCACGCCGGGAGGGCGGCCCGGGAACTGTCCGGGTGTCGGTGACGTTCACTAGCATGGGTGCCACGACCAGGAGGAGCACATGAGGAACCCCGTCTTTTCGAACAGTGACGTGTTCGGTGAACCGCGTCGCACCGGGGCGCCGCGAGGCGCCCAGGGTGGCACTGCCACCGCCCCCAATCCCTACTCCCAGTACGGCTCGGCAGGTCAGACGGCGATGGACGCCGACCAGCTCGGTGCCATGTACGACGCGCCGTCCGCCACCACGGCCGACACCAAGCGCCTGACGTACGACGACGTGATCATCAAGACCGGCGGGCTGCTGGCCCTGCTGGTGGTCGTCGCCGCGGCGACCTGGACGCTCGTGCCGCCGCCGATGCTCTCGATCGCGCTGTGGGGCGGCCTGATCGGCGGCCTCGTGCTCGGTCTGGTGAACGCGTTCAAGAAGAACCCGAGCCCCGCGCTGATCATCGCCTACACGGTGTTCGAGGGTGTCTTCCTCGGGGCGCTGTCGTTCCTGTACAACTCGATGTTCGAGGGTGCCGTCACGCAGGCCGTGATCGGCACGCTCTGCGTCTTCGCCGGCTCGCTGTTCCTCTACCGGAGCGGCAAGGTCCGGGTCACGCCGAAGTTCACGCGCTTCCTCATGATGGCGCTGGTGGGCTACGCGCTGTTCTCGCTGGTCAACTTCGGCCTCGTGATGTTCGGTGTGCTCGACGGCTTCGGGATGCGCACCGGCCCGCTGGGCATCATCATCGGCGCCGTGGCGATCATCCTCGCGGTGATGTCGCTGATGGTCGACTTCGAGTTCATCAAGCAGGGCGTCCAGCAGGGCGCCCCGGCCAAGATGGCCTGGGCGGCCGCCTTCGGCCTGCTGGTCACCCTGATCTGGCTGTACACGGAGATCCTGCGCCTGATCGCGATCATCAATATCTTCAGCGGCGAGTAGCCGTCCGCCGAAGCACCACGCCGCCGGCCCGGGGCCGCCTTCCTCGCGAAGGCAACCCCGGGCCGGCGTCGTCCCTGCGCCGCGGCCTCCCTGCGGCCAAGAACGACAGGAACGTTGTTACAGAACTCTGTAACAACGTTCCTGTCGTTCTCGGCGACGCGACACGGCGCGCGTCGGAGCATCGGGCGCCCGGCGCGCCGGTCAGACTCCCTCGGCGTCGGCGAACACGTGGTTCTGCCGCTCGCCCTGCTCCGCGCGGATCACGTGCATCACCGCGTTGATCAGCGCGAGGTGGGTGAACGCCTGCGGGAAGTTGCCGAGGTGCCGGCCGCTCGACGGGTCGATCTCCTCCGCGTAGAGGTTCAGCGACGACGCGAACGACAGCAGCCGCTCGCACAGCGCCTTGGCCCGCTCCAGCTCGCCGATCTCCACGAGCGCGGACACCAGCCAGAACGAGCAGATCGTGAACGTGCCCTCCTCGCCGGCCAGGCCGTCGTCGGTCTCGTCGACGCGGTAGCGCAGCACGAGTCCGTCCTCGGTGAGCTCGTCCGCGATGGCGAGGACCGTGGCGCGCACGTTCTCGTGGTCGGGCGGCAGGAACCGCAGCAGGGGGACGAGCAGCAGGGACGCGTCCAGCGCCGGGTCGCCGTAGCGCTGTGTGAACACCCCGCGGTCGTCGACGCCCTTGGCAAGGATGTCGGCCCGGATCTCGTCCGCGATCTTCTGCCACTGCTCGGCGTAGTCGTGCTCGTCGTACAGCCTCGCGAGCTTGGCGCCGCGGTCCATCGCGACCCAGCACATCAGCTTCGAGGAGGTGAAGTGCTGCGGCTCCCCGCGCACCTCCCAGATGCCGCGGTCCGGCTTGTGCCAGTGCTTCGCGGCCTCCTCGACCTGGCGCTTGAGGATGGGCCACAGTGACTCGGGCAGTTGCTCGCGCGAGCGGGTGTGCAGGTAGACGGAGTCGAGGACGGCACCCCAGACGTCGTGCTGCTTCTGGTTGTACGCCCCGTTGCCGACCCGTACCGGGCGGGCACCCTCGTAGCCCGACAGGTGCGCGAGCTCGGCCTCCTCGAGGGTCTCCTCGCCGCCGACCCCGTACATGATCTGGAGCTGCTTGTTGTCGCGGCACACGTCGTGGATGAACGCGAAGAAGTCGTTCGCCTCACGGTCCAGGCCGAGCGTGTACAGGCCCCACAGCGCGAACGTCGAGTCGCGGATCCAGGAGTACCGGTAGTCCCAGTTGCGCTCCCCGCCGGGCGTCTCGGGAAGCGAGGTCGTCGCCGCGGCGATGAGCGCGCCGGTGGGGGAGTAGGTGAGCCCCTTCAGCGTGAGCGCGGAGCGCTGCAGGTAGATGCGCCACGGGTGGTCCGGGAACTTGCCCTGGGTGATCCAGTCGCGCCAGTACTGCTCCGTGCGCCACATCGCCTCGACCGCCTCGTTCCAGTTCGTGGGCGCGGGCTGCGAGCCCCACGACATGGCGACGAAGTGCGTGGTGCCCTCGGTCATCCGGGTGCGGGCGATGGCCCGCCGGCCCTCGAGGCCGAAGCGCAGGTCCGAGGTCAGGCTGATGTCCGGGTTGTGCTTGCCGAGCTTCGCGGTGACGTTCGAGTAGCCGCTGTTGTCGTAGGACCAGGCCGGCTCGTTGCGCGCGTAGTTCGGGCGCGGCTCGCACATCACCTCGAGGTCGACCGTGCCGGACACGCACTTCACCGTGCGCAGCAGGATGTGCTCGGCGTCGTTGTCCGTCGGGGTGCGGCGGTGGGTGCCGGACCGCTTGTCGACGTCGTGCCACGGCCCCATCACCATCGCGTCGCGCACGACGAGCCAGCCGGTCGGCGTCTGCCAGGTGGTCTCGAGGATGAGGGTGCCCGGGACGTACCGGCGCGCGACGGGAACGCGGACCCCGTACGGGCTGAGGCGGAACCGCCCCGCGCCGCGGTCGAGGAGCGCCGAGAAGATGCTGGCCGAGTCGGGCCGGGGGATGCACATCCACTCGACCGCGCCCGACGGGGCGATGAGGGCGTTGGCCTCGCAGTCGGAGAGGAAGCCGTAGTCGGCGATCGACGGGAACTTGCTGCGCCAGTCCCACGCCTGGGGCGACGCGCCGTCGCTGGAGGTGTGGCCCTTGACCGGGCGCTTGAGGGTGTCGGCACGCTTCTGCGGGCGCCGCCGGGCCGCCTGTGGAGCCGCGGCCTCGGGTGAATCCGTCGTCATGGACTCAAGGGTTCCCCACGCCTCCGTACTTGGACAAACCATGGGCGCAGCCGTCGGACTTCTTTTGACAGCGCTGCCGCGCGGCAGCGTGCCGCCGACTCCGCGATGACCTGAGGCGGAGCCGGCGAGCGCGCGAGCCGTCCTCAGCGTGTGCGCGGCCGCCGCGTTGCCAGGATCACACCGCCCAGGCTCAGTGCACCGCCGATCAGGACGATCGGGCCGGGCACCTCGCCGAGCAGCCACCAGGAGAGCAGCACGGCGATCGGCGGCACGGCGTACGTGGTCGCGGACAGTCGGCCCGCCGTCGTGTGCGACAGCGCGTATCCCCAGGTGGCGAATGCGATCGCCGTCGGCACGACGCCGAGGTAGACCACGCCCAGCGTGGCGCCGACGGGCGCCGCGGCCACCTCGGCGATCAGCGTCCCGGTGAACGGCAGGGCCGCCACCGTGCCCGCGAGGCAGCCCAGCCAGGTCATGGTCAGCGCGTCGACCCGCGGCAGCATCCGCTTCTGCAGGAGGGCGCCTGCCGAGTAGAGCACCGCGGCGGCGAGCCCGAGGAGGACGGCCTCGAGGTCGGCCGTGCCCGACGACGACGCCCAGGCGATCACGACCACGCCGGTGAACGCGACCCCGATCCCCGTGAGCAGGCGCGCCGGGAACCCCTCGCCCAGTGTGAGTCCGGCGACGACCGCGGTGAGGATCGGCGCGAGCTGCACGAGCATCGCGGCCGTCCCGGCGTCGAGCGTGCGCTCGGCCGCGTTCAGCGCGATGTTGTAGACGCCGAACCACAGCACGCCCCACACGATCACGCCCGCGAGCAGCCGGCCGCGCGGGATCCTGAGCTTCCCGGTGACGGCCGCCAGCACGGTCAGGGCGAGCGTCCCGACGACGATCCGCCCCAGCGTGAGCGCGCCGGGGGAGTAGTCGTGCCCGGCGGCCCGGATCCCGATGAATGCCGAGGCCCACAGGACGACCGTCACGCCCGCGGCGAGCGGGACCAGGTAACGGGCGCGGGATCCGGACGGCTCGTCCGGGAGGTTGTCCCGGAGCTCCGGGACGACGGCGGTGGAGTTCATGTCGCGAGCATCGCCCGCGTCCGCGGGTCGTGTCCGGCGGTTTTCGGACAGGGCATCGGCGGTCGTCATGGCAACGATGCTCGCCCGCGACGACCATGAAGCACAAGCGACTTCTTCTGTACGACTCTTCAGTTTCGCTGTAGATTGGTTCCATGCTCGACGTCCACCGTCTCCGCGTGTTCCGCTCCGTGGTCGCCAGCGGCTCGGTCGCCGCGGCGGCCGCCAACCTCGGCTACACGTCCTCGGCCGTCAGCCAGCACCTCGCCGCGCTGCAGCGTGAGACCGGCCTGACCCTCCTGGTCAAGGCCGGCCGCGGCCTGCGTCCCACGGCCGCCGGCCTCACCCTCGCGAAGGAGGCCGACGGCGTGCTCGAACGCCTCGGCGCGGCCGAGACCCTGGTCTCCGACCTGCGCGAGGGCCGCACCGGGACGTTCAGCATCGGCTACTTCGGATCGGTCGGCGCGTCGTGGCTGCCCGACGTCGTGCGCCGGCTCACCACCGACTTCCCCGGCGTGCGCCTCGACCTCCAGCTGCGCGACGACATCCCCGACCTGCCCGAGGAACGCCCCGACCTGCAGCTCGTCGTCATGATGGCGGAATACGCGCGCGCCGCGGGCTTCACCGCACACCACCTGCTCGACGACGCCTACGTCGCCGTCGTCCCCGCCGACCACCGGTTCGCGGGCAAGGAGGAGATCGAACTCGCCGAACTCGCCGACGAACCCTGGATCGACAACGACTTCGCCCGCGGCTGGTGCCGCCGCAACCTCCTCGAGGCCTGCGCGGCCGCCGGCTTCAGCCCCACCTTCCACGTCGAGGCCCACGACTACCCGACGGCGCTCGCGTTCGTGGACGCGGGCATCGGGCCGACGGTCCTGCCCGAGCTCGGGACGATCGGCCTGCCGCCGAACACGGTGTCGGTACGGATCGTGCGCCCCACGCCGGTGCGCTCCGTGTACGCGGTGGTCGCGGATCCGGTCGCGGACACGCCACCGGTGCGTGCCGCGGTCGACGAGCTCCGCGCGGCGGCCGAGCGCGAGGCAGCGCGACGGGACGTGGCCCGCCGCGAGCCCGCGCGCTGAGAGCCGACCCCGGCAGGACCGGCGCGGCCGGCCTCAGGTGGCGATGCCGATGGCGGGGCGCGGCCGCCGGCCCTCGCGACGTAGGGTGGACCGGTTCGGGCGCCAGGACCCTGGCGCCAACCCGACCGAGAGGCAGTTCTCGTGACTACGCTCCCCACCGTCGAGTGGCAGGCCGGCGGCAAGCCGGCGCTCACCTTCCCCGAGGGCGACGCCCCCGCGGGCCTGCAGGTCCAGGTGCTCGAGGAGGGCACCGGTCCGGTCGTCGAGGCCGGCCGGACGATCGTCGTCGACTACCTGGGACAGACCTGGGGCGGCGGCGTGTTCGACAACAGCTACGACCGTGGCACCACCATCGACTTCCCGATCGGCGTCGGCGCCGTGATCGGCGGCTGGGACAAGGGCCTCGTCGGCCGGAACGTCGGCGACAAGGTCCTGCTGTCCATCCCGGCCGAGCACGGGTACGGGTCGCGCGGTGTGCCGCAGGCGGGGATTCCGGGCGGGGCGACGCTGGTCTTCGTCGTGGAGGTCAAAGGCGTCCAGTAGGGCCCTTGCCGGGAACGACCGGGACGGCGCGGCACGGCCGCGCCGTCCCGGTCGTCAGCTGGTGGGGTAGGCGATGACCTGGGGGGACGCAAAGCTGCCTACGGCTGGGGCGCCCGTGGTGTTGATGACGTGGTTGATCCCGCCCGAGCCGTTGAGGAAGACGCTCGTCATGGAGCGGAGGGTGACGCCCGGTGTCTCCGGGACCTGGATCCCCGACTCGGTGCGGATGTCCACGCCGTTCCAGAAGTACGAGTAGACGCCCAGGCCCACGGCCTCGTGGCGCCGCACGTGGTCCGCGACCCGGTAGGACGCGTATCCGAGGCGGTCGCCGTCCGTCCACGCCTCCTGGCTGGGCGGGTCGTACGGCAGCTCGCTCTGGTAGAAGACGGTCAGGCCGTCCTCGCCGTTCCAGACGGTCTGGTTCTCCTGGTAATGCTCCACGAACAGGCCCGTGGCGGTGACGTGGTCGCCGTTCACGACGACGCCGTGCGCGCCGGTGTTGTCCTCCCAGCCGATGCCGTTGCCGTGGTCCCCGCGCCAGGCCCAGATGTGGTCCAGCAGCACGTCGTCGCTGTTCACCTCGATCGACGTGACCGCCTTGCCGACCCAGGGCCCGCCCACGCGGACGAAGACGTCGGTCAGGGTGATCGGGTCGTCGCCGTCCCGGTGGTGCCCGAGGTGTGCGTGTCCGTGGCCGTGCCCGTGTCCGTGGCCGCGCCCCTTCGCCCACGACGGCGGGCACTTCTTCCCCACCTGGACCAGCACCTCGGACTCCGGCACGTTGGCGTCCACGGTGATGCCGGCGACGTGGATGCCGGGTGCGTCGCCGGTCACCAGCGCCGCGTTGCCGCGTGTCGGGGTCAGCGAGGCGTAGCCCAGGCCGAGCACCACGGTGTCGGGCCGGGTGACGCGAAGCGGGCGGTTCAGCTCGTACACGCCGGGCGTGAGGATCAGGTGCTTCCCCTGACGCAGCTTGCGGTTGATCGAGGCCGCCGTGTCGCGCTCGGCACGGGCGATGTAGAAGTCGTCGAGCCGTAGCGAGTCGCCCGCGGCGGCGTCCGTCGACCAGTTCACTCCCGAGGTCCCCGTGCGGGCATGCGGGGCGAAGACGCGCAGCTCGCCGTCGTCGGCGCGATAGAGGAACGGCTTCTCGCGGGTGACGGGAGTGGTGCCGAGCGACGTCTTCACGCCGACCGCGTCGTTCCCGGCCGGCTGGCCGAAGTCGGTGGCCGGCGCGCCGTCGACGCCGGAGAACACCATGTTCCAGACGCCGCCGTCCCAGGTTCCGACCTCGCTGTCGCGCGTGTACCACTGCTGCTGCGAGCCGGTCGTGATGGTGCCTTCGACCCGGGAGTTCGCCAGGTAGCCGCCCGACGCGTACTCCCCGAACCGGCCGAACACCGTCAGGTCGCCCCGGACGTCGACCCGGCGCAACGGGGCCGCCTGCGACACGGCGTAGCGCATCTGGTGCGGCTCCGCCACGCCGGCCGGGAAGGGGCGTTCGGCATCCTCGGCCGTCGGCCGCTGGATCGGGTTGAACCCGAGGTTGGCCATGGAACGCCAGAAGCGGGTCAGCGAGCCCGGTCCCTGGCAGGCCCAGGGCGTGTCGGGGCACTCGACGTGCGGTTCCACGTGGATCGCGCCGTTGATCAGCACATCGCCCGGCACGGCGCCCAGACCGTCGACCGACTCGTAGTAGCCGAGCTCCGCGTTGATGATGCCCTCCGCCGTGGCAGGGTCGTCCTCGCCGGCGGCACTGCCGTACACGCCCGGCTCGAAGAACACCTGGTGCCGGTCCTGGCTGAACTCCGGCTCGTCGTTCACGGAGTCCAGGAACTCGTTGATCTCGTCCGTGGACCACGTCTCGTCGATGAACGTGACGTTCGGGCCGAAGTCCGGGTCCCCGGCCGGGGCGCCGTGGTCTCTCGGGTGAGCGGCCACCGACGTCGGGAGGGCGGCGACCACGCCTCCCGCGATCAGTGCGGCGGTGATGCCCGCGCCGACACGGCGCCGTGCCCGGGGAGAATGGGGTGTCATCGTCGACAATCCTTTCCGCGCTCAGGAGGCTCGCAGAACCCCCGAGCGGCGATGCTCGAGTTCCGTTCCGGGCGAGCTTAGCCGCACTGTACTTACGTGTCAGTAAGGGGAATTGCGGCAGACGACGCCGGGCGGGCTCCGTCAGACACGCCGGTCATGCCGGCCGGGTCGAGCGCGTCACCGTGAAGCGGCGGTCCCGGGCGATCTGCCGGGTGGGGCCGACGACGCGCTCCAGCGCGGGCCGGTACCGCAGCGCCGAGTTGAACACCGTCCAGAGTTGGCTGCCGGGCCGCAGCACGCGGCCCGCCGTCGCGAACATGCGGTGTGCGGCGTCGGTGCTGACCGCGGCCCGGTCGTGGAACGGGGGATTGAGCAGGACCAGGTCCACGCACGCGTCGGGGAGGGACGCCCCGGCGTCGTCCCGCACGGTCCTGACCAGGTGCCCGACGCCGTTCGCCGCCGCGGTCGCATCCGCCGAGGCGACGGCGGCCGCACTGCGGTCGGTCGCCACGACCTCGAAACCACGCAGCGCGAGCGCGGTCGCGAGGATCCCGCTGCCGCACCCGAGGTCGACGGCGAGCGCCGGCGCGGGCGCCCGCCGTTCCTGGCCGTCGCCCGCGCCCAGGTCACTCCCGTTCGCCGACGCCGGTGATCGCTGAGCCTCCGCGTGAGGCGCGCCGGGTGCGTCCTGGGCTGCGCCCGCTCCGCCGTCGTCGTCCATCGGCCCGCTGCTCGACGGCCAGCCGCCGGCCTGCTCCAGGAGGAACCGTGTGCCGCCGTCGAGTTCGGTGCCCGCGAACACCCCGCCGTGCGCGACGACGGTGACCGGCCCCGGGAAACCCGGCACGCCGCGCAGCACCTCGCGCACCGGGTAGGTCAGCGGTCGCTCGCGGGCTCCGGGCACGGGGTCGCGAGCGACGAGCAGTCGCGACTTCTGCCGTGCGAGCGACGGCTCCACCTCCGTGAAGAGCGCGCCGAGGACCTCGTTCATCGCGTGCGTCATGTGCTTGACGCGACCACCCGCGTACAGGACGACGTCGGCGGCGGCGTGGCGGGCGACCAGCTCCGCGATCTCGGTGAGCTCGGCCAGGGACTTCGGGAGCTGGAGCAGGACCACGCGCGCGTCCCGCAGCAGGTCGGCCCCGAGGGGGCGGTGGTCGAACGAGCCGCGCCGCGCCACGAACGCGTTGGCGCGGAGGGCGGCCGTCGCGTCGACGGCGTCCTGGTGGACGCGCACGTCGCGGGCGCCCAGGCCGATCGCGCCGAGCGTGAGGGCGCCGAAACGGTCGCCGATCGTGACGACCTCGCCGGGGCCCGCGGACCCGATCGCGTCCCGGGCCGTGTCCAGCAGCAGGCGATCCGTGGCGTCGACCGCGACCGGGCCATCGGCGCGGGAGCCGTCCTCGGGGTACGGGCGAAGGGCGCCGAGAGCGGCGGCGAGCGGATCGGTCACGCCGGGACGCTACTTCGACGGCGTGTCGCGGTGGCGCCTGGGCTTGTTCTCGGCGGCGCGTTCCTCCTCGGCGCGGACGCGCGCCTGGGTCTCGCGTTCGGCGAGGAGCCACTCCGGCGGATCCGCGCGCAGCTCGTCGATCTGCTCGGTCGTGAGGGGCTCCGTGATCCCACCGCGGGCCAGGCCCGAGATGGAGATGCCGAGCCGTCCCGCGACGACCGGGCGGGGGTGCGGCCCGTTCCGGCGCAGGTCCGCGAGCCACTCCGGCGGGTTCTTCTCGAGTTCCTCCAGCTCGGCGCGGGTGATGCCCTTCTCCTGGAACTCCGGCGGCGTCGCCGGGAGGAGGACGCCGAGCCGCTTGGCGGCGTTGATCGGCTTGATGACCTGCTGGGAGAAGGGGGTTGCCATGCCCCAAGAATATGCTTGCCTGGTGTCCGAGACCTTCCGCCTCGCCTATGTCCCCGGCGCCACGCCCGGGAAGTGGGCGAGAGTGTGGCGCGAGCGGCTGCCCGACGTCGCCCTCGAGCTCGTCCAGGTCGACCCCGCGGACGCTCCGGCCGCGCTGCGGGACGGCCGGGCCGACGCGGCGATCGCGCGGCTCCCGGTCGACACCGATGTGTTCTCCCGCATTCCGCTGTACGAGGAGATCCCGGTGGTCTGCGTGCACCGCGACCACTTCCTCGCCGCCCTCGAGCCGGACGAGGCCGTGGCGCCCGCCGACCTCGCCGACGAGACGGTGTGGCTGCCGCGGGACGACGTGCTCTACCGGGTTCCGGGTGATCGGCTGCCCGGGTCGGGGACGACGGCGGGCTCCGGCGGTTCGGTGGCCGGTGCCGGCGGGTCGGGAGCCGATGCGGCGCCCGTGGCCGTGCCCGGGCGGGCGCCCGTCGATCCCGACGGCGTGCCGCTCGAGCGGCCGGCGACGGCGGCGGGCGCGCTCGCGCTCGTCGGCGCGGCGGCCGGGATCACGGTGCTGCCGATGTCGCTGGCCCGCCTGCACCACCGGAAGGACGTGGTGTACCGCCCGCTCGACGACGGCCCGACGGCGCCCGTCGGACTCGTGTGGCCGATCGACCGGACGACCGATCTCGTCGAGGAGATGATCGGGATCGTCCGGGGCCGGACCGTCAACAGCTCGCGAGGCAGCGGTCGATCGCGATCCTCCGGGGACGGAGGTGCCTCACCGTCCGGTTCGTCCGCGGCCGACTCGTCGGCCTCGGGGCGCGCGCGAGGGCACACGCGAGGAGCGAAGGCCGGCGACCGCACGTCGGGCCGCGCATCCGGCCGCGGGCGGGACGCGTCACGGGGACGCGGGAGGAGCCAGCCGCCGAATCAGCGTGGCAGAAATAAGCGAAGAAAGGATAAATGAGAAGAAGTTTTCACCCTTCTCCTTTCGCCGTTATATCTACCGAGGTCTAGCTTCGAATGGTCGCGCCCTGACGCGACGGAACTCGAAGGAGAAACTCATGAACCGTGTCTCTGCACTCGGGGCCGCCGCGCTCCTGGCGGTCGGCCTCGGTGTCGGCCCGGCAGCCGCGTCGCCCGCCGCATTCGAACGCGGCGCAACAGTCGTGACCTCGCAGGACGAGGAGCCCACCTGCCCGAAGGAGGGCAAGGTCGATGTACCCGGCAACGAGCCCTCGGTCACCGTCTCCGCGCCCGAGGGCATGCTCATCTCCGGTTACTGCGTCAAGGCGGGATCGATCGAAGAGGGCGACGGACCGGAATTCGTCGAACTGCCTGAACCTCTGGCCGAGGTGACGATCACACATTCGTCGGGCAAGGACATCAGTCACTACACGCTGTTCCTGGTGCCGGTACCGACGCCGACACCCACGCCGACTCCGACCCCGGAACCTACTCCGACCCCGACGCCAACGCCGACCCCCACGCCGGGGCCGTCGGAGGAGCCGACGCCGGAGCCCTCCGAGACCCCGACCATGGTCCCCGACGGGCCTGACGAGTTGTCCTCGACGGGTGCCGGCCCGGAGGCCGGCTATGCGCTGATCGCACTCGCACTGGCCGGGGGTGGCATCGCCCTCCTCGTGCTGCGGCGCCGTCGCGTCTGACCTGACATCAACCACTGCCTGACCGCGTGCGCGGTCCCCGCGTGTCGTCGTACGGCGCATCGGGGGCCGCGCACGTAGTGGTATCGCCGGGTAAGACACCCGGTTGTCGAGCCGACGCGGCGAGAATGGGCTGAGAAGAGGTAAATGAGGAGAAGTTTTCACCCTTTCTTCTTTCGCGGTTATGTCAACGCGGGTCTAGCTTCGAATAGTCGCGTCTCGGCGCGACCATTCGAAGGAGCACCCCCAATGAACCGAATATCTGCACTGGGAGCCGCTGCGCTCCTGGCGGCCGGCCTGGGCGTCGTCCCCGCCGCCGCATCGCTCACCGCATTCGATCGCGGTGCAACCGTCGCCACTTCCCAGGACGACGAACCCCCTGAGTCTGCCGAGGAAGAGACCTGTCCCAAGGAAGGGAAGGTCGATGTACCCGGCAACGAGCCCTCGGTCACCGTCTCTGCGCCCGAGGGCATGCTCATCTCCGGTTACTGCGTCAAGGCCGGATCGATCAACCAGGGCGACGGGCCGGAATTCGTCGAACTGCCGGAGCCTGTCGCCGAGGTGACGATCACACATTCGTCGGGCAAGGACATCAGCCACTACACGCTGTTCCTGGTGCCGGTACCGACGCCGACGCCCACACCGACGCCCACACCGACACCGACGCCCACACCGACACCGACGCCCACACCGACGCCGGAACCGACTCCGACTCCCACCCCGGAGCCGACTCCAACTCCGACCCCGGAGCCCACACCCACACCCACGCCGACCCCCACACCCACGCCGACCCCCACACCCACGCCGACCCCCACGCCGGAGCCGACCCCCACGCCGGAGCCGACCCCCACGCCGGAGCCGACCCCCACGCCGGAGCCGACCCCCACGCCGTCGGACAAGCCGACGCCGGAACCGTCCGAGACCCCGACCGTGGTCCCTGAGGGCCCTGACGAGTTGTCCTCGACGGGTGCCGGCCCGGAGGCCGGCTACGCGCTGATCGCGCTCGCGCTCACCGGGGGCGGCATCGCCCTCCTGGCGCTGCGTCGCCGTCAGCTCACCTGACCACCGCCACCACACGATCGCGGGCGTGGTCCCAGCTGTCGTCGTACGGCACGGCAGGGACCGCGCCCGCGAGCTCGTCGCGGCCCTCGCAGCCTCGACGGGCGAAAAAAGGAAAAGCAATAGTAAAGGCGCCAGGGTCGACGTCGATGAAATCGCCGTCCAACTGTTCTCGTTCTTCCCTGTTCGCGTCAATGAGAATGGGTGAAAAATCGAGCTGGGGGCCGCATTCGACTTGCAACGATATTGCGGGAACATCGGGCTTTGGCGTTTCCGCCGATCGGCGCTACTGTTCGGGCTGTTGCGCGCGCATCGGAGCGTGACACACCCAGCTGAAGGGGGATCTCATGAACCGCGTTGCCACCCTGGGAGCCGTCGCGCTCCTCGCGGTCGGCCTGGGCGCCGCCCCGGCCGCCGCCGCACCCGTCGCCACGGACTACGTTGAAGGCGCCAAGACGTGCAAGGACGTTGCCGAGTTCGCCGGCGTCGAGAAGCACGACACCGACGGCGAGCCCTTGAGCATCACGCTCAAGGCCGAAGAGGGCAAGCTCATCTCCGCCTACTGCCTCAAGGCGGGCTCGGAGGAGAGCGGCGCCGGCGTGTGGGTCGAACTGGTCGACCCCCCGGTCGCCGAGCTGACGGTTGAGCACGAGTCCGGTAAGGCGATCAGCCACTACGCCGTCATCACGGTCGACGGTCCGAGCGACGAGCCCTCGGACGAGCCCAGCGACGAGCCTTCGGACGAGCCGAGCGACGAGCCGTCGGACAGCCCGAGCGACGAGCCGTCCACGGAGCCCTCGATGGAGCCCAGCGAGCCGGGCGCCGAGCCGACCGAGCCTGGCGACGAGACCGAGGGCGAGGACGGCGACGTGCTGGCCGCGACCGGTGCCGGTCCCGCCATTGGCTACGCGCTCCTTGCGCTGGCCCTGGCCGGCGGCGGTGCCGCGCTGCTGGTGCTGCGCAAGCGCCGGATGTCCTGATCCACCTGCCGCGCATCGATCGATCCCGCCGGGGCGGCGGCCTGAATTCTCGGGTCACCGCCCCGGCGGTGCGTGTTTCCATACGATGGTTCGCGTCCGCGGGAGAGCCGCCGCGGGGCGGGCCCGACTCCCAGTGGCCCGGTGAAGGACAGGGCCGAGGAAGCTGAGGACGACATGGACGCTACCGACGGCACGCACCGCGAGGCCCGGCCCGGGGCGCCGGCCCTGGGCCCGGCGACGGGCATCGACGCGTCGTTCGGAAGCCGCGCGAAAGCCGGCCGGACGGCGAACGGGCCGGCGGGCCCGGCCGTGACCGCGGAGCGTGCGACGGCGGGCCCCGGGCCGAACGCCGTCGTCGCGCTCGTCATGATCGGCATCGCGGGTGCAGCGGCCGTAGCCTACCTGGTCCGGCGCCTGACGCGACGCGCGACACGCGCCGTCGAGCCGGTGCTCCGGGAGGAGCCGGTCCCGACGCCGGAAACGTCCCCACGTCCCCGGCACGGCGCACCGAAGTTCGTGGTCGACGACTCCGGCGAGTTCCCGAGCCTCCGCTGACGCCCGTCGCGCGCGCCCTGACGACGTGGCGAGGGTGCGGGCCGGCGGAGCCGGGCGCACGACTCCTGGGAGCGAGCGGTCCCGCGTCTCCGCTCAGGCTGCGTCCGGGAACGCGACCCCCGTCGTGGCGTGGCACCGGTACCCGTTCGGGTTCTTCGCGTCGCTCAGGTACTGCTGGTGGTAGTCCTCGGCGAGGTAGAAGGGCCCGGCCTCGGCCGCCGGGCGCAGCTCCGTGGTGACGGGGTCGTACCCCTTGGCGTCGAGCACCTCCGCGTAGCGCGCGGCCGTCCCGCGCGCGGCCTCGCCCTGCTCGGGCGTCGTCCAGTAGAGGGCCGAGCGGTACTGCGTGCCGACGTCGTTCCCCTGGCGGAAGCCCTGCGTCGGGTCGTGGCGCTCCCAGAAGATCTTCAGGAGCTCCTCCTCCGAGACACGGGCCGGGTCGTAGGCGACCATGGCGGTCTCCGTGTGGCCGGTGCGGGCGGTGCAGACCTCCTCGTAGGTGGGGTTCGGCGTCGTGCCGCCCATGTAGCCGACGGCGGTCGACACCACCCCGGGCACCTGCCAGAAGATCTCCTCGGCGCCCCAGAAGCAGCCCATCGCGAGGTACAGCACACGGGTGCCCGGCTCCCACGGGCCGGTGAGCGACGTACCGAGCACCGTGTGCGGGCGCGGCGTGGGGAGGACGGGCGACTCGCGGCCCGGAAGGGCGTCCTCGGGAGCGACCATCGTGGTCCTGCCCTGGCCGAACAGCGACTCGAAGAACGACATGGGTGCTACCTCCTTGGGCGGCGGTCCTGCGGCGGGCCGGCACGTGCGACGCCGGTCGTGTGCCCCGGCTCTCTGGGAACACCGGTGCGCCCGGAGCTGTTCCGGGACGGGGCCAAGGGCCCGTCGCAAGGATCACACGTCCGGCCCCCGCTCGGCACGCCCTGCCACGGGAGCGGTTCCGTTCAGCCGACGTCGAAGGACGCCGCGAAGTGCTCGATCTCCGCGGTCACGTCCTCCACGGTCTCGAGGTTCTTCCGCCAGTCGTCGGGGATCTCCAGGCTGTGATCGGCCCCGGACACCTCGACGAAGTCCGCCCGGAGCCCTGACACGAGGTCGTGGTCCCAGAGCGGGTCCGCGGTGCCGCCGATCAGGAGATGGTCCCCTTCGAGGCGGGTCACGGCGTCCCGGACGTCGGCCGCGTCGTCGTGCCTCAGCACCGGTGTGAGCCAGACGCCGGGGAGATTCAGCCGGGCGGCGACGGGGATGGCGAGGGTGCCCAGGGACTTGGCGATCACGAGGTGCGTCGCGCCGTCGGCGGGCGCGTCGGCTCCCTCGAGCAGCTCGGCGGCCGCTGCGCGAGCCTCGTCGAAATCGCGTCTCCCGGTCCATTCGACGACCCGGACGGTCCAGCCCAGCCCTTCGAGAGCGGCGCGTGAGTGATAGAGAAGAGGGCCCATGGCGGTGTAGCCGGCCCCAGGAAGAACTGTCGCGACCCGGCCCGGGTCGCCGTTGGTCCGGTGGAGCTCGTAGACGTTGGACACTCGCCCAGGATGACAAACGGCCGGACGGAGCGGAAGGAAAGTCCGTGGTACGCGCCGACATTTCAGGCCTGACCGAAACGAACGGCCTGGACCCGGGCCCGGTGTGATCGCCCGCCCCAGCGATCGCCCGGACCCCGGACCCGACACCTTCGCCCAGGCCCGATCGTCGCGGCGCCCCGGTCCCGTGCCGGCGGGCGTTTCTGTGCAGGAACTGGCGCGTCCCTGTGATCTGCGCGTGGTGGCCGGTGGTACGCGGGGGAGAATCGCCTACCTTGGGGTCGTGAGTGAGAACGAGTCCGCCGTCGCCCCCGCCGGGACCGAGCCGCGGACCGATGCGACACCGTCCGCCGGCACGGCGACGCGCCCGGGGCAGGACGGCGCGAGGGAGTCCGACGCCCGGACGAGCCCGACGGCCGACGGCGCGTCCGGGTCCGCGGCGGCTCCGACGTCGTCCCGCGACCACGACGGCTCCGGCGACCACGGTTCCGACGGCGCCGACGGCGCCACCACCGTGCCCCGCGCCATCCGCGAGGCGGCGTCGTGGTCCTGGCGGATCCTGCTGATCGGCGCCGCGCTGGCCGGGATCGGCTGGCTGCTGGCGAGCCTCCAGGTGATCGTCGTCCCCGTGGCGGTCGCGCTGCTCCTGGCGGTGATGCTCACCCCGGTCCGGCGCTTCCTGCAGTACACGCTTCGGGTGCCACGGGGGCTCGCCGCCGGGCTCTCCCTGGCCGGCCTGATCGCCTTCGCGGCCGCGCTCGTCACCTTCGCGGGTCAGCAGGTCGCGACCGGGTTCGCCGATCTGTCCGAGGAAGCCATCGCGGGCTTCGAGGAGCTGACGGCGTTCATCGACCGTCAGTTCAACCTCGACCTGAGGGACTACCAGAGCGACGTCCTCGCGGAGCTGGAGGCCCAGCGAGACGCGATCATCGCGGGCGCGCTCGGCGCCGCCGCCACCGCGGGCAACCTGCTGATCGGTGCCCTCATCGCGCTGTTCTGCACGTTCTTCTTCCTGCACGACCCGCGCGGCATCTGGAGCTGGGTCGTCGGCCTGCTCCCGGCCGGGGCCCGGGACCGGGTGCACCAGGCGGGCCGGCGCGGGATCGTGACGCTGTCCGCCTACACGCGCACCCAGATCCTCGTGGCCGGCGTGGACGCGATCGGCATCGGCCTCGGCTCGGCGTTCTTCGTGCCGTCCCTCTCGGTGCCGATCGGGGTCCTGGTGTTCGTGGGCTCGTTCATCCCGATGGTCGGCGCCATCGTCACCGGCGCGATCGCGACCGTCGTGGTGCTCGTCGCCCAGGGCTGGGTCGCGGCGATCATCATGCTCGGCATCGTCATCCTCGTGCAGCAGATCGAGAGCCACGTGCTCCAGCCGTTCCTCATGGGGCAGGCCGTGTCCCTGCACCCCGTCGCCGTGATCCTCTCCGTCGCCGCCGGCTCGTTCGTCGCCGGCATCGCGGGCGCGCTCTTCGCCGTGCCGCTCGTCGCGCTGCTCAACACCGTGGTGCTCTACCTCAACGGCCACGACAAGTTCCCGGAACTCGGCGACGGCGACAAACTCCCGATCAGATGGCTCGCCCCCGACGCCCCGCCCCTGCGCATCCCTCTGCGCCGGGTGGCGGCGGACACCGCGGACGACTCCTGACCCGGCGGCGGACGACGCCCCACCCGGCGGCGGAGGACACCTGACCAGGAGAGAGTCCGTCCGGCCCGGATCACGGGCGCATCCCGCGCCGTCCACAGGCACGACACCTGACTTGTGGTGCCCCTGCGCCCGCCCTAGTGTCGCGGGGTGACACCCAGTACCGTCCCCTCCGTCAGCGCGGACGACGTCCGCGAGGCCGCGAGCCTCCTCGACGGCGTGATCACCCGCACGCCCGTCGTCGAGAGCCGGGCGCTCTCCCAGCTCGCCGGCGCCAGGGTCGTTCTCAAGTGCGAGAACCTCCAGCGCGCCGGCTCGTTCAAGGTCCGCGGCGCCTACACGCGCCTGTCCCGGCTCACCCCCGAGGAGCGCGAGCGCGGCGTCGTCGCCGCCAGCGCCGGGAACCACGCCCAGGGCGTGGCGCTCGCGGCGAGCATGCTGGGCATCGACGCCCTCGTGTTCATGCCGGTCGACGCACCCCTGCCGAAGCTGTCCGCGACACGCAACTACGGGGCCGAGGTGCGCCAGGTCGGCAGCAGCGTGGACGAGGCGTTGTCCGCCGCGCGCGTCGAGGCGGCGCGCTCCGGGCGCGTACTCATCCACCCGTTCGACCACGCCGACATCGTCGCCGGACAGGGCACCATCGCTCTGGAGATCCTGGAGCAGGTGCCCGACGTCGCGACGATCCTCGTGCCGCTGGGCGGCGGTGGTCTGGTGGCCGGGATCGCGGCCGTGCTGGCCGATGCGGCGCCGCACGTGCGCGTCGTGGGAGTGCAGGCCGCACAGGCCGCGGCGTATCCGGGGTCATTGGACGCCGGCCAGCCGACGGCGGTCACCCTGCAGCCCACCATGGCCGACGGGATCGCGATCGGCACGCCGGGGCAGGTCCCGTTCGGCATCGTCGCGGAGCACGGCGTGGAAGTACGCACGGTGAGCGAGGACCTGCTGTCGCGCGGTCTGCTCCTGGTGCTGGAACGCGGCAAGCTCATGGTGGAGCCCGCGGGCGCCGCCGGCGTGGCCGGGCTGCTCGCCGCGGCTCCCGGGGAGTTCGCCGGGCCGATCGTGCCGGTGCTGAGCGGCGGCAACATCGACCCGCTCGTGCTGCTGCGCGTGATCCAGCACGGTCTCGTCGCGGCCGGCCGCTACCTGCAGCTCCGCGTGCGCGTCCAGGACCGTCCCGGTGCGCTGGCCGGCCTCGTCGACGCGATCGCCGCGGCGGGCGCGAACATCGTGCAGGTGGAGCACTCGCGCACCGACGTCTCGCTGTCGGTGTCGGAGGTGCTCGTGAATCTCCAGGTGGAGACCAAGAGCGCCGAGCACCGGGCGTCCGTCGTCGAACGGCTGCGGCAGGACGGGTTCGCCGTCGACGTGACGTAGCGGACGCCGACGGCCGGGTGGCTCGCCGGTCGTACGGACCGACGAGCCACCCGGCCGCGATGGGAGGGGATCAGGCGAACGGCTTGGCGTCCTTGATCTCGACCTCGATCGTCTTGCCGTTCGGCGCCTCGTAGCTGGTCCGGTCGCCGACCTTCTTCTCGACGATGGCCGCGCCCAGCGGCGAGGTGGGGGAGAAGACATCCATGTCGGTGTCGCCCGCCATCTCCCGGGAACCCAGCAGGAACGTCTCGTCGTCCCCGAAGATTGACACCGTGACGACCATGCCGGGCTGCACCGTGCCGTCGTCGGACGGCTGGCCGACCTGGACGGTGCGGAGCTTCTCCGTCAATTCCTTGATGCGGGCCTCGTTCTTCGCCTGCTCCTCGCGAGCGGCGTGATAGCCGCCGTTCTCCTTGAGGTCCCCCTCGTCGCGCGCGGCGGCGATGCGCTCGGTGATCTCGGCGCGATAGGGGCCGGAGAGGCGCTCCAGCTCGGCCTGAAGCCGGTCGTACGCGTCCTGGGTGAGCCAGGTGACAGAGGTGTCGGTCACTGGGGCTCTCCTTTCGTGGTAGCTCGTTCGAGCGGCGGTGGGGCACCGACAACGCGCAAGACCCGCCGAACGGGAAAGCACGCACGTGCCCGTTCAGCGGGTCTGTACAGCGTGTGAAACGACAATTCTATCAAGGGGCAACCCAGGAAGTGTCAAGGGGCAGGAGGTCGGCTACCCACCCGCGCGATCCCCGGCCGAGCAGTGGTCGACGACGCCGGTCGTCGCCTCCTGCGTGGTCCGCACCTCGGCGGTGACCCGGATCGCGTCGCGTTCGCCCGGTCCGACCTCGACGTCGAGCGACCCCACCTCCGCGTAGCTGGGGTCGAGCGCGGTGATCGTGCACACGGCCGTGGTCCCCGGCGGCATCATCACGTCGAACGTCACCGACACCTGCTCGGCGCTCTCGACGGAGAACCCGATGTCCCGGAACGAGACCGGGTTGCGCTGGGCGTCGGACCAGGCGAACCAGGCGGCGCCCGCCACGCCGGCGGCCAGCGCCGCCCCGATCGCGATCCGCGCGCCCGTCGAGAGGCGCGGCCGGCCGGACGGACCGGTCCCGCGCGCCGGTCGGCCGTAACGATCTGCAAGGGGGTCGGTGCTCACAGTGACATGATGGTGCATGACACCGACATCGACGAACAGCCGGCCGGGAACCGGCCCGGGAGAACGCCGATGTCGGGCGAGCAGATTGCCGTCGAACAGCCGGCCAGGAGGTCCAGGTGTCCGAAACCGAGCGTGAGCCGCTCCGCCTCATGGCGGTGCACGCGCACCCCGACGACGAGTCGAGCAAGGGAGCCGCGACGACGGCCCGCTACGCGGCCGAAGGCGTGGAGGTCCTGGTCGTGACGTGTACCGGCGGAGAGCGGGGCGACATCCTCAACCCGTCGTACGTCGTGCCCGAGGGCCACGAGTTCGACTCGCTCGAAGGCCGCGCCGTGGTGCGGCGCGAGGAGATGGCCCGCTCGGCCGCCGCGCTGGGTGTGCGGCATCGCTGGCTCGGCTTCGTCGACTCCGGGCTGCCCGAGGGTGACCCGCTGCCCCCGCTGCCGGAGGGCTGCTTCGCGCTGGTCCCGCTCGAGGAGGCGGCGGAGCCGCTGGTGCGCCTGGTGCGCGAGTTCCGTCCGCACGTCATCACCACCTACGACCCGTCGGGCGGGTACCCGCACCCCGATCACATCAAGTGCCACGAGGTGTCCGCCGAGGCGTTCGCCGCCGCGGGCGACGCGACGCGCTACCCGGACGCGGGCGACCCGTGGCAGCCGATGAAGCTCTACTACAACCACGGCTTCTCGATGAAGAGCCTGCGTGCCGTGCACGAGGCGATGGAGGATGCCGGCCTGGAGTCGCCGTTCGGCGACTGGATCGAATCGCGTACGGCCCGCGAGATGCCGGAGCGGGAGGTCACCACCTACGTGCGGGTGTCCGACTACTTCGCCCAGCGCGACGAGGCCCTGCGCGCGCACGCCTCGCAGATCGATCCGGACGGCTTCTTCTTCGCCGTGCCGCGCGACATCGAGGCCGACGTGTGGCCCTGGGACGGGTACGAGCTCGCCGAGTCCACCGTGCCGCTGCCGGAGCGCGGGGCGGGCGAGTACGAGGACGACCTGTTCACCGGCGTACGCGAGGCCCTCGACGCCGCGCGCGAGGCCGGGGACGAAGGGCGCGAGCACGCCGGGGTGAACGCATGAGCGGGACCATGTCCGCAGCCGTCGTCGTGGGACGCTGGGCGGAGATCCAGGCCGCGGCGCCGTCCCCCGACCCGACCGAGGGCGTGCTCCGGCCCGGCCTCGAGGAGATCGACATCACGCCCGGCCTGACCGGGTTCCTCGTGACGTTCGCCGTGGCGGTCGCGTGTGTGCTCCTCTTCCTGTCGCTGACCCGGCACCTGCGCAAGGCGCGCCGCAACGCGGAGGAGCAGGGCCTGGACGTCGAGAAGCGCAAGGGGATCGAGATCCAGCGGGACATCGACCACCGCCCGCCGGCGGACCGCTACCCGCGGGACAGCCACGGTTACATGGACATCCCGCCCGGCGGTCCGGGGCCGGTATGAGCGACCCGGCACGATCCGGCGGCGGGCCTGCGGCGACGGGGACGACGCCGGACCGGCCGGGTGACGTCCCGGCGAAGGTGCGCGTCACGGTCGCGCAGCTCACCGTCTCCGACGACGCGGCCGCCAATCGGGCGACGGCCGAGGCCGCGTTCCGCGAGGCGGCCCGGCTCCAGGCGGACCTGCTCGTGCTGCCCGAGTACGCCTCGGCGTACGACCCGCGGGGCGTCGGTGCCGAACACGCCGAGCCGCTCGATGGCCCGTACGTCTCGACCCTGCGGCGCAGGGCCGCTGACACGGGTGTCGCCGTGATCGCGGGCGTCACCCTCCCGGCGAGGGCGGGGCTGGCGGCGAACGCGCTCGTCGTCGTGGGCACCGGTGGATCGATCGCCGGGGTGTACCGCAAGGTGCACCTCTACGACGCGTTCGGGACGCGGGAATCGGATCGCCTGGAACCGGGTGACCCGGGCGACCCGCCGGTCACTCTGTCCCTCGGCGAGTTCACGTTCGGCGTGCTGACCTGCTACGACCTGCGCTTCCCCGAATCCGCGCGGCGCGTCGTGGACGCGGGGGCCGACGTCCTGGTCTACCCGGCGGCCTGGATGGCCGGGCCGCTCAAGGCGGATCACTGGCACACGCTGCTGCGGGCGCGGGCGATCGAGAACACCGCGATCGTGCTCGGCGTCGGGATGGCGGGCAAGAGCGTCACGGGGCGGTCGCTGCTGGTCGGGCCCGACGGCGTCGTCGGCCTGGAGCTCGGCGACGACCCGGAGATCCGGACCGTCGACCTGGATCCGTCCGGCGTCGCGGCCGCCCGCCGCGCCAACCCGTCACTGGCCAACCGCCGCTACGCGGTCGTCCCGGAGTAGCGCGGTGGTTCAGGAGAACAGAGCTCAGGAAAGCACAGCGAAGTAGATCGCCACGACGTGCGAGGCGAAGCCCAGGACCGTGAGCACGTGGAAGATCTCGTGGAAGCCGAACCAGCGCGGGCTGGGGTCGGGCTTCTTCGTCGCGTAGACGATCGCGCCCAGGGTGTAGGCGACGCCGCCGGAGATGATCAGCCACACCACGGCCGGACCTCCGGCCTCCCAGAAGGGCCTCATGTAGCCGACGGCGACCCAGCCGAGCGCCACGTAGATCGGCGTGTAGACCCAGCGGGGCGCGTGCAGCCACACGATGCGCCCGATCAGGCCGGCCAGTGCGCCGCTCCAGACGATCCACAGGAGGATCGTGGCGGTCCGCTGGTCGAGCAGCGTGACCGCGAGCGGTGTGTAGGTTCCGGCGATGATGAGGAAAATGTTGGAATGATCGGCGCGGCGCAGGATTCCCTCCACCTTCGGCGACCAGGTGCCGCGGTGGTACACGGCACTCGTGCCGAACAGCAGCGCGGCCGTCAGGCCGAAGACGGCGACGGACCACTTGGCGGCGGCGCCCGGCGCGAGGACGATCAGCGTGATGCTCGCCGCGAGGGCGAACGGGAACGTCCCCGCGTGGATCCATCCGCGCAGGTGGGGCTTGATCTTCCGCTCCACCGTGGTGGACACGGTCGTGGAGATGGTCTGGACGACGCCGGTCACGCTGCCGCGCACGTCGCCGAACGTCTCGCCGACGCGGTCGAAGGTGCCGGACACCCTGTCGCGGACGTTCTCCACGGGTCCCGACGTCGGTCGGCCGGGTTTGTCCGTTGCTGCTACCACGTGTCATCTCCTTCGCTCGGCCGACACCGTGAACCTACGGTAGCGTAGGTTGTTACCAGGGTAGGGTGTCGATCCCGGGTCCGGCGGCGGCGGTGTGAAGATCCTGCGGCGGGTTGGCACGAGCTGCCGTGCTACGGGTATCCCGCGGCACGGTAGCGTTTTCCCGTGCATCTGCCCTCTCCTCTCTACCGACTGTACGAGCGCCGCCTCGCGCGCAGCCTCGACGGGGCCGCGCTGCCCCGGCACATCGGGGTGATGCTCGACGGCAACCGGCGCTGGGCCAAGTCGTTCGGTGAGACCGCCGCCACGGGACACCGGCGGGGCGCCGACAAGATCGCGGACCTGCTCAGCTGGGCGGAGCCGCTGGGGATCGAGGTCGTGACGCTGTGGATGCTCTCCACGGACAACCTGAGCCGCTCGGCCGCGGAGCTGGAGAACCTCCTGGAGATCATCGAGGACGCCGTCCGGGACCTCGCGGACTCCGGTCGCTGGCGGCTGCGCGCGATCGGGCGCCTCGACCTGCTCCCGGAGCGTCTCTCGCGGACCCTGCGCCAGGCCCAGGAGGCGACGTCCGGCGTCGGCGGGCTGCAGGTGAACGTGGCGATCGGCTACGGCGGCCGCCAGGAGATCGCCGACGCGGTGCGCTCGTACCTCACCGAGGAGCTCAAGAACGGCGCGACGCTCGAGGAGCTCGCCGAGCGGACCGACGTCGAGCACATCGCCGAGCATCTGTACACCAAGGGTCAGCCGGACCCGGAGCTGGTCATCCGCACGTCGGGCGAGCAGCGCGTCGGCGGCTTCCTCATGTGGCAGTCGATGCACTCCGAGTACTACTTCTGCGAGGCGTACTGGCCGGCCTTCCGGCGGGTCGACTTCCTGCGGGCGTTGCGCGACTTCTCCCAGCGGGAGCGCCGGCTCGGCCGCTGATCGCCGCGATCTCCCGCCGGATCCCGGGCCTCCGCACCCTCCGCGCGGCCTCCGTCCTGGCGCGGTTTTCCGCGCGGCGACGTCTGTCCTGAAAATCCACATCATATTAGTCCTTCCTGCGGAAATCTGAGCCGTCCTCGGGTAGCGTGCAAGTCCAGGCAGGAGAGGAAGACACTCGATGACAGTGAGAGAACGGCCGGCTCCGACAGCCCGCGAGGCAGCGGAGGCTTGGGAGTCGCTCTTCCGTACGCAGGTCACCCTGATGCGCCGGCTGCTCGCCGACGACATCTGGGACGAACTGAGCATGCGCGAGTACGACGTGCTGTTCACGCTCTCCGGTGGCGCCGGCTCGATGCGCCTGCGGGATCTGAACGAGAACATCCTGATGGCTCAGTCGTCGCTGTCGCGCCTGGTCGACCGGCTGGAGCGGCGAGGGCTCGTGCGGCGTGAGTCCGCGCCCGAGGACGGCCGGGGCGTGAAGGTGGTGCTCACCGACGCCGGCGTCGGGCTGCAGAAGGAGGTGGGGATGCGGCACGTGCGGTCGATCGCGCACTACGTCGGTTCCGCGATGCGGGCCGACGACCTGGCGACCCTGCGGGCGCTGCTCGACAAGCTCCGGGCGGCGCAGTCCGGGGTCCCGGACCGTTCCCAGGTCGCCTCGTAGGGCATCCCGTCAGGACGCCCGGGTCACAGGGCGACCCGCGTGATCGCGTCCGCGACCTCGCGGACCGCGACCCGTGACATCGCCGCACGCCGGCCGACCAGGTGGATGTCGCGCTCCAGCGGGTCGGCGAACGGCAGGATCCGTACGGCGTACCGGCCGTCGACGGCGAGACGCGGCAGCAGCGTCACCGCCAGGCCCGCCTCCACGTATCGCAGCAGGGAGCCGTGCGACATGCAGCGCGCCGCGACCCGTGGCCGGAACCCGGCGCGCAGGCACAGGCGCTCGGCCAGGTCCGCCAGATGCGCCCCCGGCTTCTCGAACGCCCAGGTCGCGTCGGACAGCGCGGCGAGGTGCACCGCCTCGTGCTCGTGCGGGTCGCCGGGTGCGGGCACTCCCGGCGGCGTCGCATCCTCGGCCAGCACGAGGACGACGTCGTCCCTCGTCAGCGGCCTGCGGACGAGGTCGGGGTCGGACGGCTCGGGGGAGTCCTGGAAGTCCCCGCTGACCGCCAGGTCGACCTCGCCACGATGCAGCGCGGGCAGCGCCTCGGAGGGCTCGGCCTCGGTCACGACGACGGAGATCCGCGGGTGGGTGGCGTGCAGCCGTCGCACCGCGGGGATCAGGACGGTGTGCAGCACGCTCGTGAACGCGGCGACCCGCACCGTGCCGGTGGGCTCGGAGTGCAGACCGGCGATCTCGGCCTCGACCGACTCGATGTGATCCAGGATCTCCGTCGCGTGCCGGGCCAGCGCCAGTCCGACCGGCGTCAGGCGGACCCTGCGGCCGGCCCGCTCCAGCAGGTGCGCACCCGCCTCCTTCTCCAGGGTCGTGAGCTGCTGCGAGACGCTCGACGGGCTCATGTGCAGCGCGTCCGCCACCGCGCGCACGGTGCCGAGCTGGTGGAGCTGGCGCAAGAGGTGGAGCCGCCAGGGGTCGAGCATCCCGGACCTCTCTGTTCGGATTCACCGAACATTCTATTCAGAAATGTGACCTGGACCGCACAGCGGGACCGTCCTACCGTCGAAACATGAAGATCGGAATACCCACCGAGATCAAGAACAACGAGAACCGTGTCGGCATCACCCCCGCCGGCGCGCACGAGCTCGTTCGCCGCGGTCACCAGGTTCTCGTCCAGGCGGGCGCCGGTATCGGGTCGGGCTTCACCGACGACGCCTACCGCATGGCCGGTGCCCTCACACTCGCGACCGCCGACGAGGCGTGGGCCGAGTCGGACATGGTCGTCAAGGTCAAGGAGCCCGTCGAGCCCGAGTACGCCAGGATGCGCGGGGACCAGGTGCTGTTCACCTACCTGCACCTCGCGGCCTCGGAGGCGTGCACCCGGGCGCTGCTCGACGCCGGCACGACCGCCATCGCGTACGAGACCGTCCAGCTCCCCGACCGTTCCCTCCCGCTCCTCGCGCCGATGAGCGAGGTCGCCGGCCGGTTGTCGATCCAGGCGGGTGGCTACCACCTCCTGCGATCGGCCGGTGGCGCGGGCGTCCTGATGGGCGGCGTCCCGGGCACGCCCAAGGCGAAGGTGCTGGTGATCGGCGGCGGCGTGGCCGGCGAGCACGCGGCGGCGAACGCCCTGGGCATGGGCGCCGACGTGACCGTCGTCGACATCTCCCTGCCGCGCCTGCGCGAGCTCGACCACCGGTTCGGCGGAAAGCTCCACACCCGGCACTCCACCCAGTACGAGATCGCCGAGCAGGTGGAGCAGGCGGACCTCGTCATCGGGTCCGTCCTGGTGCCGGGCGCCGCGGCACCCAAGCTCGTCACCGACCAGATGGTGAAGGCGGCGAGGCCCGGGACGGTGTTCGTGGACATCGCCATCGACCAGGGCGGCTGCTTCGAGGGCTCGCACCCGACCACGCACGACGACCCGACCTACCGCGTGCACGACGCACTCTTCTACTGCGTCGCGAACATGCCGGGCGCGGTGCCGCAGACGTCCACGCGCGCGCTGACCAACGCGACCCTGCCGTACGTCGTCGCGCTGGCGGACAAGGGGTGGGAGGAAGCGCTCGCGGCGGACCCGTCCCTCGCCAAGGGCCTGAGCACCCACGCCGGCGAGCTCCGCAGCACGGAGGTGGCGGACGCCCTCGGCCTGCCCCTGGCGTGATGCGGCGGGACTCCTAGGCTGGACGCATGGCTGTTCAGGAGGTCGGGGAGAAGGGCGGCGAGATCGTCGTCGTGCCCGCCAACGAGGTGTCCTGGGACGATCTTCGCGCGGTGTTCGGGGAACGTGGCGTCCCCGCGTGGTGCCAGTGCCAGTGGTTCAAGTTCCCGCGCCGGGAGATGGACGCACTGGACCGCGCCGCGCGGGAGGACCATTTACGGGAGCAGACCGGGTGCGGCGACCCGCACGCCACCTCGACCAGCGGGATCGTCGCGCTGTTCGACGGCGAGCCCGCCGGCTGGTGCGCCGTCGAACCGCGCGCCGCGTACCCGCGCCTGCGGACCTCCCGGCTGGTCTGGTCGGACCGCTCGGAGGATCCCGACGACGCCTCGGTCTGGGCCGTGACCTGCTTCGTGACCCGCAAGGGCTTCCGGCAGCGCGGCATCGGCACGGCACTGGCCCGCGCCGCCGCCGGATTCGCCCGGGAACGCGGCGCGACGGCGGTCGAGGGGTACCCGCTGCTTCCCCGTCCCGCCGGTGCGGGACGCAACGGTTCCGGCGACCTGTTCGTCGGCAGCGTCGGCATGTTCGAGTCCGCCGGATTCCGCGAGGTGAGCCGGCCGACCGAGCGCCGCGCGGTGATGCGCCTGGACCTGTGACGCTGGCCCGGGCGGTCGTTGGCACCGGACTCGCGCCGTCGTCGGCTCGGGTGGATGGGCCGGGCCGGGCAGACCAGGCAGAGGGGAGGCCAGTCGGAGAGCAGACCAAGCTGAGACCTCTCGGCAGGCGAGCCGTCCCGGCGCGTCGCCGGTCCGCCCCTCTACGATCAGGGCCGTGAACACGCCGCGTGTCGTCGTCGCCCCCGACTCCTTCAAGGGCAGCCTCAGCGCCGCCGAGGTCGCCACCCAGATCGCCGACGGCGTCCACGCCGCCCGGCCCGAGGCCGTCGTGACCACCCTGCCGATGGCGGACGGCGGCGAGGGAACCCTCGAGGCCCTGCTCGCTGCCTGGGACGTCACGGCCCAGGTGATCGACACCGTCGACGCCATCGGGCGCCCACGCCGGGCGCGGTGGGCCACCTCGCCCGACGGCCGCACCGGCGTCGTCGAGCTCGCCGAGGCCAGCGGCCTCCCGCACGTCGCCGACGCGCCCCTGCAGCCCCTGCACGCGAGCACTGCCGGCACCGGCGCGGTCGCCCGCGCCGTCCTCGACGCGGGGGTCGAGGAGATCCTCGTCTGCCTCGGCGGATCCGCCTCCACCGACGGCGGATCCGGAATCCTCACCGGCATCGGCGCGCGCCTCCTGGACGACGACGGCGCCGACGTGCCCGACGGCGGCGAAGGCCTCGCGCGGGTGGCCCGCATCGACCTCGACGGCCTGCACCCGCGCGCCCGCGAGGTCCGCTGGCGGCTCGCCGTCGACGTGACCAACCCGCTCGTCGGCGAGCACGGCGCCGCCCACGTGTTCGGGCACCAGAAGGGCGCGAGCGACGGCGACGCGACCTACCTCGACGACGCGCTGCGCCACTGGGCGGACGTCCTCGCACGCGAGACCGGCGAGCGCACCCACGACACCCCCGGCGCCGGGGCGGCCGGCGGGGTCCCGTCCGGGCTCGTCGCCGTGCTCGGCGCGGAGACCGAGCAGGGAGCGCTCCTCGTCGCCGAGGCGATCGGACTGCCCGAGGCGCTCGCGGACGCCGACCTGGTGTTCACCGGCGAGGGCTCGTTCGACTCGCAGTCGGTGCGGGGCAAGGTCGCGGACGGCATCGCGCGCCTCGCCGCGGTCGCCCCGGCGAAGCCGCCCGTCGTCGTGCTGGCGGGGCAGGTGCTCCTGCCGGCGCCGCTGGCCTGGGACGCGGGGATCGCGGCCGCGTTCTCGATCGCCCCCGGGCCGGTCGAGCTGGACGACCTGATCCACCGCACCCCGGCCCGCCTGACCGACCTGGCGGCCCAGGTGGCGAATCTCTCCCTCCCGGCCGCCCGCTGACGGCCCGTCGGCGGCCACCGTCAGCGGGTCGCCGGGGCCGTCGCGGTCCGGTCCTCGGCTGTGTCGGCCACCCGGCGGAGCCACGGGAGCGCGGCGATCACCGCCGCCACCTGGATCAGGCCCGTGGCCACGAGGACCGCGCCCGCGCCGAACGCGCCGATGATCGCCCCGCCGACCAGGAGACCGGCGGACGCCCCGCCGTTGTGCAGCACGGTCTCCGCGGTGAAGGCCGCGCGTCGCGCGTCGCCCGTGGTCCGCTCCGTGATGAGCGCGTTGAGCGCCGCGATGCCGAACGGGATGGTGATCCCGCCCAGGGCGGCGACGGCGGTCACCGCAACGAGATCCGGGGCGGCCAGGGGGAACAGCAGGAACGAGAGCCCGAGCACCGCCCAGGAGACGAGGATCGCCGGCATGCGCGGGACGCGGTTGACGACGAGCGGGACGAGGAATGAGGCGCCGACCGTCGCGGCGCCGTAGCCGGACATCGCGGCGGCGACGATCTGCCCGGGCCGGTCGAGCTCGGCGCCCAGCAGCGCGAGGCCCAGCGGGAACGCGAACCACGTGATGCCGCCCACCCCCGCCAGGAGGATGCCGATCGCCAGGTCCCGGTCGGCGCGGAGCACCGACCGGATCGTGGCGTGGCCGCGGGAGGCGGGGATCGTCGCGGTGTCCGACGGCGCGTGCGTCCCCGACCGCGTCGCCGCGCGCGGCACGGTGGCGATCGCGACCGCCGCGAGCCCGGCCGCGGCCGCCTCGCACCAGAGCAGCGGCACCGCGCCCCAGACGACGAGCAGCCAGGCGCCGAGCGGCGGCGCGAAGATCATCGACGACCGGTGGGCCATGTCCTGCCAGGCGAGGGCCTTGGCGCCGACGCCCGGCCCGACGTCGTCGGCGAGGTCGGCGGTGAGAGATCGCTGAGCGGGCGCGAGCAGCGCGCCCGTGGCGCCCGTGACGAAGCCGGTGACGCACAGCACGACGGCGTTCACCTCTCCGGCGGCGGCCGCGAACGGGACCAGGGCGAGCCCTGCCACCTGGATCAGGAGCAGCAGCGCCAGGGCCTTTCCGGACGTCAGCAGGTGCCGGAAGGGCCGCCCCCACCAGGCCGAGGTCAGCAGGGGAAGGCCGGCGAACCCGCCGACCAGGCCGGTGGTCCAGGCATCGCCGGTCTGGTCGAGGGCGACGAGAGGCAGCGCGACGGCGGTGATCCGCTGGCCGGTCCAGGTGACGAAGGTGGTGCCCGTGAGCATCAGGAGGTGACGATTCACGTCCTCGATCCTGCGCACCGCGACGGCGACCCGGTAGACGCCGACCGGCCGGTGCGGCTCATAGAGTAGCCCTATGACATCATTGCCCAGCGTCGAGGACCTGCGGCTGGCCGACGCCGTCGCCCGGCACGGATCGCTCGGCGCGGCCGCGCGCGAGCTGCTGATCACCCAGCCGTCGGCGAGCCAGCGGCTCGCGGCGCTGGAGCGCCGCCTCGGCACGCGCCTGTTCGACCGCGACACCACCGGGGCCCGGCCCACCTCCGCTGGCCGGGAGTTCTGCGCGCAGGCCGCGCACATCCTCGACCACCTGCGCGGCATCGGGGAGCGGTCGCTCGTCGCCGCGCAGTCGCGCACGGTCTCGGTGGGCACGCTCCCGAGCCTGGCCGGCACCCTCTTCGCGGTGCTCGACGTGCTGCTCGACGACGTGGTGGTACAACCCGAGGTGGAGCACGGCCCCCGGCTGCTGGAGCGGGTGGAGCGCGGCGCGCTCGACGCCGCCTTCGTCACCATCGCGGGCCAGGTCCCGATAGCCCGCGGGCTCGTCGTCACCGAGGTGGGCCGGCACGACCTCGTCACACTCCTGCCCCAGGGCGCGCCGTCACCGTCCGGCGGCAAGCGACCCTACGCGGGGCAGATCGTCGTCTACTGCGCACTCGACCTGGCCGCCGACGTGCTGCACCGCCGTCTCGCCGAGCTGGGCGCGCACGCGCGGCGCGGCGCGACGGCCGAATCCGCCGTCCGGGCGGCCCGGGAGCGGCGTTGCGCCGCCGTCGTGCCCGACATGGTGGCCGGCTGGTACGCGGCGCCCGGCGACCGGATCGACCGGGCCCCGGTCCGTGGGCGCGTCACCCTGTCCGTGGTGAGCCGCAGCCCTGCACCCCCGGAGGTCCTCGACGTCCTGCCGGCGCTCCGGAAGCGCCTCGCGAAGGGCAACGTGCATGCCCGGTCGGCCTGAGAGGGCGGCCGGTCTCGCCGCAGGCCGCCGGTCCCGACGCGACCCGCGCGCCGCGGGGTTCTGACAAGCTGTCCCGTCGATGTCACGTCGCTGCACCACGCCGAAGCGCGATCGCGCGTCGTCGCCGGTGGGAGGATGGGCGCATGGCCCCTTCCCTCCAGCCCGCGGCCGCGGTGGAGCCCGCGGCGCAGCGCACCACGCCACCCGCCGTCGTCGCCCCCTACGACGCCCTCTTCCTGTACTCGTTCGGCGGCCCCGACAAGCCCGAGGACGTCGTCCCGTTCCTGCGGAACGTCACCGCCGGCAAGGGCATCCCCGACGAGCGGCTGGAGGAGGTCGGCGAGCACTACTACCAGTTCGGCGGCAAGAGCCCCATCAACGAGCAGAACCTCGCGCTCAAGGCCGCGCTCGAGGCCGAGCTCGAGCGGCGTGGCATCGACCTGCCGGTCGTGTGGGGCAACCGGAACTGGGCCCCCTACACCACCGATGCGATCGACGAGCTGGAGCGGCTCGGCGCGAAGCGCGCCGTCGCGCTCGTGACCTCCGCCTACAGCAGCTACTCCGGCTGCCGCCAGTACCGCGAGGACCTCGCGGTCACGCTGCGCGAGCGCGGCCAGCTCGGCCCCGACGGCTCCACCGGCGTGCAGTTCGACAAGATCCGCTCGTACTTCAACCACCCCGGCTTCGTGCAGGGCAACATCGACGCCGTGCTCGACGGGTACGCCGCGCTCGCCGACGCCGGGGGCACCGGGGAGCGAGCACGCCTCGTCTTCGTGACGCACTCGATCCCGGACACCATGGAGGCGGCGTCCGGCGTCGGCCACGCCACCTACTCCGAGCAGCACCTCAGCGTCGCCGGGCTTGTCGCGGCGGCCGTCTCCGAGCGGCTCGGGCACGACGTCGCCTGGGACCTCGCCTACTGCTCCCGCTCCGGCCCGCCGAGCCAGCCGTGGCTGGAGCCGGACGTCAACGACCACCTCGAGGCGCTCGCCGCCGACGGCGTCCAGGACGTCGTCATCTCGCCGATCGGCTTCGTCAGCGACCACATGGAGGTCGCCTACGACCTCGACACCGAGGCCCTCGCCACGGCGAAGGAACTCGGCATCACGGCCGTGCGCGCGGGAACCGTCGGCACGCGCGAGCCGTTCGTCCGCGGCCTGGTCGACCTCCTGCTGGAGCGCGCGGCGCTCGCCCGCGGCGAGGAGATCACCGAGGCCACGACGGGCGACCTGCCGGCGCTGCCGTCAGTGACCGGCCCGAACTCCTGCCTGCGGCGCCACGAGGAGCCCACCGGCATTCCCGCACTCTGCTCGGAGGACATGTACCAGTGAGCGACAGCATCCGCCCCGGCGGCACGACGCCGGAGCACCACCACATCCACGGCGACACGGGCCGGAAGGTCGACGCCGACGCCATCAACGCGACCATCCGCTACACCATGTTCTCGGTGTTCAGTCTCACCGAGACGCTCCCGGAGGACGAGGGCGACCGCAAAGCACTGACCGCCGAGGCCGAGGACGCCGCCTGGGGCGACGGCGGCACGACGACGGACGCGGGCCGGGACAGCGCCCGGGCCACCGGTGAGCTCGTGGTGCGCGGCTGGTACGACGTCGCCGGGCTCCGCTCCGACGCCGACCTCATGCTGTGGACGCACGGACCCTCGATCGAGGCCGTGCAGGGCGCCTACCAGCGGCTGCGCGCCACGACGCTCGGGCGGTCCCTGGAGCCGGTGTGGTCCGTGGCGGCGCTGCACCGGCCCGCCGAGTTCAACCGCGGGCACGTGCCGGCGTTCCTGGCGGGCGAGCAGCCGCGCGACTACCTGTGCGTGTACCCGTTCGTGCGGTCCTACGACTGGTACGTGCTGCCCGACGACGAACGCCGCACCATGCTCCGCGACCACGGCATCGCCGCCGCCGGGTACAAGGACGTGCGCGCCAACACGGTCTCCGCGTTCGCCCTGGGCGACTACGAGTGGATCCTCGCCTTCGAGGCCGACGAGCTGCACCGCATCGTCGACCTCATGCGCGACCTGCGCGCCACCGAGGCCCGCCGCCACGTGCGCGAGGAGACTCCGTTCTTCACCGGCCCCCGCACCACGCTGGAGGACTGGGCATCGCGCCAGCCCTTGAGCTGATCGCTTTCACCGCGGCGGCGGTCGGCGGGCTATGACCGCTGTCGCGCCGAGGTCGTCGTCGGAGACGATGCGGGGGGCCAGCCCGGAGTCCCGGGCCGCCGCCGCGGCCGACTCGGCCTGGTCGCGGCCCGTCTCGAAGAGGAGGGCTCCGCCCGGGCGGAGCCATCCGGGGGCGGCGGCGATCGCGCGGCGGAGGATGCCGAGGCCGTCGGCGCCGCCGTCGAGCGCGTGCCGGGGCTCGTGGTCGCGGGCCTCGCGGGGCATGAGCGCGATGGCCTCGCTCGGCACGTAGGGCGCGTTGCACAGCAGGATGTCCACCCGGCCCCGGAGCGAATCCGGCAGGGGACCGTCGAGATCGCCGTCGTGCACGACGGCGGCCAGCCGCCCGGCGCCGGAGCCCGGCCCGACGGCGGCCGGCCCGCCTGTCCCCGAGCCCGGTCCGACGACGGCGTCGGTCAGGTTCTTCCGCGCACACTCGGTGGCGGCGGGGTCGAGGTCGGAGGCGTGCAGCTCGACGTCGTACCCGTCGCCGATCAGGTCGAGTGCTACCGCCCCGCCGAGCGCCCCGCACCCGCAGCACACGTCGACGACGACGGCGCTCGCGGGCGTTGCGAGATCGGGCCCGGCACGTCCGGGGCGTGGCACCGGTTCGGTGGGCGGTACGGCAGGGGGCCAGGTGGGTACTGCGGCACCGGGTGCCGCCGCGGCCCGCCCGGCACCGGAGTGCGTGTGCAGGTGCGCCAGCGCCTCGGTGACCAGCAGCTCGGAGCGGCGCCGCGGGACGAAGACGCCCGGCGCGACCGCCCAACGCCTGCCCCACAGCTCCGCCCAGCCGAGCACCTGCTCCAGCGGTGCCCCGGCGATCCGGGCGGCGACCATCCGCTCGAGCTTCTCCGGATCGACCCGAGCACCGAGGGTGATCTCGCCGCCACTCGCCCCGCCGGCCGGCGCCGTCCCGTCGGGCGCCACGGCGGCGGCTGCCTCGGTCAGGAGCCGCGCCTCGTCCTCGGCGAACACACAGCCGGCCGCCCGCAACCGCTCGACAAGCTCGGGGTCCTCGTTCACCGACCGATCGTAGAGCCGCCGATCCCCGCCACCGAAACCCGCATTGCGGGTGGGTGACAGGAATCGGCGGACGCTCAGCGGGTCACGGGTAGAGGCCGCGGATCTGGTGGGCCTCGGCGACCTTCTGCACGCCGATCGTGATGGCGGCGTCCCGCAGCGAGAGGTCCTCCCGCCGCGCCAGCTCCGCCACGCCCCGGTATGCCTGGTGCATCCGGTGCTCGAGCTTCTCCGCGATCTCCTGCTCGGTCCACCAGTACGTCTGGTTCGCCTGCACCCACTCGAAGTAGGAGACGACGACGCCACCGGCATTCGCCAGCACGTCCGGCACCACGATCACGTCGTTCTTGGCGAGCAGGGCGTCGCCCGCCTCGGTGGTGGGGCCGTTCGCGCCCTCGACCACCCAGCGCGCCCGCACCGCGCCCGCGGTGTGCTCGTCGAGCACGCCCTCGATCGCGGCGGGGGCCAGCACGTCGACGTCCAGGGCGAGCAGCTCGGCGTTCGTGATCGGGTCGGCCTCGCCGAACCCGACCACCGAGCCCGTGCCGCGCACGTGCTCCATGAGGCGGGGGACGTCCAGGCCGGCGTCGTTCCGGACGCCGCCGTACTGGTCGCTCACGGCGACCACCTTCGCGCCACGCTCGGCGAAGATCTCGGCGGCGTGCCCGCCGACCTTGCCGAAGCCCTGGATCGCCACGGTCGTGCCCTCGAGCGGCACCCCGGCGTCGGCGAGAGCCGCGGCGGTGACATGCACCAGCCCGGCCGACGTCGCCGTGCCGCGGCCCAGCGAACCACCCACGGCCAGCGGCTTGCCGGTGACCACGGCCGGGATCGTGTAGCCCTTGGCAACCGAGTACGTGTCCATGACCCAGGCCATCGTCTGGGCGTCGGTGCCCATGTCGGGGGCCATGATGTCGTTGTCCGGGCCGATCATCGGCATGATCTCGGACGTGTAGCGGCGGGTCACCCGCTCCAGCTCGCCGATGGAGTAGCCGCGCGGATCGATGGCCACGCCGCCCTTGGCGCCGCCGTACGGCAGGTTCACCACGCCGCACTTCCAGGTCATCCACATGGCGAGGGCGCGGACCTCGTCGATCTCGACCCTCGGGTGGTACCGCAGGCCGCCCTTGCCCGGCCCGAGGCTGACGTTGTGCTGCACGCGGAACCCGTGCAGCACCTCGGTGGTGCCGTCGTCGCGGCGCAGGGGCACGGCGACGTGCATCTCGCGGCGCGGCATGCGCAGCATCGTGTGCAGGCCGTCGTCGTAGCCGAGGATGTCGACCGCCGCGGCGAGCTGGGCGTGCGCGGTGTCCAGTGCCGAGCCGGTGGCCGGAGGGGCCACCTCCGCCGGCGTGGTGGGAGCGACCGGGGCGGCCTCGGCGGCCTCGGTGGCTGACGTCGTTGTCACATGGTCCTCCGGGGAGAACGGGCGCCGATGCCCTTGTGGGGCCGATGGCGCGGGATCGTCAGAGCGCGGGTTCTGCGCCCTGTCTTCAATCTATCCCTCATCGGGCCGGACAGGCAGGATGAATGCCCGATCGAATCGTGACGATACGGCAAACATCCCGCCCGGCGTTGTGACCGGCCGGTGAGGGAGGGGACCCGGGCCGGGTCGAGCGGACGGGCCGTCCCGACGGGCGACGGGTCGATCCGGCGGACGACGACGGCCCGGGTGCACCTCTCCTCCGAGAGGTACCCCCGGACCGCCGTCGTACACGGGTCAGTCCCGGGCGAGCCGCCACGCGCCGGGCAGCAGGACGCCCGCGAGGGCGGCCTTGATCGCGTCGCCGATCAGGAACACGCCGGCGCCCGCCACGAAGGCCTCACCCGGGGCCATCCCGGCGACGACGGCCAGCCACGGCACGCCGATCGCGTAGATCACCGCGGAGCCGGCCGCGAACGCGAGCACCGTGCCGAGCACACCGCGGTCCATCCCGCGCCGGGCCAGCGCGCCGACGACGGCGCCCGCCACGACGAAGCCGACCAGGTAGCCGCCGGACGCGCCGAAGAGCACCTCGGCCCCGGCCCCGCCTCCGGCGTAGACCGGCAGGCCGACCAGGCCCACGCCGACGTACAGCACCTGGGCGGCGGTGCCACGGAACGGGCCGAGTGCGGCGGCGCCGAGCAGCACCGCGAACGTCTGCCCGGTGATCGGGACGGGCAGGCCGGGGACCGGGATGCGGATCTGTGCGGCGAGCGCGGTGAGGGCCGCCACGGCGACCACGAGCGTGACGTCCCGGGCGATCGCGCGGGCACGGCTCGACTCGGCGGGGATCAGGTCCGCGAGGACGCGGCGCGGGTTCGTGCGGGGCACGAGAGGGAAGGCAAGGCTTGTCATGAACACGACAGTACGAGGCGGCGAGGTACGGCGTCGTGGGGATCAGATGCCCGTGAAAGCGCAGTCAACTTGTGGGAAACCCACAAGGCGGCCGCCAACCGCCGAGCCGCGGGCCGCGCGTCGCCACCGCTGTCACCCGGCCGCCGGCCACGGCCTTCTGGCCGGTGGCAACGCCACCACCGACCGGAGCGGTGCGGTCCGGCGTGCAGACCTCGGGTTCGGCCGCGTTCTGAGAGGATCAGCGGTGATGCGCACCACGTACGGAGAGCTGGACGGCCTGGTCGGGACCACGCTCGGGCCCGGCGACTGGGTCGACGTGACCCAGGAGCGGATCGACCGCTTCGCCGAGGCGACCGAGGACCCGCAGTGGATCCACGTCGACGCCGAGCGCGCGGCCGCGGGCCCGTTCGGCGGGACGGTGGCACACGGGTACCTGACGCTGTCGCTCCTGCCGCGCCTGATGCGCGGGCTCCTCGTGGTGGACGGTGTCGCCATGGTGGTCAACGCCGGCTCCGACCGTGTGCGCTTCGTCGCCCCGGTCCGCTCGGGGAAGCGGGTGCGCGCCACCGCCGTCGTCGCCGCGGTCACGCCCGGCAAGCGAGGCACCCGCGTCGAGAGCGACGTCACGGTCGAGATCGAGGGCGAGCCGAAGCCCGCTCTGGTGGCCCGCACCCTGGCCCTCCACGTCCCGGCCGCCCCGTCCTGACCGCAGACCTGGCCGCCGACCCCAGGCATCCGACCCGGCCGCCGGCCAGCGGGCGCGCGGCCGTCAGGCGCTGCGGCGGCGGAAGGCCGCCGGGGTCTCGCCCGTCACGCGGGCGAACGTGCGCGTGAAGGAGGCCTGGTCGGAGAACCCGGCCGCGGTCGCGACCTGCGCCAGCGGCACCGTCGTCGACGTGAGCAGATGCGTCGCGCGGTCCACCCGCAGCCGCAGCACGAGCTGCCGTGGCGAGAGCCCGAACACCCTGCGGACCCGGCGGTCCAGCGCGCCGGGACCATACCCGGAGAGCTCGACCAGGTCACCGACGGACGGCACCTCGCCCAGGTCCAGGCGCGCCTCGACCTCGTGGCGCAGCTGGGCCATGTCGCGGATCATCGCGTCGTCGGCGTCCCCGGAGCGCAGGTCCTGCGAGACCGACACCAGCCCCACGAAGGCACCCGCGGCGTCCTGCACGGGCAGCTTGGCGGTGAGGAACCAGCCCGGCGCGCCCCCGACGTGGCGGATCAGCTCGAGTTCGCCGCGCAGCGGCCGGCCCGTCACCCGCACCTGCTCGTCCTGGTCCTCGTACCGCTCGGCCAGGTCGGACACGAAGAGGTCCGGAGCCCGCCGCCCGACGACATCGCGCCGCGACCGCTCCCGGGTCCGTGCCACGAAGACCTCGTTGACCAGCACGTACCGCCCGCCGGCGTCCTTCGCGCAGAACATCACACCCGTCAGCTCGTCCATCAGCGACACCATCGCGGGACTGAGGGCATCGAGCAGTGCCTTCGCCTCGGGCCAGGACGCCTCGGTCGCGGAGATGCTCATCGCCCCATCATCCCGCTCCCTCCCGCGTCCCGGCATCGCCGCACGGCCGGGACCAGCGTTGACCGGAATTCCTTCCCGGAACGAGGGAATCCGCCAATACGCTCCCTCCGCACAGGGTGCACCCTGGAGGGATGAAGAGTTCTGCCCAGCATCCCCGCGCAGTCTCGGTGCACGACGACGTGCCGGCCGGCGCCACGAGCGCCGCCGTCTCCGCCGAGTCCTTGGCCGACGACGCCGTCGCCCTCGCCCGCCGCTGGATCCGCGCGAGCGAGCAACGCGCCGCCCACCCGTCTGCAGCCGACCGCGCCGCCGCGCGCGCCTCCGCATCCCTCAGCGCCCTGGTCTCCGACCCCGCCGGTCTCGAGCTCGCGATGAGCTTCGTGGACGACGTCGCCCGCCCCCAGGACTCGCGCGTCGCCGCCAAGGCCCTGGCCCGGCTCGGCGGCCAGGCCGGATCCGCGACCTTCCTCGGCCCGGTCGACAAGCTGCTGTTCCGCGCCGGGGCGCTGGCCGCGCCCGTCGCGCCCGCCGTCGTCGTCCCCGCGGCGCGGGTCCGGCTCAAGCAGCTCGTCGGCCACCTCGTGGCCGACGCCGGCCCCGGGCTCACCGCCCATCTGTCGCGTACCCGGGCCCAGGGCTACACCCTCAACGTCAACCTGCTCGGCGAGGCCGTGCTCGGCGAGGCGGAGGCCGCCGCGCGGCTCGAGCGCACGATCAGGCTCGTCGAGCGGCCCGACGTCGACTACGTGTCCGTCAAGGTGTCCAGCGTCGCGGCGCAGCTCGTGACCTGGGACCTGCCCGGCTCCCGCGACCGCGTCGTCGAGTCCCTCCTGCCGCTGTACCGCGCGGCGCGCGAGCACGGCGTCTTCGTGAACCTCGACATGGAGGAGTACCGCGACCTCGCGCTGACCACCGAGGTGTTCAAGGCGGTGCTCGACCGCGACGAGTTCCGCGACCTCGAGGCCGGCATCGTCCTGCAGGCCTACCTGCCCGACGCGCTGGGCGCGCTCGACGACCTCACCGCGTTCGCGCAGAAGCGCGTCGACGCGGGCGGTGCCCGGATCAAGGTGCGCCTCGTCAAGGGCGCGAACCTGTCCATGGAGCGCGTCGAGGCCGCCCTGCACGACTGGCCGCAGGCCCCGTACGCCACCAAGCCGGACGTCGACGCCAACTACGTGCGCCTCCTGGACCACGCGCTGCGGCCGGAGCGCACCGCCGCCGTCCGCATCGGCGCCGCGTCGCACAACCTCTACCACGTGGCGCTCGCCGTGCTGCTGGCCCGCGGCCGCGGCGTCGCCGACGCGCTCGACATCGAGATGCTGCAGGGCATGGCGCCGGCCGAGTCCGCGGCCGTGCGGGACGAGATCACGCCCGACGGCGGCCGCGTCGTGCTCTACACGCCGGTGGTGCGGGACGAGGACTTCGACGTCGCGATCTCCTACCTCGTGCGCCGCCTCGAGGAGAACGCGGCGAAGGAGAACTTCGTCTACGCCATGTTCGCCGAGTCGCACGAGGGCGGCTCCGCGGCCGACCCGATGCAGCTGCAGGAGGCCGCGTTCCGCGCGTCCGTCGCGCACGGCGTGCACTACGAGCCGTCCGACGTCGCGCCCCGGCGCGTGCCACGCGACGCCCGCCCCGACGCCGCCCCGGCGGAGTCCGGCACGCCGGCCTCCGGTGCGCCCGGCTCCGGTGGCTCCGCCGCCCCGGCGGACTCCCTCCCGGCCGACAACTCCCCGGCCGACAACTCGGCCGGCTTCCGCAACGCCGTGGACACCGACCCCGCCGTCGCCGCCTCGCGCGACTGGGCCGCGTACGCGATCAGCGACCGCTCGGGGTTCGTCCCGGCCATCGCCGAGCCGCTCGCGACCACCGAGCAGGTGGACGACATCGTCGCCACCGCCGGCCGGGCCACCGCCGCCTGGTCCCGCGTCGCCCCGGCCGACCGGGCGCGCGTGCTGCGTGCGGCTGCCCGCCACCTGGAGGCCGCGCGCACCGACCTGGTCGTCGCCGCCGTGCACGAGGCCGGCAAGACCGTGGCCGAGGTGGACCCCGAGATCACCGAGGCGATCGACTTCGCCAACTACTACGCGGTGAGCGCGGAGCGCCTCGACCCGGCGCTCGGCGCGTATCCCGGCGCGGAGTTCCACGCGGGCGGCGTCACCCTTATCACCCCGCCCTGGAACTTCCCCGTCGCGATCCCGATCGGCGGCGTGCTCGCAGCGCTGGCCGCCGGTTCCGCCGTGATCGCCAAGCCCGCGCCGCCCACGCCGCGCTGCTACGAGCTGGCGGTCGAGGCGGTGCACGCCGCACTCGACGAGGTTGCCCCGGAGATCGGGCTCGACCCGGCCGTCGCGCGCGACGTCGTGCAGTACGTCCGCGTGCCCGACGGGGACCTCGGCCGGCGCCTCGTGACGCACGACGGCGTGGCCCGCGTGGTGCTGACCGGTGCGATCGAGACCGCCGAGATGTTCGCCTCGTGGCGGCCGGACCTCCAGATCATGGCGGAGACCAGCGGCAAGAACGCGTTGGTCGTCACGCCGTCGTCGGACCTCGACCTCGCGGTCGCCGACGTGGTGCGGTCGGCGTTCGGGCACGCCGGGCAGAAGTGTTCCGCGGCGTCGCTGGCGATCCTCGTGGGATCCGTGGGCGACCCGAGGAGCGTCACCGGGGAGAGGTTCCGGCGCCAGCTCGTCGACGCGGTACAGTCGCTCGCCGTCGGCCCGCCGACGTCGCTGTCCACGGTGATGGGCCCGCTCACGGAGCCCGCGCAGGGCAAGCTGCTGCGCGCGCTGACGACGCTGGAGCCCGGCGAGTCCTGGCTGGTGCGGCCGCGCCGCCTGGACGCCGCGGCCCGCGAGGCGGGCCTGGCGCACGGCCGCCTGTGGACGCCGGGCGTGCGCGACGGCGTCCGGCCGGGGTCGTTCTTCCACCTGACCGAGGTGTTCGGACCGGTGCTCGGCATCATGACCGCCCGCACGCTGGACGAAGCGATCGAGCTGCAGAACGCGGTCTCCTTCGGCCTCACCGGCGGCCTGCACTCCCTCGACGAGGCGGAGATCGAGCGCTGGCTCGACCGCGTCGAGGTGGGCAACGCCTACGTGAACCGGCACATCACCGGCGCGATCGTGCAACGGCAGTCGTTCGGTGGCTGGAAGGCGTCGTCGGTCGGCCCGGGCGCCAAGGCCGGCGGCCCGAACTACGTGGCCCAGCTGGGCCGGTGGTCCGACGCCGCCGACGTCCCCTCGCGTGACGACGACCCGGACGGCTGGCTCGCCGCGGCCGTGGCCGACGACGAGCGCTGGTGGGCCCGCGAGTTCGGCGTGGAGCACGACCCGACGGGGCTCGAGGCGGAGTCGAACGTGTTCCGCTACCGGCCGGTGCCGGGACTGACGGTGCGCGTGGGCGACGGCGCGCGGGAGATCGAGGTGAGGCGCGTGCTCGCGGCGGCGGAGCGGGCCGGGGTGCCGGTCGACGTCTCGCGGATGGTCCCCGACGACGGCGCCGCGCCGGCCGGCACGCCCCGGACCGCCGTCGGGCACCTGACGCACGACGAGTTCGCCGAGGCGGTCGCGGACGGCCTGGTCATCGGGCGGATCCGCGTGATCGGCGAGGCCCCCGGCCTGCGCGAGACGGCCGCGAGCCGCCTGGCGACGGTCACGGTCCTGGACGGCCCGGTCCTGGCGAGCGGCCGCCGCGAGCTCCTGACGATGCTCCGCGAGCAGGCGATCAGCCGCACGATGCACCGCTACGGCCACGTCCGCCGCTGAGTGCGACGGCCCGGCCAGGCCCGCCCTGGCCGGGCTAGGCGGACGCGCCCTCGACGAGTTCGACCTCGAAGACCTGGGGCTCCGGGGAGACGTCCTCGCCGGCCAGCAGCGCCAGGAGCGTGCTCGTGGCGGCATTGACCATCTCGACCGCGGGGTTGCGCAGGGTGGTCAGGCGTGGCGTCGTGGAGGCCGCGACGCCCAGGTCGTCGAAGCCGACCACCGCCACGTCGCCGGGCACCGAGAGGCCCCGGGCCGCGAGCGCGCGCAGCGCGCCCTCCGCCATGAGGTCCGACGCGGCGAAGATCGCGTCCACGTCCGGGTGCTCGTCCAGCAGGCGCTGCGTGGCCTCGGTCCCGCCGGCGATCGTGAAGTCGCCCTCGACCACGGCGTCGTCCGGCAGCCCGGCGGCGCGCATCTCGGCGCGCCAGCCCGACAGCCGGTCCACGCCCGAGGTCATGTCGAGCGGTCCGGTGATGGTCGCGATGCGCCGGCAGCCGCGTTCGAGCAGCCGCCGGGTGGCCAGGCGGCCACCGTCCACGTTGTCGACGTCGACCCAGCGCAGCCCGTCGTCCTCGAACGGCCGGCCCACGAACACCGCGGGCAGCGGTCCGCCGGCCAGCTCCGGCTCCAGTCGGTCGCCCCGGTGGTGCGAGGTGACGATGACGCCGTCGACGTGCCCGCTGCCCAGGTAGCGGGCCATGTGGCCGGGGCGCTCGCCGGGCCGCGCCAGCAGCAGGACGAGCTGCAGGTCCGTCCCGGCCAGCCCGGCGGAGACGCCCCGCAGCGTGGCGGCGAGGAACGGGTCGGTGAAGATGCGCTCGTCCGGTTCCGGCATGACGAGCGCGATCGAGTCGGTGCGCCGCGTCACCAGGGAGCGGGCGGCACGGTTGGGCGAGTATCCGAGCCGGGCGACGGCGTCGTCGACGGCGGCCTGCGCCTCCGGGGAGACGCGCAGGCCGCCGTTGATCGCGCGGGACGCGGTGGACCGAGAGACTCCGGCTGCGCGCGCGACGTCGTCCAACGTCGGTGGTCCGTCGGGCGTCAGCGCGCACCCCCTCGATTCAGTGTGTCGGCAGCTCCGGCAGGAAGCCACCCGTTGCGACCTGACCGTACCAGCGTCCCGAGGCCTTGACGACGCGTTCCTGGGTCTCGTAGTCCACGCGGACCAGACCGAACCGCTTGCCGTAACCCCAGGCCCACTCGTAGTTGTCGAGCAGCGACCAGCCGAAGTAGCCGCGCACGTCGGCTCCCTCGTCGATGGCGTCCTTGATGGCGCGTAGGTGGCCGTCGATGAACGCGATGCGGTCGCGGTCCTCGACGTAGCCGTCGGCGTCCGGGACGTCCTCGTAGGCGCAGCCGTTCTCCGTGACGTACAGGGCGATGCCACGGGGGCCCGTGTAGTCCTCCTGCAGCCGCAGCAGGAGCCGGGTCAGCCCCTCGGGCTGGACCTCCCAGTTCTGGTCCGTGAGCGGCAGGCCGCGGGGGTGTACGTACGCGCCGTCCCCGCCGGGGAAGGGGGACGACGTCGCCCGGCTGAGCGGGGCGTTGCCGGCGAGCGGTGCCTCGGCGGGGACCGCCGAGACGGCGTTGCCGTGGTAGTAGTTCACGCCGAGCGTGTCGATCGGCGTCGAGATGATCTCCAGGTCGCCGTCCTGGACGCGGTCGGCAAGGCCGTACGGCTCGACGTCGGCCAGGACGTCCTCCGGGTAGGCGCCGCGCAGGATCGGGTCCGCGAAGATGCGGTTGAAGGCACCGTCGAGCCGGCGGGCGGCCTCGACGTCGGCGGGGTTCTCCGGGTCCAGCGGGTCCTCCAGCTCGAAGTTCAGCGTGATCCCGAGGTTCGCCTCCGGCGCACGCTCGCGCAGCGCCTCCACGGCGAGGCCGTGGCCGAGCATGAGGTGGTGCGCCGCGGCCAGGCCGTCCTCGCGGGACTGCCGGCCGGGAGCGTGCTGGCCGCCCGTGTAGCCGAGGAACGCGGCGCACCACGGCTCGTTGAGCGTGGTCCACACGCCGACCCGGTCGCCGAGGCGCTCGTGCGTGGCGACGGCGTAGTCGCGGAAGCGGTAGGCGGTGTCGCGGGCCGGCCAGCCGCCGTCGTCCTCGATGCCCTGCGGCAGGTCCCAGTGGTAGAGCGTGAGCCACGGCAGGATCCCGGCGGCGAGCAACTCGTCCACGAGGCGGTCGTAGTAGTCCAGGCCCGCGGGGTTGAAGGTGCGGCCGCCGGGCTGGATGCGGGCCCAGGAGGTGGAGAACCGGTAGGCCTTGATGCCGAGCTCCCGCATGAGGGCGACGTCCTGCGGGTACCGGTGGTACTGGTCACAGGCGACCTCGCCGTCCTCCTGGTTCAGGACGGCGCCCGGGATACGCGCGAACACGTCCCAGATCGAGTCCTCCCGCCCGTCGGTGCGGGCCGCGCCCTCGACCTGGTAGGCGGCGGTGGCGGCGCCCCAGAGGAAGCCCTGCGGGAAGTCCACGCGCCCGGTCCCGTTCGCGCCGCGCGCCGGCCGGGGCGCGGTCGGGGTGTACGGGAGCGCGGTTCCCGGCGCGGCCAGGGTGCCTCCGCCCGCAGGTCCGGTCGCTGCTGCGATCTCGACGTCCATCGTGTTCCCTTCGACGTGGGCGGGCGCGGCCGTGCGACCGGGGGTCGGCCGGCAGCGCCCGGAAATAGGTGTGGTAGCGCTCCCATGCCCGAACGATCGTTGCCCGATCCCCGTGTCGTGTCAAGCCGGGGCGTCGTGCGGTGCACGGCGCACGGTCCGTGGAGTCTCCGTCACGGCCGCGCGACGCGTCGAGCGACGTGAAACGGTTAAGAGACAGCGCGGGGTATCACCGGCGCGCGTGGAAAGCTCCTGCCCAGGAGAGGAACGTCACGCCGGGCGCTCGCCGGCGAGCCAGGCGCGGCCCGCCTCGGCCTCGGCCTCGAGCGCGGTCCGGACGGCCTTGGCGGCCGCCTCCTCGACCACAGCGCCGAACAGCGGGACCGTCGACCGGACGTCGCCCTCGTAGGTGAGGCGCGTGCTGCCGCCGGCCAAGGGCTGGAGCCGGCCCGTTCCGGTGATGCGCACCGGCGCGCCGAGGATCTCCACCGACAGGGTGCCCAGGCGCCGCCCGTCCGCCGCCGCTTCCCAGGCCTCCGCCTGGCGGATCTCCAGGGCGCCGCCCACGAACGAGCGGGCCTGCGCCGGGATCTGATCGGTGGCGAGTGTCCGGCGCACCACCACGGTGAACCCGTGGTCCACGGAGCCGGTGACGTCGGCCTGCTCGACCGTGCCGCCCCCCGGCAGACCGGCACGGACGGTACGCTCCGACCGCCAGCGGACGAACTGGACATCGGCGAACATCGCCGAGACGTCGTCAAGGCTGGCGGGGTACGTCAGGTCGACCGTCAGGTGCACGTGCTCTCCTCGAGGTCGGTCACGCCGGTGATCAGAACTGTAACGTGTCGGGGTTGCCCGCCGGTTCCCGGCGTCCGGCGTCGGGCCGCGATCTTCTACGCTTGAGCCGTGTCCGCGATGAGTGACCTGATCCTCGAGCACGCCGAGCTGGAGCCGGCCGACGTCGAGTGGCTGCACCTTCTCGTCGGTGACTGGCAGGTGATCTCGGACCTCGCCTTCGCCGACCTGGTGCTCTGGCTGCCGACCACGGACGGCGGATTCGTCGCTCTCGCCCAGTGCCGGCCGTCGACGGGATCGACCGTGCACTACGACGACATCGTCGGATCGTTCGCGCCCGAGGGGCAGCGCCCGCAACTCCTCCGCGCCATCGAGGAGACGCGGGCCCAGCGCGCCCGGGAGCCCCGCTGGTTCGGCGCCTACGCCGTGCGCGAGGAGGCCGTACCGGTGGTGCACAAGGGGCGCGCCATCGCCGTCGTCTCCCGGCAGACGAACCTGGGTTCGGGCCGCACGCCGTCCCGCCTCGAGCTGAACTACGTCGAGGCGGCCGACGACCTCGTCGCCATGGTCGCGCGCGGGGAGTTCCCGCTGCCCAACGCAGCGACCGGACCGCGGCGGGGCGCGCCGCGCGTCGGCGACGGCCTGATCCGGCTGAACTCCGAGGGCGAGGTGCTGTACGCGAGCCCGAACGCGCTCTCGTGCTTCCACCGGCTCGGTGTGATCGGGCCGTTGGGCGGGCAGTCGCTCGTCGAGGTCGTGGCCCGGGTCATCGAGAAGCAGGCGAACCCCGTGGACGAGTCGCTGCCCCTGGTGATGATGGGCCGGGCGCCGTGGCGCACGGACGTCGAGGCGCGGGGTGTCGCGCTCTCGTTGCGTGCCATGCCGCTCACCGACCACGGACACCGCATCGGCGCCGTGCTGCTGTGCCGGGACGTGTCGGAGCTGCGGCGGCGGGAGCGCGAACTGATCACCAAGGACGCGACGATCCGCGAGATCCACCACCGCGTGAAGAACAACCTGCAGACCGTCGCGGCGCTGCTCCGCCTCCAGGCCCGGCGCATGGACGTGCCCGAGGCGCGCGCGGCCCTGGAGGAGGCGATGCGCCGCGTCGCGACCATCGCGCTGGTGCACGAGTCGCTCTCGCAGACGCTCGACGAGCAGGTGGAGCTCGACGACATGGTGGGCCGCGCCCTGCGTCTCACGGCCGACGTGGCCTCGGCGCAGACCACCGTCCGGACCGTGCGGAACGGGTCCTTCGGGCTGGTGCCGGCACAGGACGCGACGCCGCTCGCGCTGATCCTCACGGAGCTCGTGACGAACGCGGTGGAACACGGGTTCCCGGGGCGCACCTCGGGCACGGTCGAGGTGAACGTGGAGCGCAACGGCAGCGACATGCGCGTGATCGTGTCCGACGACGGCGTCGGGCTGCCGTCCGGCGACGACGGCGCCGCGGGCGGGGCAGGGCCCGGCAGCGGCCTGGGTACGCAGATCGTGCGGACGCTCGTGATGAACGAGCTCGGGGGGACGATCGAATGGTCCGCGCGGGAAGGCGGCGGTACCGAGGTGGAACTCCGGCTGGCGCTGCGCGACGGCGGTGGGCGGGCGTCGTGAACGCCGAAGCGCCCGGGACGGTGGGGGAGTCCCGGGCGCTTCGGTGGTGAAGCCGCTTCTGTGACGAAGCGTCGGTGGTGAAACGGGGGGTGCGTGACCGGTGGGTGGTCCTCAGCCGGCGCGGCGGGCGCGGGCGGTGCGGCGCTTGAGCGCGCGGCGCTCGTCCTCGCTCATGCCGCCCCAGACACCGGAGTCCTGCCCGGAGTCGATCGCCCACTTGAGGCACGTGTCGACGACGTCGCATCGCCGGCACACGGCCTTGGCCTCCTCGATCTGCAGCAAGGCAGGTCCGGTGTTGCCGATGGGGAAGAACAGCTCGGGGTCCTCTTCGAGGCACGCTGCACGGTGGCGCCAGTCCATGTCGGATACTCCTTGTGGTGGAACGTACCTGCCGTCCGGGTGCCGGGCCGTGATGGCCCATGCCGTCGTCGTGCGTTCTGGGGGCGCCGACCGGCCGGGCATGCACTGCGTCCGTAGGCGGCGGCTGTGCAACGTTTTCGGCCGCAGTACGCCGAGGGCGCTCGAACTGCAGGTGTGTTCGGGGGGTTGGGCTTGCTGGTACTAGGTTCACATCTCGTGAAGCCTCGCACAAGGGGTTGCAGCAAATTTTCCCCGTCGCAGCAGGTGAGGTTTCCGTCACATTATTGTGAATCTGCACTTCACCGCTATCTTGTCTGTCAACATCACACCCGAAAGCGATACTGTGAGCAGATCTTTGCCATTGCTACGTTCACTTCTGGTGCTCCTCGTGGTAGAGGCCGTCGGCGTCGGCGCATTCGCGCTGGCGATCCTGGGGGAGCTGGTGCTCCGTGGGTCCGAGGCCCCCGAGGTGGCCGTCTTCCTCGTCCTGGTCCTGGGTGGCGCCGCGTGGGCCCTGGTGGCCGCCGGGCGGGCGCTGCTGCGCGGGAGCCGGGTCGCCCGAGGCTTCGCCGTCACGTGGCAGCTGTTCCAGATCCTCGCGGGATTGGCGGGGGCGCTGGGCGGTGGGCCGCTCTGGGCGGCGATCGGAGGCTGGACGGTCGTCCTGCTCGCCGTCGCCGTAGTGGTGCTGCTCATGTTGCCGCCGGTAATAGAAGCAACGACTAGGACGTCCGTCCATGATGATTGACGCATTAGTGAGAGGCGGTGCACGAGAACGCCGAGGTGGCCGGCCGCCGGACCCGCCACCTCGGCGCACTGCTGTGCGGCGTCAGCCCGCGGTGGCAGCCAGATCGGACTGGAACCTCGCCACGTCCTGATGGCCGCTGGGTCCGGCGAAGGCGCGAGTCGCCTCGGAGATCGCGTTGAGTTGCGCGACCGGGACGGCGGCGCCGTGTGCCAGGGAGGACACGATCGTGTCCTCCTCGAACGACTTGATCGCCATTCGCTGGTACTCGGTGAATTCGTCGCGGTCGACGTCGGTGCGGGCCGGGATCGAGCCCTTGATCTTGTTGAACGCGACCTGCCCCTCCTTCGAGCTGATCGTTTGCAGCCACGCCTCCGTGCTCTCCGGGTCCAGGATGCCGGCGGTCATCGTGAAGGAGTCGGCGAGGAAGTCGAACGACCCGGCCGTGCCGGGAGAGGGGACGGCCACGTAGCCCTGGCCGAGGGTCATCTCCGCCTCGTCGAAGGCGCTGACCGCCCAGTCGCCCATGATGTTGAACGCGGCCTCGCCGTCGATGACCATCTTGGTGGCATCGGGCCAGTCGATATCCTCCCGGTTGCTGTTCGTGAACGACATCAGCGTCTTGAAGTTCTCGAGCGCGGCGGTGACCTCCGCGCTTGTCCAGTCCGTGCTTCCGTTCCAGAGGCCGTTGTACGCCTGCGGGCCGAGCGTGCCCAGGAGGACCGTCTCGAGCAGGTGCACCTGCGTCCACGTGGTCCCGACCGAGAGGGGCGTGACGCCGGCCTGGTCGAGCTTCTCGAGGTCCGTGATGAACGCGTCGATGCTCTCGTACCTGGCGGAGGGGTCGATCCCGTTGTCCTCCAGGACGGTGGGGTTCGCCCACATGACGTTCGCGCGGTGGATGTTGGACGGGACCGAGTAGATCTTGCCGTCGTCGGTGGACAGCCGCTCGATGAGGTCCTTCGGGAACGCCTCGGTCAGGCCGTACTTCTCATACAGGTCCGACACGTCCAGGACGTAGCCGTCCTTGATGTAGTCCTCGAGCTCCGCACCGGCGTGCACGAGGAACGTGTCCGGCGGGTCCTGGTTCTCCAGGCGCGACTGGAGGTGGTCCTTGGCCGCGGAACCACCGCCACCCGTGACGCCGTCGTTGACGAACTCGATGTCGGGGTGCTGCTTCTCGAACACCTCCGCCAGGGCGTCGAGGCCCGTCTTCTCGACCCCTGCGGCCCACCAGGTGTAGACACCGACGTCGGTATGGGTTCTGAGGGAAGGGCCGGCTTCCCCTGCTGATGTGCCGCCGCAGGCGGCAAGCGTCATGACGAACGCGACAGCTGTCGCCCCCGCCGCGGTCGTCCTCCGAGTCACTCGCATCTCGTGGTCCTGAACTTCCTTCGTCGTTGGAGGGCCGGGCAAGAACTGCCCGGACTCCGGCTGGGGGTGTGGCACCCGCTGCCCGGCTGGGTGGTGGTGCCCAGGAGCATAGCGAACGGGCTGAGTCGTGAGATTCAGCCTTTGACGGAGCCGGACATGAGGCCGCCGACGAAGTACTTGCCGAGGATGATGTAGACCAGCAGGGTGGGCAGGGAGGCCAGGAGGGCGCCGGCCATGGAGACGCCGTAGTTCTGCAGCAGGGCGCCGTTGGCAAGGTTGTTGAGGGCGATGGTGACGGGGCCGTTCTGGCTGGAGGAGAAGAACACGGCGAACAGGAAGTCGTTCCACGCGTTGGTGAACTGCCAGATGAGGACGACGGTGAAGCTGGGGACGGAGATGGGGAGCAGCACGTTCCAGTAGGTGCGCAGCATGCCGGCGCCGTCGACCCGGGCCGCCTCGATGAGCTCGGCGGGAACGGTCGAGTAGTAGTTGCGGAAGATCAGCGTGGTGATGGGGATGCCGTAGATGACGTGCAGGAGGATCAGGGTGGGGATGCCGGTGGGGATGCCGATGCCCAGGACGAGCTGGTTCAGGGGGATCATGACGGCTTGGTAGGGGATGAACATCCCGAACAGGATGAGGGTGAAGACGATGTCGGCGCCCTTGAAGCGCCAGCGGGCCAGCACGAA
>NZ_JADBGR010000066.1 GCF_014892515.1 Myceligenerans pegani
ACAGGCGCCCGGCACCGGGCGTTCAGCGTTCGGTCACGGGAACTCGACCACCTTCGAGGGGATCGTGTCCGTGCCCGACGTCGGGGCGCCGGTGTCGTTGATGACGTGCGCGTACTGCCCCATGCCGCCGAGCGAGATCACCTGGACGTGGTGGAACCTCACGTCCGGGTGCACGGGCGTCTGGAACCCGTGGTCCTGCACGATCGTCGGGTCGGACGTGTAGTTGCAGTAGGAGCCCAGCGCCCATGCCTCGTGCGAGGTGACGTGGTCGGCGACCTTGTAGGCCGCGTAGCCGACGATCCCGTCGTGGGTGATCGCCTCCTCGTTCGGGGCGTCGTACGCCTTCTCGTTCTGCAGGAAGATCGTCCGGCCGCCGTTCCCGTTCCAGAGCACGTCGTACTTGTTGAAGTGCTCGACGAACAGGCCGGTCGCCAGGACGTCGTCGCCGTTCACGACGAAGCCGTAGTCGGACCGGTTGGTCTCCCAGCCGACGCCGGCGCCGTGGTCCGCGCGCCAGATCCAGGTGTGGTCCACGAGCACGTCGTCGCTGTTCACGACGACGGCGTGGGTGGCCAGCCCGGGGCCGGCCCCGCCGACGCGGGCGAACACGTCCTGCACCGTGGTGCGGTCGTCGCTGTGGTCCGCGGACGCCCCCGGCTCGCCGATACGCAGCAGGTTCTCGGAGTTCTGCGGCCCGGCGTCGATGAGGAAGCTCGCCAGCCGCACGCCGTCGACGTCGGCCACGTGCATCGCGTCGACCCCGCCCACGGGGATGATCGTCGCGTAGCCGAGGCCGAGCACGATCGTTCCCGGTCTGGTCACCTCGATGGTCTGGTCGACGTGGTGGATGCCGGGCGTGAGCAGCAGGTGCAGACCCTGGTCGAGGGCGGTGTTGATGTCCGCGGCCGTGTGTTCCTCCCGCACCACGAAGAACTCGCTGAGCGGGATCGACTCGCCCCCGGCGTTCGCGGGCCAGCTCACGCCCCGGCTGTTCGTGCGCTCCGCGGGGTTCCACACGGCGTACTCGTCGCCGTCCAGGTAGAGGAACGGCTTCTCCCGTGAGATCGGCGTGGTGTCGAGCGTGGTGTACGGCCCGTCGGCGAAGTTGGTCGCCGGGGCGCCCTCGACGCCGGTGAACGTCATGTTCCAGACGCCGTTGACCCAGCCGCCGACGGCAGAGTCCCGCGTGAACCACTGCTGCTGCGAGTACGGCCCGACGGCGCCGTCGACCCTGCTGTCCGCGATGTAGCCGCCGGACGCCCAGCCGTAGCCGTTGGGTGCCAGGTTCAGGCCGCCGAGCACGTGGATGCGCCGGAACGGCGCCGCCTGGGCGACGGCCCAGCGGTTCGTGCCGCTCACCGGGTTGATCGAGAGGTTCTCGGCCGAGCGCCAGAAGTTCTGGGTCGCGTTGCCGTCGAACCAGCCGGCGTCGACGGTGAGGTCGCCGTTGATCCGCACGTCGTCCGGGTTCAGGCCGAGCCCGGACACCGACGTGTAGAACCCGAGCTGGGCGTTGATGCCGTGGTAGGTGCCCGGCTCGAGCAGGAACTGGTACCGCCCGGTGCCGAACTGGTCGGACTCCATCTCCGCGAACGCCTCGTCGAACTGGGCCTGGATGTCCCCCATGGACGGGTCGAGGACGTGGACGTTCGGCCCGAGGTCGCCGCCGCCCTGCACCGGCGGATCCTCGCCGTCGTCGGTGACGTGCACGGCGACCTCCCAGAGGGACACGCCCCACACGGTGGCGCGCTGCTCACCCACGACGCGCACGTAGCGGCCCGCGCCCGACACGGCGTGCGAGACGTCACCGCCCGTGGAATCCTCGACGCGTTCGAGGGTGCGCCACGCGGCGCCGTCGTCGGACACCTGGACCTCGTAGACGCTCGCGTACGCGGCCTCCCAGCGCAGGTCGACGCCGCAGAGTTCCCGGACCGACCCGAGGTCCACCTGGATCCACTGCCCGTCCGCGAAGGACGACGACCAGCGGGTGCCGGGATCGCCGTCGACGGCGGCGGACGCCGGGAACGCGGCGCCTTCCACGGACGACGCCTCGGCGGGCCGTCCCTCCGCCGCGTTCGTCGTGGCGCAGGCCGCCGTCGCGCCGACGGCGGCGGCGTCCCGGGAGTCGAGCGGTGCCGTGCCCGGCGCCGGCCCGGCGGCCGGAGGGCCGGCGGCGGCCACCGGGGTCAGGAGAGCGGGTGCGGAGACGAGCGCGGCCGCCAGGGCCAGCGCGATCCCCCGTGATCTGTACCTCATGGCAACTCCTCAGGCCCGCGACACTGCGAGCCAATAGGTTACTTACCTGTCAGTTTGTTAACTGTAGCGGACCCTTTCCGCGGACAACACCCCTGGTCGGCACAGCCGTGTCGGACCCGGCCGCGCGACGATCCGACAACAGTCCGGCGGCGACTATTGACCGTGGGCCCACGGGTTCCTAGAGTTACCTCGTTCTTGAAACGATTCACGGGTCGTTCCCGGCCCGCTCACCTCGACGAGGAGGTACCCGCGTGCAGACGGACGACCCGTCGGCGCCTCCGGCGCTGGAGCTGTCAGGGGTCACGAAATCGTTCGGTCCCGTCACCGCCCTGCGGTCCGCGAACCTGCGCGTCGAGACCGGCTCGATCCACGCGCTCGTCGGCGAGAACGGCGCGGGCAAGTCGACCCTCGTGAAGATCGTCGCGGGCCTCTACCGCCGCGACGGCGGCGCGCTCGCACTCGACGGCGCGCCCGTCGACTTCCACAGCACCGCGGAGTCCAAGGCCGCCGGGATCGCGGTCATCTACCAGGAGCCCACCCTCTTCCCCGACCTGTCGGTCACCGAGAACATCTTCATGGGCCGTCAGCCCACCGGACGGTTCGGGCGCATCGACCGGCGGGCGATGCGCCAGGAGGCGCAGGCCATCTTCGCCCGGCTCGGTGTACGGCTCGACCCCGACCGGCCCACCGACGGCCTCTCGATCGCGGACCAGCAGATCATCGAGATCGCCAAGGCGATCTCCCTGGACGCCCGAGTCCTCGTCATGGACGAGCCGACGGCGGCGCTCAGCGGCATCGAGGTGGACCGCCTCTTCGCCGTCGCCCGCGGCCTGCGCGACGAGGGCCGGGCGCTCGTGTTCATCTCGCACCGGTTCGACGAGGTCTTCGACCTGTGCGACACGGTCACCGTCATGCGCGACGGCGCGTACGTCGACACCCTGCCCGTCGCCGGCACGACGGTCGACGAGCTGGTGCGGATGATGGTCGGCCGCGACGTCGCCGAGCTCTTCCCCAAGCTCCCCGCCGAGGTCGGCGACGACGTGCTGGTCGTCGAGGGGCTCACCCAGCCGGGAGTGTTCCACGACGTGTCGTTCACGGTCCGGGCCGGGGAGATCGTGGGCCTCGCCGGCCTCGTCGGTGCGGGACGCAGCGAGGTCGCCCGCGCGGTGTTCGGCGTCGACCCCTACGAGTCCGGTTCGGTCCGGGTCGACGGCGAGCCGCTGCCCCGGGGCAACCCGCGCGCCTCGATCGCCCGCGGGCTCGCCCTCGTCCCCGAGGACCGGCGCCGGCAGGGCCTCGTGCTCGACCAGACCGTCGCGCGCAACGTCACCCTCGCGATCCGCGAGCGCCTGGCCCGCTGGGGACTGGTGTGGGACGGCCTGGAGAACGCGGCGGCGCGCACGTGGGCGAGCCGGCTCGAGGTGAAGACGGCCGCGCTGGACGCCGAGACCGGGACCCTCAGCGGCGGCAACCAGCAGAAGGTCGTTCTCGGCAAGTGGCTGGCGTCCGATCCCCGGGTGCTGATCGTGGACGAGCCCACCCGCGGTATCGACGTGGGAACGAAGGCCGAGGTGCACCGGCTGCTGTCGCGGCTCGCGCAGCAGGGGGTGGCGATCCTCATGATCTCGTCGGAGCTGCCCGAGGTGCTGGGCATGGCCGACCGGGTGCTCGTCATGCGCGAGGGCCGCCTGACGGGCGAGCTGGACCGCGCGGACGCCACGCCGGAGGCCGTCATGCGTGCCGCGACCACCGAGGAGGCCGTCCGATGACCGCGATCACCACTGCCCCTGCGCTCCTGGCCGGCGCCGGGCGGCTGCTCCGGGCGCGCGAGACGGGGATCGGGATCGCGCTGGTGCTCGTCGTCGTGGCGGCGACGGCGCTCAATCCGGCCTTCGTGTTCTCGGCCGATGGTTTCCGGGACCTGCTGCTCACGCCGTCGATCCTCATGGTGGTCGCCGTGGGGCAGGCGGTCGTGATCGTCACCCGGAACGTCGACCTGTCGGTCGGGTCCGTGGTCGGGCTGGTCGCCTACCTCACGGGAACGCTGCTGCGTGACGTACCGGGGATCCCGATCGTCGTCGTGGTCCTGGCGGGCGTCGGGTTCGGGGCGGCGCTCGGGCTGGTCAACGGGGCACTCGTGGCCTACGCCAGGGTGCCGGCGCTCGTCATCACGCTCGGCACGATGTACGTCTACCGGGGCGTCAACGTCGCCTGGACGGGCTCGGACCGGATCAACGCCTCGGACCTTCCAAGTGCCTTCCGGGCGCTCGGCACGGGAAAGCTGCTCGGCATACCGATCCTGACGCTGCTCGCCGTCGTGGTGCTGGTCGCGGCCGCGTGGTACCTGCGCAACCTGCGCAGCGGACGTGAGCTGTACGCGATCGGCTCGGATCCCGCGGCCGCGCAGCTGTACGGCCTGCGGGTGACGCGGCGGGTGCTCGCGGCGTTCGTCGCGTGCGGCGCGCTCGCCGGGCTGGCGGGCGTGCTGTTCGCGGCGCGGTACGGGACGGTCAGCTCGAACGCCGGGTTCGGGTGGGAGCTGCAGGCGATCGGCGCCGCGGTCATCGGCGGGGTCGCGATCTCGGGCGGTGTGGGCACCGTGTGGGGCGCGGCGCTGGGGGCGTACCTGCTGCTGACGATCAACCGCGCGCTGCCGATCATCGGCGTGGACGACTTCTGGCAGCGCGCCGTGGTGGGCGTGCTGATCATCGGCGCCATCGTGCTGGACCGCGTCCTGGCGGTGCGGCAGCACCGCCGGCTCGTCGGGCAGCGCGAGGAGCAACGTGAGGAGCAGCGCGGGGAACAACGGGAGGACCAGCGGGAGGGGACGCCATGAGCGAGGTCTCGACGGGGTCGGCCGACGGGGTCGGGACGGTCCCGTCCGGCGGGGCGGACTCGGCGGCCGGCCGTGCCGTCGCCGCGGGCCCGAACGGCGGGCGGGTGTACGCGGCGCACGCCCGGCCGCTGTGGCGCCGGGTTCTGGTGACCCGGGAGGCGTCGATCATCGGGCTGCTGCTCGCGGTCGTCGCGGTCGCGACGGTCGCCGTGCCCAACTTCGACAGCCCGCTGACGACGACGTTCCTGCTGCGGGAGATCACGCCGATCCTGCTGGTCGCCCTCCCGATGACGCTGATCATCGTCACGGAGGAGATCGACCTCTCCGTCGCGAGCGTCATCGGCCTGTCCAGCGTGGTGGTCGGCCTGGGGGTGCAGGCGGGGTGGCCGTTCCCGGTCGCGGTGGGGCTCGCCGTCGTCGTCGGGGCGGTCGCGGGGGCGGTCAACGGCGCGCTGGTGACGTTCGTCGGGCTCCCCTCGCTCGCGGTCACGATCGGCACGCTCGCCCTGTTCCGCGGCGTCGCGGTGGGGCTGCTGGGGACGACGGCGATCAGCGACCTGCCCGAGTTCTGGACGGGCCTGACCCGCGAGAACATCCCCGGGACGCCGATCCCGCTCGTCATGATCGTGTTCGCGGCGCTGGCGCTCGTGTTCGCGGTGGTGCTGCACTTCACGCCGGTGGGGCGGTCGCTGTACGCGATCGGGCTCAACAAGGAGGCGGCGGCCTTCTCGGGGATCGACGTCGGGCTGACGAAGTTCTGGCTCTTCGTCACCTCGGGGGCGGTCGCGGGGTTCGCGGGCGTCTACTTCACCCTGCTCTACAGCAACGCCCGGGGCGACAACGCCATCGGGATGGAGTTGCAGGTGATCGCGGCCGTCCTGCTCGGCGGCGTGTCCATCTTCGGCGGGCGCGGCGCCCTGCACGGCGTGATCGCGGGCGTGCTGCTCATCGGCGTGCTGGGCAGCGCCCTACGGCTGTCGGGCGTGACGAGCGACATCATCACGGTCGTGACCGGCCTGCTGCTCATCGGCTCGGTCACCTCCGCGCGGGTCCTGGCCCTGGCACATCAACGGCGGGCGCGGCCGGGACGACGCGGCGGGATCGCGCAGGTCCCGCCGGGCTGACCGCCGTCGTCGGCCGAATCCCCTGGGAACGGAAGCACTACGAGAGGAAACGACGATGTTCTCCACGAGAAGGAACACCCTCGGCGCGGTGGCGACGGCGGCGGCCGCCGTCCTGCTCCTGGCCGCCTGCGGTGGTGGCGACGGCGGCGGCACGGCCGACGACGGCGACGTGTCGGTCACCTTCCTGCCCAAGAACCTGGGCAACCCGTACTTCGACACGTCGAACGCGGGCGGGGCCGCGGCGGTCGAGGAGTTCGGCGGCACGTTCGCCGAGGTCGGGCCGACGGAGGCGAGCCCGACGTCGCAGGTCAGCTTCATCGAGACGGCCGCCCAGCAGGCCGTCGACGCGCTCGTCGTCTCCGCCAACGACCCGGAGGCGATCTGCGACGCGCTGGACGAGGCCTCCGGCGTCGGCGTCAAGATCGTCACGTTCGACTCCGACACCAACCCCGACTGCCGCGACGTGTTCGTCAACCAGGCCACGGCCGAGGGCATCGCCTCCGCGCAGGTCGACCTCATCACCGAGCAGATCGGCGACGAGGGGCAGATCGCCATCCTGTCGGCGTCGGCCAACGCGACCAACCAGAACGCCTGGATCGAGCTCATGGAAGCCGACCTCGAGGCGAACCACCCGGACGTCGAACTGGTCGAGATCGCGTACGGGGACGACGACGACCAGACGTCGTTCGACAAGACCGCCGCGCTGCTGCAGACGTACCCCGACCTCAAGGGGATCGTCTCGCCGACCACCGTCGGCATCGCGGCGGCGGCCCGCTACCTCTCGACCTCGGAGTACCAGGGCGAGGTGGCGCTCACGGGCCTGGGCACCCCCAACCAGATGCGCGAGTACGTCAAGGACGGCACCGTCGAGGCGTTCGCGCTGTGGAACCCGGAGGACCTCGGCTACCTCGCCGCCCACACCGCCAACGCACTGGTGACCGGAGAGGCGTCGGGCCCCGGCGACTCGTTCGAGGCCGGCGAGCTGGGCACCTTCGAGATCGACGACGACGGCGTGGTCCTGCTGGGCGACCCGTTCGTGTTCGACGCCGACAACATCGACGACTTCGACTTCTGACGTCGCCGATGAGGTCGAGCCGGGCCCCGCAAGGAGCGATCCTCGCGGGGCCCGGCCATTTCGGCCACTCGGCACACGACCGACGTCAGGCCGCCGCCCGCGAGCGCGGCCCCTCGTACGCCTCGGGGTCGAACCCCCTGACGAGCAGCCAGACCGCCAGGCCGATCTCGAAGAGGGCCCCCGGGATCAGCAGCACGAGGCTGATGTGGACGCCGAAGAGCTCCGCCGCGGACCCGGCCGCGTGGAGGACGTAGCCCGCCAGGCCGAGACCGGCCAGCCAGCGCGGCACCAGGCGTGTCCGGTACAGCAGCACGACCAGGACGAAGGCGCCCACCGACAACGCCAGCTGCCCCGCCTGGTAGCCGAGTTCGTTGGCGTCGAGGGCCAGGTTCGCGAGAGGGGTAGCCCAGCCGCCGGCCTCTGGCCCGGCCTCCGCGCTCTCGCGCGCCAAGGGGACGAGCATCAGCACGGCGAGCGCTCCGGTGGCCATGAGGACGACCTGAAGGATCATCGCCGCGAGGTAGGTCAGCGCCGTCTTCCTGCCGTACTGGTCCACCACCGGGAAGAACAGGACCGCCTTGCCGATGTCCGCCGCGGTGTTGGTCAGCATGAGGAAGGCGCCGAGGGCGAGCAGCGTCGCATGCGCGGGGACCGAGGCGAGGAGGTCCTGGCCGTCGGCGACGGAGGTCACCAGGGCGTTGCCCGTTCCGTACAGGAGGAACCCGGCGAGGAACAGGATCCCGATCAGCCGGGAGGTGAGCATGCGCGCGTCCAGGCGCGAGGGCGTGGTCAGGGTGGTCATGGATGAGTTCCTTCTCTGGGGTGAACGGACGCGCGCGCCGTCGTCGTACCGACCGCGCGGCGGTTCGTACTTAGTACGACTGCTACCGTACACAGTACGAAGCCCTGCGTGAAGCCCTGAGAGCGGCCAGATGACCGACACCCCGAAACCCACGACGGCGGCGCCCGCCCGGCAGCGGCTGAGCCGCGAACGCGTCCTGGCCGCGGCCCTGGCGATCGCCGACCGTGGCGGGCTGCCCCGGCTCACCATCCGCTCCCTCGCGAGCGAGCTGGGCGCCCGGCCGATGTCCGTGTACCACTACGTCTCCGGCAAGGAGGAACTCCTGGACGCCCTCGTCGACGCCGTCTTCGAGGCGATCGACTCGCCGGACCCGGACGGCGACTGGCGCGAGGAGATCAGCAGGAGTGCTCGCTCGGCGCGCGCCGTCCTCCGGGAGCACAGCTGGGCGATCGGCCTCCTGGAGTCCCGCACCTCTCCCGGGCCCGCGACGCTGCGGCATCATGACCGGGTCCTCGCGTGCCTGCTGCGCTCCGGCTTCTCCCCCGAGCTGACCGCGCACGCCTATGCGCTCGTCGACAGCTACGTCTACGGCTTCGCGCTGCAGGAGGCATCGCTCCCGTTCGACGGCCCGGACACCGTCGGCGGCGTCGCCGAGCCGATCATGGAGCGCATGGGCGCCGGCGAGTACCCCGCGATGGTCGAGATGGCCACCACGCACTACCTCCGGCCCGGATACGACTGGGCGGACGAGTTCGACTTCGGGCTCGAGCTCATCCTCGACGGCCTGGAACGACGGCGGAGCTGACGGACCGGCCGTCGAGTCCGGCCGGGCGGCGGGGCGGGCGGGGGCACCCGGCCCGGGCAGCCGGTCCGGGCGACCTGAGTCAGGAGTTCAGCCGCTTCTCCAGGCCGTCCAGCATGACGTCGAGCCCGAACTCGAACTCGGCCTGGTCGTCGCACCAGCCCAGCGTGGTGGACGCCTCGTGGGAGAGGTGCTGCGCCATCCGCGCGAGGAAAGGCATCTCCTCGGCCAGCGCCGCCATGTCCGCGAGCGCCGCCTGCTCGTCCAGGTCGGTCTCCGTCACCGCGGGCGCCTCGAGCTCGAAGAGTTCCGGGGCGAAGCCGAGGGCGCGCGGGCCGAAGGCGTGCAAGGCGTGGTGGATGGTGTCGAGCGAGAACCCGCCGGCGGCCAGGGTCGCGCCGAACTCGTCGAAGTAGCGCATCAGCTCGGGCCCCATCGTGCCGTGGGTGCTGATCAGGGCGGGGGCCCAGCGGTGCACGAGCAGGGTGGACCGGGCGGTGAGGATGCGGCGGCGCAGGTTGGTGCGCCAGTCGGCCGGGTCCTCGGGAGCCGGGAGGGCGTCGCAGGCGGTGTTGATCTCGCCGATGACCACCTCGACGAGGGAGTCGAGCAGGTCGTTCTTGCCGGAGACGTGCCGGTACAGCGCCATCGCCTCGACCCCGAGGAGGTCGGCGACGGACCGCATGGTGATGCCCTTCAGGCCGTCCCGGTCGGCGACCTGGACCGCGGCCGCCTGGACGCGGCCGCGGTTCAGGGGACGACGGCGGTGCTGTGTCTCGGTCACCATCGCATTCTCTCCCGGGAGTTCACCCCGCGGGGTCTTGCGTCGTCGACCCTGTTTACGTTGTAATCTTGTTTACAAGATAAACAACCTCGAAGGGATCGGTCCCGTGACCAGTACCGCTCCACCCGGCACCCTCACCCATCCGCGCGACGCGGCGGTCGCCGCGGGCGTCGCGACGCTCGGCATGGCCGTGGCGGGCCCTTTCGCCAACATGACGGTCCTGGGCCTCGCCGGCCCGGGCCCCGACGGGGCGGCCGAGCGGATCGCCGCGGGCCAGGCGCTTCTCGGCCTGGCCATCACGGCGTTCCTGCTCGTCGCGATCCTCGACGTCGTCCTCGCCTGGGCCGTCTGGCGGTTCTTCGGCAGCGGCCACCGCGAGCTACCCGCCCTGGCCGCCTGGCTCCGCGTCACCTACGCCGCGGTGCTCGCGACCGCCGTCGGGCATCTCTCCACGGCGCTCGGCATCGCCACCGGCCCCGCCCCCGACGACGCCGCGGCCCGCGCGGCGCTCGATCAGTTCACGGCGACCTGGCAGCTCGGCCTGGTCGTGTTCGCCGCCCACCTCGCCGTGCTCGGCGTGATCGTGCTCCGTGACCACGTCACCCCGTCGCTGCTGGGCGTCGTCCTGCTCGTGGCGGGCTTCGGCTACGCGGCCGACGGCGTCGCCCGCCTCTTCCTGCCCGACGACGCCGTCCTCCTGACCGTCCTCACCGGGCTCCTCGTGGCCAGCTCCCTGCTGGGCGAGGTCGCGCTCGGCATCTGGTTCCTCGTGCGCGGGGGGCGGTCGCGATGAGCACGGTCCTCACGGTGCTCGGCGTGATCGCGGGGGCGGTCGTCCTCGTGCCGGCCCTGGCACTGGTCGTCCTCCTGATCGGCTTCCGCACCCAGAACGCGCGGATCCTGGGGACGATGCGCCGCTTCAACCGGGCCGTCACCAACCGCGCCCAGCGCGCCGCGGGCACGGAGGGCAACCCGACGGGGCTGCTGCACCACCGGGGACGCACGAGCGGCCGCGAGTACGTCACGCCGATCGGGCCGAGTCCCGAAGCGGGCGGGTTCGTCGTCGCCCTCCCCTACGGGCCCGGCACGGACTGGCTGCGCAACCTCCAGGCGGCCGGGTCCGGCGTCCTCGAGTTCGACGGCAGGACGTACCGCGTGGACCACCCGGAGGTGGTGCCGATCGGGGAGACGGTTCTCGCCGAGCGGGAGGCCAGAACGATCCGCGCCTTCAACCTCGAGCACGCGCTGCGGCTCCGGGCCACCGAACAGGCGGGCCCCTGAGCCCTGCGATGGCAGCGTCGTGGCGCGGCCAGCATGCTGGGGGCAGGCGGACGGGAGGGGGAGGCGTTGGACGAGCAGAGCCTGATGATGCTGGCGCTGATCACGCTCGCCGCGGTCGTCGCGCCGTTCCTCGCCGACCGGGTCGAGCCGCGGCTGAAGGTGCCGTCGGTGGTGTTCGAGATCCTGCTGGGCGTGCTGCTCGGGCCGGCGCTGCTCGGCCTGGTGGAGAAGACCGACGTCGTCGACGCGCTGAGCGATCTCGGGCTGGCGTTCCTCATGTTCCTGGCCGGGTACGAGATCGAGGTGGGGCGCGTCGTCGGCGGGCCGCTGCGGCGGGCGACGTGGAGCTGGCTGGTCTCGCTCGTCATCGGGCTGGGCGTCGGGCTCGCCGTGGGCGGGACGGACGCGGGCCTGGTGGTGGGGCTCGCGCTGACCACCACGGCGCTCGGCGTGGTGCTCCCCCTCGTCCGGGACGCCGGCCTCAGCGGTACGCGCTTCGGCGACGGCGTGCTGGCGGTGGGGACGATCGGTGAGTTCGGGCCGATCCTGGCCATCGCGTTCGTCCTCAGCGGCCAGCGGCCTGCTCATACGCTCGCCGTGCTGGGCGTGTTCGCCGCGCTCGCCCTCACCGGGGCGTGGCTCGCCCGCAAGCCCCGTCATCCCCGGCTTGGCCGCCTCGTCGCGGCCACGCTGGGCACGAGCGCGCAGGTCGGGCTCCGGTTCTGCGTCTTCCTGGTGATCGTGCTGTTCGCGATCACCGAGTGGCTGGGCCTCGACCCGGTGCTCGGCGCGTTCACGGCGGGCCTGCTCGTGCACCTCTTCCTCGAGTCGGGCGACCCCGCCGAGGCGCGGATCGTCGGGTCGCGGCTCGAGGGCATCGGGTTCGGGTTCCTCATCCCGATCTTCTACGTCGTCACCGGGGTCGGCCTGGACGTCGGGTCGCTGTTCTCCGACCCGGCAGTGCTCCTGAGCGTGCCGGTCTTCCTCGTCCTGCTCCTGGTGGTGCGCGGCGTCCCGACCTTCCTCCTCCACCGCCGTGACCTCCCGCGGCGCGAGGCACTGGCCCTGTCCACGATGGCCTCGACCGCGCTGCCCCTCATCGTGGTGATCACGACGGCGGGCGTGTCGAGCGGTGCGCTCGACGAGGCGCAGGCCGCGGCGCTGGTCTTCTCGGGAGTGCTGTCGGTGCTGCTGTTCCCGGCCCTGGCGGAACGGATCGGCGCCATCCACGCCCCGGAGGCCCCGGACGCCCGCGCGGAGGAACGGGACGACCGCCTCTGAGCACCAACCGACCGCATAGGGTTCTCACCATGGACGACGAGACCGTGGCACAGGTCCCCGCAGCTCCCGCAGCCCCGACACCGCGACAGACCAGCCGCGCTCTCGCCCGTGCCGAGCGCGGCGCCGCGCTGGACGTCGAGGAGGCCGCCGCGCTCCTCGCCGCCACCGGCGAGGAGCTGGACCGGCTGTGCGCGGTCGCGGCGCGCGTCCGTGACGCGGGCCTGGTGGAGGCAGGACGCCCCGGCACCACGACGTACTCCCCCAAGGTCTTCATCCCCGTCACCCGCCTGTGCCGCGACCGCTGCCACTACTGCACCTTCGTCGAGACGCCCGGCCAGGCCGCGCGTGAGGGTCGCGAGCCGTACCTGTCACCGGACGAGATCCTCGCCATCGCCGCCGAGGGTGCCGAGCTGGGCTGCCTCGAGGCGCTCTTCACGCTCGGCGACCGCCCCGAGGACCGCTGGCCCGAGGCCCGGCAGTGGCTCGACGAGCGGGGGTACGACTCCACGCTCGCCTACGTGCGGGCGATGGCGATCCGCGTCCTGGAGGAGACGGGCCTCCTCCCCCACCTCAACCCGGGCGTCATGAGCTGGGAGGAGCTGAACCGGCTCAAGCCCGTGGCCCCGTCCATGGGCATGATGCTGGAGACCACGTCCCGGCGGCTGCACGAGACCAAGGGCCTGGCGCACTACGGCTCGCCCGACAAGGATCCCGAGGTGCGGCTCCGCGTGCTCGAGGACGCCGGGCGCCTCTCGATCCCGTTCACGTCCGGCCTGCTGGTCGGTATCGGCGAGACCCTCACCGAGCGCGCCGAGACGATCTTCGCCCTCCGCGCGAACCTCCGGCGCTACGGCGCGCTCCAGGAGATCATCGTCCAGAACTTCCGCGCCAAGCCCGACACCGCGATGCGCCACCGCGACGACCTCCCCCTCGACGAGTACCGCGCCGCCATCGCGGTCACCCGCGTCGTGCTCGGCCCGAAGGCACGCGTCCAGGCCCCGCCGAACCTCGTCGACCTCGCCGAGTGCACCGCCCTGCTCGACGCCGGAATCGACGACTGGGGCGGGATCTCGCCCCTCACACCGGACCACGTGAACCCGGAGCGCCCGTGGCCGGAGATCGGCCGGCTCCGCGAGACCGTCGAGGCCCGCGGCTTCACGCTGCGCCCGCGGCTCACGGTCCACCCGCGGTACGTCCTGCAGGGCGAGCCGTGGCTCGACCCGCGCGTCAGCGCCCACGTCGCCGCCCTCGCCGACGACGACGGCCTGGCGCGGCCGGGCGTCAAGCCGTCCGGCCTCCCGTGGCAGGAGCCCGACGGCGGCTTCGTCGCGGCGGGCCGCACGGACCTCCACGAGACGGTCGACACGACAGGCCGGACGGCCGACCGCCGCACGGACTTCGACGACGTCTACGGCGACTGGCAGGGCATCCGCGACGAGGTGGCCCACCGGGATCGCCTGGCCCCGGCGCCGTCGTCGGGCATCAGCTCCGAGGGGAAGGCCGCGCTGGCCGCGGCCGAACGGGATCCCGCCGGGCTCACCGACGAGCAGGCGCTCACGCTGATGACCGCCGACGGCGAGCTGCTGGACCGGGTCGCTGAACTTGCCGACCACCTGCGGCGCGACGTCGTGGGCGACGACGTCACCTACGTGGTGAACCGGAACATCAACTTCACCAACGTCTGCTACGTGGGCTGCCGGTTCTGCGCGTTCGCGCAGCGCCGCACCGACGCCGACGCCTACTCGCTGTCGCTGGACCAGGTCGCCGACCGCGCGGAGGAGGCCTGGGGGCTCGGCGCCACAGAGGTGTGCATGCAGGGCGGCATCGACCCGCAGCTTCCGGCGACCGGCTACTTCGACCTGGCGAGCGCGATCAAGAAGCGCGTGCCGGGCATGCACGTGCACGCGTTCAGCCCGATGGAGATCGTCAACGGCGCCTCGCGCACCGGGCTGAGCTTCGAGGACTTCCTTCTCCAGGCGCGCGAGTCGGGCCTCGACACCATCCCCGGCACGGCGGCCGAGATCCTGGACGACGACGTGCGCTGGATCCTCACGAAGGGAAAGCTGCCGACGAGCACGTGGATCGACGTCGTCACGACGGCACACCGGATCGGCCTCCGGTCCAGCTCTACGATGATGTACGGGCACGTCGACCACCCGCGGCACTGGGTGAAGCACCTGCGCGTGATCTCCCGCATCCAGGACGAGACCGGCGGGTTCACCGAGTTCGTGCCGCTGCCGTTCGTGCACAACAGCTCGCCGATCTACCTCGCCGGCGTCGCTCGCCCCGGGCCGACCGCGCGCGACAACCTCGCCGTCCACGCGATGGCCCGGATCATGCTGCACGGCCGCATCGACAACATCCAGACGAGCTGGGTGAAGCTCGGGGTGGACGGGACGCGCCGCATGCTGCGGGCCGGGGTGAACGACCTGGGCGGCACGCTGATGGAGGAGACGATCTCCCGGATGGCGGGCTCGGAGCACGGCTCGGCCAAGACGGTCGCGGAACTGGAGGAGATCGCGGCGGGCATCGGCCGCCCGGTCCGTCAGCGGACGACGACGTACGGGCGGGTCTGACGCCGGTGCTCGCCGGGCCGCCGGGGCCGGAAGCCTACGGAGAGACGCTTGGCGGTTCGTCGAGCGTCTCAGCGGCTCGGGCGCGGACCCGCGAGTCCTACGGCCGCCCGACCCGTTCGCCGTCCACGTAGAGCTCCAGGTCGGCGGTCTTCTCCGGCCAGAAGCAGACCAGGCCGGCGAGCCGCGTCGACTCCGGCAGCGGGGTGTCGTACCCCCAGACGACGTCGGCGAGCTGCTTGCCCCCGGCGTCGAGGGTCCAGTACGACGCCTCCCCCTTGTAGGGGCAGTGGCTCGTGGTGTCGGTCGGCGTCAGCAGATCCATCCGCACGTCGACGCGCGGCAGGTAGTAGCGGGGCTGCAGCCCGGTCTCGGTGAGGACCACGGGCCGGTGCGACTCCGCGACGACCTCCCCGCCCACCACGACACGGACGTGGCGGCTGGACGGGAGAGCGTCGATCCGGACGTACGGGTTGCGCGCGTGGGTGTGCAGGACCTCGTCCTCCTCGAGCCAGGTGTCGAAGGCCGACCAGGTCAGGGCGTACGCGCCGCGCATGGCCTCGACCGGGGCCTCGGGGTAGCGCTGCGCGACCCCGGGCAGCGTCCGGTCACCGACGACGACGTCGAACCGCTCGCCGGGACCGAGCGCCTTGGAGCGCGGGCCACGGCCGGAGGCCGGGCGCACCTCCACCTCCAGGTCCTCGGGCGCGAAGAAGTACTGCGGGAAGTACGGGTGCTCCCAGACGAGCAGCGGGGTGACGGCGTCGGCGACGAGTTCGCCCTCGCTGTAGGCGCGGATCCTGGTCCGGCCCCGCTGCACCGTTCCCGGTTCGATCACGAACGGGTTCTCGACGATCTCGGACATCTCTGTCACCTCTCGCTGCGTGCCGGTCCTGGGCGGGCGCCTCGCAGTGCGGGACGCCTCTCCTCTCGCAACCCGGTGCACCATCGGGATTGTTCCGTCGTGCGGCAGCGACTCGTCGACGTCACCTCGGCTCGGCGTCACCTCGGCTCTGCGTCGATCCGTTCGAGGACGCGACTCGAGATGCGCCCAAGGGCGGCGAGGTCCTCGGGGTCGAGGGCGTCGATGACCAGCCGGCGAACCACGACCAGATGCCTGGGCGCGGCGGCCTCGATGGCCTCGCGGCCCTGCGGGGTGATCACCACGAACGCACCACGGCCGTCCTCGGCGCACTCCTCGCGAGCCACCAGACCGCGCTTGATCATCCTGGACACCTGATGCGACAGGCGACTCCGTTCCCAGTCGATCGCCCCGGCCAGGTCCTGGAACCGCAGACGACCCTCGGGGACGTCGGTGAGCGCGACGAGGATCTGGAAATCGGCGCCGGACAGACCCGAGTGCGTCTCCAGGTCCGCGCCCAGGCGCCGGAAGAGCTTCTGGTGCAGCCGGACGAAGGCGCGCCAGGACCGATCTTCCTCCGCGTTCAGCCACGGTACGTCGTTGGTCATGGCGTCCAGTCTAGCTGTAGTTGATACATCAACTATCTATGCTACTGTCGGTGACGACCAGTTGACACGTCACCTACCTAGGTCCATTTAGATGACGCGTCACCTAAATCCGCTGGATGAACGGAAGCGACCATGACAGAGCAGAAGAAGATCATCGCCGTCGTCGGCGCCACCGGGGCTCAGGGCGGCGGGCTCGCCCACGCGATCCTCGCCGACGCCGACTCCGAGTTCGCCGTTCGCGCACTCACCCGCAACCCCGACTCCGAGAAGGCCCAGGAACTGGCCCGCCTCGGCGCCGAGGTGGTCGTCGCCGATCTCGACGACGAAGCGAGTGTCGCCCAGGCCCTCGACGGCGCCTACGGCGCGTACTTCGTCACCAACTTCTGGGAGCACTTCTCGCCCGAGCGCGAGTACGCCCAGGCCCGCAACCTCGCCCTGGCCGCCAGGACGGCGGGTGTCGAGCACGTGGTCTGGTCGACGCTGGAGGACACCCGCGATTCCGTGCCGCTCGACGACGACCGGATGCCCACCCTCATGGGCAAGTACAAGGTGCCGCACTTCGACGTCAAGGGCGAGGCCAACGCCCTGTTCATCGAGGCCGGCGTCCCGACCACGTTCCTGCAGACGACGTACTACTGGGACGGCTTCCTCACCAACTTCGCGCCCACGCGCCAGGAGGACGGCAGCCTGGTCCTCGCCCTGGCGATGGCCGACAGCAAGCTCGCCGGGATCGCCTCCGAGGACATCGGCCGCACCGCCTACGGGATCTTCCAGCGCGGCAAGGAGCTCGTCGGCGAGACGGTGAGCATCGCGGGCGAGCACCTGACGGGCGCCGAGTACGCCGCGGCCTTCGCCGAGCTCCTCGGAGAGCCCGTTCACTACTTCCCGGTCCCGTTCGAGGGCCTCCGCTCGGCCGGATTCCCCGCCGCCGAGGAGGTCGGGAACATGTTCCAGTACTACGCCGAGTTCGCGGACGAGTTCACCGGCCGCCGCGACCTCGCCACGGTCCGCGAGCTCAACCCGCGGCTCAAGACCTTCGCCGAGTGGCTCGGCGAGCGCAAGGACGCCTTCGCCGCCCTCTGAACGACACGCTGACAGGTCGCGACCTCTCGGCGTCGACCCGGCGGAACGATGCGGGTCGGGTGGCGGAAGGAGCTCCGCCGCCCGACCCGGGCACGCCCGTCAGCGAAGGGCCGGGATCGGCAGCAGAGCCGGGTCGTGGGCGCAGACGATGTCGACCGTGTCGCGGTGGTTCCGGGCGAGCGCGGCCAGCCTGGCGTGCTGGGTGCGGGCCTGGGCGGCGTCGGCCGTGATGAAGCGCTGGTGGAAGCGGAACAGCGGCGGGACGGGGCTCCCGGTGAGGTAGCCGTGGTGGTTGAAGGCGTCGCCGGCGTGCAGGACCCAGCGGTCCCCGGCGCGGGCCGCCGCACCATCCGTCACCGCACCATCCGTCGTCGCACTGCCCGTCGTCGGACCGCCCGTGACGACGCCGTCCGTCGTCGCGTCGACCGCGACGCCCGCGTGTCCGCGCGTGTGCCCCGGGAGGGGAACGAGCAGCACGCCGGGCACGATCTCGGACACACCGCGGAATCCCCGCCACTCGAGGGAGCCGGGAGCGTGCGCGACGAGGTCGGGGCCGTGCGCCCACTGCGCGGCCAGGTACCGCCGTCGTTCGATCCAGGCCGGCCGCCGCAGGGCATCCGCCTCCGCCGCGGTGACGTGCACGCGGGCGCGCGGGAAGTCGGAGATGCCGCCCGCGTGGTCGAGGTCGGCGTGGGTCAGGACCACGTGCCGGACGTCGTCGGCCGTGAAGCCGAGGGCCTCGATCTGGCGCAGCGCGGTCCGGGCCTCGTCGAGCACCGGTCGCATCACGAGCCGCACTGGTCCCAGCCGTGCCGGCTCCCGGACGTCCGCCAGCCCGAAGCCGGAGTCCACGAGGACGAGCCCGTCGTCGGACTCGCACACCAGCACGTGCGAGATGATCGGCGCCCCAGGAACACGCATCGTGCCTGCGTCGATGTGGTGGACCCGCATGACGGGACAGTACCCCTCGGCCGGTCCTCGGCCGGACTCCTCAGCTGGTCACGAGATCACGCCGTCGCAGCCCCACGAGACCCGCGGCCGTCAGCCCGGCGGCGAGCAGCATCAACGCCAGCACCGTGCCTGCCGACGGCGGGCCGTAGAACGGCATCACGTGTGAGAACGGCGAGGTGACCAGGAAGGTCCAGCGGGGCCAGCCGAGGTGCTGGCCCAGTTCTCCGGTCAGCGCCACCGCGAACACCAGCCAGGGCAGCACCGCCGCGAGGCGTGGCACGAGACCGAACGCCGCCACTGCGACGCCGACCATCACCCACACGGCCGGGACCAGCACCATCGTGGTACGCAGCATGGTTCCGAGCTGCCCCGACCCGATACCGAATCCCAGGCCGATCACCAGCTCCAGCACCACCGGGACCGACGCCGCGACGAGCAGGTGCCCGCCCGCCCAGGCCAGCCGGGTCGTCGGCCGGGCGAGAACCGTCTCCGCCAGTCCCGACCGCTCCTCACCCACCACGCGCAGCGCGGTGGCCATCGCGTAGATCGTCACGGGAAAGACCATCGTGAACACGATGTAGGCGAAGAAGGCGTCGGCCGGATCCCCCGTACCCATGGCGGCCGCCCACTCGGCCATGAGGTCGCTGGTGGCGTAGGACTCCATCGCCGCGGTGCCGCCGAATCCGGACGGGATCGTGACGGCCGACAGCGCCGCCACCCACACCAGCAAAGCCGTGCGATGCTGCCGCCACGCCATGGCGATCGGGCCGCGCACCCACTCCTCGGCGCCGTCCGGTCCCGGCCGCGGCGCGACCACCGCCGCGGCGAGATCGCGCCGCGCCGACAGCCGGAACGCCACCACCACGAGCACCACGACCAGGACCAGCACCAGGCCGAACGGCCACCAGCGCTCGTCGGCGAACGGGCGGGTGCGCTGCAGCCAGGCGTTGGGCACCGCCCAGACCGCCCGTGCCGCGGACCCTCCCGCCAGGTCGCCGATGCCACGGACGAAGTGCAGCGCGAAGAAGAGCAGGAACGCGCCCCAGGCCGCCAGGCGCGGGTTGGCCGTGACCTGCGCGGCCACGGCCGCGAGTCCGGCGCCGATCGCCGCGGCGGCGCCGAGCACCAGGCCGAACACGACCGATCCGGTCACCGGCAGGCCCGCAGCCGCCATGGTCGCGGCCACCAGCACCGCCAGCAGCACGGCGGCGCCCAGCACCTCCGTCAGCGCCGCCGCGAGATGCGCGTGCCGGCCGACGACACCCGCGCGCGCGAGCTCGGTCCGCCCCGCCTGCTCCTCGGCGCGCGTGTGCCGCACCACGAGGAGACAGGCCCACAACGCGGCCAGCAGGGTCCCGCCCGCGACGCTCTCCTGCGCCACCAGTGCGGCGGCCGAGTCGCCGTAGGCAGGGCCCTGGAACAGCTTGAACATCGGGACGTCGGACATCACGGCGTCGTACCGGAGCCGACGTGCCGCCTCGTCCGGGTAGACCGTCGCGATCGACAGGGCTCGGCTCGTCGCCAGCGTCCACGTCCCCAGCAACCAGAGCGGCAGCACCCAGCGGTCGCGGTGCAGGATGTGCCGGAGAACCTGCCAGGTCCCGGCGAGATCAGCCATCGCCGTCCTCCTTCCCGGCCGCCGTGTCGACGGCGGCGCGCACGCCCGCACCCTCGGCGGACGCCACGAACTCGCCCATGGCGCCGTAGAGGTCGAACATCGCGCGCGGAATCCGGCCCGCCCCGTCCGGCCCGAGCGTGTCCACGCCCATGCGCTCGGACAGCAGGCGGTACATGACGATCGTGGACAGATGCATGGCGGCCATCACGGCGGCGGCGTCCCGAGTGCGCGAAGCGCCGGGCACGAAGCGGTCCGGCCAGTGCGCGGCAAGCCACTCCTCGCCGATGCCCGCCCCCCGCTCGAACAGAGCGCGCGCGATCGGCTCGCCCTCCGCCATCGCGCGCGCGACGTACGGCAGCACCGCGCGGCCGTGGTTCATGAGCCCTGCCATGAAGTCCGGGTCCGTGAACTCGCCGTGCACCGCGCCGAGGGAGTCGAGATCGCCGAGCGTCCGCAGCACGTACGCGTCGCACGCCTGCCTGAGGTCGTCCTTGGAACCGAAGTGGTGCTGCAGCAACCCGTGCGAGACCCCGGCGGCCTCGGCGATCTGTTTGACCGTTGCCCCTTTGAACCCGCGCTCGGCGAAGAGTGCGAGCGCGGCGTTGCGGATTCGGGCGCGGGCCGTCAGATCCGCCGGATCCACCTCGGACTCGCGGGCCGGAGACGACGAACGCTCGACTGGATGCATGTCCAGTATGCTATATGAACATCCAGTCGGAGGGCAAGGGCGCCGCGCGGCTCCTCCGGCTCCCTACGATGGGCCCATGGCTGACACCCCCATCGCCGTCATCGGTCCCGGAGCGATCGGCGGCCTCGTCGCCGCCATGCTCCAGCAGGCCGGGCACGACGTCGTCGTGATCGCCCGCGACCGGACCGCCGCACAGATCGCGGAGCACGGCCTCGAGATCGAGACCGACCGATTCGGGACCTGGCACGCCCCGCTCCCCGCGACGACGGACGTCCCGCCCGGGGCGCGCGTCGTCGTGGCGGTCAAGGCGGAGGGAGTCGACGCCGCCGCGGAGCTGCTCGCCGACGCTCGCCCGATCGAGGTGCTCTCCCTGCTCAACGGCCTGGACCACCTCGACGTGCTGCGCTCCGCCCTGCCGGGCGCGCGCCTCGTCGGCGCCACCATCGCGGGCGAGACGCTCCGCACGGGCGCGGGAGAGGCCGGCCCGCCGCGGGTGCGGCACCGGGGCGACCTGCTGCGGGTGGTCGTGCCCGACGACGCCGTCGCGCTCGGCGTCGTCACCGCGCTGCGCGACACGCCCATCGAGGTGGTCACCGGCGGGACGGACACCGAGGTGCTGTGGAAGAAGCTGCGCTTCCTCGCGCCGCTGGCCCTGCTGACCTCCGCCTGGGCGACGAGCATCGGGGACGCCCTGACGCACGACCCCGTGCTGACATCCGGTCTGCTCGCCGAGATCGCGGCCACCGCCACCGCGGAGGGCGTGCCCACCACCGGGGAGGAGCTGCGCGGCATCCTGGCCGGCTTCCCGGCGACGATGCGATCCTCGCTGCAGGCCGACATCGAGGCCGGCCGGGAGGGCGAGCTCGACGCCATCGGCGGCGCGGTCCGGCGCCGGGCCGCGGCCCACGGCATCGAGACCCCCGTCCTGGAGGACGTCATCGCCAGGATCGGCGTGCGGGTCCGCGACGTCGGCTGAGTCGCGAGAGGATCGCGGCCCCGCCCGAAACGTTTGGCGTCGTCGCGGATACCACACGAGCCGTCGTTATGGGGGTTTTCGCGCGCTAGTGTTCAGCCGTGACGTCACCGGGAAGAGGAGCACTCCACGCGCTGCGGGCATTCCTGCTCGCCGGCGCGGTGGTCGGGCTCTCCCTGGTCTCTCACGTCCTGGCGGGCGGGGCGCACCCCGGCGCCGTGCCGCTGGTCGTCCTGACGGCGCTGACCGTCGTCGCGCTCCGGCCGCTCGCCCGGCGCGAGCTGGCGATGCCGGCCCTGCTCGGATCGCTCGGCGCCGGGCAGGTCGTGCTGCACGTCGCGTTCGAGCGCTGCGCCGTCCTCGCCGCGGGCCCGGGGCAGGCGCACCACCAGGACGCGCTGCCGACTCCCGGGATGGTCGTGGCCCACGCGACGGCGACGCTCGCGATCGCCGTCGTCCTGCGGCACGGCGAGGCGCTGCTGTGGCGGCTGTGGGCGTGGCTCACGGGCCGCGGTGTTCCCGGCCAACCGCGCGTCGTGGTCGCCATCGCACCTCCGCCACGGGCAGAGCTTCCCGAGGCGCGCCCGATGTTCGTGGACCCGCTGGTCAGGGAGCGCGCGCCGCCTCTCGCGGCCTGACACCTCGACCACCCGACCGGACGTCGTCCGCGACGCCCGGCCCGGGACGTGCCGCGTGCCGCCGAACGCGCCGCGAGACGCCCCGGACACCTCTTCCACGAACAGGACCATCACCATGCGTAAGACCCTGCGCGCCCTCGGCGCGACCACCCTCGCCGCCGGGCTCGTCGTCGCCGGTACGACCACGGCCTCGGCCCACGTCGGCGTGACTCCCAGCACGACCGCCGCGGGCGCCTACTCCCTGCTCACCTTCGGCGTCCCGCACGGGTGCGACGGCTCGGCCACCGAGACGGTCTCCATCCAGATGCCCGAGCAGATCATCACCGTGACGCCCAGCGTGAACCCGAACTGGGACGTCGAGAAGGTCATGGAGGAGCTCGACGAGCCGATCGACGACGGCCACGGCGGCGAGTACACCGAGCGGGTCGCGGAGGTCGTCTACACGGCGAAGACCCCGCTGCCCGACGACCTGCGCGATGCCTTCGAGCTGTCGCTCAAGCTCCCGGAGGCGGTGGGCGAGACGCTCGTCTTCCCCGCCGTCCAGGAGTGCGAGGAGGGCGAGACCGCGTGGGTGCAGGTACCCGAGGAGGGTGAGAGCGCCGACGGGCTCGACTACCCCGCGCCGTCGTTCGTGCTCACGGCCGCCGAGGGCGACGGCCACGGCGACGCGACGTCCGACGACATGTCCGAGGACGAGGCCGGGGCCGAGAACGTCGCCGCCTCCTCCGAGGCCGGCACGTCCGGTGCCTCCGGCGCCGCGGCCGGCACGCCCGCCCTCACCTGGGTCGCCCTCGTGCTCGGCGCCGGCGGCCTGGTGCTCGGCCTGCTGGCGTTCCTGCGGTCCCGCGCCCAGAGCTGAGGCCACGATGCCCCGCCCCAGGTCCTGGTGCCGGGCGCCGGCGGCTCTCGTCGGCACCGTGGCCGGGCTGCTCGCGATCCTCGCGGGCGGCCCGGCCGCGGCCCACGCCGTGCTCGTCGGTACGGACCCGCAGGACGGCGCGGTCCTGGACGTCCCGCCCGACGAGGTGACGATCACCTTCAACGAACCCGTCCAGGTGGTCGCCGAGAGCACCACCGTGCTCGCCGCGGACGGCTCGCCCGTCGCCGCGACGGCCACCGCCGTCGACCACACCGTCGTGATCACCCCCGACGTGCCGCTGGACGCCGGCACCTATGTCGTGAGCTGGCGCGTCATCTCCCTCGACACCCACCCCGTGGCCGGCGCCTTCTCGTTCTCCGTCGGCGCGCCCAGCGACACGAGCGTCGACGTCCAGGTCCCCGAGCCGACGACGGCGCTCGTCGCCGCCCGGGCGATCGACCAGGCCGCCGTGTACGCCGGGACGTTCCTGGTCGCCGGACTCGTCGTGTTCGAGCTGCTCGTGCTGCACGTGACGCCCGGCGCCGCCCCGGTGCTCCGCCGCCGGATCCAGCGGGTCCGCGGATCCGCGCTGGCGGTCGCGGGAGTGGCTCTCGCCGCGGCGGTGCCCCTCACCGCGGCCTGGCAGGCCGGGGGTGGGCTCGACGCCGTCGCCGATCCCGCGACCTGGGTCGCGGGCATCACGTCCGACACCGCCGTCGCCGGCGCGCTCGGCCTGGCCGGCCTGATCGTCGCGACGCTCGCCGCACCCCGGGCCGGGCGGGAGACCCGCGCCGCGTGGCCCGCGGGCCTCGCCCTCGGCGCGTCGGTCCTCGCGCTCGGAGCGCTCCTGCTGGTCGGGCACACCCGGACCTTCGGTCCCACCTGGCTCGTCCTGACCTCCGACGTCCTGCACGTCTCGGCGGGCGCGGCGTGGCTCGGCGGCGTCGTCGGGCTCGCGCTCGTCCTCGCGCCGTCGGCCGGCCTGGAACCACGCCGCGCCGCGGTGACCGTCGCGCGGTTCTCCGCGCTCGGCGCGTGGCTCGTCCTGGCGCTGGCGCTGACCGGGGTGACGCTCGGCTGGCGCATCCTCGGCACGGTCGACGCCCTGGTGAACACGTCCTACGGGCAGACCTTGCTGGTCAAGGCCGGGCTCGCGCTGTGCGTCGTCGCGATCGCCGCGTGGAACAGGTACCGGCTCGTGCCGGCGGCCGCCGTCGCCGAGCGGGGGCCTGCCGCCGCGGGTTCACCCGGCGGGGTGGCGCGGCGCCGGCTCGGCCGCACCGTGGCCGCCGAGGCGGCGATACTCGGACTCGTCCTGGCCGCCACGGGTGTCCTGGTCTCGAACAGCCCCGTCACCGCGGCCTCCGCGGGCGCCGAGGACGCGGCACCGGAGGCGGTCGACGTGACGGAGGAACTCGGCGAGGGCACGCTCCAGGCGCGCGTCACTCCCGGGAGGGTCGGCGTCAACTCCCTGGAGGTCGTGCTCCTGAACCCGGACGGCGCGCCGGTCGAGCCCGTCGCGCCTCCCGAGCTGACCACCACGCTCGCCGATCCGGCCATCGGACCGTTCACCCATCCGCTCACCGAGACCGGGCCCGGCACGTACGAGGCCACCCTCGACCTGACGATGCCCGGGAGCTGGACCGTCACGCTGAGCGTGCGGACCTCGAAGTACGAGAACCCGATCGTGGACATCCCTGTCGAGGTGACATCGTGAGAACTGCCCCCGCCAGCCGCCGCACCCGCTCCGGCCCGCCGCGGGTCGGAGCCCGGGGCCTGCTGTCCGTGCTCGCCGCCGGAGTCCTGTGCCTGCTGCCCGCCGCACCCGCCGCGGCGCACGTCCTGATCGAGACCGTCGAGCCGAACGGCGACGGCACCACGACCCTCACGTTCACGTTCGACCACGGCTGCGAGGGGGAGCCCACGCACATGCTGCACGTCACCATGCCCGACGGCGTCGAGGCCCTCGCGGCCGATCAGCCCGGCGGCTGGACCGCCGACGTCGGACCCGGATACGTGCACTGGCAGGGCGATCCGGTGCCCGACGGCGACCGGGCCGAGTTCACGCTCGACGTGCGGGTGACGGGCACGGTGGGCCAGTCGTTCTCCTTCCCGACCGAGCAGGGGTGCCCGTCGGGCGCCGCCTACGAGTGGACCGACACCGACCCCACGGCCGCCCACCCGGCGCCGACCTTCGTCGCGACCGCGGCGACGCTCGCCGACACCCCGGCCCCCGCCGCGACCGACCCCGCCGGCACCTCTCAGGTCGGCACGCTCCCGCTGATCGCCGGCATCGTCGCCACCGCCGTGGCGGCCGGGGCAGGCGGCGGCTGGGCCGCCCGCCGCCGGATCTCCTGACGCCGCGGCCGGTCACGCACCCCACTCAGCTCCCCCGGGTGCGTTCGTAGTGGCGGCGGGCCTTCATGCGGTTGCCGCAGAGTGCCATTGAGCACCATCGCGCCCGGTTCGGCCTGCTGTGGTCGAGCAGGAACCGGGCGCACTCGTCGTTGGCGCACGGGCGGAGGCGGCCGGGGCTGTGCCGCCGCACCTCGTCCCAGGCCAGCACGGCGCGGACCGCCGGGCGCCGCGCGTCCTCCACCTCGACCGCCCATTCCACCCCGTCGCCGGCGACGGCGGGCCGCCGGCGGACCCCGTCGAGCAAGGGCGCCAGCGTGTCGACCGGGGCCTCGCCACGCACGAGGGCCTGCAGGACGCCGCGCGCCTCGCGGGTGGCGCGGAGCTCCGCGCCGGAGCCCGTGCCGTCGTGGGCCCGCAGCCACGCGACGGTCAGCAGGTCCTGCCGGGTGCCGTTCACGACGGGGGTGCTGTTGAGCAGGTCGAGCAGGAACTCTTCGTCGGCCACCACGTTCTAACCCCCAAACTCCGCTTGACAGGTTACACCCTCGACTGATTCCGTTCTAACCGGTACAACTAGTCAAGGGAGTTAGAAATGAGCCTCGTCCACCACCGCTACGCCACCGTCCAGGGCCACCGGCTCTTCTACCGGGAGGCCGGCCCGGCGGACGCGCCGGTCGTCCTGCTGCTGCACGGATTCCCGACCAGCTCGTTCATGTTCCGCGAGCTGATCCCGCGGCTCGCCGGGCGGTACCGCGTCGTCGCCCCGGACCATCTCGGGTTCGGCCTGTCCGACGCGCCCTCGGTCCGCGAGTTCGGCTACACGTTCGACGCACTCGCCGACCTCACCCAGGGCCTGCTCGCGGAGCTCGGCGTCTCCCGGTTCGCCGTCTACGTCCAGGACTACGGCGCCCCGGTCGGCTGGCGGCTCGCCCTGCGCGACCCGGGCGCCGTGACCGCGATCGTCACCCAGAACGGCAACGGCTACGAGGAGGGTTTCGTCGAGGAGTTCTGGCGCCCGGTGCGGGCGCACTGGCGGGAGCGGACGGCCGAGACCGAGGCCGAGGTCCGCGGCGCGCTGACCCTGGACGCCATCCGCTGGCAGTACCTGCACGGCGTGCCGGACGAGACGCTGGTCAGCCCCGACACCTGGCACCACGACCACGCGCTGGTGTCCCGCCCGGGCAACAACGAGGTCCAGGTCGCGCTGTTCGGTGACTACGCCACCAACCCGCCGCTCTACCCGCGCCTGCACGAGTACCTGCGCGACAGCCGCGTACCGGTCCTGGCGGTGTGGGGCCGCCACGACGAGATCTTCGGGCCGGCCGGCGCGGAGGCGTTCGCGCGGGACGCCGACGACGCGGAGATCCACCTGCTCGACGGCGGCCACTTCCTGCTGGAGACCGCCGTGGACGAGGTCGCGGGACTGATGCGGGACTTCCTCGACCGCAGGCTGGGCGTCCCGGCCGGGGCGGCGCGACAGGGAGCGTCCGCGACCGGGTGACGCCGCGGCCCCGGGCGTGGTACCAGCGGGGTACGCAGGTGTCATCGCCAGGACGATTCGCGAGGGCGCCTCCTCGGTGAGAGTGGATCACCCAAGGATCTTCGGCTCACGAGAGAGGCGCCCCCGTGGCATCCCCACTGATCTCCGTCAGAAACCTGCGCAAGACCTACGGTTCCGGCCCGAGCGCCTTCGAGGCGCTCAAAGGGCTGGACCTGGACATCTCCGAGGGCGAGGCGGTCGCGATCGTCGGCAGGAGCGGATCGGGCAAGTCGACCCTGATGCACCTGCTCGCGCTGCTCGACCGGCCGACCGTGGGGACGATCACCCTGGACGGGACCGACACGTCCCGGCTGTCGGCTCGGCAGCTCAACCGGACCCGCAACAGCACCTTCGGCTTCGTCTTCCAGCAGTTCTTCCTCAACGCCCAGGCCACCGTGCTGGACAACGTGACCCTCCCGCTGAAGATCGCCGGGGCGTCCCGGCGCGAGCGCACCGCGCGCGGGATGGCCGCACTCGCCCAGCTCGAGCTCGACGACAAGGCCGGCAACAGGGCCAACGACCTGTCCGGCGGGCAGAAGCAGCGCGTGGTCATCGCCAGGGCGCTGATCAACCGGCCGCGCGTGATCTTCGCCGACGAGCCGACCGGGAACCTGGACACGGCGACCGGCGGCGTCGTGGAGGACATCCTCTTCGACCTCAACCGGCGCGAGGGCATCAACCTGGTCGTCGTCACGCACGACGACGACCTCGCGGCGCGGTGCGACCGCGGCGTCCATCTCCGCGACGGCCTGGTGGCCGCGCGCGAGGAGGTGGCGGCGTGAGGGCCGTCGACATCGTCGGGACAGCGTTCCGCAACGCCTTCCGGGCCAAGTTGCGCACCAGCCTGACCGTGCTGGCGATCTTCATCGGCGCGTTCACCCTGTCCGTCACCAACGGCCTGGGCACGGGCATCAACCGGTACATCGACGACACCGTGGCCTCGGTCGGCGTCGACGACGTCATGACGGTCACCAAGGCGAGCGACGACGAGGCCGCGGGCGACGGCCCGGCCGAGTACGACCCCGACCGGATCGAGGCGGACGGGCCGCCCGGGACGACGGCGGTCGCCCTGACCGACGACGACATCGACACGATCGCCGACGTCGCCGGCGTGCTGGAGATCGAGCCGGTCAAGGACGTCGCCGTCGACTACGTCCGGCACGACGGCGGGGACCGGTACACGCTCGCCGTCTCCCAGTTCGTACCGGGCATGGAGGTCGAGCTGACGGCGGGCGACCAGGTCGACCTCGACGCCGACGACCCGCAGCTCGTCCTGCCGGAGGACTACCTGGAACCGCTGGAGCTCGGCGGCGCCGGCGACGCGCTGGGGCGGACGGTCGAGCTGGCGGTGACCGACGGCACGGGCACCCAGGTGACGACCGAGGCGACGGTCGTGGGCGTGGCTGAGCCCGGTGTGATCGCCATGGCCGGGGCGATCCCGAACGACGCGCTCACCGAGGCCCTCTACGACCTGCAGAGCACCGGGGCGCCCGAATCGGAGACCACCCGCTACGGGGAGGCCTCCGTCTGGTTCGACGCCGGCGCCGGGGAGGAGGCGACCCAGGCCCTGCAGGACCGCCTGGCCGACGCCGGGTACACCGCCGTCACCCTGGAGGAGCAGCTCGGCACGATCACGGCGGTCATCGACGCGATCGTGCTGGTCCTGAACGGCTTCGCGGTGATCGCGCTGATCGCCGCGGGTATCGGGATCGTCAACACGCTCTTCATGGCCGTGCAGGAGCGAACGCGCGAGGTCGGGCTGATGAAGGCGATGGGCCTGTCGAACGGCCGCGTCTTCTCCCTGTTCAGCATCGAGGCGGTGGTCATCGGCCTGGTCGGCAGCGCGCTGGGGGCGCTCGTGGCGATCGGCGTCGGGCAGCTCGTCGGCGGCGTGTCCGGCGAGCTCCTGCCGGACCTGCCCGGGCTCACGCTGCTCGCCTTCGAACCCGTCACGGTGGCGGCGGTCGTGCTGGGCGTCATGGCAATCGCGTTCCTCGCCGGCAACCTGCCGGCGCTGCGGGCATCGCGGCAGGACCCGATCTCGTCGCTGCGGTACGAGTGACGGACCGGACCGGCCGGCCGCGGCTCGCGGCCGGCCGGGCGGCTATCCGGTCGATGGCCAGAGCAGCCCGGTCAGTGGCCAGAGCAGCGCGGCAAGCAGGAAGATCGCGAGCCCGAGGGTGGTCTCCAGCACGGTCCACGTCTTCAGCGTCGTCTTGACGTCCATACCGAAGAACCTGCTCACGAGCCAGAAGCCGGAATCGTTGACGTGGGACAGCACGGTGGCGCCGGCGGCGACCGCGAAGACCAGCAGCGCGATCCGTACGTCGCTGAGGCCCTCCGCCGCCACCTGCGCGGAGATCAGCCCGGCCGTCGTCGTCAGGGCGACGGTCGCGGAGCCCTGCGCCACCCGCAGTACCGTCGCGATGACGAACGCCTGCAGGATCAGCGGCAGGCCCATGCCCGACAGCGCGTCCGTCAGTGCCGTGCCGATTCCGCTGGCGCGCAGCACCCCGCCGAACATCCCGCCCGCGCCGGTGATGAGGATGATCGAGCAGATCGGGCCGAGCGCGTCGTCCAGGATGCGGGTCGCCTGCCCCGTCGAGAACCGGCCCGGTGACAGGGCCAGCAGCGCGACCAGCACGGTGATGAGCAGGGCGACGGGCGTCTGGCCGATGAGCGTCAGGGTGCTGGCCCAGACCGCGTCCTCGGCGACGGCGCCGGTCGTGATCAGCGTGCTGACCACGGTGTTGAGCGAGATCAGCACGAGCGGCAGGAGCAGGATCAGCAGGACGGTGCCGAATCGCGGCGGAGCCTGGGTCGCGGTGGCCGTCGTCGTCCCGCCGGTTCCGGCATCGCCCGATCCCTCCTCGCCCGATCCCTCCTCGTCCGGCCCGGCGTCGTCGCGGCCGCCGTCCATCCGGCCGAACACCGCGTCCGGGATGTCGACGACGTATCGCGCGCTCAGGTAGCGGGACACGTGGTGGACGCCGAGGAACCACGCGGCGACCGCGATCGGCACGCCCAGGAGGAGCGTGACACCGACGCTCCCGTCCATCAGGTCGGCGGCGGCGACGGGCCCGGGGTGGGGCGGCACCACCGCGTGCATGACGGCGAACGCCCCGGCGGTGGGCAGCCCGTACCGCAGGATGCCGCCCCCGAAGCGCCGGGCGACGGTGAAGATGATGGGCAGGAACACCACGAGGCCGGCGTCGAAGAAGATGGGGAAGCCGAAGATGAGCGCGGCGACGCCGAGCGCGAGCGGCGCGTGTCTCTCCCCGAAGCGGGCGATGAGCGTGTCGGCCAGGACCTGCGCGCCGCCGGTGGTCTCCAGCAGCCGGCCGACCATGACACCGAACCCCACGAGCAGGGCCACCGCGCCCAGCGTGCCGCTGAACCCGGACAGCAGCGCCTGGGGGACGTCCGCGACCGGGATCCCGGCGGCCACCGCGGTGAGCACGCTGACCAGCACGAGCGCGACGAAAGCGTGCAGCTTGACCCGGATGATGAGGAACAGGAGAACCGCGACCGCCGCGGCGGCGATCAGGAGCAGGGTGCCCGCTCCGTAGACAGGCTCGATCTCGGGCATAACCGCCTCCTCGCGGTCAGGCGTTACTGTTCATGATCTTCCCGACCCTAGCAGGGTGAAACAGAAAAGTCGGGTGTGCGGAACGACACGTCCCGAGCCCGGGGACGGCAACACTCCCCTTACGTTAGGGTAGGGTCGCCGTCGAGCGGCGCCGCCTCCCGTGTCCATCTTCCGTGAGGCGACGCCCGCCTCTACTTCTGGGCCGCCCCACCCATGGCGCCCACCCTCGATGTCCATCGCGCGCGACGCTGCGTGCCCTGAGTCCTGACCATGACCGGACCGGGCCCGCGGCCCGTTCCTGGCGCGCTCGCGCGCGCCACCGACCGAACGGAGACCTGCGTGTCCCAGGAGACCCGCGCGAGCCTGCGCGATCCCGCCCCCGAACCCACTCCCGCGACGGGCGCCCCGGAGGCGGACGGCAGCCTGCGGGCCGTACTGGCCGCCCTGCGTTCCCCGCGTGTCCTGCGCACGGAGGTGCTCGCCGGCCTCGTGGTGGCGCTGGCGCTGATCCCGGAGGCGATCGCGTTCTCGATCATCGCGGGGGTGGACCCGCGGCTGGGACTGTTCGCGTCGTTCACGATGGCGGTCACGATCGCGTTCGTGGGTGGGCGCCCGGCCATGATCTCGGCCGCCACGGGCGCGATCGCTCTGGTCATCGCGCCCGTGGCCCGCGAGTACGGCATCGACTACTTCATCGCCACCGTCATCCTCGCCGGGATCATCCAGGTGGTCTTCGGTGTGCTGGGGGTGGCCAAGCTGATGCGGTTCATCCCCCGCTCGGTGATGGTCGGCTTCGTCAACGCCCTGGCCATCCTGATCTTCCTGTCGCAGGTACCCCACCTGACCGGCGTGCCGTGGGCGGTCTACCCGCTGGTGGCCGCCGGCATCGCGATCATGGTGTTCTTCCCCCGGCTCACCAAGGTGGTCCCCGCGCCGCTGGTGGCGATCGCGCTGCTGACCGTCGTCGTGATCGCCGCCGGGATCGCCGTGCCGACCGTGGGCGACGAGGGCGCGCTGCCCGAGTCCCTGCCGGCGCTCTTCTTCCCCGACGTGCCGCTCACGTTCGAGACCCTGCGCGTCATCGCGCCGTACGCGGTCGCGATGGCGCTGGTCGGCATCCTGGAGTCCCTGCTGACGGCCAAGCTGGTCGACGACGTCACCGACACCCACTCCAACAAGACCCGCGAGGCCTGGGGCCAGGGCGTCGCCAACATCGTCACCGGCTTCTTCGGCGGCATGGGCGGCTGCGCCATGATCGGCCAGACCATGATCAACGTGAAGGCCTCCGGCGCCCGCACCCGGATCTCCACCTTCCTGGCCGGCGTCTTCCTCCTGGGATTGGTCGTCGGCCTGGGCGACGTCGTCGCGGCCATCCCCATGGCGGCGCTCGTGGCGGTCATGATCATGGTCTCGGTCGGCACGTTCGACTGGCACTCCGTCCGGCTCGACACCCTGGCCCGCATGCCCAAGTCGGAGACCTCGGTCATGCTCGTCACCGTCGTGGTGACCGTCGCCACCCACAACCTGGCCTACGGCGTCATTGCCGGCGTCCTGGTCGCCATGGTCATGTTCGCCCGCCGCGTCGCCCACTTCACCACCGTCACCCGCCTGGACGCCTCCGACGCCGACGACCGGCGCGTGTACGCGGTCCAGGGCGAGCTGTTCTTCGCCTCCTCCAACGACCTGGTCTACCAGTTCGACTACACCGGCGACCCCACCGACATCGTCGTCGACCTGTCCCAGGCGCACGTGTGGGACGCCTCCAGCGTCGCCGCCCTGGACGCCGTACGCACCAAGTACGAGCGCAGGGGCAAGAACGTCACCTTCATCGGCATGAACGCCGACACCACCACTCGCTTCGACCGGCTGTCGGGACGGCTGGGCGCCGCCCACTGAGCTCTCCCGGCCCGGCTTCCCCGCCCCGCCTTCCCGGCGACCGCCGGGAAGGCGGGGTACCGCAATGAGCTGCTGTGATATGCGCGTCCGGCGGCCGCTCGCTTAGATCCGAAAGCATGGTTCGATACGCGCGCTCCCTCGCGGCGGTGGCCACGCTCGGCGTGGCCGCACTCATCGTCGCCCCGTCCGCCACGGCCCACGGCTGTCACCACCAGACCTTCACCCTGGACCAGGCCGCGAAGCTCGCCGGGGAACTCGGTCTGACCCTCTGCAAGGGCATCCTGCGAACCTCGAAGATCCCGGCCGCGTCCCCGCGCCGGTGAGCGGACGGCGGATGCGGTCGGCCCACCGATCCACTCGACGACCCGCTCGTCACCACTCGGCGAACGAGCCGTCCGCGTGCCGCCAGACCGGGTTGCGCCAGCGATGCCCCTCCGCGGCGCGCTCGCGTACGTAGTCCTCGTTCACCTCGATCCCGAGGCCCGGGCCTCGCGGGATCGCCACGGTGCCGCCGGAGTACGCGAAGACGGAGGGGTCGGCGAGGTAGTCGAGCAGATCGTTGGACGTGTTGTAGTGGATGCCGAGGCTCTGCTCCTGGATCACGGCGTTGTAGGCGACGGCGTCGAGCTGCAGGCAGGCGGCCAGCGCGACCGGCCCGAGCGGGCAGTGCGGGGCCACGGCGATGTCGTAGGCCTCGGCCATCGCGGCGATCTTGCGGACCTCGGTGATGCCGCCGGCGTGGGACAGGTCGGGCTGGACGACGTCGACGACGCCCGAGGTGATGACGTCCTTGAAGTCCCACCGCGAGTAGAGCCGCTCCCCCAGTGCGATCGGCGTGGCCGAGGCCCGTAGCACGTCCGCGAGACCGTCCACGTGCTCGGACAGCACCGGCTCCTCGACGAACATCAGGTGGTAGGGCGCCAGAGCGTCCAGCAGCACGCGCGCCATGGGTCGGTGCACGCGGCCGTGGAAGTCGACGCCGATGCCGACGTCGGGCCCGACGGCCTCCCGGACGGCGGCCACGTTGGCGATCACCTTCTCGACCTTGTCGCGCGAGTCGAGGTACTGCAGCTCCTCCGGGCCGTTCATCTTGACGGCGGTGAATCCCCGCCCGACGGCGTCCTTCGCCTGGGCCGCCGTCTCGGCCGGGCGGTCGCCGCCGATCCAGGAGTAGACCTTGATGCGGTCGCGCACGCGGCCGCCGAGCAGGTCGTGCACCGGTGCGCCGAGCGCCTTTCCCGTGATGTCCCAGAGCGCCTGGTCGATCCCGGCCAGCGCACTCATGTGGAGGCCGCCGCCGCGGTAGAACCCCGAGCGGTACAGGACCGTCCAGTGCTCCTCGATCCGGCGCGGGTCCTTCCCGATGAGGTAGTCGGACAGTTCCTCGACGACGGCGGCCACGCTCGCGGCGCGCCCCTCCAGGACGGGCTCACCCCAGCCGACGACACCCGTGTCGGTCTCGATCTTGAGGAAGAGCCACCGGGGTGGCAGGAGGAAGGTCTCCATCGATGTGATCTTCACGGGTCGCCTTTCGCTTCGTCAGGACGTGGCCTCCGCCCAGATCCGGGCGTATCGAGCGGCGCGTGCGCCGGCCGCCTCCGGGGTGTCGCCGGGGCGGTAGAGGGAGGTCCCGACGCCGGCGCCGGCGGCGCCCGCCCGGGCCCAGTCTGCGAGGTTCCCGGCGTCGACGCCGCCGACGGGGACCAGCTCGGTGCCGGGTGGCAGGACGGCCGCCCAGGCACGCATCCCTGGGATCCCGATCGTCGAGCCCGGGAAGAGTTTGACGGCCCGCGCGCCCGCGTCGAGCGCGGCGAAGGCCTCGGTGGGCGTCGCGGCCCCGGGGTAGCTCGCCAGCCCGAGTCGCACGGTCTCGGCGACGACGTCGGCCCGCGTGTTGGGCGAGACGATGAGGGAGGCTCCGGCGTCGGCGGCGCGGCGCACGTCGTCGGGCGTGAGCACGGTGCCGGCGCCGACGCGTCGGTCGGGCAGGCCGGCCGCCCGGATCCGGCGGATGGACTCCAGCGGATCCGGTGAGTTGTACGGGACCTCGACCGCGTCGAAGCCGGCCGCGAAGATCGCGTCGGCCACGGCGACGGCGTCGGCGGGGGTGATTCCGCGCAGGATGGCGATGAGGCCGGTGGGGCGGGGTGTCATCGGGGGTGGTCCTCCGTTCTCGGATCCGAGACGGCCGGGACCAGTCCGGCGTCCTGGGCGATGCGCCACAGCCCGAGTGCGGCGACGTCCTCCTCGACGGTGCGGACGGACACGCCGGCGCGTTCCAGGGCGTGACGGTATCGCGGCGCGGTCGAGGGCGAACCGCACACCGTGACCACGCCGGCCGAGGCCCCCTGCAGCGCGTGCCGCACCTCGTCACCGACCAGCAGGCCCGAGACGTAGTCGGCCACCTCGCCGGACTCGAGGCGGCCGGCCAGCGCGAGGGTCCTCGCGGTGAAGAGCAGTGCCCCGAGCCCGCGCTCGTCCCCCTGCCGCTCCGCGGCCTCGAGGCCGCGGGTGAAGGCCGTCGTGATCTCGGGCCCGGCACGCCGCGCAGCGAGCCGGGACAGGGTGCTGTCCCGCAGCAGCAGGCCGTAGAGCTCTCCGGTCATGGCCGTGGTGAAGCCCGTGACACAGCCGCCGTCCAGGCGCACCCACTTGGTGTGTGTCCCGGGGAGCACGACCGTTGCGGAGTGGTCCGTGGTGGCGGCGAGAACGCCTCTGAGCTGGACCTCCTCACCCCGCATGACGTCCGGGTCGGGTCCTGTGACCCGCAGGCCGGGCACGAGGTGCACCACGGACTCCCCCGCCGGCACGACCGTCAGGCGGCCCGCGAGCTCACGGAGGTCCGCCGGGACGTCGAGATATCCGGCCCCGGCCCAGCCGTGATCCGACCCGACCATCCCGGCCGCGAGCACCGGCACACCCGGATTCGCCGTGAGCCAGGGGCCGCACCGGCCCACGAACGCGTCGCGGAAGACCTCGGCGCGTTCCGACGGCGAATCGGCCCGCTCCGAGACCCGCAGGCTACCGTCGGCGCTCGTCACGCGGTCGGTGACGGCACCGCTGTCATCGAGGAGCCAGGCCCGGAACGCCGTCGTCCCCCAGTCCACGGCGAGCAGGGCCGCGTTCCGTTCGGGCGCGTCGCTCATGGGTGCGACGCTACCGGCTGGAACACCGGGCCGGTCAGCCCACCACGAAGGTCCGGATGCTCTGGGCCGGCAGCTGGGCGGCGAAGGAGCCGTCCGTCATGGTGAACGTGTTGTAGTGCGCGAGCGTCCGGTTGGCGTCGGTCAGCCAGGTGGAGATCGTCGCCGAGCCGGCGCCCCGGATGACGTACGGGTGGTAGGCGGGTGAGTCGTTCTTGTTGACGACGACGATGACGACCCGGGATCCGTTCTTGAACGCGGTGACGAAGACGTTCGGCCGCGGGTTCGCGGTGGCGGTGATCCGTGAATATCCCGGACGGACCCACTTGGAGAAGTGCGCCATGTTGGCGCCGCGCTTGCTGATCCGCCCGTCCTCCCGCATCGGGCCGTAGTAGCGGCGGATGTACCACCACAGGTAGGTCTGGAACCGGCCGTACAGCAGCGCGCGGTGCATGTGCTCGCCGACGTCGAGGGCCTGGGGCCACAGGTCCGCCGAGTCGCTGCTGTTGGGGTGGTACACCTCGGTCATCCACAGTTCCTTGCCCCCTCCCTTCTGCTCGAAGAGCGGGTAGGGGAAGTCGGAGTTCCGGGTGCCGTACAGGTGGGCCCCGATGATGTCCACGTTGGCCAGGGCCTGCGGGTCGTTGAGGATCGGGTCCGACAGATTCTTCCGGTACTGGAACGACTCCGGCGCGATGACCCTCGTGGTGATCGACCCGGCGTTCTCACGGAGGAAGCGCACGATCTCGTTCGGCGTCCACGCCGTCCAGTCGTGCGCGTAGTCCGGCTCGTTCTGCACCGAGATGCCGTACAGGGGCACCCCGTTGTCCCGCATGTACGACACGAAGTCGTTCAGGTGCCGCGCGTAGGCGGCGTACATGTCGTGGCGCAGCCGCTTGCCGCCCGAGAACGTCTCGGTCATGGACGACGGCGGGTTCCACGGGGAGGCGAAGACCTTCGCCCCCAGCTCGCTCGCGCGCCGCGCCGTCGCGACCTCGCGGCTCCAGTTCGCCCGGTCCTCGTGCACCGGAATGCGCAGCACGGTGAAGCCCAGCTGGCCCTCGCCGTTGCCGAACGCCGTCTCACGCTGGGCGGCGGTCAGGTCGTCGATCCAGACCGCGTGGTTCATGCCGCCGAAGCCCTGGATCGTCTGCTGGACCACCGAGGGCTCCACGACCACCGTCGTCTCCGCCGCCGCGGGCCTCGCGATCGCCAGTGCCGGTAGCGCGGCGCCCGCGGCCAGCAGGGCCCGCCGGCTCAACCGCGGCGAGGCCGCCCCCTCGGACCGGTCCGGATGTGCTGCCATGGTCCCTCCCCCGTTGGTGGGTCGACGCCCGTCAGAATAGATGGGGCAATCGGGGCATTGTGGCCGCCTATTCGTTTAGGAGGTCTCGCGGTTCGTCACGGCTCGAAGCGGTAACCCGTTCCGGGGTGGGTGAGGATGTGGCGGGGGTGCGCCGGGTCCCGCTCGAGCTTGCGGCGCAGCTGGGCGGTGTAGACGCGCAGGTAGTTCGTCTCGGAGGAGTACGCGGGCCCCCAGACGTCCTGGAGGAGCTGCTTGCGCCCGACCATCGTGCCGCGATGGCGCACGAGAACCTCGAGCACCGCCCACTCGGTGGGGCTGAGCCTGACGTCCTTCCCGGCGCGCGACACGAGCCGCCGGGCGAGATCGATGCGCAGGTCGCCGGCCTCGACGACGGGTTCCTCGGTGACCGCGGGCTGCGCCCGGCGCACCGCGGCGCGTAGCCGCGCCAGGAGCTCGTTCATGGCGAACGGCTTGGTCACGTAGTCGTCGGCGCCCGCGTCGAGCGCGTCCACCTTGTCCTCGCCGAGCCGGCGGGCGGACAGCACGACGATGGGAACACGACTCCAGCCGCGGATCCCGGCGATCACGTCCAGGCCGGGAAGGTCAGGCAGGCCCAGGTCGAGCAGGATGACGTCGGGGTGGCTCGCGCTCGCGGCATCGAGGGCCGCGGCGCCGGTGGGCGCGGTCGTGACGTCCCAGCCGTGGGTGCGCAGGTTGATGGACAGCGCCCGGGCGAGGCCGGCGTCGTCGTCCACGACGAGGACGCGATTGCCCACGGGCACGCGGTTGTCCGCAGGCACGCGGCCACCTGCGAGCAGGCCGTCGCCCTCGGGCGCACCCTCCTCCTCGGTCCTCACGACGACATCTCATCACGCTCGCCCGGTCCTGCCGCGTCGACGAGGCCGCCGGGGCGTTCCAGCGGCAGGGTGACGATCATGGTGAGCCCGCCGCCCGGGGTGTCCTCCGCGACGAGGCTCGCACCGACCGCCCTCGCGAGCCCTTCCGCGGCGGCCAGGCCGAGGCCGAGACCGGTCCCCCCGCTGTCGCCCAGCCGCTGGAACGGCTCGAACATGGAGACCTTGCGGTCGTCGGGCACGCCCGGACCGGTGTCGACCACGCGAAGCTCCATGTCGTCCCGCGTGCACAGCGCCGTGACCAGGACCTTCTCCCCCGCCGGCTGATGCCGGACGGCGTTGGAGACGATGTTCGCCACCACCCGCTCCAGCAGGCCCGGGTCGGTGCGCACGAGTGGCAGATCCTCCTTGACGTCGAGCACGATCCGGTCCTGCCACGGCTCCACCGCCACCGGCACGACCTCGTCCAGCGACACCGCGCGCAACGCGGGACGGACGGATCCGGTCTGCACCCGGGACAGGTCGAGCAGGTTGTCGATCAGTCGCTCCAGCCGCGCCGTCGACTCGGAGATCGACGCGGTCAGCGCGTCCCGGTCCGCCCGCCCGAGCTCGACGTCCGGGGACGCCAGCCCGTCGACGGAGGCGCGGATCACGGCGAGCGGGGTGCGCAGGTCGTGCGACACCGCCGCGAGCAGCGCCGTCCGCGTCGACTCGGCGCGCTCCAGCACCTCGGCCTGACCGGCCTGTTCCTGCAACCGCCGCCGCTCCAGGACGATGCTCGCCTGGGCGCCGAAGGCCTCGATGACCTGGCGGTCGCTCGCCGGCAGGGTTCGTCCCAGCAGCACCAGTCGATGCCGGTCGTCGGCCTCGACGACCGTGCGCGTGTCGTCGCCCGGCTCGCGTGCGGCGTCCGGCGACGGCGCGCCCCCGATAGGATCCGGCGGTCGCGCATCGGTCCCTCCGGAGCCGGTGCCCGGCGCGCCTCCGTCGTCCGCTCCCCGGACCGTCGTCGCCACGACCGACCACGGCGTGCTCCCGTCACGACGCTCCTCCAGCCGCACCTCGTGCAGGCCGAACGTCTGGGCGAGCCGCTGCACGATCGCGCTCGCGGTGTCCTCCCCGGACAGCACGGACCGGGACAGCGCCGCGAGTGCCGACGACTCGGCGCGCGCCCGATAGGCCTGCCCGCTGTGGCGTGCCGCGAGGTCGACCACCGACGCGACGGCGGCGGCCACCAGCACGAAGACCACCAGCGCGAGCACGTCCCCCGGCTCGTCCATGAGGAGCAGACCGGTCGGCTCCGTGAAGAAGAGGTTGAGCACCACGAAGGCGACGACGGCCGACACCAGGGCCGGCCACAGTCCGCCCACCAGGGCCACGGCCACGACACCGGCCAGGTAGATCATGAGGTGGCTGGGGAGGTTGTGCTCGTCCCGGCCGAACCCGACCAGCGTGGCCGTGAGCACCGGCGGAAGCAGTACGCCGGAAGCCCAGCCCGCCGCGCGCCGTCCCGGCGACAGCTTCGAGTACTGCGAGCGCCTCCGCTTCCCGGTGCGGGCCTGCTCGTGCGTCACCAGGTGCACGTCGATCGCACCCGACAAGCGGGCGATCTCCGCGCTGGTGGCCCCGAGGATCGCCTGCCGCCAGACCGGGTGGCGGGACACGCCCACGACGATCATGGTCGCGTTGATCCCGTGCGCGAAGTCCGCTACGGCGGAGGGCACGTCCTCGCCCACGGCGGTCTGGAACGTGCCGCCGAGCGACTCCGTCAGCGCCCGGTAGGCGGCGATCGTGGACGACGACGTGGACGGCAGTCCGTCCGTGGGCAGCACGTGCACGGCGACGAGCTCCGACCCGGCGGCGCGCTGCGCGATCCGCGCGCCGCGGCGCAGCAGGGTCTCGGTCTCGGGTCCGCCGGTCACGGCGACGACGATTCGCTCGCGCGCCGGCCAGGTGCGGGCGATCTTGTGGTCGCTCCGGTAGCGCGTCAGGGCGTCGTCGACCCGGTCCGCCAGCCACAGCAGGGCAAGCTCGCGCAGCGCGGTGAGGTTCCCGACCCGGAAGTAGGACGAGAGGGACGCGTCGATCTGCTCGGCCCGGTAGATGTTGCCGTGCGCCATCCGGCGTCGCAGCTGCTGCGGGGAGAGGTCCACGAGCTGGATCTGGTCGGCGTCGCGCACCACCCGGTCGGGCACGGTCTCGCGCTGGCGCACCCCGGTGATGCGCTCGACGTCGTCGTTCAGCGACTCCAGGTGCTGCACGTTGACCGTGGTGACGACGTCGATCCCCGCGTCGAGCAGGTCGTGCACGTCCTGCCACCGCTGGTGGTGGCCCGATCCGGGCACGTTGGTGTGCGCGAGTTCGTCGACGAGTGCCACCTGGGGCCGGCGTTCCAGCACCGCGGGGGCGTCGAGCTCGGTGAGCGTGGCGCCGCGATGTACCACCGTCCGGCGCGGCACGATCTCGAGACCCTCGAGCTTCGCGACGACCCCGGCCCGGCCGTGGGTCTCGACCAGGCCGACGACCACGTCGGTGCCGCGCGCGGCCCGCCGGTGTGCCTCGTCGAGCATCGCGTACGTCTTGCCGACGCCGGGTGCCGCGCCGAGGTACACGGTCAGGCGTCCCCGGCGCCGCGGCGTAGCCGCACCGCCAGGGGCGTCCTGCGTCTGAGTCATGGTCTCAGTCTGCGTCACGCGCCGGTCCCGGGACGTGCACGACGTCGGCGCCCTCGGTCGTGTCCGCTGCGGGGCCGTCGGCGCCGTCCTCGGCGGCGTCCGCTCCGCCGGCCGCGTCTACGTCATCGACGCCGTCCGCCGCGTCGAGCGCCAGGTTGAGCGTCACCACGTCGACGCGCTCGTCGCCCAGCACGCCGAGCGCCCGGCCGGACGTCGCCTCCGCCACCAGCGCCTCGACGTCGGACCGCGACAGGCCGCGCGCCCGCGCGACGCGGGCCACCTGGATCGCCGCGTACTCGGGGCTGATGTGCGGGTCGAGGCCGGACGACGACGCCGTCGCCGCGTCGGGCGGGACGTCGCTCTCCGCCACGCCCTCCTCCCGGGCGACTGCCGCCTTGCGCTCCTCGATCGCGGCCACCAGGTCCGGGTTCTCCGGGCCGAGGTTGGAGCCGGAGGACGCGAGGGTGTCGTACCCGTCGTCGCCTGCGGCGGAGGGCCGCGTGTGGAAGTACTCCTCGCCGTCGAACGCCTGGCCGATGATCGCGGAGCCGACGACGCCGTCGCCGCGCCGGTCGGCGTGCGAGCCGTCCGAACGCACCAGCGAGCCGTTGGCCTGCCAGGGCAGGAGCGCCTGCCCGAGCCCGGTCACGACCAGCGGGTAGGCGAGGCCGGTGACCAGGGTGAAGGCGATCAGGACGCGGAGGCCGGCCAGCGAGTGCCGGGTGAGCGCCGCGAGGCCGGCTGCCACCGAGGTGGAAGAGGTCGATGCCATGGGATTGTCCTTCCGTCACACCAGGTCCGTCACACCAGGAGCGAGACGACGAGATCGATGAGCTTGATGCCTGCGAACGGGGCGATCAGGCCGCCCAGCCCGTAGATCAGGAGATTGCGGCGCAGCAGCGCGGACGCCGATGCCGGCCGGTACCGCACGCCGTGCAGGGCGAGCGGGACGAGCACGAGGATGATCAGCGCGTTGAAGATCACCGCCGAGAGGATGGCGGACTCCGGGCTCGACAGCCGCATGATGTTCAGTACGTCGAGCTGCGGGAACACGCCGACGAACATGGCCGGGAGGATCGCGAAGTACTTCGCGACGTCGTTGGCCACGGAGAACGTGGTGAGCGCCCCGCGCGTGATGAGCAGCTGCTTACCGATCTCCACGATTTCGATGAGCTTGGTGGGGTCGGAGTCCAGGTCCACCATGTTCCCGGCCTCCTTGGCGGCCGTGGTCCCGGTGTTCATGGCCACGCCGACGTCCGACTGCGCGAGCGCGGGCGCGTCGTTCGTGCCGTCACCGGCCATGGCGACCAGGCGGCCGCCCTCCTGCTCGCGCCGGATGAGGGCGAGCTTGTCCTCGGGCGTGGCCTCGGCGAGGACGTCGTCGACGCCGGCCTCGGCCGCGATGGCGCGAGCGGTCACCGCGTTGTCGCCGGTCACCATGACCGACCGGATGCCCATCGCCCGCAGTTCGTCGAACCGCTCGCGCATGCCGTTCTTGACGACGTCCTTGAGCCGTACGACGCCGAGGATACGGGCAGGCCGGTCACCGGTCTGCTCGGCGACCACCAGCGGTGTGCCGCCCGGGCGGGAGACCGCGTCGATGTGCTCGGTGAGTTCGGCCTTCTCGGCGTCGGACAGGGCGGTGCCCGTGCTGAGCACCCAGCGCTGGATCGCGCTCCCGGCACCCTTGCGGATACGGCGCACCGTGCCCGACGAGGGCTCGTGGTTGCCAGGGATGCCGTCGGCACTCGGGGCGCCGTCGCGCGGGAGGCGCCCCACACCGCCGTCGGCCCCGGACGGCACGGGCAGGTCGACGCCGGACATCCGGGTCTGCGCAGTGAACGGCACCAGCTCGGCACCCGCCAACCGGCCCGCCCCCGCGCCGCCGTCCGGCGCGTACCGGGTGTCGACGAGTTCGACGATGCTGCGCCCCTCGGGCGTCGCGTCCGCGAGGGATGCGAGCCGGGCGGCGTCCGCGAGCTCCCGCGGGCCGATCGAGCCCAGCGGCAGCACTTCGGTGGCGCGCCGGTTGCCGTACGTGATGGTCCCGGTCTTGTCCAGCAGCAGCACATCGACGTCGCCGGCGGCCTCGACCGCGCGGCCCGACATCGCCAGCACGTTGCGCTGCACCAGCCGGTCCATCCCCGCGATGCCGATGGCGCTCAGCAGCGCGCCGATCGTCGTCGGGATGAGGCACACCAGGAGTGCCACGAGCACCAGCAACGACTGGCGGGCGCCCGAGTACACCGCGAAGGGCTGCAGTGTGGCCACCGCGAGCAGGAACACGATCGTCAGTGAGGTGAGCAGGATATTCAGCGCGATCTCGTTGGGAGTGCGCTGCCGCTCACTGCCCTCGACCAGGGCGATCATGCGGTCCACGAACGTCTGCCCGGCCGGGGCCGTGATCCGCACGACGATCCGGTCCGACAGGACCCGCGTACCACCCGTGACCGCCGATCGGTCACCACCCGACTCGCGGATCACCGGCGCGGACTCGCCCGTGATCGCGGACTCGTCCACCGACGCGACCCCGTCGATCACGTCGCCGTCACCGGGAATCGCCTGCCCGGCGGTCACCACCACGACATCGCCCACGCGCAGCGTCGCGGACGGCACCTCGACGGTTTCCACGCCGTCGAACGTGGCGGCGCTCTCCGGAGTCATCGGCGACGCGACGATCCGGTGCGCCGTCGTCTGCTGCTGTGTCGCGCGCAGCGTGGAGGCCTGCGCCTTGCCGCGTGACTCCGCGATCGCCTCCGCCAGCGTGGCGAACACGACGGTGGCCCACAGCCACCCGGCGATCCACCAGGCGAAGACGGCGGGCTGGACGATCGCGAGGACCGTTGTGACCAGCGCCCCGACCTCGACCACGAACATCACGGGCGAGTGCCACAGGTCCCGTGGGTCGAGCTTGCGCAGGGCGGCAGGCACTGCCTCGCGCACCTGCGACCAGGTGAGGGCGCGGGCCGGGCGGGTGTGCCGGTGCGGGAAGTGCTCGGGCCCGGGAACCTCGGGCCGCGCCGCGATCGTGCTTTCGTTCTGGGTGGGGGTGCTCATGACAGGGACTCCACGACGGGGCCGAGGGAAAGGACGGGAATGAAGGTGAGGCCGACGACGATGAGCGTCACGCCCGCCAGCAGGCCCGCGAACAGCGGACGGTGCGTGGGGAGGGTGCCGGCGGAGGCCGGGATCTTCGTCTGGCTCGCGAGGCGGCCCGCGAGCGCCAGGACCAGCGCGATCGGCACGAACCGGCCGAACAGCATCGCCAGGCCCTGCAGCCACTCGTACCACGGGGTACCGGTCGACAGGCCGGCGAACGCCGACCCGTTGTTGTTGGCCGCCGACGCGAACCCGTACAGCGCCTCGGACAGGCCGTGCGCACCCGGGTCCTGAATACCCGCCAGACCAGGACCGGTCACCACCGAAACGGCTGTACCGATCAGCACCAGGGCGGGCACGGTGAGCACGTACAGCGCCACCAGGGTCATCTCGTGCCGGCCGATCTTCTTTCCGAGGTACTCGGGCGTGCGGCCCACCATGAGGCCCGCGATGAACACGGCGACGACGGCGAGTACGAGCATGCCGTACAGGCCCGCGCCCACGCCGCCCGGCGCGACCTCTCCCAGCAGGATGTTGAACAGCAGCATCCCCCCGCCGGGCGCGGTGAACGAGTCGTGCATCGAGTTGACCGACCCGGTCGACGTCGCCGTCGTCGACACGGCGAAGAGGGCGCTCGCGGGCAGACCGAAGCGGACCTCCTTGCCTTCCATGGCGGCGCCGGCGGCCTCGGGGGCGGAGCCGGGTCCGGCGAGCTCGGCCCAGGTGGTCAGCGCGAGGGAGGCGGCCCAGAGGCCGGCCATGACGGCGAGGACGGTCCAGCCCTGGCGCTTGTCCCCGACCATGATGCCGAAGGTGCGCGGCAGCGTGAACGGGATGACGAGCAGCAGGAAGATCTCGATGAGGTTGGTGATCGGGTTCGGGTTCTCGAACGGGTGGGACGAGTTGGCGTTGAAGAATCCGCCGCCGTTGGTGCCCAGGTCCTTGATAGCTTCCTGGGAGGCGACGGGGCCGCCGAGCAGGTGCTGGGTGGCGCCCTCGATCGTCGTGATCGCGGTGTGCGGGTCCAGGTTCTGGATCACGCCGCCGGCCATGAGGGCGAACGCGGCCACGAAGGAGATGGGCAGCAAGATGCGGACGACGCCGCGAGTGAGGTCCGTCCAGAAGTTGCCGATCCGCGCGTCGGTGCCGGACCGGGCGAACCCGCGCACCAGGGCGATGGCCACGGCCATACCGACCGATGCGGACACGAAGTTCTGCACGGCGAAGCCGGCCATCTGCGTCAGGTGGCTCGCGGTGGCCTCGCCGGAGTACCACTGCCAGTTGGTGTTGGTGGTGAAGCTGACCGCGGTGCTCCAGGCGCCGGCCGGGTCGATGCCGGCGAGGCCCAGGTTCCACGGCAGGGCACCCTGCAGGCGCTCCAGCGCGTAGAGGAACAACACGGACACGAGCGAGAAGCCGAGCAGGGACAGCAGGTAGGACATCCAGCGCTGCTCGGCGTCGGGGTCCACGCGCACGGCGCGGTAGAAGGCGCGCTCCACGCGCAGGTGGGCGGGCGAGGTGTACACGCGCGCCATGTACGCGCCGAAAGGCACGTGCACGAGGGCGAGCAGCAGGACGAGGATGCCGATCTGCGCCACGGCGGGCCAGATCTCGACGGCCGGGCTCATCGCGTGATCACCGGGTCCTGTCGCTGCGCAGCAGCGCGACGAAGAGGTAGGCGAGACCGGCCAGGGTCAGCACGATGCCGACGCCGTCAAGTGCGTTCACCTCCGCCTCCCCAAGGGGTTGAGCGACGAATCCGTGGTGTCCGCGCGCCGCGCGACCACGGCGATCGCGGCGAAACACACCACGGTCAGGGCCGGGAAGACCAGATCGAGAATGTTCACGACACTCGTTCTACGCCGCGCGATACCCGACCCGAGGCCGCTTGACGGAACATTGACACCGGAGCCCCGGACCTTTGCGGATCACTGACACCCCGCCGCCGGAACCGCGCCAAGCGGCCTTCGGGCGCTCCGGGCAGAAACTCATACGGATCCTTAACACCCCCGAGGGCTGTGCCGACGGCACACCGCGGGAACGACGGAGGCATGATCGGTACTCGTGCGTTTCTCCCTGCCGAACCCCCGGGCGTCTGAGGTCGGTGGTTCTCATTCCCCGGCCAGCCTGCGACGGCGGCCCGCGCAGGTCGTGACGGCGGGCTTCCTGGCCGCGATCCTGACCGGGACCGTCCTGCTGTCCCTGCCCGTGGCCGCGGCCGATCGGAACGCGACCCTGGTGGAGGCGCTGTTCACGGCGACATCGGCGGTGTGCGTGACCGGGCTGGTGGTCGTCGATACCGAGACCTTCTGGACACCGTTCGGGCAGGGGGTGATCGTCGTATTGATCCAGGTGGGCGGGTTCGGCGTGATGACCGTGGCGTCGCTGCTCGGCCTGCTGCTGTCCCGTCGTCTCGGGCTGGGCACGCGCCTGGTCGCGGCCGAGTCGACGCACACGGTCAGCCTGGGCGACGTCCGGCACGTGATGCTCGGCGCGCTGCGGTTCACGCTCGCCGCCGAGGCGGTGGTCGCCGTCGTGCTGACGCTCCGGCTGATGACCGCCTACGGGGAGAGTCCCGGGCACGCGGCGTGGTCCGGCGTCTTCCACGCGATCTCCGCGTTCAACAACGCCGGCTTCTCCCTCTACTCCGACTCCCTGATCCGGTTCGTCGCCGACCCGTGGGTCTGCCTGCCGATCTGCGCGGCCGTCATCGTGGGCGGAATCGGGTTCCCCGTGCTGCTGGAGCTGTGGCGACTCGGCCGGGCGGGACGCGGGCGCGTGTTCCAGCTACGGCGGTGGAGCATCCACTCCCGCCTCACGGTCGGGACCACAGCGGTGCTGCTGGTGGTCGCCACCGTGGTGTTCCTGCTGGCCGAGTGGAGCAACCCGGCGACGTTCGGCCCGCTGGACGTCCCCGGCAAGATCCTGGCCGCCTTCACCCAGGGAGTCATGCCCCGCACCGCGGGCTTCAACTCGGTCCCCACCGACGCGCTGAACAACGGCACCTGGTTCTTCACCGACATGCTCATGTTCATCGGCGCCGGCTCGGCCGGTACGGGCGGCGGCATCAAGGTCGGTACGTTCATCGTGCTGGCGTTCGTCATCTGGTCCGAGCTCCGCGGCGACTCCGACGTCACCGTGTTCGACCGGCGCATCGCCCGTACGACCCAGCGTCAGGCCGTCACCGTCGCGCTGCTGGGGGTGGCGGCGGTCGCCGTACCGACATTTGTCATGACCGTCACGACGACAATCTTCTCCCTGGACTCGATCCTGTTCGAGGTGATCTCCGCGTTCGCCACCACCGGCCTGTCCACGGGAATCACCGCGGATCTGCCCTGGTGGCACCAGCTGATCCTGGTCGTGCTGATGTTCCTGGGGCGCCTCGGGCCGATCACGCTCGGCGCGTCCGTGGCGCTGCGCGGGCAGCAGCGCCTGTTCCGCAAGCCGGAGTCGGCGATGGTCATCGGCTGACGCCGGAGCGCAGGGCGCTGTTGGCTGGTGCTCCGCCAGACGGTGCTCCGCCGGCCGGCGCCCCGTTGGGCGACGCCGCGTCCCAGGCGCGCGCGATTCCCAGGCGCCGCAGGTGTGCGTCGGTCACGGTGGCCCCATCGGGCCCGATCCAGTGCTCGGGGCCGAAGCGGCCATCGGTACGGGCATCCCAGCGACGCATGAAGGGCGTGCCGTTGTCGGCGATGACGACCGACCCGTACGTCGCGGGAAGCGGGTCGGCGGGCAGATGGATCAGAGTGAAGACGCCCGCGATGTCCGACGGCGTCACCGAGGCCACGCTGTACCAGTTGCCGTCCACGTCACGCTGGATCGCGTACCCGCTGGCGTCCACAGCCACGCTGAGATACGGCAGGTCCGCGTCGAGGAGTTCCTGGTTGCTCTGGTAGACGGTACCGACCTGGGCTGTCTGGGTCATCGCGAGAACTCCTCGGCGTCGAATCGGTGGTATCCACCCATCAAAGCGGATTCGTCGCGATTCGTAGCCAGATCTGGATGAGGAGACGCGGGTCAGCGCGCGCTCCGGAACACTATGGAGACGGGCCGGTCCGGACAACAGGTTTCAGCTGTGGCCGAATGGTTCGGCCGCGCCCGCCCGAGCCAGGCCTCCGGACACCGACCGGCGCGAGCCCGACCGTCGGCATCAACCCGCAGTGAGCACGTCGAGCGTGCACGTCGAAAGGTGAACTGGAGTGGGACGACGCGAGAAGCCCGTGGACCCCGATGCCGGTCCCGTCCAGCGGCTCGCGCACGACCTGCGCACCCTCCGCGAGCAGGCCGGCAGGCCGACCTACCGGGAGATGGCCCGGCACACGGGCTACTCGCCGAGCGCGCTGTCCCAGGCAGCGGCCGGCGAGTCGCTTCCGTCCCTGGCCGTGGTCCTGGCGTACGCGTCGGCGCTGGACGGGGTCCCCGCGGAGTGGGAGCAGCGGTGGCGAGACGCCGACCGCGCCGCCCGGGAGTCCGCCGCACGGGACGACGACACGGCACCGCCGTACCGGGGACTGGCCCGGTTCGAACCGGGCGACCGGGAGCTGTTCTTCGGCCGGGACGCCGTGGTCGGCGAGCTGGTGGAACTGGCGCGAGAGCACCGGTTCGCCGCGGTGTTCGGTCCGTCGGGCAGCGGCAAGTCCTCGCTGCTGCGTGCAGGGCTCATCCCCGCACTGGGCAAGCGCCCGGCCGCCGACCGGCCAGGGCTGATCCGCATCCTCACGCCGGGTGAACGGCCCGCGCACACCCATGCCAAGGCGCTGGTCCCGCAGGACGGCGAGCGGGACACCTGGGTGATCGTCGACCAGTTCGAGGAACTGTTCACCCTGTGCCGCGACAGCGCGGAACGGAACCGCTTCCTCGACGCCCTGCTCACGGCCCGCGAGCCCACCAGCCGGCTGCGGGTGGTCATCGCGGTCCGCGGGGACTTCTACGGCCACTGCGCCGCCCACCGCGACCTGGCCGACGCGGTGCGCCGGGCCAACCTCCTGGTCGGGCCGATGAGCCCCGCCGAGTTGCGCGAGGTGATCACCGGTCCGGCGGCCGCCGTCGGCCTCAACGTGGAACGCGCGCTCACCGCCCGCCTCATCGACGAGGTCACCGACCGGCCCGGCGCGCTGCCCATGCTGTCCCACACCCTGCTCGAGACCTGGCGTCGCCGGCGCGGCCGCACGCTGACCCTCGACGCGTACGAGGCGACGGGCGGTGTCGAGGGCGCCATCGCCGCCACCGCCGAACGGCTGTACGCCGACCTGTCGCCGGACCAGACACGCGCCGCCCGCCGCGTCCTGCTCCGCCTGATCGCCCCCGGCGACGGCACCGCCGACACCCGCCGTCCCGCGGAACGGACCGAGCTGGACGCGGGCGCGGGGACGAGCCCCAGGGCGTCGGACGCGCCCGTCCACGACGTCGACGTCGTCGTCGAGCGCCTCGCCGCCGCCCGGCTGATCACCATCGACGACGACACCGTCGAACTGGCCCACGAGGCGCTGATCACCGGCTGGCCCCGGCTACGGGACTGGATCGACCAGGACCGGGAGCGCCTGCGCGCGCAACGCCGCCTCGGCGAGGCCGCCCGCGCCTGGGAGGAGCTGGACCGCGACCCTGGGGCCCTGTACCGAGGGACGCGGCTCGACCGCGCGGAGGAGTTGTTCGGCAGTGCGCCGACCCGGTCCGGAGAGGGCGACGACCTGACGCGCCCGGAGCGTGCCTTCCTCACCGCCGCCCTGGCCGCACGTGACGCGGAGCGGGGCGAGGCGATCCGTACGGCGCGACGGTTCCGCGCCCTCACCGCCGCCCTCTCGGCATTCCTCGTGCTCGCGCTCGGCGCCGGTCTCATCGCCTGGCAGGAGAACCGAGCGAGCGAGGAGGAGCACACGAGGACCACGGCCCGCCGGATCGCGGCCGTGGCGAACGGCCTGCGCGCGGCCGATCCCCGAGCAGCGGCGCTGCTCGGGGTCGCGGCATGGCAGATCGCGCCGCTCACCGAGTCCCGCGCCGCGCTGCTCGGCTCCTTGGCCCAGCCGGAGGTGGATGCGTTCACCGACCGGCAGGCCGACACGGACACGCGGCGCTTCCTCGCCGAGGAGGGCCGGACCCTGTTCAGTTCCGCGGACCGGCGGGTACGCGTCTGGGACGTCGTCCGCGGCGAGCAGACCGACGGATTCCAGCTCCCCGAGGGCACGACGCTCGACGGCGTCAGCCCGGACGCCCGCACCCTCTACGTCTCCGGGCCGGACGGCACGGAGCTGTGGGACGTGGCGACACGGAGACCCGTCGCCGAGCACGCGGCACCGGACACGGCTCTGGCCGGCTTCGCGGCCGACGGTCGCAGCTATCTCGTCAGCTCGCTGCCCGACGGGCGCGGAGCGGGGCTTGTCCAGCAGCGCCGGACCGCGAACGGGAAGGTCCTCTTCGAGAGGTCCGTCCCGGGCGACGTGTCCCAGGCCGGGATCGGCGCGGACGGCCGGCTGCTCGCACTCTGCCCCGTCGGCGGCACCCTCCAGATATGGGACGGCGTCAGCGGCGAGCGCCGGTCCGGCGCCTGGGAGACGAAGGAAGTCTGCAGCAACGCGTCCGGCTCCGTACGGTTCAGCCGCGACGGCACGCGGCTCGCCCTGGCGTCCGCCGCCGAGGTCCGGGTCTGGGATCTGCCGAGTGGACGCCTCGTCGCCGAGCTCCCGGGCAGCGGCGACGGCTTCCTCCCCCGGGTCGAGTTCTCGCCGGACGGGGCGTTCCTGGCCTTGGCGGACGACACCGCCCTCACGGTCTGGCGCCTGCGGGACACCGGCGTCCTGGTCTTCGAGCGGGCCCTCGACGGCGAGGTGGCCGGAGACCTCGCCTGGACACCCGGCGAGCGCCCGGTACTGCGCTTCCTCGCCGGGTCCACGGTCCGCGCGTACGACCTCGCCGCGCGCCTCGCGCCCTGGCAGGCCACGCCCACCGACACGGCGGTGCTCAGTCCCGACGGCACCGTCCTCGCCACCGCGACCCGCTCCGGGAGGAGCGACCGCTACCGTTTCGAGCTGCGCTCCGCCGGCGCCGGCGACGTCCTCGCCCGTGCGGAGCTCGGCCCGCTGCAGGGAGCCGACGGCGACGTCCCCGTGCTGGCCTTCAGTCCGGACGGCGGGGCGCTCGCCGTCGCCGACACCACGACGTCCCGGGGTTCCGTACGACAGCGGTTCACCGTGTGGGACGTACGGCGACACGAGGAGCGGACGTCGTTCGAGACCCCTTGGACCGGCGAGCGTCTCCTCTCCGGAATCACCCTCGGGCCGGGTGGCCGGACGCTGCTGGTCTCGCGCCTCGCCGACGCCGCCGTCGTCGACGTCTGGGACACCGGAACGGACGGCGGCGAGGAGGCACCGCGGATGACGAGCTCTCTGCCCGTCTCCGTCGGCGTCCCCTCGGCCGTGCGGCCCGACGGGCGGCTGCTCGCCGACGCCGCGGACCAGGTCACGAAGCTCCCCTCGGGGACGGTCGCCGGCCGCGCGCTCGCGCGGGGCAGGGAGGTCACCGCGCTGGCATTCAGCCCCGCCGGCACGGTTCTCGCGGTCGGTGACTCGGCGGGCCGGGTGCACCTGTGGGACGGCGACGTCCGGCAGTTGGCGGGCTTTCTGGCGGGGCTCTCCGGAACCGGGGAGGTCGGAGACCGGGAGGCCGTGTCCGCGATCGCGTTCTCGGCCGACGGCCGCACGCTCGCTCTGGGCGGCACCGGTGGCGGGCTCCAGCTCTGGGACACCGCGTCCCAGCAGCTCCTCGCCGCGGAGCTGCCGACCGCAGGCGAGGAGATCCGGTCCCTCGCGTTCAGCCGGGACGTCGGCACCGTCTATGCCGCGAGCCCGCACGCCCCGCTCCAGGCCTACTCCATCGCCCCGGATCATGCCGTCGCCGCCGTCTGCGACCGCACGGGTGCCGGACTGTCGAGGGACCAGTGGCGGGCCTACGTGCCGGACGCGCCGTACCGCCGGGTCTGCGAACGTGATTGATCAGTACGTGATTGATCAGAGTGACGGCGGGGGTCGCTGATCAACGTAAGCGCCGCTCACGATGGGCGGCATGCGCAAGAACACGCTTGTCCCCGTACTCCTCCTGCTCGGGGCCCTGTCCCTGACAGCCGCCTGTTCCCCGGTCCGGGGCACACCACCGGCGGGTTCCGCCGACACCGGCGCGAGCCCGTCCGCCCCGAGCGACGTCGTCCGAACCGTCGACCCGACGAAGATCCAGGGCCTCGACATCGTGAACGACAGCGGCAACGACCCGTCCTGCCCCTGGACGACCAGCTATCCGGCCGTGCCCGGCGCCGAATCGATGACCGCTGTGATGAAGGGCGAGGTCGAGCGGCGCCTCCACGCGTACGTCGACAACGGCTGCGGTGCAGGGAACGAGCTCGACCTCAACATCGGCTTCGACTTCCTGGTCGCCTCCGGTGACGTCGTCGGCGTGCGGCTGACGACCCAGGACCCGGGCGCGGCCGGCGACGGGACGGAGACGAGGACGTACTGGTACGACGGCGAGGACGCTCAGCGGCGCGAGGCGCTCGACCTCATCGCGGAGGCGTCTCGCCCGGACTTCGTCGCCACGGTGCGGGCGCAGCTCGAGGGCCGCGCGGGCATTGACCCCGCCACCCTCGGCAACGCCTTCTCCGGGCCCCAGGCGCGGCGCGCCGTGCTCGACGACATGTCCTTCACCCGCGAGGGCGCGCTGCGGATCGACTTCGACCGCAGCACGGTCGGCGTCCCCCCGGGCGGCCGTTACCAGGTGATCCTGCCGGGCGCGACAGTCGCACCCTGGTTGTCCGGCTTCGGCGAGCGCGTCCAGGAGCAGGCGGTGTCGCCGAGCGGCAGGCTCGACCTCGGGGCGCCCGCGCCCACCGCCACGCCGTCCGCGGCCGCAGCGCCCACGCCCGAGGCGAGCGCGCCCGGCGCCGACACCACGGACTGCTCGAAGGTGAGGTGCATCGCCCTGACGTTCGACGACGGCCCGGCGGTACCGGAGACGGCCACGCTGCTCGAGTACCTGGCCGAGTACGAGGCCCGCGCCACCTTCTTCGTCGTCGGCCAGAACGCCGCCGCCCACCCCGAGGCCCTGCGCGCGGAGGCCGCGGCCGGGCACGAGATCGGCAACCACTCGTGGAACCATCCCGACCTCACCCAGCTCACCGCGGCCGAGGTCGCCTCCCAGCTGCAGCGCACCAGCGCGGCCATCAAGGCGGCGACGGGCGAGGAACCGACGCTGTTCCGGCCCCCGTACGGCGCGATCGACGACGCGGTGCGGTCGGCGACCGATCTCTCGCCCGTCCTCTGGGACGTGGATCCGGAGGACTGGAGGTACCGCGACTCCGCCAGGGTGGCGCAGACGGTGATCGCCCAGGCCGGGCCCAACGAGGTCATCCTGCTGCACGACATCCACCCGACGTCGGTGGCCGCCGTCCCGGAGATCCTGCGCACCCTCAGCGCGCAGGGCTACCACTTCGTGACGGTCAGCCACCTGAGGGCCACCCTCTGACGCACTGCGGCCGGGCCGGGCGAGGCGCCGGGTCACCCCGGCGCGCCCCATGGACCGCGCCAGGCATCCCCGACTGGTCGCTCCGCTGCCCCGTCCCGCTTCCGCCGCGGCCGAGAGGCCGGGCGGAAGCGGGCGGGGTCGGTCCCTCAGGCGCGGACGAAGCGCAGGAGAGCCTCGTTGACCTCGGTGGCGTGGGTCCACAGCAGGCCGTGCGGGGCGCCCTCGATCTCGACGTACTCGGCCTCGGGGAGCGCCTCGTGGAAGGGGCGGCCGGTGGCGTCGATCGGGAGGATGTTGTCCTTGGTGCCGTGCAGGATCAGGGCGGGCTTGCCCGAGGCACGCACGGCCGCGACGTCGTCCCGGAAGTCCTCGACCCAGGTGGGGACCACCGCGTAGGCGGCCACCGGCGCGCTGCGCGTGGCGGTGTTCCAGCTGGCGGTGACCGCCTCCTGGCTGATCCGCGAGCCGAGCGTCTCGTCGAGGTTGTAGAAGTCGCTGAAGAACTGGGTGTACCAGGCGTACCGGTCGGCCCGGGCCGCCGCGGCGATGCCGTCGAAGACGGACTGCGGCACGCCGGTCGGGTTGTCGTCGGCCGCCAGGAGGAACGGCTCCAGCGAGGCGAGGAACGCCAGCTTCGCGACGCGCTCGTGGCCGTGGTTCTTCACGTACCGCGCCAGTTCGCCGGTACCCATGGAGAAGCCGACGAGAATCACGTCGCGCAGGTCGAGCGCCTCCAGCAGGGCGTCGAGGTCGGCCGCGAACGTGTCGTAGTCGTACCCGGCGCCGACCTTGCTCGACTGCCCGAACCCGCGGCGGTCGTAGGTGATGACGCGGTAGCCGGCGGCGATCAGCTCGCGCGACTGCAGCTCCCAGCTGTTCCCGTCCAGCGGGTAGCCGTGGATGAGGACGACCGGCTGCCCGGCGCCGTGGTCCTCGTAGTAGATCTCGGTGGTGGTGCTGTTCTCGGTGCCGACGTTGACGTATCCCATGATCCGATTCCCTTCGGGATTCCTGAGCCGAGGAGAACGATCGTTCTCCGCGTACCTGCTATCGTAGAGAACGATCGTTCTCCGCGCAAGGGGCGTGGAGCCAGGGCCGCAGGAGCCGCGAGGGGAGAGGCGAGATGATCGACGACGCGAGTGCTCGCGAGCGCGTGGTGCGAGCCGCGGACGAGCTGTTCTACACGCGAGGCGTGCAGGCGGTGGGCATGGATGCGGTGCGGACCGCCGCGGGGGTGTCGCTCAAGCGGATCTACTCGCTGTTCGCGTCGAAGGACGAGCTGATCGTCGCCGTGCTGCGACACCGTACCGAGATCTGGGACGCCGGCCTGGCCTCGGCCTCCGAACGGGCGACGACGGCGCGTGAGCGCATCCTGGCGATCTTCGACTTCCTGGACGCCTGGTTCCGGGAGCCGGACTTCCGGGGGTGCGCCTTCATCAACACGCACGGCGAGCTGGGCGCGAGCTCATCGGCCGTGGCCGACGCCGTCCGCGAGCAGAAAGCCTCCTTCCAGGCCTACGTCGCGCGCCTCGTCGACGAGCTGCCGGCCCCGCCCGAGCTCGCGCCGCAACTCGCGATCCTCGCCGAAGGAGCCCAGACCACCGCGGCGATCGCCGGCACCCCCGATGCAGCGCGCCAGGCCCGTGCCGCCGCGGAGACGCTGCTCGACGCGGCGGCACGCTGACCGGCTACGGCCGAGGCCGGATTCTCGACCGCGCCGTCCCTACCGCCGTCCCTACCGCGCCGCCCCTACCGCGCCGCCCCTTCCGGGCGACACAGGCTCCCGGACGCCCCGGCGACCACGGCCCGGCACGATCAGGCCGCGAGAGCGATCCTCACGGTGAGGACAGGGTCGGCAGGACATCCGTGGCCACGGTGTCGAGGATCGCCTCGTCACCGGCGAACGGACCCTCGCGCCGCGGCCACGGTGCCAGGACGTCGGTGAAGCCCAGCTCCGCGGCGCGGCCCAGGAAGTCGCGGTAGACCTCGACGCTCGACAGGCTGAACACCGGCGCCGCGTCGGTCTGGAGGAAGCGACGGACCGTGGCTGGGTCCCGGTCCTCGGCGGCCAGGGCCTCGTCGAACCGGGACGACAGCTCGGCCAGCGATCTCCACCACCCGTCCAGGCTGTCGTGGACCGTGCCCGTGGTGATCCAGCCCTGACCGTGCCGGGCGGTCAGTGCCAACGCCTTCGGACCGTTCGCGGCCAGCACGAACGGGGTGCGAGGACGCTGGACGCAGCCGGGGGCGTTGCGGGCGCCCGCGGCCGTGTAGTACTCGCCGGAGTAGTCGAGCCCGTCCCTGGTCAGCAGGCCGTCCAGCAGCTCGACGAACTCCCTGTACCGCCTCGACGGGCTCGCGGCCCTCGTGGTGCCGCCGAAGACGTCCACGTCGTAGCCGTCCACCCCGCCGGCACCCAGGCCCACGGTCAGCCTGCCACCCGACAGGTCGTCCAGCGCCGTGATGTCCCTCGCGAACGGCACCGGGTGGCGGAAGTTCGGCGACGCCACCGCGAAGCCCAACTCGATCCGCGACGTCACGAGTGCCGCCGCGCTCAACGTCGGCACCGAGCCGAACCACGGGTCACCGACCAGCGGACCCCAGCCCAGGTGGTCGAACGTCCACGCGTGCGCGAAGCCGTACGTCTCCGCCGCCTGCCACCTCGGCTTCGCCTCGGCCCAGCGGTACTCCGGAAGGATCGTGATCCCCGCCCTCATCGCACTCCTCCTACGGATCGATTCCACGCGCACTCGGCCGCCATCGGGCTGTTCGGCATGTGCAGGACCGTAGCTGAGCGCCGCGCCCGGCTCCGAGGGGATTTCCGAGCGGATCCGGGCAGCCGCCCTCTGCCACGTACGCGACCCACTGAGGCGGAGCGCCGCCGGCGGACCGGAGCCCAGGCGTTCACCCAGCCCGCCGTGAGGAATTCCACGAAACGAAAGCAGGCATTTCGGCTCGGCGCCATAGCGGCCGCCGCGACGATCTTCGGCTACCCCGCCAACCTGGACGACGGCGACCGGATGCAGCGCTGTCGCACCCTGGTCCGCAAGAAGGACCGCCCCAACAGTTCGATCGCTCGCGGCTGCCGGTACGGGAAGGGTTCCTCGGGCGGCCGGTGGGTCTGGCAGTACCGGACGGGAACGGGGCTCGGGTTCGCCCGGGGTGTCACCTCCTACGGGCCGAGCAGGGGCGTCGCCGACATCGGGTCGCCGCACTTCGACCGGGCGGTGCGTGACCTGGCCAGGGCGGCGAACAGGGCCTTCTGACCGGTACCGACCAGCCTGACCTCGCCTCCGTGGACGGCGGCGGCTGTCCCCCGTGATGCGGACGGGAAAGGCGCCTCTCGCCGGAGATGGCTCGTGCCCGCGAACCTCGAACGCCGAGAGCCGCCTTTCCTTGTGCGCCGCCTGTCAGTCGTAGTTCCACTCGTCGAGGCGGAGGCGTGGGTCGTCGGCGTCGATCGGTTCCATGGAGCGGGCGATCTCCTTCATCGTCTCCAGGTCCGCGTCGGAGTCCGAGATGCTGTACTGCACGCCGTCCTCCCTCCAGCTGAAGCTGTTGGCGTTGGGCCCGGTGCCCTCTGTGTACGTCGCGAGCCCGCCGTCGAACTCGACGACCTCACCTCCCTCCAGGTAGCTGTACTCCTCGGGAACCAGAGCGGGCCAGACCGCGGACACGTACGATGACCCGCTCTCCAGTCGGCCGTCCTGGACCGACCCTTGCCACAGCATCCACTGGTACTGCGTCGTGCCGGGTCCGGCCTTCGGAAGCTTCACCCGTTCGTATCCCTCGGGCACCCCGGACACTCGGCCGGATCCGAGCTCCAGGCTCTCCAGCGCCGACACGAGCTCGTCCCGCGTGACTCCGTTGCCCTGGGCGTGCCACCTGTCGCCGCCTTCGGTCCACCAGATGAACTGGTATCCCGCAGGCGACACAAGCTCCTGCGCCGTCGTGCCGCGCAGTTCGACAGGGCTGGCTTCCGCCGGCCCGGTACTGGTTTCCGGGTCGAGTCCGCTCGGGAGCGGCCCTCCGCGCAGAACCGCGAAGGCCTGCTCGTTCTGCCGGTCGACGAAGAAGGCCGTAGCCAGGCCGTCCGGGCAGTTCACCGGGACGGCTTCGAACGTCGGCGGGGCGGTGATCGGCACATCGGGCCGTGTCACGGCATGATCGAGGAGCTCGCCCCACTGCTGCACCGGCACGGGTACCGCCTCCGGCATCATGGTGTACTGCCCGCACGTCTCCGGCAGGCGGAGCGGATCGATCCGGACCGCCGGCGGCGCCGCGACCTCGGCCCTCGATCGATCGGTACCCAGGAAGCTCGCCGTCACTCCCGCACCGACGAGCAGCAGGCCGACGACGCCGAGGGCGACCAGCTGCCGCGGCTCCCAGATCCGGCTACGCACGAGGGCGGTCTTCTCGACATCGATCGAGAAGGAGAACGCACCCTGTGCTCCGGTACGACCCCGCTCGAATGCGGCGCGTGCCTGTTCGAGTCCGGCGGGGTCGGGCGAACCGGCCGGTGCCAGATCGCTCAGGATCTCGTGGGTCTCGCGGCTCATCGTGCCCTCCTCGCTGCTGTCCGCTTGTTCATCGGGCCGCCCTCGACGACCGCGGCTTCGCGAACGATCGTGTAGCCGCCGACGAGAACGGTCAGCTTTCGACGTGCCCGCGAGAGCCGCATCTTGAAGGCCGCCTTGCTGCAGCCGGCCACGCGCGCGGCGTCGGCCGGCGCCAGGCCGTCCCATCCGGTGAGCAGGAGCGCCTCCCGCTCCTTCGGCTCCAGACGGTTCAGCGCCACCAGCATCGCGTCGCGCTGGGCGACGGCGTGGTCTGCACCGTCCGTTCGCGCGACGCGCGCGAGATGCTCCAGCGCGGACTCCGCGGAACGGCGCCGCCGTGCCGCACGCTGCTGGTTGCGCAGGATGTTCCGGGCCACGACCAGCAACCAGGGCAAGGGATCGGCAGGGATGTCGTCGAGGCGGCGGACGGCCACGAGGAACGTGTCGGCCACGACCTCCTGCGCGTCATGCGGAGTGACATGCCGCATCGCGTACGCCTGAACCCGCCAGGCGTAGGCGCGCCACAACTCCGTGACCCGATCCTCGGCCGACGGCGGATCACCGCCGGGAAGTCCTCGTAATCTGTTCACGTCTTGAAATGTCCGCTCGCGCGCTCGAGTAACGTCCCTGAGCCACAACGCCGAGTCGGCAGGTCCGCGGCGCGGGGCGGCGCTACTCCGGCGCCTTCTCGATGAGGTCGTAGTGCTTTCGGCCCCACTCCCCCAAGGGCTGCAGCGCGGCGACCAGCTCGGCCCCGACCTCGGTCGGGGTGTACAGGATCTGCACGGGCATGGTGGGCACGACCTCACGCTCGATGAATCCCTGCCGCTCCAGCTCGCGCAGGCGCTGGGTCAGCAGCCGGTCCGAGATGCCGTGGACGTAGCGGCGGTACTCGACGAACCGCCGCGCGCCCGCGACCCCGGCATAGAGGATGGCTCCTGACCAGCGGCGCCCGGCACGTTCGAGGGTGCGCCGGAAGATCACGCAGTCGTCCTCCTTCACGACGACACCGCCCGCCGCGCCTGGTGACGGGTTCCGGGCGGGGGCAACGGGGACAGTCGAATCGGAAGTCACTTACCAATAGTGAGTTGCTAACCCAGTCCTTGGCAAGTCGCGACGGTTGCCGGACGATTCGTGAGGCGCTCGAACGGGCGCCTGCCCTCGCCGGCCTCGTCCGGCCGTCGTCCTCGGAGGACCCGTGTTCATTGCTTCTGTCGTCGTCTCCGCGCTTCTCGCCCTGGCCACCGCGTTCAGCGGCTACGGCAAGCTGACGCGCAATCCCCAGGTGGTGGAGCCGCTCACCACCAAGCTCGGTGTGCCCGAGCGGCTCGTCCCGGTGCTCGGCACCCTGCTGGTCGCCGGTGCCGTCGGCACCGTCGTCGGGATCTGGTGGGCGCCGATCGGCATCGCCGCCACCGGGTGCTTCGTCCTCTACTTCCTGGGTGCGATCATCACCCACCTGCGCGCCAAGGACTGGCCGGGTGTCGGCCCGACCGGCGGGCTCATGCTGCTTTCGGCCGCCGCCCTGGTGCTGCGCGTGCTCTCCCTCTGAGAAGGCGCCGGGCTGGCCCGGCCGATCCCGGGGTGTCCCGTGCGGATCCGCGAAGGGCTCGGTGAGGGTGGCGACAAGGGCCGGGTCGACGACCACCAGGCCCGGGGCCGGTTATCGGCAGCGTATCGAGAACCGGAGACGCTCTCGCAACGTCGTCTCCGATGTCCTCATGTCATGAGCACGCCGAGCACTCAGGAACGCATCCCACCGGCCCATGCCCGGGCACCCGGGCCTCGCGACGGCACCCGCGGCAGACGACGCCTGACCGTCATCCTGCTCATGGCGGTCGCCATCCTCCTGGCAGCCGCCGCGGCCTACCCACTGATCGAGCGTGCCGCAGGCCGTGCCCCCCTCACGGCCGACGACGTCCTGGGCAGCAGCCCGGAACCGAGCGGATCGACCGGTGAGGCCGGCGGAGACATCCCCGCAGGCGCGGCCGGACCCAACGACGACATCCCCGCGATCACCCGCCTCGACCCCGCGCTCCGCGCCGCCGTCCGACACGCCGCGGACGACGCGCACGCTGCCGGCATCGACCTCTGGATCACCAGCGGATGGCGCAGCCCCGCCTACCAGCAAAGCCTCTACGACGAGGCGATCCGGACCAAGGGCCTCGCCGAGGCCCGCCGCACCGTCGCCACCCCCGAGACATCGCAGCACGTCAGCGGCAACGCCGTCGACATCGGCCCCACCGAGGGCGCCTACTGGCTCATCCAGCACGGCACCGA
>NZ_JADBGR010000067.1 GCF_014892515.1 Myceligenerans pegani
CGCGTGGCCCAGAACGCTACCGCCGAGGCCGCCGCCACGTTGAGCGAGTCGACGCCGCCCGCCATCGGGATGCGGACCACCGTGTCGGCCGCGGCGACCGCGCCGTGCGAGAGCCCGTCACCCTCCGTACCCAGCACGAGAGCAAGACGCTCGTGCCGGCCCGCGGCGATCTGCTCCACCAACTCGTCCAACGAGATCGAGTCGTCGCTCAGCGCCAGCGCGGCGGTGGTGAAGCCGGCCGCACGCAGTTCCTCCAGACCGCCCGGCCACTTCTCCAGCCGCGTCCACGGCACCTGGAAGACGGTCCCCATCGAGACCCGCACCGAACGACGGTAGAGCGGGTCGGCACAACGCGGCGTGACCAGCACGGCATCCACCCCGAGCGCCGCGGCCGACCGGAACGCCGCACCCACGTTGGTTCAATTCAGTCGACGAACCGCCCAGCCCTTGGACTCAAGTAGCACTACGGCCGCCAGGATCCGTCGTTCCCCGGCGTTCGAACTGGTCAGTTGGCCAGCACCATGGCGTCCTCACTACCGGGTGGCGGGCCGTTCGTCGCATAGCATGGGGCCCATGGCCGCGACGTACGTCGAGAAGTTCCAGGTGATCGTCGACATGTTCGATTTCGGCGTGCAGGCGTACCGGCAGCGCATGCGCCGCGAGCACCCCGGGGCCTCCGATGAGGAGATCGAGGGGCGCGTGCAGACCTGGCTGCTCCAGCCGAGCGACAGGCTCGGCAACCGGATCCACCTCCCGGCCCGCGGGTAGCGCCGATGCAGTCCGTCAATTCCGTACTCGCCCAGGCCGCCTCCGACCTGGACGCCATCGGCGCACAGTGGGCCGTCATCGGCGGCCTCGCCGTAGCACTCCGCGCGGAGCCTCGATTCACACGAGACGTCGATATCGCGATCGCCGTGTCGGACGACGCCGAAGCCGAAGCCATTGTCAACCGCATGCAGGTTCGAGGCTATGCCCTATCGGCCCTTGTCGAGCAGGACTACACCGACCGGCTCAGCACGGTGCGCCTGATCAGGCCACAGGCGGGCACGGCAACCACCTACGTCGATCTGCTGTTCGCCAGCTCAGGGATCGAAAGCGAGATCGTCAGCCACGCGGACCGCCTCGAGATCCTGCCCGGCACCGACATGCCCGTCGCGTCGACCGGCCATCTGATCGCCCTGAAAGTCCTCGCTGGCCGCCATCAGGACCAGATGGACCTCGGATACCTGCTGGCAGCCGCGTCGGACGACGACCTGACGCTGGCACAGAAGGGCATCGAGTTGATTCACAGCCGGGGCTACAACCGCGGCCTGGACCTCAAGGAACAGCTCGCCGCAGCGATCCAGCAATCGCGTCCCAGCGATCAGAGCTGATCACGAGGGGCGGAAAGCGGTGACTGTTGGCTAGTTTTGGGCCCGTCGAGTGACGACGAATGCGGTTCCCTCCAAGGCCTGGCCGACCGGAGTGTCGGCCCAGTCCTGGATGCGGTCGCGCGCTTGGTCGAGCAAGGCGAGCAAGTCAGTAAGGGTCGGACTGGTCGGCAATGCGCAGTGCAGCACCTCCTCGCCATGGGAGTCGCTCGGGTATCCGTCCTCGTCGGCTCCTTCGGTCACCCACTGGTCCACCGCGACGCCCCACTCATGGCGGCCCCATTTGCCGCCGGGTTGGGGTGCGTGCACGTTCACGTACAGGCGCTCTCCCTCTCCGTCGGGCTGATCGAAGTAGGACGACGGGTCGAACATAATCTCCAGGGCGCCCATCGTGATCTCCACGTCCGCCTCCTTGGCCCGAGCCCAGGCATCGAGCAGCAGCCGCAGATCGCTGGCAGCGCGCTCAATCTCCCGGTCAGTGCCGACGGCTTCGAGCTTGTCCAGTGCCTCCCGAAGATGGACGCCGAGCTGGCCGGAGTCGGACACGAATGACGGGATCGGGTCCAGTATCCGCAACTGGTCGTCGAGCGCGTACGACGTCGTCGGCTCCCACCGGCGGCGCTTGCCGTCGAGCACATCGCTATCGGCGGCCTCGTCGACGTCCTCACTGATCTCCTCGACCGCCTTGGTCCGCAGCCACTTGGCTTCCGACTCCAGATCTGCCTGGATTGCTGTACGGACCGGGGCTGGCACCGGCTTGAGCGCGTCGTCGAGGTCGGTGAGCGCTTCGTGCAGCTCCCACGTGGCCAGCACGTACCACAGACTGTGCGCTCCCCGAAGAAGGCCAGGCCGCGCTGCCGAATCGGTCAGAGCAGCCAGATGCGAGTGCGGGTACCGGTCGAACCTGTCACCACGCTGATCGTGCAGACACACCGGCAAGGCCGCGGCGGCCGAGACCCGGTTCAGGGACTCCACCAACGGACCGGCCAGCTGTTCGGACTCGACACTGGTCACCGTCTCCGACACCACGCCATCAGGCCCGCGGAACGTGGCCAGAACCTGCACTTTCCCGCGCTGGGGATGCTACGAATAGATCGTCATGGCACAACCCTTCCGGCAAGCGGCACGCCAAGGAACACACGCACGCCTGCCAGCAGACAGAGGATCAAGGACAGCGACGGTGGCGCAGGCACAATCCCGCGCTCCATGCCGCAAGGAGGAGAATTGGCGGTGGCTCAGGTCCGATCCCGAACTCCCTGCCTGCCCACACGCTACCAGTGACCCAGACTGCACCGCCTGGCCAACACGCCGATCACGGCACTTGGCCGTTGCGCCGACGCCTTTCTGGAAGATCGGGAATCATCATCCCGGCTGGAGCGAGCCGAGCGACGAACTGTTCCAGTGGTGGCTCGACGAGGAGCGGGCGATCGGGCTGTTGCTGTACGGGCGCAGGCTGTGGGAGACCATGAGTTCCTACTGGCCGACCGGCGACCAGCAGCCGGACGCCACCCCGGCGCAGGTCGAGTTCGCGCGGAACTGGCGGGACACTCCGAAGGTGGTGTTCTCGTCGACGATCGACGAGGCCGACTGGAACGCTCGCCTGGTCGCCGGCGACGCGGTCGCGGAGATCACCCGGCTCAAGGACGAGGACGGTGGGCCGATGCGGGTCGCCGGCGCGACGCTCGCCGGGGCCGCCATGCGTGCCGGGCTGATCGACGAGTACGCGATCGTCACCCATCCGGTCCTGGTGGGTGGTGGCACACCGTTCTTCACCGCGCTGGACGGCTGGGTGATCCTGAGCCCGGTGGAGACGCGGACGTTTCCCGGCGGGGTGGTCCTGAACAGGTACGAGACGAGGCGCTGAGCCGATCTCGGCACCAGCGCCCGTCGCCGGTTCGGCCAGGACACACCGCATGTTCCGTACCCGCGACCTCGGCCGCTGGACCCTAAACGGCCGGCTCGAGCACCACGGACGCAACGACGCTCAGGTGAAGGTTGTGGCTTCCGGGTAGGGCTGGACGGTCACTGCCCGCGGCGCCGCCCGGCCTTCTGAAGAGTAGCCGGGCGGCGCGGCCGCTCCGGGAGTTCACGCCATGTGGCGTGCCAGGAACGCGAGCTTGGGGTCGGGGTCGCGCTGGAAGTCGAGGTAACCGTCCCAACGTGCCGTGGTGCCATCGATCCAGTGCAGTTCCTTGTCCGCGCACGGGATGTTGTCGTACATGGCCTGGACGTCCTCGGGGTAGGTCATCAGGTCTTCGCGGACCTGGTAGAGGTAAGTCGGGAGTGTGACGCTCTTGGCCCAGGGGACCGGTGTCATCTCGTCGAAGCGGTAGCTGACCGCCAGTTGCATCTCGCGCTCCAGGTCGGCGATCCGCGCCGGGATCCCGAGCAGCTCCAGCGTCCGGGTCATCGTCGCCCCCACTGACAGCGGTTGCGGGGCGAGCATGGCGCGCACGTCGGTGAACTCCCCCGGGTGCTCCTGCATCGCGAACATAGTGGCGTTGGCGCCCTGGCAGCGGCTGAACAGTCCGATGGTCATGCCTGCGGTGCGGCTGTCGGCACGGGCGAAGAGGAGCGAGCCGATGACGTCACGTGCCTCGAATCGCCCGCCGCTGCCGCGGCCTCCGTTCGCGCTGCCGCTCTGCCCCAGGTTACGCATGTCGTACGTGAGCACGTTGTAGCCGGCCTCGTGGAGGATCCGGTAGTCGGGCAGGAAGTTCACCTCGAAGTCGTTGCCGCCTGCGGCACCGAGGGACTTCCACGGTTCGAGGTGCGCGGGAAGGCCGTAGCGGTTGAACCACAGCGGGTGGTTGGCGATGATCAGTTTGTCGGAGCCTTCACGGGGAATCCACCACGCCTCCAGGGGCGTGCCGTCCGCCGACGGGAAGCTGATCTCCTCGTACACCATCCCGTGATCACCGGGGTTCTCGAGCAGCGGGGCGCGCAGCAGGCTGCCGTATCCCTCCGCGATCGCCTTGATCACCGCGCTGGACTGCTCCTCGGTCATGGTTGTCTGGTCGGTCATCGTCTCTCTCCTTCGTGGGCGAACGTCGTTGCCCCGATGGAGATCCTGGGCGCAAGGGCACGTGTCTTCCAGGTGCCGGCTTTCGGGGGGACCAGCAGTACCACCATCGATAGCCCGCGGCGGGAGAGAATCTTCCGGTGTCGGAGTTCGCCAGTGTCCTGCGCGCATGGCGCGATCGTGTCTCCCCCGCCAGTGTCGGCCTGCCCGCAGGCGCCGGGCGGCGGGCCCGCGGTCTGCGACGGGAGGAGCTCGCTGCCCTGGCCGGGGTGAGCGTGGATTACATCGTGCGCCTGGAGCAGGGGCGCGCGGCCAACCCCTCCCCTCAATTACTGGGTGCCCTCGCCGTGGCACTGCGTCTCGACGACGCAGAGCGCGACCATCTGTTCCGGGTCGCCGGAGCGGCGCCGCCCCGACGAGGCGCCGTGCCCCGGCACATCACCCCCGGCGTGCAGCGCGTCATCGACCGGCTCGGGAGCATACCGCTGGCGGTGTTCACCGCGACACACGAAATCGTGCGATGGAACCGGCTGTGGGCGGCCCTCCTCGGTGACCCTTCGGAGTACGTCGGCATCGATCGCAACTTCGTCTGGCGTCACTTCATCCATGGGACGCCGGAGGTTGAGTACGACGACGAGCACGCCGAGGAGTTCGCCGCCGACCTCGTCGCCGACCTACGCGCCGCGCTCGGGCGGTATCCCCACGACGCACCCCTGATGCAGCTGATCTCCCGTCTGCGAGCCGAATCTCCCGAGTTCGAGAACCGATGGTCGACGGCCCGGATCGCCGAGCACCGTTCCAGCAAGAAGGTCATCCGCACCAAGGTCGGTCGCATCACCGTCGACTGCGATGTGCTGGCGGTACCCGGGAGCGACCTGCGTGTGGTTGCGTACACCGCCGCCCCCGGAACGGAAGATGCCGCCAGGCTCGACCTGCTTCGCGTCACCGGGCTGGAGACCTTCACTGCCCGCTGAACACGCCTCGACGATCCACACGGAGGGCATGGCGCGTGAGAACGACGCCTGGTCCGGTCTCGTCTTCCGCCCTGCCAGGTCGCGGATCATGGCGTCCGGGTTGACTCACGGCCCCAGACGCGAGAAGGCGAACAACACCTCGAAGGAATCTTCCGCGCGCTCATGGGGCATCCCCGTCGGTAACTGCTGCGGCATGTGGACCTGTCGCCAGGCGTCCGCCGGTGGAAGTCGAGGATCGTTGCGTCCCCTTCCGGACCTTCCGCGGGTTCTCCGTGGGCCGTGTGGTGGCGTCGAGACTGGAGACAGCGGCGAGTAGTTGCAGGCGGTCCTCGTGGCCGGGTTGCGGTGCGAAGACGATCATGTGCGCTCCCGGCACCCCGGGGATCGGGTAGGCGTCCCACTCGACGTCGATCTCACCGATGCGGGGGTGCCGGATCGTCTTCGCGCCGTGGACGCTCTCGCGGACGTGGTGTCTCGCCCACATGCGCCGGAACTCGGCGCTCTGGATACTGAGTTCGCCGATGATCGCGACGGCCCTCGGATGATCCGGATCGAGCGCGACGGCCGCCCGCAGCATGCCGATGTAGTCCAACGCCATCGTCTCCCACCCCGCGCAGCGGAGCCGGGACTCGTCGTCGCGGAACAGCGTCATGAGCACGTTGCGGTGGCTCGGCGGGAGCTGGAGCGGGTCCCCCAGGAGCTCGGCGGCAAGACCGTTCCACGCGAGGACATCGAGGTGGCGGTTCACCGCGAACGCGGGCAGCGCCAATGACGCGATCAGCAGCCTGGCGTTGTCGGGTACGCGCTCCCGGGCGCGGCGTCGGGGAGGCGACGGCCGCCGAGCCGCTCGGGCGAGCATCATCAGGTGACGGCGCTCGACGTCGTCCAGGTCGAGCGCATCCGCGATCGAGTCGAGCACCGCGTCCGACGGGCGGACGTTCCTACCTTGCTCGAGCCGCTGGTAGTAGTCGGTGCTCAACCCGGCCAGCACCGCGACCTCCTCACGCCGGAGGCCCCCGACCCTGCGCCGCGGCCCGGGCTCCAGCCCGAGGTCCTCGGGACGCGTCTGCTCCCGACGCGAACGCAGGAACGCGCCGAGCTCACGCGCGGAGGTCGAAGCGGCAGTCATGTCTCAAGTCTGCGCCACGTGCGGACCTCGATGGTGGTCCTGGCAGACCCAGGATGACAAGGACGCCTGCGATCCAGCAGCGGCTCTCTAGCGTCGAACGCATGACCGCATGGAGCACATCAGACATCCCCGACCAGAGCGGCCGGACCGCGATCGTGACCGGCGCCAACTCCGGACTCGGCCTGGTCACCGCCACGGAGTTGGCGCGGCGAGGCGCCCGTGTGATCCTCGCCGTGCGCAACGTGACGTCCGGCGAGGAGGCAGCGGACACGATCCGATCAGCGGCCCCACGCGCCGAGGTGTCGGTGCGCAACCTGGACCTGGCCTCCCTCGCGTCCGTCCGAAGCTTTGCCGAGCATGCCGCCGAGTTGGACCGGGTCGACCTGCTCGTCAACAACGCCGGCGTGGTGATCCTCGGCCCACGGCGCACCACCGCCGACGGCTTCGAGCTACACCTGGGCACGAACCACCTCGGCCATTTCGCTCTCACCGGGCTGCTGCTCCCGTTCCTGGAACGCGGCGATCGGCCTCGGGTCGTGTCGCTCAGTTCGATCTCTCACAAGCCCGCCCACCTCGACTTCGACGACCTCATGTTCGAACGCCGCTGGGACGCCTCCGCCGCCTACGGAGCTTCCAAGCTCGCCACGACGACATTCGGGATCGAACTCGACCGCAGACTCCGCGCCAGCGGCTCGCCGGTCATCAGTGTGCTCGCGCACCCCGGCGTGTCCCGCTCCAACCTCGTGCCCCGCGCATGGGCCGACCGCGGCTGGATCGGCCGGATCGCGACAGGTCTCTTCCTCTCCCTCTCCACCCAACCCACCGAACAGGGCGCCCTCCCCCAACTTCGCGCCACCACCGCGCCCGACGCCCACGGCGGCCAGTTCTTCGGACCCAGCGGCCGCAACGAGCGCCGAGGCGACGCGATCGAAGTCCAAGCCTCCGACGAAGCGCTCGACCCCCGTGTCGGACAGCAACTCTGGGCAGCCTCAGAGGACCTGACAGGTGTGTCATACCCCTAGATGGGTGTTGGGGACCTGGGATCCGACGCCCGAGACCACCTCATGGCGTGGAACTCGGGCCGGGGTGGAATCCGCGGCTGACACGGCACGGACGACGTCGGGATCGAGCCACTGCACAGCCCTCGTGGTGAAAGCTGTCTTCGCGGACCGCGCTCAACTGCGGGGTTCGTTGTCACCAGCAGCAGACCTGACACCAGTCCGACGCCCTGAGTTCCCGGCATCGCTCTAGAACCCGGAATTACCCTCCCCGCGGATGATCGTGTGGTCGCTCGGGTTCGACAACCCGCCGAGAGTCGTGTCCAGTACGGTGGTGTCGGCGAACGAGGTCGTCCCTGGCGCCTCGAACAGAAGGCCGTATGTTCCGGTGCCGTCGACTCTCACCCGCTCGAACGAGACCTGGTCGATGCTCTTCTCCCATGACATGTGGACACCGGAGAACGTGCTGTCGGTGATCGTCATGTCGCGGATCACGATCGGCGCGTTGATCGGGTGGATGTCGGCGTAGATCCACAGTGCTCCGAGCTCGGCAGGCCAGCCAGGCTCGCGGCTGCCCGCGCGCTCGAGGGTGTTGCGCCGCACGTGTGTGGTGCCGCTGAACGGCACCCCGAACCGGGTGCTGATGCTGATGCCTGCGCCCGCACTCACGATGTCAGCGACGAGGTTGTCCTCGACGCGGTTGTCCGGGCCGCCGCCGTACACGGCGATGCCGTTCGACAATGCCGGCGTCTGAACGGTGTTGAAGGCGAAGGTGTTCCGCGACCCCGGCCCATCGGAAGACCACATCGCCATCGCATCGTCTCCGGTGTTGCGGAACGTGGACTGGACGACGCGAGAGTTCTCACTCGAGCGGAGGTTCACGCCGTCTGCGTAGGTGTCGCGCACCCGCAGGCCGACGGCGAGGACGTCCTTCGATCCCGGACGTACCCAGAGCGCCGTCTTGGTGTGCTGGATCCAGACGTTCTGGATGAGGGTGTCCGAGGCGAAGTCGCCCTCGATCGCTGTGTCGGACGCATCGTCCAACCGGACCGTGAGGTCTCCCAGGATGGCGAGATCCGCGATGGCAACGCCCCCGCCGCTCCCGTAGAACCCGCCGCGTCCGTTCGTCTGCTCGATACTCGAGTACCACGGCCCGGCCCCGAGTACGGTGACGTCCGATACCTGGATAGCCGACGTCAACCGGAAGTCGCCTTCGGGGATCCACACCGGGACGCGCTGCTGCCTCGCCTGAGCGACGGCAGCATTGATCGCTGTGGTGGCATCCTGACCTGATCGTGCACCGAAGTCGATGATGGACAGCGCATCGGACGGCCGCGTCAGAGGCGGAGGAACGACCTCGGCCTCGACGAGATCGATGTCTATGTGCGACGTCGCCGCCGAGTCCTTCTGGAGCCGCAACACCGTGCCCGCCGGAAGCTCGTCCGGCAGTTGCACGCGCACTTCGTCGAAGAAGCGGTGCGGGACACATGCCCCGCCTTCAGGTCCGCAGCGATCCTCCGGGCGTGGCGAGTTCGGGTCGTTGAGGTAGGGGTACGCACCGTAGAGCCAGCTGTGCTCGGATGTCAGCGTGACGTCGGTGAGCTTGGTTCCGTCCGCGTAGAGACCGAGCGGTGTGCTCAGGCCCGTGCCCGTCGCGTTATCGGGGATCGAGTACCGCAACACCAGTCCGTTCGCAGGAGAGGCGAGGGCGATGCTGACGTGTTCCCCTGTCGTGTCGAGCCGTACAGCGCTCCGACCACTCGACTCGGACGCGACAGTCCCGTAGGTGCGTGATGGCGTGAGCACGGTTCCGTCGGTCGACCCCGCCTCGGCCTCGTACTGGCGATACGTGGTGGTCGCGCCGCGCGCCGCGAGCTCCGCCTGCGTCGATACGTCGATGCTGTCGATGAACACGTCTGCGCCGGCACTCGCTGCCCGCAGGCCCACCGTGTTGACGCCCGCGCGTACGGGGACACTCATGGCGGTGGTGCGCCAGCCGGTTCCGGACGGGAAGTCCACCGTGCCGACGACGCGCGCGTTCACGAGCAGGTCCAGGCTGCGGTCACTTGCTGGGGTCGTGAACCGGATGGTCGCGGTCGCCGTCCCGGCGGACTCGACACCGAGAGCACGGACGACACGGGCGCCTTCGGCCGTGAACCCTTCGACGTATCCCGTGCCGGAATGTCCGCCCGTCGCCGCCGTGACGACGGCACCGCCCGAGACGTATGCGTCCTCGGCCTCGCCCGGACCGGCCGGTTGTGGTTCGCCGCCGTCGACGACATCGAGCCTGTCGAGGTTGACGTTTCCGTTGTCCGCCGAACCGTAGAGGAGGGTGATGTCGTGGTCACCTTCCGGTAGCGATCGTGCCACGGTCACCGTGTCCCACGTGTCCCAGTTGCTCGTCGTAGGGAACGAGAGCTGATCCACGTGCGCGCCGTCGACGACGAGGGAAAGGGTCCGATCCGTCGGCGTTCCGTTTGCGTAGCGGAACACCAGATCCACGGCCCCGCCGCCGCTGATCCGCACCTTGAAGGTCGTCGACGCACTGCCCGAATTGGCGTCGGTGTAGCCGCCGACGAAGCCGCTACCGGAGTACCCGGCATGATCACTCGCGACCACTGCGCCGCCCGCGAGCGTGGCCGCCTCGGCTTCGAACACCGGGCCGGTCGAGTACCCGGCGCCGGGCTGCGGCGGAGGGGCGACCTCCAGGTTGTCGAGGTTGACGTTGCCCGAGTCGGCGGCGCCGAAGCGGTAGGCGACGGTGTGTGCGCCGCTCGTCAGGTCGACGGACACGCTGTGTGTTGCCCAGTCGTCCCAGTTCGCCGTCGCGGGTAACGAGACCTGCTGCGCGGCGCCGTCGATGATCAGCGTCAACGTCTTCGGCGAGCCGGTGCCGTTGGCGTACCGCAGCGTCAGCGTGTGTTCGGCGTCCGTTGCGATCTCGACGGCAAAACTCGTCGTCGCAGTGCCCTTGTTGCCGTCCGTGTATCCGTCGACGAACCCGCTGCCGGTGTAACCGGCGTGGTCTGCGGCGGCTGTCGCTCCGCCGGTGAGCAGGGCCAGTTCCGCTTCGTGCCGAGTCGTCTCGGCCTGGGCGATGGTGGCATTCGTCGCCGCCAGTGCGGTGCCGACCACGGCCGCTGCCACGAGCAGAGCGCAGCAGCGACGCCAGGCTGCAATCGGTCCCGTCATGATGTCTCTCCATTTCGTCCCATGATGTTTCCGCTCCGCCGAGTGCGCCACGTCGGGCTCAGGGAGCGGCGCAGCGCACGTTGTCGAGGGTGAAGGTCTCAGGCGCGGCCACCTCGTCCGCGTTGGCCGTGCCGGCGACACGGAACGTCATGCTCTGGCCGGGCCGCAGGCCGCCGCCGCGGAGGACGGTTTCCACGCGCGTGCCGTTCTGGGTCATGTCGGCGGCACCGGACGCGTGTCGGACCGACTCGCCGCTTCCCAGGTGCCATGCGAGTGTGCTCGCCGGGAGCGTCTGCACGCGGTGTTCTCGATCCTCATGGTCGCCCGGTACCGGCCTCGGACGACCGGGGTCGTGTGGTGGGTGACCGAACACGCCGCAGTCACGTCGTCGAGCAGCCCGGTGTTGCCGCCCTCGTCGATGAACGTGCCCCAGAGTTGGTTGCGGCCATCCGCCGGCTCCTGGACGCCCGACACCCGCACAGGCGCTCGAGTGCGCCGGGAGCGCGTTCGGAGCACAAAGGCTGCCGATCGTCACGATGCTCCTTCGCATCACCACTCCTCTTCGAGTAGCGCCGTCGCGCCCTCGCGGCCGGCCACCTTCGCAGTAGAGCAGAATTCCGGAACTTATGCAAGAAGTTACGTCGATACCGTCCAAATTTTTCACGTAGCGGCCGGGGCGGCGTCGGACCGGTGGATCGCCGCAGCACGAGCTCCGGCTCGAAGGATCCCGCCTCGATCGAGTGCGTCCCGTGCGCCACAAGCCGGTCACCGACGTCGCAGCCGAGTGGGGCGAGCTCGCGCTGCCCCCCGATCTCCTTGGGTCGCGAGGGCGGTCAGGGCCACCTGACACTTCGCCTCCGAGACGCCTGGGCGGTCGTCGAGCACGCGGCTCACGGTCGACGCTCGTACCAGCCTTCTCCGCGCCTTCTCCGAGTCTGCTTGCCGTCGTCGTCGGGCACGGTCCCGTTGCCGGCCGACTCCCCATCCCCATCTCGACCCGTCGCCCCGTCCGGCCTCCCGCACGGGGCGTACCGATGATCTTCAACAGCAGGGCGTTCGGCGCGGCGGCGGCGCCACTGGTCGATTGGTCGCGGATGTGGCGGATCGCAGCTTTCAAGCCTGAAAGGGCATCCCTAGGGCGTGTTTCGGAAGTGGTAGCGCTGTGTGATCCAGTTCAGGATGTCGGTGGCGATGGTGGTGGGGTCGGCGGCGATGGTCGTGTCGTCTTGATCGGTGACCGGGTCGAGGCGTTCGATGTCGTAGCCGCCCAGGCCTCCACGGCGGGTGAGCACAGCGATGGACCATTCCAGCTCCTCGTCGTCCGGGTGCCGGACGACCACGCGCCGCCACCGGCAACAACGGCCCGATCACCGCCCACGCCTCGTCCCTCAGATCATGTCGTCCAACCGCGTCCACCACGAACCCGAAGCATGCCGAAACAGCAGGTCACACACCAATTCCGAAACAGGCCCTAGCCAGGGAGGGGCGAAACCTGCCCACGCGGCGCCGGGCAGCCCTGGCGTCAGGTCGCTACCGCGTGGCCCAGAACGCTACCGCCGAGGCCGCCGCCACGTTGAGCGAGTCGACGCCGCCCGCCATCGGGATGCGGACCACCGTGTCGGCCGCGGCGACCGCGCCGTGCGAGAGCCCGTCACCCTCCGTACCCAGCACGAGAGCAAGACGCTCGTGCCGGCCCGCGGCGATCTGCTCCACCAACTCGTCCAACGAGATCGAGTCGTCGCTCAGCGCCAGCGCGGCGGTGGTGAAGCCGGCCGCACGCAGTTCCTCCAGACCGCCCGGCCACTTCTCCAGCCGCGTCCACGGCACCTGGAAGACGGTCCCCATCGAGACCCGCACCGAACGACGGTAGAGCGGGTCGGCACAACGCGGCGTGACCAGCACGGCATCCACCCCGAGCGCCGCGGCCGACCGGAACGCCGCACCCACGTT
>NZ_JADBGR010000068.1:0-82901 GCF_014892515.1 Myceligenerans pegani
CGCGTGGCCCAGAACGCTACCGCCGAGGCCGCCGCCACGTTGAGCGAGTCGACGCCGCCCGCCATCGGGATGCGGACCACCGTGTCGGCCGCGGCGACCGCGCCGTGCGAGAGCCCGTCACCCTCCGTACCCAGCACGAGAGCAAGACGCTCGTGCCGGCCCGCGGCGATCTGCTCCACCAACTCGTCCAACGAGATCGAGTCGTCGCTCAGCGCCAGCGCGGCGGTGGTGAAGCCGGCCGCACGCAGTTCCTCCAGACCGCCCGGCCACTTCTCCAGCCGCGTCCACGGCACCTGGAAGACGGTCCCCATCGAGACCCGCACCGAACGACGGTAGAGCGGGTCGGCACAACGCGGCGTGACCAGCACGGCATCCACCCCGAGCGCCGCGGCCGACCGGAACGCCGCACCCACGTTCGTGTGGTCCACCAGGTCCTCCAGCACGGCCACGCGCCGCGCCCCCGCTCCCCCGCGAGCGGCGGCCAGGATCTCGGCGACCGGGGCGAGCGGCGGACGGTGCATCGCGGCGAGCGCGCCGCGATGCAGGTGGAACCCGGTGATCTCCTGGAGCACGGGCTCCTCGGCCACGTAGACCGGCACGCCCGGACAGGCGGCGAGCGCGTCCGCCATCACGTCGAGCCAGCGGGGCGCCATGAGGAACGAGCGCGGCCGGTGGCCGGCCTCCAGCGCCCGGTGGATCACCTGGGTGCTCTCGGCGATGTAGAGGCCCTTGGCGGGTTCGTGCTTGCTGCGCAGGGCGACGTCGGTGAGGCGCGTGTAGTCCGCGAGCCGCTCGTCGGCCGGGTCGTCGAGGTGGACGACGTCGGGGTTGGTCACGGTCCCCGATTCTGCCGCACAGGCCGTTATCGCCCCGTTATCACTGACAGCGAAATCCGGGTACTTCCCATGAAGCCCAATGGTTCGCTAATGTCCCCACCAAGGCAACTTCGTACACGACGAAGGAGATCAGTGATGAGAACCGCCAGATCCTCCCGACCCCGCCGCTCCCGGAGTTCCGGCGCGCATCCCGCGCTCCCGCTCTCCTACCAGGAGATCATCGAGCGCACGCCGTCGCTCGACCCCGCGGAGGAGGCGCTGCTCCTCGAGCGGGCCGCCCTCGGCACGGCCGCCGCACGCACCCTCGCGAGGACCGCCGTCTCGCCGTCGCTGCGCGTCGACCTCGAAGCCAGGGTCAAGGCCGGGCAATACGCGAAGGAGCGGCTCGTCCTGGCGTACCTGCGCATCGTGCCCGACGTCGTGAGCGCCTATACCGGCCGCCTGCCGTTCATGGACCTCGTGCAGGAGGGCAACGTCGGCCTCGTGCGCGCCGCCGAGAACTACGACCCCGCCCACGGCACGTTCGCCGCCTTCGCCGCCCGCTGGGTGCGCCGCTCCGTGGTCCGCGCGATCGCCGCCGGGAGGCGCGCCGAGGCGCCGGACGGCGGGTCCTTTCACGACGGGACGCCCACGGCCGAGCAGTCGGTCCTGCGCCGCCGCGTGCGCCAGGCGCTCGCCCACCTGGACGCGGTCGAGGCCAAGGTGCTCGAGATGCGGTTCGGGCTCGTGGACGGCACCACCCGGACGCTCGAGGAGATCAGCCGCCGTCTCGGCGTGACCCGGGAGCGCGTGCAGCAGATCCTCAACGAGGCCCTGATCCGCCTCCGTGACGTCGTGGCGCCGCTGCCGGCCGTGGCCTGAGCACGCGACCGCCCGCGGCTCCGCAAGAACCCAGAGACTCCCCCGAGGGCGCACCCCGCGTGCGCAGGCCTCGCGGGCCGGTGGCCCGACAACGGCGTCGTCCCACCGGCCCGCGAGGATCACGTGCGGTCCGACATCACGTACGGTCCAGCCTGGACACGACCTCGTCGAACGCCTCCTGGTAGGCGGTCGTGCGCGGATAGCCGCCGTGCAGGCCGATCTCGAACAGGTACGCCGAGCGGTCGACCTCCTCGGCCCCGCGGTCGATCTCGTTCGGCTCGTACCCGACCACGGGGAACCCCAGGAAGTCCGTGCGCCGCCACAGGTTGATCCACGCCGGCGGGCCGGGCCGCGGCGCCGCCGTCGCCCCGGTTCCCGTTGCCTCCTGTCCCGCCAGCTCCTGTCCCGCCACCTCGTGTCCCGTCGCGTCCGTTCCCGTCGTGGCGCCCGGCACGAGCAGCCCGCGCAGGCTGAGGTCCGGCGCGGGAGCCGGCTGGAGGTCGACGTCGTCCACTCTCCACGGGTCGCCCGACCACGCGGGCGGGCCGACCGGCGGGAGGCCGAGCGCCTCGGGCCCGAGCAGCTCGGGGAAGAACCGGCCGAAGTAGGGACGGAGCTGGACGCCGTAGGTGAGCAGGCCGATCCGGCCATCGGCCGACACCTGCCGGTGCACCGGGTTGCCGGACCTGATGAGCACCACCGCCGCGGCGATGACGCCGCCGATGGAGTGCGCCGACAGCACCACGCGACGGCGGCGGGCGACGGCCTCGCGGTACGCGTCGTCGTCGACGTCGACCGCCGTGAGCCACGAGTCCACGCGGCTGCGCACCTCGGGGACCGCACGCTCGGCGTAGCTCGGCGGGCCGAACGGGTGGGCGCTGCGGGGCAGGAAGCACAGGACATCCCAGAGCAGACCCCACGGCCGGGTGTCGTTGGCGACTGCTCCGGCCAGGGCGCTGGCGACCAGCGCGGCCGCGAGCGTGCCCAGCATCGGCACCGCCAGCGCGGCGAGCCAGGCCGGCACGGTGAACAGGCCGGACGGGTCGCCCATGAAGCCGGGGAGCGCCAGCGTGGCGGGGTCGCCCAGGTCACCGGGCGCCACCGCCAGCGGGACGGTGGCGACCAACGCGACCCAGGACGCGACGGCCAGTGCGGACACCGCGAGCTCGGAACGGTGGGACATCGCGGCGAGCTGCCGGGCGCGCAGGGCTCGCTGGGCGGCCGGGTTGAGCATGCCGGGATCGATCACGTCACCGGCACGCACGCCCGGGAGCCCGCGGCCGGCGGCCCGCGCGGCCCGGGCCCCGGGACCGCGGCGCGGCCCGTACGTGTCGACCGCGGGCGGGATCCACAGCGTGCCGCTGCGCACGGCGTCCACTCCCGCCGGCGCCACCAATGCCACCAGGAGGATCAGGGACACCACGACGATGACCGCGACGCTCGCGCCGAACTCCGTGTACACGGGCGGGACGGGCACGATCTCGCCCGGGTCGGCGTCGATCACGACCTCGACGAACAGCCCGCCGCGGGACTCGGGCACGACGACGCCCGTCGGGGCGGAGCGCAGATACCACTGCACCCCCACGACGGCGAGGCTGGAGAAGATCGCCGCGGCCGCCGTCGAGAGCAGGAGGAACACGCCCGGCCCCGCTCCGCCCCAGCCCTCGGCACGCGAACCGTTCGCCCGCCGACGGGCCACCGCCCACGCGGCGGGAACCGCGAGCGCGACCACCGCCACGGACAGCAGCACGGCCCGGACGGTGATCGGCAAGGGCTGCCCGCCCGGGGCGGCGAGCGTGGCCACCGCCGTGCAGGCCGTCGCGACCAGCGGAGGGAGGAGCCAGACCACCGTCAGCGCGGCGCCCGGGCGGCGGGCGCGCCGCCACACCAGGGCCGCCGACGCGATCCCCGTGAGCGCGACGACCAGGAGGCCCGGCGTCGCCTCGATCCCGATCAGCCGCGGCGTCTCGGCCGGCGGGTCGGCGCGGGCCAGTGTGACCCACGCCCCCGCCCAGACCAGCAGGCCGGCGACGAGCAGGGCGAACGCGGCGCGAGGCTTCCAGCGAGGCGCCTCGACCTGGACGCCGTCGTCGTCGGTGCGCAGGGCGACGATCCACGTGGCCACCATCGCCACGGCGAAGCCCGGCGCGGCCGCCCAGGCCGTGCGCTCCGACGTCCACAGCATGAGCGCCGAGAGCAGGCCGAGCGCCGCGGCCAGGTGGCTGTAGAGCGCCCCCGTGCCGGTGCGGCGCGTCCAGAAGCCGGGACGACGTAGGACGGGACCGTCGCCGGACGCCGCCGTCTCGCCGGCCATCAGTGCGGAGACACGGGACTCGAACTTGACGCTGCCGCTGTGCGCGATGAGCACCAGGACGGCGACGGCGACCACCGACACGAGCGACAGCCAGCCGAGCCGGTCGCCGTGGTCCAGGCGAGCCATCCAGTACAGCTCGTCGGGAATGCGCGCGCAGACGGAGACGGTCTCGCCGGCCACCAGCCCCATGCACCGGGTACCGATCGTGGACAGGGCGATCGCGGCCGTCGTCGTCGTGAACAGGAGCGTGAGGAACAGGGCGAAGACCCTGGTGAGCGCGGCCGAGGGGTCGGGCAGGATGCGACCGGCCGTGGGTTCGCGCAGCGCGGGCGGGATGCGCCGGGCCCAGTACCCGGCGTTCGCCAGCCCGAACGGCACGATCGCCACCCACATCACCCGCGTCGCCGCCGTGCCGACGAGACCGAGCACCCCGCCGAACGGCAGGCGGCCCAGGCGTGACATCGCACCCCAGGAGTAGGCCTCGCGGCGCACGTCGTTACGGATCTCGTGCGGGTCACCCGCGGGGATCTCCCGGTCCCGTACGTCGCCCGGCGCCGGCTCGCGGTCGCGGGCGTCGGCCTCGGGGGTCGGCACCCAGAAGCTGCCGAGGCCGTCCCCGTCGGTCTGGACCACCTCGCCGGCGGGCAGGTCGAGGATGTGGTGCGGCTGCGGGCTCGCCACGCCGTGGATCCGCAGCTCGAGGATGTCCTGGCCGGGGGCGACGGGGACGTGCCGGCCCGGGGGCTCGTCGCGCCGCACCGCCTGCGGCTCGGCGCGGGCGGCGTCCGGCCGCTCGGGCTGCTCGGCCCGCTCGGGCTCCTCGCGGTCGGTGGCGGGCTGCGGGGAGTCTGGCTCACGCACGTGGCTCATGGATGCCTTCTGTGACGGGGTCAGGACAACAGAACGCCACCAAACTAGGACGGACACCGCATTTGCGCTAGGGCTCAGGCGGGAGCGGGAGCCTCCTGCCCCTCCGGCGCCGGCTCCTCGTCCGTCACCGGCGCCGCGAACTGGCTCTCGTAGAGGCGCGCGTACGCGCCGCCCGCCGCGAGCAGTTCCGCGTGGGAGCCCTGCTCCACGATGTCGCCGTGCTCCATCACGAGGATCACGTCGGCGTCGCGGATCGTGGACAGGCGGTGGGCGATCACGAACGCCGTGCGGCCCTGGCGCAGCCGGTGCATCGCCTCCTGGACGAGCACCTCCGTGCGCGTGTCGACGGAGCTCGTCGCCTCGTCGAGCACCAGGATCTCCGGGTCGGCGAGGAACGCGCGGGCGATCGTCAGGAGCTGCTTCTCGCCCGCCGAGAGGCTCGATCCCTCGTCGTCGATCTCGGTCCGGTAGCCGTCCGGCAGGGTGCGCACGAACGGGTCCACGTGCGTGGCGCGGGCGGCCTCCAGGAACTCCTCGTCGGTGATCTCGCGCCGCACGCCGTAGCGCAGGTTCTCCTCGATGGAACCCTTGAACAGCCACGTGTCCTGGAGCACCATCCCGATGCTGCCGCGCAGCGCCTCGCGCGTCATCTCGCGGGTGTCGACGCCGCCGAGCGTGATACGGCCGCCATTCACCTCGTAGAAGCGCATCAGGAGGTTCACCAGCGTCGTCTTGCCCGCGCCCGTCGGCCCGACGATCGCGACCGTCTGCCCCGGCTCCGCCGTCAGGTCCAGCCCGGTGATCAGGGGCTTGGCCGGGTCGTACGAGAACTCGACGTCCTCGAACACCACGCGTCCCCGCACCGGGCCGCCCTCGCCCGGCGGCACCGGACGGGCCGGGTCCGGCTCCTGCTCCGGGGCGTCGAGCAGGTCGAAGACCCGCTCGATCGACGCCACGCCCGACTGCAGCAGGTTCATCATCGAGGCGACCTGCGTCAGCGGCTGCGTGAACTGGCGGGAGTACTGGATGAACGCCTGCACGTCGCCGATGGTCAGCTGCCCCGACGCCACCCGCAGGCCGCCCACCACCGCGATCACCACGTAGTTGAGGTTCCCGATGAAGCCCATCGACGGCTGCATCGTGCCGGAGATGAACTGCGCGTTACGGGTCGCGACGTGCAGGCGCTCGTTCTCCTGGGCGAACGTCTCCGCCGCGGTGCGCTGCTGCCCGTACACCCGCACGAGCGAGTGCCCGGTGAACATCTCCTCGATGTGCGCGTTGAGCCTGCCGGTGCTGGACCACTGCTCGATGAACTGCGGCTGGCTGCGCTTCGCGATCTGCATCGTGACCACCACCGACAGGGGCACGGTCACGAGCGCCACCAGCGCCAGGATCCACGAGATCCAGAACATCATGGCCAGCACGCCCACCACGGTCAGCAGGGAGGTGACCAGCTGCGCGAGGGTCTGGGTGGCCGTCTGGGACGCGTTGTCGATGTCGTTGGTGACGCGCGACAGGATCTCCCCGCGCCGCTGCCTGTCGACGTACGACAGCGGGATGCGGTGCAGCTTCGCCTCGACGTCGTCGCGCAGGCGGCGCATGGTGTTCTGCACGGCCACCGCCGTGATCCGCGCCTGCAGCCAGCCGAACACGAACGCCGCCACGTACACGGCCACCGCCCAGGCGAGGACGGTGATCAGCTGTCCGGTGTCGATGCCCTGGCCGGCCACCACGCCGGTCATGCCCGAGAGCATGTCGGCCAACTGGTCCTCGCCCCGGGCGCGCAGCCCCGCCACGATCCCCTCGGTCGGGGTCCCCGCCGGGACCTGACCGCCGAGCATCGTGCCGACCACGCCGCGGAAGATGACGTTCGTCGCCTCGCCGAGGATCTTCGGGCCCGCCACGGTGAGCGCGACCGAGATCACGCCGAACAGGGTCAGGACCACCACGCGCGCCCGCTCGGGCCGCATGACCGCGGCGAAGCGCCTCAGCGACCCGGTGAAGTCGAGCGCCTTCTCGGCCGGCATGCCCATCCCGCCCATCGGGCCGGCCCCCGGGCCGCGCCGGGCACCGCCGCGCAGGGCCTCGCGCGTCGTCTCCTCGTCGGCGGTCCTGGACCCAGGGGTCCCGGCGTCGCCGGCGGCGTCGCCCGACGGCGTCCCGTTCTGCGCGCTCATGCCGCCTCCTCCAGGCTCATCTGGCTCGTCACGATCTCCTCGTAGGTCTCGCTGTAGTCCGGATGGTCCCGGTCGAGCAGCTCGTGGTGCCGCCCGCGGCCGACGATCCTCCCGTGGTCGAGCACGAGGATCTGATCGGCGTCACGGATCGTCGCCACGCGCTGCGCCACGACGATCACCGTGGACTCCCGGGTACGGGGCGCGAGGGCTGCCCGCAGCCGGGCGTCGGTGGCGTAGTCCAGCGCGGAGAACGAGTCGTCGAACAGGTAGACCTTCGGTTCGCGCACCACGGCACGTGCCATCGCCAGGCGCTGGCGCTGGCCGCCGGAGAAGGTGCTGCCGCCCTGTCCGACCGGCGCGTCGAGGCCTCCGGGCAGCGCCTCCACGAAGTCCCGCGCCTGGACGATCTCCAGCGCCCGCCACATCTCGGCCTCGGTCGCGTCCGGCTTGCCGTAGCGCAGATTGCTGGCGATCGTGCCGCTGAACAGGAACGCCTTCTGCGGCACCATGCCGAGCAGCGAGCCCAGGTCGTCGGTGCTCAGGCGCCGCACGTCGACGCCGTCGATCAGCACGCGGCCACCGGTCGCGTCGAACAGCCGCGGCACCAGGTTCAGGAGCGTGGTCTTGCCCGCGCCCGTGGAGCCGATGATCGCCGTGGTCTCCCCCGGGCGAGCCGTGAAGCTCAGGTCGTGCAGCACCGGCGCCTCGGCTCCCGGGTACCCGAAGGTGACGTCGTCGAACGTGATCAGGCCACGTGGGCCGGCGCCGTCGGACAGGCCGGCCAGCGGGGCCGGCTCGGCCGGCTCGCCGACCGACGTCCTCGTGCCGAGCACCTCCGCGATGCGGCCCGCCGCGACGGCGGCGCGCGGCACCATCATGACCATCATCGTGGACATCATCACGGCCATGAGGATGAACATCAGGTACGCGATGAACGCGGTCAGCGCGCCGATCTGCATCTCCCCGGAGTCGATGCGGCCGGCGCCGAACCAGAGCACGGCCACGCTCGACAGGTTCATGATGAGCATGACCAGCGGGAACGCCATCGCCATGAGCTTGCCCGCCCCGAGCGACGTGTCGTAGAGGGCCTCGTTGGCGACGTCGAACCGCTCGGCCTCGCGCCGCTCGCGGACGAACGCGCGCACCACGCGCAGGCCGGTGATCTGCTCGCGCAGCACGCTGTTGATCGCGTCGATCCGGCTCTGCATGGCCCGGAAGTACGGCACCATGCGCCACATCAGCAGCCCCACGCACACCAGCAGCACCGGGACGACGACGAGCAGCAGCATGGACAGCTCCACGTCCTCCTGCAGCGCCATGATCACCCCGCCCACCAGCATGATCGGCGCCATCACCATGATGGTGAACATCATGATCAGCACCTGCTGCACCTGCTGGACGTCGTTGGTGGTGCGGGTGATGAGGGTCGGCGCCCCGAACTGTCCCACCTCGCGGGCGCTGAACGTCTGCACCGTCGAGAACAGGTCCCGCCGGACGTCCCGGCCGAACGCGGTGGCGGCCCTCGCGCCGAGGTACACCGCGCCGACCGCCGTGGCGGCCTGCAGCAGGCTCACGCCGAGCATCCAGCCGCCGGTCCGCCAGATGTAGGCGATGTCGCCCTGCACCACGCCGTTGTCGATGATGTCGGCGTTCAGCGACGGCAGGTAGAGATTGGCCAGCGTCTGCAGGAGCTGGAGCACCAGCAGCAGAGCGACGGCCACCCAGTACGGGCGCAGGTACCTGCGCATGAGCGTGATGAGCAATTCAGTCTTCCTCGCTGTGATGAGAGGCCGCGCTGCCGCCGGCGTACGCGGCGGGGGGCGAGTAATGGGTATCAGGAACCTTCTGCTCCGGCGAGCGCTTTTCGCCGACGATCCCGTGGACCAGCGCGTCGGCGAGAACATCGGCCGGGAGGGGCGCGGTCAGCTCCTCCGGCCCCGCCCAGCGGTGCGCGGTGGCCGCCTCGATCAGCGCGACGGCCACCGCGAGCGGCACCCGCAGGTGGTCCAGGTCCTGGGCGAGCACGCGGCCCAGGCTCTCCTCGATCACCGTGCGGCGCGTTTCCTTCTGCGCCATGAGTCGCGACCGCATCTCGTGCGCGCGCTCCTGGTGCGCGGGATCCCGCGCGTCCATGGGCTCGCGGCCGTGCATCGCGCGCAGCACCATGACCCACGCGGTGGCCTCCTCCGAGCGCCGCTGGCCGAGCTCGATGATCCGCCGCACCCGCTCCACGAGCGGCAGCCGGGCGTCGACGGACTCGAGGTCCGCGCGGGCGTTCGCCGGGTCCGAGGCCCGCAGCAGCCCCTTCAGGGCGACCTCGCCGATCAGGCACGCCTTGTCACCGAACGCGCGGAACAGGGTGCCCTCGGCGACACCCGCGGCGTCGGCGAGCTCGCGCGAGGTCGCGTCGACGCCGCGCTCCGCGACGAGCGGCATCACGGCCTCGACGATCGCGGCCCGACGGTCCTCCGGCGCCATCGGCGCGGCGCGGCGACGCCCGTCGCCCGCAGCCGTGGCGGAGGTCTCTCGACTGTATGGCACGGTGACAGCCTAAATGAGTGAGCACTCACTCCGCAACCTGGAGCCGACGCCGGTGGTCGGCCCGATGTCGAGCGGCCGATCACACGACCGGCGACCGACCACGCGGCCGGATCGAGCGTGCAAAAAGGCCGCCCCGCCCACGAGATCGTGGGCGGGGCGGCCAAGGTCCCTCCGGAACTACTGCTGCGGCGGAGCCGGCGGAGGCGGCGGGACCTCCCCCTCGTCGCCGTTCACCGGACGCGGGCGCGGCGTGGGCGGCGCCTGGCGCGCCTGCGTCGAACCGCCGGGGCGCTGGCCCCGCTCGGCCGACGGGTCGAACGGCGCGCCGGAGCGGGTGCCCGACTCGGTCGCGTCCGCCGTGGCGGCCTCCGCCTGGCGCTGGGCCTCGGCCAGGGCGTCGCCCGCGCTCGGCAGGATGCCGCCCCCGGTGAGGAAGTCCGTGGTCGGCGTGACCGGCGGCGTCGGCTCCCCGCCCCCGTCGCCGGCCCCGGCCGCGCCGCCACCGCCGAAGCCCTTGGCGATGCTCGCCATCGCGGCGGTGAACTCGGTGGGGATCACCCAGTTGGTGTTCGAGGTGCCGTTCGCGAGCTGCGGCAGCATCTGGATGTACTGGTAGCTCAGCAGCTTCGGGTCCGCGTTGCCGCGGTGGATCGCCTCGAAGACCTGGAGGATCGCGCGCGCCTCACCCTCGGCCTCGAGGATCTGGGACTGCGCCGAACCCTCGGCCCGCAGGATCGCCGACTGCTTCTCACCCTCGGCGGTGAGGATCGCCGACTGCTTGACACCCTCAGCCGTGAGGATCGCGGCGCGGCGGTCGCGCTCGGCGCGCATCTGCTGCTCCATGGCGCCCTGCACGGAGGCGGGAGGGTCGATCGACTTCAGCTCCACGCGGTTGACGCGGATGCCCCAGCGGCCCGTCGCCTCGTCCAGCACGCCGCGCAGCTGGCCGTTGATCTGGTCGCGGCTGGTGAGCGTCTGCTCGAGATCCATCGAACCGATGACGTTACGCAGCGTGGTCACGGTCAGCTGCTCGATCGCCGTGATGTAGTTCGCGATCTCGTAGACGGCCGACCGGGCGTCGGTCACCTGGAAGTAGATGACCGTGTCGATCTCGACCACCAGGTTGTCGCTCGTGATCACGGGCTGCGGCGGGAACGACACGACCTGCTCGCGCATGTCGACGCCGGCGCGCACCTTGTCGATGAACGGCACCAGCAGGTGGAAGCCCGGTGTCAGCGTCGTGTGGAACTTACCGAGGCGCTCGATGACCAGCGCCACGGACTGGGGCACGATCCGCACCGCCCGCGACAGTGCCACCAGGACGACGATGACGAGTATGAGGAGGACTATCCACAGTCCGATGTTTTCCACAAGCCTCTCCTACCGCGGGCGCACCCGCTGGAACGATGTGTACGTGATCTATCCGGGCGCGGGCGGTCAGGCGGACCGGTCGGCCGACTTCGGCGCGACCACCGCGGTCGCACCGTCGATGCGCACCACCTGCACCGTAGTCCCCTCCGGCAGCGGAGGCGAGCCTTCCGCCACGCGTGCCGTCCAGACCTCGCCCATGAGCTTGACCAGGCCGCTCACCTCGGTCACGTCCTCGACCACCGACGCCGTCCGGCCCACGTGGGCCTCGGCGTTCGTCAGGGTCTCGGGCCCGCCCTTGGACAGGTACCGCTTCAGCGGCGGACGCACGGTCAGCAGCAGGATCGTCGAGACGACGGCGAACACGATCACCTGGACCCACAGCGGCTGACCCGCCGCGTTGGCTCCGGCAGCCGCGAGCGCGCCGCCCGCGAACATGATGAAGACGAAATCGAGCGTCGTGATCTCGATCAGGCCGAGTATCAGGGCCGCGCCGACCCACCACAACCACTCCATGGGAATCCCCTCCCCGAGGCTGAGCGCTCACCTGGCGCCTTTGCCCGAAGATTACCAATCCCTCACACTGCGTTCCAGCAAAATCGGGCGAAGTCGCGAAGACTTTTCGATCAACGCCGGCTGACGCCGGTCAACGGGTCAGCGCGCGGCCCGCGCCAGCCAGCGTCCCCCGCCGTGCGCGACGACGAGCGGCAGCCCGAACGCGGCCGACAGGTTGTCCGCGGTGAGGACCTCGTCGATCGGGCCGGCCGCGTGGATGCGGCTGCGCCCCATGAGCAGCACGTGCGTGAAGCCCTCCGGGATCTCCTCCACGTGGTGGGTGACCAGCACCAGCACCGGCGACGCCGGATCGCCGGCGAGTTCCGTCAGCGCCGCCAGCAGCTCCTCCCGGCCGCCGAGGTCCAGCCCGGCGGCGGGCTCGTCGAGCAGGAGCAGCTCCGGGTCGGTCATGAGGGCCCGCGCGATCTGCACGCGCTTGCGCTCGCCCTCGGACAGGGTGCCGTAGTGCCGGTCGGCGAGCTTGGCGACGTCGAACGCCCCGAGCAGGTCGGCGGCGCGCTGCTCGTCGACCTCGTCGTACGACTCCTGCCAGCGGCCCGTCACCCCGTAGGCGGCGGTGAGGACGACGTCGCGCACCGTCTCGCCGCCCGGGATCCGGTCGGCGAGCGACGCCGACGACAGCCCGACACGCGGGCGCAGCTCGAACACGTCGGTGCGGCCGAGCCGCTCCCCCAGGATCTCGGCGCTGCCCGCGGTGGGGTGCATGCGGGTCGCGACGATCTGCAGCAGCGTCGTCTTGCCCGCGCCGTTCGGTCCCAGCACGATCCAGCGTTCGCCCTCGTTCACCCGCCAGTCCACCGAGTCGAGGATGGTCGTGGTGCCGCGCCGGACAGTGACGCCCGAAAGGTCGAGAACCGTGCTCATGGTCCACAACAGTAACCGACATGTCCCATACTGTGAGGGCGATGAACACAGCGCCGGACCTGCCCCGCAGCGTCGTCCTCGCTCTCTGGCTGCAGGGCGTGGGCGACACCTCGGACGCCGCGGGCGCCATCCAGGGGGACGACGAGCCGCACCGCGTCCACGGCCTGCCCGGCGTGTGGGACGGCACGGACCTCGGCACGCTGCTCACGACGTGGACGCACGGCCCGCGGACCGTGGCCGCGCTCCTCCCGGTGGCCGGCGATCCCGCCGGGGTCCCGGCCGCAGTGAACCACGACGCCACGGAGGCCGGCGAGTGCGTGGTCATCACGACGCCGGACGGAAGCTGGGCCGCCGTGCCGGACATCACGCCGTTCGGCAGTCACCTCGAGCCCGGCCACCTGGTCGAGTGGAAGGTACAGCCGGTGCCCGACTGGAGCACGGGGCTGTTCGGCACGCTCGGGTCGGTGTCCGACGCCGAGCGCGAGCTGCGCACCAGCCTCATGACCGCCACGGACGCCCTGGACTCGCTCGACGTCGCCCGCTGGCGCGACGACGCGGCCGACGCCATCGAGCGCCTCCGCGCCGCCAGCACCGCCGACTGGCCCGTGCCGCACCTCGACGGCCGCCGCGCGCGGGTCCTGCAGCTGGCCGCGCGCCTGCGCGCGATCGTCGCGCTGGGCGCGGTGGACGACGGCGGTGCGGTGAACCTCTGGCAGGCGGACCAGCGCAGCACGGCGCTGCGGGAGGTGGACCGGACGGCACGCCACGCCATGAGCGCGGCAACCTACGGCGAGATCCCCTGACGACCGACTCACGTTCGGCAGGGGCTCGAAGCCCTGCTGAACCCGACTCAGGAAAGGCTCCCCCCGGGGGGGATCAGGGGCTGAGGAGGGCGAGGACTTCGTCCAGCCGACCGTCCACCGCGTGGGGTGCCTGGGCCTTGACCACCGGCTTCGCCCGGAACGCCACCCCGGTCCCCGCCGCGGCGATCATGTCGAGGTCGTTCGCGCCGTCACCCACCGCAACCGTCGCCGGTATCGGCACGCCCTCCGCCGCCGCCCATTCGCGCAGGGTCGCGGCCTTCGCGGCCCGGTCGATCACCGGACCGACGGTCCGCCCGGTCAGGACGCCGCCGGACACCTCGAGGCGGTTCGCGCGCACGAGCCGGATGCCGAGGTCCTCCGCGATCGGCCGCACGATCTCCTCGAAGCCGCCCGAGACCAGCCCGAACGCCCAGCCCCGCGCGTGGCACGCCGCCACGAGCTCGGCCGCGCCCGGCATGAGCTCGACGGCGTCACGCACCTTGTCCAGGGCGTCGACGGGGACGCCGGCGAGCGTCGCGACGCGCTCGCGCAGCGATCCCGCGAAGTCGAGCTCGCCGCGCATCGCGCGCTCGGTCACGGCGGCGACCTCGTCGCGGGTCCCCGCGTGGTCGGCGATGAGCTCGATGACCTCCTGCTGCAGGAAGGTGGAATCGACGTCGGTCACGATCAGGCGCTTCACGCGCAACAGTGTGCCCGACGTCGTGCGGCCGCCGCAGATCCCTCCGCGGTGCGGGCGGTGCGGGCGCTCAGCCCTGCGGCCTGCCCACGTGGGTGAGCACCGCCGAGGAGCGGTCCCACGCGGACCACGGGGTCTCGGCCGGGGCCTCCAGCACGGAGTAGGTGGCGGTCGGCACGCCGGCGCGGACCTGCGCGAGGGCGGCGTCGTCGGAGCCGGGGCCGGCGAGGTAGGACGCGGTCGCGGCCATCGTGGGCTCGTGGCCGATCACCAGGACGGTGCGTGCGCTGTCGTCGAGCTCGCCGACGAGCGCGAGCACGTCGCTCACGCGGGCGTTGTACAGGCTGTCGGTGACGACGACGAGCGGGCCGTCGATGCGCCGGCCGTTCAGACCGCTCTTGGCCAGGTCCCACGTCTGGCGCGTGCGCAACGCGGAGGAGACGAGGACGACGTCCGGCACGGCGCCGAGCGCGACGAGCGCCGCGCTCAGCCCGGCCGCCTGCGTGCGGCCCCGCAGGGCGAGGGGGCGCAGCGCGTCGTCAGAGGTCGTGGCCGGCTCGGCCTTGGCGTGACGCAACAGGACGAGCCGACGCACCGGCGTCGTCGACGCCACCTCCTCGCGTTGCCTGGCCACGATCTCTCCTTCCGTTCGGCGGCGCCTCCCGGATGGGGAAGGCGCCGTGGTGCTGGGGGCTCTCCCGCGATGGCGGTTACTGCCCCATGGCGTGCACGCCGCCGTCGACGTGCACGATCTCGCCCGTGGTGGCCGGGAACCAGTCGCTGAGCAGGGCCGCGACGGTTCGCGCCGTCGGCTCCGCGGTGGTCTGGTCCCAGCCGAGCGGCGCGCGCTCCGGCCAGTTGGCCTCCATCTGCTCGAAGCCGGGGATCGACTTCGCGGCGGTGGTCTTGATCGGCCCGGCGGACACCAGGTTGCAGCGGATGCCGGCGGGTCCCAGGTCGCGCGCGAGGTAGCGGTTCGCGGCCTCCAGGCCGGCCTTGGCCACGCCCATCCAGTCGTAGACGGGCCAGGCGAACTGCGCGTCGAAGGTGAGGCCGACGATGGCGCCGCCGTCGGTCATCAGCGGCTTCGCGGCCACGCCGAGCGCCTTGTAGGAGAACGTGGACACGTGCAGCGCGGTGGCGACGTCCGCCCACTCGCCCGAGAGGAAGTTCCCGCCCATCACGCTCTGGGGCGCGAAGCCGATCGAGTGGACCACGCCGTCGAGCCGGTCGAGGCCCGCCTCGCGCACGGCATCGGCGAGACCTGCGAGGTCCTCGTCGCTCGTGACGTCGAGCTGAACGACCGGGGGCGGCGTGTCACCCGGCAGACGCTTCGCGAACGCACTAGTCAGCTTCATCTGACGGCCGAACGACGAGAGGACCACCTCGGCCCCCTCCTCGATCGCCAGGCGCGCCGTGTGGAACGCGATCGACGAGTCGGTGAGGACCCCGGTGATGAGCAGCTTCTTGCCTTCGAGGAGACCCATGTTGTCCTTCCGGTGAATGCGCGGGGCATGACACGCCGTGCCCCGCACTGGGTGTGAGCGTAACGGTGCGACCGCGCGCGAGGAAAACTCCCGGGTCGGCGCGGGTCGTGGAAGATGTCGCCAACGGTGTCGGCGAGGACACGGCCGTCCCGGCGGCCGTGGTGAAAGCGCAGGTGAGCGCGAGGATCGGTGGGGCCGTCAGTGCCCCATGCCCATGCCGCCGTCGACGGGGACGACGGCGCCCGTGACGTAGGACGCGGCGTCCGATGCGAGGAACGTCACGACGCCCGCCACCTCGTCGGGGCGGGCGAACCGGCCGGCGGGAATCGCGGCGAGGTAGAAGTCCCGCGTCTTCTCGGGCAGTTCGGCGGTCATGTCGGTCTCGATGAAGCCGGGCGCGACGACGTTCGCGGTGATGCCGCGCCCGCCGAGCTCGCGCGAGATGGAGCGCGCCATGCCGACCAGCGCCGCCTTCGACGCGCCGTAGTTCACCTGGCCCGTGCCGCCGTACAGGCCCACGAGCGAGCCGATCAGCACGATGCGACCGTAGCGCTTGCGGATCATGCTCTTGGCGGCACGGCGCACGCAGCGGAACGTGCCCGTCAGGTTCACGTCCACGACCTGCTCGAACTCCTCGTCCGACATGCGCATGAGGAGCTGGTCCTTCGTGACGCCGGCGTTGGCGACGAGGACGTCCACCGGCCCGAGGTCCTGCTCGATCTGCGCGAAGGCTTCGTTCACTGCCTCCGTGTCGGTGATGTCGGCCTTGTAGCCGTGCACACCGTCGGGCAGGTCGCCCCCGCGGTACACCGTGGCGACGCGGTCCCCCTCGGCGACGAAACGTTCGGCGATCGAGCGGCCGATGCCGCGTGCGGCGCCGGTCACGACGACGACGCGGCCGGCGGCGGAATCCAGGTTCTCGGTCATACCGGCGACGCTACCCGTGCGACCCACCGGGCGGCGCTGCGCGACCTGCCACGCGCCCCGCGCCGCGCGTTGTGGGGTTCCGACAACATCGATTCGTGACATCGGGTACCAACACCGGGAATCCGTCGATCCCGGACGAGGTTCACCCCGTCGTGACGCCGCGATAGACCTCCATCGTGCGGTCGGCGATCGCCGCCCAGGAGAAGTGCTCGCGGGCCCGGCGGCGGCCCGCCTCGCCCATCGCCGCGGCGCGCGCCGGATCGGCGACCACCCGGTTCAGGGCCTCGGTCAGGTCGGCGACGAACCGGTCGGGGTCGAGCGGCGTCCCGGTGCCGTCGTCGGCCTGCTCGATCGGGACGAGCGCGCCCGTGACGCCGTCGTCCACGACCTCCGGGATGCCGCCGGTCGCCGTGGCCACGACAGGCAGCCCGACCGCCATCGCCTCGAGGTTGACGATGCCGAGCGGCTCGTACACGCTCGGGCAGACGAACACGGTCCCGGCCGCGAGCACGGCGACGAGTTCCTCGCGCGGCAGCATCTGCTCGATCCAGACGATCCCGCCGTCGCGGCCCGCGCGCGCGGGGCCCGCTCCGGCGCGCGCCTCGCGCAGCCCGCTCACCAGTGTCTTCACCTCGTCCATCAGCTCCGGCGTGTCGGGGGCGCCCGCACACAGCACGAGCTGCACGTCGTGCGGCAGCCCGGCCGCCGCACGCAGCAGGTACGGCAGCCCCTTCTGCCGCGTGATGCGCCCGACGAACACGACCGCCGGCCGGTCCGGGTCGATCCCGAGGCGCCGCACGGTCCCGTCGGCGGCCGCGAGGGCGGCGTCGCCCGACGGCCGCCGCCACCCGGCCAGGTCGATCCCGTTGTGCACCACGTGCACGCGGCCGGGATCGAGCTCGGGGTAGCAGCGCAGGATGTCGTCCCGCATCCCGGCCGAGACCGCGATGATCGCCGACGCGCCGAGGTAGGCCGTCCGCTCCGCCCACGACGACACGGCGTACCCGCCGCCGAGCTGCTCCGCCTTCCACGGCCGCAGCGGCTCCAGGGAGTGCGCGGTGACGACGTGCGGCACGCCGTGCAGCAGCCCGGCGAGATGGCCGGCCATGTTGGCGTACCAGGTGTGCGAGTGCACGACGTCGGCCCCGGCGCAGTCCTGCGCGATCGTCAGGTCGGTGCCGAGAGTGGCCAGCGCCGCGTTCGCGCCGGTCAGCTCGGCGGGCGTGACGTAGCCGGTCACGGCCGGAGCGGGCTCCCCGGGGCCGACGACGGCGCCGCCGGCCTCGCCGAAGTGGCGCACCCGTATGTCGGCGAGCGGCGCGAGCACTCTCGAGAGCTCCGTGACGTGCACCCCTCCTCCGCCGTAGACGTGCGGCGGGTACTCCCGGGTGAGGAGATCGACGGTGAGACGGGACGACGGCGGCCGCTGCGGCTCCAGAGCTGTCACGGTCCAGACGTTACCGATATTTCTTCACCGCCATTTCCTCTGCGGAGCTTTCGCCGGACTCGCCCGAGGCCATATCGTCTGAGCCATGGCAGCCCCTCGTGTTCTCGCGATCGTCCTCGCCGGAGGCGAGGGAAAGCGCCTCATGCCGCTCACCGCGGCACGCGCGAAGCCCGCCGTCCCGTTCGGCGGGATCTACCGCCTGGTGGATTTCGCGCTCTCCAACATCGTCAATTCCCGCTACCTGCACGTCATCGTCCTGACCCAGTACAAATCGCACTCGCTGGACCGGCACATCTCCAAGACGTGGCGCATGTCGCCGCTGCTGGGCAACTTCGTGGCGCCGGTCCCGGCGCAGCAGCGCGTCGGCAAGCACTGGTACCTGGGCAGCGCGGACGCGATCTACCAGTGCCTGAACGTCATCGAGGACGAGAGGCCGGACATCGTGGTCGTGGTGGGCGCGGACCATGTCTACCGCATGGACTTCTCCCAGATGGTGGACGCGCACATCGAGTCGGGCGCCCGGGCGACGGTCGCCGCGATCCGGCAGCCGCTTGCCCAGGCGGACCAGTTCGGCGTCATCGACGTCGAGCCGGACGACCCCACGCGGATCCGCGAGTTCCTCGAGAAGCCGTCCGACGCCGTCGGCCTGCCCGACGCCCCCGACAAGGTGCTCGCGTCCATGGGGAACTACGTGTTCGACGCCGATGCCCTCGTCGAGGCCGTCACCCGGGACGCGTCGAGCAACGACTCCCGGCACGACATGGGCGGCGACATCGTCCCGGCGTTCGTCGCGGCCGGCGAGGCCGGGGTGTACGACTTCATCCGCAACGAGGTGCCCGGCTCCACCGACCGGGACCGGGCGTACTGGCGCGACGTGGGGACCATCGACTCGTTCTTCGAGGCGAACATGGATCTCATCGCGGTGCAGCCCGTCTTCAACCTGTACAACGACGAGTGGCCGCTGTACACGGGGTACACGGGCCTGCCACCGGCGAAGTTCGTGCACGCCGGCCCGGGCCGGATGGGGCACGCCGTGGAGTCGATCGTCTCGCCGGGCGTCCTGATCTCCGGGGCGCAGGCCGCCGGCTCGGTGCTGTCACCGGGCACCCACCTGCACTCGTGGTCGTCGGTGGGCAACTCCGTGCTCATGGACGGCGTGCAGGTGCACCGGTACGCGCAGGTGCACCGGGCGATCCTGGACAAGAACGTGATCGTGTCCGAGCGCGCCCGGATCGGCGTCGACCACGAGGAGGACCGGGCGCGCGGTTTCACGGTCACCGAGTCGGGCCTGACGGTCGTCCCGAAGGGCAGCGTCGTCAAGTAGGCGGAGGCACCGCGAGCGGCCGCCACGGGGCGGTCGCGTCAGGCGCTCGCCCGGACGACGAGGCGCGGCGTCAGCACCTCGTGGCGGTCGGTGGTGCGGCCGGACCAGCGTTCCCGCAGGAGCTCGACCGCCAGCGCGCCCATCTCCGCGCGCGGCTGGTGCACGCTGGTCAGGCGCGGGCGGGCCCGCAGGGCGAGGGCGGAGTCGTCGTAACCGACGACGGCGAGCCCGGCCGGCACGTCGATCCCCCGGTCCCAGGCGTGGTCGAGCACGTCGAACGCCTCGACGTCGTTGCGGGCGAAGACGGCGGAGCATCCGTCCGCCAGCGCGGCGTCCAGGCCCGGGCCGGCCGGTTCCTCGCGATCCCGCTCGATCACCCGCACGTGGCCGGCCAGGCCGTGGGACACCATCGCCGCCTCGTACCCCGCCCGGCGGGCCAGGCCTGCCGGGCGGCGGGACGACGTCAGGTGCGCGATCCGCTCGTGCCCGGCCGCGACGAGGTGGCCGACGGCGAGCGCGGCGCCGTGCTCGTCGTCGTTGTTGACGGAGTCGATCCCGGCGACCGGCTCCAGGGAGCGGCCCACCATGGCCACGGGCGCGCGCCGGGCCGCGGCCTGCAGCAGGGCCGGGTCCGCCCAGGAGGACACGACCACCAGCCCGTCCACGTTCAGGTCGCCCAGCGCGTCGAGCCGCTCGGCCATGCGCCCGGCCTTCCGCGCCCCGTGGGCGAGCAGCACGGACAGGCCGTGCTTCTCGGCGGCCCGCTCCACCGCCTCGACGACCTCCGTGTGGTACGGGTTGTCGAGGCTCGCGACGACGACGCCGAGCAGCATGGTGCGCGTCTGCCGCAGGGCGCGCGCGAGGGCATTGGACCGGTACCCGAGCTCGTCGGCGGCGGCGACGATCCGCTCTCGCGTGGCGGGGCTGACGCCGTCGTCCCCGCGCAGCGCCAGCGACACGAGCGACTTGGAGACGCCCGCCCGCGCGGCGACGTCGAGGATCGTGGGGCGGGACCTCATGCACTGTTTCTACCCCACGGCCGTGGCCTGCCCAAGCCTCGCCGGGCGGGCGCCGAGGACCGTCCCGCGTCCGGTGCGGTCGTCCCGGCCGCCCGTCGGGCGTGCCCTGTGGCACCGCCGACCTGGAACGTTCCAGAATTCGCGTCTCGTTCACCTGCCGGTCCGGGTTCCGCTACCCGGGCGCCGCCGTCCGTCCCTAGCGTCGTCGCCCGTGACCGAGATCTCCGCCGCGGCGACCGCCGCTCCCCCGCCGCCGTCCGCCGCTCTCGCGACCCGCCCCGAGGCGCTGTTGCTGGACTTCGGCGGCGTCGTCTTCGCCACGCGGAAGCGTCCCGGCGGGATGAGCGAGGTCGCCGACCGTGTCGCCGAGGTCCTCGCGCGGGCCGGTCACCACGTCCCCGCCGCGGACCTGCTCCCGGTGCTGACCGGCGGGCGCACCGCACTGCACGACTGGAAGAACTCCGCGAGCCGCCGCCTCGCGCCGCGCGAGCTGACACACCGCGAGATCTGGGGCGACTTCTTCGCCGCTCCCCTGCCCGCCGCCGCCCGCGAGGTGCTGGTCGGCCAGGCGGGAGCGCTGCAGCAGATGGTCACGCTGACGCTCGCCGAGCACCGCCTCCGGCCGGGCGTCCGGGAACTGGTCGAGCTCGCGGACGCGCTCGGCGTCTCGCTCGGGATCGTGTCCAACGCGCACTCCGGCCGCGCCCACCGCGCCGTGATGGAGCGCCACGGCCTGACCGGGGCGTTCGGCGTGCAGGTGTACTCCGACGAGGTGGGCGTCCGCAAGCCCAACCCGGAGATCATCGAGATCGCCGCGCGGGCCCTCGGCGCCGAGCCCGCTCGCTGCTGGTACGTCGGCGACACGTACGACCGCGACGTCGTCGCCGGGCGGCGCGCCGGCGCGGGTGCGGTCGTCATCACCCGCCACCGGCACACGGACGAGGTCCCGTTCCCGGTCGCGGACACCCCCGACGCCATCTTCGACACCCCGGAGGGCCTGGTCGAGGCGCTGCGCGCGGCCGCGCCGCCGGAGCCCGGGCGGGCGGAATCCGGGCCGGCAGCGAACGCCGGTGACCGCCCGGCCGCGCACTTCCCAGCGGTCGGGGACTCGGCGGTCGGGACACCCGTCGCCCAGGTTTCGGCGACCGGCCGCCCGGGCCGCGGCGAGCGGCCGAGCGCGCTGCTGCTCGACCACGGCGGGGTCATCTCGGTGTCGCGGCCCGACGACGGCGTCCGGCGCGCCTTCGCGGAACTGCTGGCCACCCGCCTCACCCGGGCGGGCTACGCGCTCACCCCGGACCAGGCCCTCGCCGCGCTGGACGACATCCGCGCCGCCCACAAGTCATGGAAGGCCCGCCACGAACTCCCCGCCGCCCCGGCCCCGCTCGCCGCGGCCACTCCGCCCGCCGAGCACGACATCGGCGCCGGTGTCAGCGTCCATGACGCCGACGTCGTCCTCGGCGCCGGGGATTCCGGGAGGGGCGTCGTCGTTCCCGAGATCGATGCGACGACGTTCTGGGTCGAGTTGGCGGGCCCCGTGATCGCCCGGGCGGTGGGCGGCGCCGCGGGCGCGGCCCCCGCTGCCGCCACGTCCGCGACCGGGCCCACCACGCCCGCCGTCGTCCCCGACGGGCTGCGGGCCTGGCTGCGGGCCGAGGCGCACGCGCTCATGGTGGCCTACGCCCGCGCCAAGTCCGTGTCCGTCGTGCGGTCGGGGGTCCGCGTACTGCTGCGGGCCGCGCGCGCCGCCGGCGTCCCGGTCGCCGTCGTCTCCAACACCGTGAACGGCCGCGCCGTGCGCGAGAAACTCGACGCCGCCGGGCTGACCGAGTACGTCGGCGCGCACGTGTACTCGGACGAGCTCGGCCGCCGCAAGCCCGACCCCGAGATGCCCGCCACGGCGCTGCGCGCCCTCGGCGCCGAGGCCGCGAGCGCCTGGTTCGTCGGCGACAAGCCGGCGCGGGACGTGATCGCGGCGCGGGCGGCCGGCATCGGGCACGTGGTGCTGGTGCGGGGCGGTTCGACGTCGGACGACGCCCTCGCCGCCCTGGCCGACGACGATCCCGCGCGGCCCGACCACGTCGTCGACGACATGGCCGGGCTGGCCGCCCTCATGGGCCTCGCGCCCGCCGCACCCCCCGACTCCGGCCGGTCACCCGCCGGCCGGGAACAGGACCCCGTCCCAGGGTCCTGACCCCGCACGACCATCCCCCTTTGGAGCCCAGCATGACCACCACCGCCGCGGACGCCCTGCGCGTCCGCCTCCACGACCCCGACCGGATCTCCGGCTCGCAGAAGCTGATGATCATGATCCTGTCCATGACCCTCTACGGCGTCGCCGACATCGTCGCGGACCTGCTGCCGAAGTTCGAGGTCGGCAGTCTCGAGCTGGAGGTCGCGTACTTCGCGTTCATCCCCGTCGTGCTCGCCGCCCTGCTGACGCCGCTGTGGGTGGCGCTCGGCGTCGCCATCGGTGAGGCGGTCATCGCCGACATGCTGCTCGGTTCGTTCTCGGGGATCGGGGAACTGGAGGGCTTCCTGCAGATCTTCGTCGGGACGTACGTGGCGGGCTGCCTGGTGAAGGACCCCCGGCGCCCCGCGCGGCTGTTCTGGGCGGCGATGGCGCTCGTGTCGATCGACAAGGTGTCGTCCGGGATCATCGACGTGGCGAAGTTCGGTGTCGGGATCGACCCGGAGGCCGGTGAGGACGCCGGCGGCGGGCTGGCCGCCGTCGTGCTGGCGGAGGGCATCGAGCTGGTGCTCGCGCTGGTCATCACGGGCGCGGTGTTCGGCGGGCTGGTCGCGATCTGGCTGGCGCCGCGCCTGTACGGCAAGATCGAGCCGCTGATGGGCCTGCGGCCGCGCGATCCCGCGAACCCGCCGCGGCTGGTGGGCCCCTGGGGCTCGCCGTTCTGGCTGGTGGGTGTGCTCGGGATCGTGCTGGCCGCGGCCGTGGGGATCTTCGAGCAGTGGGAGGAGCACTTCGAGGTCACCAACCCGGTCACCGCGCTCGGCGAGTGGGAGGCGGCGAACGCGGAGTCGCTCGCGGAGTCGTCGTTCGCGTGGCTGGCGGCGCTGCTCGGCCTGGTGGCCGGGCTCGTGATCGTCGCGGTCATCGCCGCCCTGCGGGCGCGCGGTACGCAGCGGTCCCTGGCGGCCGACGCCGACGACGAGGCGGAGGACGACGCCTGATGCCGGCCGCCGACGACGGCCCGCGCGGAGCCGCCCCCGCGATCGAGGTCCGGAACCTGACGTTCCGGTACCCCGGCGCGGAGCGGGACACGCTCCGCGGCGTCGACCTGACGATCGCCGCGGGTGACTTCGTGGCCGTCGTCGGCGGCAACGGCTCGGGCAAGACCACCCTGGCCAAGACGTTCAACGGGTTGGTGCCGCACTTCTGGAACGGCGACCTGTCCGGGTCGGTGCGCGTGCACGGGCGCGGCACGCGCAAGCGGTCGGTCGCGGAGCTCGCCTCCGAGGTGGGGTTCGTGTTCCAGGACTTCGGCAACCAGCTCGTGCGCCCCACGGTGCGGGACGACGTCGCCTACGCGCCCCTCAACCTCGGGCGGGCCGACTGGCGCGAGCGGGCCGACGCCGCCGTCGCCGGGCTGGGACTGGAACCCATCGCGGACACGTTCACCTGGCAGTTGTCGGGCGGCCAGCAGCATCTGACGGCGCTGGCGGGCGCGCTCGCGCTGGCGCCCCGCATCCTCGTGGTGGACGAGCCGGCCGCCGAGGTGGACCCCGCGCGGGCCGCCGAGATCTACGAGCACCTCGTGCGGCTCAACGAGCGGGGCACCACGGTGGTCGTCGTCGAGCACCACGCGGAGCTGATCGCCCGGTACGCCCGCAGCGTCGTGCTCGTCGACGACGGCGTGGTCCGCTGGCACCTGCCGACCGCCGAGGCGATGGCCCGCCGCGAGGACCTGGAGTCGGCGGACGTGCCGGCACCGCAGGTCGTGGAGATCGCCCGGGCGCTCGCCCCGGGATCCCCGCTGCCCCTCACGGTCGACGACTGCGTCGCGGCCCTCGCCCTGCTCGCCGACCCGCTCCTCACCCCGCCCGCCGAGGCAGCAGCATCCCGGGATGCCGCACTGCCGCGGCGGAGCACCGAGGCCGGGTCGGGGCCGGAGTCGGGGTCGAGGTCCGGGTTCGGGGGCGCCTCGGACGGACTACGGAACCGCGCGGGCATCGCCTCGCTGCGGGACGTCTCCCACGGGTACCTGACCATCGACGGGCCGCGGTCCACCGTCGTCGACGGCCTGTCGCTGGACCTGTTCGACGACGACCGCGTCGCCCTCGTCGGGTCGAACGGGGCCGGGAAGTCCACGCTGCTCACCCTGCTCGCCGGACTGGCGCTTCCCCGTGCCGGCACGGTGACCGTCGACGGCCGGGACACGCGCGAGGTCTCGGCCCCCGAGCTCGCCGGCACCGTCTGCTACCTGGTCCAGCATCCGGAGGAGATGTTCCTCCAGGACTCCGTCGCGGCCGACGTCGCCATGTTCCCCCGGGGCCGCCGGGTGGCCGGCGCGGACGAGCTCGTCGCCCGCGTCCTCGACCGCATGGATCTCACCGGGGTCGCCGACCGTGACGGCCGGCTGCTGTCCGGCGGCCAGCAGCGTCGCGCCACGCTCGCCATCGCGCTGGCCATGCGGCCCCGCCTGCTCCTCCTCGACGAACCCACCGCCAGTCTCGACCTGCGCAGCCGGGACGACGTCATCGGCCTCCTCGCCGACCTTGCCGAGCACATCCGGTGCACCGTCGTCGCGACCCATGACATGCAGCTCGTCGCGGAGTGGGCCACCCGCGTCGTCGTCCTCGACGGGGGCAGGATCATCGCGGACACCACCCCCGCGGCCCTGTTCGCCGACGACGCCGTGCTCGCGCGCGCCCGCCTCGTACCGCCCCAGGCCGCCCAGGTGGGCAGGCGGCTGGGCCTGTCTCCCGTGCCCCGCGGCGTGGCGGAGCTGGTCGCGCGGCTGGGCGGCGCCCCGGCCGAGGCGGCCTCACCCGCGCCGGATGTCCTGTCTCGGCCGGCTGAATCGGGGGCCGCGATCGCCGGGAACGTCGCCGGTACGGTCGCCGGCGGGAAGGAGGCGGCTCGGTGAGCACCCGGCGCGATCTCGACCGCCTCTCCGTCGACTGGATCACCCTCGAGCTGATGCGCGTCGCCTACGCCACCCGGGGCGGCTTCCTCGCCGTCCGGGACCCGCGTGCGGTGGTGTGGTGGTACGTGATCGGGGCGCTGGCCCCGTGGTTCACGTACGACGTCGGGGTGCTGGCCGTCCTCTTCGCCGCGGCTCTGGTCGCGGCGCTGGCGGCCAGGATCGGGCCGCTGCTCCTGGGACTGTTCCTGCTCGGGATCGTCGGCGACCTGGTCTACCTCCTGGTCATGCTGCTGATCCTGCGGGAGGACCCGGCGGCGGTCGGCACGCTCGTGCTGCCCGTGCTGAAGCTGGGCACGGTGTCGCTGGTGAGCATGGCCGCCTTCGCCTCTCTCGACCCGGAGAAGATCAGCGACGCCCTGCTGGCGATGCGGGCGCCGGAGATCCTGGGCTTCGCCGTCAGCTACGGCTACCGCATGATCCCGGTGCTCGTGGACGAGTTCCGCACCATCGTGGACGGCCACCGCCTGCGCGGAGCGCCGCCGCGCGGCCCGGGTCTGCTGGGCTGGCGCCTCGTCGTCCGCCTCGCCACGATCCTGGTCCGGTCCTTCTACCCGCTCATCCTCAACACTGCGAAGCGCACCCGCACCACGGTGGAGGCGCTGGAGACCCGCGGCTTCACCGCCGCGGGCAGCGTCGGCGGCGCGGGCCGCGCGCTCCGGCTGGCGCACCTGCGGTTCACCGTGGCCGACGGCGCCCTGCTGACGGCCACGCTCGCGGTGGTGACCCTGGCGTACTGGACGGGCGGCATCATGTGAGCGCGCGGACGCGGGTGAGTCGGTCGCGCCACCAGGTGATCCGTTCCGGGTCGGTCGGTTCGTGGGTGTCGAGCAGGTCCGGGTCGGGTTCGGGTGCGGTGCGCGGGACGGGGAGGTATCCGTCGACCGGGCGCAGTGACGCGTCGCCGGGGACGACGTCGCCGTCCAGGAGGGACAGCGTGCCCAGACCGCAGGCGAAGTCCAGCTCCGGCAGCGCCCCCGCGAGGGCGAGCTGCGCGGACAGTCCGACACTGGTCTCCAGGGCCGAGGAGACCACGCACGGCAGTCCGGCGGCCTCGGCGACCTCGAGCGAGCGGCGCACGCCACCCAGCGGGGTGCACTTGATGACCGCGACATCGGCCGCACCGGCGACCGCGACCCGTAGCGGGTCCTCGGCGCGCCGGATGGATTCGTCGGCAGCGATCCGTACGTCGACCTGACGCCGGACGGCGGCCAGTTCCTCGATGGTGCGGCAGGGCTGCTCCACGTACTCCAGACCAGCCGCAGCCTTGTCCAGCAACCGGATCTGCGCGACGGCGGTCTCCACGTCCCACACCCCATTGGCATCCACCCGGATCGCCCCGCCCGGCCCGAGCGCGTCACGGACGGCTTCGACGCGGGCAAGGTCCTCGGACAGTGACTCGGGGTGATCGGCGACCTTGACCTTGGCCGTACCGCAGCCCGACCGGGCCACGATCTCGTGCGCACGCTCCGGGCCGACTACCGGAACCGTGCAGTTGATCGGGATGCGGTCGCGCACCGGCTCGGGCCAGCCGATGGTGGCCTGCTCGATTGCGGTGGCCAGCCAGGACGCGGACACGACGTCGTCGTAGTCGTCGAACGGGCAGAACTCACCCCACCCGGCAGGCCCACGGATCAGCATCCCCTCACGCACAGTGATGCCCCGGAACCGGGCGGTCATGGGAATGGCGTAGACGCGCGCCCCAGCGAAGTCGATCTGGTCAGGGTCGGTGGTACTGATCATCACTTGGTGGATCCTCTTCTCGGCTAGCCGGGGTGCAACGCGCGGTGGTGAAGCGCGGGGTATCAGCGCCCGCGGGATCGCTGGGCGGTGCAAGGGCCAGACCGCCCACCGCCTATCTGCTCCCATGCCGCTCGATCCATCAGGTAGTGAGGCATCTCCATCCTGACTCCTCCGGATGCGGTTCTCACTGTCGTTCCGGCCCGCTCGAACCCAGCGTGGACAAGCGCGCGGTGACCAGCTACGTCTCGGGGTAGCCGGATCGCTCGGACCTCATCCAGCGCACGAAGTTCGAAGGCGATCCAGGCCAGGCCGGAGAGCGCTTCGGCCCCGAGACCGAGGCCCCACCAGTCAGGATGTATGGCGACATCCGCTTCGCACGCCGACTCCTGCGCTCGACTGCCAACGAGGGTTCCGCAGCCGACCGTCCGTCCACTCCTGGCGTGCACAATGGCGAGCGTGGCGTCCTTCGGCGCAAGTCCGGAGCCCGCCTTTTCCGAGCCTTGAACGGCACGTCCCACCAAGTCACGCACCTGTTCGCGATTGAGCAGGCCGTGGCGGCGATGCCGGACAACGCGGTAGTCGCTGAAGAGCGCAAACAGAGCATCGACGTCCTCGACGCGAATCGGTCGCAGGACAAGACGGGTGGTCGCGCGCAAGGCCTCGGTGATCAGATCTTGACTCATGCTGCGCCTTCGTCAGTGCCAGCTGAGCTCGCGACCTGCATGGCTCTGCGTACGGCGTTGAACGTCTCCCATACCGATGCCGCCGTGTCGACCTCGCCGTGGATCATGTTGGTCAGTCCATCGGTGCTCATGGCTCGGCGCACGAGGAGCTTGGCCGGGAGCATGAGAGCAGCGTTCTCGCCGGTCCATACCTCAATCCGGACGGGAGCCCTGGTCAGCAGCGGAATGAGCAGGTGACGATGCCGTTGGAAGTTGTTGGAGCGCCCGTAGAGGACATCGATCGTCGGAGCGGTCAGCGTGAGTTCGACGGCGTCGCGGCACGCCAGACCAAGGGCTTTGAGGAGCAGGGCGAACTCCGTGTGCAGCGATGTCACCGTGACGTCGCTTCCCGCCTGTGGCGAAAGTGCGGTGACGCCTTCGGCCAAGGCCGACCAGACGGCGATGTCGTACTCCGGATTTCGGGGCAGTCTCAGAGCCGCCTTGCGCGCGACGGCGGCCACAAGGTCTGGCTCGGCGACGGCGTCAGGGTCGACGCCCTGAAGCCAGGCCAGGACAGAGGCCCATCCCACGCGGATCCGGGCACGATCACCGGCGGTGCAGGGGCGGTTGAAGCCGTTGGGCTTGTACATCACCAGCGCCGCGTCGCAGCTGCTGACCGTAGAGATAGGGCGGGCTGCCGCGCCGTCGGGCATTGGTTCGCTCTCCTCATCGAGCCGGTGGTAGGACTTGGATCTTTCCCATGACAAGTGCATCGAGACCGCAGGCGACGAAGGTGCGTACCGCATCGGCGGGGGCGTTCACGATCGGTTCGTCGGCCTCGTTGAACGACGTGTTGAGAACTACGGGCAGGCCTGCGCGGCGCCGGTACTGCTCGATCAGGTCCCAGAACATTGGGCTGGCCGCGCGTTCGACCGTTTGCACGCGTGCAGTGCCGTCGACGTGAACGACGGCTGAAACAGTGCCCCGTTGTGCCGGAATGACATCGGCCGTGGCCAGCATGTACGGGTACACGTAGCGGCCCGCTGCGTGCAGGCGAAAGTAGGCGTCCCCATGCTCGGCGAGCACTGCAGGAGCAAGCGGCCGGAACAACTCGCGGCGTTTGATCAGGGCATTGATTCGTTCGACGACTGCGCCATCTTGGGCGGGAGCAAGGATGCTGCGCGCGCCCAGCGCACGGGGTCCGAACTCGGTACGCCCCTGTGCCCAGCCGAGCACCTTCCCTGCGGCAAGGAGTTCAGCCGCGCGCTCAGCCGGGTCGGCGACAGGCGTCACACGGTATCCAAGAGCTGGGAGGTGCTGGACGGCTCGCTCAACATCGTTGTCGGAGAGTTCTGGCCCGTGCAGTGCATGGCGCCACGCCTCACGCTCGCTGGCGTCGGCGACAAGCAGGGCGGCACCGACAGAGGCCCCGGGGTCCCCTGCCGCGGGCTGGACGTAGACCTCATCGAACAGGCCCGACTCGACGATGCGCTGGTTGAGCACGCAGTTGAGGGCGACGCCGCCGGCCAGGCAGAGGCGGCGGTGCGGGGTCAGCTTCCGGGCGTACCTCAGGAAGCGCAGGACGAGCTTCTCGAGTAGCACCTGCGCGCCATGGGCAACGTCCCGATGGCGGTCGTTGATCTCCTCGTCTGGCTCTCGTGGCGGGCCGAGCAGATCGACGAGCGCAGGGCTGAAGAGCCTGCGGTGCGAACTGGGCCTCCGATGATGATCGAAGTACGACAGGTTCAGCCGGAGTCGGCCGGATCCATCGACGGTGGCCAGTTGCGAGATATTGCTGACCACCTTGGTGCTGCCGTAGGCGGCCAGGCCCATCACCTTGTACTCGTCGTTCTGCGGCTGGAAGCCGAGGTACCTGGTGAGCATCGAGTACAGGTAGCCGAACGAATGCGGATAAATGACGCTGTGCAGCTTCCTCAGGTGCCCGTCGCGCCCGTCGTAGATGCAGGCGGTCTCATACTCGCCGCGGCCGTCGAGAGTGACCACGAGCGCGTCGTCGAACGGCGAGGTGAGATACGCGCTGGCGGCGTGAGCGCGATGGTGAGCTACAGGCGTGATGCGAACATCGGGGTGCAGCAACCCTCTCTCACGCACCTGAGCGGGTAGCCGTCGCCGTCGGAGGTACTTGTCAACATCAGACCTCAACGAGCCGAGTGAGTCCGGGAAGGCGTGCCACAGGTTCGCCGGTGCGAGCATCGCCTGGAGGCGTGGATCGACGAACAGCGCGACATCGTCGATCTCGCCGGGCTCGAGCCCCACTTGATCGAGGCACGCCTTGATCGCCTCTGTGGGAAACGCCTTCGTGTGCTTGTCGCGGGTCAGGCGTTCCTCTTCGACGGCAGCCAAAACCCGGCCCTGGAGAACAAGTGCGGCGGCCGAGTCGTGCGTGCCGAAATTGATCCCCAGGACCGGTGATGTCATCCGGCCGTGGGCTTCCCGATCAGGTCCTGGCCACCCAGGTAGGGACGCAGAACTTCGGGCACTGTGACAGTGCCGTCGTCGTTGAGGTTGTTCTCCAGGATCGCGAACACGGCGCGGTCGGTGATGCCGGTCGAGGAGATCGTGTGTGGCAGCACAGTCTTGCCGTCCGCGCCCTTGAACCGGATCTTGAACCGGCGCGCCTGGTAGTCCCACAGGTTCGTGTTCGAATGCGTCTCCTTGTAGGCGCCGAACGACGGGAACCACGCCTCGGTGTCGTACTTCTTGTACGCCGGGGCTCCCATGTCGCCCAGGCACACCCGCACCACACGGAACGGCAGCTCCAGAGACGTCAGGATGTCCTCGACATTCTGCTGACACTCCTCGAGCATCGCGTCCGAGTCGGCCGGGTCACAGATGATGATCTGCTCCACCTTGTGGAACTGATGCACTCGGAACCCGCCACGGTTCGACCGGCCCGCCGACCCTGCTTCAGTTCGGAAGCATGGCGAGAAGGCCGTGACCTTGATCGGGAACTCCGACGCGTCCACGATCGTGTCGCCGTAGTAGCCGATCAGGGTCTGCTCCGAGGTGCCGATCAAAGCCAGATCGGAGTCGGCGACCTGGTAGATCTGGTCGGCGAAGAACGGCAGGTACCCCGTGCCGAACAGCGTCCGCTCACGGGCGAGCAGCGGCGTCAGCATCGGCGCAAAGCCGCGCTTGACCAGGAAGTCCTGCACGTAGGTGAACACCGCCCAGGCCAGGCGGGCACCATCACCCTTCCAGTAGTAGAAGCCGTTGCCGGCGACCTCGGCGCCCCGAGCCATATCGAAGATTCCCAGCCGCTCACCGATGATGTCGTGCGAACGGTTCTCGTCAGCGGGCACGGGGGTGCCGAACGCGCGCAGTTCCACGTTGTCTTCGTCCGAATGCCCGAGCGGAGTATCTTCCGCGAACAGATTTGGCAGTCGGACCCACAGCTCGTCGCGAGCCTTCTCAAGCTCACGAAACCGCTCGGTAGCGTTCTTCAGGTCCTGCTTGAGCGCGCGGGCCTTATCGATGTCCGCGCCCTTGCCCAGCTTCTTCTGCTCCGCACGCAGCGTCTCCATCTGGACCTGCGTCGCGCGCATCTCGGAGTCGAGAGAGATCAGCCCGTCCACATCGACGTCGGACTCCTTGGCCTCGACCGTACGGCGCACACGGTCAGGGTCGGTACGCAACAGGGTGATGTCGATCACAGGGCGTCTCTCCTCGATGGTTGCTGGTCATCGTGCTGGCAGTGCGCGAATGCCGACACGCGGCTGTGTGACCGCTCGAAGAGGCCGATTGCCTCTTGCAGGTGCCGCGGGTTCGACGTGGTGATCGCCAGCGCCGAGACCCGCTGGTCGGCAAGAGCCCACTCTAGCGCCGAGAGCCTCCTCATCCCGGATCGGACCGTCTGATCGACGAGGCGTCCCCGGTCGAGCGGCGACATCCCGACGAACGCCCGACCCGACTCGACGACGCCATTCACGTACAGCGCGGACCACCGGTTGTGCAAGTTGTACTGCGCGGCGACCCCGCCAATCCCACGGCAACGCAGAGCGCCCAGCACGTGCGCGGGCTCGTGACAGTACGCATACACGGAGCCGACGACACCGGTGACGCGGCACAGGTCCTCACCCAGCGCGTAGAAGTCGGCAGCGGCGCCCTCGTCGCGCAAGAGTTGACGGTCTTGCGTGCGCTTGACGTCAATCTCAAGTACGAGCACGTCGACCGCGCTGATCCCGAGCGCCACGACCGAAGCTTCCAATGCCTCCGCGATCCTCGCGGCGATGACTCCGACGTTCACACCGAGCGGAGCTTCCGCCTTGACCAGGTGCCGCACTCGGCAGCCGGTCTCGTCTAGGACCTGGCGCACCGCCCATTGGGTGCCAAGCCGCGGGTTGGAGTGGATCATGCTGACTCCGGACCGGAGAGCGAGCCGGAGTGCCGCCATGCCGGGAGCCGAATCCTTTCCCGGCCGGAGGCGGCCCTCGACGAAGGTGCTCGTGCCGAAGCAGTACCTGTCGAGTGCCGCCCGGGATTCGACACCTTCACGGGCGGTTGGTTCCGTTGGCACGGTACTCATGCGTCGGCTGTTGGGACTTCGACCGGGCGGGTCGGTTCGGCCAAGCCCGTCCCGCACGCACCTCCTGAGCAGCCACCGCCCGCCGCGACTGCGCCGCCAGGTGTCTCCTCCGTGGCGGTGCGGGTCAGGATCGTCTGGAAGTAGGCGATCGACTTCTCCTTGCCCACCACCTTGTCGAACCGAAGTTCGCCGAGCTGGTCGCGGTAGTGGCGCCGCTTGGGATTATCGACGTCGAACTGCTTGCTGTCGCGGTAGCCAGTCAGGCGAGCGAAGGTGTCGCGCTTCTCGGACAGGCTCATGCCCCACAGCGTCGGCGGGTTCTTCTGACTGATGCAGATCGTCGTCATGCCGTTCGGGCTGATCCGCAGCTTCCAGCAGCCGCCGCACGGGTAGTTCCATGAGAACATCGCCAGCACCGCGACCTTCACACCGGTGTCGCCGATCTCGTAGTAGTTGTAGGACGGGTTGTCACCCTCGATCGACTCGCGCGGCACGGGCCTCAGTTCTCCGGCCTTGGCCAGCGCGGCGAGGATCGCCTCCTCATCGACGAACTGGTCCTTCCAGAACTGCTCGCCCTCGTCCCCGAGCTGGGCAGGGTTCGACGGGAAGAACTGGTTCAGTTTGATCGCCAGCTGCCCCGCATACCCCCGACGGTTGTTGACGTCCCGCGCGAACTCCACGAATGCTGGCAGCTCGTCGAGCGTGTCGCGCATCGTCACGCACGACAGCTTCGTCATCGTCGGCAGCAGTTCCACCGACCGTTCGATGCTCTTCAGCGTGTCGTCGTGGAATCCGCGCCGGGTGAGGAACAGGTTCTTCTGCTCGTCAAGTGTGTCGATACTGATGATCGCCCGCGTCAGGCCAGCGTCGACTGCGTCCTCAATGAACCGGTGCAGCCGATACCCGTTCGTCGTCACGATCTGCTGGGCGAGACCGATTTCCTTCCCCGCGCGCAGCATGTCGACGAAGTCCTTGCGCACGGTCGGCTCACCGCCGGTGTAGTGAACCCGGCTGATCCCGATGTCGTGCCCGGCCTGGAGCACCTCGATCGCCTCGTCCAGCGACGGCTGGACGATCACCCCCTGCGGCCCTTCCGGCAAGCAGTACCGGCAGCGGATGTTGCACCTCGACGTGATCCCGAACCGCAGGTTCCACTTGCGCATCCCGGGTGAGTACCGGTTGTCCATGACCTTCACGGGCATCTCCCACATTGTGCGATCGCTGACAGAACGCGCCGTCAGAACTGCTCACGACGCAGATAGCGCAGACGAACCACCCCGAAGTTCACAACATAGGGCACAGATGATGTCAAACTCTTTCTGGTCGGGCTGGATGGTTCGTACGTGATCATCCAACTCCGGCTAATCCGCCCGGTACAGTGCACGCCCGCCGCATCCTTGTGGCATCCGTGTCGCAACGAGGTGCTGACCGGCGGCGGAGCTGGGATTGGCCAACCGCTATTGCGCGACCTGCCGGCGTCGAATTGACGACAGGGATCGGACTCGCCGCGGCGTGCGGACCTCGCCCAAGAGGGTGCAGCGCACGCCGTGCTTCTCCAACTCGAACGCGAGCCGGATGTACGCCTCGGCCAGACGAGCCGACCCCGGCACCACCACGACGTCGGCGTGGCGGTGGCGAGCGGTCTCGGTGACCTGGCTAATGGTCAGACCGTCGCGGGCATCGTCGAGAACGTCCGCCAGAGCGAAGCCTTCTGCCTGCGCGTACGCGGTCACGGCCTCGCGCTGCTGCTGTGCTTGGGCATCGGTGTGCGCGGCGATGTAGCCGAGCACAACCGGACGCGGCCCGTTCACCCGTCGCTCCCGGCCAGCGCTCGCACGTGGCATTCCAGGCCTGAGACGGTGCCGGACCAGTCGGCGACGGTCGGTACCGCGAGGCGCTGGATGAAGGTCTCCGACAGGCCGAGGTCGCGGGCGATCGAGGCGCCCTCGGACAGGTGGACGGGTTCGATCGTGACGGTGCCGCCGCGCAGCAGGGTCAGGCGGGCGATGCGGTCCTCACCGAGCATCTCCACGATCTCGGTCAACGCAACGAACATCGCGTGCAGGGAGGGCGTTGGTGCAGGCGTCTTGGTGTTCGACACGGTTCACGCTCCAGAGTTCGGCGTCAGCCCACGAGCAACGATCAGCGGCGGGCCCTCGTACCGTCCCATCGGACCTGTCGCGCGGAGAACTCTGTAGCGCACACCCGACGCGATCGCTCCGCTTTCGTGTGCATCGCGCGGTGTGTCATCTCTGTAGCATCCTCTGCGCGGCCATCGCCAGATGCCCAATGGCGCCGTACGGTGGACGGGCATCAGAGATCGCAGCCGGAAACACCGCAGCCGGAACGGAGTGCCTCGATGGTCGGACGTCGCAGGTGGTTGGTCGAGCGGCGCGCGGCTGCGGGCCTCACACAGGAGGCCCTGGCTGCACGTGTTGAGGTCGAGCGCACCACGATCGCCCGTTGGGAGACTGGCGCCAACACGCCAGGGCTCTGGGTCCGTTCGCGTCTCGCCGTCGCGTTGGATCTGACGACCGAGCAGCTCGACGGCCTCCTCCGTGCCGAGCCGCAGGACGACGGCACCAATATTGTCGAGACGCTTCCCGAAATCCAGGAGCGTCAGGAGGCTGGCCGTCTTCTCGTCCTGGCCGCTGGTGCGACGATCGACCTGGAGGACGACGCCAGTTCCTCGTGGGCTGAGCCGGTCGACCGGCTGACGTCGCCTGCCCCAGGCCGGATCGGGATGACCGACGTCGAGCACATTCGAGCCCTGACGACGGCGATGCGGGCTGTCGATCACGCACACGGGGGTGGTGCGTGCCGGGATGCGATCGCCGCTCAGGTTCGCTGGACCCAGCAACTGCTGGCCGCCGACGCCACGGACGAGGTACGGCGTCACCTGCTGGTAGCGCTGGGTGATCTGCACAACCTTGCCGGTTGGGCGTCGTTCGATGTCGGCTTGTTCACCACGGCCCGGCGGCACTTCGCCCGAGCGCTTGAACTCGGTCGTCACGCCGGGGATGCCTCGCTGTCTGCGAACGTCCTGTACCGGCTCGGCAAGCTGCACCTGCATCGCGGTCTCAGCAAGGAAGCACTGCGGTTCTTCCAGTTCGGTCAGATGCTTGCACAAGGCGGGTGCGGCGTGACCGACGCGATCCTGTGGGCCAACGCCGCATGGGCGTACGCGTTCCTCGGGGACCGGACTCAGATGAACACGGCGCTTTCCGCGGCGACCGCCCTGTATGAGAGCGCCGACCACGACCGTGTCGAGTCCTGGGCGGCGTTCTTCGACCACACCGACCTGCATGCCTCGGCCGGTGTGGCACTGACGTCGCTGACCGATCCCGGAGAGGCCGATACGAATCGCGCGATCGAGCATCTCTCCGCCGCTGTGGCTCAGCGTGGGCCCGACATGGCACGCAGCCGATCCTTCGAACACACGGCCCTGGCCGTCGCTCACCTGCGCGTCGGTGCGATCGAGGAGGGCATAGCCTTTGGTCACGAGGCGATCGACGAGGCCACTGCCGTGCGTTCGGTGCGGACCGTCGAGAAGCTCGAGCCCTTGCGCGCGGAGGCGGCTCGTCTGACGACGCGCTCGGGTGCCACCGATCTCGCCCACCGCATCAGCACACTGCAACCCACGGCCTGAAGGACGATGAGCACTAACTCCACTGCCACTCCCACCACCGAGCACATCCCCGGTGACACCGACTGGCCCTACGCGGTTCTCGCCGCTACCTGCGAGCGCATCGGCGCGAGCCCCGAGGATGCACGGCTGATCAAGTTCACGAACAACGCGGTCTTCGCCCTGGCTCGCGACCCGTTCGTGGTCCGGATCGCCGGGTCGAGCGCGATCGAGAAGCGCGTGAACAAGGTCGTCTCGGTCGCGAACTGGCTCGCGAGGCATGACATGCCGACGGTGCGGCTCGTCGAGGGCATCGAGCAGCCGATGACGGTGGACGGGCGTCTGGTGACGGTGTGGCACAAGGTGGCCGACGTCGGACCCCAGCCGACCGGGCACGACCTGGGACGGATCGCCAAGCGCTTCCACGCCCTGCCCGACGCCCCAGGCTCCCTGCCGAAGTGGGATCAGCTGCATTCAACACGCACCCGCCTGGCAACCCAAGACGTCCTCACCGGCGACGAGCACGACTTCCTCGCCCAGACGGCCGACGAACTCGAAGCGGAACTGGCGGAGGTCGACTACCTGCTCGAGCCCGGGCCCATCCATGGCGACGTGTTCGCCGGCAACCTCATCCCCGGACCAGACTGGCCGGTGCTGTGCGACTTTGACTCCACCTGCCACGGACCGCGCGAATGGGATCTGACCCCAGCCGCCGTCGGACGCCTGCGATTCCACTACCCGGTCGACTACCACGGACAGCTCGCCGAGGCCTACGGCCTGGACATCACCACCTGGCCAGGCTTCACCGTCTTCCGCCGCATCCGCGAACTCCAGCTCGTGTGCAGCGTGCTACCCGTCCTGCGCTCCAGCCCCAGGATCCGCGACCAATGGCGCCACCGCTTCGAGACGTTCCGCGACGGCGACCTCGACGCCGTCTGGACCACCTACACCTGACAGCCGGCGCCGCAGCCGTGCCGGCGAGGCGTTGAGGGCGGTCGCCGACGACGACGTGACCGGAAGCATCGGCGATCGGGGCGTGGTTCCCATCCTCCGCGGGCTGATCGCGACCCGGGTCGCGGCTCCGGCCGGGGAATGAGCACCGGCCTGCAGCTCGACCGCATCGCCGAGGCGGTCCGGTCCTACCACGTCGAGATCCGAGTCATCCCCTCGACCTACCGACCGGACTCATCTCGCACGTTACGTTGCCCTGTTCGACGGCCTGGACCGGACCGCCGTCCCATCCACGACCCTGCAGGGCCAAGTCCGGCTGACCAGTGCACGGCGCGGCCTCACTCCATGTCTGCGGGATTCGCTCCCCCATGCCGCGCAACATTTGCCAGTGTGCGCTGCAGAATCTCGTCGAGTGTCACCCGGCCGGCAACGTAGTCCCGGGCACTCTGGATGTCCTCGGCATCGGGTTCCATGCCCTCCAGCCGTAGGCTCACAAAGGTTTCGAGCACGCTCTCGCGCCGCTCCGCCTCCGCCGTGGGCGCGTCGTCGGCTCTGCGAGGTGCTCGATGTCTCGCCGGACGAGCTGAGCGTGCTCCTGGACGGCGTCGATACCCCGCCGATTCGCGTGATGCAGGTGGAGCGCACAGACGCCGATCCCGGGCCCGAAGGCCAGCTCCGCGCCGTCGAGGTCCCATAACCATCTGGCCCGATCAGGCACTTTAGAGGCATCTGACGCGGATCACGGCTCACCGGGCGTGTCGCCGTGACCGGTCCCGTAGCCTCGCCACGTGGATGAGACGTCAAAGGACGACAAGACGATGCGGTTGGACATGTTGGATCGCTTGGTGGCGATGCGCGGCTACCCGTTGGCCGAGGAGGTCGCCAACGCGATGCGTGTTGTGCCGCGTCACGTGTTCGTGCCGCAGGCGCCCCTGGGCGAGGCGTACGGCCTGGGAGCCGTGATCACCCACCGGGACGCCCAGAATGTGCCGATCAGCTCGGCGTCCGCATCGGGCACGGTCGCGGGCATGCTGGAGCAGGCCCAGGTCCAGCCCGGTCACCACGTCCTGGAGATCGGTGCGGGAACGGGATACAACGCGGCCCTGCTGGCGCACCTTGCCGGTCCGTCCGGTTCCGTGACGACGATCGAGTTCGCACCGGACGTGGCGGAGGCGGCCCGGGAACATCTCGTCACCTACGGCGCCGACCAGGTGCGCGTCGTGACCGGCGACGGAACCATCGGGCATCCGGACCAGGCTGCCTTCGACCGGATCCTGGTGACGGCGGGCGCGTGGGATGTCGCGCCGGCCTGGGTGAACCAGCTCGCCCCGGGAGGACGGATCATCCTGCCGCTGAGGCTGCGCGGCTTGACCCGGGTGGTGGCGTTCGAGCGGGACGGGGATCGGCTACGCAGCGTATCGGTCGCTGAGGACGGCTTCATCCCGATGAAGGGCATCGGCGCGATACCCGAGAAGAACGTTCCCCTGGGCCAGGGACCGGACATCACCCTGCGCATCGACGACAACCAGCCGGTCGCCTCCGCGCTCTCGACTGCCCTGGACGAACAGCCCGTGTTCGAGTGGACCGCCATCGAGTCTCCGTGGGCGTGGACCCCTGACCAGGACTTCTGGCTCGCCACGCTGCCCGGGTTCTGCCGAGTGTTCGTCGATGCCGAGGCGGTGACCGCTGGACGGGTGCCACGTGCGAAGGATCCATGGGGAGCGTGGGGCGTGCAGGTCGGCGGCTCGGTCGCGTACCTGACAGCGCAACGGGTCGGCGGTACGGACGAGATGCCCATGCTCCAGGTAGGAGCATGTGGATTCGGCCCGCAGGGCGCCGACCTGGCCAGGCAGCTCACCGACCGTGCACGGGCCTGGCTCGACGAGACGGCCGGCGACGTCGATATCACGATCGAGGCCCGTCCCGCTTCCGAGGCATCTGCCTCCGATGAGGCTGCGGCACTGCTGATCGCCAGGAAGACGGATCACGAGTTCGTCGTCACGGCCGCCCGCAAGCCGGAGGCCATGAGCGCGTAGCGACGACGGTAAAGGAGACCCGCACGCGCTTGGAGCCTGTGACCGCTACGAACTCGTCAGGTTGCCCTGTTCGACGGCCTGGACCGGGGCGCAGCACACGGCTCGTAGACTGGGGTGATGAGCAAGGCTCCGCGTCCCGAGCCCGAGGTCCAGTCGATCACGTCGGTCCCCGAGTCGCTCGACGCCGACCAGGCGCGGCGCGCCAAGGTCTACCTCATCCAGATGGCGATCCGACTGGTCTGCTTCATCGCCGCGATCCTCTGCCTCACCATGGGGCCCGCCTGGCTGGGGTGGACGCTCGCCGTCGGCGCGGTCGTGCTGCCGTACACCGCCGTCGTCTTCGTCAACGCCGGGCCGAACCGCGCGCCGCGCGACGCCCAGGCCTACGTGCCCGAGGGTCCGGCCGCGCTCCCCGCGGCCGGTGACGGGCCCGACGACGCCGGGCGGCCGCCGTCGGGCACGAGGCACACCGTGATCGACGGCGACGCCCTGCTCGACGACGTGCGTGACGAGCCTCTGCACGACGAACCCCTGCGCGACGAACCCGTGGAGAAGAAGAACTGATGGACGTCCTGGGACTGGGCGGCGGGTCCGCCGCGACGCCGGACCCCGTCGGCGAGCTGATCTGCAGCGCGAAGGGTTGCCGGGCGGAGGCTGCCTGGGGCCTGCTGTGGAACAACCCGCGCCTGCACACCCCCGAACGCCGCAAGGTGTGGCTCGCCTGCGACGACCACCGCGAGCACCTGGAGCAGTTCCTGTCCGCGCGGAGCTTCTGGAAGCAGACCGTCCCGGTCGCCGAGTTGGACCGTCAGGAGAGCGCGTGAGCGCTGCCGGCCAGGCCCGTGCGCCCCGTACCACCAGGCAGTGGGTCGTCCTCGGCGTCGCCGCCGTGCTGCTGGCCACGCTGTGCCTGGTCGCGGGCCGCTGGCAGTGGGACCGCTACGAGGACCGCAGCGCGCAGATCGACCTGATCGAGGCGAACTGGTCGGCCGCGGCCGTGCCGGTAGAGGACGTGCTCGACGGCCCGGGCGCCGTCCTGCCCGACGACGCCGTCTGGCAGCCCGTCACCCTGACGGGCCGCTACGAGTCCGATGCGACGGTCCTGCTGCGCAACCGGCCCGTGCACTCCACGCCCGGCTACCACGTGCTCGTCCCGTTCGTCGCGGAGCACCCGGACGCGCCGGACGGGATCGTCGTGGTGATCGACCGCGGGTTCGTTCCCCTGGGCGCGGACGGCAGCGCGCCCGCCTCCGTGCCGGAGGCCCCGGCCGGGGAGGTCGAGGTGACGGCGTCGCTGCGCCTCGACGAGCCGCCGTCGTCCCGCGGTGCCCCCGAGGGGCAGGTCCAGGCGATCTCGACCGCCCAGGTCCTGGCCGCCGGCCCCGACGGCGCGGCCTGGGCCGACGGCCGCACGGTCGGTGCGTACGGGGCGCTCCGCGCCGAGGAGCCACGACCCGCGACGGCGCCCGTCGCGCTCCCCGCGCCCGACACCGATCCCGGGTCGCACCTGAGCTACGCGTTCCAGTGGGGCGTGTTCTCGGTCGGAGCGATCGCCGGCTACGTGCTGCTCTGGCGGCGCGAGCGCGGCGCGCTGCGGGGCGCTACGGTGTCGGCCGGGGACCTGCTCCTGGCCGCGCCCGACGTCGACGCCGCCACGGGCGGGACGACATCGCGCGCGCGCCGCCCGGCCCGGCCCGGCGCCCGGGGCCTCCTCTCGCGCCCCACCGCCGACTCCGACGACGAGGACGCCCTCATCGACTCCCAGCTCCGCTGACCTCATCGTCACTGACCTACTCTTGGGGCGATGCCCTTCACTCTGTCCCACCCTGCCGCCGTGCTGCCGTTCGTGCGCCGGCCCCTCAGCGCGGCCGGCCTGGTGGCCGGGGCGATCGCGCCGGACCTGCCCTACTTCGCCCGGGCACTGCCCGTTCCCGTGACCGCGCAGTCCTGGTACGAGCCGTATCTCAACGCGACCACCTCGCACGGCCTGACCGGCTCCCTGACGGTCGGCCTGCCCTACGCGATCCTGCTCGCCGCGGCCTGGTGGGCGGCCCGGCGCCCTGCCGCGGCCCTGCTCGTGGCAGGTCCGACGGCGGACGGCGCGGCCCCGCGCGATGATGCGGGCGGCGGGGGCGGGCTGCGTCCGGTGGCCGTCCGCGGCGGATGGATCCTGCTGTCGCTGCTGATCGGGATCGCCACGCACCTGCTCTGGGACTCGTTCACCCACGGTGACGGGTACGTCGTCACACACGTGGCGGCGCTCTCCGACCCGGCGATCGGCGGCCTGACCTGGGCGAGACTGCTCCAGCACGTGAGCACCGTGGCGGGCCTGGTGGTGCTCGCATGGTACCTGTGGCGCCGCCGGTCCGGCCTGCGGGTCCGGGCCGGTGCGGCCGTGACGGTCCTGGCGGTGGCCGCCGCAGGCGCCGTCGCCGGAGCGCTGCTGCAGTGGCGGAGTGCGGCCGGCGACCCGGCCGGTGTCTCCGTCGAGGTCCTCCTCCGGGCTGCCGCGGAGACCGCGGGCGTCACGCTGTTCGGGGCCGCCGCCGTCTACGTCGCCGCATGGTGGCTCGTCCACGCGAACCGCCACCAGCGACGTAACTCACTGCGCCGCCCCGCCTCGACTGCGTAGACTGGCCCGGCCCCGTTCGGCTCGGCCGCCATGGGCCCCGCACTCCCTGCGACCTCCGAAGGACCCTCATCCCGTGATCACCGCCCATGGCGTGGAGCTGCGCTTCGGCGCCCGCGCACTGCTGAACCCCGCGACGTTCCGGGTCGCGCCGGGCGACCGCATCGGGCTGGTGGGCCGCAACGGCGCCGGCAAGACCACGCTCACCAAGACCCTCGCGGGCGAGACCCTCCCAGCGGCGGGGCAGATCACCCGTGGCAGCGAGATCGGCTACCTGCCGCAGGACCCTCGCACGGGCGACCTCGACGTCGTGGCCATGAACCGCGTGCTGTCGGCACGCGACCTCGACAAGCTCATCGCCAGGATGCGCACCACCGAGGCCGAGATGGCCTCCGAGGACCCGGACGTGATGGCCCGCGCCCTGGAGCGCTACCCCAAGCTGGAGGCGCGCTTCCTCGCTGCGGGCGGATACGCCGCCGAGGCGGAGGCGCAGGTCATCACCGCGAACCTGGGCCTCGACGAGCGTGTGCTCGCGCAGCCGCTGCACACCCTCTCGGGTGGCCAGCGCCGCCGGATCGAACTGGCGCGCATCCTGTTCTCCGGCGTCGACACCCTGCTGCTCGACGAGCCCACCAACCACCTCGACGCCGACTCCATCGCCTGGCTGCGCGACTACCTGCGCACGTACAGCGGCGGCTTCATCGTCATCTCGCACGACGTCGACCTGCTGCGCGCCTGCGTCAACAAGGTGTTCCACCTGGACGCCAACCGCGGCGAGCTCGACCAGTACGCGATGGGCTGGGACAACTACCAGAAGCAGCGGGAGACGGACGAACGACGACGCCGGCGCGAGCGGGACAACGCCGAGAAGAAGGCCGCCGCGCTCATGTCCCAGGCGAACAAGATGCGCGCGAAGGCCACCAAGGCGACCGCCGCGCAGAACATGATCCGCCGCGCCGAGCAGATGCTGGACGGCGCGGAGGGCGTGCGGCAGGCGGACCGGGTCGCCAAGCTGCGGTTCCCGACGCCCGCGCCCTGCGGCAAGACGCCGATCACGGCGAGCGGGCTGTCCAAGTCCTACGGGTCGCTCGAGGTGTTCACGGGCGTGGACCTGGCGATCGACCGCGGGTCGCGCGTCGTCGTCCTCGGCCTGAACGGCGCGGGCAAGACGACGCTGCTCCGGCTGCTCGCCGGCGTCGAGAAGCCCGACTCGGGCACTGTCGACGCCGGTCACGGGCTCAAGCTCGGCTACTACGCCCAGGAGCACGACACCCTCGACATGGACGCGACCGTCGTCGAGAACCTGCGGCACGCCGCCCCGGACCTCACCGACACCCAGGTGCGCAACGTGCTCGGCTCGTTCCTCTTCTCGGGGGACGACGCCGACAAGCCCACCCGCGTCCTGTCCGGCGGCGAGAAGACCCGCCTCGCCCTCGCGACGCTCGTCGTCTCCAGCGCCAACGTGCTCCTGCTCGACGAGCCCACCAACAACCTCGACCCGGCCTCCCGCTCCGAGATCCTCGGCGCGCTGAAGACGTACGAGGGCGCCGTCGTCATGGTCACGCACGACGACGGCGCGGTCGACGCGCTCGAACCCGAGCGCGTCCTCCTCCTGCCGGACGGCGACGAGGACCTCTGGAACGAGAGCTACGCGGAGCTGGTGTCGCTCGCCTGATCAGGTGATGTGGTCGACCCGATGCCGATGCGGTCGCTCCCTCAGGAGACCGACCGCATCGGCATCCGGCCGACCACTCGACGCATCTCGCGCGGCCCGGCCGGTCGTCAGCGGGCCGAGAGCTCCCCGTCCTCCGCGACGCTCACCGGGATGGCGTCGCTCCACACGAACCGCGGTGCGGCGCTCGCCGGATCGAGCACCGTCATGACCCGGGCCGTGTAATCGCCCTCCGGGATCGGGGCCCCGGCGCCTTCCGCGGTGCGCCGGCAGGAGTTCATCGGGTACGAGTACGCGTAACCCCACCCGTCCCCGCCGGTCACCGGATCCAGCGTGGGACCGGGATACCCGTGCCCGACCAGCACGCCCTCGTCGAACAGGATGATCGTCGGAGGCGCGTACGGGAGGTCCGGGTCACGGTCGCCGTCCGTCAGCGTCACCGGGATCTGCCAGCGCCCGAGGATCGTCGTCACGGCGACGTCGTGCAGGTCGAACGTCCATCGCTCGTCGGCGGAGGACTCGGCCAGCACGGTCTCCTCGGACGCCAGGCAGCCGACGCCGGACCAGGTGAGCCAGTCCGGCTTGAACTCGTCCCAGTACACTTCCGGGTCCACCGACGGCCCGCCGCCGACCGGGCCGCCGGCCCCGTCGGCGGTCTCGAGCTCCACCGGCTCGCTGAGGTACAGGGCGGAGTCCGCCCCGTGCGCCCGCACGGCCACCCGGACCTCGAACCGCCCCGCCTCGCGCACGTGCTGGTACCGGTCCTCGTCCCAGGGTTCGTCGGCACCTTCCGTGGGCAGGCAGCCCGTGACCGGCTCCGCACGAACCGGCCCCCACCACTCCCCCATGTCGGCCTCGGCGATCCCGTAGTTCCCCTCGCTCGAGAAGTCCCAGCCCAGGTCCACCACCGTCCCGTCCTGCGACCAGACGAGGAACGGCTCCTGGACCGCGTCACCGATCGCCTCGCCGGAGATCGTGGCCGGGACCCACCAGCCTTCCCGCTCCCGGTAGGCGGCGGGCTCGCCTGCCATGTCGACCTGCAAACCGGCGACCCCCGTGGGCTCCGCGACGTCCTCCAGTTCCGCGACGGACATCCCGCAGTAGGCCCCGCTCCCCTCCCAGCCGTCGGGCACGTACCCGTCCTGGTACTCGACGGTCACCCCGTCCGGGATCTCGCCCTCGGCCCGGTCCGGGCCGGGGCTGACCACCGGCGGCGCGGTGCTCGGGTCGCCCGGCAGCGGCGCCGGCTCACCCTGGATCCACTCGGCGGCCTGCGATCCGGTCACCGCCAGCACGCCCGCCAGGGCGAGCGCGGCGGCGGTCCCGCCGGCCTTGGCGACGCGGCGACGCCGCACCCGGCCCCGCAGGGTCGGCAGCCCTTCGGCGAGCGCGGCCTGCCCCTCCGGGCGGACGCCCGCGCCGTGATCCCGCAGGAGGCCCGACAGCGCGGCGCCCTCGTCGGGTGTGGCCCACTCGTCGTTCGTGGTGGTGGCGCTCATCGTGCGCTCCCTCCTTCCAGGGCGGCGTTCGTGCTGATCGTGCTGATCCGTCGCGTGCCGGGCGCGGTCGCCCGTCCCGGACCGGTCTCGCCGTCCGGCCCGCCGCCGCTGCCGAGCAGCTCCCGCAGCACGGGCATCGCGGCGTGCAGATGCCGTTTCACCGTTCCTTCGGTGACGCCGAGCTCCGCCGCGATCTGCGGCACCGTCAGGTCCTCGTAGTAGCGCAGCACCACGCACGCCCGCCGCCGGGGTGTGAGCTGCTTCAGCGCGGCGCGCACGTCGGCGCGCGCGGCGGCCGGGACGTCCGCGCCCCGCACGCTCGCGTCCGCAGCCAGGAGATGGTGCACGCCGAACCACCTGCGCCGGCGGCGGTACCCGTCCAGGAAGAGGGTCATGATCGTGCGCCGCACGTAGCCCTCGACGTTCTCCACCGGCGAGCCCACGTCCAGCGTCGCCATCCCGCCCGTGCCCGCCTGCCGCGGCCGCCGGAACTTCGAGTACACCTTGACCAGGGCGTCCTGGACCAGGTCCTCGGCCTCGCGGCGGTCCCCGACCAGCATGTAGGCGTGACTCACCAGCGCCCCGCCCCGGTGGGTGACCAGTTCGGTCAGTTCGGCGTCCCACCCCGCCGTCATGGCCGGCTCCGCATGCTCATCACGTCTCCCGGGTCCCGGCGCGGGCCTCTCCCGCGCCTCCACCCGCCATGACGCTCCGCGGGGCCGGAACCGTTGACGCTACCGTGCCGGTTGCGAGGACGCCCCGGCTACAGATCCAGCTCCGACCGCTTGAACTTCTCCCGCAGGAACCGGCCGTGGTCGTCCAGGGCGTCCAGCGCGCGGGAGTACACCGCGTCGCGGATCCGGCCCGCCTCCTCGGCCAGCAGCTCGAGCTGTGCCACCAGCTCACGCTGCGGACTCGTGCCGCCCCGCACCTCGACGCGCACGCGTCGGGGCAGGTCGAGGTAGCGCCGCAGCGACGTCGGCAGGTAGTCCCCGACGATGGACTCGACGAGGTACCGCTGCTCCGGCGCCCCGGCGAGTTCGTCCCACCGGGCGACGATCTCGTCCAGGGCGACCAGCAGCCGGTCGGCGGGCTCCCGCGTCCCGGGTTCCAGTCGCGCGGCGGCTCGCCGGATCTTGGCGACGCCCTGTTCCACCTCCTGGGCCGGCGCTCCCGCACCCAGCGTGACCGTCAGTGGCGGTTCCCCCGGCATGACGAGCGCGCCCACGGCGTACGCCCCCGCCACCACCGCGAGCCAGAACTCGCCCAGTCCGACGGTGAGCTGCGCGGCGACCGCGCCGACGCCCAGTGCGGTCCCCGCGAGGTTCTTCCTCGAGCCCACGTACCGGCCCACAGGGCCGTCCATGAACTTACTGGTAGCCACGGATCTCCTGGAACGCTCCGGCGAGATCTCCGTTCAGCGCGTCGAACACCTGGCCGCCGCTCAACTCGGCGACGCGCGTCAGCTCGTCCACGTCGCCGTCGCCGAACAGCACGACGAACACCGGGATGCCCCGCGCGTCCGGTCCGAGCCCCGCGTAGTAGTACTCGAAGTCCGCCGCGTCCGAACCGTTGGCGTTCTCGCCGTCGGTCATGAGCACGATGGAGACGAACGTGTCGGGCCGTTCGGCGCGCTGCGCGACGGCGACCTCGTAGGCCTCCCGGAGCGAGTCGTAGATCGCCGTGCCACCCTCGGCGTGCAGGCCGTCCGTCACCGACCGGATCTCCTCCAGCGCCCCGCTCTTGTCCGTCTCCGGCACGTCCACCACGGTGGGCGCACCGGGCACGTCGTCGAACGGCAGCAACGTGATCCGCTCACGGACGCGGAACTGGTTGAAGGAGCCGGTCGTCGACGTGTCGGCCCCGGACAGGCCGGACAGCGACGCCTTGAGCGCGTCGATCCGCTCGCCCGCCATCGAGCCGGACGTGTCGAGCACGAACACCGACTGGGACGGTGCCCGGACCGTGTCGAGGTACGTGGAGATCAGCGCGTTGGCGACGTCGATCGTGCCCGGGAACGGTGTCTCGAACAGGACCTCGTCACCGAACACGCCGCCCGTGTCGACGCCCGGTACGGCGGGCCGGCGGTGCACCTCGCGCACGATCCGCTCCTGCACCTCGGGCGTGGTGAGCCAGTCGGTGAGCGCGTCGAACTTCTCCTTCTTCCCGGTCGCGCTCTGCAGCAGCGTGAGCGGGTAGTCGGAGGTGACGACCCCGTCCGACGGCGTCACGATCGTGGCGGGCGCCCCACCCAGCTCGAGGCCCATGAGCACGGACTCGTAGTTGATCAGGCCGTCGACCGTGTCCGGCTCCGAGACCACCTTCTCGGCCAGCCAGCCGGAGGACCCCGCCGTCAGCTTCTGCGCCGAGAAGAACTTCGTCATCTCCGGCGTGACCGACTCGATGTCGCGTTCCTGGAGCGCCGTCCCCGTCCCGGACAGCGCGGTCGCCACCGCGACCAGGGCGCTGAACCCGGAGTTCGACGCCGCCGGGTTCGTCATGCCGTACGTGAAGTCCCCCGCCGCGGCCGCCTCGGCCAGCTCGGCCCAGGTCGGCGGCTCGGCGTCCCAGCCGAGCCGCTCCGCGACGTCGGAGCGCAGTCCCAGCACGACCGGCGAGCTCATGATCCGGACGCTCTCCGAGATCTCCTGGCCCGCGCCGGGCAGCAGGGAGAGGTACCGGTTGTTGGGGAACCAGGTCGCGTCGTACCTCCCGGCGGCTCCACCGGACGCGACCAGTTCGGTTCCCTCCAGCGTGCCGGTGTACTCGAACACCACCTTCACGCCCGTCTCCTCGGCGGCGTCCTCCAGGATCGGGACCATGTCCTTGACCTCGCTGCCCGCGAGGATCCGGAGGGTGTCCGGGCCGTCCGGCAACGCGCCGTCGTCGGCCCCGGGGACGCAGCCGGCGAGGAACAACGTCGCGGAGACGACGGCGGCGATCCCCGCCGGGAGACTCCCTCGCCTCATGCCTGGCCCTCCGGCTTCGCCCGCTCGAGGTACGCCGACGCCTCGTCGAGGCGCTGCCGCAGGGCGGTCACGGTCTGCCCCATCGTCTCGACGGCCTTCGCCTTGTAGCCGTCGACGGCGTCGATGGTCTCGTAGATGTTCGTGAACGCCGTCTCCAGCGCCTGGACGCTCACGCTCGGGTTCGTGGCCTGCTCGGCCACCCGCGCCGAGTTCTGCTTCAGCATCTCGGAGGTCGCCACGATGATGTTCGACGTCGTGCTGCTGAGCGCGTCGATCTGGTCGAGGACGAGCTTCTGGTTCGCGAGCGCCTGCGCCACGATCACCGCGGTGCGCAGCGCGGAGACCGTGGTCGTCGTCGCGCGTTCGACGCCCTTGACGAGTTCGGCGTTGTTCTTGCGGACGACGTCGAGGGCCATGTACCCCTGGGCGGAGACCGCGAGCTGGGTGAGCAGGTCCTGGTGCTTCTGGCGGACCTCGAAGAGGACGTCGGAGGTGAACGCGTCGGCCTTCTCGGGGTCGACGGCGCGGATGCGCGCGATCTCGTCGACGAGCGCCGTGTCGAGCGCGGCGGTCAGGGTCGCGTACTCCTGCAGCTTGGTCATCGTCTCCCAGAGCCGCGCCTTCTCGCCCTCGACCGCGGCGTTGTCCTTGAGCAGGGTGTCGGAGCCGCTCTGCAGCGCGCGGATGATCCGGTCGAGCTGGCCCTGGGCGGAGACGTAGCGGGCGAAGTAGCTCTGGAGCTGCTTGCGGAACGGCAGCAGGTCGCGCAGGAACTTGCCGAAGCCGCCGTCGGCGGCCTTGGCCGGGTCGAGCTCCTCGACGGTGAGCCGGAGTTCCACGAGTGACGTGGCGACCCGGCGCTGCGGATCGGTCTCGGTGCCCCGGCCCTGGGCCGCTTCCAGCGCGGCCACGGGGCGTTCGAGCATGCGGCTGGTCACCGAGGCGGCGGCGCGGATGTCGTCGCGGCCCATGGCCGAGACGTCCTTGACCCTCGCGGCGAAGTCCGGGTCCCGCGGGTCGAGGCCCGTCAGCCCGCTGACGAACGTGCTCGCCCGTTCGGCGAGTTCGGCACGGCGCCCGGCCTCGAGCGGGACGACGGCCCCGGCCTGCTCGGGCTCGACCGGCGCGACGGCGGCCGGGGGTTCCAGTACCAGCGGCGCGGGCTCGGGGGAACTGCTGTCGTTCATCGTGGTCCTCCGGGGGTGCCGGCAGTGCGTCCGGTCATTGATCGGCGGTGGGGTGCTCGGTCGGCGCGGACGTGTCGTACCGCTCGGCGATCTCCTGGATCATTCCCTCGAGCGACTCGTAGGCGGGCGGTTCGACGACGTCGACGGGCGCGGGCGGGACGGGAACCCCGCTCTCCTCGAGGACGGAGGTGAACACGGCGGCGTCGTTCGGCCGGAAGCCGTACGCCGCCTCCAGGCGGGCCAGCGCGTCGTCGTCGGTCAGCAGCCTGCCGACCTGGTCGCCGGCGTCGGTCAGCGAGACCAGCGAGTGCTTGGACAGGATCGTCGGCGCGGGATAGAGCAGGACCATGTCGTCGGTGATCGCCGCCGCGGTGGCCTCGTTGAGCTGCCGGCCGAGGAACTGCGCCTCGTAGGCCATCACGAGCGGCTTGGAGCCGATGCCCTGGCTGAGGTAGTCCTCGAACGGCGACTCCGAGCTGTCCGCGGAGTAGCCCTGCTTGAGGAAGAGGGCGGACATCTCGTCCAGCACCTCGTCCTGCTGCCGCGCGCCGCTCACGATGTTGTCGCCGTTCGCCACGTACGAGGCGATGGCGAGGTACATCGCCGCGGAGTTGGAGGTGCGGATGTCGGTGCTGGAGATGAGGATCGAGCGCGAGCTCGGGTAGGCGTCGTCGGCGCCCTCCAGCTGGTTCCAGCGGGTGTCGTCCGCGACCAGCTCGAGGTAGGCGTGCATGTCGAGGGTCCACATCCCTGCGTCGGACCGCCTGGCGACGCCCGCCTCCTCGAGCAGTTCGGCGATCGGCTCGAAGCTGGCCACGACCATCGGCGAGTAGAACGGCGCGTGGACCGTCTCGGCGCCCGTCACCTCGCGCGCCTTGTCGGCGGCGGGGGCGGACGAGGGAAAGACGAAGTCGACGCCGTCCAGGTCGACGCTGGTGGCGATCTGCCGCGAGCCCGCCGTGGTGACGCGCACGTCCAGGCCGTGCCTCGCGAACTCCTCCCTGACGCGCGGGTCGTCGAAGAAGGGCTTCTTCTCCGAGCCGATCACGCCCGTGACGACCGTGAGGTCGCCGCCGCCCGCCGCGGGGCCGCCCGGGCCTGCCTGCATGCCACGACCGACGATGATCGCGACGACGATGCCGATCACGAGCACCGTCGCAAGAATCAGCCCAACGGTTCGCCTGGTGGTTGCCGCCATACCCCGCCCCGGATCGTGCCCGGACGTGGTCCGCCGGGCTGCGATCTCACCTTATTTCTGGGCACATGGGGACGGAAGGAAAGTATGGTTGCGCCACGGTGAATTCCGGGCAACCATCTGGTGCCTCTGACCGGGGAAGTCGCTCAGGTCAGTTTCTTCTCCAGGCAGTCCGTGAAGCGGCCGAGCATCGTGGTGGAGACCTCCTGGACCAGCCCGCGCCCGATGCTCGCGACCTTGCCGCCGATCTGGAGGTCCGTCGTGACCTCGACGTCGGTCGCCGGGCCGCCGTCCGCCCGGGCTGCCCCGGGACGGAGTGCGACGACGGCCTCCGCGCCCGCCGTGCCGTTGCCGCGCCTGTCCTTGCCGCGGGCGGAGAGCACCATGCGGCCCGACGAGCCGTCCTTCGCGAGCGACTTCTCCCGGAACTCGCCCTCGCCCCGGAACGTCAGCGAGATCGGGCCCAGCTTGATCTTCACGCCCCCGGTGAACGCGTCGCCGTCCACCGACGTGACCTCGGCGCCGGGAAAGCACTCCGCCACGGACTCGACGTCGTCGAACGCCGCGAACGTGGTGGCCACGTCCGCGGGCACGGTGAAGCGGTGGGTCAGTTCCATGGGCGCACTCCTCCGGGTGGCGTCACTGCGGGTGTCCCGCCGCCGCGAGCACGGCGCGCCGGGCGAGCACGGTCGCCAGGTGCCGCCGGTAGTCGGCGTCCCCGTTGAGGTCCGACGGCGGACTGGTGCCGTCGGCTGCGGCGGCGCAGGCCGCGCCCACCGCCTCGGGCGTCGGCGTCACTCCCGCGAGCGCCTCCTCGACGGCGCGCGCCCGCAGGGGTGTCGGCCCCATGTTGGTCAGGCCGATCCGCGCCTCGGAGATCGTCTTCCCGTCGGCCAGGTGGACGCAGGCCCCGACGGCGACGACGGGCCACTGCTGGGCGGTGCGCACGAACTTCTGGTAGCCGGCGCCCCAGCCGGGGTGGACGGGGAAGCGGATGGCGACGAGGAGTTCGTCGTCGCCGACGGCGGTCGTGAACAGGTCCTGGAAGAAGTCCGCGGCGGGCACGACGCGTTCGCCGGAGGGCCCGGCGATGACCATCTCGGCCTCGAGGGCGAGCGCGACGGCGCCGCAGTCCCCGGCCGGGTCGGCGTGGGCGAGGGATCCGCCGAGGGTCCCCCGGTGCCGGATCTGCGGGTCGCCCACCTCCGCGACGGCGTGGTGGAGCAGCGTGAGCTCCTGGCGGATCTCGTCGGAGGCGAGGATCTCGTGGTACGGGGTCATCGCGCCGATCTCGATGGCTCCTCCTCCCCCGGCGACGGCGCCTCCGCCGCCGATGTCGCGGATGCCGCGCAGGGAGTCGATGCGCCCGAGGTCGACGACGAGGTCGGGCGCGTTCAGCCGCATGCGCAGGACGGGCAGGAGCGACTGGCCGCCCGCGAGCACCTTGGCGTCGTCGGCCTGTGCGAGGAGCCGGAGGGCTTCGTCGACGCTGGTGGGCCGCGCGTAGTCGAACGCTGTGGGGATCATGCGGCGCTCCCTTCCTGGATGGCGTGCCAGACGCGCGCGGGTGTGCAGGGCATCCGGACGTCGTGCACGCCGTAGGGCCGCAGCGCGTCGACGACGGCGTTCACGACGGCGGGGGTGGACGCGATAGTGCCGGCCTCGCCGACGCCCTTGGCGCCGAGCGAGTTCGTGGTGGCGGGGGTGCTGCGGTGTGCGGCGTCGAAGCTGATGAGGTCGGCGGCGCTGGGTACGAGGTAGTCGGCGAGGGTGCCGGTGAGGAGGGTGCCGGCGTCGTCGTACACGGCCTCCTCCCAGAGGGCCTGGGCGATGCCCTGCACGAGCCCGCCGTGCACCTGCCCGGCGACGATGAGCGGGTTGATGACGGTGCCGACGTCGTCGACGCACACGTACTTGCGCAAGGAGACGGCGCCGGTCTCGGTGTCGACCTCGACGGCGCACAGGTGCGTGCCGTGGGGGAACGAGAAGTTCACGGGATCGAACGTGGCCTCGGCGTCGATGCTCGGTTCGATCCCCTCCGGGTAGTCGTGCGCGGCGAAGGCGGCGAGGGCGATCTCCTGAACGGTCTTGCCCTCGCCCGTGCCGGCCACGGTGAACTTCCCGTGGGCGAACTCGATGTCCTCCGGGGCCGCCTCGAGCAGGTGCGCGGCCCACGGCTTGGCCTTGGCCACGACCTTGTCGGCCGCGAGCGCGAGCGCCTCGCCACCGACGGTGAGCGACCGTGAGCCGTAGGTGTCGAGGCCGCGGGGGGCGACCTGCGTGTCGCCGTGCAGCACCTCGACGTCCTCGTAGGGGACGCCGAGCCGGTCGGCGACGATCTGGCTGAACGCGGTCTCGTGTCCCTGGCCGTGCGCGCTGGCGCCGGTGGTGACCTCGACCTTGCCGGTGGGGAGCATGCGGATCTCGGCGTGCTCCCAGCCGCCGGCGCCGTAGTTGAGGCTGCCGAGCACGCGGGAGGGGGCGAGTCCGCACATCTCGGTGAAGGTGGAGATGCCGATGCCGAGCTGCACGGGGTCGCGTTCCTCGCGTCGCCTGGCCTGTTCGGCACGGAGGTCCTCGTAGCCGAAGGCTTCGACGGCCTGGGCGGTGGCGGACTCGTAGTCGCCGGAGTCGTAGGTGAGCCCGGCGACGGTGGTGAACGGGAACTCGTCGTGGGTGATCCAGTTCTGGCGGCGGACCTCGAGGGGGTCGCGGCCGAGTTCGGCGGCGAGCTCGTCCATGAGCCGTTCGACGGCGAACGTGGCCTCGGGCCGTCCGGCGCCGCGGTAGGCGTCGGTCCAGGTCTTGTTGGTGAGGACGGTGCGGCAGTCGAACCGGTAGGCGGGGAACTTGTAGATGGCGTTGAACATGAAGGCGCCGAGGACGGGCACGCCGCCGCCGACGAGGGCGACGTAGGCGCCGAGGTCGGCGAGCAGTTCGACCTTGAGGCCGGTGACGGTGCCGTCCGTGGTCGCCGCGAGGGTCAGCTTCTGCCACTGGTCGCGGCCGTGGTGGGCGGCCAGGAGGGACTCGGAGCGGGTCTCGGTGTACTTGACGGGTTTGCCGAGGCGTCGCGCGACGGCGAAGGCCGCCCATTCCTCGGGCGTGGTCTGCAGCTTGCCGCCGAACCCGCCGCCGACGTCGGGCGCGATGACCCGGATCTTCGACTCGGGCACGCCGGTGGTGGCGGCCAGGAGGAAGCGGGTGATGTGCGGGATCTGGGTGGCGGACCACAGGGTGATCTGCTCGCCGGTCGGGTCGACGACGACGGAGCGGGGTTCCATGAACGCGGGGATGAGCCGCTGCTGGCGGTACTCGCGCTCGATGAGGATGCCGCCCGAGCGGGCGGCGGCGATGGCGTCCTCGACGTCGCCGCCCGTGCCGGCCTCGGCGGAGTCGAAGATCCACCGGGCGGAGTTGTTGGTGCCCAGGTCGGGGTGGGCGAGGGCGCCGCCGTTCTCGGGGGTCGCCGCGGCGGCGTCCTTGAGGTCGAGGGCGGCGGGCAGTTCCTCGTAGTCGACGTCGACCAGTTCGGCGGCGTCGACGGCCGCCGCGGCGCTGCGGGCGACGACGACGGCGACGATCTCGCCGGCGAACGCGACCCGGTCGACGGCGACCGGCTTGTGCTCGGGTGCGACCTGGTCGGTGGTGATGGGCCACGCGTTGGCGAGGACGCCCTGGGTGTCGGCGAGATCGGCGCCGGTGAGCACGGCGACGACGTTCGGGGACGCCTGGGCGTCTCGGGTGTCGATCCCGGTGATGCGCGCGTGCGCGTACGGGCTGCGCACCATGGCCAGGTGCAGGGTGCCGGGCGGCGCGATGTTGTCGGTCCAGCGGGTGCGGCCGGTGAGGAGGCGGTGGTCCTCCTTGCGGCGTCGGTCGCGCCCGATCTCGCCGTCGTGGGCGGCCTCGGCGGTGGGGGCCTCTTCGGTGGTGGTCATGCCGCGCCTCCGTCCGCTGCGGGTGCGGCCGTGGTGCCGGGGGTGCCCGCCGCGTGCTGCACGGCGCGCACGATGTTGTGGTAGCCGGTGCACCGGCAGAGGTTGCCCTCCAGGCCCTGGCGGATCTGTTCCTCGGTGGGCGCGGGGTTCTCGGCGAGGAGGTCCGCGGCCTGCATGATCATGCCCGGCGTGCAGAACCCGCACTGCAGGGCGTGGTACTCGTGGAACGCCTCCTGCACGGGATGCAGGGCGCCGTCGGTGGCGAGTCCCTCGACGGTGGTGACCTCGGCGCCGTCGGCCTGCACGGCCAGCACGTTGCACGACTTCACGCTGTGGCCGTCGAGGTGGACGGTGCAGGCGCCGCAACTGGCGGTGTCGCAGCCGATGACAGTTCCGGTCTTGCCGAGCCGCTCGCGCAGGTACTGCACGAGCAGGAGGCGGGGTTCGACGTCGTCGGACACCTTCGCGCCGTCGACGGTGAGCTCGATCCTGGTCATGGACGCTCCTCTGCCACTGCGTTGTGACGGTGTGACACGCATCACGGTACGCCCGGGCGACCGCGGTCCGCCACAGCTGGGCCGGGGAGGCGCCGCCCGGGCTCAGGCGAGCCGCAGCGTGCGTTCCACGGCCCCCGGCGAGTCGAGCGAGAAGGGCAGCGGCGCCGCGTCCCGGACGCCGGGCAGCGTGACCTCGTAGTCGCCGAGGAAGCCCGTCACGCGCACGCGGCCCTCGGCGTCCGTGCGCAGGGTGGTGGGTGCCAGCCACCACTCGCCCCTGACCAGGTCGCGGAGGCGGTCGTAGGCCGGCTTGGGCGAGCCGTCCGCGCGCAGGAGGCCGCCCGGCGCGTTCAGCCACATGCCGCGGTCGCTCAGCCCCCAGTAGGTGAACGCCTCCACGTCCGGGTGGGCCAGGAGCAGCCGGAGGTGCGCCTCCAGCTCCTCGGCCTGGCGGGCCTCGCCCTCGGCGGTGCTCGGCCACTCGTCGACCTGCCAGTCGTTGAGGTCCACGACGTGCTCCGGCATGAGTTCGCCCGACAGCAGTGTGGTCTCGGTGAAGTGGATCGGGATGCCGTAGCGGCCGAAGCGCTCCAGGACGTCGAGCGTCTTCTCCTCGCCCCACCATCCCTGGTGCATGTGGGACTGCAGGCCGAGGCGGTCGATCCGGATGCCCGCCTCCAGCACGGCCTCGAGGAGGCACTCGTACGCCGTCGACATGTCGAAATCGTTCAACAGGAGGGTCGCGGACGAGTTCGCCGCCCGCGCCTCCTCGAACGCGATCCGGATCGTCTCGACCCGTCCGCGGGCGCGGGCGAGCGGCGTGATCGCGTTGTCCTCGGCGGTGAAGACCGGCATGATCACGACCTCGTTGATCGCGTCCCACGTGTCGATCACGCCCGCCATGTCCGTGACGTCCCGCCGGATGCGCTCGCGTTGGAGCCGCTCCACCTCGGCCAGGCCGGCGGCGGTCACGCGGTCGCCACCCTCGCGGGCGACGTCGAGCAGCCATCCGGGCTGGACCGTGTGCCACACGAGCGGATGACCCTTGACGACGACACCGCGCACCGCGAACCACTCGGCGGCCCGGCGCAGGCGCGCGGTGCGCGGCACGCCCCGCTCCGGCTCGAACGTGCCCCAGTAGAACGGCAGCGTCGCCTGGTTGAAGACGTCCAGCCAGGCGTCCGCCAGGAGCTGGTCGTAGCCGGGGTCGCGCGAGTCGCCGTTCGCCAGGTCCACCAGGTCGAACCCGATGCAGCCGAACCAGAACGCGTGCCGGGTCTGGCGCACGACGACGTCCTGGCCGGCGAGGGCCGCGCCGTCCGGGCCGCGCAGCGTCAGGCGGACGTCCGCGCGGCGGTGCGCGAGCGAGGGATCGGGTCGGCGGGTCACGGGCGGCCGGAAGAGGGACGACGTCGTCATGGTGGGTACCTTAGAGGTCGCGCGACACCTTGGTGATGAATGCGCCCGTCCGTCGTCGTCAGGGACTCGCCCGAGCCGCCCCAGCGGGCCGAGACGATCTCGGCGGCGATGCTGATCGCCGTCTCCTCCGGGGTGCGGGCGCCCAGGTCGAGGCCGATCGGGCTGCGCAGGCGCGCCAGGGAGTCGTCGGGCACGCCGGTCTCGCGGAGCCGGGCGAGACGGTCATCGTGCGTGCGCCGCGAGCCCATCGCGCCGACGTAGGCCAGGTCGAGGCGCAGCGCCAGGTCCAGAACGGGCACGTCGAACTTCGGGTCGTGGGTCAGCACGCACACCACCGTCCGGGCGTCGATCCGGCCCGCGTCCGCCTCGGCGGCGAGATAGCGGTGCGGCCAGTCGGTCACCACCTCGTCCGCGTCCGGGAACCGCGTCGCGGTCGCGAACACCGGCCGGGCGTCGCACACCGTGACGCGGTAGCCGAGGAACGAGCCGACCCGCGCCGTCGCCGCCGCGAAGTCGATCGCGCCGAACACGAGCATCCGCGGGCGCGGTGCGAAGGACGAGACGAACACGCGGCAGCCCTCGCCGCGGCGCTCGCCGTCGGGTCCGTAGGTGAGGGTCTCGCTGAGGCCGCCGGCGAGCAGGCCGAGGGCGTCGTCGGTGACGGCGTCGTCCATGCGGGCCCCGGCGAGTGCGGGCCTCGCCGGGGCGGGAGACTCCGGGCGGACGACCAGGCGGCGGCCGACGACCGCCTCGTCCGGGTGCTCCACCACCGTGGCCACGGCGACCGGGCGTCCGGCGGCGATGTCGGCGGCGACCTCGTCCAGGTCGGGGAAGCCGGCGCGGTCCACCCGCTCCACGAACACGTCCAGGATGCCGCCGCAGGTCAGGCCGACGGCGAACGCGTCGTCGTCGGAGATGCCGTACCGCTCCAGCACCGGGCGGCCGGTCGTGGCGACCTCGCTCGCGAGGTCGAACACGGCACCCTCCACGCAGCCGCCGGAGACCGAGCCCACCGCGACGGGCGGCGCGCCCTCCGCCCCCGGCCCGACCAGCATGGCCGCTCCCGGCGGGCGGGGAGCGGAGCGGAACGTCGCCACGACCGTGCCCATCCCGACCGGGTGACCCTCCCGCCACCACGCCAGCAGTTGGTCCAGCACGTCACGCACGCGCGATCACCTCCAGCACCTCCTCGAACGTACCCAGCGAATGCCCCGCCAGGAAATGGTCCACGTACGGCAGCACCGCTACGATCCCCGACTGCACCGGCCGGTACCCGGCCTTGCCGCGATGCGGGTTCACCCACACCACGGCGTGGGCCAGCCGGTGCAGCCGGGCGGCGCGGTCGGCCAGGTCGGCCGGGTCGCCCCGCTCCCAGCCGTCGCTGCAGACCACGACGACCGCCCCGCGCAGCCGCGCGCCGTGCCGGTCCGTCAGCGTGGCGAGCGCCCCGGCGAGCCGCGTGCCGCCCGCCCAGTCCGGGACGAGGTCGCCGGCGCGGGCCAGCGCGCGCTCCGGGTCGGCGGTGCGCAGGGCGTCGGTGACGCGCGTCAGCCGGGTGCCGAGCGTGAACGCCTCCGCGCGGAACCGGGTCCCGGCGCGGCGTGCGCCCGCGGGGGCCGCCGACCGCACGACCGCGTGCGCCAGCCGCAGCAGCGCCTCCGCGTACGGGCGCATCGAGCCCGACACGTCCACGAGCAGCACGACGCGGCGCGGCGTCCGGGCCCGGCGGCGGCGCTCGATCCGGGCCGGTTCGCCCGCGCGGCGCAGGGAAGCACGCAGCGTGCGGTGCAGGTCAGGGCGGCCACGGTGCCACGGCACGGTGCGGGCGGCGCGGCGCAGCGGCGGGCGCGGCCGGAGGGCGGCGAGCTGTGCGGCCAGGACCCGCCGCTCCGCCTCGGTGAGGCCGGCGACGTCGCGATGGCGGAGAGTTTCGCGGTCGTCGGCGACCACCCCGTACTGAATGGGGTTCGGCAGGGTTTCGAATCCGTTCGAACGGTCCGCAAAGGTCTGCGCGGCCCTGTCGAACCCTCCTCCAGCAGCGGGGTGGGGGAGGTCCGTGTCCCGGGTGGCGTGGTCGTGGTGGGCGGGGCCGGCGGCCGTCCTGCCGCGGGGCACCGGCAGCCCCAGGGTCGAGGACCCGAACCAGGCGGCGAACACCTGGTCGAACCGGGCGAGATCCTCCGGGCCGCCGCAGAGCGTCGCCCGCCCGGCGCGATAGGTGGAGACGGCGCTTCCGGCGCCGAGCACGGCGGTGGCCTGCAGGAACGAGGTCGCGCGGTCGTGCGTCACGCCGACCCCGGCCGCCCGCAGTGCCCGCGTGAACCCGAGCAGCACCCGCTCGCCGTCGTCGGACACGTCACGCCGCCAGGATCCGGGTCAGCGCCTCGCGGGCACGGATCGTGTCCTCGCGGTACTTGACCACCGCGCCGAGGGTGCGGGACGCCGCGTCGAGGTCGAGCGTCGCGGCGCCGAGACGCTCCAGGGCGCGCGCCCAGTCGAGCGTCTCGGCGACGCCCGGCGGCTTGAGCAGCGGCTCCGCACGCAGCCGCTGCACGCAGCCGGCTACCTGGCGGGCCAGGGCCTCGGCGACCTCGGGCAGGCGCGCCCGCACGATCGCGACCTCCCGCTCCAGGCCTGGGTGGTCGATCCAGTGGTAGAGGCAGCGGCGCTTGAGGGCGTCGTGCAGCTCACGCGTGCGGTTCGACGTGAGGACGACGGTGGGCGGCGTCGCCGCGCGGATCGTGCCGAGTTCCGGGACGGTGACCGTCCAGCCGGACAGGACCTCCAGCAGGAAGGCCTCGAACTCGTCGTCGGCGCGGTCGACCTCGTCCACGAGCAGCACGGACGGCGTGGTCCGCAACGCGCGCAGGACGGGCCGGGCCAGGAGGAAACGCTCGTCGAACAGCGAGCGCTCGACGGTGTCGACCTCCAGGGCGCCCTCGTCCGACGACACCGCCGCCGCCTCCAGTGTCCGCAGGTGCAGGATCTGCCGGCCGAAGTCCCAGTCGTACAGGGCCTGGGTGGCGTCGATGCCCTCGTAGCACTGCAGCCGGATCAGGGGCGCGCCGGTGACCTCGGCCAGCGCCTCGGCGAGAGCGGTCTTGCCGGTGCCCGGCTCCCCCTCCAGGAGCAGCGGGCGCTCCATGGCCCGGGCGAGGTGCGCGACCGTGGCGAGGTCCTCGTCGGCGAGGTATCCCGCCTCCCCCAGTGCCGCGGCGAGGGCCTCGGGTGAGTTCATTCGTTCAGGCTACGGTGTGGCCGGAGTTCTCGTGCCGTTCTCTCCCGGGAAAGTTCCGGTGCCTAACGTCGCGGGGTATGAGCAACGATTCCCTGAAGCAGACGCCGGCATCCGCAGGGCGGGGCGTCGGTCTCGGCCGCCGGACCTTCATGGCCCTCGGCGGCGCGGCCGCCGCGACCGCCGCCGCCACCGCTGCGGCACCGGACACCGCGGCGGCCGCCACCCTGCCGCGGTACCGGCGTCCGCGCCTGCGCTTCGGCCGCGACGGCAGGTTCACGATCGTGCAGTTCAACGACACCCAGGACGACGAGCGGATCGACCGCCGTACGCTCGAGCTCATGGACGCCGTGCTGGACGACCAGCGGCCGGATCTGGTCATCCTGAACGGCGACAACCTCACCGGCGGGTGCGACACCGCCCGGGAGGTGCACCAGGCGATGAACAACGTGGTCCAGCCCATGGAGTCGCGCGGGATCCCCTGGGCCGTCACGTTCGGCAACCACGACGAGGACAACCTGCACCTCAACGATGTGGACGAGGCGCAGATGCTCGCCTTCTACCGCTCCTACGAGCACAACGTGAACGTCGCGACGGCGCCGGGCGTCACGGGGCAGGGCAACTCCCAGTTCCTGATCGACGGGACGAACGGGCGGCCTGCCTTCAACATCTGGCTGCTGGACTCGGGCCGCTACGCCCCCGAGACGCTCGCCGGGCAGGACTTCGAGGGCTACCCCACCTGGGACTGGCTGCGCGGCGACCAGGTGTCCTGGTACTTCCGCACCTCCGAGGCGCTCGAGCGGCGCCATCGGCGCAAGATCCCCTCCCTGATGTTCATCCACATCCCGCTCTGGGAGTACCGCTTCATGTGGTTCGGTTCGGTCGACGGCCGCACCGACGCGGACCACGCCCGCGGCGCCGAGCGGCACGGGATCGTCGGCGAGCGCAACGAGGACGAGTGCCCGGGGCCCTTCAACTCGGGGATGTTCTCCGCGATCCAGCACCGCGGCGACGTCAAGGGCGTCTTCTGCGGCCACGACCACGTCAACACCTATGTCGGCGACTACTACGGCGTCCTGCTCGGCTACGCGGGCAACACCGGGTTCGGCACCTACGGCCTCTCCGGCGACGAGCGCAACCGCCTTCGTGGCGCCCGCGTCTACACGCTGGACGAGCGGGCCGACGGCGTCCTCACCGACACGTTCATGGTGTTCGCGGCCGACTACGGCATCGACCTGACCGCCGACGACCAGTCGATCGACCCGCTGCCCCTGCCGAGGGGCTGAGCGGCGCCGGGCCTGACCGGAGGCCGGTCAGGCCCGGCCAGGGTCAGCTGTCGTCGTCCATGGACTCCTCGCCCTCGTCCATGGACTCCCCTTCCTCGTCCATGTGCTCGTCGTCCATGGACTCCTCGCCCTCCATGGATTCCTCGTCCATCGACTCCTCGTCCATGGACTCCTCGCCCTCCATGTCCTCGTCCTCGGACATCTCGTCGTCGGACATCTCCTCGTCCGTCATCTCCTCCGTACTCGTCGGCGACATGTCGTCCTCGGCGGGCTCCGAGTCGTTGCAGCCGGCCAGGAGGGTGGCGGCGGTCAGGGCGGACAGTGCGACGGCCGCGACGCGGCGGCTCCGGGTGATCCTCATGCCACCGACGCTAGAGCCCGGAGCCCCCGGATGACCCTTACGGCCTGGTTATGCGGTCCTTACAGGGATCTAACGCACCTGCCACAACCACCACGGGTCATCGGGTCCTCGCCGACGACGCCCCGGGCCGCGCCATCAGCCGCGATACCCCTCCGGCCGCTCGCGGTGCTCCGTCACCCGGTCGAGCCAGTCCCCCACCAGGGCCCCGAACAGTTCCGGCTGCTCGGCGCCCACATCGTGCCCGGCGCGGTCCAGCACGGCGAACGTGGCGCGCGGGTACTTCTCGAGAATCGTCCAGGCGTCCCGGTAGCCGGTCACGTTGTCCTGCCGTCCGGCGAGGATCAGGCTCGGCCGGGCGAACTCGCCGTCGTCCACCGCGAACGTGCCCTCGTACGACGCCGCGATCCGCAGGGCAGCCGTCTCGTCCAGGATCTTCTGGCCCGGCACCACGGCCGCCTCCCGATGGGCCCAGGTGGCGGGCGTCTGCGCCACGCCGATCTCGTCCGCGTCGAGCGCGTCGCGCCCCACCCGCCCGGCAAGGCCCGGGGCGCGGAACAGGATCCGTCGCGGCGGCAGGTCACGCTTCTCGTGCTCCGGCTCGATCACCGGCACCACGATCGCCATGCCGTCCACCCGGTCGCGATGCGCCGCCACCAGCCCGCGCGCCAGGTACCCGCCGTACGACTGCCCGACGACGGCGTATCTCCCCGGCACCAGGAGCTCCACGGCGGCCCGCAGGACCCGGAGGACGTCATCGGCCCCGGCGACGCCGGGCGCCTTCGTCCCGCCGTGCCCTGGCAGGTCGACATACACCCGCCGCCACTGCGGGTGCCGTGTGAACACGGGCTCGAACGGGACGGTCATCGCCCGCAGGTCCAGGGTGAAACCGTGCACCAGCACGACCGTCGGCGCGTCCGGGTCATCGGGCCCGCGCACCTCGTGATGCACCCGCGCACCGTCGACCTCCACGTACGCCATACGACTCCCTCCGCCAGGTTCCGCTCGCACCACGCCACACGGTAGCGGGACACACCGACATCGACGCCGTCAGCGGGGACCCGGCGACCGTGCGGCCCTGCGCCGGCGGCCGTCCGACGCGCCGCCACCGCTCCCACCAGCACCGCGACCGAGTTCCCTTATATCCTCTTTGCGATCGACCGAGGGAGCTCGATGCCGGACCCAGCCAGCCCGACCGCCCCGCCCGCGCGGCCCCGCCGCAAGCACTACGACGCGTTCCTCTCCTACAGCCGCAGCGCCGAGGGCGACTTCGTCCCCCGTGTCCAGGCGATGCTGCGCGGCTTCGGCAAGGGCGCCGCGGGCCCGTCGGACGATCGCGACCTGCGGCTCTTCGTGGACCGCTCCGGCCTGGCTGCGCACCCCCACCTGTGGCTGGAGATCAAGAACTGCCTCGAGGCCTCGGACCGTCTCGTCGTGTTCGCCTCCCCGGGCGCCGCCGCGTCCGAGTGGGTCGACAAGGAGGTCCGCTGGTGGCTCTCCGAACGCAGCATCCACACCGTCTACATCGCCCTGACCAGCGGTGAGATCGTCTTCGATCACGGGTTGGGCCGCATCGACGCCGAGGCCACGACCGCCCTGCCCCCCGCCCTGGTCGAGCATCTCGACCGGGAACCCCGGTGGGTCGACCTGCGTGGCCCTCGCCGCGATCCCGCGCGCACCAACCATCCCGAGCTCCCGAACGCGCTCGCCGAGCTGGCCGCCCCGCTGCGGGGCGTCGCCAAGGAGGACGTGCTCAGCGCCCACATCACCGCGCAGCGCCAGCTCAACCGGCGCGCCCGGGCACTCACCTCGGCGCTGTCCGTGCTGCTCGCGCTGTCCGTGGTGAACGGCGTCGTCGCGAGCCATTCCGCCGAGCAGGAGGCGGCGGCGTCGTACGAGAGCGACGCCCACCTGCTGGCCGCGGCGTCGCACGCCAACCGCACCGAGGACCCCGACCTCGCCCAGTACCTCGCCGCCGAGGCGTACCACCGTGCGCCCGGGACGCAGACCCGGCACGCCTTCCTCACCGCCACGCTCGACACCCCGCACGACGACCAGCACCTCCTGCGCACCGTCGACACGCCCGGCGTGACGGCCCTGGCCGCCACCGGCACCGGCACCGTGGGCCGGACCGCGACCGGCGGGCTGCTGCGCTGGAACCCCGACGACGGCGACCCGGAGATCCTGCCCGGCGCGAGCGTCGCCCTCTCCGAACCGGACCTGCCCGCCGGGAGCACCGTCGTCGCGGGCAGCCGGGACGGGCGCGTGGTCGCGGCGATCGACGCCGCGGGAGTCGTCCTCGGCCGCTTCCCCGACGACGACGGCCCCCTGGCCGGCGACGGCGAGCTCGTGCGCCTCTACCGCCCGCTCCTCGACGTGCCCGACGACGAGCGGCTGGACCCCGCCGGCGTCGCGGTCACCCCGGCCGGCGACGCGCTCCTGGTCGCCTACGAGACCCGCGGCACCTGCCCGGGCGGCGCCACCCGCCAGCTCCTGCGCATCGCCCTCACCGGGCCCGACGGCGACGTCGGCCTGCGCGAGGTCGCCGCCCGCGCGCACGCCTTCTTCCGCAGCCCCGCGTCCCGCTGCACCGCCGACGACGGCCCGGACGACCCGGTCCGCGCCGTCACGGTGGACGTCGTCGCCGCCGCGCTCCACACCGACGACACCGGCCGGGTGACCGTCGCCGACCCACGCACCGGCGCGTCCCGCACCCTGCGCCTCGACACCCTCACGCCCTCCACGGACGGTCCCCCGGCGCGCGCACCCCGCGACACCGTGCCCGCCCCGTCGCTCACCACCTGGGCCGGTCTCGCCGGCACGGGCACCGCCACGCAGGTCACGCTCCACCACCCGCGCACGCGTCCCGGCGACGACGTCCCGGGCACCATGTCGTGCCCGGTCCCCCACGGCTGGCGGAACGCGGAGCTCGCCGCGGTCGACGACGCCGGGCCGCGGGCGCTCGTGCGGACCGACGACGGGCTCGTCGCCTGCACCGCGCCGCGGGACATGCTCTGGCCGCGGACCCGGACCTGGCACCTGACCGGCGTCGCGCCCGGCGCGCTGGCCGTGCTCGCGCCCGAGGACCGCGTGGTCGCCGCCGACGACGAGACGCTGTTCCTGTGGCGCACCACGCGCGAGAGCAGCGACATGGACTTCCCGCCCGGCATCGCCGAGGATCCTGCCGCGGCGCCCGTCGTCGCCTCCCGCTCCGGCGACCGCCTGCCGGAGCACGCCGCCACGACAGCCCTGTCCTGGCCCGACGGCACCGTCCAGGTCCACGAGAAGGGCACCGTCCAGGTCCCCGGCCTGCCCGACGGCGAGCGCCTGCTCCCGGTCTGGCTCACGCCGTCGGCCACGGGCACCGCCGCGCGGCCCGGCGCCGGCGACCTGCTGCTCCTCGCGCCGGACGGCCGGGCCTGGATCAGCGCCACCGACGAGCTGCGGCCCGGGCCGTCCGGCACTCTCGAACCGCCCGCCGAGCCGCTGCCGGGCTTCCGCGCGCGGCTGCGCGAGGGCCACACGGCGTTCACCACGTTCCCGGCGGAGGGCTGCCTGCCCCGCCGGCTCGAGGAGTCGGACAGGACCTGCCCCGTGCTGGTCGGCGCCCACCGGACGCCGGACCACCTGGTGCTCGTGGACTCCACGGGCGGCGTCTACCTCATGGATCCGGGCCTGGTCGTGACGCCCCGCTACATCCCGGACGAGCTCGGGATCGGCGAGCCGATCGCTCCGCCGTGGGACGATCCGGGTCGCGTGTCGGCGCAGGACGACTGGCTCGCCGTCGCTCCGCGCGGCCGGTCGCTGCGCGTGCTCGACCTCGCGAGCACCGTCCCCACCTGGGACGTGCGGGGCGGGGCCATGGCGCAGGTGCACCTCGTGCCCGCGCTGTGGGAGGGGAAGGACGCGCCGCCCCGGCTGGTCACGCTCGCGGAGGACGGATCGGTCCGCACGGGGGCCGTCGCCGAGAACGGCCCCCTCCTGCCCCTCCTGTCCCCCGGCTCCCACGGCGACGTGCTGACCACCCTGGCCGAGCCGGGGCTGGTGGTGCGGAACGAGGGAACGCGGCTGGCGCTGTTCGACATCCGATCCGGCGCCCGGGTCGGGACGATCGCGACCAGCCTGCGCGCGGCCGGGGACGAGCCCGACGCCGGTACCGTCCACGCCGCGCACGGGCGTCTCCTGCTGGTGCAGGAACACGGGGTCACGATCTCCCGTGCGCTCGACAAGGGCGAGGACGCGATGCTGGAGCAGGCCTGCGTCTCGGCCGCCCCGGCGCTCACCCCGGCGGACCTCGGCCGGCTGGGCGTCCGCCACACGCCGCCGCGCTGCCGCATCGTCCACACGGAGGGCCTGCCGACGTTCACGGACCCGGCGCTGCTCACCTCGGAGACCCGGCTCGCCCCGGCACCCTTCCCGCCGGCCAGGTAACGCCCGGAACGCCGCCGAGCAGTCACTTGCGCCGCGCATCACAGCGATTGAGACGAACCCACTGACTGTTCGGCGGTGGAAGTCAGTGCGCGCATGCCACCGGCGACCGAACGGGCGTCGATGTCGGACGCGCGAAGCCTCGCCGCGACCCGGGCGGAGCGGACGCCCGACGCGCACAGCACGTGGACCACGCCGCCGTCCGCCCAGGCGGCGACGTCGGACACGCTGCGGTCCGCGTCCGGACCCGTGAAGTTCCCCGACGGAACCACGCGTGCCCCCGGGAACGGGTCGATCTGCGACTCCCAGGCCTCCCGCACGTCGAGCACGAGGACCTCCGCGCCGCTGTAGCGTGCCGCGACCAGGTCCGCCGCCGACACCTCGCCCGGCTCGACCGGCTCGACCGGCTCGGCGGGCTCGGCGGGCTCGGCGGACTCGACCGGCTCGGCCGACCTGCCGGACCCGGTCGACTCGGGCTCCACGGGGCGCCGCGCGTCGGTGTCGCCGGCCGCGCCGCCCCCCACCCCGCAGAACACGGCATACGGATCCGCGCCGCCTCCGCCGTCGTCGGCCTTCCCCGTACCGCCCAGGAGTTCCGTGACCGGCCCGCGGTCGGGGTCCGGCCGCACGGTGAGCGTGCGCCAGGTGCCCTCCAGGGCGTCGTGGACCGCGAGCCGCCCGAGCAGCGGCCGCCCGGCGCCGGTGATCAGCTTGATCGCCTCGGTCGCCATGGTGGTCCCGACCGTGCCGCAGACGGCGCCGAGGACGCCCGCGGTGGCGCAGTCGGGCGAGGCGCCGGGCGGCGGCGGCACCGGGAACACGTCGCGGTAGGTCACCCCCTCCGGCGCGACGGCGCCCGCACGGGCGCGGGGCACCGCCCAGAACGTCGAGACCTGACCCGTGAACCGGTGGAGCGCCCCCCACACGCACGGCGTGCCGAGGATCTCGGCGGCGTCGGAGACCAGGTACCGCGTGGCGAACGCGTCCGACCCGTCCAGCACGAGGTCGTAGCCGGCCAGCACGTCGAGCACGTTGTCGCGGGTCAGGCGCTCGCGGTGCTCGACGACGCCGACGTGCGGGTTCACCTCGCGCACGGTGTCGGCCGCCGACGCCGTCTTGGGCCGGCCCACGTCGCCCTGCCCGTGGACCACCTGGCGCTGCAGGTTGGAGGTCTCGACGACGTCGTCGTCCACGATGCCGAGCGTGCCGACGCCCGCGGCCGCCAGGTACAGCAGCGCAGGGCTGCCGAGCCCGCCCGCGCCGACGATCAGCACGCGCGCCGCCCGCAGCCGCCGCTGCCCGTCGACGCCGATCCCGGGCAGCGCGAGGTGTCGTGCGTATCGCGCCAGCTCGTCGCGGGTGAGGTCCTCGGCGGGCTCGACCAGCGGCGCGAGGCCCGGAAGGCCCGGCCCACCGCTGGACGGCACGCCCGGCCCCGGTGGCACGGCCCGCCCCGTCACAGCGCCAGGTCCAGGTTGTCGCGTGCGCCCGGGGCGGCCGTCGCATCACCGACCGCCACCCGGCCGTCGGCCGGCGACGACGCCAGTGCCTGCTCGCGGCGGGGCATCCGGCCCGCGCGGGCGGCGTCGTACCCGGCCTCGACCGCGAGACGCATCGCCCGGGCCATGCGCACCGGGTCGGCCGCACGGGTCACGGCGGTGGCGAGCAGGACGCCGTCGCAGCCGAGCTCCATCGCGAGCGCCGCGTCCGACGCCGTCCCGATCCCCGCGTCAAGGATCACCGGCACGGGCGACGCGGCGGCGATCGCCTCGATGTTGCGCGGGTTCGCGATGCCGAGCCCGGAGCCGATCGGCGACCCGAGCGGCATGACCGCGGCGCAGCCGGCGTCGGCGAGGTGGCGGGCGGTGACCGGGTCGTCGTTGGTGTAGGGCAGGACGGTGAAGCCGTCGTCGACGAGGATCCGCGCGGCCTCGACGGTTCCGGCCGGGTCGGGCAGGAGGGTCACGTCGTCGGCGATGACCTCGAGCTTGATCCAGTCCGTGCCGCACGCCTCACGCGCGAGCTGTGCCGTGAGCACGGCCTCGCGGACGGTGAAGCAGCCGGCCGTGTTGGGCAGGGGACGGATGCCGAGGCGTTCCAGCAGGCCCCAGATCGAGGTGTCGCCGGTGGCGGCGGCACCCGCCGCCCCGAGGGCTGGGCGGGCCACCCGCCGCATCGCGACGGTGGTCAGTTCCGTGCCCGACGCCACGAGCGCGTCCTCGAGCGCGAGCAGGCTCGCCGCTCCCCCGGTGCCCATGACCAGGCGCGAGCCGAGCGAGGTCCCCGCGATGGTCAGCGGTGCGTCGGTGGAGGTCGTGGAGGTTGTGGCCATGGTCAGCCTCCCTGCACGGCGGTGACGACCTCGACCCGCATGCCGGGCCGGATCTCGGTGCGGTCCCAGGCGCCGCGGGGCACGACGGCGTCGTCCACGGCGACGGCCACGCCGCGCGGCACGCCGTCGACCACCACCTCGGGCACGAGGCGGGCGACGAGGTCGGTCACGGGGACGGGCCCGTCGAGCGGGTAGGGCTCGCCGTTCACGAACGCGGCGGGCCGGGCGGGATCGGCGAAGGTGTCCGGGGAGGTGGTCACGAGGGTGCTCCTTCGGTCGTGCGGGGGTGTGCGGCCGGTGCCGTGGACCGGCGCTCCAGCCTGCGCGGGTCGAGCAGCGGCGCGGCGGCCTCCGCGATCCGCGCGACGCCCGCGGCGTCGGGTCCGGCGGGCGGTGCGACGGCCTGACCGTGGTCGACGACGCCGGGACGGTGGTCGACGACGGCGGCCGTGAGCGGGGCGAGCAGGATCCCGCCCCGATGGTGGCCGGTGGCGAGGAGGAGGCCCGGTGCCGCCTCCCCGAGGAGAGGGGCGTTGTCCGGGGATCCGGGCCGGGAGCGGGTGGTCGTCTCGACGAGGTCGGCCTCGTCGAGGGCGGGCAGGAGGGCGCGCGCGTCGCGCAGCAGGGCGAACACGTCGCCCGCGCGGGTGCGCGTCGTGGCGGCGCGCTCGTCGGAGGTGGCGCCGACGACGATCTCGCGGCGGCCGTCGGCCCGGGGGCGGCGGGGCACCACGTAGACAGGCCGGCCCTGGACGGTACCGCGCACCACGACCGACGGACCCAGGGACACCTCGGCGTCGAGCCGGAGGGTCGTGCCGGGGACGGCGCGGGTGGGGGCGCCCGGGTACAGCGCGGCACTGGCGTGCCCGGCGGCGAGGACGACGATTCCGCCTCGACGCCGACCACCTCTCCCGGCCTCGTCCGGGCCGTCGCCCCCGGCCCCGTCGGCGCTTCCGACCGCGACCGGCCCGTCGGCCACCTCTGTGGGTGCCCCCGCCACCCATGCCGTTCCCGCGTCGTCGCGCACGCCGACCACGGCGCCGTCCTCCCAGATCAGTGTCGTGACCGCACGCTCCACCAGCCGCCCGCGCGGGTGCGCACGCACCACGTCGAGCAGCGCGCTCTGGACCACCCGAGGGTCGACCTGGTGGTCGCCGGGGACCCAGGCGGCCGCAGAGACGCGCGGTCCGAGGGACGGTTCGCGGTCCCGCGCCTCGGCCGGGGTGATCTCCTCGGACTCCAGGCCCAGCTCGCGGTGCAACGCGAGGCGCCGGCGCAGCAGGGCGACGTCGTCGGCGTCGTACGCGACGGCGAGCGTTCCGGCGGTGTCGAGCCCCAGCGCTCCGGGCGCGAGCCCGGCGGCCCGTTCCAGCTCGGCAGCGAACCGCGGCCAGAGCCGCGCGGACTCCGCGCCGATCCGCGCGAGGCGTTCCTCGCCGAACTCCGCCTCCATGGCGGGCCCGAGCATCCCGGCCGCGGCGTGGGTGGCGCCGTCGCCCGGCGCGGGGTCGAGCACGGTGACGGCCGCCCCGGCCGCGAGCGCCCGCCACGCGGCGGTCAGCCCGATGATCCCGGCGCCCACGACGACGACGCCGGGCGCACGGCTGTGCTCCATGGTTTGCTCCCTTCGCCGGCATGACCCGGATCAGGTTCGACGGTCGGCGCTCCCGCGCCCTCTCAGCCCCGTGGGGCTCCCGTGCATGTCGTAGCAACCATAACCCCGGTGTCGGACGACCGGCCCACGGGTCTCGTACGGCAGCTCCGCCGCCGTCCCGCTCACGCCGGGACGCACGGGACGAGTCGTCACCGGGCAGCCGATGCCGTGGGTTGTCCCGGCCGGAACGGCCGACTGATCGTCCGCCTACACTGCGTTCCGTGGATCCTCGGACACGGCTCGCCGACGCCCGGCTCTACCTGTGCACCGATGCCCGGGAGGCGGCGGGTGATCTCGAACCGTTCCTGCACCGGGTGTTCTCGGGCGGGGTCGACGTCGTGCAGCTGCGCGACAAGACGCTGGACGCCGCGCGGGAGCTGGAGCTGCACGCCCTGGTCGCGCGCGTGGCGGCGGAGTACGGGGCGCTGTGGGCGGTCAACGACCGGGCCGACGTCGCCGGGCTGGCCGGAGCGCCCGTGGTGCACATGGGGCAGGACGACCTCGCGCCGGGCGACGTGCGCACGCTCCTGGGCGACGGCCCCGTCCTCGGCCGCTCGACCCACGCGTTCGAGGAGGCCATGACCGCCGAGGCGGACGACCGCGTCGACTACTTCTGCGTCGGCCCCCTGTGGTCCACGCCGACGAAGCCGGGCCGCCCGGCCGTGGGCCTGGACCTCCTCCGGCAGGTGGCGGCCACCGATCCCGCGACCCCGTGGTTCGCGATCGGCGGCATCGACGACGACGGCGGGCGCGCCACCCGCCTGGACCAGGTCCTGGAGGCGGGCGCCACCCGCATCGTCGTCGTCCGCGCCATCACCGAGGCAGACAACCCGGAAAAGGCCGCCGCACACCTCCGCCGCCGCCTGACTCCGCCACCCTACTGAGTGAGGTTCACCAGGGTTTCGAATCCATCTACTCGGCCCCGAAAGGTCTGCACGGCCCTACTGAACCGACCTCAGCAGCGGCCGGGTCAGCCGTTCCAGGCTGCCGTGAACTCCTCCAGGTTGATCTTGCCGTCGCCGTCGCCGTCGGCGTGCACGAAGATCGACGTGAGGTCGTCGTTCGTGACCTCGTCGCCCCGCCTGCTCATGGCCTGGCGGAACTCCTCGACGGTGATGTGGCCGTCGTCGTCGTTGTCGAACTCGTTGAAGGTGGCGGTCAGCTCGTCCTCGGCGGTCACGGAAGCCCTCCTGAAATCTCCGACTTGCTCGGTCCGGGAGCAGGCTACCGCCAACCCGTCCCGCCGGGCTCATTCCTGCTTCGGCCCCACCCACACCTGCTGGGCGTTGACGAACTCGCGGATCCCGTGCGGCCCGAGCTCGCGGCCGTAGCCCGAGCGCTTGATGCCGCCGCTCGGCAGCCGCGGGTCGGTCTTCACGATCCCGTTCACCGCGACCTGGCCCGCCGCGATCCGGGACGCCAGCGCCTCGCCGCGCTCGGGCGTGGACCACACGCTCGCCGCCAGGCCGTAGTCGCTGCGGTTCGCGACGGCCAGGGCGTGCTCGGCGTCGTCGGCCCGCATCACGACCATGACCGGTCCGAACGTCTCCTCGCGGCACGCCGTCATGTCCTCGGTCACGTCGGCCAGCAGCGTGACGGGGTAGAAGAACCCGTCCCCGGCCGGCATGCCGCCACCCAGCAGCAGGCGCGCACCGGCGTCGACCGTCTCGGTCACCTGGCGGTGCAGGTTGTCGCGCAGGTCGGCCCGGGCGATCGGTCCCACCTGGGTGGCCGGGTCCCGCGGGTCCCCCACCACCAGCTTCTCGAGCCGCCGCTGCAGCCTCTCGACCAGCTGGTCGTACACGGGCGCCTCGGCGATGATCCGCTTGGCCGCGATGCACGACTGCCCCGCGTTGATGATCCGCGACAGCGTGATGACGTCGGCCGCCTCGTCCAGGTCGGCGTCGGCCAGCACCAGGCAGGGGTCGCTGCCGCCGAGCTCCAGCACGGCGGGCTTGATCTCGCTCGCGGCGACGCTCGCCACGGCCGAACCCCCGCGCGCCGAGCCCGTGAACGACACCGCCCGCACCCGCGGGTCCCGGATGACGCCCTCCACCGCGTCCGTCTCCAGCGGCAGGTTCGCGAACACGCCGTCGGGCACCCCGGCCGCCGCGAGGGCGTCGGCGATGGCCCGGGCGCAGCCGGGCACGTGCGGATCGTGCTTCATGACGCACGTGTTGCCCGCCATGAGCGCCGGCGCCGCGAAGCGCGCCGCCAGCCAGAACGGCGCGTTCCACGGCAGCACGCCGAGGATCGTCCCGAGCGGCAGGTACTGCACGTAGCTGCGTGTCGCGTCGGACGCCAGCACCTCCTCGGCCAGGTAGTCCGCCGCGTGGCCGGCGTAGTGCTCGAAGCACCACGCCGCCTTCGCGACCTCCCCGTGCGCCTCGGTGACGGGCTTGCCCATCTCGCGGGTCATGAGCGGGGCCAGCTCGTCGGTGTGCTCGCGCAGGTAGGCGCCCACGGCGGTGAGCACCTCGGCGCGCCGCGCGATCCCGGCGTCGCGCCAGGCGGGCCAGGCCGCCTCCGCGGCTCCCAGCACGGCGTCGACCTGCTCGGGGCCGGCGGGTTCCAGCTCGGTGACGACCTGTCCGGTGCTCGGGTCGATGGCAGTCAGCATGCGGGCCTCCTTCTCACGCGATCTCGGCGACGTCGGGGCGGATGGGAGTGGGTGCGTCCTCGGTGTCGTCGGTGACGTCGGGCGGTGCCCCGTCGCCGGGCACGACGACGGTCGAGGACTCCGGCACGACGGCGGACGACAGCGACGCGGCCTGCTCAGGCTTGCACACGAAGTCCTCGTCCAGGGTGTAGAACGACTCGCAGCCGTCGGCCGTCACGTGGATGGTGTCGGAGATGCCGACCGTCTTGTCCCCGTCGACGCCCCACATCCACGGCAGGATGTGGAACGTCATGCCCTCGCGCAGGATCGCCGGGTTGCCCTGGTTCAGGCTCAGGATGTAGCCCTCGTCCCAGCTCGGGGGGAAGGCGATACCGATCGAGTAGCCGGACCGCGTGATGAGCCGGGCGCCCACGCGGTTGTCCGAGATGATGTTCCGGACGATGTTGTCGGCGTCCGACACGGTCAGGCCCGGTCGGATCGCCGCCTTGACCTCCTTGAGCGCGAGTTTCATGCGCTCCTGGGCGACCTGCATCGAGTCGGACAGCTCGTCGAGGACCACCGTGCGCATCATCGCCGTGTGATAGCGCCGGAAGCAGCCGCCCACCTCGAGGAAGACGTGCTCCCCCGGCTGGACGTGGCGGCCCTCCCAGGTCGCGTGGCCGATCATGCTCCGCGGGCCGGAGACCACGTACGGCATGACGGCCGGCGGCTCGCCCCCGGAGCGGAACATGGCGGCGCTGATCTCGGCGCCGATCTCGTTCTCCGACACGCCGGCCACGCACGCCTCGATGCCGGCGCGCATGCCCGCCTCGGTCGCGCGGGCGGCCTTGGCCATGATGCCGATCTCGGCGGTCGACTTGATGAGCCTTCCCTCCTCGACGATGCCGAAGCAGTCCAGCAGCCGGCCCTCGGTGAACGCGGTGTGGATGTAGTCCTGGTGGTATGCGGGGAAGAAGTAGCTGTTGCGCTCGTAGCCCACGGTCCCCGAGTGGAGGCCGAACTCGCGCAGCGCCTGCACCAGCCCCTGGATCGCGTCGCCGGTGTCCGGGTAGGGCCGGGTCGCCTCGACCCAGGTGCGCGCGTGGACGTTGGACTCCTCCATCGCGCGCGTGATCATGAAGGGCTCGAGCTCCAGGGGCACCACCAGGGCCTGGAAGAAGGAGTACCCCGTGGTCTGGTAGTCCGTCAGGTACATGAGGTTCTCGGGATCGGTGATCACCACCGCGTCCAGCAGGCGGTCCGCCATGCGCGTGCGCAACTCCGTCAGGCGCCTCTGGTACTCCTCGAACGGGAACGTCATGTCGTCGCGCTGTCTCATCTCCGGGGCCTCCCCTCGTCGTGCCGTGAATTCGGTTCCCGCTCGGTCCCGGCCGGGCGGTTCAGGTGGTCGCCCGCACCGCGAACGCGAGGATCTCCAGCCCTTCGGCCAGGTCGTCGTCGCCGATGGTGAGGGGCGGGATCAGCTTCAGCACCCGCCCGCCGGTGCCGCACGGGCACACGAGCAGGCCGGCCTCGAAGCACGCCGTGGTCACGGCCTTGGCGAGGGCACCGTCGCCCAGGTCGAGCCCCTGGATCATGCCCTTGCCACGGACGTCGAACCCGTGGCCCGAATCCTGGGCGATCGTCCGCAGCGCGCCCGCCATGGTCTCGCCCTTGGCGCGCACCTGCGCGAGGAACTCGTCGTCGTCGAAGTAGGTGAGCGCCTCGCGGCCGGCTACGAACGACAGGCCCTGGCCGCGGAACGTGCCGGTGTGCTCGCCGGGAGACCAGCGGGCGTCGTGCTCGGGCTTGACGAGGTTCATCGCGAGCGGCGTGCCGAAGCCGCCGATGCCCTTGGCGAGGCACACGATGTCGGGGTCCAGGTCCATGCCGTCGAAGCTGAAGTAGCTGCCCGTCCGGCCGCAGCCCACCTGGATCTCGTCGATGACGAACAGTGCGTCCACGTCCCGTGCGAGCTGCTGCACGGCCCGCAGCCACTCGCCGTTCGCGACGTGGACCCCGCCCTCGGCCTGGACGGTCTCCACCACGAAGGCCGCCGGGGGCTTCAGCCCGCTGGAGCCGTCGGCGAGCAGTGCGCGGTAGTCGTCGAGCGCCCGGACCCCGCCGCCCGGGGCGGTCTCGAACGGCAGGCGCACCACGTGCTCGAGGGGGACGCCCGCGGCGTTGCGGAAGTAGTCGTTCGCGGTCAGGGCGAGGGATCCCAGCGTCATGCCGTGGAACCCGTGGGTGAAGGCGACGACGTCCTGCCGCCCCGTGACCCGCCGGGCCAGCTTGAGCGCCGCCTCCACGGCGTTGCTGCCCGTGGGGCCCATGAACTGCATGCGCATCGTCATGCCGCGCGGGCCCAGGATCTTCTCCGCGAACGCGGACAGGAAATCCCGCTTGACGGTCGTCGCCATGTCGAGGCTGTGGGCGATGCCGTCGGCCTCGAGAAAAGCGATGATCGCCCTCTTCATGCGCTCGTTGTTGTGGCCGAAGTTGAGCACCCCGGCACCGGCGAAGAAGTCGACGTAGCTCTTACCGGCCTCGTCGACCTGGCGGGCGTTCGACGCCGAGGTGAACACGGTGGGCCACATCCTGCTGTAGCCCCGGATCTCTGACTCCCACTTCTCGAAGACCTCCATGGGCCAGATCTAGTTTCTCCCGCCGCTCCCCGTCAAGGAACTCGCCGCGATTTTCTCCGCGGTTTTCCGGGAAAACGCGGCCGTCACCCGCAGCGGATCCGATTCATCCTTGATGTCGGTCGTCAGCCTCGTCAGTTCGCCGCGATGCCCGCCAGGAGCTGGTCGACCAGCCGCTCGGCGAGGTCCTCCGTGCGCAGGTGCGGGTAATGGCCGTAGACCATGATCGTGAGCATCGGGCTGACCAGCGCGGCGGCGGTCAGCACCGGATCGAGGTCCGCTCGGAGCTCGCCCTGGTCGATCCAGTACCGGATGACGTCGATGCCCGCGCGCCGCCGCCTGGTCATGAGCCGCTCCTGCTGGCGCGCCAGCTCGGGGTTGTCCTCGGCCTCGACCATGATGGACTTCAGGATCCGGCGCTCCACCGGCGAGACATCGGTGCGCACGCCCCGCAGGAGCCGCACCAGGTCGTCCCGCACGGACTCGTGCGGCAGGTCCGAGGCCGGCGGCGCCTTGATGCTCTCCACGGCGGCGGCGACGAGCGCCTCCTTGGAGGACCACCGCCGGTACACGGTCGCCTTGGAGGTGCCCGCCCGGGACGCGACCGCCTCCATGGTGATCGCGCCGATCGAGCCGTGCTCGGCCACCAGGTCGAGCACCGCGTCGAGGATCGCCCGGCTGGCGGCCTCGCTGCGCGGCCTGCCGGCTACCGCGTTCTGGGACGTCATCGGCCCATTGTCACCCACTACCCCCGCCGGGCCGCGGCACGCGCGGCGACTCCCTCGGATGCGTCCTCCGGTTCACCGGCGTCCGGCGCCGGCCTCCCCGCGAAGTAGCGGGCGACGACGACCATCCCGAGCACCACCATCGCGGCCGAGACGTACGCGGTCACGTGCATCGCGCCGACGAACGCGCCGTCGGCCGCCGCGAGCAGGTCCGCGGCCTGCGCCTGCGGCACCGCGCCCTCGGCGACCGCGCCGTACGTCGCGGGCAGGGAGGCCTGCGCCGCGTCGGGCAGCTGGGGCGCGACGCCGGCGATCCGGCTCTGGTACGCCTGCGCCATGACCGTGCCGAGCACGGCCACGCCGAGCGCACCGCCGACCTGGCGCAGCGTGTTGCTCAGCGCCGAGGCGACGCCGGCCTGCTCCCGGGGCACGGACTGCATCATCGTGTTCATCGCGGGCGGCATGAGGTTCGCCATCCCGGCGGACTGCACGAAGAACAGCACCACGATGACCCACAGCGGCGTGTCCGCCCGGATCTGCGCGATCGCGAGGAACACGGCCCCCACCAGCGTCAGGCCGACGAGGCCTACGGCCCGCGTGCCGAACCGCTTGACGAACGTGCTCGACAGCGGCGAGAAGATCATCATGCCCGCGCCGAACGCCAGGAACAGCAGGCCCGCCTGCAGCGGGGTGCGGTCCCGCACGATCTGGATGTAGAACGTCATGAAGAAGAACAGGCCGAGCATCGCGAAGAAGACCAGCGCGATGAGCGCCGACGCCGAGGCGAACCTCCGGTCGAGGAACAGCCGCGGGTCGAGCGAGGCGTGCGGGGTGCGCAGTTCCCACCAGACGAACGCCGCGAGCCCGGCGACACCGCCGGCGATGGTGCCCCACACCTCGACGCCCGTCCACGAGCCCGAGTCGCCGGCCTCGATGACGCCGTAGGTGATCAGCACGAGCGCGACGACCGACAGCGCCATGCCCACCAGGTCCGGCCGACCCTGGCGCCCCTTCGACTCCGGCGCCACGAGGAGGATCATCACCAGGCCGATCACCACGACCGGGACGTTGATCAGGAACACCGATCCCCACCAGAACCGTTCGAGCAGCGCGCCCCCGACGATCGGCCCGATCGCCCCGCCGACCCCGACCGCACCGCTCCAGATCCCGAGCGCCCGCGGGAACTCCTGCTCGGAGAACACCGCCCGCAGCAGCGACAGCGTGGACGGCATCATCGCTGCCGCGCCCGCCCCCATCAGCGCGCGGTACCAGATGAGCTGGTCCGGGTTCTGCGCGTACGCCGACAGCAGCGACGCCGCCCCGAAGACCACCATCCCGATCATGAGCATCCGCTTGCGGCCGACCCGGTCACCGATCACGCCGAACACGAACAGCAGCCCGGCGAAGACCAGCGTGTAGGAGTTGATCATCCACGCCAGGTCGCCCTGGGCGGCGCCGAGCCCGTGGACCGGATCGGCCAGGGTCTTCAGGGCGACGTTGAGGACGGTGTTGTCCAGGACGACGACGATCAGGCTGACGACGAGGACGCCGAGGATCAGCCACCGACGCGGGTGGCCGGCGTAGGTGTCGGTGCTCATGCCCTCCACCGTACACCTTTACGAAACGGAACGGTAGCGTTTTGAAATGCCGCCCGGCTTCCGCCCCGACCCGACCTCACGGCATGGCGATCTCGCGATCACCCACGACGGCGACCGTCCGCTCCCCCTTCCGGACCAGGGCCGGACGGGTCGGCGTGACCACCCGGCCCGCCGCGGCCGCCAGGACCGCCGAGGCGTCCGCGAACCCGGCGAGCTCGGTCATCGTCAGCCAGGTGGGCGGCATGAGGCGCGCGGCGCCGGCCGCGTGCTCGGCGAGGATGTCGGCCGGGTACCACCAGCCGGCCTCGATCGCCTCGGTGGTGCGCGCGTCGGCGGCCTGCCCGGCCGGGAGCGCCGCGACGAAGAACGCGGCGTCGTACCGCCGCGGCTCCTGCTCGGGGGTGATCCAGCGGGCCCACGGGCGCAGGAGATCCGCCCGCAGGACGAGCCCGGCGCCGTCGAGCACGTCGGCCAAAGTGCGCGTCCGGTCGATCAGGCCGGAGCGCGCGGCGCGCAGCCACGCGTCGTCGGGCGGCGGCGGTTCCGCGGTGCCCGACGACGAGCCGGACGGGGGTCCGGCAGGCGCGGCGAGCAGCACGCCGCACTCCTCGAACGTCTCGCGCACGGCGGCGCCCACGAACCTGGCCGCCTCCCCGGGATCGCACGAGAACCGGCGCCCCCACTCCGCGGGGCCCGGGCCCCGGACACGGGCGGGTGCGATCGCGTCCCCGGCGTCGACGGCGCCGCCGGGGAACACGGTCATCCCGGCGGCGAACGCCATCGACGCCACCCTGCGCTGCAGGAACACCTGCAGCGGGGCACGCTCGCCGGAGGGATCGGTCCGGTCGCGCACCAGGATCACGGTGGCGGCGGGCCGGGGCACGGCCGGGGTCGTGGTCACCCGGGCAACGTAGCCGATCCGCGGGAGACGGCCTCCATCAGCCGCGTGGCCGTGCGCTCGTCCAGCACCAGGTCGGTGACCACGCCCGCCGCGAGGGCGGCGCGCAGCGGCGGGACCTTGTTGTCGCCCGCGACCGCGCACAGCCGCCGGGGGATCCGGCGCAGCTGCCGCGGCGTCGGGCCGGTGGCGCGGGCGTTGATCGGGATGTCCTGATAGCTGCCGTCCGCCCGGAGGAACACGGTGCACACGTCCCCGACGACCCCCTCCGCGTGCAGCAGCTCGGTGTCGTGCGGCTCGAGGTAGCCGGCCGCGTACACGTGCGAGGGCAGGCCTCCGGAGACCGCCGCGCCCACCGAGAACAGGGCGATGTCGATCCGGGACTGGACGTCGAGCACGCGCTGCACGGAGCGCTCCCGCCACATCGCCTCCTTCGTGGCGGCGTAGTCGAAGAACGCCGGGACGGGGAAGTGGTGCACGTGTGCGTCGAACGCCGCGCCGAACCCGGCGACCAGGTCGCCCGCGTAGGAGATGCCGGACGTGCGCGTGTTGGCCGCGCCGTTGAGCTGCACGATCTCCGCACCGCGCGTCGGCTTGCTCGGCAGGTGGCCCGCGATGGCGGCGAGCGTCGTACCCCAGGCGATCCCGAGCACCATCTCGGAGTCGAACCAGCGGGCCACCAGCCGCGCCGTGGCCATGGCCACCTGGTCCAGGCGGTCCGACAGGCTCGCCGTGTCGGGGACCGGGACCACGTAGGCGGCGACACCGAAGGTGGTGGCGATGTGCCGGCCCAGGCTCGGCGCCCGCGAGTGGCCCGGGCGGAGCGTGATCTCCACGACCCCTTCCTCGCGTGCACGTTTGAGCAGCCGGGACACCGTGGACCGCGACGTGTGCAGATGCTTGGCGATGACCTCCATCTTCGCGTCCTGCAGGTAGTACATGGTCGCCGCGGTCACCAGGTCCCGCTCACGGTCCGGCATGTCTGGCTCCTCCTGGTTCTCGGGGACACCACCCCGGCGCGACCCGGCCAATTCTTGCACGTTCGTGCATACAGCTTGCACGTCCGTGCCCGAGGGGGTGTTGTTGGTACAGCGCCGCGATCGGCAATGACCGGCATATACGCGGTGCACGGAATGGACAAGCAACCGGAAGGGAACGGCATGGTCACCACCCGCCTCACCACGGAGTCGCGGACCCGGGCGCTCGCCGCGCTGGAGCGGTCCGCGCACGCCGACGCGCTCGACGTCCTGGTGATCGGCGGTGGCGTGACCGGTGCGGGCATCGCGCTCGACGCCGCCACCCGCGGGCTGTCCACCGCCGTCGTCGAGGCGCAGGACTGGGCCTCCGGGACATCGGGGCGCAGCAGCAAGCTCGTGCACGGCGGCCTGCGCTACCTGCAGATGCTCGACTTCCATCTCGTCCGCGAGGCGCTCACCGAGCGCGACCTCCTCCTCAAGGAACTCGCCCCCCACCTCGTGCGCCCCGTGCCGTTCCTCTACCCCCTCGAGCACCGCGTCTGGGAACGGGCCTACGTCGGAGCCGGCATCGCCCTGTACGACACGCTGGCCACCATCGGCCGCGGCCGGCGCGCCATGCCCTGGCACCGGCACCTGACGCGCCGCCGCCTGGCGGAGAAGTTCCCCGACCTCGCCCACGACGCCGCCGTCGGCGCCGTCCAGTACTGGGACGCGTCGGTCGACGACGCCCGGCTCGTCACCACCCTCGTCCGGACCGCCGCCGGCCACGGGGCCCACGCCGCCCCACGGACCCAGGTCACCGCGCTGACCAAGGACGCCGACGGCGCCGTGGACGGAGCCGTCGTGGTGGACCTGGAGACCGGCCGCGAGATCACGGTGCGGGCCCGGCACGTCATCAACGCCACCGGCGTCTGGACCGAGGACACCGAGGCGCTCGCCGGTGACGAGGGCGGGCTGCGGGTGCTGGCCTCGAAGGGCGTCCACGTCGTGGTGCCCCGCGACCGCATCCGGGGCGAGGTGGGGCTGATCCTGCAGACGCCCGTGTCGGTGCTGTTCGTCATCCCGTGGTCCCGGTACTGGATCCTCGGCACCACCGACACGCCGTGGGAGCTCGATCCCGCGCATCCCGTGGCGACGTCGGCCGACGTCGACTACGTCCTCGACCAGGCGAACTCGGTGCTGTCCTGCACGCTGCGGCGCGAGGACGTCATCGGGACCTACGCCGGGCTGCGCCCGCTGCTGCAGCCCGGCACGAAGGAGGGCACCAGCTCCGCCAAGGTCTCCCGGGAGCACACCGTCGCCTCGCCCACGCCCGGCCTCACGGTGATCGCGGGCGGCAAGCTCACGACGTACCGGGTGATGGCGAAGGACGCCGTCGACTTCGCGCTCGGGGACGCCGCCGCGGCACGGCCCAGCATCACGCACGAGATCCCGCTGCTCGGCGCGGACGGCCTGGAGGCCGCGCGCGGCGACGCCGGCGCCTGGGCGCGGCGGTACGGGTGGACGCCGGCGATGGTGGACCACCTGCTGCACCGGTACGGCGCGAACCTCTTCGAGATCGCCGCGCTGTGCGAGGCGGACCCGTCGCTCGCCCGGCCGCTCGACCAGGCTCCCGCCTACCTGCGTGCCGAGGTGCATTACGCCGTGAGCCACGAGGGCGCGATCCACCTGGAGGACGTGCTCGCGCACCGCACCCGCCTCGTCTACGAGCTGCCCGACGGCGCCCTGGCCGCCGTCGACGAGATCGCGGACGTCGTCGCGCCGCTGCTCGGCTGGGACGACGCGACCAGGGCGGCGGAGATCGAGTCCTATGCCGCCCGCGTCCGGGCGGAGGCCGCGGCCGCCGCCGAACCCGACGACGCGGCGGCCGCCGCCGTCCGGCGTCGCGCGTCCGACGTCGCGCCGATGCGGGCGCTGCGGACCTGACACATGCTGTGCGCGACGGCGCACCGACCGACAACGAAGTCAACGAGAGAGGGAACCACCCATGTCGACCATCCAGTTGTTCGTCACCGAGATGCTCGGGACGATGATGCTCACCCTGCTCGGCTGCAGCGTCGTCGCCAACGCGATCCTGCCGAGGACCAAGGGGGCCGGAGTCGGCGCGAGCTGGCTCCTCATCAACTTCGGCTGGGGCCTCGCCGTGTTCTCCGGCGTGTTCGTCGCCTTCAAGAGCGGCGCCCACATCAACCCGGCGGTGACGGTCGGGCTCCTGGCGAGCGGGTCCGACGAACTCGGTCCGGGCATCGCGGCGACCGCCGGCAACGCGGCGATCTACATCGCGGGGCAGATGGCCGGCGCGTTCCTCGGCGCCGTGCTCACCTACCTCGCGCACAAGCGGCACTTCGACGAGGAGGCTCCCGGCGCGGTCAAGCTGGCGGTGTTCTCCACCGGTCCGGAGATCCGCTCGTACGGCTGGAACGTGGTGACCGAGATCATCGGCACGTTCGTGCTGGTGTTCGTGGTGCTGTCGTTCGCGAACTGGCCCGGTGACCTGGGCCCGCTGGCGGTGGCGCTGCTGGTGACCGGGATCGGTGCCAGCCTCGGCGGCCCCACCGGGTACGCCATCAACCCCGCCCGCGACCTCGGCCCGCGGATCGCGCATGCGATCCTGCCCATCAGGGGCAAGGGCGGCAGCGACTGGGCCTACTCGTGGGTCCCCGTGGTCGGCCCGCTCATCGGCGGAGCCCTCGGCGGCGCGCTCGCCCCCGCCGTAGCCTTCTGAACGGCCCCGCACGTCCCGACACCCGAAACCCCCGCAACCCGCACAACGAAGTGGATGGAGAACCATGCCTGACTACGTCCTCGCCATCGACCAGGGCACCACGAGCTCCCGGGCCATCGTGTTCGACCACGCCGGGACCGTCGTCTCGACCGGACAGCTCGAGCACGACCAGATCTTCCCGCAGCCCGGCTGGGTGGAGCACAACCCCGAGCAGATCTGGGACAACACGCGGCAGGTCGTGGGGATCGCCCTGACCCGCGCGAACATCAACCACGCGGACCTGGCGGCCGTGGGGATCACGAACCAGCGCGAGACCACGGTCGTCTGGGACAAGAACACCGGCAAGCCCGTCTACAACGCGATCGTCTGGCAGGACACCCGCACCCAGGCGATCGTGGACGAGCTGGCCGGCGACGCCGGGCCGGAGCGGTACAAGAGCGTGGTGGGCCTGCCGCTCGCGACCTACTTCTCCGGGCCCAAGGTGAAGTGGATCCTCGACAACGTCGAGGGTGCGCGGGAGGCCGCGGAGCGCGGTGACCTGCTGTTCGGCAACACGGACGCGTGGGTGCTGTGGAACATGACCGGCGGCGTCTCCGGCGGCGTGCACGTCACGGACGTCACCAACGCGTCGCGCACCATGCTCATGGACCTGGACACCCTGTCCTGGCGGGAGGACATCGCCGCGGACATGGGCATCCCGATGTCGATGTTGCCCGAGATCAGGTCGTCGTCGGAGGTGTACGGGAACGGGCGGCCGAAGGGCATGGTGCCGGGCGTGCCGATCGCCGGCATCCTCGGCGACCAGCAGGCCGCGACGTTCGGCCAGGCGTGCTTCGAGGTGGGCACCGCCAAGAACACGTACGGCACGGGCAACTTCATGCTGCTCAACACCGGCACGGAGAAGATCCCCTCGAAGAACGGCCTGCTCACCACCGTCTGCTACAAGATCGGCGAGGCGGACGCGGTGTACGCGCTGGAGGGATCGATCGCGGTGACCGGGTCGCTCGTGCAGTGGCTGCGCGACAACCTCGGGCTCTTCGCCGACTCGCCCGACGTCGAGTACCTCGCGGGCAAGGTGGAGGACAACGGCGGGGCCTACTTCGTGCCCGCGTTCTCCGGCCTGTTCGCGCCGTACTGGCGTCCGGACGCGCGGGGCGCGCTGGTGGGGCTCACGCGGTACGTCAACCGCAACCACATCGCCCGCGCCGCCCTGGAGGCGACGGCGTACCAGACGCGCGAGGTGGTGGACGCCATGCGTGCCGACTCCGGCGTCGAGCTCACCGAGCTGAAGGTCGACGGCGGCATGGTCGCCAACCAGCTGCTCATGCAGTTCCAGGCCGACCAGCTCGGCGTCGACGTCGTCCGTCCGCAGGTCGCCGAGACGACGGCGCTCGGCGCCGCCTACGCCGCCGGCATCGCCGTCGGCTTCTGGTCCGGCGAGGCCGACGTCGTGGCCAACTGGGTCGAGGGCGGCCGCTGGTCCCCGTCGATGGCCGACGACGAGCGGGAGCGCCTCTATCGCAACTGGAAGAAGGCCGTCACGAAGACCTTCGACTGGGTCGACGCGGACGCCGGCTGACGGCGGCCGACGACGGCC
>NZ_JADBGR010000068.1:83352-193757 GCF_014892515.1 Myceligenerans pegani
CTGTGTGGCGTGGTCGCCGGCCCGCGTGCCGACTGTGAACCGGTTCGACTCCACCGCGATCCTCCCGCTCTGGACGACCAGGCACCGCGACGCCATACCGCTGCATTTCCAACGGAAATCCGCCAGGCCCTCTTGCGAGCACCGCCGAACCTGTGGTTAGGTTCGAACCGGTTCACAACCCGAACCGGTTCACACGGACGCAAGGAGGCGCAGTGGTCACCATCGGCGATGTGGCACGGGTCGCGGGGGTCTCCCGCAGCACGGTGTCGTACGCGCTGTCCGGCAAGCGCGCCATCTCCGACCAGGCGCGCCGGCGCGTGGAGGACGCTGTCCGCGAGCTCGGCTACACGCCGAACGCGGGCGCCCGGGCGCTGGCGACGTCGCAGACCATGGTGATCGGCCTGCTCGCCCGCTTCCTCGAGGACGAGTTCGCGCCCGCGATGCTGCAGTACATGCTGGGCGTCTCGAACACGGCCCGGGAGCTGGGCTACGACATCCTCCTGTCGACCGAGGAGGACGGCGCGCGCGCTCTGCGACGCATGAGCGACTCCCGGATGGTCGACGGCGTCGTCCTGCTCAACGTCGCCCACGAGGACGACCGCCTCCCCGTGCTGCGGGCCGCGCCTCAGCCGGGCGCGCTGGTCGGCCTGCCGGGCGACTGCACCGGGGTCGACGTCTTCGACCTCGACTTCGAGGAGGCCGGCCGGCTCATGGTCGACCACCTGTTCCGGCTCGGGCACCGGGAGCTGATCCTCGTGTCCCAGCCGGAGCACGTCGTCGAACGTGGCGGCGCCTACGTGTGGCGCCTGCAGAACGCCGCGCAGGAGGCGGCGCGGGCGCGCGGCGTCACCCTGCACGCGACGTTCGGCTCGTCCCGGCAGCCCGAGATCGGCCGCGACCTGGCCGCGGTCCTCGACGCGCACCCGGGTGCCACCGGGCTGATCCTCAACAACGAGGCCGCCGCGGCCGCGCTGCCCAGCCTGCTGCACGAGCGCGGGCTGTCCGCTCCGCGCGACCTGTCGGTGCTCGGGCGGTACTCGGAGGAGTTCGCCAGCACGTTCTCCCTGCACTACTCGGCCGTCGAGAGCGCGCCGGACCGGCTCGGCCGCATGGCCGTGCGCCAGCTCGTGCGCCGCATCGAGGGCGAGATCGCCCCCGACGACCCGTACGTCGTCCGCTTCGTCTCACCCGAGCTCGTCGACCGGGGCAGCACCGGCGCGCCGCCGGCGCGGGCACCCGGCTGACCCGGAGAGCTTTCCCCGTGAGCACGTCGAGAAGCTCGTGCCCGATTCGTGTTAACGCTCACACCTACTGCGCACCTGCACAACCCGGACCGCCCCACCGGTCCATGTTCAAGGAGGAACACCCATGTACCACCCGAAGCGCGGCATCGCCCGCCCGCTCACGGCCGGCCTCGCCACCCTCGCCGTCGCCGGCGGCCTCGCGGCCTGCTCGGCCGGCGGCGACACCTCCGGCGGTGACGCCGCCGGCGACACCTACACCTGGTGGGACCCCTACCCGCAGCACGAGGAGGGCTCCGACTGGGCCGGGCGCGTCCAGGCCTGCGGCGAGGAGGCCGGGGTCACGATCGAGCGCACCGCCTACGACACGACCGCCCTCACGAACCAGGCCCTGCTCGCGGCCCAGGAGGGCACCTCGCCCGACGTGATCCTGCTGGACAACCCCGCCGTCTCCACCCTGGCGGACACCGGCATGCTCACGACCGTCTCCGAGCTCGGCCTCGACACGTCCGCCATCGACGAGAACCTGCTGGCCGCGGGCGTCGTCGACGGCGAGGCGTACGGCATCCCGATCGGCGCCAACACGCTGTCGCTCTACTACAACGCCGAGATCCTCGACGACGCCGGCGTCGACCCGGCCTCGATCACGGACTGGGAGTCCCTCACCGCCGCGCTCGGCGAGGTGACCGACGCCGGGCACAAGGGCATCACCTTCGCCGGCATCGGCACCGAGGAGGGCTCCTTCCAGTTCCTGCCCTGGTTCTGGGGCGCGGGCGCCGACCTGCGCGACCTCGACTCCCCCGAGGCGGTCGAGGCGCTCGAGCTCTGGAAGGGCTGGCTCGACGACGGCTACGCGCCCGACTCGGTCATCAACAACTCGCAGAACACCGTGTGGGAGGAGTTCCTCACCGGCGACTTCGCGTTCGCGGAGAACGGCACGTGGCAGGTGAACAGCGCCGCCGAGGCGGACTTCGAGACCGGGCTCGTCCAGCTCCCCGCCCGCGACGGCGGCGTCGCGCCCGCCCCGACCGGCGGCGAGTTCATCATCGCCCCGGTCCAGGACGACGCCGACCGCTACGAGGTGACGCGCCAGATCGTCGAGTGCATGACCACGCCGGAGGGCCTGGTCGAGACCGCGAACACGTTCGCGTACTACATCCCGCCGACCGCCGAGGGTCAGGAGGCCCTGCTGGAGGAGAACCCGGACCTCGAGCCGTGGGTCGAGGCGGTGCGCAACGCGAAGGGCCGTACCAGCGACGACCTGGGCACCGACTACCCGAAGATCAGCGAGGCCCTCTGGACCGCCGTCCAGAACGCCCTGTCCGGCGTCGAGACGCCCGCCGACGCGCTCGCCAAGGCCCAGGCGGACGCCGAGGCCGCGACGAGCTGAGCGCACCGGCCCGCCGGACGCACGGATCCGCATCAGCGATCCGTGCGTCCGGCCCGCCGACGAGCCGACCGAACGCAACCGAGCGAGGAATCCCGTGATGACCACCACCGAGGCCCCGGCCCCGGCCGCGGCGGACGCACCCCCGGGCCGGCGGACGCGGCGCCGACGCGGACCGACTGCCCCTCAGTGGGCCGCCGTCGGTTTCGCCGCACCGCTGCTCGTGTACCTGACGCTCTTCTACGCCTACCCGCTGTGGCGGAACGTCGACCTGAGCGTGCACGACTACACGATCCGCGCGTTCGTGCAGGGCGACGCCGAGTTCGTCGGGTTCGACAAGTACGTCGAGGTGTTCACCTCGTCGACGTTCCCGACGGCCCTGTGGAACACCGCCGTCTTCACGTTCGCCTCGATCCTGTTCCAGTACGCGATCGGGCTGGCGCTCGCGGTGTTCTTCCGGTCGGGGTTCCGGCTGTCGCCGCTCCTGCGGGCGATGTTCCTGGTGCCGTGGCTGCTGCCGCTCATCGTCTCGGCGTCCACCTGGGCGTGGATGCTCAGCAGCGAGAACGGCATCGTCAACTCCGTGCTCGGCGCGTTCGGCGTGCCGCAGATCAACTGGCTGACGTCGCCCGGCACGGCCCTGCTCGCGGTCACCATCGCGAACATCTGGCTCGGCATCCCGTTCAACCTGGTCATCCTGCACTCGGGTCTGCAGAGCATCCCGGGTGAGGTCTACGAGGCGGCGTCGCTCGACGGCGCGGGCCCGTGGCGGCAGTTCTGGAGCGTCACGTTCCCCCTGCTGCGCCCGGTCTCGGCGATCACGCTGCTGCTCGGGCTGATCTACACGCTCAAGGTCGTGGACGTCATCTGGGTGATGACCACGGGCGGGCCGGGCGACTCCTCGACCACGCTCGCCATCTGGTCCTACCGCGAGGCGTTCGGCACCGGGCAGCCGGACTTCTCCCCCGCGGCGGCCGTCGGCAACGTGCTGATCGTCATCGCCCTCGTGTTCGGGTTCCTGCATCTCCAGCTCCAGCGCCGTCAGGAGGAGTCATGAGCCGTCGATCGTCGCGCAACCCCTGGTGGAAGACCGCGCTGGGCGTGTTCTTCACGGCCGTCATGCTCTTCCCCGTCTACTGGATGTTCAACGTCTCCCTGACGCGCACCGCGGACCTGCGGGCCGACCCGCCGCACTGGTTCCCCTGGGCGCCCACCACGGAGGGCTACGAGGCGGTGCTCGCCCAGCAGCTCCCCGCGCTCGGGACGAGCCTGCTGGTGGGCCTCGGCTGCGTGGTGCTGACCGTCGCGATCGCCGCACCGGCCGGGTACGCCGTCGCGCAGCTGCGGCTGCCCGGGCGCGGCACGCTCAACTTCCTGCTCCTGGTGGCCCAGATGATCCCCGCCGTGGTGATGGCGATGGGCTTCTACGCGGTGTACGTGCGGCTCGGGCTGCTCAACACCGTGGGCGGGCTGATCGTGGCCGACTCGACGATCGCCGTCCCGTTCGGCGTGCTCCTGTACACGGCGTTCATGGCGGGCATCCCGCGCGAGCTGCTGCAGGCCGCGCGGGTCGACGGCGCGAACACCTGGCGCACGTTCGTCTCGGTGGTGCTGCCGCTGAGCCGCAACGCGACCCTCACGGTCTCGCTGTTCGCGTTCCTGTGGGCGTGGTCGGACTTCATCTTCGCCTCCACGCTCGACCGCAACGGCGACCTCGTCCCGATCACGCTCGGGATCTACCAGTACATCGGCAACAACACGACGCAGTGGAACGCGATCATGGCGACCGCCGTCGTCGCGTCCGTGCCGGCGGCGGTCCTGCTCGTCGTCGCGCAGCGCTTCGTGACGGCGGGCGTGACCGCCGGCGCCGTCAAGGACTGAAAGGGCCAACGTGACCCATACCCAGGCGGCCTCCGCCGCACCCGCTCCCTCACCCGGGACCTCGCGCGACGGCGCCGCATCCGCGGGCGCCGTGGCCGACGACACCGGACGCCTCGCCCGCCCCGTCGCCCCGGCGACGTCCCGGCGCGGCGCGGGCCTCGGCGAGGTGCGGGTCGACGGCGGGTTCTGGACCAGCCTCCTGGAGGTCAACGCCGGCGCCACCCTGCGGCACTGCCGGGACTGGATGGAGCGGCTGGGCTGGATCGCGAACTTCGACCGCGTCGCCGCCGGGACCACCGCCGACGGCGAGCGTCCCGGCTGGCAGTTCTCCGACTCGGAGGTCTACAAGCTGCTGGAGGCCCTGGCCTGGGAGCACGGCCGCACGGGCGACGTCGGCGCGGACGCGGCGTTCGAGGAGCTCGCCGCCCGCGTCGTCGCCGCCCAGGACGACGACGGCTACCTCAACACCTGTTACGGCCACGCCGGGCAGCCTGGCCGGTACACCGACCTGTCCAGCGGCCACGAGCTGTACTGCACCGGCCACCTGCTCCAGGCCGCGGTGGCCCGGATCCGCACGACGACCGGCCCGTCCGCGACCGCCGACCCCCTCGTGACCGCGGCGATCCGCGCCGCCGACCACGTCTGCCGCGAGTTCGGCCCCGGCGCCCGCGAACAGATCTGCGGCCATCCCGAGATCGAGGTGGGCCTCGCCGAGCTCGGGCGCGCGCTCGGCGAGCCGCGGTACACCGCGCAGGCGACGCTCTTCGTGGAGCGCCGCGGTCACGGCACGCTCGCGCCGATCGCGCTGCTCGGCCCGCAGTACTTCCAGGACGACGTCCCGGTCCGCGACGCCGACGCCTGGCGCGGGCACGCCGTGCGCGCGCTCTACCTGGCGGCCGCCGCCGTCGACGTCGCGGTCGACACCGGCGACGACGAGCTGCTGGCCGCCGTCGAGCGCCAGTGGACCCGCTCCGTGGAGCGCCGCACCCATCTCACCGGCGGCATGGGCTCGCGCCACCAGGACGAGGGGTTCGGCGACGACTGGGAGCTGCCCGCCGACCGCGCCTACTGCGAGACCTGCGCCGGCATCGCGTCCGTCATGGTCTCCTGGCGCCTCCTCCTGGCCACCGACGACGTCCGCTACGCCGACCTCGTCGAGCGCACCCTCTACAACGTCGTCGCCACCTCCCCGCGCTCGGACGGCCGCGCCTTCTTCTACGCCAACCCGCTCCAGCAGCGCACGCCCGGCGGCGACCTCCTGCCCGACGAGGTCAACCCCCGCGCCGAGGGCGGCGTCCGCGCCCCCTGGTTCGACGTGTCCTGCTGCCCCACCAACGTCGCGCGCACACTCGCCTCGTGGCCCGCCTACACGGCGACGATCGACGGCGACGTCGTCACCCTCGCCCAGTACGCCCCCGGCGACCTCCGGATCGCCCTGGACGACGGCGGCGCCCTCGGCCTGCGGGTCACCACGCGCTACCCGCACCACGGCTACGTGCGCGCGGAGATCACCGAGGCCCCGGACCGGCCGGTCACGCTCCGCCTCCGCGTCCCGTCCTGGGCCGACGGCGCCACCGTCACCGCCCCGCGCGCCGCGGGCGCCGGCCACGGCGACCCGCACACCGTCCACCCCGGGTGGACCGAGGTGCGCCGCACGTTCACGCCGGGCGACGTCGTCGCCCTCGACCTGCCCACCGCGCCCCGGCTCACCTGGCCCGACCCGCGCGTGGACGCCCTGCGCGGCACCGTCGCCGTCGAGCGCGGCCCGCTCGTGCTCTGCGTCGAGTCGCACGACCTCCCGCCCGGCGCGGACCTCGCCGACCTGCGGCTGGACCCGTCGGTCCCGCCCGTGCCGCACGACGACGGCGCCCGGGTGCGCGCGCGTCTCGTACCGCCCCCGGCCACCCCCGCGGGCAGGCCACCCTTCACGAGCGCGCCGCCGGCCCCGCCGTCGGACACGACCGACGGTGGCACGACCGACAACGGCACGGCCGACGTCGTCCTCATCCCCTACCACCGCTGGGCCGAACGCGGGCCCGCGGCCATGCGGGTCTTCCTGCCGATCCGCTGAACGAACCACGCACCACGAGAAAAAGGGCTCGACGATGAGAACCATCTCGCACCGCTCCCCGCGGCGCACAGCCGCCGCACTCGCGGCGGCGCTGGCGCTCGCGGCGGGACTGACGGCCGGCGCCACCGCGGCGTCGGCGGACGACACGGAGGAGACAGTGCCCCACCTGCACTACACGATGGAGGGCGTCGGCGACGGGATCGTCCCCGACGTCTCCGGCAACGGCCTGGACGGCACGCTCGCGGGCGAGGCGTCCGTGATCGGCACCGACGACGGCGGCGCCGCCCTCGACCTGGCCGGCGGCCCCGGCGGCGGCCACGTGTCGATCCCGCGCGGCGCGCTGGAGGGCGCGACGGACCTGACGGTGTCGGCGCGGGTGCGCTGGGACGGCCAGGGCGGCGCGTGGCAGCGGGTCTTCGACCTCGGCTCGTCGACGGAGCGCTACGTGTTCAGCACGCCGTCGAACGGCGGGGGCGACCTGCGCACCGCCGTGACCACCCGCGGCGGAGGCGGTGAGGCCCAGGTCACCGGGTACGGACCGCTGCGGGCCGGTGAGTGGGCCACGCTCACCACCACGCTCGACACCGCGGCCGGCCGCCTCACGACCTACCTGAACGGCGTAGCGGTGGCGTCGGCGCCGACGGCGGTCACGGCGGGCGAGCTGCTCGACGCGGGTGCCGAGCGAGCCGGCTGGATCGGGAGGTCGTTCTACCCGGACCCGCTGCTCGACGGCGCGATCACCGACTTCCGGATCTACCGGAGCGCGCTGAGCGCCGACGAGGTCGCGGCGCTCGTGGGCGAGGTGCCCACCGCCGTCGGCCCCGTGGACGACACGTACGAGCTGCGGACCCTCGTGGGCGCCGCGCCCGACCTGCCCCAGGCGGTGCGCGCCGCGTTCTCCGACGGGTACGACCGGGACGTGCCGGTCGCGTGGGACGAGATCGACCCGGAGCGGTACGCGAAGCCCGGCACCTACACGGTGCAGGGCCGGGCGGCGGGGGCGACCGTCACGGCGGAGGTCACCGTCACGCGCGGCGAGCTGCGCGTGGACCTCGGCAGCGACACCGGCGCGTTCCACGGGGGCGCCTCGGGGACGCTGTACGGGCTGTACGGGCCGGGGGTGCCGTCGGACAACCTCATCGAGGGCATGAACCTGCGCACGGTGTCGACCAAGGCGCAGGACGGGCCGCAGCACCCGGGCGCCGACGCGCTGGAGGTGGTGCGGCCGCTGGCGGACGCGACCGACGGCGACGTCTACATCTACATGACGGACATCCACCGCGGCTTCCCGTACCAGTGGCCGGGTGAGACGCCGCAGGAGAAGATCGACACCTTCATCGGCAAGATGGCCGTCCAGGTGGACCAGGTGCTCAGCCTGCCGGAGGAGTACCAGGACAACGTCGTGTTCGTGCCGTTCAACGAGCCCGAGGGCAACATGTTCGGCACCGGCGAGTGGTCGTACGACCGCACGAGCTGGCTGAACGACCCGACGGACTACTTCGCGGCCTGGGACCGGGCGTACCGGACGATCACGGAGCGGATGCCGGACGCGCGCATCGCCGGGCCGAACACGAGCATCCTGTACCCGCAGGTCAAGGGCTTCCTGGAGCACGCCGTCGAGGCGGGGACCGTGCCGCAGGTCATCACGTGGCACGAGCTGTCGCACCCGCAGAAGATCCGCGACTCCGTGGCGGAGTACCGCTCCTGGGAGCGGGAGGTGTTCGCCGGCACCGCGTACGAGGGCACCGAGCTGCCGATCAACATCAACGAGTACGCGTTCAACTACCACACCTCGGTGCCCGGCCAGATGATCCAGTGGGTGTCGGCGATCGAGGACGCCAAGGTCGACGCGGACATCGCCTACTGGAACATCGACGGCAACCTGTCGGACTCCGCCGTCGAGGCGAACCGCGGCAACGGGCAGTGGTGGCTGCTCAACGCGTACGGGCAGATGACCGGCCACACCGTCGAGGTGACGCCGCCGTTCCCGGGCGAGAACTACACGCTGCAGGGCGTCGCCACGCTCGACGAGGAGCGGGCCGTGGCCCGCACGATCCTGGGCGGGGCCGACGGCCGCGCGCCCGTCGACCTGGTGAACGTGCCGCGGGACGTGTTCGGCGACGAGGTGCGCGCGTTCGTCCGGGAGATCCCGTGGACCGGGCAGCTCGGCGACTCGGCGCAGCCGCGGCACGTGGCCGAGCTGACGCTGCCCGTGTCGGACGACGGCACCGTGTCGGTCGAGTTCGACGGCGAGACGCTGCCCCTGCTGCGGGAGTCCTCGGCGTACGAGGTGGTCGTGACGCCCGCGGGCGCGGGCACGTCGTCGAGCGCGGCACCGACCCTGTGGGAGGGCAGCTACGAGGCCGAGGACGCCGCGCACACCGGCTCCGGGTACAGCAGGAACGGGCCCGAGGGGTCGCCGTCGGACGTCGGGAAGTTCTACACGTCCGGTGGCTTCGACGTGGGCGGCCTGCGCACCGGGTCCGACGTCGTCCTCGACTTCGAGGTCGACGTACCGGCCGACGGCACCTACGACCTGTCCGTCTTCGCGAACAGCCTGAACACGTACGACCTCGTGGCCGAGCAGGGACCGACCAACGTGTTCGTGCGGGTCGACGGCGCCGCCGAGCAGGAGCTGCACCTGCCGCTCGGGTACAAGTGGGTGGTCTGGGACCACGCGGACACGACGGTGGACCTCACCGCCGGCACCCACACGATCTCGCTGGCCGCGCGCAGCCTCGACGGCTCCCGCACGACCGTGGGTGACGCGATCGTCGACCGGATCACGCTGGCGCTGCCCAACCCGGACGCGGCGACGTCCGTGTACGAGGCGGAGCTCGCGAACCACGACGGCCGGGCGATCTACGACGCGCGCGCGATCGAGCGCGCGGCGGACCGGGCCGGGAGGCCGGGGCGGCACGGGTCCGGCGGCGCCGGATCGGTGTCCGGGTCCGGAGCGGTCGAACTCGGCGCGGGTGAGACGGCGACGTTCTGGGTGTACAGCGCGGTCGACGGCGAGGCGGCGCTCGGCGTCGACGTGCTCGGCGGCAAGGGCGCGGTGGCCGTGAACGGCCGGCAGGTGCTGTCCCTGGCCCGGACGCACGACGCCGCCGTGCACCTGCGCGGCGGCGTCAACAAGATCACGGTCACCGGCGCGGCACGCGGCCTCGTCCTCGACCGGATCACGGTGGCTCCCGGCGCGGGCCTGCTCGACGTCGTCGAGCACCAGGCGGAGGATGCCACGCTCGCCGGGTCGGTCGCGGTCGAGGAGCGTTCGCTGGCCGGCGGCGGGGCCGCCGTGGCGGGGATCGGCGGCGCGCCCGGCAACGGGAACACGCTCCGGTTCGACGTCACCGTGCCCGAGGACGGGACGTACGCGATGGTCGTCCGCTACTCCAACCCGGAGCAGTCGGAGGCGTCGCACTACAACCCGGACCCGCTCGCCCGCCGGGCGGACATCTCGGTCAACTCCGGGCCGGTCCAGCAGGTGCTGTTCCCGCACACGTTCCACGCGAACGCGTTCGCGGAGCTGACCATCGAGGTGGAGCTCGTGGCGGGCGAGAACACGGTGGTGTTCGCGTCGTCGGAGGCGCCGAACTTCGACGGCGAGACCTACGCGAGCGACACGTGGCCGGGCATCCTGCTGCGCTCGTCCCAGGCGCCGATCGTGGACACGATCCGGGTGTCCCCGCTGAGCCGGCCGGTCCCGCCGGCAGGCGGGCGCGGATAAGAATCGCTAAGGCTCCGCCCTGGGGCCGGGTGAATCCTCACCCGGCCCCCGGTCGGGCTGAGCCGGGTTCAGTAGGTTTTCGGATCCATTCAAGAGGGCTCGTGGGTCTGCGCGGCCCTGCTGAACAGCTCGCCAACAGCGCCGGCGGCACCTCAGGTGGCTGCGCCTCAGGCACTCAGGCGGAAGATGGGGAAGACGCGTCCCTCGGCCGTCTTCTCGTACTCGGCGAAGCCGCTCGAGAACGCCTTGAACCGTTCCCACATCGCGTCGCGCTCCTCGCCGGTCAGCTCGGAGACCTTGGCCGCCACGGTCTCGACGGGCTCGCCGGGGATCTCGATGTCGACCGGCTCGGCGGCCTCCTGGGCGCGGCGCAGGCCGTAGACCCACGCCGGGTGCTTGGGCGAGCCGCCCGCCGAGCCCACGACGTGCCACGCGCCGTCCTCCGGGATCGCCGCGAGCGGCGCGATGCGCTCGCCGCCCTCCTTCTTCGGCACGTGCACGAGCACGAGCGCCCTGCCGAAGCGGATCGGCTCGTTGACCTCGCCGCCGTTGGCACGGAAGGTGTCGATGATCTGCTGGTTGAAGTCCATGCCCGGGCAACGCGGCACGCACCCTGCAACATTCCGACCGGAACATCGCGGTCGTGGCATCCGGGCCGTGGCATCCGAACCATGGCATCCCGGGCCGCGGTCGCGGGAGGAGCTGCCCCAGGGACCGGACGGTCTACGCTGCTGAGCATGGACGTCGCCATCGCCGGAGGCCACGGGTTCATCGGGTCGGCGCTGATCGAGGACCTGGTCGACCGCGGACATCACGTGCGGCGACTCGTTCGCCGCGAATCCGTCGCCGGGCGCTCGCTGCCCGACGACGGCCCGGGCGCGGTCGCGGCCGACAGCTCGCACCCAGGCGCCGACCGTCCTCCGGACGGCGGCACAGGCGGCGCTCCCGCCCTCGGCGCCCCGGTCGACGCCGACGCGCGCGGCGCTGAGACCGTCCCAGCCCGCGGCACCGTGCGCGACGTCGTCTGGGACCCGCGGACCGGCGACCTCGACCCCGCCGCGCTGGAAGGGACCGACGCCGTCGTGAACCTCGCCGGGGCCGGCGTCGGCGACCGGCGCTGGACCGCGGCGTACCGGGCGACGATCCGGGCGTCGCGCACGTCGACCAGCGGCCTGATCGCGCGCACGATCGCGGCGCTCGACTCCCGCCCCGCGCTGGTGCAGGCCTCCGCCGTCGGCTGCTACGGCGACCGTGGCGACGAGGCCCTCACCGAGCGGTCGGGCCCCGGGCACGACTTCCTCGCCGGCGTGGTCCGCGACTGGGAGGCCGCCGCCACCCCCGCCGCCGACGCCGGCGCGCGCGTGGTGCTGCTGCGCAGCGGGATCGTGCTGGCCCCGCGCGGCGGCGCGCTCGGCCGGCTCCTCCCCCTTGTCCGCCTGGGTCTCGGCGGCCCGCTCGGCGGCGGCCGCCAGTGGTGGCCGTGGATCACGCTCCCGGACGAGCTCGCCGTCGTCCGCCGCGCGATCGGGGCCGACGACGGCGGCCCGGCGCTGAGCGGTCCCGTGAACGCCGTCGCGCCCGGACTCGTGACGAACGCCGGCCTGACCCGCGCGCTCGCGGCCGCGCTGCACCGCCCCGCCGTCGTCCCCGCTCCGGCCTTCGCGCTCCGGGCCGCCCTGGGCGGCTTCGCCGACGAGCTGCTCGCGTCCCGCCGACTCATCCCGGCGGCCCTCCAGGCCGCGGGCTTCACGTGGCGCCACGCCACCCCGGAGGCGGCGGCCTCCTGGATCGCCTCGGAGTTCAGACGGTCCTGACGTCATACTTCGGGATATGCCGGTCCACGGTCATGAGGGCCACATCCTCGACCTGGGCCTGTGCGACAAGCATCCGGTCGAACGGATCCCTGTGGACCCATGGCAGGTCTCGTAACCGATCGGCATGCTCGGCGGCGAATTCCAGTTCCAAGAATCCCTGGTCGCGTAGCGCGGGCACGATCTCGAACTCGAGTTCGAGCTTGCCGATCGACTGTTTGAGCGCGATCTCCGCGATGCTGATCGACGAGAAGGCAACCAGATCCGCCGGGTTCCCGAGAACTTCGCTGTGCCGTTCCGACAGGCGCTTGGGGTCGAGGAACCACCACAGCAGAATGTGTGTGTCCGCGAGTACTCTCATTCGCCGTACCAGTCGGCGAGCTCGGCATCGGTCATCTCGTCGAAGTCGTCCGCGATCCACCCCTTGCCCTCGAAGGCACCCGGCTTGCGCTCGGCCCGCTGCGGGGCGAGCGGCACGACACGCGCGACCGGCTTGCCGTGCCGTGTCAGCACGGTTTCGGTGCCCTCCTCCGCCAGCGCGACGACGCGCGAGAGGTGGGTCTTGGCCTCGTAGATCGTCATGGCGCGCATGGGATCAGTCTGTCTGGTCTGGTCTGGTCTGGTCAACAGTTCCATGCAGGCTCCTCCTCGGATCGAGATCCGCGAACGGACGGATCACTGCCCGATCCCACTCCGGCAACCGCACGACGCGCCACTCCACGCTCGTCCGAGCCGCTCTGCGCTTGACATGGAGCACTCTCCTGCTCTTGGTGGGCCGCGGAGCCGGCTCGACCGGTGGACGCGCGTCGTCGGTCGCGCCGCGGAATGCGAGGATCTCGCCATGCACATCGCCGCCGACTCCCCCGCGAGCGCCGACGTCCGGGCCCTGCTGGACGAGCATCTCTCGGACATGCACGCGACGTCGCCGCCCGAGAGCGTGCACGCGCTCGACCACTCCGCGCTGCTCGCGCCGTCCATCACCTTCTGGACGGCGCGGGACGAGACGACGGGGGCGCTGCTGGGCTGCGTCGCGCTGAGCGAGCTCACCCCCGCGCACGGCGAGGTCAAGTCCATGCGGACGGCGCCCCCGGCCCGCGGCCGTGGTGTCGGGGCCGCGCTGGTGCGGCACGTCCTGGCCGAGGCCCGGTCGCGCGGCTACGCCCGGCTGAGCCTGGAGACCGGGACCCAGGACTTCTTCGCGCCCGCGCGGCGCCTCTACGCGCGGCACGGCTTCACGGAGTGCGGCCCCTTCGCGGGCTACGGTCCGGACCCGCACAGCACCTTCATGACGCTGGTGCTCTGACCCCGACCTTCCGTTCGTATCTGGAATCGTATATGTTCCTGGGGTAGGCGACGATCCGCGAGCCGACACCGGAGTCGAGCGAGAAGGACAACCCCATGCAGTTCCACCACCACGGATACGTGACGTCCGACCCGCGGATCCAGCCCGCGGCCGGCACCGGCGCCGACCGGCCGGACGACCTGCCCGACGAGGTCGACGTCCTCGTCGTGGGCAGCGGCCCGGCCGGCATGATCGCCGCGGCGCAGCTCGCGCAGTTCCCCGAGATCACCACCCGGATCGTGGAGCGGCGCGGGAGCCGCCTCGAGATGGGCCAGGCCGACGGCATCCAGGCGCGCAGCGTCGAGACCTTCCAGGCGTTCGGCTTCGCCGAGCGGATCACCGCCGAGGCGTACCGCATCACCGAGATGGCGTTCTGGAAGCCGGATCCCGTCCGCCCGGAGAACATCGTGCGCACCGCCCGCGTGCCCGACGACCCGCACGGCATCACGGAGTTCCCCCACCTCATCGTGAACCAGGCGCGCGTCCTGGACTACTTCGCCGAGGTCGCGGCCCGCGCCCCCGCCCGCGTCGCGCCCGATTTCGGCTGGGAATTCGTGGACCTCGCGGTGGCCGACGACGCCGCCCCGCCCACGACCGCCGTCGGCCCCGGCCACCCCGTGACCGTCCGGCTCCGCCGCACCGCCGGTCCCGACGCCGGCACGGAGCGCACCGTCCGCGCGACGTTCGTCCTCGGGGCCGACGGCGCCCGCAGCGCGGTCCGGGAGTCGATCGGGCGCGAACTCACCGGCGACCAGGCCAACCACGCGTGGGGCGTGATCGACGTCCTCGCGGTGACCGACTTCCCCGACGTGCGCACCAAGTGCGCCATCCAGTCGCACGACGGCGGCAGCATCCTGCTCATCCCCCGCGAGGGCGGGTTCCTGTGCCGGTGGTACGTCGATCTCGGCGAGGTGTCCGACGACGACGCCCACGCCGTGCGATCCACCCCCGTCGCCGAGATCGTGGAGCACGCGAACCGCATCCTGCACCCCTACACGCTCGACGTGAAGGACGTGCCCTGGCACAGCGTCTACGAGGTGGGCCACCGCCTCACGGACAAGTTCGACGACGTGCCCGCCGAGCTCACCGGCACCCGTACGCCGCGCGTGTTCATCGCGGGCGACGCCTGCCACACCCACAGCGCGAAGGCCGGGCAGGGCATGAACGTGTCGATGCAGGACGGCTGGAACATCGCGTGGAAGCTCGGGCACGTGCTGACCGGGCGGGCGCCCGCCTCCCTGCTCGACACCTACTCGGCCGAGCGGCAGGTGGTGGCGCGCAACCTCATCGAGTTCGACCGCGAGTGGTCCACCCTCATGGCGACGAGGCCCGAGGACCTGCCCGATCCGTCGGTCCTCGAGGACTTCTACGTGCAGACCACGGAGTTCCTCTTCGGGTTCCGCACCGAGTACGGCGAGTCGATGATCGTGGGGCCGGCCACGCACCAGGGCCTGGCCAAGGGCTTCCCGCTCGGGAAGCGGTTCAAGTCCGCGCCCGTGACCCGGGTCGCCGACGGCAACCCCGTGCACCTGGGACACCACGCCCGCGCCGACGGCAGGTGGCGGATCTACGCGTTCGCGGACGACGGCACGGCCGGCGCCGGCGGAACGAGCGCCCCGGGGCTCGAGCGCTGGGCGCGGTGGCTGGCGACGTCGCCGGAGTCCCCCGTCGTGCGGTACACGCCCGAGGGCGCGGACCCGGACGCGGTGATCGAGGCCAAGGTGATCTACCAGCGCGACCACACCCGGGTGGAGGTGGGCGACGTGCCCGGCGCGTTCCTGCCGCGCGTGGGGCCGTTCGGGCTCGTCGACCACGAGAAGGCGTACGCCGCCGACCCGGCCGACGACATCTTCACCGCACGCGGCATCGACCGCGCCGGTGCCGTCGTCGTGGTCCGGCCCGATCAGTACGTCGCGGCGGTCCTCCCGCTCGACGCGACGGCGGACCTGGCCGGGTTCTTCGACCGCGTCCTGCTGCCGCCGGCCCCGGTCACGTCGTGAAGGCGGTCAGCCGCACCACCAGTTCGTCGCCGTCCTCCCTCAGGACGTCCACGTCGAGGTAGTGGGCGTCGCCGGCCTCCTGGGTCAGGTCGACCTGCACGCAGGCGATCGCCTCGACGCAGGGCTCGGCGGCGAGCTCGGGAGCGCCCGGGAGGTCCGCCAGCCAGGCGTCGAGAGCCTCGCGGGACGTGCGGATCTCGCCGCCGACGTACCAGTCCTGGAAGCCGCCGAGCTCGCAGGGCCCGCCCGTGGAGCCCTCGGGCAGCGCCTCCCGGCCCACCGCTGTCGCGATCTCCACGCAGTCCACGTGCTCCGGACGCCCGGCGTCGGCGAACCACCAGCCGGCCAGGGCGAGCAGTGCCCCGTAGAGCACGATCACGACCGCGACGACGATGCCGGCGATCAGCAGCCACAGGTGCCAGCCCCGCAGCCTCCTGGACGACGAGGTCTCACCGGGCGTCTCGGCGGCGGGCGTCGCGGACTCGGGGGTCGCGCTCTCGGTCGGCACGGTCGTCCTCCCTGGCTCGTCGGCGGGCATGCGCGTGGGCGGGCCCCATCATGCCGCGCCGGACGCCCAGAAGCCAGAAATCACCCGAATCCCCCGGTCGGTCCCGGCCTGCCGCCGAGCGATCACTCGTGCCGCGCCGCGGGGCGATCGGAGGGCTCCCGGGGGCGGCGGGCCGCCAGGGGGATCTCCCAGCGGTAGCGGAGGGAGAGCATCCGCAGCGCGAACACGAGGACCGCGATCCCCGGTCCGGTGCCCGCGTTCGTCCAGCCGAGCGACGCGGCGGCGCTCGTCAGGCCGGCGCCGAGCAGCGCCGCGATGGCGTACAGGCCGCGCGGGTGGAAGAGCTGCGGGTCCTCGTTGGCCACGACGTCGCGGATCACGCCGCCGCCGACGGCACTGATCATCCCGAGGATCGCGGCCGCCACGGGGTTGAGGCCTGCCTCCAGCGCGATGTGGGTGCCGCTGATGCAGAACAGCGCCATCCCGGCCGCGTCGAACGCGGTGAGGGCGTTGCGGTAGCGGTGCTCGCTGGCGGCGAACCGGTACACGAGCACGGTGGCGAGCACGGGCGGCAGGAGGTAGACGGGCGACGCGAACGCGTGCGGCACCCCCTGGCCGATGACGAGGTCGCGCAGGATCCCGCCGCCGAGGCCCACGCAGGTGCCGAGCATCAGCGAGCCGACGACGTCGAACCGCCGCCGGGCCGCCAGCAGCGAACCCGACATCGCGAAGAAGAAGACCCCCGCCAGGTCCATGGCGAGCTGTACCCAGGTCACCGCCGCTCTCCTCTCGGCCCTCTCGGCCCTCTCAACCCTCTCAGCACTCGAACGGCCGGCATCCACGGCCCCCACGATGCTAGGCGCCACGTCTCCGCGGCAGAACCCCGCGGCGGTGTCACGCTCGTCACCCGCCGCGCCGGTACGGCCGAGGCCGGGCAGATCGGCGCGGCCGGGCGAGCGGGACGTACGTAATTCACCCAATGGTGAGCCCCGCGCAGCATCCCTAGCCTTTCACTGACCGGCCAGTCACCTTTCCACCGGTGGCTGCCCGGCGGTCGTGGCCGTACCGCGGTGCGGCCGGCACAGTCCGGGTCCATACCTGCGAGGGAGCAATCCATGCGCGCCAAACCCCGAACCCGCGCGGTCGTCACCGTCGTCACCGCGCTGTCCGCCGTCGCGCTCGCCACCACCGGCGCCGTGGCCGCCGTCAGCTCCGCCGGGAGCGCGATCGACGCCGACGGCGAGACCGGGCTCGCGGCCGCCCAGCTCGTCTGGTCCGACGAGTTCGACGGCGCCGCCGGGTCCGCCCCGGACCCCGCCAACTGGAACCACGAGACCGGTGGCGGCGGCTGGGGCAACAACGAGCTCCAGGTCTACACGAACAGCCGCGCCAACTCGGCGCTGGACGGCAACGGCAATCTCGTCATCACCGCCCGCCAGGAGGGCGGCGGCTACACCTCGGCCCGCATGACCACCAAGGACAAGGTGGAGCCGCGCTACGGCCGCGTCGAGGCGCGCATCCAGATCCCCCGCGGTCAGGGCATCTGGCCTGCCTTCTGGATGCTGGGCGCGCAGTTCCCCGACACGCCGTGGCCGAACTCGGGTGAGATCGACATCATGGAGAACGTCGGCTACGAGCCGCACATCGTCCACGGCACCCTCCACGGCCCCGGCTACTCCGGTGGGGGCGGCGTCGGCGGCGCCTACCAGCACCCGCAGGGCTGGTCCTTCGCCGACACGTTCCACACGTTCGCCATCGACTGGTCCCCCGACCGGATCTCCTGGTCCGTCGACGGCAACACGTACATGACGCGCACGCCCGCGGACGTGCCCGGGACCTGGGTCTACAACCAGCCCTTCTTCATGATCCTCAACGTGGCCGTCGGCGGGAACTGGCCCGGCTACCCGGACGGGACCACCCAGTTCCCGCAGCAGATGCGCGTCGACTACGTGCGCGTCTACGACACCGCGGACGGCGGCGGTGGCGGCGGGACCGGCACGGTGACCGCGAGCAACGGCATGTGCCTCGACGTGGCGTGGGCCGACACCGCGAACGGCACACCCATCCAGCTCGCGCACTGCAACGGCAACGCCGCGCAGTCGTGGACGTTCGCCGCGGACGGCTCCGTGCGCGCGCTCGGCAAGTGCCTCGACGTGGCCGGCGGCGGCACCGCCCCGGGCACGCGGGTCCAGCTCTGGGACTGCAACGGCACCGGCGCGCAGCAGTGGGCCCGCGACGGCGGCGCCCTGCGCAACCCGCAGTCGAACCTGTGCCTGCAGCCCGTCGGCCGGGTGCAGAACGACGGCACGCACACGGAGATCGCCGGCTGCGACGGCAGCGCCGTCCAGTCCTGGACCACTCCCTGACCAGCCGCGCGTCTCTCACCCGGTCGGGTGCCCGGAAGGCCTACGATCGCGCACGTGGACCTTGTGGACCGCGTCGCGCCAGCGACCAATGTGCTCCGGCCGCGCCCCGGGCGGCATCGCCCCGCCCGGGGCGCGGTCGCCGCCGCGCTCGCCGCCCTCCTCGCGTGCGCCGCGTGCACCGGGACGCCCGGTTCCACGACCCCGGAGGGCTCCGCGGCGACGGGCTCGCCCGGGGCGCCGGGAGCCTCCGCGCCTGGGCCGTCGTCGCCCGGCACGTACGAGCGCGGGACGCAGCGCCACGAGAAGCCGGCGCGGTTCACGATCGTCGCCGCGGGAGACGTCCTGCCGCACGGCCCGCTGAACGACAGCGCGACGCGGGACGGCACCGTCGACTACACCCCGCTCCTGGCCGGGCTCGACCCGTGGGTGCGCCGGGCCGACCTGGCACTGTGCCATCTGGAGGCGCCGGTCGCTCCCCCGGGCACCACGCCGACGGGATACCCGGCCTTCGGAGCGCCGAAGCAGCTGATCAGGGACCTCGCGGAGCAGGGGTGGGACGGCTGCTCGACGGCGTCGAACCACTCGATGGACCGCGGCGTCGACGGCGTCGCCGCGACCCTGGCGGCCCTCGACAAGGCCGGCCTGGGCCACGCCGGTACCGCCCGTGAGCCGGAGGAGCGCACCCCGCAGCGCTACACGCTCGACCGCGCCGGGCGCTCGCTCACGGTCGCGCACCTGTCGGCCACGTACGGGCTCAACGGGTTCACGGTGCCGGAGGACCAGCCGTGGACGGTCGACCTGCTGGACGCGAAGCGCGTGATCCGCGAGGCGGCCGCGGCGCGCGCGGACGGCGCCGAACTCGTGGTCGTGAGCATGCACGCCGGCACGGAGTACGTCGCCGAGCCCACCGATGAGCAGAAGGCGTTCGCGCGCAAACTGGCGGCCTCGCGAAAGGTCGACCTGGTCATCGGGCACCACGCCCACATCCCCCAGCGCTTCGCACGGCTCGACGGCGGGCCCGGCGGCTCCGGGATGTGGGTGGCCTACGGCCTCGGGAACATGATCTCCAACCAGAGCGCGGAGTGCTGCGACGCGCGCACCACGAACGGCGTCCTGCTGACGGCGACCGTGACCCAGCCGGCGCCGGGCGCGGCCGCGCGCGTCACCGACGTCACGTGGACGGCCACCACGGTCGACCGGGCGGCGGGCCACCGGCTGCGGGCGCTCGTCGACGCGATCGACGACCCGGGCGCGGGGACCCTCTCCGTGACCGAGCTCCGTCACCGCAGGGACGCGGTCCGCGATGCCGTCGGCGACGCCGCCCCGGAGCGCACCGCGCCGCCCACGCCGACGGGCGGGGAGCCCCGCGTCTCGCGCTGACCCCTTTGCCGGGCATGGGCGACATTCCTTCGCATAAATCGCGTTAACATCTTTTATGTGGAATGAATGCCGCAAAGAGAGTGCGGCACAATTCCTTCGGCGTGCGTTTCCCCCGGGGCGTGTCAAACTCGCCTTTAAAAGCGAGATACGGATATCTGAAACCGGGGGTGGAAGATCATGGAAAAGCGCACCGAAACTCCCTCGCGGACCGCGCTCCCGCAGCTCGCCAAGATCCCGCTGTCGCGCCGGGGCGCCCTCGTTCTCGGCACTGCCGCGTCACTGGTCGTCGCGCACCCCCCGCAGGGTGCCGTCGCGGCCGGGTCGGGCGGCCAGGGCCTGGCCGCCGCCGACCGGTTCGACGACCTGCGGGGACGATGGCTGAACTTCCTCGTCGGCGGCGTGGGACTCGGTGTCGACTCCCCCGCCGTCGCCGACCGGAACCGCCGCCTGTCCGAGTACGCCGCGTGGGCCTACGACAACTCCGACCGCTTCCCGGACCCCGGCGACAGCATCTGGCCCGACCTGCCCCTGGGCGGCCCGGCGAACCTCACCACCACGTTCCGCCGGGTCCTCAAGATCGCCACCGCCTGGGCGACCCCCGGCACCGGTCAGCACGAGGACGACGCCGTCCGGCGGACGCTGCTCAGGTGGTACCGCTACCTGACGGAGCACTGGTACCACGCCGGTGCCGAACCGGCCGGGAACTGGTGGTTCTGGGAGATCGGCATCCCTCGTGTGCTCGGCGACCTCACGCTGATCCTCCAGGACCGCCTCCGGCAGCAGGACCTCGACCGGACGCTGGCCGCCATCCGCTCCTTCACCCCCGACCCGAACCGGATCGAGGCGAGCGGCGGCCCGGCCACGGGCGCGAACCGCGCCGACAAGGTGCTCAGCTGCCTGCTGCGCGGCATCGCCGGCCAGTCGGCCGACGACATGGCCCTCGCCCGCGACGCCCTCCTGGACACCCCCGGTGGCGGGGAGCACAGCCTGCTCTCCTACGCCACGTCCGGGGACGGCTTCTACGCCGACGGCTCCTACATCCACCACCTCGCCCTCCCGTACGCGGGCACCTACGGCAAGGCCGCGCTGGCCGCCGTCGCGCCGGCCGTGATGCTCCTGAACGGCACGCGGTGGAGCATCTCGGCCCGGTCCATGCGGCCGGTCCTGGAGAGCCCGCTGCTGACGTTCGCGCCGTTCATCTGGAACGGTCGCATGATGGAGACCGTGCGCGGCCGCGCCGTGGCCCGCGAGCACGAACGCGACTACCGGGACGCCTGGGGCACGGCGGAGGCCGTCATGCTGCTCGCCGAACACGTGGACGAGCCCTACCGGACCCGCTACCGGGAGCTCGCGAAGGGCTGGCTCGCGCGCTGCGCCGAGGAGTACAAGCCCACCACCGTGTCCGACCTGCGGCGTGCGGAGGAGCTCCTGGCCGACGACACCGTCGCGGCCGCGCCGGAACGTCCCGGGCACGTGCAGTTCGGCGTCCAGGAGCGGATGGTGCACCGCGGCCCGGGCTGGGCGTTCACCGTGGCGACGTCGTCGGACCGCATCGGCCGGTACGGCTGGGGCAACGGCGAGAACCGGTACGGCTGGCACCAGGGCGACGGCGCGTCGTACCTGTACCTCGACAACGACCAGGGGCAGTTCGCGGACGACTACTGGCCCACCGTCGACCCGTACCGGCTGCCCGGCACCACCGCCTCGCTCGCCGAGCGCGCGCCCGGCCCGGACTCCGGCACGCCCGTCCCGCCGGCGCCGAACCGCTGGGGCGGCGGCGTCGCCCTGTCGCGCCGCTGGGGCACCACCGGCATGGATCTGGTCAACGAGCTCGGCGACGTGCGCGGCAAGAAGTCGTGGTTCCTGCTCGACGACTCCGTCGTGGCGGTCGGCTCCGGCATCGTCGTCACGGGCCCCGGCGCCGAGACCACCGTCGAGAACCGGTCGTTCCCCGCGGGTGCCACGCCCGGTTTCGTCGTGGACGGGAGACCCGTCGGCTTCGGCGACCGCCGGAACCTGAACGCTCCCCGGTGGGCGCACCTGGACGGCGTCGCGGGCTACGTCTTCCTCGGCACCTACGCGGCGCGGGCCTCGGTCGCGGAGCGCACCGGCTCGTGGCACGACATCAACTCCGGCGGCGACACCGCCGGCTCCCGCACGCCCCGCACCCGCACCTACGCCACGCTGTCGCTGACGCATCCGAGCGGCACCGGCGGGGACACCTACGGGTACCTGATCCTGCCGGGGGCCTCGGCGTCGCACACCCGCGCACACGCGGAGAGCGGCGCCACGCAGGTGCTCCGCAAGGACCCGCGCGCCCACGTGGTCCGTGCCAGCCGCGGCCGTCGCTGGTACCTCTTCGCCCACCTGTTCGAGGGGGTCGACGACGGCCTGGTGCGCGCCGACGGCCCCTGCGCGGTCGTCGCCACGGGGACCGACGACGTCGCCCGTATCGCCGTGTCCGACCCGACGAAGTCGGACGCCCGCCTCTCGATCCGGCTCGTGCTCGGCGGCTGGTACCCCGCACTCGCCCGGGCCGACAGCAGGCTCACGGTCCGCGCCGGTCAGATCGTCGAGATCGAGGCGAACCTCCGCGGCGCCCGCGGGGCGTCCGCCGAGGCCGTGCTGACGACCTGAGCCCGGCGCCTTGTACGGTGCACCCATGCGACTGGCCGTGCTCGACATCGGATCCAACACCGGGCATCTCCTCGTGGTCGACGCCCACGGCGGGGCCGCCCCGCTGCCGGCGTCCTCGTACAAGGAGCCTCTGCGACTCGCGGAGCATCTCGACGAGGCGGGCGCCGTCACGCCGTCGGGCATCGACGCGCTGGCCGCGTTCACCGCGGAGTCGATGCGCATCGCCGAGGACCGCGGCTGCGCGGACCTGCTGGCGTTCGCGACGTCGGCGGTGCGCGACGCCGTGAACGCCGACGAGGTGCTCGACACCGTCGCCGAGCGCACCGGCACGCGGATCGAGGTGCTGCGGGGCGAGGACGAGGCGCGGCTGACGTTCCTCGCCGCACGCCGCTGGTTCGGCTGGTCGGCCGGGCGGCTGGCCGTGTTCGACATCGGCGGCGGGTCGCTCGAGATCGCCGCCGGCAAGGACGAGCTGCCCGACGTGGCCTGGTCGCTCCCCCTCGGCGCGGCCCGCCTGGCCCGCTCCCTGGAGGAGGCGAGCGGCGAGGGGGAACTGCGGGAGCTGCGCCGCAGGATCCGCGTCGACATCGCGCACGACGCCGGCAACCTGCTGCGCCAGGGTCATCCGGACCGGTCCGTGGCGACCTCCAAGACGTTCCGCTCCCTGGCGCGCATCTGCGGCGCGGCGCCCGCGGCGGAGGGGCCGCTCGCCCGCCGGGTCCTCCCGCTGGACGGTCTGCGCGAGTGGATCCCGAAGCTGGTCGGGATGACGCACAAGCAACTCGGCACGCTGCCGGGGGTGTCTCCCCGCCGCGCCCACCAGATCGTGCCGGGCGCGCTCGTCGCGGAGGCGTGCATGGACATCTTCGACCTGTCCGAGCTGGAGATCTGCCCGTGGGCGCTGCGCGAGGGCGTCATCCTCCAGCGGCTGGACACGATGCCCCACCTCGGCGCCGGGTGATCCGCGAGCCCTACCGGGCGAGCCGGCGGGCCTGCGCGTGCAGGCGCTCGGTCATCGCGGTGATCCAGCCGACGACGGCGGCACGCTGGTGCTCGTCGAACGCGTCGACCAGGGACGACGACGCGCGCTCCAGGGTCGCGACCGCGTCGGCGAGAACGGGGTCGCCCGGCGCTCCGGCGACCGAGATCAGCACGCGGCGCCCGTCCGTCGGGCACGGCTCCCGGCGCACGTGGCCGCCTTCGACCAGCCGATTCACCAGCCCCGTGACCGCCCCGGCGGTGAGCCCGGTCTGCCGGGCGAGCTCGCTCGCGGCCAGCGGGCCGCACCGTTCGATCACGCTCAGGGCCCTGTGGTCACCCGCGGACAGGCCACGCCGGACGCCGATCGCCTCGTGGAACAGCACGAAGGCGTCGGCCAGGTCGGACGCGAGGCGGGCGGGATCTGCCTGGTTCACGCCCTTCACCCTACGGGCGACGGCGGCCCGGGCGGGGCCGGTACTACCTACTGGCGCAAAGCCGTCACCACGATGAAGGCGGTCGACGTCACGCCGATGAGCAGGCACATCAGCGCCAGGAGGCCGAGCATCGCGGCGCCCGGCATCACCGGCTCCGACGGCTGCGAGCCCGCGGCGCGCAGCCGGGCGTCGAGCCTGCGGAAGCGGAGCGTGCCGATCCGCAGCAGGACCAGTCCGCCCACGAGCGCCACCAGGGGCAGCAGCAGGCCGAACACCGGATGGCTCTGGCCCAGGTAGCGCGCCGCGATGACGGTCCCGGCCGTGACCGCCAGGACGGTGCGCCGCCAGGACAGCTCCGCGCGCTCGGGCTGGAGTCCGGCGTCCCACGGCCCGCTCATGACGCGGGCCCGACGATCAGCGCGGCGCCGATCAGCACGGCCACGACGAACAGGCCGATCGCGGCCGGCAGCGCGGTGAACGGCGACGGCAGGGGGCGCTGGTGGCGCAGCGCCTGCTCGGTGCGCATCCAGCCGAACCACGCCTCCCAGACCAGGGCGATCCCCGTGGCGACGAGGATCAGGGACGCGATCAGGCGCAGTGTCGGATCCAGCGGCGTGGCCAGCGCCTCGAGCGCCACCGCGCCGGCGATGAACGCCAGCGCCGTGCGGATCCACGCGAGGAAGGTGCGCTCGTTGGCCAGCGAGAACCGCACGTCGGGCTCGTCGCCGTAGCGGTAGATGCGCCGGGGCAGGCGGCGGTCGGGCTTCACGGGACGTCCTTTCCGCCCGGGGTGACCAGCCCCGTCTCGTAGGCGAGCACGATCAGTGCCGCGCGGTCCCGGGCGTCGAGCTTGGCCAGCAGGCGCGACACGTACGTGCGCGCGGTGGCGGGTGACAGGTACAGCTCGCGGGCGATCTCGTCGTTCGTCAGTCCGCGCCCCACCTGCTCCAGCACCTCGCGCTCGCGCCGGGTCAGGCTCGCGACGCGCGCGGCCAGCCGCTCGTCCGCCGCGCCCGGCGAGTCGGCGACCGCGCGCATGACCGTGGCGGTCACGGCCGGTGACAACAGCGAGTCCCCGTCCGCCACGGTGCGGATCGCGGCCCGCAGCTCCGGCGGCGTCACGTCCTTGAGCAGGTAGCCCGACGCGCCCGCCCGGATCGCCGCGAACACGTGGTCGTCCTCGTCGAACGTCGTCAGCACGAGCACCCGCACGCCGTCCAGCTCCGGGTCGGCGACGATCTCGCGCGTGGCCGCGATGCCGTCGAGCTGCGGCATCCGCACGTCCATGAGCACGACGTCGGGCCGCAGCGACCGCACGAGCCGCAGGCCGGTGCGCCCGGCGGACGCCTCGCCCACCACCTCGATGTCGCCGTCGAGCTCCGCCAGCGGGCGCAGCCCGGCGCGCACGAGCTCCTGGTCGTCGACCAGCACGATCCGGATCATGGGTCCAGTGTCGCCGGTAGCTCGGCCACGACGGCGAACCCGCCGGCCGGTGCGTCGCCCGCGCGGAGGGTGCCACCGAGCAGATGGGCGCGCTCGCGCATCCCCGAGATCCCGGAACCCTCCGACGCCGCGCCCGCGCCGGCGCCGTCGTCGGACACCTCGATCCTCAGCCGGCCGCCGGCCGGGCTGCCGTCGTCGCGCGGACCGCTCGACCCGCCCGCCGCGTCGAGACGGCCCGGCGCGCCCGGCTCCGCGACCGTCACGGCGACACGCGCCCGCCGCGCGCCCGAATGCCGCAGCACGTTCGTGAGCGCCTCGGTCACGATCCGGGAGGCCGCGGCGTCCACCGCGGCGTCGATCGATCCGGGCGGCACGTCCACGTCGACGACGACGTCGAGCCCGGTGGAGCGCGCCGGGGCGACCAGGGCGTCGATCCCGGCCAGGCCGATCACGCCCGTCGTCGGCATCGTGTCGCCGCCGCGCAGCACCTTCACCGTGGCGCGCAGTTCGTGCAGTGTGTCCGACGCCGCGGACCGCACGCGCTCCAGCGCGCCGCGTGCGGCGTCGTCGTCCCGCCCGACCGCCTCGGCGGCGACGTTCGCGTGCAGCGCGACGACGGACAGGTTGTGCCCGACGGCGTCGTGCAGGTCGCGTGCGATCCGCAGGCGCTCGGCCTGCATCCGCCGCTCGGCGGCGCGTGCCTCCTGCGCGGCCGTGAGCGCGCGGATCTGTGCGGCGCGTTCCCGGGCCTCCCGCCCGAGCCGGACGGCGACCCCGAGCGCGACGGCGGCGGCGACGAGGGCCACGTTCGTGAGGAAGTCGTACACCGTCAGGTAGGCACTCGGTTCGGAGCCCGTGACCCGGAAGTACGTCGCGACGGCCAGGAGGACGACGCCGGCCGCGACCGCCCACCCCGTGCGGCGCAGCTCCGCCGCCGAGTACAGGGCGGCCACGGCGGGAAGCGCCATGCCGATCGGGACGAACCCGAGCGTGTAGTAGGCGAAGATCCCGAGCACGGTCAGCACCAGCATGAGGCGCGGGGCGCGCCGGCGCAGCAGCACGAGCGCCCCCAGCCCGGCCGCGAACGCGTAGGCGCCCGGCTCGGCGCTGCCCGCGTTCTCGGTGGCGGCCGCGATGACCACCGCGACGACGAGCGCCATCGCGAGCGCGAGCACGACGTCGGCCACCCATGCGCTGGGCCGCCCGCCACCGGCCGCGGCCTCGGCTGCGCTGTCTCCGGACACGCCCCCAGCGTAGGCGGAGGTGACCGTCGCCCGGGGGCGACAGCCGGCGTCGCCCGACGGCGGGGCCGGGAGACGCTTCGGGGCCGATGTGGCGGAGGCGGCCGGCGGGCGATCGTCGGGACATGACTTCCTACGACACACCTCAGCCCCAGCAGCCGGCCCGGCCGCAGCAGCCCGGGCGGATCCAGTGGCCGCTGATCGGCGGCCTCGCGTGCCTGGCGCTGCTGTGGCCGCTGACCGCGCTCACGGGCCTCGGCTCCGGCGCGCCGCGCGCGCTGGCGATCGTGGGGATCACCGGCGCCGTGTGGATCGGCGTGGTCGGGTTCGGCCGCGTCGCCCGCCCGGTGCTGACCCTCACCCTGACCGGCCTCGCCTTCGGCGTGCTCACCATCCTGCTGTCGCTCGTGTTCGCGGGGATCGACGGCGCCGGGCCGGGCGGCGCCGCGTGGACCGCCCTGCCTGCGCTCGCCATGGACGCGTTCTGGGGTTTCCTGGCCGGGCTGATCGCGCTGGGCATCCAGAGGGCCCGCGGGGACGCACGATGACGCGCGGCCGCGCCGTCCTCGCGGGCCTCACGTCGCTCGGCCTCGCACTGGCCGCGTCCGGATGCGGCGCTCTCGGCGGCTCCGCGACCCCCGTACGCGCCGTGGAGTTCGGCACCGAGCTCGCGATCCCGCCGCTCGCGGAGTCGACCGTCGTCGGCGGCGTGCGCACGTTCGAGCTCACCGCACGTCCCGGCACGCGCGAGTTCCTGCCCGGCGTCACCACGCCCACCTGGGGGTTCGACGGCCCGTACCTCGGCCCCACCCTGCGGGCCGAGCGTGGCGAGCGCGTCGCGGTCCGCGTCACCAACGAGCTCGACGAGACCACGAGCGTGCACTGGCACGGCATGCACCTGCCCCCGGCGATGGACGGCGGGCCGCACCAGCCGATCGCTCCGGGCGACACGTGGGAACCCACCTGGGAGATCGACCAGCCCGCGGCCACCCTCTGGTACCACCCGCACCCGCACGGCGCGACGGAGGAGCACGTCTACCGCGGCCTGGCGGGCCTGTTCCTCCTGGACGACGACGCCTCCCGCGCCGCCGACCTGCCGTCGCGGTACGGGGTCGACGACGTGCCCGTCGTCGTGCAGGACAAGGTGTTCGACGACGACGGCCGCCTGGAGCTGCGGCACGACGGCGGCGAGCCCGGAACGCTCGGCGACACCGTCATGACCAACGGGACCGTGGGCGCGTACCACGAGGTGACGACCGAGCGGGTGCGTCTGCGGCTGCTCAACGGCTCCACGGCGCGCACCTACTCCTTCGGCTTCGAGGATCGCTCCTTCGACCTGGTCGCGACCGACGGCGGATTGCTCGACGCGCCCGTGCGACTCGACGAGGTGCGCCTCGCGCCGGGTGAGCGGGCGGAGATCGTCGTCGCGTTCGAGCCCGGCGACGTTACGCGGCTGCGGTCCACCGAACCGGACCTCGGCGGCGTGGCGGCCTCGTTCGCGATGGGCGGCAACGACGCGTTCGACGTCCTGGAACTGCGGGCCGCGGACGATCTCGCGCCGTCGCCCGCCCCGGCGTGGGGACCGTCGTCCCATGCCGGCGAGGACGAACTGCGGGCCGAGGACGCGACCATGGGCCGGTCGTTCGAGCTGGCCGACCGCATGATCAACGGCGAGCGCATGGACATGTCGCGGATCGACGAGGTCGTCACGGTCGGCGACACGGAGGTGTGGGAGGTGCGGAACGCCCACCCGGTGCCGCACAGCTTCCACGTGCACGACGTGCAGTTCCGCATCCTGACGATCGACGGGCGGGAGCCGCCGCCCGGGCTCGCCGGGCCGAAGGACACGGTCTACCTCGAGCCGCGCAGGACGTACCGCCTCCTGATGCGGTTCGAGGACTACACCGACACGGAGATGCCGTACATGTACCACTGCCACATGCTGCTGCACGAGGACGAGGGGATGATGGGGCAGTTCCTCGTGGTGGAGCCGGGCGAAACCGCCTCTGACCACGTAGGACACTGAGCGACACTTGGCATCATTTTTCGGCCTTGCTCGGCCTCTCGTGTAACGCGTGTGTAACCGGCCGTCATAGCCCTGCGGGCCTGTGACCCGGCCATGTGTCCGGCCTCGGTGTCCCTGTCCTCCGTCGTCCGTTGGCGCGGGGCACGTCTCGGACATCGGTTCTGCCGGCAGGGCAACCCGTCCCGCCGTGACGTGCTCGACGGCGGGTGACTGGTCAACGTGGCGGGACGGGTTGCCCTGCCGGCGGGTTCGGTGTCAGGGTCCCGGTGAAGCCAACGGACGACGGAGGACAGGGACACCGTCCCTCGATCCTCTTGACTCCAGCAGGTGCCCGCCGGAGGCATCACGAAAGGCGACCTCGAACGCGTCGGGGTCGCCTTTGTCGTGTGGGCCGACGGTCTGGAGCGGACGGGTCGCCCGGACCGGGGGTGGGTCGGGTGTAGCCGCTACTCGTAAGGCCCTTCGACTGCAAGCGGGAAGCCGGACGGTAACACTGCGACCAGGCAGGCATGGTGTGCCCAGATGGTTTGGGTCGCCATGCTGTGGGTCCAGGACATGTCAAGGCGGAGGTGCCTCGGGTCGTCGGTAGTCGGTTCGCCACAGAAGGCGCAGAGGTACTCGTCGCTGTTGCTCACTGGCTGATGGTCTTACCTTGCGGATACTTCTGTCGCTCGCGCGGCAGCTCGACCCTGGGTCCGGTCCTTGGCGGCGTGGCCGGTAGGCCGTCAGGGGTGCGCGGTGGGGTGCGCGCAGGGCCGAAGGCCCGGAGCGCGGGGTCCCCGGAGCGCGGGGCCCCTGCCGGCCGGACGGCCCGCGCGCCGCCAGGCGCGCCTTGATCTCTTAGAGGTCAATTCGGCAGTGCCGCCCAGGTCAGACGCGCAAGAGGTCAGATCTGGGAATACGGCAGGATGGCAGCATGTGGGAACCGGACCAGGCACCGCGACTCGCGCGACGCTGCCTGAAAGACCTCGGGCGGCGCTGGCAACACGTGGAAGGCGTGGGTCGGCTGGCGGATCAGCTCGTCGCAGACGTGGGGCTTCCTGAAGACGTCCGTGCGGCAGCGTGGCTGCATGACATCGGCTATGCGCCGGATCTCGCGCTTACCGGTTTTCACCCACTTGACGGCGCGGTCTACCTCAGCGAATGCGGTGCTCCCGAGGAAGTCGTTGGGCTCGTCGCATGGCACACGGGCGCGGTATGGGAAGCCTCCGAGCGCGGGCTCTCGGACAGGTTGGCGAGGATGCCCGAACCTTCAGAGAAGTGGCTTGATGTGGTCACGCTGATTGACCTGGTGACAGGTCCAGATGGGGTCGCGACGACTCCCGACAGGCGCGTCGCGGAGATCCTTGGTCGCTACGACTCGTCCCATCCGGTGCATCGCGCCGTGAAGTTCTCCGGCCCGGAGCTGCTGGCGTCCGCTGCTCGTGCTCGTGCGGCGCTCGGTCTATCCGATGAATGGCCGCTCGGCTCCACTGAGCGCATGTCAGAAGCGGCTGGCCCCTCACCTGCACGCGGCGGTGCGGGGTGCGATCCCTCGGGCCACGATCAAGGCGGTTGCCGCCGGGACCTACTTCGCGGCCTGGTGGCCGCCGGTGGACGTGGAGGTGTACTCGCCCGGAGCGCACCCGCCGGGCCGTCGACGAGATGTTTCGTGTAACCCGTGTGGAACGCAAGCCCGATGGGGACACGAACGAGCAGGTCAGAGCCGCGTAATGGTATGTCCCACTGCCACATGCTGCTGCACGAGGACGAGGGGATGATGGGGCAGTTCCTGGTCGTGGAGCCGGGCGACGCCGGGAGGCCGGCCGTGACCGCGCCGCGCGGCCACGGCCACTGACCGGCGGATGTGTGCCACGTCACGCGGCGCGACGGTCACATCCGTGGGGTCCTGCGGCGTCGTCGGGGCAACGAAGCAGAGACCGAGCATGGGAGAAGCATCATGAGCACGAGGACCGAGGTGGTCGTGATCGGTGCCGGGTACTCCGGCGTTCTCGCCGCCAACCGGCTGACGCAGCGGGACGACGTCGACGTCACCCTCGTCAACCCGCGCGCCGAGTTCGTCGAGCGCATCCGCCTGCACCAGCTCGTCGCCGGGACCCACGACGCCGTCGTCGACCTCGCGGACGTCCTCGCCCCGCGGGTACGCCTGGTCGTCGACGCCGTGGAGCGCATCGACGTCCCCGGGCGGGCGCTGGATCTGGCGTCGGGCGGGCGGATCGGCTACGACCGGCTCGTCTACGCGGTCGGCAGCCGGGCCGCCACGCCGGAGGTTCCGGGGGCCGCCGAGCACGCGCACCCGATCGCGACCGTGGAGGACGCGCGCCGGCTGCGCTCGCTCCTCCACGGCGCCACGCCGGGAGCCCCGGTCGTCGTGGTCGGCGCGGGCCCGACCGGTGTCGAGACGGCCGCCGAGCTCGGCGAGCAGGGGCACGCCGTGACGCTGGTCTGCGGCAAGACCGTCGGGCCGTACCTGCACCCGCGGGTGCGGGACGTCGTGACCGACCGCCTCGACGGGTTCGGCGTGACCGTGCTCCAGGGTCCCGGAGCCACGGTGCGCGAGGTGACACCAGGCGGTGTCCACCTGGCCGACGGGCGGGACCTGACGAGCGCCCTGACGATCTGGACCGCGGGGTTCGGCGTGCCGGACCTCGCGCGGCGCAGCGGGCTGACCACGGACGACGTCGGGCGGCTGATCACGGACGAGACCCTGACCAGCGTGGACGACGACCGGATCGTGGCGGCCGGCGACTCCGCCGCGCCCTCGGGTACGCCCTTCCGGATGAGCTGCCAGGCGGCGCTGCCGCTCGGCGCGATCGCCGCGGACACGGTGCTGGCCCGGCTCGCCGGACGCGCGCCGCGGACGGCGAACGTCGTGTTCGCGGGGCAGTGCCTGAGCCTCGGCCGCACCGCCGGGCTGTTCCAGCTCGCGAGCCTCGACGACCGGTCCACCCGCAGGTTCCTCGGCGGCGGTCGGGCCGGCGCGTGGCTCAAGGAGTTCGTGTGCGCGTCCACGGTCAAGGAGCTCAGGCACGAGGCGCGCAGGCCCGGGCAGTCGAAGCTGCACCGGCTGGTCACCAAGGACGTGCGCAGCCGGTACCTGAGCCCGCGCGCCGAGGCGGGCCTGGTTTCCTGACAGGGACGGGCGGTCACCTCGACTCGAGCACCGCCCGGGCCGCGTTGTGGCCGCCCAGGCCGGAGACGGCGCCGCCGCGGCGGGCGCCCGAGCCGCACAGCAGGACGGCCGGGTGGTCCGTGGCCACGCCCCAGCGGTCCGCCGGGGCCGTGAGGTCGGCGCGGTCGTCGGCCCACGGCCAGGCGAGGTCGCCGTGGAAGATGTGTCCGCCCGGCATGTTCAGGTCCGCCTCGATGTCCTGGGGGATCTTCGCCTCGATGCAGGGCCTCCCGTCCGCGTCGCGGGCGACGACGGAGGCGATCGGATCGATCAGGTGCTCGTCCAGGGACGCGATCGCGCGGGCCACCGCTTCGGCCTTGCGCTCCGCCCGGGTGGCGGGGTCGTCGAACAGGGTGGCCGGCAGGTGCAGGCCGAAATAGGTGAGGGTGTGGGTGCCCTCGGGCACGTCGCCGAGGATCGTCGGGTCGGTCAGGGAGTGGCAGTACACCTCGCCGGGCATGCGGATGGGCACCTGCCCGGCCGCGGCCTGGGCGTAGGCGGTCTCCAGTTCGTCGTAGCCCTCGCCGAGGTGGAGGGTCCCGGCGAACGCGGTCCGCGGGTCGGCACCGGACCGGAGCCGGGGCAGCCGGTCCAGCAGGAGGTTCACCTTGAGCTGCGCCCCGACGGGCCGGGCCGCCGGGTCCGGCGTCTCGCCGAGCAGGCCCGCCAGCACCCAGGGCGCCACGTTCGCGAGCACGAACCGCGTCCGCAGCGTCCGCCCCGCGACCCGCACCTCGGCGCCGCCGTCCTCGGGGCGGATCGCCGTGACCTCGGCATCGGTCACCAGCACCGCTCCCGCCGCCGTGGCGGCCGTGGCCAGGGCTTCCGTGACCGCGCCCATGCCGCCCACCGGCACCTGCCACTCCCCCGTGCCGTTCCCGATCAGGTGGTAGAGGAAGCAGCGGTTCTGCACCAGCGAGCCGGCACGCAGGCTCGCGAACGTCCCGATGAGCGCGTCGGTCGCGACGACACCGCGCACCGTGTCGTCGGCGAACCGCCGCTCCACCGCCTCGCCCAGGGGACGCTCCACCAGGTCCCGCCAGATCCGGGCGTCCACCCGCGCGCGCAGCTCGCCCTCCCGGGGCAGCGGCGCGGTGAGGGTGGGCGCGACCACGCCGGCCAGGTCACCGACCGCCGCGTAGAACGCCCGCCACGCCTCGTACTCGGCGTCGGACCCGGTCACGGAACGGAACGAGGCGGCTGTCGCGGCGCCCTCCGGGCGCTCCACCAGAAGGCCGCCGGGCACGCCGTCGCGCATCACGGGCGTGTACGACGCCGTGACGCGCGGCGCCAGCCGCAGGTCGAGGCCGAGGTCGCGGACCACCTGGTCGGGCAGCAGGGAGACGAGGTACGAGTAGCGCGACAGCCGGGTGGGACGGCCGGGGAACGCCCGGGCGGAGACCGCGGCGCCGCCGGTGTGGTCGAGGCGTTCGAGCACCGCCACGGACAGGCCGGCGCGCGCCAGGTACGCGGCGGCGGTGAGGCCGTTGTGCCCGCCGCCGACGATGACGACGTCGTACTCGGAAGTGCTGACAGAGCTAGTCATATCGTCATTGTCGCGTATCACGGTCGTGGCTTGTCTCACGTGGATTCTGCGTGTACGCCATACTCATTACGTCAAAAATAATGATTGTCGCGCGTTGAGACTGTGAAGCCCCTGAATCATTCCGCGCGCCTAACGTGATATTCGGCGGCGCAGTGTTAATTGCCGTCGTTCCGATACACGAAGGAGATGCATCATGGATATCCTCTCGGGTCTCATCGATGCGATCATGGCCCTGCTCAACAGCCTGGGCCTGGGTCTGCCGCTGCCCGAGCTGCCGGGCCTCCCGCTCCCGGAGCTACCGGGCCTCCCGCTGCCGGAGCCGCCGCTGCCGCTCTGATCCATACCGGCGTCTCCACAGGCGTCGTAGGAAGACAGCGCCCCCGCGGGTGGTCACCCGCGGGGGCGCTGCGCTATTCGCGAGAAGCTCGAGATCAGCTCTCCGGCGGCGTCGTCATGCAGCCGTGCGCCGAGGCCTCGGCGTGACCGATCGTGATGTCGGCCAGACCGTCCAGCTTGACCACGACGGCGGTCACCGCGAGACCGATACCGGTCTCGGTCGGCACCTGCTTGTTGACCGTGATCTCACCACCGGGGATCTGGATCGAGACGTTCGGGTCGTCCACGAGAATGGTCTCGTTGCCGATCCGCAGCGTCAGGTCGACGTCACCCGACACCTTCTCGCACGAGGCCGTGGCGGTCGCCGTCAGGTCCTCGACGACGATCGCCGGCACGCCGAGCAGGTTGACCGAGGCTTCCTCGATCGTGGTCTCGGAGACCACCGTGCCCGCCGCGGTGTCGACGGTCACGCTCGGGCAGAGGACGCCGGCGTCGAGCAGGCTCGACTCCACCGACGCCGTGCAGCCCGCGTCCGCGACCAGGTCCTCGGACGTGGAGACCTCACCGGTGTCCGGCTGGGCCGGCAGAACGACCGCCCCGAGCAGGTCCACGGCAGCGCCGTAGGCCTGGCCGCTGTAGTAGGCGGCCTCCGCCGTGGCGTCGGTCTGGGCGGCCTGCGCCGTTGCCGGCACCGCGGCCCCTGCGACGAGCAGTGCCACGGCCGGCACCAGCTTGATCATTCGCATTCGATATTCCTCCCCATGGAGTTGCTTCCTGCGGACATGCGTCGTGGCGAACCGGGCTTGGGGGGAAACTGGGCAACACATCTTCGCCATGCACACCGCGACTGCCCCACTATCTTCTGACGCGTCATGTTTTTCGCGTATCGCCCGCATGAGTGGACAAACGTCGACACGCGTTGTTGCTGACCTATCCATTCACCGACGCTGGAACGACCATTGCCGCCGCAGCGATCAGGTTTTTCGCCCGGCGGCACCTCCCTCGCCAGGGGGCGCCGCCCGGTAGGTTGACCGCATGAACTTCGACGGCAGAGTGGCTCTCGTGACCGGCGCGGCCCATGGCATCGGCGCCGCGACCGCCCGGCGCCTGCACGACGACGGCGCGACGGTCGTCCTCGCCGACCGCGACGCGGACGCCGCGGGGGCCCTGGCCGGCGATCTCGGCCCGCGGGCCCGCGCGACCGCCTGCGACATCCACGACCGCGAGTCGGTGGACGCCGCCGTCGGCACCGCGCGGGCCGCCTTCGGCCGCCTCGACCTCCTCGTCACGGTCGCCGGCGGATCGATCCCGACGCCAGATCCGGAGCAGCTCACCGACGAGACATGGGAACAGCTCGTCGACCTCAATCTCACCGGCACGATGCGGTGCGTCCGCGCCGCGCTGCCGTCGCTGCGCGAGTCCCCGCGGCCCGCCGTCGTCATGGTCTCCTCGGTGAACGGCCTCGCGGCGTTCGGCGACGAGCCCTACTCGGCCGCCAAGGCGGGCCTGTCGGTTCTCGCGAAGAACTACGCCGTCCGGTACGGCCCGGACGGCATCCGCTTCAACGTGGTCGCGCCGGGCACCGTCCGCACCCGGGTCTGGGACAGCCAGGACGGGGCGCTCGAGCGCCTCACGCCCTTCTATCCCCTCGGCCGCGTCGGGGAACCCGAGGATATCGCGGCCGCCGTCGCCTTCCTCGCGTCGGACGACGCCGCCTGGATCACCGGCGTCACGCTCCCCGTCGACGGCGGCATCCTCGCGGGCCCGCTCCGGACGATGTTCCCGGAGCGGTGATCACCTCCGCTCGAACCGCACGGTCTTGTTGTCGGGGTCGTAGTCGTAGGAGCCGGTGAAGCCCCAATTGATCCAGCCGCCGTCGCCCTTGTTCTTCACGGTCCCCTCGTCCAGGGCGATGACGTCCATGCCATCCACCGTCGCCAGGTGCTCCCACCCCGTGGCGGCCCGGAACGAGAAGTTCTCGAAGTCCTTGACCACGAGGATGTTCTTGTCGGGGAACGCCTTGGAGTACTCGTCCAGCAGTGAATGGACCCGCTCGGCCCGGTCACCCGGCACGTCGCCGTCGTAATTCGTACCGGGGTAGGTGCCCTCGGTGTATTTCGGCGTCTCGTTGGAGTAGTACTCCGCGCCGAGATCGTGCTCGGAATCCGCGTTCGCCGTGGGCGGGTCGGAGAAGTCGTCGGAATAGTAGCCGTCGGGCTGCTCGAAGTCCTCGGCCCGGCACTGCGGCGCGGGCGACGTCTTCTGCTTGTTGCCGTCGACGTCGGTCACCTCGAACGAGGATTCCTTCAGGATCTTCTCCTCCTCGATCTCGGTGAACTCGAGCTTGAACAGGTCCAGGCCCTGCCAGGAGAGCCCGCCCTCGCCGCCCTCGGTGACCTTGCTCGCGTCGTACTCCAGCTCGCGGACGTTCGCGTGGTCCTCCGCGGCCTCGTAGAACTCCCCGCCGTCGGAGTCGTTCCCGTCGATCTCGACGTCGTCCTTGATCAGCCGTCCGTCGTCGTCCCGCGGGAAGACCTCGTCGATCTTCGGGCCGAGCTTCTCGCGCAGCTCGGGGTACTGGTTGAAGTCGATGATCAGCTGGCGCGTGGAGATCGTGCCCTCCTCCTCGGACTTCTTGTACCCGGCGCCCACGGAGAACCCGTACGGCAGCGCGACCTCGACGTCGATGCCGGCGTTGTACAACGTCCGCATCACCTGCTCGTCCATGGTGATGATCAGCTTGGAGAGCTTGCCCTCCTTGTCCCAGGCGACCGTCGTGCTCGTGGTGCCCTTCCACTCCATGCCCACCTTGCCCTTGCCGCCGGCACCGCCGCTGCTGGTGGTCTTGTCGCCGTTCTTGGTGAACGGCTGCTTGCCGCCGAGCTTGGCACCGATGAGGAACCCGCCGATGTCCGACGACGTGTAGGTGGCCGTCTGGCTCCCGTCGGAGAACAGCCGCTCCTCGACCTGGATCTCGCCCTCGTAGCCGCCCTCGACGCTGCCCTTCAGGCTGAACTGCCCGGCCTCGCCCTTCATGCTCAGGCCGCCCTTGAACTTGACCTTCCTGGTGTCGCTCTCGGCCTCGGCCAGTTCGTGGTGCTCCGGCTCCTGCTGGGCGAGCTCGTCGGCGCGCTCCTCGTCGCTGTGATCGCAGTGCACGGCGGGGATGGTGCCCGACGTCCAGCAGTACGGCCGGTTGCCGTTCACGCTGTTGTACCTCTTGTACCAGTCGATCCACTCCTGGGCCTTGCCCATGTCGGTGAACTCGTAGGTCTTGTCCTTCGAGTAGCCCGTGATACCCGCGACGTCGAAGCTCACGGGCGAGCCGCCGACGCCGTCGCCGCTTACGCCCGTGCCGAACTCCACCCCGCGCAGGATATGGATGCGGATGCGCCCGTCGCCCAGCTTCTCGATCAGCGTGCCGTTGCTGCCGCCCCAGCGGAAGAAAAGAAACGAGATCTTGGTCTCGTCCACCCGGCCGGTGGCCTCCACGACGCACGGGGGCTCCATCGACTTGTACGTCTCCGCGACGCAGTTGGCCAGCAGGCCCGACGCGCCCGCGCGCTCCCGCTCCGTGGCCGCGTTCTCGTACTTCTCCCACTCCTCCTCGCACCCCTTGGGCACCGGCCACTCCCGGCAGCCCACCTGCACCTTCGGCGGCGCGTCCGGATCGACCCCGTCACTGGCGGGCACCGCGTTCACGCAGTTCTCGTCGTTGGGGTCGTCGCTCGGCCCGCCGCGGCCGTCGGTCACGCAGTCGACGAAGTCCTGGATCTCGTCCGCCCGGTAGACCCGCTCGTCCTCCGCGCGATCCAGCCAGCCATCCGGCAGGTGCAGGAACAGGCAGCTGAAGGGCACCGGCTGCCATTCGCAGCCGATCTGCACGACGGACGACGTCCAGCCCTCGGTGACGTCGACCCGGTCGAAGGTGACGTCCTGCTCGCAGTCACCCTCGGGAGGGCTGTACTCGTCGCCGGGGCCGTCCTCCTCCCCGGGCGCGCCGGGCCCGCCGCCCGCCGCCGCGCCGCAGTCGTCCTGCCCGTTCTCCTTCACGATCGGGGACACGGCGCAGATCAACTGCTCGCTCACGTCGGCTCCGACGGGCGTGGCCGCGGCGAACACGATCCCCACGATCAGCAGCACCAGCCCGATCACGCCGACGTACTCCGGCAGCGCCTGCCCCGCGTCGCCGCGGCCTGTTCTGGTCACGACCCCCACGCTAGGGATCGTCCCCGCAGGTCACGACGGCCCAGCGACTCATCCTGGGGCCCATCGCGACCGGGCCCTGGGACCTACCCGCTCACGCGGAGCATCTCGTCGACCACGACACGCCAGGCGGCCGGCGGCGGGACCTGGTGGCCCACGCCCTCCAGCGGCACGAACCGTGCGCCGGGGACGGCCTCGGCGAGCGCCTGCCCGTGCGGCAGGAGGAAGAACGGGTCGGCGTCGCCGTGCAGGACCACGGTGGGCGCGCGGAGGTCGGCGAGGGTGCGGCCCGCCGCGAGTGGTTCGCCCTCTGCCAGGGTCCAGTGGTTGCCCGACGACGCCGGGTTCACCGACCGCGCCACCACCTGGCCGGCGATCCGCCGCGCGAACCCCTCGTCGAACCCGGCGGCGGCGTAGACACGCTCCTGCGCGACCAGGTGGTCGACGACGGCGCGGGCGTCGCTCCAGTCCGGATCGGGCGGCGGGTTCGTGAAGAGCTCCCTGACCTCGGGCGCGGACGGCGGCAGCCCGGCGTCGTCCACGGACTTCCCGGGCGCGAGCGGGACGGCAGCCGACGTCGAGACGAGCGTCAGCGAGGCGACCCGCTCCGGCCACTCCAGCGCGATCTCCTGCGCGATCCCACCGCCCGCGGAGATCCCGGCGAGGTGCGCCCGGTCGACGTCGTACGCGTCGAGCACCCGCAGCGCGTCCTCGGCCAGGTCCCTCCCGGTGTACGAGGGCTCGCCCGGCGGATCCGTCCGGGAGGCGCCGGTGTCCCGGTGGTCGTAGCGGATCACGAAGCGCCCGCCGGTCGCGAGGGCCCGGCAGAACCCGGCGTCCCACCAGTCCATCGCCGCGGACAGGCCGCTGATCAGCAGCAGCGCGGGGTCGGCGGGGTCGCCGAACGACTCGGCGCAGAGCTCACCGCCGTCGGCCAGGGGGACACGGCGCTCGGCGCCGCGGTTCTTCGTGCTGCCCGTGCTCGTCGTCTCCATGATCGTCTCCCGTTCTCGTCCCTGTGCCCGGCTGACCACTCCTTGGTACATGACGACGACTGGTAGTTCATAAACGACGACGCCGGCAGGCGCGCCGGGAGGCTTCCGCGGCCCGGGATCCCCTCGGTACAGTCGCTGGATGAAAAAGGACAATGAGGTCACTCCGGATACGGGCGAGGCACGCGTGGGCGGCGCGGTCCCCCGCTGGAGCATCATCGGCCCCGGCATCGTCGTCGCCGCCACCGGCATCGGCGCCGGTGACCTGGTCGCCACAATGGTGGCCGGCAGCCAGTACGGCTACGCGCTGCTGTGGGCGGCGATCGCGGGCGTGGTGATCAAGATCGTGCTGGTCGAGGGTGCCGGGCGGTGGACGCTCGCGACCGGCCGCACGATCTTCGACGGCTGGCGGCAGCTCGGGCTCTGGGCCACGATCTACTTCGGCATCTACATCGTGGTGTGGGGCTTCAGCTACGGCGCGGCCGCGATGTCCGCGACCGGCCTGGCGCTGAACGGTCTGATGCCCGGCGTCGAGCTGCGCTGGTGGGCGATGGCGGCCGGGGTCGCGGGCCTGCTGCTGGTCTGGTTCGGCAGGTACAAGCCGTTCGAGAACCTCATCGCGGTCCTGGTGGGCATCATGTTCGTGACGGTGGTCGGCTCGGCGGTGATGACCGTGCCGAATCTCGGCGGCATCGTGAGCGGGCTCGTGCCCCGGATCCCCGACGGCGGCGTCATCTACACGCTCGGCCTGGCGGGCGGCGTCGGGGGCACGATCACGCTGGCCGCCTACGGCTACTGGCTCGCGGAGAAGGGCTGGGCGACGCCCCGCTGGATGCGGGTCATGCGGATCGACAACGCGTGGGCGTACGTGATGTCCGGGATCTTCGTGATCGCGATGCTGATCGTCGGCGCCGAGCTGCTGTACGCCTCGGGGATCACGGTGGAGGACGGCGGCGCCGGCCTCGTCGACCTGTCCGGCGTCCTCGCGGACCGCTACGGCGACTTCATGGCCCCGGTGTTCCTGATCGGATTCGCGGCCTCCGCGTTCTCGTCGGTGCTCGGCGTCTGGCACGGTGTGTCACTGATGTTCGCCGACTTCGTGGCGACCTCGCGCGGCCTGCCCGCCGACGACCGTCGTCGTGGCGCCGGCGGCCTCTACTACCGCGCGTACATCCTGTGGCTGACGATCCCGCCGATGGCGCTGCTGTTCCTGGACCGGCCCATCGCGCTGGTCATCGCCTACGGCGCGCTCGGCTCGCTGTTCATGCCGTTCCTGGCGATCACGCTGCTGTTCCTCAACAACTCGTCGAGCGTGCCGCGCCTGTGGCGCAACCGCTGGTGGGTCAACGTGATCCTGGTGGCCGTGGCGGCGATGTTCCTCGTGCTCGGCTACGACCAGCTCGCCGGCGCGCTCGAGGCGGTGGTGCCGTTGCCGAGGCCAGGGTTCTGAGCCGGCGCCGGACGCCCCGGCACCCGGACCCGGACGTCCACGCCGGCGCGCACGTCGTCGGCGTCGGCGACGGTGACGCGCACGGAGTAGACGCCGGCCCGACGGTAGGTGTGCTCGCCCACCACCTCGTAGCGCAGTCCCTGCCCGCCTCGCTTCGCCCGCGCCACGGCGTCCTCCGGCTCGGACCCGTCGCCCCAGTCCACGGTGGCGGCGTAGTCCTCCGCGCCGGATCCCGCCCCGCCTGCGAAGCGGGCCAGCACCGACTCCAGCGGCTTCCCCGGCCGGACGGGCCGCACCCGCGCCGGCCGGACCTCCAGCCGCGGCACGGGGGCGGCGAGGGAGAGCTCGTCCACCCAGCCGCGCAGGTAGCCGTCCTGGGCGCCGGGCGTCGCGAACACGTCCCCGGTCGAGAGCGTCAGCAGCACCGTGTCCACGGTCTTGCCCACCGTCTCCTCCGGGAGCGCCACCGAGACGCGGTTCCAGGTGTCCGGTTCGAGGACGGCGCCCTGGGACAGCGCGTCGATCGGTGCCCCGTTCGACGCGACGGCGCCCGTGTCGGACAGCCGGGTCCCGTCGGTGAACAGCAGGTCCACGGCCGCGTACGGGCTGGCGTTCTGCACGTAGTCGCCGAAGGGGCCGCCGTCGCGCTGCGGGCGCAGCGTGTAGGAGAGCGTCTCGCCGCCCTGGACCGGCTCGTCGACGTCGAGCAGGACGTTCGACGCGTGCGCCCCCGCCTCGAGCGCGCGGGCCGAGTAGATGACTGCCTGGCTGCCGTCGCTCGCGTCGCCGCCCTGCACCTTGCTCTCGACGCCGCCGATGCCGCAGCAGTACTCGCCGAACCCGGTGTTCTCGAACGTCTCGTTGAACGGCGCCTGCGGCTGGCCGGGTTCGAACCCGGTGCGCACGAGCGTCCGCACCTGCTCGACGACGTCCACCTGCAGCTCCTGGTCCCGCAGCGCGACGCCGCCCGCCTCCAGGCGCACGGTCACGTCGTAGCTGCCGAGCGCCAGGTCGCGTCCGGCCCGGAGCGTGATCGGGACCTCGCCGGTACCGTCGTCCCCGATCTCGACCGGGGCCGAGGCCTCCAGCGGCGTCAGGCCGTCGGGAGCCTCGATCCGGTAGGTGACCGGCTCGGGCGCGGACGCCGAGCCGGCCCGCACCCCGAGCGTGACGGTCTGCGTGGGCCCGCCGGGCGACGCGGTGGTACGGCCCGACGAGAGGGAGGCCAGGTAGGGCTGCTCACCCTCGCGGTCCGACGGCGGGGCGTCGTCCGGTCCGGTGCCCCACTCCGTCGGGGTCGCCGACAGGTCGAACTCGACGGCCGTGTTCCTCGCGATCGCGGAGGCGGGCAGGTAGGTGCGCGTCGTCGCCTCGCCGTCGACCCGCAGGCCGGCGACGTACGGGGTGTCGACGCCGGCGCCCGGCGCGGAGAGCGTGAGCGTGACGCCGTTCGCGCGGCGGATCTCTGCCCGCTCGAACAGCGGCGCCGCCACGACGAGGTCGGCCCGGGACGGGTTCTGCGGGTACAGGCCGAGCGCGGCGAACACGAGCCAGGACGACATCTGGCCGAGGTCGTCGTTGCCCGGGATCCCGTCGGGGCCGTTCGGCACGCCGTCGGGGCTGACCAGCCAGAGCTGCTTGATCGTCTCCCGCACGGTCTCCTGCGTCCTCGCGGGCTCGCCCGCGTAGTTGTACAGCCAGGGCGTGGCGATCGAGGGCTCGTTGTCCATGTTGGCGTGGACGTTGCCGTCCCACGGGCCGGTGAGGCGCCAGCTGCCGTCGTCGGCGTGGAAGAACCCGTCGAGGCGGCGGACGGCGGTGTCCCGCCCGCCCATCGCGTCGAACAGGCCGGCCGGGTTGTGCTGCACCATCCACACGTACTGGGCCGCGGTGCCCTCGACGAACCCGCTAGACGACGCCGGGTCGAACCCGCCCGTCCACGTGCCGTCCGGCGTACGGCCCTGGAAGTAGCCGGCGGCTCCGGTCGCGTCAGGGCCGGTCGCGTCCGGGTTGAACTGGTTCTGCCAGGACTGGGCGCGCGCCATCAGCTCGGCGTGGTCGGCGTCGCGACCCAGGGCCTCGGCGAGGGTGGCCAGCCCGTAGTCGGCCGCCGCCATCTCCAGCGTCTCGTTCGGGCAGCCCCACGCGTTGCAGCCCTCGGGGTAGTAGCCGTGCTCCAGGAACTGGTCGAGCGAGGGCCGCTGCCCCTCGACGGCCACGTTCCAGCCCCGGCGCGACCGGTCGAGCTCGGTCGGCACCGTGGCGGCCCGGAACAGGGACTCGTACGCCCGCTCCACGGGGAAGTCGGTGCCGCCGAACGCGTGGATCGCGGCGACGGCGATCGCCGACGGGTCCCCCACCATGACGTGGGTCGCGCCGGAGTTGTGGGTCCAGCGGTCCCAGACGCCGCCGTTCTGCTCAGCCTGGTTGAGGAGCGACGCGGCGACGTCGGACCCCCGTCCGGGGTCCAGGAGCGTGAGGAGCTGGATCTGGGACCGGTAGACGTCCCACCCCGAGAACGTGGCGTACTGCGCCTCCTGGCCGTCGGGCACCCGGTGGGTGGCGAGGTCGAAGCCGGTGTACTCGCCGTTGACGTCGCTGGTCACGTTGGGGTGCAGCAGCGCGTGGTAGAGCGCGCTGTAGTAGGTGGTGAGCTCGTCCTCGGTGCCGCCGGCGACCCGGGCGCGGTTCAGCTCGGTGTTCCAGGCGTCCCGGGTCGCCGCGGCGACGCCGTCGTGCGCGGTGCCGTCGGGGATCTCGGCGGCGAGGTTCTCGGCGGCGTTGTCCGCGCTGACGTAGGAGATGCCGACGCGGACGCCGACGTCGGCCCCGTCGCCGTCGTCGGCGAACGACACGTACGCGCCGGAGCCCTTGCCGGCGGGCGGGAAGCCCGCGACGGGCTGACCGCCCCGCGACAGGCCGCCCTGGTATCCCGTGCCGCCCGCGGCGCGGGTGGTCCCGGGCCGCAGCTCGTCGTCCCGCCAGGTGCCCCAGGCCTCGAACGCGGTGTCGAAGACCGCCGTGAAGTGCACGGTGTAGTAGCTGCGCTGGAGGATGCCGTCGCCGGTGAACGGGCCGCAGAAGTTGCCGCTCGTCACCGAGCCGGAAATGGTCCGGGCGGCCGGGTCGATCGTGACGTCGGCGTCGCCGGAGCCGACGAGCGAGTCGGACGTGCGCACCAGCATCGTGGCGGGGTCGCCGGCCGGGTACGTGAAACGTCCCGACCCCGCGCGCGTCGTGGCGGCGAGCGAGACGTCGACGCCGCTGTCGAGCGCGACGTCGTACCGCCCGGGTTCGGCGCGCTCGGCGTCGTGCGAGAACGTGGACTCGTACGGGCGCTGCGCGGCGTCCGCCGCGGGCGGGGCGACGTCGAGCTCGCCCGCCACCGGGAAGAACGGCAGGTCGCCCGAGATCCCGGCGCAGCCGGCGCCGGAGACGTGGGTCAGGCCGAAGCCGCGGATCGTGTCGCGGTCGTACTGGTAGCCGCTGGGTGAGGCCGTGCGCAGCGTGCCGCGGCCGGCGTTCTCCCCCTCGGTGGGGCCGTCGTAGAAGCTCTGGTCCGGACCCCACGCCAGCATGCCGAACGGGGCGACGGCGGCCGGGTGGGTGTTGCCGGCGTTGGCCGTGCCGATGAACGGGTCGACGTGGGCGGCGGGGTCCTCGACCCAGGGCGGGGCGTCGCCGGGTACCGGTCCGGGCGCCGCGGCGGCACCGGGTGCGAGCGCCAGGACGACGGCGAGCGCGGCGGCGGACGGTACGACGGAGCGCAGGCGCATGAAACCCCCAGTGATCAGCGCGAGGGACCGTGCCCACGCGGCGGTGCGGGCGAAGCACGCCCATGCAACCGGACGACTGACACCGCTGTCAACAGGGGTGGGGGCGACATCGGGGAAGCTACGTAGGCAGTTCGTCCCGGCGCGGCAAGCGGGGGTTCACCGCCTCGCCACCCCCTCCCGTCAGCATGGACGCGCACGCCCAGCCCGATCTCGACACGATCTGGAGGAACGATGCCGTCCCACGACGTGCCCACCGCCGCCCCTGCCCGCGGGAACCGAGCCATGACCCGACGCCGGACCGCCGCGGTGACGGTGGCGGTCGCCGCCGCCGTCACGCTCGGCGGCCAGGCGATGACCGCCCAGGCCGCCGCCCCGCCGGACCGCGTGACCCTCAGCCCCACGGCGACCCCGTCCACCAGCCAGACCGTCACCTGGCGCACCGCCACGGACGCCCCGTCCCTCGTGCAGCACGAGCCCGTCGCCGGCGGCGGTCTCGTGACCACCGAGGGCCGCACCACGGGCCGGGCCGGCGGCAGCACCTACCACCGCGCCACGCTGGAGGGCCTCCGACCCGGCACCGCGTACCGCTACCGCGTCGGCGACGGCGACACCTGGAGCTCCTGGACCGAGTTCACCACCGCGAGCGCCGCCGGTGAGCCGTTCCGCTTCCTGTACTTCGGCGACGTGCAGAACGACATCACCGCGGGCGCGGCGCCCGTGATCCGGGCCGCGTACGACGCCGTCCCGGACGCCAAGGTGGCGGTGCACGCCGGCGACCTCATCAACGACGCGGACGACGACGGCCAGTGGGGCGAGTGGTTCGCCGCGCAGGGGTCGCGGTCGGCGTCGGTCAACCATGTCGCGGCGATCGGGAACCACGAGTACGACTCGTGGGACGTGTCGGGGTTCTGGAACCTGCAGTTCCCGGGGACGGGCAACGGCCCCGGTGACGACGACCTCGACGACACGGTCTGGTACACCGACTACCAGGGTGTGCGGTTCGTGGTGCTGAACAGCAACTACACGAACGCGCCCTGGTTCGACGTGCACGACTGGATGGAGGACCAGGAGGCCTGGCTGGAGGACGTGCTCGCGGACAATCCGAACCGGTGGACGGTGGTGGCCTTCCACCAGCCGGTGTTCGCGAACAGCTCGGGCCGTACGGGCGTGGTGGTGCGGGAGTACTGGCTCGACGTGCTGGAGGAGCACGACGTCGACCTCGTGCTGCAGGGCCACGACCACTCCTACGGCCGCGGGAACCTGCGGGCGAACCGCGTCGACGAGCACTCGCACACCGGCCCGGTCTACACGGTGGCGGTGACGGGCCCGAAGTTCTACGACCCGGTCACCACGGACTGGCGGCTCGGCGGCGCCGAGGTGCGGGCGCAGTACGGCGAGACGCAGACGTACCAGGTGGTGTCGGTGACGGACGACGAGCTCGCGTACGAGGCGCGCACGGCCGACGGGACCGTCGTGGACGGGTTCACGGTGGACAGGTCGGACGGCACGAAGGTGGTCACCGACCACTGACGGCGTCCGGTGGCCGTGTCGCCGTCGGCGACACGGCCACCGGACGCACGCGGCGTGACCAGGCCGTCGCGTGGCGGTCCGTTCGTGCGCGTGGTGGGATGGTGAGTGCCGGGCGGGGAACGTCGCCGTTCCACCTCGCCCGCCTCACGGAGGGAGCAGGCGACATGAGCGTCACCGATGTCCACGCGGAGCATTCGCTCGCCGAGCACACGCACGGGCCCGGCTGCGGGCACACGACGGTGCAGCACGGCGACCACGTCGACTACGTGCACGGCACGCACCACCACGCCGAGCACGGCGACCACTACGACGAGCACGAGTCCGTCGCCGAGCACGGCCCCGAGGCGCACACCCACGGCGGGGAGTGCGGCCACGAGACGGTCCAGCACGGCGACCACGTCGACTACCTCCACGACGGCCACAAGCACGCCGCCCACGGGGACCACTACGACGAGCACTGAGAGGTCCCGGCGGGATCATCCCTCCAGGTGGCCCCAGCGGGCGCGGAGTGCGTCCCAGCTGCCCGCGTCCACCTGGCGGCCCTGGTCGAGGACGATGACGTGGTCGGCCGCCCGCAGCGTCGTGGCGCGTGAGGACGAGCCCACGATCGTCGTGCCGGACGACCGCAGGGCCGCCCAGAGCGCCGCCTCGGTGGCGGCGTCCAGCGCGGAGGAGACGTCGTCGACGATCAGCAGGTCGGGCTCGGCCGCGAGCGCCCGGGCGAGGGCGAGGCGCTGCGTCTGACCTCCGGACAGCCGCAGGCCGCGATGCCCGACGACGGTGCCGTGCCCGCCGGCCTCGGCGACGTCCTCGTCGAGCTGGGCGGTGGTCAGGGGCGGCGCCACGGCGCGGTCGTGGTCGAGGTGGACGTTCTCGGCGATCGTGCCGGACACGATCCGCGGCAGCTGGCCGACGAACGCGGTTCTGGTCCCGGCCAGGCCGGCGAGGTCGGTCACGGGCGTGTCGTTCCACGTGACGGCCCCGTCCAGGCGGATGAGTCCGGCAAGCCCGGCCAGCAGCGACGACTTCCCCGCTCCGACACGTCCGACGACGAGAACCGTCCGGCCGGGCCGGAGGTCCAGGTGGACGTTGCGGACGCCGACGGTGCCGTCGTCGTGGACGGCGCTCACGCCGGACAGGCGGAGCCGGGCCAGCGGTCCGACCGGCGCGGTGACGGCCGGGGTCTCATGGGTTCCCCGGACGAGATCGACGTCGGCGGGGACCGCGGCGAGGTCGGTGGTCCCGGCGAGGCGGGCGGCGATCTCGGTCCAGCGGCGGGCGACCGGGATGCGGGTCAGGACGTTCCCGGCGGTGACGCCGGCCCATCCGTAGGCCCCGATCGCCGTGTAGACGACGAGCGTGGTGGTCAGCGACCAGGTGCCGGCCACGTGCAGCCACCACACGACGACGGTCGCGGACCTCGACACCAGCCAGGGCGCCTGCCAGACGAGGTAGGAGACCCGGTCCTCGCGCTGGGCGGCGTCGACCCGCCGGTCGTCCTGCCGGCGCAGGTGGGCGAGCGCGGCGTGGGTGGCACCGGAGAGCTTGATGGTGCGCACCGCCTCCAGCACCGATCCGAGGGCGCGCCCGAACGCCGCGCGGGCGTCGCCGGCGACGCGTGCGCTGTCCCCGACGAGCCCGGCGCCGAGGCCCGCGGACGCGGCCGAGATCGCGACGACGCCGGCGGCGATCGCGACGGCGAGCGGGCTGCCGGACACTCCTCCGAGCACGGCCAGGGTGGTGAGCCCGAACAGGAACTCGCGCGCGGTCCGGGACAGGACCAGGAGCCGGTACTCCTCGAGCGTGCGGGCGGTGACCTCGCCGGGGGACGGCCGCTCGACCGGGGCGTGACCGGTCTGGCCACGCAGGATCGACAACCTGACCCGGAGGCGGCCCTCCGTCCAGAGCATGGTCCGGGGGCGAGCCTCCAGGTAGTAGATCGCGGCGCTGAGCAGGGCGGCGGCGATCACCCCGGCCGCCGGCCACCACGGGTCGCCCCCGGCCATGAGCGCCGTGACGAGCGCGGCCCACACCCATCCGGCGGCCGCGCTGGCGGAGCCGGCGACGTCGTCGAGCCACATCAGCAGCTCGGCCGGGATCCACCAGCGAGGGCGGGCCAGGGCGGCTCGCGTCGCGGTCCTGCCGACCGGGACGCGCGCGGAGCCGGCGGCCGGCCGCGTCGTGTCGCGCGCCCGGGTGTGAGCGGCGCGGTGCACATGCGCGGCCGGGGCGGCGGCGTCGTGCCCCGTCGTGGCGGTGCCGTCGGCCGCCAGGAGGGCGGCGAACCGCCCGTCCCGGGCGGAGAGCTCGTCCCAGGTGCCGTGCTCCACGATCCGTCCGTGGTCGGTCACGGCCACCGTGTCGGCGCCTCGCGCCGTGGCGAGCCGGTGGGCGACGACGACGCCGGTGCGCCCGGCGAGCAGGCCGCGCGCGGCGCGCGTGACGGTCCGGGAGGTGTGCGGGTCCATGCGTGCGGTGGCCTCGTCGAGCACGACGACCCGGACGTCCCGCACCAGCAGCCGCGCGAACGCGACCAGTTGTTCCTCGCCGGCGCTGAGCATCACCCCGCGCGGCCCGAGGACCGTGTCCAGCCCGTCGGGGAGTCCGTCGACCCAGCCGGACAGGCCGAGCGCGCCGATGGCCGCCGTGACCCGCTCGTCGGCGACGTCGCCGAACAGCGTGATGTTCTGCCGCAGCGTCCCGGACAGGATCTCGGTGCGCTGACCGACGACCCCCACCGTGCCGCGCAGGTGCTCGACGTCCAGGTCCCGCACGTCGACGCCGTCGAGGAACACGCTCCCGGCCGGCGGCTCGACCGCCCGGGACAGCACCTTGGTCAGGGTGGTCTTGCCCGATCCCGTGCGGCCCACGAGGGCGACCGTGCTTCCGGCCGGGACGGACAGGCTGATCGGGCCGAGCGTGAACCCGGCGCCGTCCCCGGTCGGGTAGGTGAACGTCAGGTCCCGCAGGTCGATCCGCGCCCCGGCCCCGTCGTCGGCGTCGGGGAGCCGACCGCCGCGGGCCGGTTCCTGCTCGGCGGCGAGCATGTCCCGGACGCGGGCGAGGGTCCCGAGGCCCTCCTGGATCTGCGGCAGCAGGCTCGTCAGCATGTGCAGCCTGCGCACGAACGTCGAGACCAGGAGGAACAGCGTGACGAACCGCGCGACCTCCAGGCCCCCGCTGCGAACCGCCAGCACCCCGCCCAGCACGACCGCCGCCGTCAGGCCTGCCGTCACCAGGGACAACCGCAGGGAGAACCGTGCCGAGAGCATGGACGCGGTGAGCTGGGCGCGGATCGCGGCCGCGCCTGCTCGGGCGAACCGGCGCAGCACGAACGGCTGGCCGCCGACGCCGCGCATGTCGTCGCGCGCGGCCACGGCCTCCTCGAGCTGGGCGGCCGAGTCCGACCACGCCTTCTCCGCCGCCGTCGTCGCCGCCGTGATGCGCGCCCCGGTCCCCCGGACCGCCAGCATCGCGACCGCGCCGACGGCGGGGAACAGCCACCAGGCGGGCGCCCACATCACCCCCGCCGTCACCCACGACACCACGGCCCCGACCAGGCCGTAGAACGCCACCTCTCCGAGCCTGCGGAACACCGAGAACAGCGCGCGCGGATCGTCGTCGGTGCGTTCCAGCAGCGAGCCGATCGCCTGCTCCTCCAGGTCGGGGAGCTTCCGGCGCAGCGTGACCGCCAGGAGCTCGCCACGCAGTCTGGACTCGCCCCGGGCTGCCACCGCCCGCCACCATCCCGTGACGATCACGCCACCGGCGATCGTCGTCGCCGTCAGCCCCGTGAACAGCCAGAACAGCTCCAGCGACGGGCCCGCGACCAGGTCTCCGGTCACCACGGCGAGCCACGCGTCGATGCCCGCCATCACCATCGTCAACGGCACCACGGGCGCCAGGGCCCGCATCAGGTATCCCCGCCACGACCCGTCCTGCCGGCGGGCGGGCCGCGCCCTCTTCGAGTACCTCGGCAAACTCCGTCTCCTTGGTCGCGCGACGCCGTGAACGTTGGGGGGTACGAGGGGCGCCGCCCATTCCAGCGCGGATCTCCGCCGCTGACCAGGGCATTTCTGTGGCACGTCCGTGGCATCCATGTGGTACGCGCGTCCCTGGCGACCTGGGCCCACACCGGCGCGGTGCTCATCAAGGCGGATGAGCCCCAGCGCGTTCGTCAGGCGGCGTGTCGGGCGGGTGTGGGTGGTGGTGGCGCGACCGATTCGTACCGGAGGCCGGTCGGTGTAGTCGTGGTGACCCGGTGGCGTCCGGTGGCCGGGTCAGTGCCAGTGGTGGCTTTCCAGCCGGGTGCCTCTTTTGTCTGGTTGCAGGCCTCGCACAGGCCCTGTCCGTTGCCCAGGACCGTGGAGCCGCCCGCGCCAACCGGTACGACGTGGTCGAGGTGCTTGACCGGGGCGTCACACCAGGGCGTACGACAGATGCCCTGATCCCGCACGCGCAGCAGATCAGCCAGCCCGCCCGCGAAGAACCGCTGCCGGGAGGAAGCGGCCACCAGATCACCCGCCGGGTCTGCATAGACGGCCCGCAGCCAAGCAGCATCGGCATCCAGACCGGCGGCCACAACGTTGCGGGCCACCTGCGCGGGCACGGGACCGAAGCCACGCCCGGACTCGTCGGCCACAACGGCGGGCTCATGCCCAGCCGCGAGCAGCGTGCGGTCGGACACGATCAGGTTCACGGTGACGGGCACTTGATCGGCGATCTCTTGTCCGGTAACACGCTCGACGAGCGCGTCGGCCATGACCTGGCCGCGGGAACGACCCTCACCCTCACCGTCCTCGGCATCACCGGTGCCACCGGCGCGTGCGGCATCGGCCGCCTGCTTCAGGGCCGCGTACACACGCACACCCTCAGCCACCGGCAACAGCGCACCCAGACGCACCATCGCCTCCGGTGCGGGCCGGATCGAGACGTACCGGTCCTTGGCTGCCTTCGCGGCCCGGCGCACCACGGCGGCGGGATCGAGTTCGGCGGCACGCTTCCTGGCACGCGCCTCCAGCTCCCGCGTGCCCACACCCTCCAGCGTGGCCGGGTCGGCACACAGGTCCGCGTCCACGCAGGCACGGTCCTCCGCCTCGAGACACGCGGTCTCCCTGACCAGGATGATCGCCCGCTCCTGCGTGAGCCGTCCGGCACGTAGGGCAGCGAGAGTGTGGGGCATCTCGGTGTGCAGCATCTTGGCCGCCCCGATCAGGGTCCCCGCCCGGTGCGGAGACACGCGCAACGCCAGGGCGACCTCGCTACGCACCGAGCGGGCCGCCTCCCGCTCCGTCGACCGTATGGTGACGGGCACCGACCGGCCGGCGGGGTCTGCCTCGGCGGTCGCGACGGTCTGGTGGGCCTGGTCCCGGACGCTCTGATCCAACTCGACCATCAACTGCGCCTGCACCGCCGCGATCCCACCAGCCAGATCCTCCAACGCCCGCAACATCCCCACCTGATCACGCATCCCGCCGGGCTTGCCCGCAGCCAGCAGCCACTCATGCACCCCAACCACATCAGCCGCCGAGACATCAACGGGCGCCGAGACGCCAGCTGGCGAGAGGCCACCGGACGACACGGTGGCGTGCGCGGGAGTCGCGGCCTGCCCGGCCTCTTCCAGGGAGCCAGGCACAAACCTCACCGCGCGCCGTGTCGTCATGTCCCCATTCTCCCAGCAGAAACAAGCAAACACGAGCCGAAACCCCTATCCACCACCAATCTGTGGAAACATTTGTTCTGCACAGGGTTGCGGTCGGTCTCGCTCCGGCAGAACTCCATCGAGACGGTCCCGCGCTCCAGGGTTGGTGCGCCGATCACGCCCGCGGCCACCCGCTGTCGCTTCGACACGACGGACTCCCTCAGTGCCGGCACGAGGCCGTCCCATCGGAAGGCAGACAGCCGAACCACCCTGACCGAACCTGCCTGCCGAGTACTGTCATCGGAATGGGACGGATCGACTACATCGACGACCCCGATGCCCCGGCGATCAACAGCGTCGTGCCCTCCGTGGTCGCGATCGTGCGCGACGACGAGGGCCGAGTCCTGATGATCCACAAGACGGACAACGACCGGTGGGCCCTGCCTGGCGGTGGACACGAACCCGGAGAGAGCATCTCGGAGACCGTGATCCGCGAGGTCACGGAAGAGACGGGCTACGACGTCGCCGTCGAGACGCTCACCGGCACCTACACCAACCCGAACCACGTCATGGCCTACGACGACGGCGAGGTGCGCCAGCAGTTCTCCCTCGCGTTCCGGGCCCGGCTCCTCGGCGGCGAGCGACGCACCAGCAGCGAGAGTGACAAGGTCGAGTGGCTGCTACCCGGGCAGATCGACGACCTGAACCTTCACCCGTCGATGCAAATGCGAATCGCCCACGCTCTCCAGGAAACCGACCGGCCACATATCGGCTGACCCGAGCCGCGCCCGCGCGCTACCACGACGGCCACAGGTCCGGAGCGCGCCGCTCCACTCGTGCACCCGGGTACTCCTGGGTATGGCGCCGCCGCGCCTCTTCGAGCCCGTACCTCACCTGCTCGTCGAGGAGCACACGGGGCAGCTCGTCCGAGTGGTACACCACTGTCACCACATCGCCGGGCTCGAAACCTGGATAGCCCGTGGTGGCCAGGTACATCTCCTCGCCGAGGGGAGGGCCGGCCTCCAGGCGCACCGGGTTGTGGGCGCGAGCGGTCCCAGGATCGACGGTGACAACGTATTCCTGGATGTGTTCCTCCTCGCGGACCACGGCGCGGATCTCGGTGCCACGATCTCGAAGGACCTTCACGAGCCGAGCGTCCTCCTCCTGTTCCCGGTCTGCCTTCAGCGTCTGACCGGAGATCGTCAGCCAGAAGCCGGTCACGCCGAGCGCGCCGATCAGGAACAGCGTCCCGCACCCCATGCGCGGGGGCTCGTGCTTCGGTTCCCAGGACGTGGACATGCGCTGCCTCCCGACGACGACGTGGCTGATCGTCCAGGTGGGACGGTACTGGCGCCCGGCCGGGAGCGGTCTCGGACGCGAACACACGTATGGTCGCACTTGGGAAACCGTCATCGACATGAACACCTGGAGCTTCTGGTGGGACTGACCGGGTAGCGTCAGCCGCCACCTGCCGAAGGAGACACGCGTGCCGTTCACCGATTCGACCGAGCCCGTTCCCGCGGAGCTGAGAACCGAAGAGTTCGCCCTGCGTCCGATCGTCGCCGACGACGCGGAGCTGGACTATGCCGCCGTCATGGACTCGCGCGAGCACCTGCGGTTGTGGCGACAGTCGACGTGGCCCGAGGATGATTTCACCCTGGAGGCGAACCGGGAAGATCTCATCGACATGGAACAGCGCCATGCCGCGTGGCGCGCGTTCTCGTACACCGTGCTCGACCCGGCCGGCACCAGGTGCCTGGGCTGCGTCTACGTCTTCCCCACGAGCGCCACCTTCCTCGCGAGAGCCACGGTGATCTGGTCAGCGACCGGCGCTCGGTGCCTACGATGGGAGCCATGAGGCCCGCGTTCTCCACCGCCGTCGACGTCGAGCAGGCGCTGCGGGAGGCCGCCGACCCGCGCGAGAAGGCGAAGATCCGCGGCCGTGTCGCAGACGACGAACCCGTGATCGGCGTACGGATGGGCACGCTGTTCGACCTCGCGAAGCGCGCCACCGACCTGCCCGGAGCCGAACTCGACGCGCTGTTCGAGCACCCGGCGTACGAGCCGCGCCTGGCGGCGTTCTGCGTCCTCGACTTCCGCGCCCGGCGGAAGCTCTCCGACGACGAGCGAGCCGGTCTCGCGCGCACCTACCTCGACCGGCACGACGCCATCAGCACGTGGGACATGGTCGACCGCGCCGCCCCGCGTGTGCTCGGCATGCCGATCCTCGCCGGCGCCGTGGACGGCGGCGTTCTCGACGATCTCGCGCGCTCCGCGGACCCGCTCCGGCGCCGGTCGGCGATCACGGCGCCGCTCTGGTTCGTCAAGAAAGGATCCGACGCCGACGTCGAGCGCGGACTCGCCATCGCCGACTCGCTCGCCGAGGACACCCATCCGCGCGTCCGATCAGCGGTGAAGATCTACCGGGCACACGCGGCGAAGCGTCAGGCGAACGCCGGGTAGCCGACGACGGCGACCGACGGCGTCGCGGACGATCCTGCCGGTGCGGAGCGTCAGCGCTCGACCTCGAAGATCTGCTTCTGGATGCCGTTCCGGTAGGCCGCGTGCTCGACCAGCCGGAGCTTCTGGGCCGGCTTGTCGGCGTCGCTGAACAGCGGCTTCCCCTGTCCCAGGAGCACCGGGAAGACGAGCAGGTGGTACGCGTCGATCAGCCCGGCGTCGCCGAGCGCGCGGGTGAGGCTGACGCTGCCGTGCACCTGGATCTCGCCGATGTCGGACTCCTTGAGCTTCGCGACGTCGTCCAGCGAGCGCAGGATGGTGATGTCGCCCCAGTTGCCGACGAGGTCGTCCTCGGTGAGCGTCGTGGAGACGACGTACTTGGGCAGGGTGTTGTACCGCGGGAACTCGTCCATGGTCGGCCAGACCGGCGCGAACCCCTCATAGCTCACCCGGCCCAGGAGCAGCGCTCCGGCCTCCTCCTGCTCGCGGCCCTTGAGCTCGTAGGCATCCATGTCGGGTTCGACGGTCTTGAACGTCCACATCGTGTCGTGCAGCGCGGGGTCCCCGCCGGTCGGGTCGACCTTGCCGTCGAGCGAGACGAAGTGCGTGGCGACGATGGTGCTCATGACTCTTTCCTCCGGTCGTGGTGCTCGCGGCCGCCCGGTGCGGCGCGTCGTGGGTATGGACGAGAGACTCGCACAGGACTCATCGGTGGTCGACCGCCGCGGCGAGGCGCTCCGCGAGGGCGGCGACCGCCGCCCGCAGCTCGGGTCCGCCCTCCACGCGGTACGGGAACGGCACGCTCGCCAGCCACTCCTGCGCGTACATCTCCGGGTTGCGCGTGCTGCCCACGAGCACGCACCGGTCCCCCGCCGCCTCGAGCCTGCCCATCTGCGCCCCGACCCAGGGTTCGACGTCGGCGAGCGGGGCGTCGAACACGACGCGCGTGGCGTACCGCCACCCGGTGCCGAGGTGTTCCTCCAGGGCCGTCACGGGGTCGAGGTCCTCGGGCGGCTCGAACCTGCGCGTGGTCTGCTCGACGGCGAGGACCCGGTCGACGCGGTAGGTGCGCACCTCCCCGGCTCGGTGGGAGTGGCACAGGAGGTACCAGCGCCCGTAGCGGACGACGACGGCCCACGGGTCCACCTCGGCGACCCATTCGCTGCCGGACTCACCCCGGTAGGTGACCAGGGCGCGCCGCCGGGCGGCGATCGCCGTGACGAGCTCGCCGGTGATCGCCGTGTCGGGGCGGGCGGCGAACCGGTCGGGCGCGGCGGCCGCGTGCTCGCGCACCGCCGCCGCCTGGCGGCCGACGTCGCTCGGCAGCGCCCGGATCACCTTGTCGAGGGCGGTGTCCACCAAGCTGTCGCCGCCGTCGGACCCGCTGCCGGAACGGCCGTCGAGCACCGCCATGACCAGGCCCAGCGCCTCGGCCTGGGTGAAGGTGACCGGTGAGAGCCGCGCGTCGCGCCCGAGGCGGTAGCCGCCGTGCGGCCCCCGTTCCGACGAGACGGGGATCCCGGCCTCGCGCAGGATGCCGACGTACCGGCGCGCGGCGCGCTCGGTGACGCCGAGCCGCTCGCCGAGCTCGCCCGCCGTCGTGCCCGGGCGGGTCCGCAGGATCTCGAGCGCGCGGAGCGCGCGGGCGGTCGGGCCGGGATCGGACGACATCTCAGCAGCCTAGACGCCGTCCCGCTCAATCCGGAAGCAGAACGTCCGGAACTCGCCCTACGGTGGTGTTCACCGGCACCGCGCCGGGCCCATCACGACAGTCACAGCACACCGCACCCACGGGAGAGAACCATGGACATCCTGCTCATCGGCGGACTCTGGCTCGACGCCTCGGCCTGGGACGACGTCGTCCCCGAACTGGAGGCGCTCGGCCACCGGCCCGTGCCGGTCGCCCTCCCCGGCCAGGGTGACGGGTCGACATCGGCCACGCTGGACGACCAGGTCGCGGCCGTCCTCGCCGCGGTCGACGCGGCGCCGGACGCGCCCCTGGTCGTGGGACACTCCGCGGCCTGCACGCTGGCCTGGCTCGCCGCGGACGCGCGCCCCGGCAAGGTGGCCGGCGTCGTCCTCGTCGGCGGCTTCCCCTGGGACGACGGCAAGCTCTACGCCGACCTGTTCCCGGTCACGGACGGTGTCATGCCGTTCCCCGGCTGGGCCCCGTTCGAAGGGCCGGACTCCGCCGACCTGGACGAGGACGCCAGGGCCACCTTCGCGGCCTCGGCCGTCCCCGTCCCCGAGGGCGTGGCCCGCGCCGTCGTGCGGCTCGCGGACGAGCGCCGGTTCGACGTCCCGGTCACCGTCGTGTGCCCCGAGTTCACCGCGGCTCAGGCCCGGGCGTGGATCGACGCGGGCGACGTGCCGGAGCTCGCGCGCACCAAGCACGTCGACCTCGTCGACCTCGACTCGGGCCACTGGCCGATGTTCACGCGCCCGGCCGAGCTGGCCCGGGTCCTGAGCGGGGTGGCCGCCGACACGACCCCGGCATGAGTCAACCTCATGCTTGGACGCCGGCCCGGGGCCGCTCGCCGTCGGCCACGACCTTCTCCAGCGCCCGCTCCCGCCGCCTCAGCCAGATGCCCGCCACGAGCACGACGGCGATCGCCGCGTAGGCGATGGCCGCGAACGGGCTCGTGACCAGGTAGCTCAGGTCGCCCTGGCTGATCGCGAGGGAGCGGCGCAGCCGGTCCTCGGCCATCGGGCCGAGGATCATGCCCACCACCATCGGCGCCACCGGGTAGCCGTACCGGCGCATCATGAACCCGGCCAGGCCCACGAGGACCAGCAGCAGCACATCCACCGGCGAGAAGTTCAGCGCGTACGAGCCCAGCGCGCCGAACAGGAGGATGCCCGCGTACAGGTAGTGCCGCGGGATCTGCAGCACCTTCACCCACATCCCCACCAGCGGCAGGTTGAGCACGAGCAGCATCACGTTGCCGATGTACAGGCTCGCCACCAGCGCCCACACCAGGGCCGGCTCGTTCACCATGAGCAGCGGTCCGGGCTGGATCGCGTAGGACTGGAACGCGACGAGAATGATCGCCGCGGTCGCCGTCGTCGGCAGGCCGAGCGTGAGCAGCGGCACGAGCACGCCCGACGCCGCGGCGTTGTTCGCCGCCTCCGGGCCGGCGACGCCCTCGATCGCGCCCTTGCCGAACTGCTTGCGCCGCTCCTTGCCCGCGAGCCGCCGCTCGGCGGCGTACGAGAGGAAGGTCGCGACGTCGGCCCCGCCGGCCGGGATGGTGCCCACCGGGAACCCGATCCCGGCGCCGCGCAGCCACGGCTTCCAGGAGCGACGCCAGTCGTCGCGCCTCATCCAGCCGCGCCAGCCCTTCTCGACGGGGATGACCTCGATCGGCCCGTGCCGCATCCGCGACCCCACGTACAGGGCCTCCCCGACGGCGAACAGGCCGACGGCGACCACGACGACGTCGATCCCGTCGGCCAGGTTGGGCACGCCGAAGGTGAACCGCTGCTGTCCCGTCAGGGTGTCGGTGCCGACCAGCCCCAGGAACAGGCCGAGCGACAGCGACGCGAGCCCGCGCGGCACGGAGCTGCCGAGCAGCGCGCCGACCGTGATGAAGGCGACCACCATGAGCGCGAAGTAGTCGGGCTCGCCGAGCTGGACCGCCATCCGGGCGACGAAGGGCGCCACGAAGGTGAGCGCCACCGTGGCCAGCGACCCGGCGACGAACGAGCCGATCGCGGCCGTCGCGAGCGCCGCCGCCCCGCGTCCGGCGCGCGCCATCTTGTTGCCCTCGAGCGCGGTGACGATCGAGGCGGACTCGCCGGGCGTGTTGAGCAGGATCGACGTGGTGGAGCCGCCGTACATGCCGCCGTAGTAGATGCCGGCGAAGACGATGATCGCCGCCGTCGGCTCCATGCTGTAGGTCAGCGGGAGCAGCAGGGCGATCGTCATGGCCGGGCCGATGCCGGGCAGCACGCCGACGGCGGTCCCGATGAACACGCCGAACAGCGCGTACAGCAGGTAGACCGGGTGCAGGACGGTGGTGAAGCCGTCCATCAGGGCCTGGACGTTATCCACGGAGGAACGGCACCCCCTCCAGGAGCGGTCCGGCCGGCAGGGAGAGCCCCAGCAGCCCGCCGAAGATCACCTGCACGACCAGGCCGAGCACGAGGCCGATCAGGGCGGCGCGCCACCAGGGGCGCGCGCCCAGGACGACGGCCGCCGCCGCGAACAGGAGCGCGGCGGCGAACGGCCAGCCGATCACATTGATCGCGAACACGTGCACCACGAGGGCGGCGACGAGCAGGGCCACGGTGAGCCAGTCGGTGCGGACCGTGAGGTCGACGTCCTCGCCCTCCTCGGCCTCGCCCCGGCGCCCGCGCAGCACCAGCACGGCCAGCACCACGCCGATGCCGACGAGCATGGCGCCCACCAGGTAGGGGAAGGCGCGCGGGCCCAGCGTGTTGGTGGAGCCCGGGACGACGATGCCTCCCGCGGTGACCAGCACGTAGGCGCCCAGGACGGTCACGGCCACGGCGAGCACGAGCTCGCCCCAGCGCCGCCCCGGCGGCCGCGCGGGAGCCGCGTCCGCCGTGGTGGGCACCTCGGGCGCCTTGACGTCGGACCTCACCGGACCAGCCCGATGTCCTGCAGCGTGGTCCGGACCTCGGCGATGTTCTCCGTGAGATAGGTGTCGAACTCGTCGCCGGGAAGGAACGCGTCGGCCCAGCCGTACTCCTCGAGCGTGCCCGCCCAGGAGTCGGACTCCACGACGCCGGTCACCGCGGCGATCAGCGCCTCCCGGTCGGCCTCGTCGATGTCTCCGGGCGCGACGACGCCGCGCCAGTTGGTGAGGACGACGTCGTACCCGGACTCCGTGAGGGTCGGCGTGTCGGGGAGGGCGGCGACGCGCTCCTCGCCGGAGACGGCGAGCGCCTTCAGCTCGCCCGCCTCGACCTGCTCGGCGTACTCGGCGACGCCGGAGATGCCGGCGTCGACCTTGTTGCCGAGCAGCGCGGCGAGCGATTCGCCGCCGCCGGAGTAGGCGACGTAGTTGAGGTCGGCGGTGATCTCGTCCTCGGTCATGCCCGCGGCCTCGAGCAGCATGCCGGCGAGGATGTGGTCGGCGCCGCCGGCCGACCCGCCGGTGACGGTGACGTCCTTGCCGTTCTCCTCGATGTCGCGCACGAGGTCCTCGACGGTCTCGTAGGGAGACTCCTTCGGGACGACGATCACCTCCTGCTCCTCGGTGAGGCGGGCGATCGGCGTGGTGTCCTCGATCCGGGCCTGGGACTCGTTCGTCTCGACGGCGCCGACCATGACCAGGCCCATGACGAGCAGGGTGTTCGGGTCGGTCGCGTTGGCGATGTTCGCGAGGCCCACGGTGCCGCCGGCGCCGTCGACGTTCGTGACGGTGGCCCGGCCGACGAGGCCCTCGGCCTGCAGGTCGGCCTGCAGGGCGCGGCCGGTCTGGTCCCAGCCGCCGCCGGGTGCGGCGGGGACCACGATGCTCAGCTCGTCGATGGTGGCGTCGTCGCCGCCGGCGGTGTTGGCCTCCAGGCTGCCGCAGCCCGCGAGCGCCAGTGCCAGGGCGATTCCCGCGGGGGCGACCACGGTTCGGCTGATGCGCATTTCTCCTCCTTGAGCGGATGCCGTTGCGGCGTGAGCGTAGGGAGGGCCGCCGGCCGGGGTGGCGTTCTGGTCGCAACGAACGTTGTGGTCGTTTCGGTCACGCCTCGGTACCCCGCCGGCCGGGAACCGGTGCACACTGGCGTCGTGAGAAGGGCGATGACGCTCCGGGCGCAGCTGCTGGTGCTGCAGGTCGTCATCGTGCTCGCGGTCGTGTGCGTGACGGGGGTGGTCGCCTCGGCGCTGCAGGAGCGCCAGCTCCGCGAGGCGTACGTGGACCAGATGACCGGTGTCGCGCAGTCGGTGGCGCATCTGCCGGCCATCCGGGACGCGTTCGACGACGAGGACCCGTCGGCCACGATCCAGCCGATCGCCGAGGTGATCCGGGAGGCGTCGGGCGTGACCTACCTGGTGGTCACCGACGACCAGGGCGTGCGCTACTCCCATCCCAACCCGGAGCGGATCGGCGAGCGGGTCTCCACCGACCCGTCGGTGCCCCTGTCCGGGGAGGTGTGGACCGGCACGCAGACGGGCACGCTCGGCACGTCGTGGCGGGTCAAGGTGCCCGTCTTCGGGGACGCCGCCGACGACGCCTCCCCCGCCCCGGTCATCGGCACCGCCAGCGTGGGGATCCTCGAGTCCGAGCTGCGCGCCGACCTCACCGAGGACCGCTTCTGGTTGCTGGCGGCGCTCGCCGGCGCCGTGGTGGTCGGCGTGCTGTGCGCGGCGTGGGTGACCCGGCTGGTCCGCCGGCGGATCTACCAGCTCGAGCCGGAGGACATCGCGACCCTGCTGGAGACCCGCGGCCTGACCGACGCCCTGCGGTCCCAGTCGCACGAGTTCGCCAACACGCTGCACGTGATCTCGGGGCTGCTGGAGCTGGGCCGCACCGACGACGCGATCGCCTTCATCGAGCGGTCGGGCCACGGCGGGCTGCTCACCGCGTCCACGGTCGCCCCGGACGTGCGGTCGCCGGAGCTCGCGGCGCTGCTGCTGGTCAAGACCATCACGGCGCGCGAGCACGGCGTGACGCTCGACGTCGACGAGGCCTCCGCGCTCGACGCGCCGGGTGGCCCGGAAGCCTCCTCCCTGCACACGGACGTGCTCGTCGTGCTCGGGAACCTGATCGACAACGCCGTCGACGCCACCGGCCCGGAGGGCCGGGTGCGGGTCCTGGTGCACGACGACGGCCCGGTCCTGCGCCTCCAGGTGGACGACGACGGACCCGGCGTCCCCGAGCAACTGCGCCACCAGGTGTTCAAGGCCGGGTTCTCCACCAAGGTGACCGGCGACGGGGAGCACGGCCGGGGTATCGGGCTGGCGCTGGTGCGGCGCGTGGTGGACCGCCGGGGTGGTGAGGTGGTCATCGGGAGCGGAGGGCTCGGCGGGGCTCGGGTGACGGTCGAGCTGCCGGTGACGTCCTCTCCTGGCGGTTCTGAGTATGGCGGCTCCGGGCCTGCCTGCTCCGGGCATGGACGTTCTGCGGCCGAGGGCTCCCCTGCCGACGTCGCCCGGCGTGCCACCGTCGAGGTGCCGGCCGGCTCCACTGCGCCCGCCGGATTGCGGGAGGCTGCCCCGTGACCGCGCCCACCCGGACGCTCGTCGTCGAGGACGACCCCGCCGTCGCCCTCGTGCATCGCGGCTTCGTGGAGAGCCACCCCCGCTTCGTCGTCGTCGGCGAGGCGCGCAACGGCACCGACGCGCTGCGGCTTGCCGCCGCCCTGCGGCCCGACCTGGTGCTCCTGGACCTGCACCTGCCCGGCATGGGCGGCCTCGACGTGCTCCGAAGGCTGCGGCTGCTGCCCGGCGAGCCGATCGACGTCGTCGCCACCACGGCCGCCCGCGAGCTCGACAGCGTGCGCCAGGCCATGGCCGGCGGTGTGGTCGCCTACCTGGTCAAGCCGTTCACGTCCGCCGCCCTGCGCGAGCGGCTCGACGAGGTGTGGCAGCGGCGCGAGGACCTGCGCCGCGCCCGGGACACGCTCGACCAGGACGAGGTGGACCTGCTCCTCGCCGGCCCGCGGGCCGCCACGGCCGCGCCGCCCAAGGGACTGTCCGGGCGCAGCCGTGCGCTCGTCCAGGAGGCGCTCGCGCGCCTGTGCGGCGCGGCGGGTGCGGACGCGTCCGCGGCCGAGGTCGCCGAGACCGTCGGGATGTCCCGCGTCAGCGCCCGCCGCTACCTGGAGCACCTGGTCGCCGAGGGCCACGCCCGGGTGGCGCCCCGCTACGGCGCCACCGGCCGCCCGGAGAACCGCTACCGCCCGGCGTGATCGGCAGCCTGTCGGGTGGTCGGCTACCTGTCGGATGATCGGCCGCTCGGAGAGCCGATCATCCGACGTCGGGCCGACCACTCGACAAACCGCCGAACACACTCGACCGGACTTGTTTTCGGGTGCCCGAACTTTTAGGGTTTGGGTATGCACAATGTTCTCCGCCTCGCCGCCCCGCTCGCGCTCGTCGTGGGCCTGTCCGGCTGCGGCGCCGTGATCGAGGGCCGCGCCGCCGACGACGGCCGGCCGGTGGTGCTGACCACGTTCACCGTGCTCGCGGACATCGCGGAGAACGTGGCGGGCGACCACCTGCGCGTCGAGTCGATCACCAAGGCCGGCGCGGAGATCCACGGGTACGAGCCCACGCCGGGCGACATCGCGAAGGCGTCCGAGGCCGACCTGATCCTCGACAACGGGCTGAACCTGGAGGCGTGGTTCGGCCAGTTCGTGGAGACGGTCGACGTGCCGCACGTGGTCGTGTCCGACGGCGTCGAACCCATCGACATCGCGGCCGACGCCTACGCGGGCAAGCCGAACCCGCACGCGTGGATGAGCCCGCTGAACGTGCAGATCTACGTCGACAACATGGTCGACGCGTTCAGCGAGCTCGACCCGGAGCACGCGGCCGACTTCGAGGCCCAGGGCGCGGCGTACCAGGCCGAGCTGCAGGAGGTGCAGGACGAGCTCGTCGACGGGCTGTCGGCCCTGCCCGAGAACCAGCGTGCCCTGGCGACCTGCGAGGGCGCGTTCTCCTACCTGGCCCGCGACGCCGGCCTGACCGAGCGGTACATCTGGCCGGTGAACGCCGAGCAGCAGGCCACCCCGCAGCAGATCGCCGACATGATCGAGTTCGTCGAGGCCGACGACGTCCCGGCCGTGTTCTGCGAGTCGACCGTGTCGGACAAGCCGATGCAGCAGGTGGTCGAGGCGACCGGCGCCGCCTTCGGCGGGACGCTCTACGTCGACTCCCTCTCCGAGGCCGACGGTCCGGTGCCGACCTACCTCGACCTGATCCGCTACGACACCACGACCCTCCTCGACGCGCTGGGCGGAGGCGACGCGTGACCGGCACCATCGAGGTGGACGACGTCGTCGTCCGCTACGGCGAGGTGCTCGCCCTGGACGGGGTGTCCCTGAGCGTGCGCCCCGGGCGCGTGACCGGGCTGATCGGGATGAACGGGTCCGGCAAGTCGACCCTCTTCAAGACGATCATGGGCATCGTCCGCCCCGAGCAGGGGCGCGTCCTCGTCGACGGCGGCGAGCCCGCGGCGGCGCGGCGGCGCGGGCTGGTCGGCTACGTGCCGCAGAGCGAGGAGGTCGACTGGGCCTTCCCCGTCTCGGTGCGCGACGTCGTGATGATGGGGCGCTACGGGCGCCTCGGCCTCACCCGCCGGGCCCGCCCCGCCGACCATGCCGCCGTCGCCGACGCCCTGGAACGCGTGGAGCTGACCGGCTACGCCGACCGGCAGATCGGCCGGCTCTCCGGCGGGCAGCGCAAGCGCGCGTTCGTCGCCCGCGGCATCGCCCAGGACGCCCGCGTGCTCCTGCTGGACGAGCCGTTCGCCGGCGTCGACAAGCGGTCCGAGGCGACCATCGTCCGGCTGCTGCGGGAACTGGCCGACGACGGCCGGACCGTCCTGGTCTCCACCCACGACCTGCACGCCCTCCCCCGGCTGGCCGACGAGGCCGCGCTGCTGCTGCGCCGCGTCCTGTTCCACGGCGAGGTGCCCGAGGCGCTGCGCCCGGAGAACCTGGCCCGCACGTTCGGCCTCGAGGAGGGGGTGGCATGAGCCCCCTCGACCTGCTCCTGGAGCCCCTGCAGTACGACTTCATGGTCCGCGCGATCGTGACGACGGTCATCGCCGCCGTCGTCTGCGCGCTGCTGTCCTGCTGGCTCGTGCTGGTGGGCTGGTCGCTGATGGGCGACGCCGTCTCCCACGCCGTCCTGCCCGGCGTCGTCCTCGCCTACGTCCTCGGCGCCCCGTTCGCGGTCGGGGCGCTCGTGTTCGGGTTCCTCGCCGTCGCCCTCATCGGCGCGATCCGTGGCACGAGCCGCGTCAAGGAGGACGCCGCGATCGGGATCGTGTTCACCACCCTGTTCGCGCTCGGCCTCGTGCTGATCTCCGTGACGCCGAGCCAGACCGACCTGAACCACATCATCTTCGGCAACATCCTGGGCGTCTCCGAGGCGGACCTGGTCCAGATCGCCGTCCTGGCCGCCATCGCCTTCGCGGTGCTGGTCGTCAAGCGCCGCGACCTGACCCTGTACGCGTTCGACCCCATGCACGCCCACGCCATCGGGCTCTCGCCGCGGTTCCTCGGGGCACTGCTGCTGGGGCTCCTCGCACTGACCGCCGTGGTTGCCCTCCAGGTGGTCGGCGTGATCCTGGTCGTGGCGATGCTGATCATTCCCGGCGCCACCGCGTACCTGCTCACGGACCGGTTCGGGCGGATGCTCGTCATCGCGCCGGTGATGTCGGCCCTCTGCTCGGTGCTGGGGATCTACCTCAGCTACTGGCTCGACGCGGCGTCGGGCGGGCTCGTGGTGATCGTCCAGGGGGCGGCGTTCGCCGTCGTCTACCTGTTCGCGCCGCGCCACGGCCTGCTCGGCAAGCGGCTGACGGCGGGGAGGCGGCGCGCGGCGGCACGCCCGGGCGCCCTCTGAGCCCTGCCATCCCGCCACGGGGCAGCGGTCCGGCGCGAGCGGCGGGATCATGGACGCATGCTGCTCGCCGAGGTCGTCGACACGTCCGAAGCCGTCACCGCCACGCGCTCGCGTCTCGCCAAGCGTGCGGCGATCGCCGAGTGCCTGCGCCGGGGCGCCGCCGAGGCAGCGAGTCCCAGTGCCGACACCGGCCCCGACGCCACCGGCGCCGACGAGCTGGAGATCGCCGTCGCCTACCTGTCCGGCGAGCTGCGCCAGCGCCGCACCGGCCTGGGCTGGGCCACCCTGCGCGACCTCCCGCCGCCCGCCGCGTCCCCCACCCTCACGCTGCACGACGTCGACGCCGCCCTCGCGGCCCTCTCCCGGCTCGCGGGGGCGGGATCCGAGGCCGCCCGCGCCGCCGCGACGTCGGCCCTGTTCGCCGCGGCCACCCGCCGCGAGCAGGTCTTCCTCCGCGCCCTGATCATCGGGGAGCTCCGCCAGGGCGCGCTCGACTCGGTGGTCGTGGACGCCGTCGCCGAGGCGGCCGACCTCCCCGCGGACGCCGTCCGCCGCGCCGTCATGCTGCGCGGCGCCACCGGGCCGGTCGCGAGCGCCGCGCTCCTCTCCCCCGACCCGCTCGCGGCCCTCGCCGGCTTCTCCCTGGAGGTGGGCCGCCCCGTGCGGCCCATGCTCGCGCAGTCGGCTCCCGACGTCGCCGCCGCGCTCGACAAGCTGCCCTCGGGCGGCGCTCCCGGAACCGGCGGGGCCTGCGTCGACGTCAAGCTCGACGGCATCCGCATCCAGGTGCACAGGGCCGACGACGACGTCCGCGTCTTCACGCGCTCCCTGGACGACATCACCCGCCGCGTCCCGGAGATCGTCGCCGCGGTGCGCGACCTCCCGGAGGCGCGCCTGGTGCTGGACGGCGAGGCGATCGTGCTCGGGCCCGACGGCGCGCCGCGACCGTTCCAGGAGACGGCGTCGCGGTCGGCGACGCACGAGGCGAGAGGTGGCGCTGACGACGGGGCCGCCGGCGTGACAACCGACGGCCCGGGAGCGGAGCCCGCGCCCGAACTGGAGTCCGTGACGCTCACCCCGTTCTTCTTCGACGTCCTGCACGCGGGCGGCCACGATCTGATCGACACACCGCTGCGCGACCGGCTCGCCGTCCTCGACCGCATCGGCGGCCGGCACGCGGTCCGCCGCCTGATGGAGCCTGGTACCGGGCCCGAGCCTGACGCCGCCGACGCCGCCTCGGGGACCACGACGACCGCCGTCGTCGGCCCCGGTGCGGACGAGGGCAGCGCCGACGCCACCACCCACGACACCACCGCCCTCTTCACCGAGTTCTTCGAGCAGGCGGTTCGCGAGGGCCAGGAGGGCGTCGTCGTGAAGTCGCTCGACTCCCTCTACGCGGCGGGCCGCCGCGGCGCGGGCTGGATCAAGGTGAAGCCGCGCAAGACCCTCGACCTGGTGGTCCTCGCCGTCGAATGGGGCTCCGGCCGCCGCCAGGGCAAGCTCTCCAACATCCACCTGGGCGCCCGCCGGCCCAACCCGGACGGCACCGACGGCTTCGTGATGCTGGGCAAGACCTTCAAGGGAATGACCGATCGGATGCTCGAGTGGCAGACCGAGCGCTTCCTGGCCCTCGAGACCTCCCGCGAGGGCCACGTGGTGCACGTCCGCCCGGAACAGGTCGTGGAGATCGCCTTCGACGGCCTCCAGCGCTCCACCCGCTACCCCGGCGGCCTGGCCCTCCGCTTCGCCCGCGTCCTGCGCTACCGCGACGACAAGCGCGCATCCGAGGCCGACACGATCGACACGGTCCGCTCCCTCGCGGGGTGAGGACCGGCGGGGTAGGCGTCCGTCCCGAACACTCGGATCGGCCGCACCGTACTCGTACCGCGGGTACGCCGAGATCTACCAGGAGATCGCGGACGACCTGCGGGCGGCGGAGGATCTCTGACGCTCCGCCCGCCTGCCGGCCGCTAGTATCTCAAATGGTATACGATCGGATCGGCGAGGACGCCGAGCATGGGCAGCCGGGAACGTTGAACGGCTCCAGCGGTAGGACTACCCTTCAGCGCACGGCGCCGACGACGACGTCACTCCGCACGGAAGTCAGGAGAAGCCGATGACGGGCAGGCTCGCGACCCACGTCACACCGACCTTCCAGGCGTACCAGGCAGTGGTGGCGGGAGTGTTCCTCCCGCTCGACCTGTCGAGCAGCACGCCGGACTCCTTCCGCGGGGTCGTGCGCACGGTGACGGTCGACGGCGTGCACGTCAACGATCTGCACGGCGGCAGGCACGTCGTGGAGCGGACGCCTCGACAGGCGGCACAGGACGGCCTCCCCTCCTTCAAGGTGAGCCTCATGCTGGCGGGCAGCGGCCTGCTGGTACAGGACGGGCGCGAGACCGTCCTGCGGCCGGGCGACCTGGCCGTGTACGACACGCGGCGGCCCTACACGCTCGAGTTCGACCGCGAGTTCCGCTCTCTCGTGGTGATGTTCCCCCAGAACCGCATCGAGCTGCCCGCGAGCACGGTCGGGCAGCTCACCGCGGTCCGGCTGGGCGGAGACACCGGTGTGGCACCGATCGTGACCCCGTTCCTCACCCACCTGTGCGATCACCTCGAACAGCTCGAGCGAGCCCCGGGACCCCGGCTGATCCACAGCACGCTGGACCTGGTCTCGACGCTGTTCGCCGCCGAGCTCGGGCACTCGCCGCATCGCGACCCCCACGAGGAGCTGCTCGAGCGGATCCGGTCGTACATCGAGCAACATCTCGGATCCACCGACCTCACCCCGGCGACGATCGCCGCGGCCCACTTCATCTCGACCCGGCACCTGCACGCGCTGTTCCACGGCACGGGCTCGACCGTGGCCGGATGGATCCGGCAGCGCCGCCTCGAACGCTGTCGGCGGGACCTCCTCTCCCCCCGGCTCTCCGACGTCCCGGTCTCGGCGATCGCGGCGCGCTGGGGTTTCGTCGACGCCGCGCACTTCAGCCGGGCCTTCAAGGCGGAGCTCGGCGTGCCCCCGCGGGAGTACCGGGCGGCGCACTGACCCCGTTCACCCTGCGTCAACACCCGAGCACCCACGGTCATGACCGGTGGGACACCGCGTCCGATACTGGGCCGACCACCCGCTCGACCGAGGACCCCGATGACGCACCTCCCGGACACCACGCACACGCACGGCGCCCGAGTGACGACGCCTTCGCGCGCCGCCCATCCGCTCGATCCCCTGACCGGCGACGAGATCGCCACGGCCCGCTCGGTACTCGTCGCCGAGGGCCTGCTCGGCGGGGAGGTGCGGGTGGCGCAGCTGCTTCCGGTCGAGCCCTCGAAGGAGACCGTCGCCACGTGGCGTCCCGGCGCGGCCCTCGACCGCCGGGTGACGGTGACGCTCCTGGACCGCGGTACCGGCCGGGCGAGCGAGGCGATCGTGTCGGTGACGCACCGGCGGGTCGAGGAACACCGGGTGCTCGTGAACGACCGCCCGCCCTACGGCCAGCCGCAGTACCTGTTCGAGGAGTACGACGCCGCCGCCGAGATCGCGAAGGCCGCGCCCGGGTGGCGGGCGGCGATGCGCCGGCGCGGCCTCGAGGAGTACGTCGAGGACGCGTTCTGCGCTCCGCTCGCGCCCGGCTTCTTCGGCCGGGAGGACGAGGTGGGACGCCGCGTGATCCGGTCCCTGACCTTCCTGCGCACCCATCCGGACGACAGCCCGTGGGCCCACCCCGTCGAGGGCCTCGTCGTGCACGTCGACCTGACCGCGGGCACGGTGATCCGGGTCGAGGACGACGGCGACGTGCCCGTACCGATGGCGTCGGGCGACTACTCGCTCGGGGCGCACGGGCCCGCGCGCGAGACGCTCCGGCCCCTGGAGATCACGCAGCCGGAGGGACCGAGCTTCTCGGTCGACGGGTCCGAGGTGACCTGGGAGAACTGGCGCTTCCGCGTCGGCTTCAACGCCCGCGAGGGGCTCGTGCTCAACACCGTGACGTTCCGTGACGGCGCCGGTGACGACGCCGAGGAGCGGTCCGTGCTGTACCGCGGCAGCGTCCCCGAGATGGTCGTGCCCTACGGCGACACGTCCGGCACGCGCTTCTGGATCAGCTACTTCGACGCGGGCGAGTACCTGCTCGGCAAGAACGCCAACTCGCTCGCCCTCGGCTGCGACTGCCTCGGCGTCATCCACTACTTCGACGCCTTCGTCGCCGACGACCACGGCAACCCGGTGCGGATCCCGCAGGCCGTGTGCCTGCACGAGGAGGACCACGGCATTCTCTGGAAGCACACCGATCTCGCGGGGAACGCGGAGGTCCGCCGCAGCCGGCGTCTCGTGATCAGCTACTTCGCCACCATCGGCAACTACGACTACGGGTTCTTCTGGTACTTCTACCTCGACGGCACGATCCAGGTCGAGGCCAAGGCGACCGGCATCGTGTTCGCGGGTGCGGGCGTGCCGGGCACTGCGAACCCGCACGCCCCGGAGATCGCACCGGGCGTGTTCGCGCCCGTCCACCAGCACCTGTTCTGCGCGCGGCTCGACATGGCGGTCGACGGCGCGGACAACACCCTGCACGAGGTGGACCTCGCCGGGATTCCCACCGGCGAGGACAACCCGTACGGCAACGCGTTCACCTGGCACCGCCGGAAGCTCGCCCGCGAGTCGGACGCGGCGCGCCTCGCCGACCCGGCGTCCGGGCGGGTGTGGGAGGTCGCCAGCGCGCACCGCCGCAACCACGTGGGCCGGCCGACGGCGTACCACCTGCTGCCGCAGGGCGCGCCGGTGCTCATGGCGCAGCCGGACTCGACCGTGCACGCCCGGGCCACGTTCGCGACCCGGCATCTGTGGGCGACGGCGTTCGACGCCGACGAACGGTTCCCGGCGGGCCCGTACCCGAACGCGCACGCCGGTGGCGCCGGTCTGCCCGCCTGGACGAGCGCGGACCGCGACCTCGACGGGACCGATCTCGTGCTCTGGCACGTCTTCGGGCCCACCCACGTCCCACGGCCCGAGGACTGGCCGGTCATGCCCGTCGACCACTCGGGCTTCACCCTCAAGCCGTACGGCTTCCTGGACCGCAACCCGGCGCTGGACCTGCCCGACGGCGCGGCCGGTCACGGCTCGCCCGCGACAGGATGCTGCGGCGGCGGGGAAGCCTGCCGCTGCGGCCACTGACCTGACCCATCCCCGCGACAACAAGGTGAGACCTCCATGACCGAATCATTCATCCCCGTCGGCGCCCTGGGTGACGGGTTCGCGCCCGACGCGAACCTCCTCGAACCGGTCGCCGACCTCGACGACCTGCCGTTCGAGCTCGATCTCGGAGAGCGCCTGACGCTCACGATCGACGGGGGTGTCGCCCGGTGGGGCGGGCACTCGGACGTCCCCGTCCGGGTGACGTCCGTCCGCGACGGCGTCTACCTGATCGACGGGGTCGCCGGCGGGGTCTCGACGACGTTCGTGCTCGACACCGAGGCCGGACTGGTGACCCTCGTGGAGGGTGAGCTCCCCCCGGACGCGGTCCGCGCGGAGTCCGCGTGGACGCGGGTCCAGCGCGGGGACGACCCCACCGGCGTCACCGCCCGGATCCGGCACGGCCGCGTCGCCGGCTCGACGGCGCCCGTGCACGCCCCGACCACGGAGCTGGTCGGATTCCGCAACCGGTACACGTACTCGCCGCACGAGCGGTACGAGCACATCTACCTCACACCCGACCGCTACACGTGGCACTGCCTGACCGGCGTGGAGCAAGGGCTCGCGGACACCGACCGGTGCCACCACATCCGTATCCGCGACGGGCTCACGCTGTTCGTCTGGCGGGAGAAGATCGTGCCGACGCTCGGGCTGCTCCTCATCGACCTGTCGGCGATGCGGACCGACGGCAAGATCTTCGGCAACACCGGTTTCGACACCACGTCGACCGTGAACTTCCCGGTCGGCGCACGAGCCGAGGTCCTCGACACCACGGGCGTGCGCTGAACCGCGGGGAGGTTCCGGCCGCTCCCCCGGCCGGGGCCTCCCCGTCGGTCATTCGCGACCGGCCCTCATTCGTGACAGCAGCCGTGCGCCATGTACCCGGCCAGGCCGGCGGCGGCCGCCGCGGAGGACATCGTCGCGGCCGGTGACGCGGAGGTCCCCGAGATCGCGTCGTGCACGAGCTCGCCGCCGACGAACGTCATGCCGATCGGCAGGTCGACGATCTCCTCCGGCGCCGTCCGCGCCGTCTCCACGAGGTCGCCGTCGAGGACCACGAGATCTGCCGCCATGCCCGGGGTGAGCTTCCCCTTCCAGCGCTCCGCGTGGTCCTGCCAGGCGCCCGCCGTCGTGTACGTGGCGAGCGCCTCGTCCAGGCCGATGCGCTCCTCCTCGCCGAAGACCTCGCCCGTCACCAGGCTCTGCCGCGTCAGCATCGCGGTGAGCCCCTCGCGGAAGTCCGGGAACCCGACCACCGGGGCGTCGGACGAACTGCCGACGTGCACCCCCGTGTCGAGCGCGGTGCGGTACGGCCACTGGTAGTCGGCACGTTCCTTCCCGATGATGTCGACGAGCTGGTGGGACAGCGAACGCTTGATCTGCGGGTTGAAGCTCAGCCCGAAGCCCGACGCCGCCATGCGGCGCAGGTCGGTCAGGTCGGGGAGGTCCCCGTGGATCACGTAGTGCCGGAGCCCGCGGTCGCCGTGCTCGGCGGCGGCCGCCTGATAGGCGTCGAGGGCGGCCTTGATCATCAGGTCGCCCGTCGCGTGGGTGCCCACCTGGAAGCCCATCGCGTGCGCGGTGTGCACCCACTCGCGGAGGAGTGCGAGCTGCTCCTCCTCCGAGTCGCCGGGAAGGGTCATGCCGCCGGTGCCGCCGCCCACGTAGGGCTCGGAGACCCAGGCGGTGCGCGCCTGGGTCGGCACGCCGTCGCCGAAGATCTTCACCTGGCTCACGTTCAGCCAGGCCGGGTCGGTCCGGAGCCGGCGCGCTCGCGCCAGGGTCTCCCGGAGGTCCCCGGCACCGGAGGCCGCGAGCATGATGGTGAACCGCTGACGGATCTCGCCCGAGCAGAGCAGGTCGTGGTAGAGGGCGACCGAGTCCAGGTCGATGCCGGGCTCCGTGCAGGAGGTGATCCCGTACCGGTGCATCAGGTCGGCCGACAGCCGCAGCCCCTGGCGCTTCTCCTCCTCCGTGAAGTCGGGCAGCACCCTCGCGACGAGTTGTGCCGCGCCCTCCAGCAGCAGACCGGTCGGCTCGCCCGACCCGTCCTTGACGATCTCTCCGCCGAGCGGCGCCTCGGTGTCCCGGGTGATCCCCGCCAGCTCGAGTGCCTTCGAGTTCACCCAGACGGCGTGGTACGACCACTCCGCGAGATGCACCGGGTTTTCCGGCGAGACCTCGTCGATGTCGTGACGGGTCGGGTACCGCCCCTCGGCGAGGTAGCCCTGGTCCCACCCGCTCCCGCGGATCCACCCGCCGGGTTCCTTCGCGGCGACCGCCTCGGCGACGACGTCGCGGATGGCGGCGATCGAGTCGACGGCATCCCTGCTGAGGTCGAGGGTGAGCGGCGGCCGGCTCGTCCCGAAACCCATCGCGTGCAGGTGGGCGTCGTTGATGCCGGGGATCACGGTGCGGCCGGCGAGGTCGACCACCTCCGTGCGCGGGCCGGTGAACCGGCGCAGGTCACGCGCGCGCCCCACCGCCTGGACGACGCCGCCCCGCACGGCGATGGCCTCCGCCGGAGGCCCGGGCGCCCCGCCCGGCGTCAGGATGCTCCCGTTGTGCAGGAGCAGGTCGGCCTTCCGCCGCCCGTGCCCGTATCCACGCCCGGCGGCAACGGCGGCGCCGTCCGTGCCGAGCAGTCCCAGTGCGACACCGGCAGCCGCTCCCTGGAGGAACTGTCGGCGGCGGACGTGTTCTCGTCGTTCGGTCATCGGTCATCTCCCTGGTGACGTAGGAAACCGCCCATCGGCGGCATGCTGGAACGCGATGGTGGGCACGTCGACGACGTGGGCTCCGCCGTCGACGACGAGCACGGCGCCGGTGATGTACGACGACTCGCCGGATCCCAGGAACCGGACCGCCGAGGCGATCTCCGCGGGCTCGGCCGCCCGCCCGAGCGGCACGTCGCGCGTCACGGTCGCGTACCCCTCGGCCCGCGAGGAGAGACCTGCCTGCTCCGCGAGCTCGTCCATCTCGGCGTCGGCCATCGGGGTGCGCACCCAGCCGGGGCAGACGGCGTTGACCCGCACGCCCTGTGCCCCGTAGTCGCGGGCCAGCGTGCGGGTGAGCCCGATGAGTGCGTGCTTGCCGACCGTGTACCCGGCGACGCCCGGGCCCGCGAACAGGCCGGCGAGCGACGAGACGATCACGATCGTCCCCCGCGCCTCGACGAGCGCCGGCAGGCATTCCCGGGCCGTGGTGAATGCGGTCGTGAGGTTGGCGCGGAGCGCGGCTTCCCAGGCCGCGTCGTCGGTGTCCAGGACGGAGGCGAACCCGTGCCCGCCGGCGTTCGCGACGAGGACGTCGATCCGGCCGAAGTGCTCCTGCACGGTTCCGACGGCGGCCCGCGCCGACGCCGTGTCGGCGGCGTCGGCCACGACCGGCAAGGCTCCCACCGCCTCGGCGACCTGCTCCAGCGGCTCCCGCCGGCGGCCGAGCACGGCGACGTACGCGCCCTCCGCGGCGAACCGCTCGGCCACCGCAGCGCCGATCCCCGTCCCGCCGCCGGTGACCACGACGACCTTTCCGGCCACGTCCGCTCCTGCGAATCCCATCTCGTCCTCCCTTTGCTCAGGCCGGGAAACCCGACCTCGCGCCGTACCCGAAATCGCTCACGAGCGCGGTGCCGCTCACCGCCCTGGCCCAGGGCGAGCAGAGGAACGCGATGCTCGCCGCCACCTCGCCGGTGGTCTGCACCGGGTAGGGCAGGTCGTCGAACCCGCCCGCGACGCCGGGGTCGATCCCCAGGTCGGCCCTGCTCATCGGGGTGTCGACGATCGACGGGCACACCGCCACCACCCGGATCGGCGCCAGGTCCACGGAGGCGGCCCGCACCAGCTGCAGCACCGCGGCCTTGGACGCGCAGTAGGGAGCCATGCCCGGTGCCGCGACCAGGGCCGAGTCGCTGGCGACGAGCACGACCGACGGCGCCGGGGACCGGCGGAGCAGGGGCGCCGCAGCGCGCAGCAGCAGGAAGCTCCCGGTCACGTTGACGTCCATCACCTCGTGCCACTGCCGGGGCGTCACCTCGTCGAGGACGGTTCCGACAGGTCCAGAGATCCCGGCGCAGCCGACGACGACGTCCAGTCCGCCGAACCGGTGCCCGGCCTCCTCGACCGTCCGGGTGAGGGCGGCCTCGTCGGTCACGTCCACCGACGCGGCGAGCGCCCGGTCCGGGTCCAGATCGCCGACGTCGGGCGGGTTCCGGTCCAGGAGCACAAGACGGCAGCCCTCGGCGGCGAGTCTCGCGGCGGTCGCGCGGCCGATTCCGCCGGCCGCGCCCGTTACCAGCACGACGTGTCCTTCGAGCCCGAGCTCCATCGATCGTCTCCTCTCGCCTTCGGTCGAAGCCCATCCTGCGGGCCGACCGGACGGCGGGGCAGCACCCGCGGCCGTGGTCTGCGCGGGCGCAACAGCGCTGTGCGCTGTCCGGCAAGCCCGGTCGCGCGTGTGCCGCGCAGAATCCGAGACAGACCTCCCCCCAGCGGCAACCACCCAAGGCAAAGGAGCCGACGTGAGCACCACCGCTCAGCCCCCCACAGAGTCCACCGCCCTCCGACGCGACGCCCTCGGCGTGGCCGGCATCGTGTTCCTGGTGCTCGCCGCCGTCGCGCCGCTGACCGGCGTCGTCGTCGTGGCCTCGCTCGCGATCGCGCTCGGCAACGGAGGGGGGACGCCGATGTCGTTCCTCCTCGTCGCGGCGATCCTGCTGCTCTTCGCGGTGGGCTACGCCCAGATGTCGAAACAGCTCGTCAACGCCGGCGGCTTCTACGCGTTCGTGGTCAAGGGGCTCGGCCGCACCGGCGGCCTCGTCGCCGGGTTCATCGCGACGCTCGGCTACAACTTCTTCGTCGTCGGCACCATCGGCACCAGCGGGTTCTTCATGCAGGTGATCATCGCCGACCTCACCGGGTTCGACCTGCACTGGTACGTCTGGGGGCTGGCGTCGATCGTGGCCTGCTTCGTCCTGGCGCGCACCGGGATCGACTTCAGCTCGAGGGTGCTCGGCGTCGCGCTGGTACTCGAGGTGCTGATCCTCGTGGTGTTCGACATCTCGGTGCTCGTGCAGACCGGCTACGACGCCGGCGCGTTCAGCCCGGAGTCGGTGCTGTCCGGGTCGCTCCCGATCGGCCTGCTGCTCGCCGCCACCGGGTTCCTCGGGTTCGAGGCCACCGCCCTGTTCAGCGAGGAGGCGCGCGACCCGCTGCGCACGGTGCCCCGCGCCACCTACACCGCGATCACGGCCATCGGCCTCATCCTGGGCGTCACGGCATGGGCGGTGGTGAGCGCGACCGGCGTCGCGCAGGCGCAGCAGACCGCGCTCGATCACCTGGAGTCCGGTGACCTGATCTTCACGCTCGCCCAGACCTACCTCGGCGGGCCGCTCACGACCGTCATGATGGTGCTCCTCCTGGTGAGCCTCTTCGCGGCGATGCTCGCGTTCCACAACTCGGCGACCCGCTACCTCTACTCTCTCGGCCGCGCCCGGGTGCTGCCCCGCGCGCTCGCCCGCACCCGGCCCGGCGGCGCACCGCAGGCCGCCGGTCTCGTGCAGGCCGGTTTCGCCGCGGTCGTCGCCGGGTTGTTCCTGGTGGCCGGCGCCGACCCCATCGGGACGCTCGTGCCCGCCATGCTGGGATTCGGCACGCTCAGCGTGCTCGTGCTGCAGGGGCTGGCCGCGCTGTCGATCGTCGTGCACTTCCGGCGTGCCCGGGACCGGAGGACGTGGAGCACGCTCCTGGCGCCGGGTATCGGATTCCTCGGGCTGCTCACGATCGTCGTCATGGCCGTGGCGAACTTCGACATCGTCGCGGGCTCGGACGCCCTGGCCATCCGGCTCATGCCGCTGCTGCTCGTGCTGGCCCTCGTCGGCGGGCTCGGGTACGGCGCCTACCTACGCGGGAACCGCCCGGAGGTCTACCAGGGCCTGGACGAGGATCTCGAGCGGTTCAACGCGCACACCGGTACGCCCGCGACACCCACCACCCCCGTGTGACCGGCCGGGCGGGTGTGGTCGGTCGTCCGGCCACGCCCGCCCGCCCGCGGCTACCAGTCCAGCGCCAGACCGTCGACGTACGTCCTGAACCGGTCGGCGATGAGCTCGTGGTCGGCGGTGGAGTAGTGCCAGTGGCAGCCGAGGAGGTCCAGGCCGGTGCTGTCGAGGAACCAGTACCGGACCCGGCTGTCGCCCGCGTCGGCGCGCTCCCGCACCACCTGCTGCACGTCGTTCGCGAACGAGCCGGCGCCGACGGCCACGATCGTCGTGTCGGTGCCGTAGCGGGTGCGCAGCTTCCGCAGGAAGTCACCGTAGGCGCCGCGGTAGTCGGCGGCGAGCTCCTCCGGCGTCGTCCACTGCTCGCCGGGGTTCAGGTCGGTCGAGAAGTCGTTGGTGCCGAGGTAGACCACGACGAGCTGGGGCCGCCAGGTACCCGGGTTCCAGACGTCGCCGGGGTCGTGCAGCAGGGCCCGGTCGTAGTAGGTGCGGTAGTGGTTGCCCGGGTCGCCGCCGTCGTAGTTGCGCACCATCCCCTTGCCGGAGAACGCGTTGACCTGGTAGTCGGCCTCCAGCCGTCGAGCGGTCAGCGCGCCGTAGCTGAGGTCGGTGTTCGTGGTGCGGTTCACCTGATCGCCGGTGCACTCCCGGCCGGCGGACGTGTTGCCGTAGCCCACGGTCAGGGAGTCGCCGATGAACTCGATCTGCCGGGTGCGGGCAGCCGGCCGGGTGAGGACCTCGCCGCCCGGGGCGGCGACGAACCCGCCGAACTCACTGGCGGCCCACGGACTCTCGTTCCGCTTCACGAGACGCACGGTGTGCTCGGCGTCGCTCAGGCCCTCGACCCACCGGGTGGTCTCGCCGGGCGCCACGAAGGTGGCGACGGTGGCGCCGTCGATCTGGACGTCGTAGTCGGCGGCCGAGTCGTTCAGCACGATCCCCACCCCGGTGCCCCGGAACCTGCCCTCGAAGTAGACGCCCGGCCAGCTGTACCGGACGCCGTCGCCATCGGCCCTGACACGGCCGGCGGTGTGCACCCGGGACAGTACGCCGCCGGGACCCTCGTCCACCTTGACCAGTCGCCACTGCTGATTGGCGCCGCCGGTGTCGGTGTACTGGGAGATGCGGGCGCCGTCGGCGGTGGACCAGGCCCACAGGTCCAGGGCCTTGCCGCTCGCGCGGTTGAGGAGCTTGACGTACCCGCTGTCGGTGTCGACGACGCGGAACTGCTGGCTGGTGGCGCCGGTGCCGGTCCGCTGGACCACGTCGGCGCCGTCGGCGGTGGAACCGACGTCGACGACCTTGCCGCTGTGGCGGGCACGGAGCTGGTAGTAGCCGTCGCCGGCGGCGACGAACTGCCATTGCTGGTTGTCGCCGTCGGTGCGGGTCCATTGAATGACGGAGGCACCGTCCGCCGAGGACGCGCCGCTGACGTCGATCACCTTGCCGCTGTGCCGGGAGACGAGCACGTAGGAGGCGGCCGTGTCGATGGTGGCGGCCTGGGCCTCGCCGGCGAGCGGGATCGCGGTGACGGTGGCGGCGACGGTGGCCAGAGCCGCGGCGGCGGCATGCCACCTCCGTGCGGATCGCGCCCTGGTTCGCCGGCTCGTGGTAGCACTGTCGTCTCGCGCCGCTGGCAGCATTCTCATACCGGCTCCTGGCAGTTGGCGGGCATCGTCGACCTGCCCGCCGGATCTTGCTCCGCGGCGCGACGCGGAGTCAAGACCCGGGCGACGGCTTAACCGTTTCAGCCGTGGATGACCCGCGGGGCGGCGACGGACTTGAGTCCCTCGACGCCGAACTCGAGCCCGTACCCGGAGCTCTTGACCCCGCCGAACGGTGCCATCGGGTGCAGGCCGCCGTGGGAGTTGATCCATACGGTCCCCGCCTGGAGGCGGCCGGCGATCTCGCGCGCCTGGTCGCGGTCGCTCGACCAGACGGAGGCGCCGAGCCCGACGTCGAGCCGGTTCGCGCTCGCGACGGCGTCGTCGACGTCGTGGTACCGGATGACGGGCAGCGCCGGGCCGAACTGCTCCTCGTCGACGAGCGGCGCCCCGTCGTCGAGGTCCGCGACGATCGTGACCGGGTAGAACAGCTCGCCCAGCTCCGGTGCGGGCGCGCCGCCGGTGACGATGCGCCCGCCCCGGGCCCGCGCGTCCTCCACCAGGCGGCTCACGACGGCGAGCTGCTGCGGGTTCTGCAGCGGGCCCAGCACGTTGTTCTCGTCCAGGCCACGCCCCATCGGGGTCTGCGCGGCGACGACGGCGAGCTCGGTGACCACGTCCTCGTAGATCGCGTCGTGGACGTACAGGCGCTTCAGCGCCGCGCAGGTCTGGCCGGTGTTGATGAACGCGCCCCAGAACAGGTCCTCCGCGATCGCCTTCGGGTCGGCATCGGGCAGGACGATTCCCGCGTCGTTGCCGCCCAGCTCGAGCGTGAGGCGGGCGAGGTTGCCCGCGGACGCCTCCACGACCTTGCGTCCGGTCGCCGTCGACCCGGTGAACATCACCTTGTCGATCGCCGGGTGCGCGGCCAGCCGGGCCCCGATCTCGCGCCCGCCGGAGACGGCCACCAGGACGTCGTCGGGCAGCACGTCGCCAAGCACCGAGACCATCGCGAGCACGCTCAGCGGCGTGTGCTCGCTCGGCTTCACCACCACCGTGTTCCCCATCCGCAGGGACGGCGCGATCTGCCAGATGCCGATCATCAGCGGCCAGTTCCAGGGCCCGATCGCCCCGACGACGCCGACCGGCTGGTAGCTCAGTTCCGCGTACCCGGTCTCGTCGTCGACCAGAACCTCCGGGTCCAGGACGGTGTTCGCCGTGGCGCGCAGCCACGCGGCGCACGCGCCGAGCTCGAACCGGGCGTTCGGCCCGTTGAGCGGCTTGCCCTGCTCGCGCGAGAGGAGATGCGCGAGCGGTTCCGCGTTCGCCTCGATCGCCTCGGCGGCCGCGAGCAGGAGCTCGGAGCGGCGCCCGTGCCCGCACGCCGCCCACCCGGGCTGCGCGGCCGACGCGCGGGCCACCGCGCGGTCGAGGTCCGCGACCGTCTGAACGGGTACACGGCCGATCACCTCGCGCGTGGCGGCGTCGAGAATCTCGCGGCCCTCCCCCGCACGTGCCTGGACGCGGTCGAGCAACGCGCCCTCGTCGAGCGCTTGGACGGATCCGGACATCTTCGTCTCCCTCGTGCAGTCGTCGGAGGCCGCCTGCCTGTGGCGGCCTCTCCCGCCAGTCTTCGCGGGCGCGCCGGTCGTGGCTTGTCGCCCAGCGCACCGTCGATGTCCCAGTGGGCACAGTTTCGCGACGTCCGGGCACGGCCTTCGCTTCGCGGGCCGCGAACAACTCTCACCCTCGCGACCAGGCACAAAGCGGTCATCGGCCATCTAAGGTGGGTCCGTGCTGTACAAATGCGGGCTCGAGTTCGAGTATGTCCTGGTCGACTCTTCGCAAAGACTTCGCGACTTCACGAGCCTCGACTTCCGCGCGCTCGACGCCGCCCTGGCCGGCGGCGAGGGTGCGGACGACGCCTCGCTCACGCGGGGTGACCTGGGCATCAAGTCCGGCTACTGGTACCTCGAGGGCGACGAGCGGTTCGGCCCGGACGGCACGTTCCTGGATCTGCGGGTCAAGGGCGTGGAAATCCGCACGCCGATCGGCACGGACCTCGCCGGCACCGCCGACCAGCTCCTGCGCCTGCAGGGTCTGCTCGAGGAACGCCTGGCGCCGCTCGGTCTCGGCCTCGGGATCGTCGGCTTCCACCCCACGCTCACGGAGTACCGGATCGAGCCGCCGCTCAACGACTGGGAGCGCGCCATGCGCGCCGAGCACCATGAGTACGGGCACGCGAACGTCTCCAACGTGAGCTTCGGGCCCGACGTGAACCTCTCCTTCCCCGGCCTGGACGACGCCGGCGTCGTCGACCTGACGCGGAAGCTGACGCACTACAGCCCGTACCTCGTGCCGTTCAGCTTCAGCTCACCGTTCTTCGACGGCGGCCCGTGGGGCGGCCCGAGCCGGCGCACCCACGAGCGCACCTGGCGGCGGGTCGCGGCCCGCTGCTTCGTGGAGCGGGAACCGGATCCCGCGGTCTCGCCCGTCTGCCTCTACCGCCCGCGCGTGCCCGCCGAGCGCGGCCGGATCGAGTTCAAGGCGTACGACGCCTTCCTCGACCGCGCCCACCTCCTGGCCGGCGCCACCCTCGTGCTCGGCGTGTGCCTGTCCGGTGAACTCCCGGGACGCGACGACGTGCCGAGCCGGGAGCTGCACCAGCGCGCCGCGAGCGCCGCCTTCGGCGCCCCCGAGATCGCCGACGGCGCCGCCCGCGTCCTGGAGGCCGCCCGGAAGGCGCTCGCGATGCTCCCCGACGAGGCGGCCCTCCTGGCCCCGTTCGCCGATCTCCTCGACCGGCGCCGCACCCCCGCCGACGACCTGCTCGACGACCACGCCCGCACGGGCCTGATGTTCCGACCGGGAGGACTCCGATGACGACCGACCACGCCCAGCGCACGGGCAACTCGCCCACCGACAGGACCCCGCTGCCCGGCGATGTGGACGTGGCCATCTGCGGCGCGGGTCCGATCGGCGCCGCGACCGCCCACTTCCTCGCCCGTCGCCACCCCGGGCTGCGCGTCGCCCTCCTCACGGACCACGCCGCCGCCCCGCCGGACGGCTCCACGGCCGACGCCGACCCGGAGCACCACGCCACCTACCGCTACTCCGGCGGCAGCATCCGCTGGGCGTGGGACGACGCGGTCAAGCGCGAGATGACGAACGAGACGGCCGGGTTCGTCCGCGCGCTGCTGTCCGACGGCGTCGAGCTCGACGCGCTGGAGAACACCTACCACCTCCTGCACACCGGCGAGCTGATCCCGGCCCTGAACCTCTCCGCCGCCCGCCTGGTCGACCACCTCGTGGACACCGCGCGCGCCGACGGCGTCGCCTGGCACCCGGGGACGACGGTGACCGGCGTCCGGCCCGGGGACGACGGCGGTCATGTCGTCGAGACCTCGCGGGGCGACGTCCGCGCCCGCCAGGTGCTCGTGGCCCTCGGCGCCCGCACCCCGCAGCTCGTCCCCGCCCACGACACGGAGGCCGAGAAGCGCCAGCTCTTCGTGCTCGACCTCCCGGTGACCGACGCCCGCGAGCGCCTCCCCCACACGATCGTGCCGGTCGGGAAGGGCTTCGCCTATGTCTTGGTGAAGCGGACGGACGGCGGCGTCCGGGTGGTCGTGGGCCAGGAGGACATCGTGGAGGACGACGACACCGGCGGCCCGGTGGACTACTGGGAGGAACTGCTGGACAGCGGCGTGGGTGACGTGCTGCCGTGGCTGCGTGACGCCGGCGTGGAGCGGATCCTGTGGGGCGTCGACTCCGCGCACAAGAAGCTCGCGGTCACCGAGCCGACGCCGGGTCTGCTGGCGGCGAACTGCGGCAGTGCGGTGCGCTCGTCGGCGTGGATCGGCCGGACGCTGGCGGCGCGCCTGGCCGCCGGGCGCGGGTAGGTTCCCCGCGCCCGTCGCTCACTCGGCGAACACCTCGCGCAACGCGGCCTCCTGCTCGGCGTTGAGGTTGGTGAAGATCAGCTCGGGCGTCTCCTGGCCGGCCATCGCGTCGCGGACCTTGTCGACGACGGCGTCGGAGGACATGAGGAAGAGCGCGGAGGTGCCGGGCGTGATCTCGTCGCGCACGCGGTTGATGAACCCGTCGTCGATGCCGACGTCGGTGAGGGATCCGGCGAGCGCCCCCGTCGCGGCGCCGATCGCCGCGCCGAGCAGGGGCACGAAGAAGATGAGGCCGAACAGCATGCCCCAGAAGGTGCCGCCGAGCGCGCCGGCACCGGTCGTGGAGGCCAGCTGCCTGGTCTTCGGCTTCGTGGCGCCCTCCTCCCAGAAGACGACGGCCGCGTCGTGCACCGAGATGAGGTTCTGGCGGGCGAGCTGCGTGATGGTCTCCTCCGCCGTCCGCGCGCCCGCCGCTGTCCTGTACTTCCAGACGGTCAGCGTGGCTTGTGACATGGCGGGCTCCCTCGATGGGTCAGGCGGTCGAGAACGGTCCCATTCCAGTCCGACGACGGCGGGATGGCATCACCCGTTCCCGGTGAACGGTGGCGTGGCGGTCACGGGCAGGGTCGGCTGGATTCCTTCGTGCGGGACGACAGATCTCCCAAAAGATCACATGACCCGCCATGGACGGGTGAAACCATTCGGCGCCCGTCGGTATTTGTGATTTCGCCCGCTATCTTTCGCGGGATCGCACGGCGAATCCTAGTCTCGGAACAGCGCGGTCGTGCGGGGCACGGCGACCCGATTCGTCACGTCACCGAATTCCTCGACGGACCGCCTGAATTCGAGGGAGCCTGCCCGTGCATTCTTTCCTGAATTCCGCACCGCACCACGCCCGGGACGCCTCGCTTCCGGCGCGGGTGCTCGTCTCCGCCCCGCCGCGGACGTACGCCGCCTCCGCCGAGGGGACGCCGGTCCCCTTGGTCCCGCGCGTGTACGTGCCACGTTCCCGGTTCTGGCAGCACCTCGACGACGCGACCGACGGCGCCGTCACCCTCGTGGTCGCCCCTGTCGGCTCCGGCAAGACGATGGGCGTCGCCGGCTGGCTGCGGTACGGCCCTCGGCCCCGAGCCCACCGCACGACCTGGATCGCGGCGGGACCTGGCGGCGGGACCTGACTGGTCCCCGACCCGGCTCGCCCGAATCGTCGACAGCCCTTTCCCGCACGACGGCGAGGCCCCCGCCCGGCCGCTGGTCGTCGTCGACGACGCGCACGCCCTGCCGGCCGCGACGCTGCACTGGATCGACCACCGCCTCAACGCTGCCCCCGAGTCGCTCCGCCTGCTCCTGCTGAGCCGCTCGGACCTGCCGCTGACCCGGCTCGTCCCCGAGCTCCTGGGCAACTTCACGTTCCTGCGCGGCGACCTGCTCCGGCTGAGCGAGGCCGAGAGCGACGAACTCATCGCCGCCCACACCCACAGCACCGACCGGCAGGTGCTCGACGCGGTGGCTCGCCAGGCCGACGGCTGGTGCGCCCCCGCCGTGCTCGCCGCACGAGCGCTCGGGGCCGCGCGGGACCGCGAGACCGCGGCTCGCCGCCTGTCGGCCGGCACCGGGTCGGTCGCGACGCGCATCGCCACCGAGGTCTTCGCGACCCTGACCCCGCGCCAGCGCCACCTGCTCCTGTGCATCGCCGACGACGGCGTCGTCACCCCACCCACGGCCGCCCATCTGTCCCACGACCGGCACGCCGGTGAGATCCTCGCCGAGCTCGAGAGCACCGGCCTGCTGGCCATCCGGGAGAGTGCCGGCTGCCGCGTCCACCCGCACCTGGCCGAGATCGTCCGGCAACGGCTCGCGGCCGGCGGCGTCGACGCCGCGCGCGCCCGCGCCACCGTGATCCGCGCCGTCCGCCTCGACCTGGCACGCGGCCACCTGGACAAGGCGTTCTCGCGCCTCGTCCGCGTCGGCGCCCCCGAAGAGGCCGCCGACGTCCTCGCACGCGACGGCGTGCGCATGACGCTGAACGCGGCCGAGAGCGGCGCCGTGGACGAGTTCGTCCAGGCGCAGCCCGAGATCGTCGACGCCCGCCCCGACCTCTGGTTCGCCGTCGCGCTCGGCCGCTGGCTCCAGGACGACGTCGACGGCGCCCGCCACTGGGGCGATCGGTTCCTCGCGGCTCACCGCCCCGCGACCCGGACGCGGGGCCCCCGCGCCCGCCGCGCCCTCGACGCACGCACCGCCTGCGTCCGCCTCTGGCGCGCCGCGCTCGGCCGGGAGCCGATGTACGCCGCCGTCGGCCACGCCAAACGCGTCCTCGAGGCCTCCATGGCACGCCCGGCGGTGGGCGAGGCCAACGCCGACGTCCTGCCCGTGCTGGCCCACGAGCTCGGCGCGGCGCAGAACTGGCTCGGCGAGCTCACCGAGGCCGAGACGAGCCTCACCATGGCGGTCGGTCTCTCCCGCAGCCAGAACCTCCCGGCCCTCGGCGTCAGCTCCCTGAGCCATCTCGCCCTCACGCAGTACATGCAGGGCCGCGAGCGCACCTGCGTCGAGCTCGCCGACCAGGTGCTCACCGCGATCGGCACGCCCGACGGACCGCACGCCCGCATGGTCGCCGCGCGTGCCCGGCTCGCCAGGATCCTCGCCGTGATCCTGGACGTCCGGTGGGCGGCCGGACCGGTCGCCTTCCCCGCCGACGACGCCGCGTACCACGGCGCCGACCTCTGCTCACGGTTCTGGGCCCGGATCTGCGCGGCTCGCCACGCCGTCGCCACCGGCGAGGTGACCGAGGCGCAGCGGATCCTCGCCGCACCGGGCGACGGCCCCGAGACGACCGACGAACAGATGCCCGACCACGTGCGCGTCACCCTGCTCGTCGAGCGGGCGTTCGTCGCGTCACTCGCCGACGACCGCGAGACCCTCCGCGCCCAACGCACCGCGCTCGCCGCGCTCGGCGCGCTCGGCGAGTCCGCACTGGTCCGGGGCCTGTGCGCCGACCGGGACGGCGACCGCCGCGGCGCCGCCACCGCGTTCGAGGCCGCAGCGGCCGACGCCGCCTACTCCCAGCCCCCCACTCGCGCCATCGCCCTGGTCTGCGAGGCACAACTCCTCGACGCCCTCGGCGAGCCCGATCTCGCGCACGAGCGCCTCGCCGAGGCCGCCTCCGTCACCGAGACCCGGCGCAACGCCGCACCGTTCCTCGGCTGGACACGCCAGGGCACCCCGATCGAGCTGCTCCTGAAACGCCTCCTGGGCAGCCGCAACACCGCCTGGATCGGCGAGCTCGCCGCCACCGCCTCCGACCGGCCCGACACCGTCCGGCACTACTCCACCCTGACCGCGACACCGCGGGAACGCGAGCGCGCCGGCGACGTCCTCGGCCCGCCCGCCCTCAGCCCGCGCGAACGCGAGGTCCTCGACGAGCTGGCGCGCGGCGCCACCTACGCGGACATCGCGGCGACCCTCTTCGTCTCGGAGAACACCGTCAAGACGCACGTCTCCAGTCTCTACGGGAAGCTCGCGGCGTCACGCCGCAGCGAGGCACTCGCCGTCGCGCGCAGCCTCCACCTGCTCTGATCCCCGTGGGTGCCGCCATGGGCCGGCCCCTCCCGATCGCCCGCCGCCCACGTCAGACGATCTTCGGGAAGGCGATCAGGAAAGCCACCCCGACCAGGAACAGGACGCCCGCGCCGGTCAGGACCGCCCAGGAACGGCGCGACGAGCTGAACCGGGTGACCAGTGCGCCGAAGAACAGCACCAGCGCGAACAGGACGGTGAGCAGCGTGTAGTTGTCGCCGCGCCGGTTGTCCACCAGGGCCTGGGCGAAGTAGTCATCGGCGCGGGCGTCCGCCGCGGCCGCCTCGGCCTGGCCCGGCGGCACGTAGCTGTCCAGCGCGAACGGGCTGTTGGCGGCCTCCGGGTTCCGGAGCGGACGCGAAGCGATCCACTCGTCGAACGCCAAGGCGAAGTGGTCGGTGAAGCGCTCCCGGGCGAACGTCTCCAGAGCCTGGTCGCCGCCCGCCCGCGCCTCGAGCCAGATGCCGAAGACCTGTAGGTCCGCCGCCCGGGCGGCGTCCGCGGCGGCGGCCTGCCGCGACGCCTCGATCCGCTGCGTCGAGGCCCGGGAGAACGCGATCGACATCTCGCCGCTCCACTTGCTCGCCTCGAAGCCGCTCCACGCGGTCAGGACGGCGGTGACGGACAGCAGGATGACGGCGATCGTCTCCAGGGACGGGCGATCGCGCGTGCCGTCCGCGCCACCGGCACCGTTCTCGCCGTTCGAGGCGCCCCTGTCGCTCACGCCGTCAGCCCAGCAGCTTGGCCTTGGCCGCGGCGAACTCGGCGTCGTCCAGCACGTCCTGGGAGTGCAGCTCGCCGAGCTGGGTGAGCTGGGCGAGCAGCGCGTCGTTCGAGGCGGACGCCGACACGGGTTCCGGTGGCGGTGCCACCGCCTCCGGCGCCAGGGCCTGCTGCCGCTCCGCCTCGTACTGCGCGCCCTGGTACTGCGCTCCCGCGTACCGCTGCTCCGCCCGCTGTTCTGCCTGCCGTTCCGCGCGGCGCAGCTGGCGCCGCTGGATCGCGCCCGTGGTGGCCTGCGCGGTGCCCGCGATCACCGCGGTGCGCGCGGCCGTGCCGATGAGGCCGGGCCTGCCGAAACGTCGCAAGGGGGACATGTCAGTGCTCCGATCGGTGGTGGTGAGTGGGACGCTCAGCCCTGGGTGCCCGCGGAGGTCTCGTCCGCCTGAGCGACGATCTCGTTGACGATCACGGCGGGGACCCGCTCGTGCAGGATCACGTCGGCGTCCGCCGTGACCGCCGCCGACACGAGCTGCCGGGACCAGGTGTGCTCGATCGCCAGGACGAGAACGGACGTTCCCGGGTCGACCGCCGCCGCGATCTCCTGGAGGTCCTCCTCGCCGGTGAGGCCCGGCGCCGCGAGCTCCACGCCCACGACCTCGGCCTCGTCCCCGACGTCCTCGGCCTCCAGGACGACGAGCTCGCCGTCGTCTCCCCGGCGGACGACGGCGAGGTCCAGCAGGGTGACGGCGCCGCTCCCGGTCACGTCGCGCACGGCGCGGGTGACCGGCGGCGGGATGAGGGGGGTGTCGAAGGCCAGAGCGACGAGTTCGACGGGGCCGAACGACGGGTCCATGAGAACCTCCACGAGGAGCTGAGCAGACGGTGCGACCGGACGGGCGACGGGCGCCTCACCCGTTCCGCGCGGCACGGGCGACCGCGGTGCGCGCGACCCCGGAGACCAGGCCCAGGATCGCGAAGCCGATGATCACGTTGATGAGCGCGCTCGCGAGCTGGCTGGCGATGTCGGCGTCGGTGGCGAACGGCGTCACGCCGACGACGACGGTGGCGAGGCCGACGATCCAGCCGAAGAACGACAGGGCGCGCGGCGTGCTGAGCAGCAGCAGGTGCACGATCGCCACCGCGACCAGCGCGGCGACGGCGGCGGCGACCATGAGCCAGGTGGTGGAGACGTTGCCCCAGACACCGTCGCCCTCGGGCGCGAGGATGGGGATGCCGAACACGCCGCGGAACACGACCACGCCCACGAGGGCGATGAGCGCCGCGACCAAGGCCGTCGCGACGCCCCCGGCCCACAGGGTCCCGGCGTCCACACGGCGCGGTCCTTGGAGCGAGTCCTGCGGGTACTGTCCCTCGGCTGCCATGGGTTCGCCTCCGGTCTCCCGTCGCTCTCGGCTCTCTCGCAAGCGTGCGTCGCTCCCGGTCGTCTCGCAAGCGTGCCCGTCCGCCGGGGCGGAGGGCTCACCCGTTGCGGGTGAAGGCCACGCCGTCCAGGGTTCGCCGGCACCGGGCGCGTGGCGGGCTCTCACGCGACCGGCTCACGCCCGGGGTCCCGGGCGGCCGGCACGGGCCGGGCCAGGAGTTCGATCAGGGTGATGACCAGACCCGCGCCGATCGCGACGCCGACGACGAGGCCGGGCGTCGGGTTCGGCGCGAGCAGGACGACAAGGGCTGCGAGTGCGATGACCGCCGTGCGGACGACGCCGCGGTGCTCGCCGAGCCAGACGCCTGCCGGGCCGGTGGTCACGCCCTGCCCCTCTGCCCAGTCGCGGGTTCTGCCCATGCCCTTGCCGATCGCGGCCCGCAAACTCCGCGCCGATGCGCTGGACCCGCCGAGATAGGCGGCCAGCGCGACCACCAGCCCCAGCACCCCGACGGTGCGCAGCGTGCCGCGCAGGAACGTGACGAGCTGGTCGAACACCGCCTCGGCGGCGTCCAGCCGCGCCACCTGCCCGCTGAGCGCGTCGAGGTACAGGCCGCGGGTGATCGCGAGGGCGACGGCGAGCACCAGCATCGCCGCGACGAGCGCGAGCCCGGCGGCGACGAGGGCGCGCAGGCGGTGGGTAGCGGCGAGCACGCCCGCGGCCAGCAGGCCCAGTGCGATCCAGGGCAGCCAGGTCCCCAGCGCGACGACCTGGGCGTAGCGGTTCCGGATCTCGACGAGCTGCGTGCTCTCCACGATCGTGAAGGACGCGTCGATCGTGGGCAGGCGGGTCGCGAGCCCGAACCCGCGCTCGCCGAGCCGCTGCTTGAGGAGGTCGGTCATGGGGGCGAGCTGGATCGTGAGCTGGCCCTCCTCGCCGACCTGGACGATGTCGCCCCCTTCCCCTCGCATGACAGCGACGAACTGCTCGTGCGCGACCCGGTTGGCCTGGTCCCACGCGGACTCGAACTGGTCGCTCCGCACGACGCCGTCGGCCGTCCTGCGGACGAACGACTCGATCCCGCTGGTCAGGGGTGCCTCCAGCGCGGCGACGCCGTTCGTGACCCGCGGCGGGACGTCCCGGCCGGCGAGCCCGGCCGCGACGCCGTCGACCACCGCGCCGACGTCGATCCGCGACATCACGGCCTCGGTCAGCCGGCCCGACACGGCCGACTGCACCGTGGGGTCGTCCGCGAGCGGGGCGACCGTGGCGACGTAGCGGTCGGTGTCGGTCAGGGTGCGCTCCGCCCACGCCGCCACGACGCCGGCCGGCGCGAGCAGGGCGCCCAGAGTGATGAGGACGACGGCGGCCGCGGCGCGCCCGCGGTGCCGTGCCGGCCGGGCCGAGGTGTCGTCGAACGTGGCCTGCACCTCGTCGAGGCGCCGCCGGAGCCGGGCGTTCTCCCGTTCCAGCTCGGCGAGACGCGCGATGGCGTCGGAGGGCGCGGCGCCCTTCCCTGCCCCGGCGGACTCGTCGCTCATGGCGTGACGACCGCGACGCGCTCGGCCCACGCCGTCAGCCCGCCGATCTGCTTGCTCGAGTCGGACATCGGACTACCTCGCTTCCGAAGCGCTGACGGAACGAGCCAACCCGCCGGCGCGAGTGGTCGCCTCACCCTCTTCGGGTGACCGTGGCCCGCGACCCGTGTCCGCTAGATCGCGGACATCGACAGGGAGACGGCGAAGCCGACCGCCACCAGGGACCCCGTGGCCACGCCCTCGACCCGGTACGACTCGGGCAGCAGCGTGTTCGAGACCATCGCGAGCAGCGCCCCGGCGGCGAACCCCTGCGCGAGCGCCCCCGTGCGGCCGCTCGCCGGGTCGAGCAGGGCGTAGCCGAGCGCGGCGCTCAGGGCCGCGACGAGCACGACGACCGACCACATCCCGAGCACCCGCGATCGGGTCCAGCCGGCGGCACGGAGCCCGCTCGAGGAGGACAGCCCCTCGGGGAAGTTGCTGAGGATGATTCCCGCGAGCAGCGCGACACTGACGTCGCCCTGGAGCACCGTGAGGCCCAGGACGAACGACTCGGGGATCCCGTCGAGCACCGAACCGAAGACGATCGCGAGCGGGGCCCCGTCGGCCTGGGCCCCGCCCGCGTCCTTGCGCCCGCCGCCGCCCCTGCGGCTCAGCCACCAGTCGCCGGCCGTGAACGTCGCCGCTCCCAGCAGGGTGAGGAGCCCCACCTGGCCGACGGATGCGGTCTCGACCGCCTCGTCGATCAGCTCGAACGCGACCGACCCGATGAGCAGCCCGGCGCCGAGCGCCATGACGACCGCGATGAACCGGCGGCTCGGCGACCCTGCGTAGGCGACGAGCGCGCCGACCGCCAGCGCGGCGGCGCCCAGCGCGCCCCAGGCGAACGCCTCGAGCATCGGACCCGGCCGGTCAGGCCATCGCCTTCGTCTTGAGCCGCTCGAACTCGTCCGGCGTGATGGTGCCGGCGTCCAGGAGCGACTTGGCGCTCGCGATCTGGTCGGCCGGTGAGGCAGAGGCGACGTCGCGGATGTAGCTCTCGGTCTCGCGGCGCGCCTCGGCCACCGTCTCCACCTGCCGCTCCCCCATTCCCCGGCCGCGGGCGATCAGGTAGACGAGCGCGGTGAGGACCGGCAGGAAGATGAGGAAGAGGATCCACAGCGCCTTCCACCATCCCGAGAGTTCCTTGTCACGGAACAGGTCCGCGACGATCTGGAACAGCACCAGAAGGTATGCCACGAAGAAGAACGTCCAGATCATCAACCAGAAGAAGTCCCAGAAGTCCATGATCAGCCCTACTCTCTTCATCGGTACGGACCGGGACCTCGGGCCCCGCCCCGTCCGCCCGCCATGCAGGCGGCCGCCCGCCATGCTGACCACCGCGAACGGGGCGAGGGTTCCCCCGGAACGGGTGAGCCACCCGGGCGGCTCGCCCCGGGCGGGACAGTCAGAGGGCCGCCGCCGCGTCGCGGGCCTCGGCGTGGGCCTGGTCGCGGGCGCCGTCGGCGTCGGCCGTGGCGAGGTTGGGCTGGAAGCGGATGCTCGTGATGCCGTCGATGCCCGCCCAGCGCAGCCAGTCCTCGAAGAACGGCTGCTGGAAGTCGCTGCCGAACTCCGGGCCGCGTCCCGGTCCCCAGACCGCGCCGGTGTAGATGACGGCGGCCTTCTTGCCCCTGAGCAGGCCCTCGTAGCCGGTCACCGGATCGAAGCCGAACACCATGCCGGGCTGGGAGACGACGTCGATGAACTGCTTGAGGACGTAGGGCACGCCCGCGTTCCACATGGGCACGCTGAACAGGTACCGGTCGGCCGCGTCGAAGCGGGTGAAGGTCGCGCCGGCGGCCGCCCAGGCGGCGACACCCTCGCCGCTCGGCTCGGCACCGGCGAACACGTCCATCTTCGCCTTCGCCGCCGCGGGGCCGAACTCTGGCAGGGTGCCGTCCCACAGGTCGAAGTGCTCGATCTCGGCGTCGGGGTGCTTCTGCCCGTAGGCGTCCAGGAAGGTGGCGGCGATCTTCAGCGACTCCGACGCCTCGCCGCGAGGAGAGGCGCTGATGTGCAACAGTCGGGTCATGGTCGGCTCCGGTGTGTCAGGTGGACGGGAACGCGTAAGCGGAATAGGTTCCGCTTCATGAAGGAAGCTAACGGAACGGATTCCGCTTTGTCAACGGGTTCCCGCCTGCCCCTGCGCGCGCAGGCCCAGGCCGCGGGATCGCGTCGCGCGGACGCCGTCCGCAACCGGGGCAAGGTGCTCGACGCGGCCGAGCGGCTGTTCGCGCGCGACGGCGTGGAGCGGGTGACCATGCAGGCCGTGGCCAAGGAGGCGGGCGTGGGCGTGGGGACGCTCTATCGCGGCTTCACCGACAAGGCCGGCCTGGCGCTCGCGCTCCTGGACGAACGCGAGCGCCGGTTCCAGGAGCTGATGCTCTCCGGTCCGCCGCCGCTCGGCCCGGGGGCCGAGCCGGTCGAGCGGCTGACCGCGTTCGTCTCCGGTTACGTCGGTCTCGTCGCGGAGCAGCTCGAACTCGTCCTGCTGTCCCAGACGGCCGCGCCCGGCGCCCGCTTCCGCAGCGGCGCGCACGCGCTGTGGCGCACGCACTGCCGCCATCTCCTGGACCTGGCGGGCGCACCCTCCCCCGGCCTGCGGGCCGACGCCCTCCTGGCGGCGCTGTCGGGCGAGATGATCGCGTACTGGCTGACCGAGGAGGGCAAGGATCCCGCCGAGATCACCGGCGCGACGGCCGGCCTGGCCCGCGCGCTGGCCTCCGCCGGCTGACGCGCCGTCGCGGTCGGGATCACCGAGGCGAACGGATCTCCTGTGCTTTGGTCCGGATGCCCTGCCTGAGCACGTCCCAGGCGTCCTGGTCGCCCTTGAGGAGCGCCTCGGCCGTCTGCGTCATCTGCTCGAACGTGACGTGCGGCGGGATCGGCGGGACGTTGGGGTCGCAGCGCACGTCGAGCAGGGTGGGCCGGTCGTTCGACAGCGCCCGGTCCCAGGCCGGGCCGAGCCCGTCGGGCTCGTCGACGGCGATGCCCGTGAGCCCGATGGACTCGGCGAACCCGGCGTAGGAGACCTCCGGGATGTCCTGGCTCGCGGAGATCTTGGGCGTGCCGCCCATGGCCCGCAGTTCCCAGGTCACCTGGTTGAGGTCGTTGTTGTGCAGCACGACGACGACGAGCCGCGGGTCCTCCCACCGCTCCCAGTGGCGGCGTACGGAGATCAGCTCGGCCATGCCGTTCATCTGCATCGAGCCGTCGCCCTCGAAGACGATCGCCGGGCGGCCGGGAAGCGCGAACTTGGCCCCGATGCCGTACGGCACGCCGGGCCCCATGGTCGCGAGGGTGCCGGAGAGCGATCCGCGCACGTCGCCGCGGAACCGCAGGTTGCGCGCGTACCAGTTGGCGGCCGAGCCGCTGTCGGCGACGACGACGGCGTCCTCGGGGAGGCGCGGCGAGAGCTCGCTGAAGATCCGCATCGGGTTGATCGGGTCGGCCTCCATGTCCGCCTGGGCGTCCATGGTCTCCCACCACTCGGCGACCCACGACTCGATCGACTCCCGCCAGCCGCGGTCCGTCTTGCGCTCCAGGTGCGGCAGCAGCGCGCGGAGCGTCGCGGCGGCGTCGCCCACGAGATTGAGCTCGTAGGGGTAGCGCATGCCGATCATGGTGCCGTCGACGTCGACCTGCACCGCCCGGGCCTGCTCCAGGGGCGGCATGAACTGCGTGTAGGGGAAGCTCGACCCCACGGTGAGCAGGGTGTCGCAGTCGTTCATCAGGTCGTAGCTGGGGCGCGTGCCCAGCAGACCGATCGACCCCGTGACGAACGGCAGCTCGTCGCTGAGCACGTCCTTGCCCAGCAGCGCCTTGGCGACGCCCGCGCCGAGCACGTCCGCGACCTCGACCAGTTCGTCGCGCGCGCCGCGGGCGCCCTGGCCCACCAGCATCGCGACCTTGTCGCCCGCGTTGAGCAGGTCGGCCGCCCGCCGCACCGCGGCGTCGTCGGGCACGGTCGTCGGCCACTGGATGTCGCGGCTCGACGGCACCATCTTGAACTCGTGCGTCGGCGCGCTGTAGGGCAGTTCCTGCACGTCGGTGGGGATGATCACCGCCGTGGGCGCCCGGCGGGTCAGCGCGACCTTGAACGCCCGGTCGAGCACGTTCGGCAGTTGCTCGGGCACCGTCACCATCTGCACGTAGTCGCCGGCGACGTCCTTGAACAGGCTCAGCAGGTCGATCTCCTGCTGGTAGCTGCCACCCATGGCCGAGCGCGCGGTCTGGCCGACGACGGCGACCACCGGCACGTGGTCGAGCTTCGCGTCGTACAGGCCGGTGAGCAGATGGGTGGCGCCGGGCCCCGAGGTGGCCATGCACACGCCGACGCCGCCGCCGAACTTGGCGTAGCCGACGGCCTCGAACGCGCTCATCTCCTCGTGCCGGGACTGGATGAACGACGGGTGGCCGTCCGCGCGCTCGAAGGCGGCGAGGATGCCGTTGATGCCGTCGCCGGGATAGGCGAAGACGTGCTGGACGCCCCACTCTCGCAGTTGTCCGAGCAGGAAGTCGCCGACGGTCAGCGTGCTCATCATGTCCTCCTGTGCTTCCGCTTCTTCGGGCCTGGGATCGCGTGGACGGTACCCATCGCGATCCGGGCCAAACGGCCCCCGCCGCACGGCACCGGCGGCTCGCGTGCGCCCCGGGGGCGCGCGAGTCGCAAGCCGGGAGGAGGTGCGTTAGGTTCGAGAGCGAAGCACACCGGTGGCCCAGCCAACCGCCACCGTCGCTCTCGATCCGGGAGTTGGTCCTTGTGCCTGCTTCATCCCTCCTGGCCGACAGGTCCGAGCCCGCGCCGGCCGAGCGGAAGCGCCGTACCGCGCGCCTGCTCGAACAGGCCCGGTCCGTCGACGGCGCCGAGCGGCGGCGCCTGCTCGACGAGGTGATCCTCCTGAACATCCCCGTGGCGCTGTCGCTCGCGGCGCGCTACCGCAACCGTGGCCAGCCGCTCGAGGACCTCGAGCAGGTGGCCTGCCTCGCGCTCACCCACGCGGTCCGCGCCTTCCGGCCCGACCGCGGCGACGACCTGCTCGTCTTCGCGATGCCGTGCATCCTGGGCGAGCTCCGGCGTCACTTCCGCGACACCACCTGGACCGTGCGCCCGCCGCGGCGGGTGCAGGAACTGCGGCCACGGGTGTTCGCCGCCGAGGAGCGGCTGGCCCAGACGCTGCGGCGCCCGCCCCGGCCCCGCGACCTGGCCGACGACCTGGACTGCGAGCAGGACGAGATCCGCGAGGCGTGGCACTGCGGCGACTGCGCCTCGCCCGCGTCGCTGGACGAGCCGCTGCCCGGGCGCTCCGGCACCGTCGTCGACCAGCTCGCCGACGACGAGGCGGGGTACTCGCGCAGCGAGGCGATCGCGGTGCTCGCACCGGCCTGCCGCCGGCTCGGCCCGCGCGACCGGAAGATCCTGCGGATGCGGTACTACGAACAGCTGCGCCAGAACCAGATCGCCGAGCGCCTCGGCATCTCGCAGGTGCAGGTCTCCCGGCTGCTCCGGCGGATCCTGCGCGACCTGCGCCGGTCGATCACCGCGGGCGCGCCCCGCGACCCGGCCGGCACGTCCGCCGAGGCCGCGTCCGCCGAGCCCACGTCCGCTGTGCCCACGTCCGCCGAGGCCGCGTAGGGACGCCGCGTGGACGCGTCCCTCCTTGCCCGGCGGGCGGCCCGGGTCGATAGTGGCGGTGTGACCAGTCCCGGCCCCGGCCGCTTCACGTATCACGTCGCCGGCGACCGCTGGGACTGGGACGACGACGTCTACGCCATCCACGGCTACGCGCCGGGTGAGGTGCGGCCGACCACGGACCTCTTCCTCCGCCACAAGCACCGGGCGGACCGCAAGCGCGTCGAGGACACGTTCCAGCGGGTGATCCGCACGGGCGAGCCGTTCAACGTCTACTTCCGCATCGTCGCCCGCGGTACGGAGAAGAGGGTCGTCGTGGTGGGGGAAGGCGTGCGCGGCGACGACGGCCGGGTGATCCGGCTCGAGGGCTACTACCTCGACCTCACACCGGAGTTCGACGCCGAGAGCTCGGCGGCCGCCGACGCCGCGGTCGAGGCGTCGGCCAGCGGCCGCGCGACGATCGAGCAGGCCAAGGGCGTCCTCATGCTGGGCTACGGGCTCCACGAGGACGCCGCGTTCGCGATGCTCCGCTGGTGGTCACGCAACCGCAACCTGAAGGTTCGCGAGATCGCCGAGCGGCTGCTGACCGTCGCGCGCGAGGGCACCTTCAGTCACCCGGGCCTGCGGCGGCTGCTGGACACGCTCATCCATGACCTCACCCACGACAGGCCCGGGCGCCGGACCGACGAGCCCGGGCGCCAGGCGTGACTCACCCGCCCAGCCGCTCGCGCAGCAGCGCCTTCGCGTACTCGGCTCCCTTCCGGCTGTCGGCCTGGGCCTTGGCGAACAGGTCCGCGAGGGCCGTGTCGCCGGCGCTGTCGGCGTCCGCGCGGAACTGCTCCAGCCGCAAGGCGTTCTCGAGGCAGGACTGCAGGTACCACACGAGGTCGTAGGTCGCGTCGCGGGTGCCGGTGACATCGCCGGTCTCGGGCGTGATGGCGGTCATCGGGATCGCTCCTTCGGGTCGGGTGTCTCGGTCACTCTCCCCGGTACCCCGACGCCGCGTCCGTATCCGGGGTCGCCCGGAATCCGTTCGCGAGAATCCGTTCGCGAGAATCCGTTCGCGAGAATCCGTTCGCGGGGATCGGATCGCGGCGACTGGGTACCGCTACGGCATGAGCGTGGAAGATCGAGAACCCCAGTTCCCTCCGCAGCAGCAGGAGCCGCCAGGGCTCACCGACGAGATGCGCCCGGAGCCGGACCACGGCGAGCAGAGCTACGTGGGCCACGGACGCCTCGAGGGGCAGGTCGCCCTGATCACCGGCGGCGACTCCGGGATCGGCCGGGCGATCGCGCTGGCCTATGCGCGCGAGGGCGCGGACGTGGCGTTCACGTACCTGCCCGAGGAGAGCCCCGACGCCGAGGTCACCACCGCCCTGGTCCGGCAGGCCGGGCGGACGCCGCTCCCGCTCGAGCTGGACCTGATGGACCGGCGCGCCTGCGACGAGGCGGTGGACCGGACCACGAGGGAGCTCGGCAAACTCGACATCCTGGTCAACAACGCCGGGTACCAGATGGCCCGCGACGACTCCATCGAGGAGTTCACCGACGACCGGATCGACCGCACCTTCAAGACCAACCTGTACGCGCTGATGTGGCTGGTCCGGGCCGCGGTACCGCACCTGCGCAGGTCCCGGGGCTGCGTGATCAACAACACGTCCATCCAGGCCTTCTCGCCCTCGACCAGCCTCCTCGACTACGCGGCCACCAAGGCGGCGATCAACAACCTGACGGTGAACCTCGCCGCGGAACTCGGTCCGGAGGGTGTCCGTGTCAACGCGGTCGCGCCGGGTCCCATCTGGACGCCGCTCCAGCCGGCGACCCAGCCGGTCGGCAAGGTGCGGAACTTCGGGGCCGACACCCCGCTGGGCAGGGCCGGGCAGCCGGCGGAGGTGGCGCCGGCCTTCGTGTTCCTCGCCGCGCCGAGCGACTCCTCGTACGTCTCGGGCACGGTCCTGGGCGTCACCGGGGGCAAGGCGGTGTTCTGAGCCGTTCCGCGCCCGCCGGCGTCGCCGGCTCGCGGAACCGAACCGGTCTCGGGTACGTTTTCGAGCCATGGACCCCGACGCACATAGTCCCTGGCCGCTGTCACCCGAACGAGGAGGCCCCCTCCGGTGACAGCGGCATGGTTACTGGTTCTGCTCACCGTCGTCCTGATCGCGCTCAACGCCCTCTTCGTGGCGGCCGAGTTCGCGCTCGTCACGGTCGACCGCCCCACCATCTCCCGCGCCGCCGAGTCCGGCGACAGACGCGCGGCCTCCGTGGTCAAGGCACTCAGGTCTCTCTCCACGCAGCTCTCCGGCGCGCAGCTCGGCATCACGGTCACCAGCCTGATCGTCGGCTTCATCGCCGAGCCGTCGATCGCGACCCTGCTCGCGGTCCCGATCGAGGCCGCCGGGCTGCCCGCGGCCACCAGCCTCGGCATCGCGCTGACCACGGCGCTGATCGTCGCGACGGTCGCACAGATGGTCTTCGGTGAGCTGATCCCGAAGAACTGGGCCATCAGCGAGCCCGTGCGCATCGCCCGCGCCGTCGCCGGACCGCAGCGGCTCTTCACCGCCCTCACCCGGCCGCTGATCGTGGTGCTCAACGGCGCCTCCAACGCAATGGTCCGCGCGCTCGGCATCGAGCCGCGGGAGGAACTGGCGTCGGCACGTTCGGCCCAGGAGCTCGCCGCTCTGGCCACCCGGTCGGCCGCGCAGGGTCTCCTGGACCGCGGCGCGGCCGACCGGCTGGCGCAGGCGGCCGAGTTCGACCAGCTGACCGCGGCCGACGTGATGACTCCCCGCCCGCGGGTCCGGTTCGTCGAGTCCGGCACGACCGCCGCGAAGCTTCTCGCGCTGACCGCGCGCACCGGTCTGGCCCGGTTCCCCGTCGAGGGCGAGAGCGTGGACGACATCGTCGGCGTCGTCCACTTCAAGGCCGCGCTCGGCGTCCCCGCCGAGCGGCAGGACCAGGTGACGGCGACCGCGCTCATGGCGCCGATCGCCGCCGTACCCGCGACGATGACCCTCGACGACGTGCTCGGCGAGCTGCGCGGCGGCCTCCAGTTCGCGGTGGTCGTCGACGAGTACGGCGGCACCGACGGCATCGTCACGCTCGAGGACCTCGTCGAGGAGGTCGTGGGCGAGATCGACGACGAGCAGGACCGGCCGGTCGGCCGGATCAGGCGCCTGACCGACGGTTCGTGGAGCCTGCCGGGCCTCATGCGCCCGGACGAGGTGGGCGACACCACCGGGATCGAGCTTCCCGAGGCCGAGCACGCCGACACCGTCGGCGGCATGATCACCGAGCGGATCGGTCGCTTCGCCCGCACGGGCGACGCCGTCACGACCGACGCGCTCGACCGCGCCCGCCTCGACGACGACGGCCTGCCCACCCCCGTGCGGGCCCGGCTCGAGGTCACGGGCATCGACGGCCGCCGCGTGGCCCGCGTCCGCCTCACGGCCGAACCGGCCGGCGCCGGCGAGACGCCACGCCGGCGAGACGACAGCACGAAGGAGCACGGCAGTGAGTGACTGGGCGGGCATGACCACGGGCATCGCCCTGCTGCTCGGCAACGCGTTCTTCGTCGGCGCCGAGTTCGCGCTCATCTCCGCGCGGCGCAGCCAGATCGAACCGCGCGCCGCGACCGGAGGGCGGGGGGCGCGACTGACCCTGCGCGCCCTGGAGCGGGTGTCGCTGATGATGGCCGGGGCACAGCTCGGCATCACCATGTGCTCGCTCGGCCTCGGTGCGGTCGCCGAGCCCGCCGTCGCGCACGCCATCGAGCCGGGCCTGGAGGCCCTCGGCGTCCCGCACGCGCTCCTCCACCCGATCGCGGTGGTCATCGCGCTGACGATCGTGGTCGCCTGCCACATGACCATCGGCGAGATGGTGCCGAAGAACATCGCCATCGCGGGGCCCGAGCGCGCCGCGCTCGTCCTCGGCCCGCCCCTGTACGTCGTCGTCACCGTGTTCAAGCCGTTGCTGGTCGTCGTGAACTGGATCGCCAACCACGCGCTGCGGCTCATGAAGGTCGAGCCCAAGGACGAGGTCGCCTCGGCGTTCACCGCCGAGGAGGTCGCCGGGTTCATCGCCGAGTCCACGCGCGAGGGGCTGCTCGACGCCGAGGCGCACGCCCTGCTGTCCGGGGCGCTCGCCATCGGCGCCGACACCGTCGAGACGATCATGGTGCCGCGGGCCGCCCTGATCACCGCCGAGACGGAGACGTCCGTCGGCGAGTTCCAGCGGCTGTGCGTCGAGACGGGGCACTCGCGGTTCCCGGTCACCGACGACGGCGAGATCGCCGGCTACGTCCACATCAAGGACCTGCTCGACCACGACCCGGCGCGGCCCTTGCCGTCGCACGAGATCCGGCCCCTGGTCCGCCTTCCCCGCACGACGTCGCTCGACGAGGCACTGACCGAGATGCAGGTCGGCACCACGCACGTCGCCCTGGTCACCGACGAGGACGATCAGGTGCTCGGCGCCGCGATGCTCGGCGACGTGGTCAACCGCGTGACGGGCGAGCGCGTCGCCGTCTGACGTCCGCCGGGCGGCCGGACGCACGGCTCGGCGCCCGGCGGACCTCCGGCCGACCTGCGCCGTGAACAGGCACAACGCTCGGATAAATGAGTATGCATCGGCTCATGTCGGACAAACTCGTTGTCAGATCCCTTTCGGTCTGGTAGTAGTCGTTGTCGGGAAACTGCTCAGGAAAGACCAACGTGGGGGTTGGCGATGTCCGAAGCACTTTCGCACCATCTTGTGATCACCCGCCTGCAACGACGCTGGCTGGGTATCGCGACCGCCATCGGCTTCGCGGCATCGCTGCTGATCGCGGTCGCCCCGCAGGAGTCCGCCGCGGCGGCGGCTCCGGTACCGCAGGCCACGGCAGGCGAGGGGCCGGCCGAACGGCCGATGCCCGCGGGCGTGCGGAGATCCACGGCCCTGCCGGAGGACGAACGCCCGCCGGTCGTCCCGGAGGCCGTGCCCGCCGGCGGCGAGCCCGCCGAGGTCTCCACGAGCGAGTGGCGCGCCCTCACGTCCGCCGCCGGGACCCTGGACGCGGCCGGCGGGTTCACCGGCATCGACCTGCGCCCGGGCTTCCTGCTCGGCGACACGTCCCTGGTCCTCTACTTCGACGAGGGCGACGTCGATCCCGACTGGACGGCCGCCGTCGTACGGCTCTACGAGGAGGACGACCAGACCGAGCAGGAGTCGGTGCGGCTGACCCGCGAGGAGCTCGAGGGCCCGCGATTCTGCGGCAGCGCGGACTTCTGCCGGTCCTTCGGGAGCGAGGACGGCTGGGAGCTGGACCGCGGCACGGACTACTTCGTGACGGTGGCGGCGGTGCTCCCGGACGGCGAGGAGGTCGTCTCCGACCCCTCGGACGCCGCCCGGCCGCGCGCGACGATCCTGCCGCCGAGCATCCCGGACGACCAGGCCGCGGGCTGCGGGTGCGAGAACGCCCTGGCGCCGACCGCCGTCGGGCAGGCGAAGCGCGGGGTGGGCGTCAACACGGGCACCGGCGCGTTCGTGCGGGTCGAGCGGGACCTGCAGATGGCGTCGTTCGGCATCCCGTTCAGCAGCGCGCGCACCTACTCCTCGGCGAACAACCGCCAGGGCCCGTTCGGCGTGGGCTGGGCGTGGTCCTACGACATGCGCGTCACCCCGACGGACGACGGCGTCATCGTGCGCGCCGAGGACGGCGCGGAGGCGGTCTACACCGCGGACGGCGACGGGTACGACCGCCCGCCGGGCGTGCGCTCGAACCTGAGGCGGGACGGCGACGGCTGGGAACTGGTCACGCCGCAGCAGGTGAGGTACGAGTTCGGGCCGGGAGGCCGGCTCACCGCCGTGCTGAGCCCGCGGGACAAGGGCGTGCGCCTGGCCTACGACCAGGAATGGCACGGGCACGACGCCATCGAGATCACCGACGCCTCGGGACGCACCGCCGTGGCTCTGCTCACCGGCGGGCTGATCACGCGGCTCGTCCTCCCGGACCGCCGCCAGGTGCGCTTCGAGTACACCGACGGCCTGCTCACCGAGGTGAAGGACGCGCGCAGGAACGTCTGGCGCTACCGGTACGACGCCGAGGGCAGGCTCGCCCAGGTCGTCGACCCGCACGACGTGGTCATGCTGCACAACGAGTACGGCCCCGACGACCGGGTGGTCAGCCAGCGCGACGGCGTCGGCGCGGAGACGACGTTCGAGTGGGACGCCGGGAAGCAGGAGGCGCGCACCACCGACGCGGACGACGTCTCGATCTACGACGGCTACCACGACAACGTGCTGATCTACAGCCAGCGCAGCACGGGCGACGCCGACAACCACCGCTACAACGGCCGCCTGGACCGCAACCTGGTGGTCAACGGGAACCAGTACCAGCACGTCGTCCGGTACGACGAACGGGGCAACCCGGTGCAGGCGGTGGCGCCGCAGGGCTTCGACGAGGAGACGAAGTACGACGACCGGAACAACCCGATCGAGTACACCGACGCCGACGGGAACGTCTGGAAGAACACCTACAACGAGTTCAACGAGCTCGTCCGCAGCGTCGACGCCGAGGGCCACGACATCGAGCACACCTACGACGACCGCGGCCTGCGTACGTCCACGACCGACCAGCGGGGCAAGGTCACGCGGTACGAGTACCTGCCGGACTCCGACGAGAACGCCGGGCTGCTGTCCGCCGTCGTCTCGCCGGAGGGGCGCCGCACCGAGTACCGCTACGACACGACGGGCCGGCAGGTCGCCGTGACGGACCCGCGCGGCACCGCCGACCCCCGCGAGCGCCGGCACTACACGACGGAGACCCGGTACGACGATCAGGACCGCGCGATCCGCATCGACGAGCCCGGCAAGCGCCGCGGCTGGCGCAGCGTCTACGACGACGTCGGCCGCCTGGTCAAGGACGTCACACCCGAGGGCACGGTCACCGAGTACGACTACCTCGACAACGGCCTGCAGTCGCGGGTCGAGGCGAGTGGCCGGGTGGTGACCTATGCCTACACGGACGCCGGGCGGCGCACGTCCGAGAGCGTCCGGATGAAGGACGCGGACGACCTCACGACGTCGTACACGTACGACGCGAAAGGCCTGGTCAAGACGGTGACCTCGCCGCGCGGCAACATGCCCGGCGCGGACCCGGCGGACTTCACCACCGAGTACTTCTACGACGCGAACGACAACCTGCTCCGGATGCGCATGCCGTACCCGGGCGGCGGGCACGTGGACCGGGACATCGACGTCGACGCGCTGGACCGCACGACGGCGTCGATCGACGAGCTCAACAAGACCTCCAGCTTCGAACGGAGCAACACCGGCCAGGTCGACTCGGTCACCGACACGATGGGCCGGACCCTCACGATGGGGTACGACCGGAACGGCCGGCAGACGGAGCGCACGGACGCGGGCGGCAAGACCACCCGCACCGAGTACGACGAGGCGGGCAACAAGATCAAGGAGACCTCGCCGACCGGCGGTGTGACGACGTACGAGTACACGGACGACGGCCTGCTCGCCGCAGTGACGGAGCCGCGCGGCAACGTGGAGGGCGCCGACAAGGCCCGGTTCACGACGCGGTACGAGTACGACCTCGCGGGGAACCGGATCCGGGAGATCGACCCGCTCGGCAACACGACCTCGACGAGGTACGACGCGAACAACCGGCCCACGAAGATCACCGACGCGCGCGGCGGGACGACCTACGTCTCCTACCGCGACGACGACCAGGTCAGCCACGTCCGGCAGCCCGACGCCCCGGACCTGCCGCCGTTCTCCCGCGCCTTCGCGACGGTGTTCACCTACGACCGCGACGGCCGCGTGGTCGACGTGCGCGACCCGCAGTCCGGGCACACGCGCGTCACGTACGACGACGCCGGCCGCCCCGTGACCACCACCGACCCGCTCGGCCGCACCACGCACACGACGTACGACGCCGAGTCGAACCCGGTCGCGACCATCACCCTCGACCGGCACGAGCACCTGCGGCACCTGACGGAGGAGGAGCGCGCGCGGCGGACCATCACCTCGGAGTACGACCTGCGCGGCCGCCTGACGAGCCAGCAGGTCGGCTCGACGGGGCCGGAGTACACCTACGGCTACGACGCCAAGGACCGCACGACGTCGTACGGCGACCCGCTGGGCGTACGCACGGTGACGTACGACGACGAGGACCAGATCACGAGGGTGGTGCGCGAGGAGCCCAACCAGGCCGACGAGGTCTTCACCTACGGGTACGACGAGCGGGGGAACATCACCACGCGGAACTACCCGGACGGCACGAGGGTCACGTCCACGTACGACGACGACTCGCGGATCACCTCGACGACGGCGGTCGGCGGATCGGCGGGTGGCGACGGCGCCCGCTGGGAGTACGAGTACGACGTCGCCGGACGGCGGACGGCGACCACGCTGCCGGCGGCGACGGGCCTGACCGAGGAGCGGGAGTACGACGACGCGGGCCGGCTCACCGCGATCGGCACCGAGCGCACCGGCGACCCGGTGGACGGCGTGCAGGACCCGGTGTCCGCGTTCGATCTGACCCTCGACGAGGTGGGCAACCCCACGCTCGTGAAGACCACCCGGGGCGGGGTGACGGAGTCGGTCGCGTACGCGTACGACGAGGCGAACCGGGTGACCGACGCGTGCTACGCCGCCCAGGAGTGCGACCGCCGGACGAAGGCCGCCGGCCGGATCTCCTACGAGTACGACCTGCTCGGCAACCGGACGAAGCAGGTGCGGACGGGCTCGGCCGGCAACGATCGGACCTGGTACACCTACGACGCCGCGAGCCAGCTCGTCAAGGAGCTCCAGGTCGGCAAGAAGGGGATCGAACGCACGGTCTACGAGTACGACGTGCTCGGCAACCAGACACGGGCGGGCGACGACCGGCTCGAGTACCACCTCGACAACACCCTGGCGCAGGCGACGGTCGACGGCGTCACCACGCGGTACGCGTACGACGCGTCGCGCATGCGGATCGATGCCGCGACCGGCGTGGGGGCGGGCAGCCAGACGCGCCACTGGGCGTGGGACGTCAACGGGTCGCTGGAGAACATCGCCGTCGACACGGTGACCGACTCGAGCGGAGTGGTGACGCACCGCCAGGCGTTCGCCTACGGCCCTACGGACGAGCCCCTGGCGCTCCTGGAGGCGCAGGGCGGGGCCCACGCGTACACCCACGACTGGCTCGGCGGCGTGGCGACCATGCTGGCTCCCGACGGGCAGGTCGAGGAGGGCTACGACTACGACCCGTTCGGCAACCCCCGCGAGGGCGCGACGCTCGCGGAAGCCGTCGTCGAGAAGGCGGCCGGCGCGCACGCCGGGCCCACCGCCGAGCCCGCCGCGAACGCCGAGCCGGCGGCCGGCCTCACGAACCCGATGCGGTTCGCGGGGGCGTACCAGGACTCGACCACCGGCGAGGGCAACTACGCCCTGCGGGCCCGGAACTACGACCCCGGCACCGGACGGTTCTCGTCCGTGGACCCGGCCGGCGCGCAGCCGCTGGGCTCCTCACCGTACGTGTACGCGAGCAACAATCCGCTCGTCTTCACGGACCCCACGGGCGAGCGGGAGCTGGAAGGACCCACGGGTGGTGGCACCACGGAAAGCCCCACCGGCGGGGACACCACCTCCAATCCCCACGACCCCGGCGCCGAGGTGGAGGGGCCGAGCGAAGAGGACATCGCGAAGGCGCAGCAGATCCAGTCGAAGTCGATGCTGGACGTCATCCTGGAGGCCGGCGGGCAGGTCCTCATGGAGTTCCTGGGCATCAACGACCTCATGAACTGCCTCGACGGCGACCTGGGCGCGTGCGTGATGCTGATCGTCGGCTCGCTGCCGTGGGGGAAGATCTTCAAGGCGGCGAAGATCGGCGAGGCCGTCTACAAGGCCGGCAAGGCGGTACTCGCCTTCTCGGGCGAGCTCAAGTGGGCGAAGAAGATCCTGACCGGCGCCAAGAAGGCGAAACAGGCAGCGGAGGCCGCCAAGGCGGCGGCAGCCAAGGCGGCGCGGGAGGCAGCCGAGAAGGCCGCCAAGGCGAAGGCGGCCGCGGCCGCCAAGGCCAGGAAGATCGCGGAGGAGGCCAAGGCGCGAGCGAGGGCCGAGGCGTCCCGGAAGAAGGCCCAGACCTCGAGTGCGGGCGATTCGGCCAAGGCCTGCAACAGCTTCCTGCCAGGCACCATGGTGCTGCTCGCCGACGGCACGCGAAAGCCGATCGAGGACCTCCAACCTGGTGACGAGGTGCTGGCCGCGGGTGAGAGGACCGGTGACGGGGCGGGCGGTCGCCTCGTGACCGCGCACATCACGGGCGGTGGCGAGAAGACCCTGGTCACCGTGACGATCCAGGACGACGACGGCGACAAGCAGAGGATCGTCGCCACCGACGGGCATCCGTTCTGGAATCCCGAGAAGGAGATCTGGATCGACGCCGTCGACCTCCGGTCCGGTGACTGGCTCAGGACGAGTGCGGGCACCTGGGTCCAGGTCGCGGGTATCGAGGTCGAGCGCGACCGCGCGGTGGTCCACAACCTCACGGTCGACCGCGACCACACGTACTTCGTCGCGGCGGGCAGGGACGACGCCGCCGTCCTGGTCCACAACGCGAAATGCAGCGGCGAGAACCTGAGGCGCAACCTGGGAACCTCCGATCTGCCCTCGGACGTCTCTCCGCAGGCTCACCACATCGTTCCGTGCTCGTGCAGCAAGCGCGCTCCGCGGGCGGCCGCGATAATGAGCCAGCACGGTATCGACCTGAACTCCGCGGTGAACGGGGTCTGGATGACACGTCGGGCACATCAGCGCACGTTCACGAACGACTACTACGACTACATCGACGAACAGGTGGCCAGCGCCCATGCCGCCGGCGGCAGGCAGGGCGTGCTGGACTTCCTCGCGCGCACGAAGTCCGAACTCGCGGGGGTGTCCCAGGCGTCCCTGGACGAGGGATGGGCGTGGGACTAGTGGGTCACGATCGGACGGCCGTCTTCGGTGTGGAGAAGATGGTGAACGAGTACGGGGTGGTCTACGCGGAGCAGAGCGAGTTCCCGGGGCCGCCGGCGTGGGAACACGACTGGAGCACCCCGTACCCGCCGTTCGACCACCCGGTCCCGCTCGATCACGACCCCGGTGAGGCCGGCGGGCTTCCGGACTTCGCCCGGTGTCCTCAGGTCTGGCACTACGCGTGCAGCGCGCGGGCGGTCGCGCTGCTCGAGCAGGTCTGCCCGCGCGACATCAACGTCTTCGGTCACGGCATCGTCGGTGACGTCGAGCTGTCGTTCGTCCAGGTGGTCGGTGTCGCCCCGAGGATCGATCGCGAGAGATCGGTCATCGATCGCTTTCCGACCTATGAGCTCGTGCAATGGCCGGCATTCCACGAGGACGACCTCCGGGCTCTCGGCGATCGCCTGTTCACGCTGCCAGGGCCGCAGTTCGCAGAGGTGTTCGCCGGTCAGGCGGTTCGCGACGCCCTCGTCGAGGCGGGGTTGACCGGGCTGAGGTTCGTCCGGACGTAGCACTCGCCACAGGCCGGGTCGCCGGCGACGACGACGGCCGCGTGGGTGAGCCGCACGTATCGCGTGCGGCCGGCTGAACGAGTGCGGAGGGACATCGTTGTTCCTTATCTCTTCAGCGAGAGTGCGTTGGCCAGACCCTATCAGATGTCATATGTGTTCTAAATATCGGGTCAGCCGGCCGAGGCGATCCTCAGCGGAGCGGCGGAGTCACGCGGGATCGCCAGGCGGAGCCCTGACTCGCGCGGGCGGACGTGCGGGCCGGCGGGCGTCGCCCAGGACCCGGCCGCGACGGTCGCCGCGATCTCCGCCTCGTCCACGACGACGCCGAGGCCCGGCTCGTCGCCCAGGACGATGCCGCCGTCCTCGAAGGACTGGTCCACCCGCAGGCCGACGGGGAACGACAGGTCCTGCACCTCGCTCACCAGGTGGTTGGGCACCGCCGCGGCCGCGTGCGCCAGCAGGTTGCCGTTGTACGCGACCGGGCTGACGGGCAGGTCGTGCGCGTGGGCGAAGGCCGCCACGCGCAGAAAGTGCGTGGGACCCCAGACGCTCCCGGTCTGCACCACGTCGACCGCCCCGGCAGCGACGAGCGGCCGGAACTGCTCGAGGCCGGTGAGATTCTCGCCGGTGGCGATCGCGGTCGACGTCGACCGCGCCATGGCCAGGTGGCCCTCGACGTCCCAACGGCGCACCGGCTCCTCGATCCAGGTGAGCTCGACCTGCGCCTCGACCCGCGCCAGCAGGCGCCGCGCCTGGTGCCTCCCCCAGCTCTCGTTGACGTCGTACATCAGCGCCGGCTCGTCGCTGTGCCGGCTCATCACCTCGCGGACCGCGCCCAGGCGGGCCACGTCGCGGCGCAGGTCCAGCCCGCCCTTCACCTTGGCGCCGGTGAACCCGCGCTCGGCGAACCGCGAGTACAGCTCGACCAGCCCGTCGCCGTCCAGGCCGTACTCCAGCCCAGAGGCGTACCCGGCCACGAACCGGTCCCGCGCGCCCAGCAGGCGCCACAGCGGCTCCCCCGCCATCTTCGCCTTGAGATCCCACAGCGCCGTGTCGAGCGCGCCGATCGTGGCGAAGGTGGACCCGGCGTGGCCGGCCTTGAAGACCCAGGAGAGCATGCGGTCGTACAGCGCCGAGACCGCGCGGGGATCCTCCCCCTCGATCGCCGGGAAGACGCGGTCGATCGCGTCGTGCGCACCGAGGCCGACGCCGGTCAGGCCTCCGTCCGTCTCGACCAGGACGACGGGGACCTCGGTCACGCCGCTGCGCACGACGCCGTTGACGTCACCGACGGGCCGGCCCCACCGGTGCTCGGTGAGCAGGCTCCGATATCCCGTGATCTTCATGGACGACGACTCCCTCGTTGACCGGACCGGCCCGTCGCTCCCGAGGGCGACGGGGTCGGGCTCACCGAGCCCGCTCTACAGCGCGCTTCGTGGGCGGTCGGTGCACAGGGCTGCCATCACCGTGACGTCAACACCACCAGCTGAGGTAACTTATCATACGAATGACATCTCAGCGCGAGGGGCGACGGCGGGCCCAGCTCCGAGCGATGTGCGCACGCATCAGGTCCGCGGACGCCTCCGTGTCGCCGCCCATGACGGCCTCGAAGATGTGGCGGTGCTCCTCGTGCGTCAGCTCGTTGTGCCCCTTCGGCGGAGCGCCGGTGTACTCGGCCACGAGGCGGGCCTTGCCCTGGATGCTGGAGATGATCGCCCGCGCGAACTCGTTCCCGGAGATGCGGTGCACCAGGGCATGGAAGGCGATGTCCTCCTCGGCGTACCGGTCGGGGTCGTCGACCGCGGCGTCGAGCTCGTCGAACTGACGGGACAGCGCGGCGCGGGCCTCGTCGGTGATCTGCCGGGCCGCCGACGACGCCATCAGCCCTTCGAGCGCCGTGCGGATGCCGATCAGCTGGTCCATGAACAGCAGGCTGTCCTCGCGCCGGAAGATCGCCTCCAGGACCATGGGATCGAGCAGCCGCCAGGAGTCCCGGTCGAGCACCACCGTGCCCCATCCCTGCCGGGCGGCGACCAGCCCTTTCTCGGCGAGCGCCGTGAGCGCCTCGCGGATCACGGTGCGGCTCACGGCGAACGTCTCGCACAGCGCGGCGGTGGTGGGCAGCGCGGTACCGGGCGCGTACTTCCCGGTGACGACGTCCTGCACCAGTTCGCGGATGACCGCCTCGGCGAGCGCCGGCCTGTTGCGTGTCACCGGTGCGCTCGTCGGTACCTGCTGGACCACGTGTCTCTCCTCCTCCGACGCGGGATCTCGAAGGACCGCACGGGCGGCCATCGTATCTCCCGGAAACGTTTCGGCCATTGCGCATACATCATATGTATGACTATGCTCGCCGGCGGGCAAGGAAGCCCCACGCCTCAGCAGAAAGCGAGGGCACGATGACACCGACGTCACGACCACGAATTCCGGGGTCCCAGGATCGATCGAGGAGAGCCGGAGCCATGGCCGCCCTGAGCATCGCAGCGGTGATCGTCTCGACACTGGTTCCCGGTCAGGCGGCGACGGCCGCACCACCGGTCAAGGACCGCACCTACTTCGCCACGGCGGACGGCGCGGCCGTCGGGGAGTGCGAGGCGAAGCACGCCTGCTCGATCGAGCGGGCGCAGGAGCTCGTCCGGGAGGAGGCCCGCAAGGGCAGGGACGTCACCGTCCAGCTCGCGGACGGCGTCCACCGGATCTCCGAGCCGCTCGTGTTCGGCCCGCAGGACGGCGGCCAGGACGGAGGCACTGTGCGGTGGACAGCCATGCCCGGCGCCCGGCCCGTGATCTCCGGCGCCACCGAGATCTCCGGCTGGTCCATGCACGACGAGGAGGCCGGCATCTACGTCGCGGACACTCCGCCCGGGGTCGACAGCCGTCAGCTCTACGTGAACGGGATCATCGCGCCGCGCGCCTCCCTGCGACTGGCCAACTCCGACGTCACGCCCACCCCGACCGGCCTGACGATCAACAATCCGCAGCTGGGCTACCTCGGCGGCCTGCCGGACCAGGGGCGGATCGAGTTCGAGTCGCTCGGGGACTTCAGCGATCGCTACTCCCCCGTCGAGTCGATCGACGGCTCCACGATCACCATGGCGCAGCCCGCCTGGGACAACAACACCTGGGGATGGGACACCGTGCAGCACTCGTTCCTGGCGGCGCCCACGTGGTTCCTGGAGAACTCCCTGGCGTTCCTCGACGAGGTCGGCGAGTGGTACCTCGACCCGTCCGCGGGGAAGCTGTACTACAAACCGGGTGACGGCGTCGACCCGGACGAGCTGGACGTCGAGCTCCCGCGGCTGGAGTCGCTGGTCAGCATCGGCGGCACGTACGACGAACCGGTCACGGGCCTCGTGTTCGACGGCCTCGAGTTCACCGGCACCTCGTGGCTGGGCCCCTCCACCCACGGCTACGCGAACCAGCAGAACGGCGCGTTCGTCAAGGACGACTACGACTACCGTCCGGCCGACGCCTTCACCAGTTGCTCGCGGGGCTGCGAGATGTTCGAGCGGGCCCGCGGCGACACCTGGTACCAGGAGCCCGCGGCCGTGCAGATCTCCGCGGCGCACGACATCTCCGTGACGAACAACCTCTTCACGAACCTCGGGCAGACCGCCCTCGGCATCGGCAACGACGCCAACGCGCACCTCTCGGGCGTCGGCCTGGGTGCCAGCGGCATCGACGTGGTGGGGAACATCTTCACCGAGGTCGGCGGGCACGGGATCGCGGTCGGCGGCGTGCTCCCGGACGCGCACCACCCGAGCGACCCGCGGATGACCAACCGGGACATCCGCATCGAGAACAACACGATCAACCGGGTCGCGGTCGAGTACAAGGACAACTCCGGCATCCTCAGCACGTACGCGACGAACGTCCAGATCGTGCACAACGAGGTCGCCAACGTCGCCTACGACGGCATCGACACGGGCTACGGCTGGGGCGCCAACGACGCGGGTGGCTCGGCCGAGTACGACCGCCGCGGCTACTACCGCTGGAATCCCCGGTACACGACCCCGACCACCCTCCGGGACAACCTCGTGGCGGGCAATCTCGTGCACCACACCAAGGCGAGGTTCGCCGACGGCGGGAACCTCTACAACCTCGCGGCCAGCCCCGGCACGGTGGTGGAGCGAAACTTCGTGTTCAACGTCTCCGGCGTCGGCCTGTATCTCGATGAGGGCACGCGGTACACGACGTACCGGCACAACGTGCTCCAGGGCACCAACCCGTGGATCTTCACCAATGCCTACAGCGACGGCAACAACACCAGCGACAACCTGGTCCAAGAGAACTGGTACAACTCCGGCGGCGCTCAGATCCCGAACGCGGAGCAGCGCAACAACCGGCTCATCGGCAACGTCTCGGTCTCGGGCACCAACTGGCCGCAGGCGGCACGCGACGTCATGTGCGATGCCGGCGTCGCGCCGCAGTACCGCACGGCGTTGAACGCCAACCTGTTCGGCCTCGCCCAGTGCCCGGTCCAGGCGCCGGTCGGCGGCTCGTACGGGACGACGTCCTCCGCGAACCAGACCTACTTCGGGCAGCAGGGCGCCGCCTTCGGCATTGCGGCCGCGGGCGCGGACGTGTGGGGAGCCGGCGGCCAGCGGGACGACCAGTACGCGGCGGTCTACCGGGCGGGCTCCTTCTCGGCCGGGTCGAGCGTGTCCGTCCGCGTGGACACGGTCAACGACACCCACGCCTGGGCCAAGAGCGGCGTCATGGTCCGCAACGAGATCGCGCGGCCCGGAAGCTCCGCCGGGTACGCGATCGCGGCGGTGACGCCACGCAACGGCGTCGCCTTCCAGTGGGACGCGAACGGCGACGGCTACCTGGACAGTTCCGCCCAGGCGAGCGTCGACATCCATCGCCCCGTCTGGGTCAAGCTGGATCGCGTGGGCGATCGGGTGTCCGCGTCGTGGTCCTACGACGGCGTCAACTACCGGCGGATCGGTTCGCCGGTGACGCTCCCGGGAGCGGCCGCGGTCCAGGACGGCGGCGTCTTCACGACCTCGCACGACGCGTCCACGGCCGCGACCAACGTGTTCAGCGGCTTCCACCTGGCGGGACCTGCCGGCTCCGCCCCGCGGTAGACCCCGGTCCGGCCGTCGACCGCGTCGTCGTCGGCCTCCGCGCGGGAGCGCGCCGGCCGGACCGACGGGCGGGGGCGCGTCCGTCCGGGCCGGGGGCAGGA
>NZ_JADBGR010000069.1 GCF_014892515.1 Myceligenerans pegani
GCCACAGGTCGAGGAGATCTGCCAGGGCGGAGTCGTCCGGGCGGGCGTGCCGCAGGTCGGCGGCCGGGCGCGGGGCGAGCCAGCCGGCCGACTCCCCGCGCGGCACGACGGTCTCGTCGCGGGCGGCGAGCGTGGCGGCGAGGAAGCCGTCGGCGACGCCGACCCGGCACTCGTGGCCGGTGCCGGTGGCGACCGCCTCGGCGAGCTCACGCGCCAGGCCGTGCTCGGAGCGGTGGTAGCGGGCGGCGCCGTCCGAGGCCAGGAGCAGCAGCCCGGGCCGGGCCACCTCGATCCCGGCCACGACGGTCTCGGCCGCGGCCGCGACGGGTTCGAACGCGACGGCGTCGCGGGCGTCGTCGGCGGCGAGGATCACCAGGCCGGCGCAGCGCTGCTGTGCGGTACGACGGCGCATGCCGCGGCGCACCCCGGCCGTGCGGGCGGGCGCGCTCACCGCCACGACCCGCTGCCCGGTGGATCTCCCCGCCCCGCTCGCCGACGCCCCGCCGAGCACCGCCGCGGGCAGGTGCGCGCCGACGCCGGCCGCCGCCATCGCGGCCACGACGGGCCAGTCCGGCACCCACACCACGGCGGTCCGGGTGGCGGTCCGGACGCTCATCCGGCCGCCACGGGGGTGCAGCGCAGGGCGGCCGGGCGGGCGGCGCTGCCGCGGCCCGTGCGGTACACCGTCAGGCTGCGGCGACGCAGATGTCCCGCGCCGTGGTCGACGCCCTCCCAGGCGCCGGGCCCCGCGGACAGGACGACGTGCGCGCCGGGCCACGCGGCGTCCTGCGCGACGAGCAGCACCGCGCCCCGCTCCCGGGCGCGCGCCGTGAGGCGGCGGCGGTCGGCGTCCAGGAGGGCCGTGCGGGGGCCGACCACCACGAGGTCCATCCCGTCCAGGAGGGCCGCCACCACGGCGGGGGCGTCCGGTCCCGGGTCCGGGACGCAGAGGATGCGGTCCAGGTCGCATCCGGCGTCGGCCGCGGCGGCCAGCCCCACCTCGGGATGGCCGGTGAACACGGTCCACGCCCCCGCGCGCGACGGGGCGGCCAGGAGGGCGAGCAGCAGCGTCGTCGACCCCGACACCACCACCGTGGTCCCGTCCACCAGACCGCCGTCGGGCAGCAGGTGCGCCACCTCGGGGCCCACCGGCCGGACCGCCCCGCCCTCGTCGCGGACGCCGGTGCGCGTCTCCACGGCCCGCAGGGCGTTCAGGGCCCGGTCGTGCCGGACGGCCTGAGGGATCGCGGTCATCTGCCCTCCAGCGATGGTGCTGCCGGAACGGGCCGGTCGAGCGGGACGGATGGTCACCGATGGTTCTCGGCGTCGAACATCTGTTCGACCCACTCAGTACACAGTGGTGTCGACGCCCTGTCAACCGCGCTGGCCAGGGGCACGCACCCGGCCCGCCGTCAGAGCTCGTCGTAGCACATGGTGTAGCCCAGGTCGTCGAAGCCGAACGGGCGCCACGTCGTGTAGAGGCTGCCCCAGGGGTCGCACTGCTCGGGGGCCTCGTACTCCTCGACGAGCGCGGCGACGCGGCCGTTCGCCGTCTCGTCGTCGCAGTCGACGATCTCGAACTCGATCGAGTCCACACCACCCGGGCGGTGGATGCAGTCACCCTCGGAGGCCCGCCACGCATCACCCGGGTAGTTCATCGTGAGGCACAGGCGGACGTCCTCCGCCGGGTCGCCGGCCGGGCCGAAGTACCGCTCGTAGTGGTGCGCCGGGTCGTCGGGGCACCCGTCGGCGGCGTCGGCGCCCTCGATCCGCTCCGCGACCTCGAACGATCCCGCGCCGCACCGGACGATGTTCCAGATCGCCCCGTCCTCCGGGTCGCCGTCGACGCACTCGCCGGCCTGCGCGAAGAACGCCGGCTGATCGGCCATCGGGTTGCCGCTCACCGCCTCGCCCGGGGACGCGGCCGGCGTCCCCGGCGTCCCCGTCCCTGACGCCCCCGTCGACGACGGCGCCGCGACCGGCGTCGCCGCCGGCGGCACCGGCAGCAGATCACGGAACACGGTCAGGCCCAGCGCCACGACCACGGCCAGGGCGACGGCGGCCCCCGCGCCCACCCACAGCCCGACGCGGCGCCGGCGGCGGCCGTCGTCCCCGCCCGTCGTCACGATGTCCACACGCCCCTCGGGACGGTCGGCGTCGAGGTCCGTCGCGGTGTCGGTGGCCGGGGAGGGAGCCGTCTCGAACGCCGGGCCGGCCGGGGGCACGGAGTCGATCACCGCCGACGTGGCTCCGGTCGCGGGCGGCCGGGATGCGGGCTGCCCGAAGACCGCCGCCGGGTCCAGCTCCCGCGGGCCGGGCAGGGGCGTGTTCGGGTCGCCGTGGGTGAGCCAGTAGACCTGCTCCTGCTGCTCGGTCGCGATCCGGCGGACCGCCTCGGGCCACGGCGGGATCGGGGGCACCGGCACACCGGCGAGCATGTCGAGCAGGCGGGCGGCCGTGGGCCGGACCGCGGGGTCCTTGACGAGGCAGGCCTCGACGACGGACCGGAGGCGCTCGTCACGCAGGGGGATCTGCGGCTCCTGCTCGATGACGCGGCGGCGGGTCTCGCTCGGCGACGTGTCGCGGAACGGGTTCCGGCCGGTGGCCGCGGTCAGGAGGATCGTGCCGAGCGAGAAGACGTCGCTCACCGGCGTCAGGGCCAGGCCCATCGCCTGCTCCGGCGACATGAAGCCCGGGGCGCCGACGAGCGTGCCCGGGCGGGTCACCGTCGTGATCTCCCCGGCGTCGCCGCCGGTCGCCGCGTTCCGCGCGATGCCGAAGTCGATGACCACGGGGCCGTCGGGCCCCAGCAGGATGTTCCCCGTGGACAGGTCGCGGTGGACGAACTCCCCCGCGTGGATGTCGCGCAAGGCCTCGGCGAGGCCGCGGGCCAGGTACAGGACGGCGTCCTCGGGCAGCGGGCCCGTGGCCTTCAGCGCCTGGGACAGCGCGGGGCCGTGGTGGAACTCGTAGGCCAGCCAGGGAATCGACGCCTCCGTGTCCGCGGCGACGACCTGCGCGGTCCGGGGGCTGCGCACCCGCCGCGCGGCGTCGGCCTCACGACGCAGGCGGCCGCGGAAGCCGGAGTCGTGCGCGGAGTACGTGTCGCGGACGAGCTTGACGGCGACCCGCTCGCCCGACGGGCCGGTCGCGAGGTAGACCCGCCCCATCCCGCCCTCGCCGAGCACGGCGCGCGGACGGTAGGGCCCGACGACGCGGGGATCCGACGGCGCGAGCAACTCCATGATCTGCCTCCTGGGTTCCGCCGCGATGCCCACCGGCAGAGTCGATCTAGCCGACATGTGGCGGTATAACACGACGTGCGCCCCAAGATTCGCCGACGGCGCCGGTGATGTCAAAGACCCCGCGCGGGTACCCCTGGCATCGACCGGTGCGGTTCGGCAGAGTGGGGCCCATGGACTTCACCCGCCCAGCTCCCGCCGACCCGTACTCGCTGCTCCCGGCCCCCGCGACCTTCACGCTGACCAGCACCGACATCGCCGACGGCGAACGGCTGCCCGCCGCGCACGCCGTCGACGGCGAGAACGTCTCCCCGGCCCTGGCCTGGTCAGGTGCGCCCGAGGGCACCCGTTCGTTCGTCGTCAGCTGCTACGACCCGGACGCGCCGACACCGTCGGGCTACTGGCACTGGAACCTGGTGGACGTGCCCGCCGAGGTCACGTCCCTGCCCCGCGGCGCCGGGGCCGCCGACGGGCCGGGCCTGCCGGCCGGCGCGTTCCACGTGCGCGGCGACGGCGGCTACCCCGGCTTCGAGGGCGCGGGCCCGCCGCCCGGCGACCACGACCACCGCTACGTCTTCGCGGTGCACGCCCTGGACGCCGCCCCGGGCGAGCTCGGCCTCGGCCCGGACACCACGAACGCCCAGGTCCACTTCAACATCTACTTCCACCTGCTGGGCCGGGCGACGCTGACCGCGACCTACAGCCGCTGAGCCGTCACACGATCCTGCCGTCCACGGCCGCCTCGACCGCACGCGCGAGCCGGTCGGGGTCCGGGTCGCGGTCCCCCGTCAGCACGGGCCGGACGTGCGCGCGGAACGTCTCGCTGAACACCGCGTAGTGCAGCAGCCGGGGCCGGGTCGGCGCGGTGTCGAGCGCGTCCGCGAGCACGCGCTTCGCGTCGTCGGGCGACGGCACGACGACCGACGAGTCCTCGCCGGCCTCCTCGGCGCCCGGCGCCCACGACGCCGAGGGATCGTCGTACGGCGCCCACCGGGAGGACGCGAAGCCTCCGCGCTCGAACAACACCTGCTGGCTGCGCTCGTTCGTGAGGAACTCGACGAGCCGCTGGGCGGCCACGGGATAGCGCGACGCCGAGGAGACCGCGAGGCTCTGGCCGCCGAGCACCGCGCCCGGCAACCGCGCGACGCCCACGCGGAAGCCGGCGGCGTCCATCCCGCGCAGCACGCGCAGCGCTCGCGGCCAGTGCCGGAGGAAAACCGTCCGGCCGGCCACGAACGCGGCGAGCGAGCCCTGCTCGTCGAACGCCAGGGAGTCCTCCAGGACCGCGGTGCCGAGCCCGCTCGCCATCCGCGCCAGCGCCTCCCCCACGCCGTCGCCGAGCACCGGGTACCCCGCGTGGTCGAGCGACACCGCGCCCGCGGACTGCAACGCCTCCCAGACGCCGACGGTGAACCCCTCGTAGTCGGAGAGCTGGAGGGTGATCCCGGCCTCGACGGCGGGCCGGTCGGGCGTCCGGACGTCCGCGAGACGCCCCGCCACCGTCCCCGCGAACTCCGCCAGCTCCGGCCACGCCGCGGGCAGGAGATCCGGTTCCGGCGTGCTCCCGGTGAGCCGGTAGTACTCCTCCAGCAGGTCCGCGTTGTAGTACAGCAGGCCGACGTCGGAGTTGAACGGCAGCGCGTGGAGCGCGCCGTTCCAGACCCCGGCCCGCCAGGGGGCGGCCAGGAACCCCGCCCGCTCGATGCCGTCCAGCTCCCGGACGAAGCCCTCCTCGGCGAACAACGGGACCCACGGGATGTCGAGGTTGTACACGTCCACGCGGGCGTCGCCCGCCTGGGCGGTGGACAGCATCGTGCTGTACGCGAGGTCCGCGTTGCTCGAGACCTCGACGAGCTGCGCCGGGTGCGTCCGGCCGTAGTGGGCGTTCCAGAGCTCGATCAGCGCGTGGCGCTGCTGCCCGTCGGACTCGTCCCGCCCGCCGAGCACGGTCAGGACGTGACCGGGGGCGAGCCGTTCCATGGACCGGTCCCGCCGGAACAGAGGAAGGAGCCCCGCGGTGGCGAACCCCCCGGCCAGCACGCCCGCACCGAAGAGGAACCCGCGCCGGGAGAGCAGCCTGTGCATCATCGCCCCCCGAGCTGGGTGAAGAGCCGGTCCATCGTCAGGTCGAGCCCGGCGAGCGAGCTCTCGTGGCACGCCCCGTTCCAGGCGGCGGTGATCCGTTCCAGGTCGGTCCTCCGGCACGACGCCTCGCCCACGGCGACCGCGTACAGCCGCACTCCCGCGGCGTCGGCGCCCCGCGCCACGAGCTCCTCGGGGCCCACCGCCGACGCCGAACCGCCCGGGTTGTCCTCCCCGTCCGTGAGCACCACCACCGCCCGGAGATCCGCGCCGTCCGCGCCGTCGGCCAGGAAGGAGACGGCGTCCGCGATCGCGTCGTACAGCGGCGTGCCGCCCGACGGGCGGACGCGGCCGAGCTCACCCGCGAGGTCCGCGCTGCCGAGGTCCACCAGGATCTCGGGGCTCGACGCGGGAGACCCGTGGAACGTCCACAGCCCCAGCTCGTCCTGCCCGTCCACGTGCTCCGCCGCCGCGAGCACTCCCGCGACGGCGACGTCGATGCGGGCGGCGCCGACGTCCGCGGGTGTCGCCATCGAGGCGGAGGCGTCCATCAGCACGAGCACGCGGGCCGGTCGCCGCGCCCGCTCGTAGTCACCGAGCGCCGCCTCGATCCGCGTGTGCGCCACCCGCAGCCGCTCCGGGTCGACCGGTGAGTCGTCGACGCCCGGGCCGGGGTCGGCGCGCAGCCGCCCGTTGACGTCGCGGATCAGGAGTTCCTCCCGCAGTGCTTCCTGGCCCCGCTCCCCGGTCAGCCAGGTCGCGAAGGTGTCGGCGGCCTCGACCGCCCGGCCCGAGCCCGTACCGGTCGTCACGGCGTGGTGGTCGAGGCTCCCGGTGTCGGCCGGGTACAGCGCGTGCATGCGGCCGGACGGCCGGCCCTCCGGGCAGCCGCCCGCCCGGTGGAACGACAGGAGCGCCTGCTCGGTCGTGAGCACGGCCACGGGGAGCGCGTCGTCCCCGCCGCGCGGCGCCGCGACGCCGCACAGCAGGGCGGCGTCGTCGCCGAGCGGCAGGCCGGCCTCCTCGAGCGCGCGCCCGATGTCCCGCTCCAGCGTCGTGCGCTCCTCGAGCTCACCGAAACCGTCCGGCGCATACAACGCGTGGGTGTGGCGCGCGGCCGCGAACGACGAGTCGGGGTTGGCACGCACCACGTCCAGGCCCGACGCCCGGGCGGCACGGAGCACGTCGGCGACGCCGTCGTCGGCGCGGACGAGCCGGGCGACGTCGTCCCCGAACGCCTCGGGCACGGCCAGGACGAGCGGCGTCCCGCCGATCAGCCGCCCGTCCGCGCCGGCCGGCGCGCCGTCGCCGGTCATCCGCTCGGCCTGCGCGCCCGACTCCGTGACGACGACGTCCGGGCGCGGGCCCACGTCACGCAGCGGTGCCAGGCCGTCCGCCTGCCGCTCCTGCGGGTCCCCCCAGCCCACCCGCAGGGCGTCGGTCGTCGTGGGCCAGTCCACACCGAACGCCCTGACGTGGTACGCGGGGCACCCGTGGGGCGAGTGGTCCCGTTCGAACCGCCGCGCCACGTCGGCGAGCCGGATCGCGTCGTGCGCCGGCACCATGACGGCCAGTTCCGTCGGGTCGTCGCACTCCTGCATCCGGTTCCACCACGTCGCCAGGCCGTCCAGGTTGAGCACCAGGAGCGCGCCGAGGACGACGACCGAGAGCGCTCCCAGCGCCCCGACCATCCACCGCCATCTACGGCGGAACCACGGGTAGAACCACAGCACGACGGCGAGGGCGACGAGGAGCACGACCGCGGCGGCCGCCAGCAGCGCGTTCGACAGGAACTGGACGGTCACCCAGGTCGCGAGCATGGCCATGACCGTCGCCAGCAGGTCGAGCAGAAGGACCAGCTGACCCCTCGACCCGCCGCCCTGCCCCCCGCCGCCCTGCCCGCCGTCGGCCGGCTCGTCCGGGTGCTCGCCTCGGTGCTCGTCGATCGCGCCTGACATCGGACCCCTCTGTCCATCGCCAACGGAGCAATCCGATATTTACCACATTCCCGGGACGATCGGGCCACTCCGCGGAGGCGCTGCCGCAGGCCAGGCAGGGGTCGGCGGAGGTCGGCGAGGTCAGATCTCCGCACGCCCCTTGCGCCAGTAGCCCATGAACGCGACGGCCTTGCGGTCCACCCCGCGCTCGCCCACCAGATAGCGCCGCAGCGTCTTGATGACGCCCGCCTCACCCGCGAGCCACGCGTACAGCACGGTGTCCTGCACCAGGGGCGCACCGGCGTCGTCGACGGGGACCTCCCACAGGATCTCGGAGTCGACGTCGATGTCGGCCGGCTCGCCGGGGACCGCCGTGGCCTCGGGGACGGCGCCGAGGTCCGACGACGGGCGCACCCCCATCGCGAGCATCCGGTCCGCGGCGGCGCGCACCGCGGGGACCAGCAGGTCGCCGTGCTCGGCGCCGTCGCGGGCGAGCCAGGTCACGCGGACACCCTCCGGCGCGGCGATCACCCAGCCGTCCTCGGGGTGCGGCACCTCGAGGAGGACCTCGCCGACGGCGTCCGCGGGCAGCGCCTCGCAGATCGCCGCGATGGCCGGGACGGCGGTCTCGTCGCCCGCGAGCAGCAGGGCGTGGCTGCGCGCCGGCGGGGCGAACTCGCGTCCGCCGTGCCGCCCCTCGTAGTACGCGTCGGGACCCAGGATCACCAGGGGTTCACCCTCGCGGGCGACCGTGGCCCAGCGCGAGGCGGGCCCGGAGTCGCCGTGCAGCACCATGTCCACGTCGACCTCGCCGCGGCTCTGCCGCACCGCGCGCACCGTGTAGGTGCGCAGCGGGTTGCGCCGCTCGTCCGGGAGCGCGCGCCAGGCGGTGAACCAGTCCGGGTCGTCCCGCAGGAGGTGGTCCCAGCCGCCGGACGGGTCCGGCAGCAGCAGCTTGATGCGCTGGTCGTGCCCGTTGTCCGCGAACCTGCCGAGGTCCGCCCCGGTGAACGTCACCCGCACGAACGACGGGCACAGCCGGGTGACCCGGGCCACCTCGACGTCGAACATCCGGTACGGGGTCGGCGCGGTCGATGCGCTCGGGGTGGTCGCACTCTGGGTCGGCGCACTCTCGGTCGTCACGATGGTGAGCCTAACCTAACTTCCCCCACCGACCGCAACAGTCCGTCCACGGACCGCGTTTCGCCGGGTGCGAAGCACCGATCACCCCCTACTCTCTGCGCGAGCGTCCGTTCCGGACGCCCAGCTCAGCCCCCCAGAGGCAGAGGACCGGAGCGGGCAGGAGGTTTGGCGACCCCTTGATGGACCACTTCACGTACGGCGCCCTGACGCCGTTGCTGTCCTTCGCCCTGTCCTGCGCGGGGTGCGGCGTCGGGCTGTCGTGCACCGCCCGTGCGCGCGTCGTCGCCGGCGCCGCGCGCACGGTCTGGCTGCTGCTCGGTGCCGTCGCGATCGGCGGCACGGGCATCTGGGTCATGCACTTCGTCGCGATGCTCGGGTTCTCCGTGCAGGGCGCGGAGATCCACTACGACGTGTTCACCACGGTCGCGTCCATGCTCCTCGCCGTGGCCGTCGTCGCCGTCGGTCTCTTCCTGGTGCATCGCGAACAGGGCGGTACCGCCGCCCTTCTCGCGGGCGGGATCGTCGCGGGCCTCGGCATCGCCGTCATGCACTACCTGGGCATGGCCGCGATGCACATCGGCGTCGACATCGCCTACGACCCCCTGCTCGTCGTGACGTCCGTCGTCATCGCGATGGCCGCCGCCACGGGGGCGCTGTGGCTCTCCGCGCGGGTGCGCGGCGTCGGCGCGGGCGCGGTGGCGACGGTCGTGATGGGGCTCGCCGTGTCGGGCATGCACTACACGGGCATGGCCGCGATGCGCGTCACCTCGTATCGCGTGGGCATGTCGATCGAGACCCCCGCGATCGGCCTGCCGGCCGCGCAGTTCCTGGTTCCCCTGATGGCCGCGATCGTGGCCAGCACGGTGGCGCTGCTGATCGTGGCGGCCGCGTGGCCGAGCGCCTCGGAGATGGAGCTCCAGGCGGAGTTCGACGCCTGGACGGAGCGGCAGCGCGCGCGGCAGAGGTTCGGGCGGCCGGCGCCGGGCCCGGACGACGGCGAGGGACGCCTCTGACGCTCCGCGGGTCCCGCGCTCGCCGCGTGCCGCGCGATCGACTTTCCGTGCAAGAACCGCGCATCGCCTCTAGTCTCGGCCGCGAGCGCCCGTCTCGGACGATCGTCCAACTCGGCCCCCAGAGCCGAGAGCCGGAACGGGCAAGGAGATTCGCGCCATGATCGACCACTTCACCTACGGCGCCCTGACGCCGCTGCTGTCCTTCGTCCTGTCCTGCACCGGATGCGCCGTGGGGCTGTCCTGCACCGGTCGCGCCCGCGTCACCACGGGCACCGCGCGCAGGGTCTGGTTGCTGCTCGGTGCGGCCGCGATCGGCGGCACCGGCATCTGGGTCATGCACTTCGTCGCGATGCTCGGGTTCTCCGTGGCCGGGGCGCAGATCCACTACGACGTGTTCACCACCCTCGCCTCCATGGTCATCGCGGTGGCCGTCGTCGCGGCCGGCCTCTTCCTCGTGCACCGGCCGGAGGGCCGCACCGGTTCCCTTCTCGCGGGCGGGATGGTCGCGGGCCTCGGCGTGGCCGTGATGCACTACCTGGGCATGGCGGCGATGCACGTCGGTGTCGACATCGCCTACGACCCGCTGCTCGTCGGAGCGTCCGTCGCCGTCGCGGTGGTGGCCGCCACCGCGGGCCTCTGGCTCGCCGCCCGGGTGCGCGGCGCCGTCGCGGGAGCGGCGGCGACGGTGGTGATGGGCCTGGCCGTGTCGGGTATGCACTACACGGGCATGGCCGCGATGAGCGTGCCGGCGTACGAGGCCGGCGTGCTGGAGGCGGGCGCACTGATCGGGACGCCCGCGATCGGCCTGCCGGCGACTCAGCTGCTGGTGCCGCTGGTGATCGGGATCGTCACCAGCACGGTCGCGTTGCTCGTCGTGGCCGGGTTGTGGCCGAGCGCCTCGGAGATGGAGGTCCAGGCCGAGTTCGACGCCTGGGCCGAACGGCAGCGCGAGCAGCAGGCCTCGCCGCGGCCGCCTCGCTCCCGCACCGGCGTCGCCCCCTGACGACGCGGCGTGGTTCGCGGTCCGGCCTCCGGCCCGGGGCCGTTCATGGGTCCGGTGTCCTCCGGGCCGCCGCCGAGGCGGCGTCGATCGCGAAGCGGACGGCCTCGGCCGGGGAACTCGCCGTGGGCGGGGCGTCGGGGACGGGGTTGCCGTGGGCGTCCAGGACCTGCCAGCCGCCGATGCTGATGACCGGCACGCCGCGGCGTGCGGCCAGGGCGTACTCGGACAGGGTGCCCCACGAGCCGCCCACGACGACGACCGCGTCGGCGGACCAGACCAGGACGGCGTTGCGGGCCTCGCCCATGTTCGTGGCCAGCGTGGCGGTCAGATGGGGGTTCGCGTCCCGGCGGGAGGCGCCGGGCCGTACGCCGATGGCCAGCCCGCCGGCCGACGCCGCACCCGCGGACGCGGCCTCCATGACGCCGGTGCCGCCGCCGTTGAGCACGATCGCGCCGGCCTCGGCCAGCAGCCGGCCGATCTCGTGGGCGTCGGCCCGCTCCTGGTCGGTGCAGTGGCGCGGGCCGCAGACGGCCACCTGGATGCTCATCCGGTGCTTCCTCTCGCAGACGGTCGATCGTCTCGATGATCTCGGCTCGGGGCGCCCTGCGGCCAGGTGGGCGCGCGCTCGGCCCTCACCTGCCGCCCCTTCACCCACGAGGCGGGTCGTCGCGCCGCCCCGTGCCGTCCTGCGGGCGATCGCCGGACACCGCCGACCACACCCCGTGGGCCAGGCTGCTGCCCGCCCTCGAACCGCCGAGGCCGCGGTCGATGAGGTCGTGCCCGCGTTCCTGCCACTCGGGCGGCACCTGGCGATCACGACGCGATCTGCGCAGCAGAGCCGTGGCGATCAGGACCAGGAGCAGGATGCCGATGGCGATGAGGCCGTAGCGCAGGAGGAACACGCCGAAGACGAGCTCCGCGATCCTGGTCAGGTCGTCGATCTTCTCCGGGTCGAGGCCGTCCGATGTTTGTAGCATGAGCATGCTAAAAAATGTAGCACGGCCGTGCTACAAAGAGGTATGCCCAAGATCGTGGACCCGGAACAGCGCCGCGCGGCCATCGCCGACGCCGTCGTCGGCGAGATCGTCGAGCACGGGATCCGTGCCGTCACCCTCGCGCGGGTGGCGGCACGCAGCGGGCTCGCGATCGGCAGCGTGCGCCACTACGTGGCGAACTTCGACGAACTCCTGGAACTCTCCCTCGCACTGGTGCAGGAGCGCGGCGCCGAACGGGTCAGAGCCAGCGGCGTCCTCGACGAGACGGACCCGGCGGCACGGCTCGCCGGGTTCGTCGAGGTGCTCGCGCCGACGACGGAGGAGGACCACCGGGCGAACATCGTCTTCCTCGAGTACCTTGCCCTGGCCCGCACCGAGCCGCGGCTGGCGGAGTACATCGAGGCCGCGCAGGTCCAGGCACGGAAACAGGTCGGGGACATGCTGCGCGAGATGCTCGGGGACGCCGCCACCGACGACGACATACGCCTGGAGACCATGCAGCTGATGGCACTCAGCGACGGGCTGGCGCTCGCGGCGGAGCATGCCGGCGGACCGTACTCACCCGACGACATTCACGCCCTGGCCCTCCGGCACGTCGAACGGGTCCGTGCGGCCTACCCACCGACCTCTGCCGCGAACATCGACGCCCGCCCGTAGTCGCCGCCGCGCCGGTCGCCGAAGTGAGAATCCCGACCCGTGCCTGGAGTCTCGCAGCGCATCACACGCGCGTGGCCCAGAACGCTACCGCCGAGGCCGCCGCCACGTTGAGCGAGTCGACGCCGCCCGCCATCGGGATGCGGACCACCGTGTCGGCCGCGGCGACCGCGCCGTGCGAGAGCCCGTCACCCTCCGTACCCAGCACGAGAGCAAGACGCTCGTGCCGGCCCGCGGCGATCTGCTCCACCAACTCGTCCAACGAGATCGAGTCGTCGCTCAGCGCCAGCGCGGCGGTGGTGAAGCCGGCCGCACGCAGTTCCTCCAGACCGCCCGGCCACTTCTCCAGCCGCGTCCACGGCACCTGGAAGACGGTCCCCATCGAGACCCGCACCGAACGACGGTAGAGCGGGTCGGCACAACGCGGCGTGACCAGCACGGCATCCACCCCGAGCGCCGCGGCCGACCGGAACGCCGCACCCACGTT
>NZ_JADBGR010000070.1 GCF_014892515.1 Myceligenerans pegani
GCTCGCCCCGACGCCCATGCCGGTGCCTCCCGCGGCGCTGCCGACACCGCCCGCCGAGGTGCCCGTGAAGCCACCCGCCGACGCCGCCTTGACGGCGGTCGCCAGGCTCGCGCCCACGGGAATGGCGGATCCCACGAGCGCCAGGCCGGCCGCGCCGAGCACGAGCGGTGCGACGACGCACTTCATCCCGTGCGCGACGTCGGCCAGTTCCAGGACGAGCGCGCTGCACGTGCCGCACGTGGACAGGTGGCCCTCGATCCGGGCCTTCTCGCGGCGGGACAGGCTGTCGCGGACGTACCCGCCGAGGTGGGGATTCACCGCGCGGCAGGTGTCCGACGGCGCGTGGGTGAGGTGCTGCTGCAGGTAGCCGTCGCGCAGGGCGTCCTTGGCCCGGTACAGGAGCGCGGACACGCCGTTCGGCGTGAGGCCCAGCACGGGGGCGACCTGTGCGGGCTTGAGGTCGTCGACCAGGCAGTACCAGAGCACCTCCCGCCAGCGCTCCGGCAGGCCGAAGTACGCGCGCGAGACCACGGAGCGCTCGAAGCCCTGGAGGGCGGGGTCCTCGGACGAGGCGACCCTGCCGAGTGCGGCCTCGATCTCCGCGTCCTCGGCAGGGCGCATGCGGCTGGCCCCGCGGGAGACGTCGTACGCGCGATGCCGCACCACGGTGTAGAGGTAGGTGCGGAACCCGCTGTCCGGGCCCGCGCCGCGGCGGAGCATCTCGTACAGCTTCGAGAAGGCGTCGGCGACGACGTCCTCGGCGTCGCCGGGCTTCACGTACTGCCGGGCCAGGGCCCGGGCGGCCGCTGCGTGACGCGTGTAGAGCGTGCCGAACGCCTCCCGGTCACCTGACCTGACCTGGAGGATCAACTCGGCATCGCTCGGCGCCTCTCCTGCGCCGCGATCCACTTGCGTCACGTTGCCAACCTCGCCGCCCTCAGTCTCGTGCTCGCCCGGTGTGGTCTGCCGTCGGCCCCTGAACACACTTGACGGATCAGACTATAGGCCCATTGAACCGGAAGGGGGGAGGGTGAAACCACGGATGAAATCGGCCCGGGGGTGGTCTCACCGGCCGGAATATGCGTCATGATGTATCCCCGTGGGGGTCCAACAAACATGAGCGAGTCGCAGCAGAAGGCGCGGAATCCTGTCCGCGGCCTGCGTGAACGCTGGCGCGACGAAAGCCTGGCCACGGTGTGGATCCGTCCCGGGGACTGGTACCACCCGGCGGTCGAGGCTCTCGTGGAAGCGGTGGCGGAGGGCCGGCCGGTCGGAGGACCGGCCGAGCGGCTCGGTGCTGCCCGCGCCGCCGTCGGCGCCGGGATCGCCGAGACGCTCGACGACGTCACCGTGCTCTACACGGTCGCCGCGCTGCCGATCCCCCCGCACGTCCTGCGCGCCGTCGCCGTCGGCTGGGTCGCGGAACACGAGCGCGTGCCCCTCCGGGTGACGGCGCACGACCCGGCGACCGGCCTGCCCACCGGCGAATACCTCGCCGAGCGCCTGCGCGAGACCTACGGCGCCGCACAACGCGACGGGACCCGGGTCACCACGACACACTGTCTGCTCCTGCTCGACGTCGGCCTCGACGATCTCGACACCTGGCAGCGCCTCGCGCGGTCCGCGGCGATCGGGCGCACCCTGCACCAGGTCTTCGGCGAGGGACATCCGATGGCGGCGCTCACGGACGCCACCTACGCTGTGCTGTGCGAGCGCGGGAGGGCGACAGCGGACATGGGGCAGGCGCTCCGCCGCGTCGTCGAGCACAACGCCGAGGTGCTGGGGCTGACCGCCGAGGTGCGGCGTCCCACGCGGGTCTGGCTGGAACGGCTGCCCGACACCCACGAGGCGGCGATCATGCTGCTGACGCACCTGAGCCGGTGACGATGCGACGCTGAACCGCCGAGTCCACCCCGCGCGGACCGGGCGGGGCGGACTCGGCGGGGCGGGCACGCGGACTCGGCGAAGCGAGTTCAGCGCGTCTCGAAGGTGAGGCAGTCCGCGTGGCTCGGGTCCTCGGGGCCCGCACCGACGCGGATCGAGCCGGCGGTGCACTCCAGGTGCTCGTTGTGCAGGCACTCCGCGCGCTGGCAGGCACCCACGTGGGCGATGACCTTCTCCAGGCCGCCCTTGGTGCTCAGCGGGATGAACGTCGCACACTCCGCGTCGCCGGAATGTCCGGCGATGGTGACGGCACCGGCGTGGCAGCCGTGGTCGTGGTTGTAGCCGCAGCCCTCCACCGAGCATTCGGCGACCTCGGGCATCTCCATCAACGTGCTCATGCTTGTCTCCCCGGTGCGGACGGCACGCCAGGGCGGTTCCCGGGCGTTCCGTGGTAACCCGACAAACATATTCCAGAATCTCTGGATCGGATAGCCAGGAAAGGCTTACCTGAACATTGTCCGGAACTCCGTGGCGGCTAATATTATTTAGGAAACAATTGCATCAGGAAAATCCCGGGCGGATGCCGTCAGGGCTCAGCCGCGGTCGCCGCGGTGCGGCCGCCAGAGCACCAGCGCGCCGGACGTCCGCGCACGTCGGACGCCCTCGGACCGCTCCACCACCGTCTCCTCGACGTGGATCTCACCGCGCCGCACGCGGCGCCCGCGAGGCACCACCACCACGTCACCGCTCGTTCCGGCGGCGAAAACCCGTCCGGTCTGCTGCAGCTGCACGAGCGCGTCCTCGAGTCGCTCCTCCAGCATCGACACGTGAGCCTCGAGATCGAGGATGCGCTTGATGCCCGCGAGGTTGATGCCCTCCCCCTGGGCGAGTTCCTGGACCTGTCGTAGCCGGGCGACGTCGCGCAACGAGTAGCGGCGGCCCCGCCCGCGCGTGCGCCGCGGCACGACCAGCCCCAGCCGGTCGTACTGCCGCAGGGTCTGCGGGTGCATGCCCGAGAGCTCGGCCGCCTGGGAGACGGTGAACATGGGCGCGTCGTCGGCCACGCGTTCTCCCTACCCCTTCGCCCGTTCCGTCAGGTCCGCGCGCGGATCGGTGCCGTCGCTCGCCGCCGCGAACGCGTCCAGCGCTTCCCGGGCGGTCTTGCTCAGCTTCTGCGGGACGACCACCTGGACGGTCACGAGCAGGTCACCCGTGCCGCGCGCGGTGTGCGCGCCGCGGCCCTTGGCCCGCAGCACCTTGCCCGACGGCGTCCCGGCGGGCAGCTTCAGCTTCACCGTCTCGCCCGACGGCGTCGGGACCTCCACCGTGGCGCCCAAGGTCGCCTCCGGGAAGGTCACGGGCAGCGTGAGACGCACGTTCGCGCCGTCGAGCCGGAACACCGGGTGCTCGGTGACGTGCACGGTGATCAGGAGGTCACCGGCCTCGCCGCCGCCGGTGCCCGGCCGGCCCTTACCCCGGAGCCGGATCTTCTGGCCGTCGTTGACCCCGGCGGGGATCCTCGCCGTGAGCGTGCGGCCGTCGACCGTCAGGTCGACCGTGGCGCCCTCCAGGGCGGTGCGGAACGGCAGCGTGGTCGCCGCCTGCACGTCCGCACCGCGCTCCGGCGCGCGGAACCCGGCCGGCGCGCCGGCACCGCCGAACATGCCGCCCAGGATGTCCTCGAAACCGGCGGCACCCTGTCCGGCGCCGGGCCCGGTGCGCGAGTAGCGTACGCGCGGACCCGCGCCGCCACCGCCGAACATCGCCCCGAGGATGTCCTCGAAGCCGTTCGCCCCGCCACCGCCGGGACCGGCCGAGAAGCGGGCGCCACCGGCCATGGCGCGGATCGCGTCGTACTGACGGCGCTGCTCGGGATCCGAGAGCACCGCGTACGCCTCACCGATCGCCTTGAACCTGGCCTCTGCCTGCTCGTCGCCCTTGTTCTGGTCCGGATGGTACGTCCGGGCCAGTTTCCGGTAGGCCTTCTTGATCGCCGCGTCGTCGGCGTCCTTGGGGACGCCGAGCTCGGCGTAGAAGTCCTTCTCCATCCAGTCCTGACCGGTCACGGCACCTCCGTCTGCGGTGGTCGGGCGGTGGTGGGGCCGGGCCGGCCCCACCACCTGGGAGTCACTCGGGGCCGACGACGCCGACGCGCGCCGCGCGCACGACCTTCTCGCCGATCCGGTACCCGGGCTCGACGACGAGGTTCACCGTGGTGCTGGTGGCCTCGGCGTCGGTGTTGTGCATGAGTGCGTCGTGCACCTGCGGGTCGAACTCCTCACCCACCTGGCCGAAGCGCTCGACCCCGAACTTGGCGAGGGACTGGTCCAGCTTCTCCGCGATGGCGGCCATCGGGCCGCTCAGCTCGCCGTGCTGCTTCGCCCGCTCGACGTCGTCGAGCACCGGGAGCAGCGCGGCCAGCACGTCCTGCACGCCCCGCTCCCGCGCGATCTCCTGGTCGCGCAGGGCACGGTTGCGGTAGTTCGTGAAGCTCGCACGCTCCCGCTGGAGCGCGTCGAGGTGCTGCGCCGCCTCCGCCTTGGCGGCGAGCACCGCGGCGTCCTCCTCGGCCTCGCCGGACGGCTCGAAGTCGAGCGCCTCCAGCGGGTCGGTGGCGTCGGGCTCGTTCCCACCGGGCTCGTTCCCACCGGGGTGGTTCTCGGCGGGTTCGTTCTCTGCGGGTTCGTTCCCGGCGGCTCCGTCGTCGGAGGGCCCGCTGCCGGCGGAGGCACCCGCCGCAGCGGCACCGGGCTCGCGCGGCGTGCCGGCCTCGGGGTCGATCCTGCGCTTGTCGGTGAACTCGAACGGGCGCCCGCCCGAGCCCTCGGGCTCGGGTGAGGCCTGCGGCGTCTGCTCGGTCACTTCTTGTCGCCCTCGTCGTCCACGATCTCGGCGTCGACGACGTCGTCGTCGGCCGCCGGCTTCGGCTCGCCACCCGCCGGGGCGCCGTCGGCGCCCGGCTGGCCGCCCTCGGACTCGGCCGCGGAGTACAGCGCCTGGCCGATCTTCTGGGAGGACGCGCCCAGCTTCTCGTAGGCGGACTTCACCGCCTCGGCGTCCTCGCCCTCCAGGGCGGTCTTCACCCCGGCGATGTCGGCCTCCACCTCGGAGACCACGTCGGCCGGAAGCTTGTCGCGGTTGTCCGCGACCTGCTTCTCCATGGAGTACGCGAAGGCCTCGGCCTGGTTGCGCGTGTCCGCCTCCTCGCGACGCTTCTTGTCCTCCTCGGCGTGCGCCTCGGCGTCCTTGACCATGCGGTCGATGTCCTCCTTGGGGAGGGCCGAGCCGCCGGTGATCTTCATGGACTGCTCCATGCCGGTGCCGCGGTCCTTCGCGGACACGTGCACGATGCCGTTCGCGTCGATGTCGAACGTGACCTCGATCTGCGGCACGCCGCGCGGGGCCGGGGCGATGCCGGTCAGCTCGAAGACGCCCAGCGGCTTGTTGTCGCGGGTGAACTCGCGCTCGCCCTGGAACACCTGGATCGCCACGGACGGCTGGTTGTCGTCCGCCGTGGAGAAGACCTCGCTGCGCTTGGTCGGGATCGCGGTGTTGCGCTCGATGAGGCGCGTCATGACACCGCCCTTGGTTTCGATGCCGAGCGACAGCGGGGTCACGTCGATGAGCAGGACGTCCTTGCGGTCGCCCGAGATGACGCCGGCCTGCAGCGCGGCGCCGACGGCCACGACCTCGTCCGGGTTCACGCCCTTGTTGGGCTCCTTGCCGCCAGTGAGCTCCTTGACGACCTCGGTCACGGCCGGCATGCGGGTGGAACCGCCCACGAGCACGACGTGGTCGATGTCCGACACCGAGATGCCCGCGTCGCGGATCACGGCGTGGAACGGCTGCTTGGTGCGGTCGATGAGGTCCTGCGTCATCTGCTGGAACTGCGCCCGCGTGAGCTTCTCGTCCAGGTGGATGGGGCCGTTCTCGCTCATCGACAGGTACTGCATCGAGATGTTCGTGCTCGTCGCGGACGAGAGCTCCTTCTTCGCCTGCTCGGCGGCCTCACGGAGGCGCTGCAGGGCGATCTTGTCCTTGGACAGGTCGACGCCCTCGGAGTTCTTCACCTGCTTGATCAGGTGCTCGACGATGCGCTGGTCCCAGTCGTCGCCGCCCAGGCGGTTGTCACCGGAGGTGGCGCGCACCTGGATGGTGGAGAAGTCGTCCTCGTCCTTGCCGACCTCGAGCAGGGAGACGTCGAACGTGCCGCCGCCCAGGTCGAAGACGAGGATCAGCTCGTCCTCCTTGCCCTTGTCCAGGCCGTAGGCGAGGGCGGCCGCGGTCGGCTCGTTGACGATGCGCTGCACCTTGAGGCCCGCGATCTGGCCGGCGTCCTTCGTGGCCTGGCGCTCGGCGTCGTTGAAGTACGCCGGGACGGTGATGACGGCCTCGGTGACCGGCTCGCCGAGGTACTCCTCCGCGTCGCGCTTGAGCTTGCCCAGGATGCGGGCGGAGATCTCCTGCGCGGTGTACGTCTTCTCGTCGATGTCCTGCGACCAGTCCGTGCCCATGTGGCGCTTGACCGACGAGATGGTGCGGTCGACGTTGGTGACGGCCTGACGCTTCGCGACCTCGCCCACCAGGACCTCACCGGTCTTGGAGAAGGCGACGACGGACGGCGTCGTGCGCGAGCCCTCCGCGTTCGCGATGACGGTGGGCTCGCCGCCCTCCAGGACGGCGACCACCGAGTTGGTGGTGCCCAGGTCGATACCGACGGATCGGGACATGTCTTTCTCCTTCGCAGGGCCGACGGCGACCGGGGCGGCCGTCGTCGCACGGGTTGAGTCTGCTGCACTCAACTTAGGTCCCCGACCACCCTCTGGCAAGCCGACGGGCCCGAAGTTGAGTCTGTATGGCTCAACTTCAGGCCCGTGGTCGGTATTCCCCGCGGTCACGACGCCCCGGTCGTCACCCGGACCGCTCGATGCCGTCCTCCGCGGTCTCCCTCTCCGCGGTCTCCCTCTCCGCGGTCTCCCTCTCCGCGGTCTCCCTCTCGGCGGCCTCTGTCTCGGCGGCCTCCGTCGTAGCGGGTTCCGGGTCCGGGTCCCAGGGGCCCGTGGGCGGTGGCAGCAGCGGCGGAGGAAGCCGCACCCCGGAGCGGGACGGCAGCGGCTTCGCGGCCGCGGACCCAGCGGCCCCGGACTCCGCAGGCCCGGAACCGCCGGACCCCACCCCTGTCCCGGACCCCGCTCCTGAACCCGCGCCTGCCCCTGGGTCCTCCGCATACGGACCCGTCGGCGCCGGTACGCCTACGGCCCCCGACCCGGGGTGCGCGGACCGTTCCGGCGTGTCCTGCGCGAGCGCCCGGCGCGCCCGGCGCCGTCGTGCACGGATCACCAGCCAGATCGTGAGCAGGCCCGCGCCGAGCACGAGCACCACCAGGAGGATGCCGACCCACCGGGCGAGATCCACGAGCCGCACGGTCTGCTCGGCTCCCGCGGCCGCCTCGTCGAGGCGGCCCGCGTCGAGGTCCCGCACGGCGCCGTCGGCCGCGTCGCCGGCGAACAACAGCGACTCGGCGAGCTCCGTGACCGGGTCACGCTCCGCGCGCACCCTCTGGACGGCGTCGCTCACCTGTTCGGTCACGTCGGCGACGCGGGGCATCGTCTCGACGAGGTCGGCGTAGTCGAGGCCGGTGGAGGCCTCCTCGTACTCCTCCCGCGCGTCGGAGGGGGCGGGGAATCCCGCTGCCGCGGCGGCCTCCTGGATGCGGCGGGCGGCCTCGGGGGTGTCGCCGATCGCCTTGCGCGCCTCGGCGGCGCGGCCGAACTCCCACGACGTCATCCGGATGCGCACGCCCTGCGGGGGCTCCCACTCGCCGTCGGCCTCGTCGAGGGCGAAGTACTGCTCGCGCTCCTTCGCCCGCTTGGGCAGCTGCTTCTTCTCCTTGTCGGTGAGGACCCAGGTCGCGAACGTCTTCTGGGCGTCCTCGACGCCGGCGCGGTCCTCCAGGAGGTCGAGCAGGCGACGCCAGTCGGGCTTGCCCCAGACGTGCTTGTCGCCGGGCTGCTCGTAGGCGGACTCCCCTTCCAGCAGGGCGGAGACGAGCTCGGTGAACTCCTCGTCGTCGAGGTCCGCCACGAGCTTCTCGAACGTTGCCGGAGCCGCCGCGTAGGCGTAGTCCTCGACCGCGTAGTCGACGTCCCTGAAGTCGCGCGTGAGGTTCGTCCAGGTGTTCAGCGCCAGCGCGCCGTCAGCGTCGCGGGCGACGTCGGGCCGCTCGACCTTCCCGCCGGTCCGCTCCACGACACGACGCGCGATGGCCTCGGTGAGGCCCTCGATGAGCCAGCGGCCCTCGAGGGTCTCGCCGTTCACCCAGGTGTGCGTCAGCTCGTGGTAGAAGAGCTGCTCGTCGAGGTCCTCCCCGATGACGATCTCCTCCTGCTGGTCGTCGTACCAGGCGAACCCGACCACCTCTGGCGAGACGTCCTCCCGGATCTCCTTCAGGCCGCCCGGCCAGTCCTGGCCCACGATCTCCTCCACCACGGGCAGGCCGTCGGTGAGCCGCTTCTTGACGAACGTCGTCCACTTGGTGTCGCCCGGGAAGCTGAGCAGCGTGAGCTCCTCGCCACCGACCTCGACGCGTGTCGTGTCGGCCTGGTCCGGGTTGCGCAGCGAGACGGGCGACCAGATGCCGTACTCGTCCGTCACCGAGCTCGTGGACCAGGTCCTCCTGCCGTCCGACCGCTCCTCGGTGAACTCGCCCGCCAGGTTGGTGAACTCCATCGCCTCGGGCGCCACGACCTCGACGCTCACCGAGCCCGGGTCGCCGATGGCCTGGGTCGCGAAGGTCGCGTACCCCTTGCCGACGCGGGTGTAACCCTTCGACCGGATCGGGTCGCCGGGGATCGTGTAGCTCCAGTCGATGGTGCGGCTCTGCCCGTACCGGAGGTTCGAGAACGAGGTGGTCGCCCAGGTCGTGAACTCGTCCTCCGTGGGCTCGAAGCGCACGGGCAACGACTGGCCGGCGCTGGTCGCCCGGACGTTCCGGGCCCCCTTCGGGACCGGGATCCCGTAGGAGTTCCAGAAGTAGTACATGAGGCCCTGGTCGGGCTTGACGTTCCGGATGGTCGTGCGGACCGTCGCCTTCACGGTCCGGCTGCCGCCGTCGTACACGTAGCGGCTGTGCGACGACTCGGCCAGCCCGTCGGCGATCAGGGCGGGCATCCTGGCGCCCGCCACAGCGGTCTGCGGTGCGGCGGTCCGCGGTGCGGCGGGCGGCGCGGGCTCCGGGCCGGCCACCGCACCTCGCACCGCAACGCCGGCCGACGGCGGCGGCGCGGCGAGCGGCGCCGTCGCGTCCGCCGCCCCCACGGCCGTGGCAGGTGGCGCCGCCGGTACGACGACGGCTGTCCCGCACACGACGACGGCGGCCACCACGCGGGCCACCGCCTTCGCCGCCGCGGAAGCGGAATTCCTGGTGCCCTGGCCCATCTGCGGTTGCCCACCCGTCCTCACGCTCGTGCCGCCCCGGCGCGAATCGGCGGGGCGGTCGGCATGAAGACTCGCCGCCCTCGCTCGTCCGGGTCAAGCCAGATTGCGCGGCCCTCGGGTGAAATGGACGGATTTCACCCGCACGGCGATCCGTCCGCCGACATGGCGAAAATCTTGCGCGAGCAGTCCTTCAAGGCAACGAATGTCACCGTCGGCAGGCGCGGCGCCACGAGGTGCGATACACAAGTGCCACGGTCGGACGCGCGCAGGGGGCGCGTCGGGTCGGGCATCCACACAACTGCTGTCACCAGGGGGTTCACATGGCAAGCGTCCAGGGCAGTTCGTTGTCGATCGCTCTCCTCACGGCCCTCCTGGACCCTGAGGAGGACGGACTGCGCTCGCCGCTGGTCCAGGACCTTCTCGACGAGGCCCTCACCACCCGCGGTGAGGCGCGCGACGTGATGGTCGCCCTGCTCGCGGCGTCCGGTTCGATGCTCGGGCAGATCAGCGAGCGCAACGGCGACACCCCGCTGGAGTCCCTGCAGAAGGTCGCGCTCGGGTTCCAGAGGAAAGTCGTCGAGCTGGGATCCTGACCGACTCGACCGGTCCCGGGCCGCCCCGCCGGGCTGAGCCCGGCGGCTCCGGAAAGCACCGTCAGGCGTTGCCGAGCCGGGCCGTGCTCGGCGCTCGCTCCGCCGCGAGCCGCCCGGCCACGCGCTCCGCCTCACGCAGGACGCGAAGCATGTTGCCGCTGGTCAGCTTCGCCAGGTCGGTGTCGGACCAGCCGCGCCGGGCGAGCGCGGCGAGCAGGTTCGGGTAGCCGGACACGTCCTCGAGGCCGGGAGCGAACCCGCTCGCGCCGTCGTAGTCGCCGCCCAGGCCCACATGGTCGATCCCCGCGACGTCGCGCACGTGCTCGACGTGGTCGACGACGTCGTCCAACGTCGTGTGCGGGATCGGGTGATCCGCCTCCCATTCCTTGCTGAACGCGCTGAACCCGGTGTAGCTCGCGGGGTCGACGCCGCGAGCGCGCGCCGCCTCTGCGGCCTCGGCACGCCACGCTCCGATCTCCGGGGTCACGAAGCCCGGCACGAACGTCACCATGCACAGTCCGCCGTTGCCGCCGAGCCGCGCCAGCACGTCGTCGGGCACGTTCCTGGGCACGTCGCAGACGGCGCGGGCCGAGCTGTGGGAGAACATGACCGGCGCCTCGGTGACGTCCAGCGCGACGCCCATCGTGGCCGCCGAGACGTGCGACAGGTCGACGAGCATCCCGAGCCGGTTCATCTCGCGCACGACCTCGACCCCGAACTCGCTCAGGCCGCCGTGCCCGGACGGCTCGCCGGTGGCGGAGTCGGCCCACGGGTTGTTGTGGTTGTGCGTCAGGGTCAGGTACCGCACGCCGAGGCGGTACAGCATGCGCAGCGTGCCGAGCGACGAATCGATGGACTGGCCGCCCTCGGCACCCAGGAGCGAGGCGATGCGGCCGGCGGCCCACGCCTTCTCGACGTCGTCGGCGGTCAGGGCGAGCGCGAAGGTGTCCGGCCAGGTCTCCACCATCCGCCGCACGGCGTCGATCTGCTCGAGCGTCGCGGTGACCGCCGCGCTGCCGGGCAGGTCCGACGGTGCGTACACCGACCAGAACTGCGCGCCGACTCCCCCGGCCCGCAGCCGCGGGATGTCGGTGTGGGTGCGCCCGGCCGTCCCGGCGCCGATGTCGAGCGCGGTCCAGTCGTAGCCGACCTGCTCGCGCGCCTCCCATGCCAGATCGTTGTGGCCGTCCCAGACGGGGTGGCGCTCCAGCAGGGCGGCGATACGCTCCGCGAGGGGATCGGAGGTGCGGTCGGAGGTGTCCGACGGCGGCGTGGGGGCGGGCATGACCGTCACGCTACCCGAGGCGGGATCACCGGCGGCGGCCGCGCAGGCGGTCGATCTCGCGGCGCTCGCGCTTGGTGGGGCGGCCCGTGCCACGGTCGCGCACGCCCACCGCCTCGCGCTCGACGCGCGTCGGGAGCGGCTCGCTGTGGTCCAGGTAGGCCTTCACGGCCAGGGGCGCACCGACGCGCTTCGGCACGAGCTCCACGACCTCGACGTCACGCCCGCGCAGCGCGTCGCGCCAGGTCACGCGATCACCGACGGCGACCTGCGACGCCGGCTTGGCGGGTTTCCCGTTGATCCGCACCCGCCCGGCCCGGCATGCGGCGGCCGACACGGAGCGGCTCTTGAACAACCGGACGGCCCACAACCACACATCGACTCGCATCACCCCATCTTCCCCCGAACGACGAACCGCCGGGGCAGAGGACCCCGGTGGAATCCCCCGCCCCGGCGGAGCGTCGTGGCCTCCGGGGTCAGCTCACGCGCCGCCAGCTGCAGCCGGCCGTCTCGAAGGCGCGCGCGCCCGACGGGATCGTCAGGGTCATCGGCTCGGCCGCACGCCCCGACGCGATGACGTGGGCACCACTGCGGCTGCCCGTCGTCTCCGAGAGGATCGCGTAGTGGCACACGCCCTCGGAGCCCGGGCCGGACGTCACGTACGTGCCGCGCTCCAGCTGGTCGCCGAGGACGAAGACGCCGTCCTTCCACGTGGTGTACCGGGCCTTCGTCATTCCCGGGTAGTACTTCGTCCAGGTGCCGCAGCCCTCGGACCAGAAGGCCCAGTCGGTGGACTTCACCGTGGCGACACGCCAGCCGGAGCCGTAGTCCGCGCCGAGCCGGTTCGTCTCGGACGCCCACCGTTCCCAGACGCACGTCGACGAGCCCGCCTTGGCCGTGTAGGTGCCCGCCGAGACGCCGGTCCAGCCGCCCTCGGGGATGGTGATGCTCGAGGCGGCAACCTCAGGGGTCCGCCCGCTGAGGCGCGGCGTCGTCGCGTATCCCGAACGACGGGCGGTCACCTGGACCGTGATGCGCTTCTTGTACTGCGGGCCCTTGATCCTGAGGGTCTTCCCGGTCGCGTCCGGGATCGGCCGCCCGTCGGCGTACCACTGGTAGGAGAGGCCCGACGGGCTCGGCTTCCAGGTGCCCGGCTTCGCGGTCAGCTTCCCGCCGACCTCGAGCCGGCCGGACATGCCCGGCCGGGACGTGGTGGAGAACGCCTTGCCGACCTTCAGCCCCTTGCTCGTCCGCCACGAGCTCTTGTAGCCCGTGCGGTAGCCCTTGACCGTGACGGTGAGGGTCTTGCCCTTGTACTTGGCCGGAACCTTGTACGAGGCGCTGGTCGCACCCTTGATCTTGGTCCCGTTCACCTTCCACTGGTAGGTCGTCCGGGTGCGCCCCGGCGTCCACTGGGCGGCGATCGCCTTGACCGTCATGCCCACGGCCGGCGTCCCCTGGATCCGCGGGGTCGACGTCGAGAAGACACCGGAGGCCACCGTCTTGCCGCCGACCGTCTTGGTCACGGTGTCGTAGCCCTTGCGCTTCGCGGTGAGCGTCACCGTGAGGTTCGCGCCGCGCTTCGACGCCGTGGGCTTGTAGGTGAAACCGGTGGCGCCGGAGATCGCCGTGCCGTCGGCCTTCCACTGGTAGGTGAACTGCGTGCCCGACGGCCAGGCGGTCCCGGCCTTCGCCCGGAGCGTGTTGCCCACGCGCACGGTCCCGCTGATCCAGCCGCCGCCACTCATCGTCGCGTTCGCCACGGGCGCCGTGGGTGCGCTGGTCCGGGCGGTGGGCAGGCGTCCCTCGGCCGTGCCGAGCACGGTCACCGTGATCTCCGCCCCGGCGTCCGCGGGCTGCACCTGGTATGTGGTGTTCGTCGCGCCGGAGATCATCGTCCCGTCCCGGCGCCACTGGTAGTCCAGGCTCGCCGCCGGCGACCAGGCGGCGCCGTCGGCCACCGCGGTGAGCGTCTCGCCGACCTTGGCCGTGCCCGTCACCGACGGGTCCTGCGTGGCGTCGAACTCCATCGACTGCGCGAGCTCGTACGCGGCCAGCACGTCGAGCCGGCCCTCGCCGTAGACGTTGTTGTCGTCCGCCGTGCCGCCGCAGGCGAGGGCGGCGGTGCCGCCGACGTCGACCGCCGAGCCGTCCAGGATCGCGCGCGTCGCCGGGACGTCGCCGACCAGCGCGGGGAAGGCGCTCCACAGCAGGGCCACGGCACCCGCCACGTGCGGGGCGGCCATGGACGTGCCGGACAGCTGCTCCAGCTGCGTGCTCCCCGGGACCGCCGAGAGCACGCCGACGCCCGGCGCGGTGATGTCCGGCTTCACGGAGCCGCTCTGACCCGGGCCCCGCGAGGAGAAGTCGGCGACGGTACCGCTCGCGCGGAGCGCGCCCACCGAGTACGAGGCCGCCTGGGAACCGGGGGCGCCCGAGCTCTCGCAGCCGTGCTCGCCCTCGTTCCCGTTGGCGAAGGCGGCGAAGATGCCCGCGGCCTCCCAGGCCGCGACGACGTCCGCCATGAACGGGTCCGTCGAGAGCGCCTCGCCCCAGGAGTTGTTCACGACGTGCGGGCGCTTCGCCGGGTCGGCGCCGGAGCCGTCCCACCGGGTCGGCGCGAGGATCCATTGGCCGGACCGGACGAGGGCGGTGTCGAGGCACAGGTCCGCGCAGCCGTTCGCCGCGATCCACTCCGCGTCCGGGGCGACGCCGAAGGCGTACTCGTTGCCGCTGGACGCCGACGTACCGACGCCGCCGATCATCGTCCCGACGGTGTGCGTGCCGTGCCCGTTGTCGTCGGAGGGAGCACCGTCCCCCGTCCCGGCGGCGTCGTACCAGTTGTAGTCGTGACCCGACGACGCCCCGCGGTACGCCGCGGCGACGCTCGGGTTCGCCCGGCTCACGCCGGTGTCGATGTTCGACACCACGATGCCGCCGCCCGTGGCGCCGAGCGCCCAGACGTCGTCGGCGTTGATCGCGGCGATGCCGGACGTCGGCGCCGCGGCGACGACCGCCTGCTCCTCGGCGGTCACCTCGGCCGGCTCCGGCAGCGCGTACCGGACCGTCGGGCGCACCTGCGTCACCTCGGCGTTCGCCGCGAGCTCCGTCGCGAGGTCGAGAGACCCGTTCTCCACGAGGATCGCGTTCGACGCCCAGTACGTCTCGTACGAGACCCCCGCCCGCTCCAGGTCGGCGACCGCCGCGGCCTGCGACTCGCGTGCCGCGGCCTGCAACGTCTCGGTGACGTACCGGCCGCGCTCGGCCCAGTCGCTGATCTCGTAGGCGGCGGACAGGTCGGGCGCCTCCCCGAACCGCAGCCAGAAGCTCGTGTTCCCGCGCGCCGTGAAGTTCTTGCGTGCCGCGGTGGTGATCTTGTCCTCGGGCCGCCGCACGGCTCCGGGCAGCGCCCCTGTCGTCGGCCGGAGATCGCCGTGGGACGCGGCCGGATCGCCGCTGCGGAAGGTGCGGGCAGTGCCCTGCCCGGGGTCGTCGTCGGGCACGACCGCGGCCGCGGTTCCCGGTGTGGCCAGGAACGCGACGGCGGCCGCGGACGCGACGACGCGCGTGAACATGGGGTGCATGGAAGCAGCTCCGGGTGCTGAAGGTGCCCGCGAGACGGAGCACGCTGACCCGCCGTGATCGGCGGTGGGAGACAACCGGACTATATCGGCGTGGAACGAAATCCCAGTGCCAAATGCCTGGATTTCACCCGGAGGCCGCCACCCGCCGATGGCTCAGGAGCGCGCGATCGTCGCCGTGACCCAGCGACGGTCCGACGTCGTCACCTCGTGCGCCTCGCCCGTGATGCGCACGGTCCGGCGGGCCCTGGCGGGCTCGTGGTTCGTCCCCGCCACGCCCTCGACGCCCGACGGCTGACCGTCTCCAGCGGCGGCCCGCACGTCGTCGGTGTCGGCGATGCCCTCGGCCACCACCCTGACGACGCTGTCACCCGCGCTCGCACCGGCCCACACCTCGACGTCACCCGGCTCGACGATCCGCACCAGGTCCCTCCCGGAGAACGCGAACCGCTGCGTGGGCACGTCGAACGTCACGGTCGCCGCCTGGCCAGGCTCGAGCGTCACCCGCTCGTAGCCGAGAAGTTGTGCGGTCGGCCGCGCGATCGACCCGACCACGTCGTGCCCGTACAGCTGCACGACATCGGCCCCGGCGACGCCTCCCGTGTTGGTGACCCGCACGACGGCGCGGAACGCCCCGCCCGCCGGGACCTCCGCGTCCACCGCCACCAGCTCGCGCTCGAAGGTCGTGTACGACAGGCCGAACCCGAAGGGCCGGGTGGGCGTCGGATCGGTGCTCGTCACCTCTGACGGGCCGCCCAGGATCGGCTGCAGGTACGCGTACGGCTGCGACCCGGTGCTCCGCGGCAGCGACACGGGCAGCCGCCCGGACGGGTTGACCCGGCCCGACACGACCCGCGCGACCGCGGTGCCACCCTCCTCGCCCGGGAAGAACGCCTGGAGCACGGCCGCCGGGCGTGCCCCGGCGCCGTCGAGCGCCCAGCCGATGCTGTACGGGCGCCCGGTGAGCAGCACCATCACCACGGGCGTGCCGGTCGCGGCGACCGCCTCGACCAGTTCGCGCTGCACGCCGGGCAGCTCGAGCGACTCGCTGTCGTTGCCCTCCCCCACGGTGCCCCGGCCGAACAGGCCGGCCTGGTCGCCGACCACCACGACGGCGACGTCCGCGGCCTCCGCGGCGGCGACCGCCTCCGCGAACCCGGAGGTGTCGGCGCCGTCCACGGTGCAGCCCGCGGTGTACGTCAGCTCGGCGGCGGGCAGCTCGCCGCGCAGCGCCTCCAGCACGGACGGAATCTCGAAACCGATGTCGACCTGGTCGTGATGGGCCAGCACGTGGTTGGCGAACGAGTAGCAGCCCATGAGCGCCTCGGGCCGGTCGGCGTTCGGCCCGATCACGGCCAGCCGGCGCGGCGACGCGGCGTCGGTTCCGGTCAGCGGCAGCACGCCGTCGTTCGCGAGCAGCACCACGGACTCCTCCGCGAGCCGGCGCGCGATGTCGCGGTGCCCGGGCGGGTCGAGGTCGATCGCCGTGGGCGGATCGTCCTCGAAGGCGTCCGGCTCGAGCAGGCCGAGCTCCTCCTTCTGCGCGAGGACGCGCAGGACCGCGCGATCCACGTACGCCTCCTCGTACTCGCCGGATCGGATCCGCTCCGCGAGCGGCGCGAGGAAGGCGTCGCCGGACGGCAGCTCGACGTCGATCCCCGCGGTGAGGGCCTGCGCGGCCGCGTCGCCGCGGTCCGCCGCGACGGCGTGCATCACGGTGAGGAAGGCCACGGCGAAGTAGTCGGAGACGACGACGCCCGTGAAGCCCCACTTCTCGCGCAGCAGCGTCGTGAAGTACTCCGCGTTCGCGGCCATCGGCATCCCGTCCACGTCCGTGTACGAGTTCATGACGGAGCGCACGCCGCCGTCCAGCACCGCCATCTCGAACGGCGGCAGGTAGGTGTCCGCGATCTCGCGCGGACCCGCGCTCACGGGCGCGTGGTTGCGGCCGGCCCGGGAACCGGAGTAGCCCACGAAGTGCTTCAGCGTGGCGTGCACGCCCGCATCCTGGAGGCCGCGGACGTACGACGTGCCGATCGTGCCCACCACGTACGGGTCCTCGGCAATGCACTCGTCGACGCGTCCCCAGCGGGGATCGCGGACGACGTCGAGCACCGGGGCGAGGCCCTGGTGCACGCCGAGCTGCGACATGGACTCGCCGATCGCCCGGCCCATCTCCTCGACGAGCGCCGGGTCGAACGACGCACCCCAGGCCAGCGGCGTGGGGAAGGTCGCGGCCTGCCAGGCGGCGAGGCCGGTCAGGCACTCCTCGTGCACGACGGCCGGGATCCCGAGCCGGGTCTCCCGCTTCAGTCGCCGCTGCTCCTCCCACAGCCAGGCGGCACGTTCCGCGGGGTCGACCGGTCGCGTGCCGTACACGCGCGTGTACTGCCCCAGGCCGTGCTTCGTGACCTCGGCGAGCTCGCCGGAGGCACCCCCGCCGCCCATCTCACCCTGCATGGGTGCGACGACGTTGCCGCCCTGGTCCAGCCAGTACCCGACGATCTGGGCCAGCTTCTCCTCGAGCGTCATCTGCGCGAGCAGGTCCCGCACACGCTCCGACGCCTCCGGCATCGCCGGCAGGGCCACTTCGAGATCCGTCATCGGACCGTCCTTTCTGCAAAGTGCTGGATGCTGTCCTGGGGGCTTTCAGGCCGTTCCGTCCCGGCCGCCGTCAGCCCTTGACCGCACCCTGGAGTCCGTTGACGATCCGCTTCTGCATCGCCAGGAAGAACACGAGAGCCGGAATCATCGCGAGGGAGGTGAAGGCGAAGACGCCTGCGGTGTCGGAGGCGTGTTCCGACGAGAAGTCCGCGACGCCGAGGGGCAGGGTCTTCATGTCGCCCTGCAGCAGGAGCAGCGGCAGCAGGTACGCGTTCCAGGACGCCACGAAGGCCAGCACGCCCACGGTGACCATGCCCGGCCCGGACAGCGGGATCAGGATCCGCCAGAAGAAGCCGATCCGGCTGGCGCCGTCGATCATGGCCGCCTCCTCGAGCTCCTTGGGCAGCGCCATCAGGAACGGGCGCAGGATCACCACGGTCATCGGCAGCGCGAAGGCGGCCTGGGGCAGCGCGACGCCGATCCAGGTGTTGCCGAGCTGCAGGTTCTGGGTGATGAGGATGAACAGCGGCACGATGGCGACGGTGGCCGGGAACAGCAGTCCGACCACGAACACCATGAACAGGCCCTCGCGCCCCTTGAACTCGTAGCGCGCCAGCGGGTACGCGGCCATGACGCCGAAGACCACCACGACCGCCGTCGTGATGAGCGACACGCCCACGGAGTTCCAGGTGTACTGCCAGAACGTCGGATTGGTGAGGACGCCCACGTAGTTGTCCAGCACCCAGGGGTCGGGCAGGCCGGCCGGCGTCTCGGCGAGCTGGGCGTTGGTCCGGAACCCGCCCAGCACCCCGTAGATCACGGGCCCGAGCGTGAGCGCCACGACCACCAGCGCGATGCCGTACACGATGACGTTCGTGGGCCGGAGTGATCCTGGGCGTCGGTTCCGCGTCGTGGGGGCCAGGGAGAGATCGTTCATCGTCGATGCGCTCATTCGTCAGTTCCTCCCGGTCTCGGGACGCGTGTCGCGACGCAGGATCAGCTGCTGGTAGAGCACCGCCATGAACAGCGCGACGACGAACAGCACCACGGAGGCGGCACCGGCGATCCCGAAGTTGCTTCGCTCGGTGCCCTCGTTGATCAGGAAGGTCGCCATGGTGGTCGTGGCGTTCGCCGGGCCGCCGCGGGTCAGGATCCACACCATGTCGAAGAGCTGGAGCGAGCCGATCATCGACAGGAAGCCCCAGGTGCGCAGGGTCGGGCCGAGCAGCGGGATGGTGATCTTGCGCTGCACCTGCCACCACGTGGCGCCGTCGAGCTGGGCCGCCTCGTAGAGTTCCTCGGGCACGCCCTGCAGGCCGGCGAGGAAGAGGATGACGGCCAGGCCGAGGTACTTCCACGTGAGGACCACCATCAGGGTCCACAACGCCAGGTCCGGGTCGCCGAGCCAGCCCTGTTCCGGGCTGCCCAGGCCGACGGCATCGAGGATCCCGTCGATGACGCCGTACTGCGGCTGCAGCAGCTGCAGCCAGATCACACCGGCGACCACCTCGGCCAGCACGTACGGCACGAAGATGATGGTCCGCAGTGCGCTCTGCCCCCACATCCTGCGGTTCAGGAGCAGTGCGATCGCCAGTCCCAGCGGAAGCTGGATGAGGATCGACAGGCCGACGATGACCAGGTTGTGCACGACCGCGCCGGTGAAGACGTCGTTCGTCAGCACGGACACGTAGTTCCGCAGGCCCACGAAGTCGACGAGCGGCCCGATGCCCTTCCACCGGAAGAGGGACATCTGCACGGCCGTCGCGATCGGGACGATGACGAACAGTCCGAAGAGCGCGAGGGCGGGCGCCACGAAGAAGACGATCTCCAGGCGCTTGCGCAGTTGCGAGTTCACCCCGCGGCGTCCGCCCCGCGCGGGGGCCGCCGGCCGCACCCGGGAGGTGCGGCCGGCGGCTCCGCGCGCGGGCGACGTCGCAGGCGAGGCGGCCACGTCCCGCGTGGTCACGTCGTCTGCCACGTCAGTCACTCCGACTCTGCTGCCGACTGGATCGCGTCGACGATGTCCTGCGGGCCCGCCTGGCCGGCGAACATGAGCGCGATCTCGTCGTTCATCGCGCCGCCGACGGACTGCCCCAGGCGCGTGTCCAGGTAGAGCTGGGTGTTGCCGCCGCCGTCCCGCACCGGGATCAGCTGCGCGAGCGTCTCGTCGGCCACGGAGCCGGTCGCCGCCGGGTTGGTCGGCAGACCCATGTCGCGCTCGGCGAAGCCCTGCTGGACCTCGTCGGACAGGAGGTACTTGGCGAAGTCGACCGCCGCGTCCGGCGCACCGGACGACACGGACCACGCGTCACCGCCGCCCATCTGGTCGGCCGGGTCCCCGCCCTGGCCGTCGAACGTCGGGAACGCGAACCAGCCGAGGAAGTCCGGCACCTGCTCGTCCTCGGTCAGGCCGCCGGCCACGCCGGGCTCCCAGTGGCCGGCCAGTTCCATGGCCACCTTCTCGGTCGCCAGGAGGCCGGAGGCCGACGTCGGGCCCTCCTGGGCGCCCGTGGAGAGGAAGCCCTTGTTGAACGGCTCCTTCGCGATGATGTCCTCGACGTCCTCGCCCGCCTTGATGAAGCACGGGTCCGAGTAGTCCGTGTTCGCGATCGCGTTCTCCACGGTCTCGAACGGGCACTCGCGGACGACGGCGTAGTACCAGTAGTGCGCGGCCGGCCAGGCGTCCTTGGCGCCCACCGAGATCGGCGTGATGCCCGCCTGGTCCAGCTGGTCGACGTAGCCGTAGAACTCCTCGATGGTGGGGCTCGGGTTGACCTCGTCGATCCCGGCCTCGGCGAAGAGGTCCTTGTTGTACCAGAAGCCGACGATCCCCATGGAGAAGGGGAGGGCGTAAACCTTTTCATCGACCGTGTACTGGCCCGTGAAGGCCGAGATCTTGGCGATCTCGTCGGCAGCGGCCTCCGTGAGGTCGCGGACCACGCCGGTCTCCACCTCGGTCTGCAGTTCGCCGCCTCCGCGGCTCATGTAGACGTCCGGGATCTGGTCGTCGCTGCCGGACTGGAAGGCCGCCTGCAGCTTGGTCGTCATGTCCTCGTGCTGCATCGCACTGACCTCGACCGTGACGCCGGTCTCGGCCTCGAAGTCCGCGGCGACCTGGTCGTAGTACTCCTTGCCCTCACCGGTGTTCGAGTTGTGCCACCAGGTGATGGTGTCGGCGTCGGCGTCGGTGCTGCCGCCACCACCGCCGCCCTGGCCGGCGCAGGCGGCCGCGAGCAGCGCGACGGCCGAGCCCAGCGCGATCGCGGCCACGCTTCGCTTCGTCCTCGTCATGATCTGAACCCCTTGGTCTTCTTCGACGGAGTCGACAGGAAGGATCTGTCAGCGACGAGAGTGACAGGTGACACAGCGGTTGGTCAAACGTTGTCGATATCGATTTCGAAACAACCGAAGCTCGGCGCGTGGCATCTCCGTAGTCAAGGTAGTGTCTCCTTCGTGCAGAGCGGTACGAATTTTCCTGGTAGAACCGGGGCAGAAACCGGTGACGAGGCGGGGGCGACGACGTCGTCGCCCGACGTCCCGTCGCCGGACGACCGGCCGGAGGAGGGCTCCGAGGGCGGCGGCCTCCGTGCCGGCCGGGTGACGATCACCGACGTCGCGCGGGCGGCGGGCGTGTCCGTGGCGACGGTGTCCAAGGTGGTCAACGGGCGCTACGGGGTCGCTCAGACGACGGCGAGCCGCGTCCTCGAGGTGGTCGACCAGCTGGGCTACGAGTCCTCGCTCGTCGCCCGCAGCCTCCGCCGCCGGCGCACCAACGTGATCGGCGTCCTGGTGGCCGAGTTCGAGCCCTTCAGCACCGAGCTCCTCAAGGCGATCTCCAAGGCCGTCGAGGGCACCGGGTACGAGCTGCTGGCCTACTCCGGCGGCGGTGACACCTCCGATCGCGTGGGCTGGGAGCGGCGTTCGCTGTCCCGCCTGGGTGGCACGCTGATCGACGGCGCCGTGATCGTCACCCCGACGGTCCAGGTCCCGACGGACGAGGGCATCCCCGTGGTCGCCATCGACCCGCACACCGGTCCGACCGGCCCCGCCACGGTCGACTCCGACAGCCTGGCGGGGGCACGCATGGCGACCGAGCACCTCATCGGCCTGGGCCACACCCGCATCGGCCATCTCGGCGGACGACGCGACCTCGAGTCCGCCCGGCTCCGCGAACTGGGCTACCGCCAGGCCATGAGCGACGCAGGGCTCACCGTGGATCCGAGCCTCGTCCTCACCGGCGGGTACCGCCCCGACCTCTCCGACCGGCCCGCGCACGAGCTGCTGGACCGGCCCGACCGGCCCACCGCCGTCTTCGCGGCGAACGACCTGTCGGCGCTCCACGTCGTGGAGGTCGCCGGCGAGCTCGGCCTGCGGGTGCCGGAGGATCTCTCGGTCGTCGGGTACGACGACATCCCGGAGGCCGCGGCCGCGCGGCCACCACTGACCACCGTCGCGCAGCCGCTGCGCGAGATGGGCGCCGAGGCGCTCCGCATGGTCGTCTCCCTGATCGAGAACGAGGCGCCGCGCGCCCGGCAGGGGCATCACACGCGCCTGCCCACGCGGCTCGTGGAGCGCGCCAGCACGGCGCCGCCGCCGGCGCACTGATCTCCTGGGTCGCTGACTTCCTGGGTCACCGGCCTCTCCTGGGGCGGGCGCCCCCGAGCCGCCGCCCACCGTCGTCTCGTCGTCACCCGTCGTCGTCACCGCCCGAACGGCACGAGCTCACCGATCGTGGGCGAACCGCCGGGGAGCTCCGCCGGGGCATCGCCGAAGTCCGTCTGCGACGGGTTCACCAGGATCATCGCCGCGATCCCGGCGAGCAGCACGAGAACGACGCGCAGCAGCATGCTCCGCGAACGTGGGCGGGCTCGATGTTGGTGCAGCATGATCGGCCTCCTGGGGCAAACACACGCGACGGCAGGCCCACCCGCACGACAGCTCAGGCACGGCGCTGTGCTGCACGCACCGTAGCAACTCCGGCCGAGCGCGCGTCAACGCCGTCGCGGGGCGGAGCCGCTACCTCGGGGCGGAGCCCCGAAGCCTCCGACGCACCGAGATCGACCCCAGCACCTTCGCCGCCGTCCGCTTGATCCGGCCCGCGGATCCGTCGGACAGCGCGATGAGATCGGCGAGCTGCTTCTCGCTCACGCCCGCCTCCGGGACGTACGGGATCCGGCCGACCGGGATCGCGAGCGCCATCTCGCGCACGTCCTCGTCCATGGTCTCGATCGCGCTCGTCACCAGCGGGCCCACCGTCGGGTCGGCGGCCGCCTCCCGGAGGGACGACGCGCGGGTGATCGGCCGCAAGGCGTCGTCCCCGGCGATCTCGATCTCGGCCGTGGCCCGCAGGTCGCGGCTGGACGCGCCGACCTCGACGCGCCACGTGCCGCTCTCGGTGACCCAGCCGTCCTCCCGCACGCTCCAGTGCGCCAGATCGCTCCTGGGCACGGTGAGCTCCACGCGCCGGGACTCGCCGGGCTCCAGCTCGACGACGTCGAACGCGGCGAGCACGCGCGGCGGACGCGCCACGGCGGACGCGTCCCGGCCCACGTAGCACTGCACCACCTCACGGCCGGGCACGTCGCCCGTGTTGGTGAGGGTGAGGGTGACGCGCAGTTCGTCGTCGCCTGCCGTCACCGTGAGGCCGTCGTAGCCGAACGTCGTGTAGGACAGCCCGTGCCCGAACGGGAACGCGACGTCGAGGTCACGGGCGTCGTACCAGCGGTGACCCACGAACACCCCCTCGGCGTACCGGACGTGCAGGTCCTCGCCCGGGAAGTCCAGGTAGGCAGGACCGTCGGCGAGGCGGTGCGGGATCGTCTCCGACAGTCGGCCGGAGGGGTTGACGCGGCCGGTGAGCACGTCGGCCGTGGCGGAGCCGCCGGCCTGGCCCAGCAGCCAGCCCTCGACGACCGCGGGGACGCGGTCCGCGAACGGGAGCCGCACCACGGAGCCGTTGGACAGCACGACGACCACGCGCGGGTTCACGTCGAGCACGGACTCGAGCAGGTCGACCTGGACGGCCGGCAGGTCGATGTGGGTGCGGTCGCGCCCCTCCGCCTCGGCGTCGTCCGGTAGGCCGGCGAAGAAGAGGACGACGTCGGCGTCGCTCGCCTCCGCGACCGCCTCCGCCGCGAGCGCGGTGTCGTCGCCCGCCTCGCGGCCGAGCGCGTAGCCGGGGGCGAACGCCAGGTCGGGGTAGTCCTCGGTGAGGGCGGTGAGGGCGTCGTCCAGCCGGGTGGGGACCACCTGCGAGGATCCGGCTCCCTGGTACCGGGGCGTGCGGGCGAGCTCGCCGACGACGGCGATCCGGGCGTCCTTCGCGAGCGGGAGCAGCGGGGCGGGGCCGTCGTCGCGGGCGGGCGCCTCGTCGCCGGCAGGGGCCTCGTCGCCGGCGCGGGCGACGGGCTCGTTCCGCAGGAGCACGATGGCGCGGGCGGCGGCCTCCCGCGCCAGTTCGTGGTGGTCGACGAGGTCGGTGGCGTCGGCCGGGCCCTCGGCGTCGCGGACGCGGTGGGCCAGCGCGACGACGCGCCGGGCCGCACGGTCGACGTCGGCCTCGGGCAGGTCGCCGGACTTCACGGCCTCGACGATCTGCCGGACGCGCGCCTCACCGGGTGCGGGCATCTCGAGGTCGAGCCCGGCGCGCAGGGCCGCGATGCGGTCGTCGACGGCGACCCAGTCGGAGACGACGAGTCCGTCGAACCCCCACTCGTCACGCAGTACGCCGGTGAGCAGACGCGGGTCCTCGCCGACATAGGTGCCGTTGACCCGGTTGTAGGAGCTCATCACGGTCCAGGGCCGGGCCTCGGTGACCACGCGCTGGAACGGCCGCAGGTGGATCTCGCGCAGGGTGCGCTCGTCGACGTCGGCCGAGACGCGCAGCCGCTCGGTCTCCTGGTCGTTGGCGACGAAGTGCTTGACGCACGCGCCGACGCCGGCGGACTGGATGCCGCGCACGAGAGCGGCTCCGACATGCCCGGCCAGCAGCGGGTCCTCGGACACGTACTCGAAGTTCCGCCCGCACAGCGGGGAGCGCTTGATGTTCACGCCGGGTCCGAGGACGACGCCGACGCCCCTCTCGGCCGCCTCGGCACCGATCGCGGCGCCGACGCGTTCGGCCAGGCCGACGTCGAAGGTCGCGCCCAGGGCCACCGCGGGCGGGTAGCAGGTGGCGGGCTCGGCCCCCGCGATCGCGCCGTTCGCCGGGTCGAGGCGGCGCACGCCGTGCGGGCCGTCCGCGAGGAACACAGCGGGGACGCCGGGAAGGTCGGCGGTGGTCCAGTAGGACACCCCACCGACGAGGCGAGCCTTCTGCTCCACGGTGAGGCGTCCGACGACGTCGGCGGGTGCGGCGGAAGTCATGCCCGCATCATCGCACCGGAGACCCGATGCGACGAAGGGCGCGACACGGCAGGGTGCCGACGGTGCCGACGGTGCCGACGGTGCCGACGGTGCCGAGGAAGGGTGTCACAGGATCCGCGCCATCTCCAGCTCCGGCCCCATGGCTCCCGTGAACGTCGCGCCGGTCGCGGTGAAGCCGAGCCGGCGGTAGGCGCCCTGCGCCCGGGCGTTGTCCCGGTGCACGTACAGCCGGGCGCGGTGCAGCGCCCGTTCCCGGGCCCAGCCGAGCGCGGCGTCGAACAGGTCGTCGATCAGCCCGTGCCCGCGGTGCTCGGGCCGGACGTAGACGCCGACGACGTGCGCGCCGTCGCGCTCGATCCGCCTCTCCTCGAAGTCCCGCTGCCCGGCGCGCTCGATCAGGGTGACGGCGGTGCCCACCCACCGACCGTCGTCGGACATCGCGACGAACTGCCGGGCGTCCGCGGCCGGGCCGGCGTCGAGGGACGACGTCCGGGCGCGACGGATCCAGAACTCGTCGGGGTAGGCGGACTCCTCCTCGTACGTGGAGAGGAAGGCGAGGGGCGCCGCCTCGTCCCGCAGGGCGTCCATGCGCAGGTCACGGATCTCGCGCCACTGCGTGGCCCGGACGGGGCGGATCTCGTACGGCATGCCGGAATGGTCGCACGTCGGGCGGATGAAATTCCCACGACGCCCTTCACAGGAATGTCACACTCTGGTTCGGTGTGACCCATGGCACACAACACCAGACGCGTCGCGCGGTGCACGGTGGCTACCCTCCCCGTCGTCGCCCTGACGGTCGCCGGCCTGGCGACCACGCAGGGCGCCGCGACGGCCCAGCCCACCCCCGACCCCGCGATCAGCGCTTCCGAGTACTACATCAACTATGCCGAGGCCGCCGTCCAGCCCGACGTCGGCACCGACATCGAGATCACCGAGAACGGCCGGATCGTCGAGCACGCGCCCGGCAGCGGCACCGGAACGACCGTGGACGCCGCGGTCCAGGCCGCGGCCGAGGAGCTCGAGTCCAAGTACGCGGGCGGCAACCCCGCCACCGCCGAGCAGCTCGCCGCGGCGGAGGCACAGGCCATCGAGCAGGGCGGCAGCCCCGCCGACATCCGCGAGCGCCGTGCGGCGCAAGCCCTGGCCGACGGCAGCGACGCCGTCCGGCGCGGCGGGCACCACGGCGGCGGGCACCACGGCAAGAAGCCCCGGTACAAGCAGGCGGAGACCACTCAGGAGGCCAAGCTCCTGACGATCCTGGTCGAGTTCGCGGACGACGTCGACGACGACTTCACCGACTCGATGGTTCCCACGTACTGGGGTTCGTCGGAGTGCATGCCCGGCAACATCCAGAACGGCCCCAAGCACAACAACCTCCCGGACCCGGGCTCGATGGAGCTCGAGGACAACAACTCCATGTGGGTGCCGGACTTCTCGCCCGGGCACTACAACGACATGCTGTTCACCGACGAGGGCATCACGGACCGCGTGCGTACGGATCTCACCGGGCCCGACGGCGAACCCGGCTTCGACATCTCGGGCTACACGATGAAGAACATGTACGAGGAGATGTCGCAGGGCGCCTACACCGTGTCGGGCGAGGCGACCCCGTGGGTCACGGTGCCGCACTCGGAGGGGTGGTACGGGGCGACCCGCTGCTTCCTCAACGAGGAGGGCGAGTGGGAGGCCGGCGCCTACCAGGGCATGCAGGGCCACCCGGACAACCCGCTGGGCCCGGGCCAGCTCCCGATCGACGCGGTGGCGGCGCTCGCCGAGGCCGTCCCCGACTTCCCGTGGGAGGACTACGACGTCGAGGACCAGTCGGACCGCGACGGTGACGGCGACCTCTTCGAGCCGGACGGCGTGATCGACCACGTGGTCCTGGTGCACGCCGGCGCCGACAAGTCGGGTGGCGGCGGCGACGAGGGCACGTACGCCATCTGGGCGCACTCGTCGGCGGTGGCCGGCGGTGCGGACATCCCGGGGACCGACCTGAAGCTGTCGAACTACATCGTGCAGCCCGAGGACTCGGGCGTCGGCGTGTTCGCGCACGAGTACGGCCACGACCTGGGCCTGCCCGACCTGTACGACACGTCCGGCGACGGCGACTCCGACGTCGACTTCTGGGACCTGATGAGCTCCGGCTCGCACGCCGGCCCGATCTTCCAGTCGATGCCGACGCACATGGGTGTGTGGGACAAGTACGTGCTCGGCTGGGCCGACCCGCTCGAGATCGAGCCGGGCGACGACCGGCGGATGGTCCGCGTGGGCCAGAACTCGCGTCCGCTGCGGGGTACCGAGGACGGCATCAAGATCAACCTGCCGGACAAGGACCTGTTCCTCACCGAGCCGCACTCGGGCGAGAACTCGTGGTACACCGGCGCCGACCAGGACTGGGCGGACGTGCGGTTGTCCCGGAGCCTCGACGTGCCGGCCGGTACCGAGGCGACGTTCTCGATGTGGAACGACTACGTCATCGAGGCCGACTGGGACTACGGCTTCGTCGAGGTCTCCACGGACGGCGGCGCGACCTGGGACGAGGTGAAGGTCTACGACGCGGAGGGCGCGGAGGTCACCACCGGTGACGGCTACGCCGACCCGAACGGCCGGCTGAGCGACTTCGGCGGCAAGCGGTACGGCCTGACGGGCGACACGCACGGCTGGGCACAGCACTTCGTGGACCTGTCGGCCTACGCCGGGTCCACCGTGGACCTGCGCCTGCGGTACGCCACCGACGCGGCGTTCCTGGAACGCGGCTGGTTCGCGGACGACTTCGCGCTCGTGGTCGACGGCGAGACCGTGTGGTCGGACGACACCGAGTCCGGTGCCAACGGCTGGACGAACGAGGTCTCCACCTGGGTGGACACCACGGGTCAGGGCTGGCACCAGCACGCGGGGTCCTCGACGCAGGCGCAGTACTACATCATCGAGTGGCGCAACGCGGACGGCTTCGACGAAGGGCTGAGGTACGCGTACGACTCCACCTACGCGGCCCCGCAGAGCGAGGCGTGGAAGGTCGAGAAGTTCTCGTACAACGTGCCCGGCATGCTGGTCTGGTACCGGGACACGACGTACGGGAACGCCAACCACATTACGGCGAACCTGAGCGCGCTGCCGAGCCTGGGCTCGAAGGGTGGTCTGCTCATCGTGGACAGCCACTTCGACCCGCTGCGCCGCGACGCGTCCGCGACGCCGGACACGTCGGTGCTGAAGAACATGCCGTCGCGTCCGCAGTCCTCCAACGCGGCGTTCGGCCTCCGGCCGACGTACCCGCTGACCGAGTGCATCGTGGCCGACGACGACCTGACGAACGAGTTCTGCACCGACGTCGCGCCGCTGGCGCCGGTGCGTGCCTTCACCGACGACAAGGGCTGGTACCCGGGCATCGAGGTGCGGGACGAGGGCCTGTTCTACCGGGACGTCGACGCGTCGGTCACGGTGCCGTCGGTCGGGAACAGCCCCTACTCGTTCCGGATCGTCGACCCGGACGGGAACCTGCTGCCCGACTGGTTCGGGGAGGACTTCGGCTTCCCGGCCCCGGCCGGGACCGGTGACCCCGTGGACGACGGCGTCGGCCTCGGCACGGAGGTCAAGCTGCACCGGACGCAGTTCGGCGACCGTGTCGGCCTGATCTCGGTGACGCCGCCGAGCGTTTCCTGACCGGGTGATCCCCACCGGGGCAGTACCCGCCCAGCGCGGTGTGCTGCCCCGGCAGACCCCCGATACCGAGGCAGTACGCCGCAGCCGGCGTGCTGCCTCGGTGGCGTCTCGGCACGGCTCGCGCGACTACCTACCGCAGCTGCAGCTCGCGGACGGCCTTCGCGACGGCGTGGGCGATGGCGTCGTCGGTGACCTCGTAGCCTCCGGTGCCACCGCCCGGACCGCCGTCCTCGGCCACGGCGCGCTTCGCGCTCAGGTGGATCGCGTCGACTCCCGCGGCGGCCAGGGCCGGGACGTCCTCGAGCCGGACGCCGCCACCCGCCATGATCTCCACGCCCAGGTCGGCGCTGCGCTCCGCCAGCAGCGCCAGCCGGTCCACGCCGTCGACCGCCCGGGCGGCGGCGCCCGAGGTCAGGACGCGCGTGACACCGAGGTCCGCGAGCACGGCGAGCGCCGTGAGTTGATCCGGGACGACGTCGAGTGCCCGGTGGAACGTCACCTCGGCGTCGCCGGCGGCCGCCACGAGGGCGCGGATCGTGTCCTCGTCCACGGCTCCCTCGGGAGTGAGGGCGCCCACGACGACGCCGTCGGCCCCTGCGTCGACCGACAGGACCGTCTCGCGAACCATGAGGGCGCGCTCCTCGGCCGACCACGTGAACCCGCCCGGGCGCGGCCGGACGAGGACGTGGACCTCCAGGATCGGGGCGCCCGCCGTCTCGGGCACCACGGCGGCGGCGTCGATCGCCGCCTCGATGAGGGCTGCGCTGGGCGTGATCCCGCCCGTCGCCCCGAGCGCGGAGCACAGCTCCACGCGCCGGGCGCCGACGTCGGACGCGATCCGCGCGCCTGCGGGGTCCTGGACGGCCAGCTCGAGGGCGACGTTGTGCACGGACGACAGGCTACCGTCGAGCCGGGCTCGCCCCGGGGAGGCCACGTTCACTAGGCTCTGCGTCCATGACCGTCGACCCGAGCGCGATCCTTCGCGGCCGCCCGCCAGGCCGGGCGCCCACGGGGGTCATCGTGGCCATCGCGTTCTCCTCCGTGTGCCTGATGATCGTGCTCGCGTTCGACGCGGTCGACGGCGGGGCCTCGTTCGTCGTGGGGCTGCTCCTCGCGCTGCTCCCGCTCGGGATCTGGCTGCCGGTGATCCTCGCGCTCGACCGGATGGAGCCGGAGCCCAAGAACGCGCTGGTCCTCGCGTTCCTGTGGGGTGCCGGGGTGGCGGCACTGGTCTCGATGGTGCTGAACACCCTCCACTTCGTGGTCATCACCGACCTGCTCGTGAGCGCCGACGACGGCTGGTACTGGACGGCGGTGGTCGGCGCGCCGATCGTGGAGGAGGTCCTCAAGGCCTTCGTGCTGTTCGGCATGCTCTGGTTCCGCCGCCACGAGCTCAACGGCCTCACCGACGGCATCATCTACGCCTCGATGGTCGGCCTGGGCTTCGCCGCCACGGAGAACATCACCTACTTCATCGAGGCCGCCGAGGAGGATCAGCTCGGCTTCGTGTTCCTCATGCGCGCGGTCATCGCGCCGCTGCTGCACCCGTTGTGCACCGCCATGACCGGGATCGGCGTCGCGGTCGCGGCGATGAGCCGGCCCGGCACGCTCCGGTTCTCGGCGCCCCTGATCGGCCTCGTGGGCGCGATCGCCCTGCACAGCCTGTGGAACGCGGCGTCGTCCCGCGGGATCGGCGGCCTGGCCTCGGCGTACCTGATCGGCCTCGTGGTGATGATTGTCCTGGTCGTGGTCGTGCAGAAGGAGCGCCGCCGGCTCGTCGGCCTCATCCTCCACTACCTGCCGAAGTACATCCCGACGGGCGTGGTGACGATGGTCGACGTACAGATGCTCAGCTCGCTGAAGGCCCGCAGGGCCGCCCGCGAGTGGGCGACCTCCCGCGGCGGCCGCGCCGCTGGCGCGGCCATGCGCGAGTACCAGCAGGCCGCTACCGAGCTCGCGATGCTGCACGAGCGGGCCGAGCACGCGGCGGCGGAGCCCGCCGAACTGGAGAACCAGCGTCAGGCACTGCTCTGGGTCATGCAACGCTCGCGCGCCACGTTCCTCCCGTCCGCGGGCACGGCCAACCTCCCCTGGGCGGCCGGCACGCACTGAGGCCAGGTTCGGCGACCACGGCGTGATACCGGGTTCGGCCACCCCGCCGTCGTGCACGGGGGAAAGGCTCCCACCACGCACGACGGCGGGTCGCGCCCCGAAGGGCCGGCCGACGGCGGGTGCCGGCCGGCGTCGGCCGGCGGCCGTGGGGCGTTGGCGGCCGTGGGCCGGGTCAGGCGCGGAGTTCGCGGTACCTCGCGATGAGGGCGGCCGTCGAGGCGTCCTGCGCGGCCAGGGCCGCCTCGTCCCCCGCTACCGCGGGAGCGATCTCCAGGGCGAGCTTCTTGCCGAGCTCCACGCCCCACTGGTCGAACGAGTCGATCCCCCACACGGCGCCCTGCACGAACGTGATGTGCTCGTAGAGCGCCACCAGCTGTCCCAGCACCGAGGGCGTGAGCGCGGGCGCGAGGATCGACGTCGTCGGCCGGTTGCCGCTGAAGACCCGCGCCGGCACGAGTTCCTCGGCCGTGCCCTCCGCGCGGACCTCGTCCGCCGTCTTGCCGAACGCCAGCGCCTTCGTCTGCGCGAAGAAGTTCGCCAGGAACAGGCCGTGCACGTCGGCGCCCGGGGACACGGCTTTGCCGTCGCCCACCGGGTCCGTCAGCCCGTACGCAGGCTGTGCGACCGCGATGAAGTCCGCCGGGATCAGGCGCGTCCCCTGGTGGATGAGCTGGTAGAACGCGTGCTGCCCGTTGGTGCCGGGCTCGCCCCAGAAGACCTCGCCGGTGTCGGCCGTGACGGGCGAGCCGTCCCAGCGCACGGACTTGCCGTTCGACTCCATCGTGAGCTGCTGCAGGTACGCCGGGAAGCGGTGCAGTTGCTGCGCGTACGGCAGGACGGCGTGCGTGTGCGCGTCACGGAAGTTGGTGTACCAGACGTTCAGCAGGCCCATCAGCACCGGGACGTTCTGCTCGAGCGGCGCGGTCGCGAAGTGCTGGTCCATCGCGTGGAATCCCGCGAGCAGCTCGCTGAACCGCTCCGGCCCGACGGCGATCGCCAGCGACGTCCCGATCGCCGAGTCCATCGAGTACCGGCCGCCCACCCAGTCCCAGAACCCGAAGGCGTTCTCGGGGTCGATGCCGAAGGCCGCCACCTTGTCCAACGCGGTGGAGACCGCCACGAAGTGCTTCGCGACGGCGCCCGCCCGCCCCTCGTCGGTGTCCTCGATCGCGCCGGCCTCCACGAGCGAGCGCCAGAGCCAGTCGCGAGCGAGCCGGGCGTTGGTGAGCGTCTCCAGCGTGCCGAACGTCTTCGAGGCGACGATGAACAGGGTGGTCGCGGGGTCGAGGCCGGCGGTCTTCTGCGCGACGTCCGTCGGGTCGATGTTCGAGACGAACCGGCACTCCAGCCCGTCCGCGACGTAGGGCTCCAGGGCCTCGTAGGCCATGACCGGGCCGAGGTCCGAGCCGCCGATCCCGATGTTCACGATGGTGCGGACCCTCTGGCCGGTGACGCCGGTCCACTCGCCCGAACGCACCTTCTCGGCGAAGGCGTAGACCTTCTCCAGCTCGGCCCGCACGTCGGCGTCGATGTCCTGGCCGTCCACGTGCAGCGCGGGGAGGGTGCCGGCGGGCCGGCGCAGGGCGGTGTGCAGGACGGCACGGTCCTCGGTCGTGTTGATGTGCTCGCCGGAGAACATCGCGTCCCGGCGCTCGGCGACGCCGGTCTGCTCGGCGAGGGCGACGAGCGCCGCCAGGACGTCGTCGGTCAGCAGGTTCTTGGAGAGGTCCACGTACAGGTCCGCGGCCTGGAAGGCGAACCGCTCGGCGCGGCCGGGGTCGGCGTCGAACCAGCCCCGCAGGTCGGGTTCGAGGTCCTCGGAGAGCCGGGAGAGGTCCGCCCAGGCGGACGTGGTCGTGGCGTCGACAGGCTGCTTGGCAAGCTCGGTGCGCATGTGCACAAACCTACTGTCCGACGACGGCGGCAGCTGAGTCGTCCCGCACGGCGCGGCCGACCACCGGATCACGGGCCCAGGAACTCCGCGACCTCCGCCGTGGCCGGCTTCTCGCGCAGTTCTTCGGGCGGGGCGACCTGGAGCAGCCGCCCACCGGACATGACCCCCACCCGGTCGGCCACCGCGAAGGCCTCGTCGTGGTCATGGGTGACGAAGAGCGCCGTCGTCCCCGTCTCCTTGAGGACCCGGCGCACCTCCGCGGCCAGGCGCTCGCGCAGACGGCGGTCCAGTGCGGAGAGCGGCTCGTCGAGGAGCAGCAGCCGCGGGCGCGGTGCGAGGGCCCGCGCGAGCGCCACCCGCTGCCGCTCTCCCCCGGACAGCGTCGCGACCCGGCGCCGTTCGTAGCCCGCGAGGCCCACGAGCTCCAACAGCCCGGCGACGCGCTCGGCCCGCTCGGGAGCCGGGACGTGCTGCGCCTCGAGCCCGTAGGCGACGTTGCGCCCGGCGTCGCGATGCGGGAAGAGCTGCCCGTCCTGGAACATCAGGCCGAACTGGCGGCGGTGTACCGGCACGCCGGTGAGGTCGCCGTCGTCCCAGGTGACCGTGCCGTCGGCGAGCGGTTCCAACCCGGCGACGGCGCGCAGGAGGGACGACTTGCCGCATCCGCTCGGCCCGAGCAGCGCGACGATCTCGCCCTGGTCCACGTCGAGCGAGACGTGGTCGACGGCGACCGTGGTGGCCCTCGTGCGGCGCCACAACCCACCGGGTGCCTTCGCGTAGCGCACGACGACGTCGCGCACGGCGAGCCCGGCCCCGCCGCCGTCAGCTCGAGCGGCGGTGACCGCATCATTCGACCCGGTACCCGAGCCACGCGAGATCATCAGAACTCTCCTCCGCCATGATCGCCCCGCAGGCGCTCCGCCAGCATCATCACGACCGCGGTGAGGGCGGCCAGCACCACCGACGCCGCGAGCGCCATCCCGTAGTTCTCGGCCCCCGGCCGTCCGATGAGCCGGAAGATCACGACGGGCAGCGTCTCGCTCTGCGGCCGCACGAGGAACGACGTCGCGCCGAACTCCCCGAGGGACACGGCGAACGCGAACCCGACGGCGAGCCCGAGGGATCGGGCCGCGAGCGGAAGGTCCACGGTGCGCAGCACGGCCCAGGGACCCGCGCCGAGGGTTCCGGCGACCTCGCGCAGCCGCGGGTCGATGGCACGCAGCACGGGCAGGACGGTGCGCGTGACGAGCGGGACCGCGACGACGGCCTGCGCGATCGGCACGAGCGCCGGCGAGGTCCGCAGGTCGTACTCGACGCCGAGCGGCTGGTCGAGGGTGACGAGGAACCCAAAGCCCACGGTCACCGCGGACACCCCGAGGGGCAGCATGAACAGGCCGTCGAGCAGGGACACGGCGCGCCGGGCCCCGGTGCCGCGCGGCCGCCGGGACGCGAGGAGCGCCACGAGCCCGCCCACGACGAGCGCGATCGCGCACGCCCATGCGGCCGTGCGGAGCGAGTTGCCGAGGGCCTCCCAGACCGTGACGGTCAGGGCGCCGCGTTCGCCGGTGGTGCCGAGCGCCGCGTAGTTGGCGAGCCCGAGGCGGCCGTCGGGCCCACGGAACGAGCGCAGCGCGAGGCCGCCGAGCGGCAGCAGGATCAGCCCGCCGACGACGGCGGCCGTGGCCGCGACCGCCGCGACGTCGCCACGCGATCGGCGCAGCGGCACGGCGGAGGTCCGGTCGCTGACGAGGTGCAGGGCGGCCTCGCGCCGGCTGCGCGTGCGTGCGGAGACGGCGAGGGCGGTGGCGACGACGACGAGCTGGAGGATCGAGAGCACGGCCGCCGACCGCAGGTCGAGGAACTGGGTGGTGCGCACCCAGATCTCGGTCTCCACCGTGCCGTATCGTGCGCCGCCGAGCACCATGACGACGCCGAACGCCGTCGCGCAGAACAGGAACACCACCGAGGCGGCCGACACGAGCGCGGGGGCGAGCGACGGCAGCGTGACGGTCCACCACACGCGGCCGGGCGAGGCGCCGAGGGCGGCGGCGGCCTGTTCGGTGCGCGGGTCGAGGCGTTCCCAGAGACCGCCGACGGTGCGCACGACGACGGCCAGGTTGAAGAACACGAGCGCGACGACGATCCCGCCGAGAGTCTCCTCCAGGCCGAGGAACCCCAGCGCGCCGTCGGGCACGAACAGACTGCGGAACGCCACGCCGACCACGACGGTGGGCAGCACGAACGGGACCGTGACCAGTCCGCGCAGCAGGCCCCGGCCGGGGAACGTGCGGCGGTACAGCAGGAAGGCGACCGGCAGCCCGGCGACGAGCGCGAACCCGGTGCCGAGGAAGGACTGGGCGAGCGTGAGGCCGACGAGGCGCCAGGTGCGCGGGCGGCCGAGGACGTCCGCGAACCCGGTGAGGTCGAGCGCGCCGTCGGCAACGAATCCACGCGCCACCAGCATCGCGACGGGCCACGCGAAGAACAGCCCGACAAACAACAGCGGGACGAGCGCGATCGATGCCCAGGCGAGCGCTCGGCGGATTGCCGGAGCGTCAGGGGACCAGGCGCGGACGTATCTTTCCCGAAGTGGAGGGCCTCCTGGGGCCCGTGAACGCGTCCGCGCCTGGTCCCCTGACGCTCCGGCAATCCGCCGAGCGCTCACCCCAGCACGATCGCGGTCCACGCCTCGATCCACTCGTCACGGTGCGCCGCGATCTCCTCCGGGTCCACCTCGTACGGGTCGTCGGCGAGCGGGGCGTGCTCGACCCATTCCTCCGGCAGGGCGGCGTCCTCGTCGGCCGGATACATGTACATCGAGCCGGGCAGGTCTTCCTGGACCGTGTCGGACTGCAGGAACCGCACGAGCTCCCAGGCGCCGTCCGGGTTGTCGGCGCCGGCAAGGACACCGGCGTACTCCTCCTGGCGGAAGCAGGTGTCGAGGAGCGCGGTGGTGGTGGACTCGCCGTCGTCGGTCACGGTGTAGGCCGGGGACGTCGAGTAGGACAGGACGAGCGGCCGGTCGCCGTCGCCGTCCGCGCCGGAGAAGTCGACGTAGTAGGCGTCCTCCCACGAGTCGACGACCTTGACGTCGTTGTCCCGCAGCGCCGCCCAGTAGTCGCCGAAGCCGTTGTCACCGAACGCGCTGTACGTCGCCAGCAGGAACGCGAGCCCCGGGGACGACGTCGCCGGGTTGGTCACGACGAGCAGGCCCTGGTACTCGGGCTCGGTCAGGTCCTCGAGGGTCTCGGGGATGTCCAGGTCCTGCTCGGCGAACCATTCCTTGTCCGCGTTGATGCAGACGTCTCCGCGGTCGATCTGGGCCAGGTCACCGGCGATCACCCCTTCGTCGGTGACGCGTGACGCGAACGTGTTGTCGATGCCGAACACGGCGTCGCCGAGCGGCGCGTCCTTGGTGAGGACGAGCTGGTTCGCGAGCGTGCCGGCGTCCCCGGCGGCGTTCACCTCGACCGTGAGCCCGGTCTCGTCCTCGAACTCGTCGAGGATCCCGTCGCTGAGCGCGAACGAGTCGTGCGTGACGAGCGTGACGGTGTCCGACGCCGGCGAGGCGTCGCCGTCCTGCTCGTCGCCGGGCTGCCCCGTGCACCCGGCGAGCAGCAGGGCGGACACGACGGACGCGGCCGCCGCGGTCACGGCGGTACGTCGGAACATGGTCATGAAAGGTCCTTTCGACTTCCTCCACCGGTGCTAACCGGATCAGGTTCGAGGGTCTGCGGCGAACCGCACTCTCAGCGCCCGCGTCGTCGACGGCGGGGGCTCCCCTGTCGTTGTTCTCGGCAGCCTACCTCTGCTGTCCGTCACGGATGCCGCTACGGTGGGTTCGTGGCCGAGAATGAGACGGAACCGACACTTGCGGTGAAGATCGGCACCATCGCCCTCACGTTCGCCGCCGGATGGGCGGCGCAGAAGGCGCTGGCGCTGGTCTGGAAGCAGGTCACCGGCAAAGACGCACCCACCAAACCCGACGACCCGGAGCTCGACATGGTCCAGGCGACCGTGTTCGCCGCGGTCGCCGCCGGGACGGCCGTGCTCGCCAAGCGTGTCGCCGCCCGTGGCGCGCAGCGCGCGGTGGCCAGGATCGCGGCCCGCTCGGCGGCGCGCTCGAGCTGACCACGAGGCCGGGCCGAGACGGCCGCGGAGGCAGGCACGCGATCTTCTACGCTGGGCGGGTGACCTTCACCCATCTCGACGACCGCGGCCAGGCCCGCATGGTCGACGTCACCGCCAAGCAGCCCACCGTGCGATCCGCGACGGCGACCGGTCGCGTCGCCTGCGCGCCCGAGGTCGTCGCGGCGCTCCGCTCGGGCGAGGTGCCCAAGGGTGACGTGCTCGCCGTGGCGCGCATCGCCGGCATCGCGGGGGCCAAGCGCACCGCGGAGCTCCTGCCCCTCGCGCACGTGATCGGCGTGCACGGCGCGGTGGTGGACCTCGAGGTGACCGATGGCGGCGTCGACATCACGGCCACCGTCCGCACCGCGGACCGTACCGGGGTGGAGATGGAGGCGCTGACCGCCGTGTCCGTCGCCGGGCTCGCCGTGGTCGACATGGTCAAGGGACTGGACAGGTCGGTGTCGCTCGCCGACGTCCGCCTCGTCGCGAAGACGGGCGGCAGGTCGGGCGACTGGGTGCGGCCGGGAGCCGAGCGAGAGGCCGAGGCCTCGTGATCCAGGTGCGGTACTTCGCGGGAGCGAGGGAGGCAGCGGGTGTCGCCTCGGAAGCCCTTCCGGGCCCGACGACGGCGGCCGGCCTGCGCACCGAGCTGGCCGCGCGGCACGGGGCGGCGTTGGGCGAGGTCCTGCCGAGGTGCGCGCTTCTCGTGGCGGGAGCCCGGGCGACGTCGGACGAGACCCCGGTGCCCGACGGGACGACCGTGGACGTGCTCCCGCCCTTCGCGGGTGGCTGATCGCTCCCTACGCCACGGTTCGCCGGCGGGTCGGCTACTGCTCGGGTGGGGCGGGGTGATCGGCGCCGTCGAGCTGTTCGCGAAGATGCGGCCACAGCGGTAGAACGATCTCGGCGCCGTCGCGCGCGCCTCCCGTGGAGCCGGGCAGGTTGATGACGACCGCCGGCCGACTGCCGTTGGGCGCCCGGATGATGCCGGCAAGACCACGGGACAGTACGGCCGTGGGAATCCCGCCCTCCGCGCCCCTGGCCCGGATCGCCTCGGCGATGCCGGGGATCTCCGTGTCGAGCAGACCTCGGGTGCCCTCGGGGGTGAGATCGCGGGGAGTGACGCCGGTGCCACCGGTGGTGAGGATCAGGCGGGCACGCTGGGCGAGCGTCCAGCGCAGGACGTCCCGGACGGATTCGACGCCGTCCGGCACGACGCGGGTGACCACGTCGCTGATCCCGTGCTCGGCGAGGACCTGTACCAGGAGAGGGCCGGAACGGTCTTCCGACTCACCGCGGGCACAGCGGTCCGACACGGTGATGACGGCAGCGCGGTCGGAAGTCATGCCTACACCATAGGAGGTCGCTCGCTGCACGGGCACGGACGACCGGGGCGAGCCGTAGTCGTGACGCGGCAGCCGCCCGGTGGAGCGGTCGTCGGTCACGACACCGGCGTGCGCTCGCTCGACGTCGGATCATGGTCGAGCGAGCTGCCGTCCTCCCGGGACCGGGCGCCGACACGGTGGGCTCGGACGGACCAGGCCACGGCCGCGGCCCAGCCGATCCAGATCACCACGTAGACCGGGATCCTCGTGGCCTCGGGCGCGGCGATCCAGTCGCTGTCGAGCAGGGTCCGGGAGTTGGTCAGCACGATGACCCCGCCCACCAGGGAGCCGAGGACGCGCGGCGGGACGCGCCGGACGAGCCATGCCGCGATCGGCGCCGCGACGAGGCCGCCGACGAGCAGTGCGAGCACCCACGCGTAGTCGATGCCCTCGCCGGCCATGCCGAGCAGGAAGCCACCGCTCGCGGCGACGGCGACGAGGAACTCCGACGTGTCGATGGTACCGATCACCCTGCGCGGTTCCATCCGCCCGCTCGCCAGGAGTGCCGGTGTGCCGACCGGGCCCCAACCGCCGCCACCCGTCGCGTCCATGAAACCTCCCAGGAGGCCCAGTGGCGCGAGGAATCGCTTGCGCATCGGCTTGTCCGACCTGGTCGGCAGACCCTGCACGGTGAAGCGGACGAGCACGTAGACGCCCAGGGAGAGGAGAATCAGCGACATCACGGGCTTGGCGACGTCCGTGGACAACGACGAGAGGAAGGTCGCACCGGCGAAGGCGCCCAGCGCGCCGGGGACTCCGATCTTCGCGACGACCCTCCCGTCCACGTTCCCGAACCGCCAGTGCGATGCGCCGGACGCCAGGGTGGTGCCGATCTCGGCGAGATGCACGGTGGCCGACGCCGCAGCTGGATTCGTGCCGATGGCGAGCAACAGCGTCGTGGACGTGACGCCGTACGCCATGCCGAGACTGCCGTCGACCAGTTGGGCGCCGAGGCCGACCAGAGCGAGCAGGATCAGGGTTCTCATGAGCGGCTCCGGTTCGGGCGATCGTGGCGGGCAGGAGTTCGAGGCGGGTTCGAACAGGGCGAGAGTATCCTATCAATCCGATAGGAACCAAGCACTTTGAACAAGTCGGGTTTTAGCTCGGCCGTCGGGCATGGACGCCGACTCTGGGTCGTGCGCGCGGTAACCGCCTATTCCGGTGGACAATGGGGTCATGAGAATCTCCGCACGCGCCGACTATGCCGTGAGAGCCGCCGCCGAACTCGCGGCCGCCGACCATGACGTACCTGTTCGCGCCGAAGCCCTCGCCACGGCGCAGGGCATCCCGTATCGCTTCCTGGAAGGGATTCTCAGCGACCTGCGCCGGGACGGTCTCGTCACGAGCCAGCGCGGCGCCGGCGGCGGCTACCGACTGGGCCAGCCCGCGGAACGCGTCACGATCGCGGATGTCATCCGTGCCGTCGACGGGCCGCTCGTCTTCGTACGTGGCAAGCGGCCGTCCGACCTGGAGTACCAAGGACCTGCCGCACCGCTGCTCCAGGTCTGGGTCGCACTGCGCGCCAATGTCCGCACGGTGCTGGAGCAGGTGACGCTCGCCGATCTGGTGACGGATGGTCTACCGACGGAGATCCGGGACCTGGTCCGGGCGGACGACGCGTGGGCGAACGCGTGAGATGGCGGCGTGGGCGAACGCACGAGGTGGCGTGGCCGGCATCGCTGCCGGGCGCTTTCCAGGAATGGCGAAAGCCCCTCGAGTGGGTGCTCGAGGGGCTTTCGTGAAAGGGGGTCCGGCGGCGTCCTACTCTCCCACCCCCTGGCGGGGGCAGTACCATCGGCGCTGTAGGGCTGAGCTTCCGGGTTCGGAATGGAGCCGGGCGTTTCCCCTACGCTATGACCGCCGTAACACTATCGAGTTCACCAACCAACCCAGGGCTACAGGCCCCCCCTCTTCGTTGTGCCTGCCGGCACCCGTGGGGGGTGGTTTGGTCGTTTCTCGGGAACCGTACAGTGGACGCGAACAGCCGGCACACACACAGTGTGTGGGTGTGGGGTGTGTTGTTGAGGTTGTTGGCGGATTAGTACCGGTCAACTCCACCCATTACTGGGCTTCCATCTCCGGCCTATCAACCCGGTAGTCTTCCGGGCGCCTTCCCACCCGAGGGTGGTGGAGTCTTCATCTTGAAGCAGGCTTCCCGCTTAGATGCTTTCAGCGGTTATCCCTTCCGAACGTAGCCAACCAGCCGTGCTCCTGGCGGAACAACTGGCACACCAGAGGTTCGTCCGTCCCGGTCCTCTCGTACTAGGGACAGCCCTTCTCAAGACTCCTACGCGCGCAGCGGATAGGGACCGAACTGTCTCACGACGTTCTAAACCCAGCTCGCGTACCGCTTTAATGGGCGAACAGCCCAACCCTTGGGACCAACTCCAGCCCCAGGATGCGACGAGCCGACATCGAGGTGCCAAACCATGCCGTCGATATGGACTCTTGGGCAAGATCAGCCTGTTATCCCCGGGGTACCTTTTATCCGTTGAGCGACCACGCTTCCACAAGCCATGGCCGGATCACTAGTTCCGACTTTCGTCCCTGCTCGACCTGTCAGTCTCACAGTCAAGCTCCCTTGTGCACTTGCACTCGACACCTGATTGCCAACCAGGCTGAGGGAACCTTTGAGCGCCTCCGTTACATTTTAGGAGGCAACCGCCCCAGTTAAACTACCCACCAGGCACTGTCCCTGATCCGGATCACGGACCGAGGTTAGATGCCCGAAGCGATCAGAGTGGTATTTCAACGATGACTCCACCCGACCTGGCGGCCGGGCTTCACAGTCTCCCACCTATCCTACACAAACCGCACCGAACACCAATACCAAGCTGTAGTAAAGGTCCCGGGGTCTTTCCGTCCTGCTGCGCGTAACGAGCATCTTTACTCGTAGTGCAATTTCGCCGAGTTCGCGGTCGAGACAGCGGAGAAGTCGTTACGCCATTCGTGCAGGTCGGAACTTACCCGACAAGGAATTTCGCTACCTTAGGATGGTTATAGTTACCACCGCCGTTTACTGGGGCTTAAATTCTGAGCTTCAACCCGCAAGGGTTTGACTCGTCCTCTTAACCTTCCAGCACCGGGCAGGCGTCAGTCCGTATACATCGTCTTGCGACTTCGCACGGACCTGTGTTTTTAGTAAACAGTCGCTTCTCCCTGGTCTCTGCGGCCCACCCCCGCTCCCCCCAGCAAGTAGGGTTCACGGGTTGGGCCCCCCTTCTCCCGAAGTTACGGGGGCATTTTGCCGAGTTCCTTGACCACGATTCGCTCGATCACCTTGGTATTCTCTACCTGACCACCTGAGTCGGTTTCGGGTACGGGCGGCTAGAACCTCACGTCGAGGCTTTTCTTGGCAGCAGAGGATCACCACGTTCCCACATAAGTGGTCACCATCAGCCCTCACCCTTCATGTCCCGCGGATTTGCCTACGGAACGGGCTACGACCTTGGACGTGGACAACCATCGCCACGTGCGGCTACCTTCCTGCGTCACCCCTGTTAACACGCTTACCTACTACCGGATCAGGTCCCACGCCTCACCCCCCGGTACAGTCCGAAGACTGTGGTGGAAGGTTCGGGATGGTTAGTCTCACCGGACTCGGTATGGGCGGTTCTTCGCCGGTAGGAGAATATCAACTCCTTGTCCATCGACTACGCCTGTCGGCCTCGCCTTAGGTCCCGACTTACCCAGGGCGGATAAACCTGGCCCTGGAACCCTTGGTCATTCGGTGGACGGGATTCACACCCGTCATTCGCTACTCATGCCTGCATTCTCACTCCCGCAGCCTCCACCCCTGGATCACTCCGGGACTTCCACGGCTGCAGGACGCTCCCCTACCCAACCACACCACTGACAATCAACAAGTTGACCGTAATGTATGCGTGTGGTTGCCACGGCTTCGGCGGTGTGCTTGAGCCCCGCTACATTGTCGGCGCGGAATCACTTGACCAGTGAGCTATTACGCACTCTTTCAAGGATGGCTGCTTCTAAGCCAACCTCCTGGTTGTCTGAGCAACTCCACATCCTTTCCCACTGAGCACACGCTTAGGGGCCTTAGCCGGCGATCTGGGCTGTTTCCCTCTCGACCCACGGAGCTTATCCCCCGCAGTCTCACTGCCACGCTCAACTTACCGGCATTCGGAGTTTGGCTGACGTCAGTAACCTTGTCGGGCCCATCGGCCATCCAGTAGCTCTACCTCCAGCAAGCAACACGCGACGCTGCACCTAAATGCATTTCGGGGAGAACCAGCTATCACGGAGTTTGATTGGCCTTTCACCCCTAACCACAGGTCATCCCCCAGGTTTTCAACCCTGGTGGGTTCGGGCCTCCACACCGTCTTACCGACGCTTCACCCTGCCCATGGCTAGATCACCCCGCTTCGGGTCTAGACCCGGCGACTGGACCGCCCTGTTCGGACTCGCTTTCGCTACGGCTACCCCACCCGGGTTAACCTCGCCACCGAGCACTAACTCGCAGGCTCATTCTTCAAAAGGCACGCCATCACCCCCACACGCCCCACAAGGAGACGCCGAGGCTCTGACGGATTGTAGGCACACGGTTTCAGGTACTATTTCACTCCCCTCCCGGGGTACTTTTCACCTTTCCCTCACGGTACTGGTCCGCTATCGGTCATCAGGGAGTATTTAGGCTTACCAAGTGGTCTTGGCAGATTCACACGAGATTTCACGGGCCCCGTGCTACTCGGGACAACCTCCACCAGGCCGCACGATTTCACCTACGGGACTCCCACCCTCTACGGTCCGGTATTCAACCCGGTTCGGCTATCACACGACTTTCTCACTGGCCCAGACCCTGTCAGAGATCTGAAGAAGCTCCCACTACCCCGCACACGCAACGCCTGACAACTTGACACGCGCACGGTTTAACCTCATCCGCTTTCGCTCACCACTACTCACAGAATATCTCTTCCTGCCGGTACTGAGATGTTTCACTTCCCGGCGTTCCCCCCCACACCCTATGAATTCAAGTGCGGGTACCCGAACATGACTTCGGGTAGGTTCCCCCATTCGGAAACCCTCGGATCACAGCTCGTCTGCCAGCTCCCCGAGGCTTATCGCAGGCTACAACGTCCTTCGTCGGCTCCTGATGCCAAGGCATCCACCCTGTGCCCTAAAAAACTTCAACAACACTACACAGAACACACCAGCACACCCCCTCCCACCCCAAGGATGAAAACCCCAAGGATGAGAACAGAGCCACTGGCATGTCCAGAGATGCTCGCGTCCACTATACAGTTCTCAAGCAACGAACGAACCCACCACCCACGAACGACCAACCACACCATCCCGGCCTGGCGGTATCGCTCCAGCGATGACCCGAACCCTCCACGAAACACCCCACCCAGGAACCCCCACCCCGACCACGAGCAAAAAAACCCGCGACCCGGTCGTGACGATCCCGAGAGCCGGTTGCCTCAGGACCCAACAGTGTGCTCGGCAGACCCCACCCCCAGGCGTCACCCGTTCCAGCCCGGCCACCACCACCCCCCGCAAGAGAGAGGCCGGCACCCGGCGTACTAGAGGCAACCCCACACAAGAGGCAGAGCCCTTCGTCAATGTTCCACCCACGAGCAACCACCCACGACACGTTCGGTCATGGCGCGGCTTCTGGACCCGCCACCCCAGGGGCGACGAGCCGAAGTGCTCCTTAGAAAGGAGGTGATCCAGCCGCACCTTCCGGTACGGCTACCTTGTTACGACTTAGTCCCAATCGCCAGTCCCACCTTCGACCACTCCCCCCTTACGGTTGGGCCGTGGGCTTCGGGTGTTACCAACTTTCGTGACTTGACGGGCGGTGTGTACAAGGCCCGGGAACGTATTCACCGCAGCGTTGCTGATCTGCGATTACTAGCGACTCCGACTTCACGGGGTCGAGTTGCAGACCCCGATCCGAACTGAGACCGGCTTTTAGGGATTCGCTCCACCTCACGATATCGCAACCCTCTGTACCGGCCATTGTAGCATGCGTGAAGCCCAAGACATAAGGGGCATGATGATTTGACGTCATCCCCACCTTCCTCCGAGTTGACCCCGGCAGTCTCCCATGAGTCCCCGGCATCACCCGCTGGCAACATGAGACAAGGGTTGCGCTCGTTGCGGGACTTAACCCAACATCTCACGACACGAGCTGACGACAACCATGCACCACCTGTACACCGACCTTACGGAAACCACATCTCTGCAGCGATCCGGTGCATGTCAAGCCTTGGTAAGGTTCTTCGCGTTGCATCGAATTAATCCGCATGCTCCGCCGCTTGTGCGGGCCCCCGTCAATTCCTTTGAGTTTTAGCCTTGCGGCCGTACTCCCCAGGCGGGGCACTTAATGCGTTAGCTACGGCACAGAACAGGTGGAACCTGCCCCACACCTAGTGCCCAACGTTTACGGCATGGACTACCAGGGTATCTAATCCTGTTCGCTCCCCATGCTTTCGCTCCTCAGCGTCAGTAACGGCCCAGAGACCTGCCTTCGCCATCGGTGTTCCTCCTGATATCTGCGCATTCCACCGCTACACCAGGAATTCCAGTCTCCCCTACCGCACTCCAGCCTGCCCGTACCCGATGCCAGCCCGAGGTTGAGCCTCGGGTTTTCACACCAGACGCGACAGACCGCCTACGAGCTCTTTACGCCCAATAATTCCGGACAACGCTTGCGCCCTACGTATTACCGCGGCTGCTGGCACGTAGTTAGCCGGCGCTTCTTCTACACGTACCCTCAACCCCCCGAAAACGAGAAGCCTTGTTCCGTGTCGAAAGAGGTTTACAACCCGAAGGCCGTCATCCCTCACGCGGCGTCGCTGCATCAGGCTTGCGCCCATTGTGCAATATTCCCCACTGCTGCCTCCCGTAGGAGTCTGGGCCGTGTCTCAGTCCCAGTGTGGCCGGTCGCCCTCTCAGGCCGGCTACCCGTCGACGCCTTGGTAGGCCATCACCCCACCAACAAGCTGATAGGCCGCGAGCCCATCCCCCACCAAAAAATCTTTCCAACCCCCACCATGCGGCAGAGACTGAATATCCGGTATTAGACCCCGTTTCCAAGGCTTATCCCGAAGTAGAGGGGCAGGTTACTCACGTGTTACTCACCCGTTCGCCACTAATCCACCCAGCAAGCTGGGCTTCATCGTTCGACTTGCATGTGTTAAGCACGCCGCCAGCGTTCGTCCTGAGCCAGGATCAAACTCTCCGCAAAAGAAAACACTCTTCACAGAGCTTAACTGATACCAGCTCAGACCAGACAGACAAACTGCCCGATCCGATCCAAAACAACCCCTCCCACAAAAGGGAAGAGCCTTAAACATTGGCATTGACTATCAAGCACACTGTTGAGTTCTCAAACAACCGACGCACAC
>NZ_JADBGR010000071.1 GCF_014892515.1 Myceligenerans pegani
CGGCGGCGGCCGCGCCCACCGCCGACGCCGTCACCGCCAGCACGGCGCCCTCCACGGTCGCGGCGGCCTGCACCGTGGCGGGGTCCGCCCCGCGGGAGACGAGGAGCGCCACCTCGCCGTCCCGGACCGTCGCGAGCAGGCGCGCCACCTGTACGAGCGCCACCAGGCCGGTCAGGGCGAGAAGGACCAGCGCCACGAGGGCGACGGCGTCGGCCGCGCGGATCGCGGTGAGCGTGGTACGGGCCGTGTCACCGAGGCTGCCGAGGGCCTGGAAGCCGCGGATCGCGACGGCGTCGTCGTCGGCCAGGGCGGCGTCGAGGTCGTCGGCGAGGGTGACCGACCGCTCCAGGTCGGCGGGCGTGACCCGGTCCGCGTCCGGAACCACGAGCCAGCGGGCGAACGGGGTGGTGTCGAGGTCCTCCAGGACGCTGCCGGCGAGGAGGATCGGGCCGGCGACGGTGCCGTCGCCGCCGGTCGTGGTGAGCGGGTCGCCGAACCAGCGGGACACGCCGGCGTCGGTGAGCCGCCACAGTCCGGAGACGACCACCGAGGTTCCCGTGCCCCCCGGGTCCTCGTCGTCGGCACCCAGCCGGAGGGTGTCGCCGACCTCGATGCCCGCGGCCTCGGCGGCTGCGGCGTGGACCGCCACCTGCGGCGGCTCGCCCTCCGCTGCGTCCTCGGGCCAGGTGCCCTCGGTCGTGTCGGCGATCCCGGGATCCACGCCGACCCATTCACCCGAGGGGACGTCGCCCGGCCGTTCGGCGCCGGCGTCCGCGAGGAGCGCCGGGGTGGAGACCACCCAGCGGTCCTCCAGCAGCGCGCCGTTGCCGGCGACCGGCACCCCTTCGGTACGTGTCTCGCGGTACACCGTGTACGGCGTGCCCCCGAGGCGATCGTCGACGGCCTCCGCGACCCGCGCGTCCTGCGCGGCGGCGGCCGCGGCTCCGTCGGCGAGCCGCGTCACGAGGAGCAGCCCGCGCCCGGCGGGCGACGCGGCGGCGAGCCCGGTGCGGGCGTCGTCGACGCCGGCGGCACGGACGTACCCGACGGTGACGCCGAGACTCGCGGCCAGCCCCGCCACCAGCAGCCACACCAGCAGGAGCAGCCCGCGATGGGCCGCGCTCCGGCGGGCAAGAAGCGTGGAACGGCTCACGCCCGAGAGGTTAGCCGAGGAAACCGACATGCCCTGCACAACCGGTGCACGGCCGGACCGGCCGTGCCCGGCGGTGGCGCCCGCCGGCGGCGTGGTCAGCGCTGGGAGACCGGGGTGAAGGCGCGCTCGGTGGCGCCGGTGTAGACCTGGCGCGGCCGGCCGATCTTCGTGGCCGGGTCGTTCGCCATCTCCCGCCACTGGGCGATCCAGCCCGGCATGCGGCCGAGCGCGAACAGCGGCGTGAACATGGCGGGGTCGAAGCCCATCGCCTTGTAGATGAGGCCGGTGTAGAAGTCGACGTTCGGGTAGAGCTTGCGCTCCACGAAGTAGTCGTCGCTGAGCGCGATCTGCTCCAGGCCCTGGGCGATCTCCAGGAGCTCGTCCTTGGCGCCCAGCTTCTCGAGCACCTCGTCGGCGGACTTCTTCACGATGGCGGCACGCGGGTCGTAGGACTTGTAGACCCGGTGGCCGAAGCCCATGAGGCGGACGCCGTCGGCCTTGTTCTTGACCTTGTCCATGAAGGTCTCGACGGTCTCGCCACCGGAGCGGATCTTCTCCAGCATCACGAGCACCGCCTCGTTGGCCCCGCCGTGCGCCGGACCGGACAGCGCGTTCACGCCGGCGGCCACCGACGCGAACAGGGTCGCGTTCGAGGACCCCACCACCCGCACCGTCGACGTCGAGCAGTTCTGCTCGTGGTCGGCGTGCAGGATGAGCAGCTTCTCCAGCGCGTCGACGATTGCCGGCTCCGCCGCGTACTCGCCGCCCGGGCCGCCGAACGTCTGGCGCAGGAAGTCCGCGACGTAGCCGTTGGACGCGTCGGGCGCCACGAGATCCTGTCCGGTGCGACGGCGGTGCAGCGCCGCGGTGATCGTCGCGGTCTTCGCCAGCAGCATCGCCGTGGCGGAGTCGACCTGGGCCTCGTCGCGGGGGTCGACCACCTCGGGGTACCAGGCGGCCAGCGCGTTGATCGCGGCGGCCAGGGTCGCCATGGGGTGCCCGTCGGCCGGGAGCGCTGCCAGGAACGCGCCGAACCCGTCGGGCAGGCCCGCGTGCTTGCCGACCTTCTCCTCGAAGGCCGCCAGCGCCTCGGCGCCCGGCAGTTCCCCATCGATGAGGAGGGCGGCCACCTCGAGGAAGCTCGCCCCCTCGGCCACCTGCTCGATCGGGTAGCCGCGGTACCGCAGGATCCCCTGGTCGCCGTCGATGTAGGTGATCGCGGACTCGCACGACGCCGTGTTCGTGAACCCGGGATCGAGCGTGACGAGGCCGGTATCCCTGAGCAGCGTGTTCACCTTGAAGCCGCTGGCGCCCTCGCTCGCGGCGACGACGGACAGAGGTCGGGCGGTGCCGTCGACGACGAGTTCGACGGTGGACTTGGCGTTCGCCGGCGTGGTGGACGTCATGACTTCCTTCCTTGAAGCACGCGGTGCGCTGTCCCTTGTGAGGGAGCAGGGCAGCGTCGACCTGAAGCAAAACCGTACCGTGTCAAGGCTTTGTGAATCCAACCCGTAGGTCAAGAATTTGTGAGTCGGGACACAACGTCCGCCACCTGCGCGTCCGTCGCCGTGAGCGCCGTCCGCACATGATCCTCACCGGCCCGACCGTAGAGCCCGCCCGGCGCCACGAGCACGCCCCGCTCGGCGAACCGCTCGGCCCCTGCCCGCACCCACAGGTAAAGACCCGCTTCGGAGTGGTCCACGACGAGCCCCGCACGTTCCAGCGCGCCCGCCAGCGCCCGCCGCCGGGCCCCGTAGATCCGCCGCTGAGCGGCGACGTGCTCGTCGTCGCCGAGCGCCGCGACCATCGCGGCCTGCACCGGCGCCGGGACGATCAGCCCCAGGTGCCTGCGCCGCGCCAGCAGCTGCCCGACGAGTTCGCCGTCCCCCGCGACGAACGCCGCGCGGTACCCCGCGAGGTTCGACTGCTTGGACAGCGAGTAGGCCGCCAGCAGCCCGACGTGGGAATTGTCACAAACGCGCGGATCGAGGATGCTCGGCACGCCGCCCCGGTCGCCGGACCCGCCGGCGGGGGCCCACGGCCCCCAGCCGAGCTCCGCGTAGCACTCGTCGGAGACGACGACGGCGCCGATCTCCCGGGCCGCCGCGACGACCCGGCGCAGCTCGGCGACGTCCAGCACCCGCCCGTGCGGGTTGGCCGGGCTGTTCACCCAGACGAGACGCACGTCGTCGCGCCCGGCCCAGGCATCGACGTCGTCGGTGGCGAGCGCCGTCGCCCCGGCCGCGGCGGCGCCCACGGCGTAGGTGGGGTACGCGATCTCGGGATGGACGACGACGTCGCCCGGACCCACCCCGAGCAGCGACGGCAGCAGGCCCACGAGTTCCTTGGAGCCCACCGTGGGCAGCACCTGGTCGAGCTCGAGGCCGGGCACGCGGCGCCGCCGGGCGAACCATTCCGCGACGGCGGCACGCAGCTGCGGCGTGCCCGCCGTCGTGGGGTAGCCGGGTGCGTCGGCGGCGGCCGCGAGCGCCTCGCGGACGAGCGGCGGCGTCGGGTCGACGGGCGTGCCCATCGACAGGTCGATCATCCCGCCGGGATGTGCCCGCGCGGTCGCCTCGAGCTCGGCGAGGGTGTCCCAGGGGAACGTGATCCCGGAGAGGTCGGCGAGCCCCATGCTGCGCGGGCGAGCCGGGTCAGGCCTGCGGCGGGAGGGCCGCGATCATCGGGTCGTCCTTGTCGATCAGGCCCATCTTCGCGGCGCCGCCGGGCGAGCCGATCTCGTCGAAGAACTCCACGTTGGCGCGGTAGTAGTCCTTCCACTCCTCGGGGACGTCGTCCTCGTAGTAGATGGCCTCGACCGGGCAGACCGGCTCGCAGGCGCCGCAGTCGACGCACTCGTCCGGGTGGATGTAGAGGGAGCGGCTGCCCTCGTAGATGCAGTCCACGGGACACTCCTCGATGCACGCCTTGTCCTTGACGTCGACGCACGGCTGAGCGATCACGTAGGTCACTGCGGGACCCTTCCTCGGGGAACGTACTCGATGTACTCGGGCCGGACCGCATCTGCGGGTCGTGCCCGGTCCGACCCTAGTATTCCAGGAGCGGCGTGCTCGCCGCGTCCACCGTCTCATTCCTCGGCGAAGGCAGCACGTGAACTCCGACACACCCCGGCCCGTCCCGCCCGCCGGCCGGCCCTGGCGTGGGCTCGCTCCCGGGACGCGCGTCGTCGTCCGGCGGCGGCTCGCGGCGGCCGAGTCCGCCGCGGCACGCGCGGACCGCCGCGGCGGGGTCTGGACGGACGTCATCGGCTTCGTGCTCACGGTGTCCGACGACGGCCTGCGCGTGCGCACGGACCCGCGCCCCGGACGCGGGGAACCGCAGGAGCTCTGGATCCCGGCCGGCCTCATCACCTCGGCAAAGCCCATCCCCCGCCGACCGGAGCGCCACGGCTGACCGGCCGGCCGCCGCGCGCCTCACGCCTCAGCCGGGCACGATCGGCGGCTATGCGTTCGCCACCAGGCCCAGGTCCGCGACGTTCGGCTGGCCCGGGTGGTGCGGGACGATGCGCACCGTGTACCCGAAGGGGCCGGAGGACCCGAGGTCCACCTCGCCGGCGAACGCGTGCCGGCCGGCCTCGTAGGAATCGGTCAGGGCCAGCGGATCCGCGTCGAAGTCCTCGATCATGTCCGCCTCGGAGACCCGCCCGTGCACGATCTGCACCTCGACGTCGTCGGGGGTGAGCGAACCCAGCGAGACGTACGCCCGCACCGTGAGCCGGTCGCCCACCCGGGCGGCGTCGGCGATCCCGGCGGACTCCACGTGGTCGACGCGGACCTGCGGCCATCCCGCCCGCACCCGGGCCTTCCAGGCGGCGAGGTCCCGTGCCGCGGCGAAGCCGTCCGCGCCGAGCGTCCGCCCCGACGCGGCCGCCGGCGCGTACAGGCCGTGCACGTACTCGCGGACCATGCGCGTGGCCTGCACCTTCGGACCGAGCGTCGCGAGCGTGTGGCGCACCATCTCCAGCCAGCGCCCGGGGACACCGTCCGCCGTCCGGTCGTAGAACAGCGGAGCGACCTGCGACTCGATCAGGTTGTACAGGGCCGCGGCCTCGAGGTCGTCGCGGCGGTCGGCGTCGTCCACGCCGTCGGCGGTCGGGATGCCCCAGCCGTTCTCGCCGTCGTACCACTCGGCCCACCAGCCGTCCTCGATGGACAGGTTGAGGCCGCCGTTCAGGGCGGACTTCATGCCGGACGTGCCGGACGCCTCCAGGGGACGCAGCGGGTTGTTGAGCCAGACGTCGCACCCCGGGTAGAGGGCCTGTGCCATCGCGATGTCATAGTTCGGGAGGAAGACGATGCGGTGCCGCACCGCCGGGTCGTCCGCGAATCGCACGAGCTGCTGGATCAGGCGCTTGCCCTGCTCGTCGGCCGGGTGCGACTTGCCGGCCACCACGAGCTGGACCGGGTGCTCCGGGTGCAGCAGGAGAGACCGGAGCCGCGCCGGGTCGCGCAGCATCAGGGTCAGCCGCTTGTACGTCGGCACCCGGCGCGCGAAGCCGATGGTCAGGACGTCCGGCGAGAACACGTCGTCGATCCAGCCGAGCTCGGCGGGCGAGGCGCCGCGCTCGCGCCAGGACTTGCGCACGCGCCGGCGCACCTCCGCCACGAGCTCGCCGCGCATCTCGGCGCGCGCGGCCCACAGGTCGGCGTCGGACACCCGGCCGGGATCGAGCCAGCCGCTCGACGCCTCGGGCGCGGTCAGCTGGTCCAGCCCGAGCCGTTCGGCCTGCAGCCGCGCCAGGCGCGGCGCGACCCAGGTGGGCGAGTGCACCCCGTTGGTGACCGAGGTGATCGGAACCTCGCGGGCGTCGAAACCGGGCCACAGCCCCTCGAACATCTCGCGCGACACCTGGCCGTGCAGGAGCGAGACGCCGTTCGCGCGACCGCCGAGCCGCAGCCCCATGACCGCCATGTTGAAGACGGTCGGGTCGCCGCCCTCGTAGTCCTCGGCGCCGAGCGCCAGGACCCGCTCGACCGGCACGCCGTCCATCTGGTTGTCGCCCCCGAAGTAGCCGCTGACCAGCTCCTTCGCGAACCGGTCGATGCCGGCCGGCACGGGGGTGTGGGTCGTGAACACCGTCGCGGCGCGCACCGCCTCGAGCGCGTCGTCGATGCCGAGGCCCTGGGCGACCAGTTCCCGGATCCGCTCGACGCCGAGGAACCCGGCGTGCCCCTCGTTGGTGTGGTAGACCTCCGGCTCCGGCGCGCCGGTCAGCCGCGACCAGACGCGCAGCGCCCGCACGCCGCCCACGCCGAGCAGCAGCTCCTGCTGCAGGCGGTGCTCGCCGCCCCCGCCGTACAGGCGGTCGGTGACGACACGCGCCGCCTCGTCGTTCTCGGGCACGTTCGAGTCCAGGAGCAGCAGCGGCACCCGGCCGACGGCCGCCACCCAGATGTGGGCGTGCAGCCTGCGGCCACCCGGCAGCCCGAGCGAGACCTGGGCGGGCGTGCCGTCCTCCTCGCGCAGCACCGTCAGCGGCAGACCGTCCGGGTCCAGCAGCGGATAGGTCTCGAGTTGCCAGCCGTCGCGGGTGAGGGACTGCTTGAAGTAGCCCGCGCCGTACAGCAGACCGACCCCCACGATCGGCACGCCGAGATCCGACGCCGACTTCAGGTGGTCCCCCGCCAGGATGCCCAGGCCGCCGGAGTACTGCGGCAGCACCGACGTGATGCCGAACTCGGGCGAGAAGTACGCGATGCCGCGCGGGAGCTCCGCCCCGCCGGCGGACCGCTGCTCCTGGTACCACAGCGGATCGTGCAGGTAGCGGTGCAGCTCGGCCGCGGCCGCCCGCGTGCGCCCCACGAAGCCCTCGTCCGCCGCCAGGGCGGCGAGACGCTCGGAGCCGAGCGCCGCGAGGAACGCGACGGGATCGCCCTTCACATCCGCCCAGAGCTCGGGGTCGACCTCGGCGAAGAGCTCGCGCGTGGGCGCGTGCCAGGACCAGCGCAGGTTGTGGGACAGCTCGTCGAGTGCCGCGAGGGGCTCCGGAAGGACCGTGCGTACCGTGAATCGGCGGATCGCTCTCACGGGTACGAACCCTACGCACTCGCGGGCGGCGACACACCCGGTGTTCATGGTTCGCCTGACCACGCCCGATGGACGACGCGTGAACCTTGCGCAAGCCGTTGGCGTGCCCCCGTGCGCGCGGCAACCCGGGATCGATAGCGTGGCGGTGTGAGCAGCGTGCACAACTCGGCAGGCGGCGTCGGCCGCGCGAGAACCGGCGGCATCGGCCGCATTCCCGTCATCCAGGTCTCCCCGGTGGTCGAGGGCGGGCGATGGCCCGCCAAGGCCGCCGTGGGCGAGGTCGTCCCCGTGACCGCGACCGTGTTCCGGGAGGGGCACGACGCCGTCTCGGCCACCGCCGTGCTCGTCGCGCCGGACGGCACGGACCACTCGTGGGCGCCCATGACCGACGTCGCCCCCGGGCTGGACCGGTTCCGCGGCTTCCTGCAGCCGGACGACACGGGCGACTGGTCGTTCCGCGTCGAGGCCTGGAGCGACCCGTACGCGACGTGGACGCACGACGCCACCATCAAGATCGGCGCCGGGATCGACGTCGATCTCATGCTCGCCGAGGGCGCCCGCCTCTTCCGCCGCGTGCTGCGCCCGGCCCGGCGCGACGCCCTGATCGCGCCGCACCGCACGGCGGCCGACACCGAGTTGCTCGCCGGGACGCTCGCGGCCCTGGAGGACGACTCCCGCCCGGCCGCCGTCAGGCTCGCCGCGGCGACGTCACCCGAGGTGCGCGACGCCATGGCGCGGGCGCCGCACCGGGAGCTCGTGTCGGCGTCGGACACGTACCCGCTGCGCGTGGCCCGGCCGCTCGCCCTGGCCGGCGCGTGGTACGAGATGTTCCCGCGTTCGGAGGGCGCCCACCGGAAGCCGGACGGGACGTGGGTCTCGGGCACGTTCGCCACGGCCGCGAAGCGCCTGCCCGCGATCGCCGCCATGGGGTTCGACGTCGTCTACCTCACTCCCGTGTCCCCGATCGGCACCACGTTCCGCAAGGGGCGGAACAACACGCTCGACGCCGAGCCCGGTGACCCGGGCAGCCCGTACGCCATCGGCTCGCCCGACGGCGGCCACGACGCCATCCACCGCGACCTGGGCACCGAGGAGGACTTCGTGGCGTTCGTCGAGGAGGCCCGGGGCGCCGGCCTCGAGGTGGCGCTCGACGTCGCGCTGCAGTGCTCCCCGGACCACCCGTGGGTGACGGAGCACCCCGAGTGGTTCGTGGTCCGCGCGGACGGGTCGATCGCGTACGCGGAGAACCCGCCGAAGAAGTACCAGGACATCTACCCGCTCAGCTTCGACACCGATCCGGACGGGCTGTACGCCGCGGTCCTGGGCGTCATCCGCACCTGGATCGACCGCGGCGTGACCCTGTTCCGCGTCGACAACCCGCACACCAAGCCCCTCGACTTCTGGGAGTGGCTGCTCGCCGAGGTGCACGCCACGAACCCCGAGGTCATCTTCCTCAGCGAGGCGTTCACCAAGCCGGCCATGATGCAGACGCTGGCGCGGGTCGGCTTCCACCAGTCGTACACGTACTTCACGTGGCGCAACACCAAGCAGGAGATCGAGGAGTACCTCACGGAGGTGTCCGGGCCGCTCGGTTCCGTGATGCGGCCGAACTTCTGGCCCACGACCCACGACATCCTCACGCCCTACGTGCAGCACGGCGGGGTGGCCGGGCACGCGGTGCGCGCGGTCCTCGCCGCGACGGGCTCGCCGTCGTGGGGCATGTACTCGGGCTACGAGCTCGTGGAGAACACGCCGCGGCCGGGCGTCGAGGAACACATCGACAACGAGAAGTACGAGTTCCGGCCCCGGGCGTGGGAGCGGGCCGCCGAGTACGGGATCGCGTCGCTGGTCACGCGCCTCAACGCGATCCGCCGGGAGCATCCCGCGCTCCGCCAGCTCCGCAACCTGACCGTGCATCCCACGACGAACGACCAGGTAGTGGCCTTCTCGCGACGAATCGGCGCAGAATTCGTCCCCGGCGCGCGAAACGGTTCGAAGGGCAGCACCATGGAGCCAGGGGGCAGCACGGTCGCTGGGCGCGGCGCCGGCGTGGGCGCCGTGCCCGTCACCACCCCCGTACACGACGACGTGATCGTGGTCGTGGTGAATCTTGATCCCTGGAACTCTCAGGAGTCGCTCGTGCACCTGGACCTGAAATCCCTCGGCCTCACCCCACCGGAGGGCGACGCGGACGCCCCGTTCTACGTGGCGCACGACCTGCTCTCCGACGAGACCTACGGCTGGGGCGCGACCCCGTACGTCCGTCTCGACCCCGCCCACCGCGTGGCGCACGTCCTGCACGTGGCGCCCGCCGGCACGGACCCCGGTGGCACGGGAGGCATCTCATGACCACGTTCGGGCCGGGCGGCCCCGCCGAGCAACCGGACCGCGAGACGAGCCGGCCCGCGCCCGGCACCGAGCGGGAGGTGCCCCGGCCCGTCACCGCGCCCATCCCCGTGCAGGCGCTCCCGCCCCGGCGGCAGCCCCAGGTCGAGTCGCGCCGCCCGGGCCTGTCGGACGACCCGGAGTGGTACCGCAGGGCCGTGTTCTACGAGGTGCTGGTACGGGCTTTCTCCGACCCGGGCGACGCCGGGATCGGCGACCTGCGCGGCCTCATCGACCGGCTCGACTACGTCGAGTGGCTCGGCGTCGACTGCCTGTGGATCCCGCCGATCTACCCGTCCCCGCTGCGCGACGGCGGGTACGACGTCGCGGACTTCACCGCCATCGCGCCGCAGTACGGCACGGTCGACGACTTCCGCGACCTGGTCACGGCGGCCCACGAGCGCGGCATCCGCGTGGTGATCGACCTGGTCATGAACCACTCGAGCGACCAGCACCCGTGGTTCCAGGCGTCGCGGTCGGACCCGGACGGGCCGTACGGCGACTTCTACGTGTGGAGCGACGACCCGGAGCGCTACCGGGACGCCCGCATCATCTTCGTGGACACCGAGACGTCGAACTGGACCTTCGACCCGGTGCGGCGGCAGTACTTCTGGCACCGCTTCTTCAGCCACCAGCCGGACCTGAACTTCGACAACCCGCTCGTGGCCGAGGCGATGCTGGACGTGGCCCGGTTCTGGCTGCGCCTGGGTGTGGACGGGTTCCGGCTCGACGCCGTCCCGTACCTGTTCGAGGCCGAGGGCACCAACTGCGAGAACCTGCCCGAGACGCATCGCTTCCTGCGACGCGTCCGCAAGATGGTCGACACCGAGTTCCCGGGCCGGATCCTGCTCGCCGAGGCGAACCAGTGGCCGCAGGACGTGGTCGAGTACTTCGGCACCGAGGACGAGCCCGAGTGCCACATGTGCTTCCACTTCCCGGTCATGCCGCGGATCTTCTACGCCATCCGGGACCAGCGGGCGAACCGTCTGCGGGAGATCCTCGCGGACACCCCCGCCATTCCGGCGGGCGGGCAGTGGTCCACGTTCCTGCGCAACCACGACGAGCTCACCCTCGAGATGGTGACCACGGAGGAACGGGCCGCGATGTACGGCTGGTACGCACCGGACCCGCGCATGCGCGCGAACGTCGGCATCCGCCGCCGGCTCGCGCCGCTGCTGGACAACTCGCGCAAGGAGATCGAGCTGGCGCACGCCCTGCTGCTGGCCATCCCCGGTTCGCCGTGCCTCTACTACGGCGACGAGATCGGCATGGGCGACAACATCTGGCTGCCCGACCGCGACTCGTCGCGCACCCCGATGCAGTGGACCCCGGACCGCAACGCGGGCTTCTCCCACGCGGACCCGGGCAAGCTGTACCTGCCGCTGGTGCAGTCGCTGGTGCACCACTACCAGCACGTCAACGTCGAGGCGCAGCTCGCGCAGCCGACGTCGCTGCTGCACTGGGTGCACGGCATGCTCGCGGTGCGCCGCCTGCACCCGGCGTTCGGCACGGGCGCCTACCAGGCGGTCGACTGCGACGACGAGGCGATCATCGCCTTCACCCTCACCGCCGAGTCCGAGACCATCCTGGTCGCGGCCAACCTGTCCGCGACCGCGCGCTCCGCCACGCTGAAGCTCCCCCGGTACACGGGCTGGACGCTGACCGACGTCTTCGGCGGCGCCGGGTTCCCCGACGTGTCCGACGGCGGCACCGTCACGATGACCTGGGGGGCACGCGACTTCTACTGGCTGGTGCTCGCGCAGGGCGGCGTGGGCCACGCGAGCACGGGAGGAGTGTGACGATCATCGACCAGGCGCGGACCGTCATCGTGCACGACGGGGCCGGTCCCCTGCCCGACGGCGTGCTGCGCCTGCTCGACGGCTGGTTGCCCGGCCGGCGCTGGTACCCGGTACCGGGCGACGGCGTGCGCCACGTGCCGTGGCTCACGGTGGAGCTGGCACTCCCGGCCGGGGCGCCGCCGGACGTGGACGCGGACGTCCCCGGGCTCGCCGCCGGCCACGCGACCGTCGTCGTGCCGCTGCTGCGCCTGGCCGGGCCGGGCCTGGCCGAGGACGAGGGCGCGATCGTGATCCAGGTGCCGCTCGTCCTCGTCCGGGAAGGGAGCGGCCGGTCGCCGGGCGGGGGGCCGGCGCCGATCGGCGTCGTCGACGGCCCTGACGGCCCGCTCACCGTGTACGACGGCGGTGCCCACCCCGCGGCCTGGCACGCCTACCTCGCGGCGGCCCTCCCCACGCACCTGCCGCTCCCCACGGAACGGTCACGTCCTCCCGGGACCGCCGCCGGGCGGTCGGTGGGTTCGTCCCGATCCGCCGACGACGCGGACCGGCCGATCGTCCGGCCGGAGGGCGGGTGGCTGGACGGGGCGCGGCCGCTCGGCGGGGAACAGTCCAACACGTCCGTGCTGGTACCCGGGCTGCGGGCGGAGGTCCCGGGGTTCCCCGGGGAGCAGGCGGACGGTGTGATCCTGAAGATCCTGCGCACGGTCCCGCTGGGCCCGCACCCGGACGTCGTCATCCCGGAGGCGCTCACGCGGGCCGGCTGGGACGGCGTTCCCCGCTTCCTCGGCGCGGTCGAGCTTCCCGTGCCGCCCCCGGGGCCCGGGCCCGCCGCGGACTCGCTCGGCCCGGCCCCGCTCGGCCCCGACGTGCTCGACCCGGACGGACCCGGCCCCGACGTGCTCACCCCGGACGTGCTCGCCCCGGAACCGCCCGTGCCGGGCACGCGCAGCGCCGGCGCGCCCGGCACGGACCAGCCCGGCGCGGACCACCTGGGCGACCGGGAGGCCCACGCCCATCTCGCCGTCGTCTCCGAGCTCATCGCCGAGGCCGACGACGGCTTCGAACTGGCCTGCGCCCACGCCCAGGAGGGCGTCGCGTTCGACGAGCGCGCGGCCGAACTGGGCGCCGTCGTCGCGCACCTGCACACCGCGCTGGCCGGCGCCCGCCCGACGGACGCCACGCTGGACGCGAGCGGGTTCATGGGTGTGCTCCGGCGCCGGGCGGCCGAGGCGATCGCGGACGTCCCGGGGCTCGCGCCGTACCGCGGGGGTGTCACCGCCTTCTACGACGAGGTGAGCGGGCATCTCGCCCGGGTCGCCGCCGAACACCCGGTGCCGCTCCAGGCCATCCACGGCGACCTGCACCTCGGTCAGGTCCTGCACGCCCGCTCCGGGTGGAAGGTCCTGGACTTCGAGGGCGAGCCGCAGCGGCCGGTCGCCGAACGTACCGCACCGGATCTCCCGCTGCGGGACGTCGCGGGCCTGCTGCGGTCGTTCGACTACGCGGCCGCCGTCGGCGAGGCGACCGACCCGGAGTGGTCGGCCCGGGCTCAGCTCTCGTTCCTGGAGGGCTACCGGCAGTCCCTCGGCGAACCCGAGGGCCGGGACGAGGTCGGGTCGTCGCGGGACCACGGCGGCGCCGTGCCGGGTGCGGTGGTGCCCGGCGGCGCGCTCGACGTCGCCACGGCCTCGCTCCTCCTTCGTGCGCTCACCCTCGACAAGGCGCTGTACGAGGCCGTGTACGAGGCGCGCCACCGTCCCGGCTGGCTGCACATCCCGCTGAACGCGGTCGCCCGCGTCCTGGACCGCTGACGCCGGCCTCGTGGTCGTCCGGCTCCGAGGTCAGCGGAACGTGCCCTGCGCCACCGAGCCCTGGAGCCGGCGCTGGAAGAACACGTACACCACGAGGACGGGGATGACGGTCATGACCACGCCCGCGTACAGCGCGCCGAAGTCCACCGCGTATCCCGCCTGCGAGGCGAACTGCGCCATGCCCTGCGTCAGCACGTAGTTGTCGGTCTCGGTGTTCAGCGCCACGGGGAGCAGGAACTGGTTCCACAGACCGAGGAAGTTGAAGATCGCCACGGACGCCATGCCCGGCCGTGCCATGGGCAGCATGATCTGGAAGAACGTGCGCCACTCCCCCGCGCCGTCGACCTGCGCCGCCTCCGACACCTCGTGCGGCAGGCTCCGGAAGAACGAGTACAGGAAGAACACGGTGAACGGGAACGCGAAGGCCACGTACGTGACGATCAGCCCCGGCAGGGTGTTGAGCAGGCCCGCGTTCCGCAGCACGAAGAACAGCGGCACGATGGCGAGGAACACCGGGAAGGTGAGGCCCGCGAGCATGAGGTTGTAGATCACCTTGTTGCCCGGGAACCTGAAGCGGGCCAGGACGTACGCCGTCAGCGCGCCGAGCAGCATGACGAGGAACAGCGCGCACCCGACCACGACGATCGTGTTGAGGAAGTACCGGCCGATGCCCGCGTCGGTCCACGCGTTGACGTAGTTGTCCAGGCTCGGGTCCGCCGGCAACGAGAAGGGCGAGGCCAGGATCTCGCTCGTCGTCTTGAACGACGACACGAAGACCCACAGGAACGGCACGACGACCAGCACCGCGCCGAACATCAGCAGCACGTGGCTCGTGGTGGCCGCCGTGCGGTCGCCCGCCGTGCCCGACGCCGTCCGCCGCGGCGTGCCCGACGGCGGACCGCCGAGATCTCCGCGCGCCGGGTTGCCGGTCTGCTCCGCCACGACGCTCACAGGACTCCTCCTCGTGCTCCGCCGCGGCCACGCGCCTCGTTCCTCGGCCCGTACCCTCCGCGACGCCCTTCGCCGGCTCCGGTGCTCATGCGTGCCCCCTCACGTCGTCGCGCCCGCCGGTGATCCGGTCCACGAGGAACACCGCGCCGGCGAACAGCAGCGTCACCAGCGCGAGCACGACTCCCATCGCGGTCGCGTAGCCGAACTGCCCCTTGCTGAACGCCGTCTGGTACAGGTCCTGGCTGATGACGAACGTCGAGTAGCCGGGCCCGCCCCCGGGGTTCATCGCCTGCATGTAGACGAACGAGTCGATCGCGGCGATGCCCAGGTAGATCCACGCCGTGCGCACGTTGTCGCGGATGAGGGGCACGGTGATGGAGATCGCCGTGCGGAACCGGCCGGCGCCGTCGAGCCGCGCGGCCTCGTAGATCTCGCCCGGCACCCCCTTGATGGCGGCCACGAACAGCACGGTGTAGAAGCCGACGAAGCTCCAGATGATCACGAACATCGACGCCCCCATGGCGGTCCGAGAGTCGCCGAGCCAGGGGAAGTCGGTCATGCCGTCCAGCCCGATGCCGGTCAGGACGCCGTTCAGGAGGCCCCGCGAGGGGTCGTAGACCTGCGCCCACACGAGGCCGATGACGATCGCGGGCACGCAGTACGGGAAGAACGAGATGACGCGGTAGAAGCCCGCGCCCCGCACGCCGCGCACGCCGCCCGTCGTGGAGCCGCCGACGGTGACCATGGTCGCCACGCCGATCGCGAGCACGATCGTCACCGTCGGAACGATGACGGCCAGCAGGGCGCTGTTCAGCGCGGCGCGCATGAACTTGTCGTCGCCGAGCAGGCGGGCGAAGTTGTCGAGCCCGACGAACGCCATGTCGGCGGTGAACCCGCTCCAGTCCGTCATCGAGAAGTACAGGGCCTGCGCGAACGGCGAGATCACGAAGATCACGTACACCGTGAGCGGCAGGAGCAGGGCGACCGCGAAGAAGCTCGCCCTGTCGAAGGAGATCCGGCGGCGGCGCCGTCGGCGGCCCGGCCCGGGGGCGTTCCCGGGCCGGGGCGTCGCGACCGGCGGCACGACGCCGCCGGGGGCCGCCGGGTGTGACGTGCCGGACACGGTTCAGCTGACCTCGATCTTCTCGACCGAGTCGTCCGCGGCGATGTCGTCGCTGATCTTCTGCAGGCCGTCGGTGATGCCCTTGACGTCCATGTCGCCGGACAGGAACGCGTTCCAGACGACGAGCTGGTCGGCGTTCATGCCGTAGTAGTCGACGAACTGGTAGTTGAAGATGTTCTCGCCCGCGGCGTCGAGCATGCTGGTCTGGGAGACGAGCGCCGTGGACCCGAAGCCGTCCTCGGGCACGATCCCGCGGACGATCGTGGGTGCGAGGCGCGTCTCGGAGAAGTTGGTCGCGGCCTCGGCCGAGAGCATGGCGCGCAGGATCTCCTTGCCACCGGCCGGGTTGGCGGCCTCGCTCGGCACGATGAACGGCTCGCCGGCTCCGGCGCGGATCGCCTCGTACGGGAGCGTGGGGCTGTCGGACACGGTCGGCGTCGGGAAGCCGGTCATCTGGAAGTCGTTCGCGGTGGCGTCCTTCATCTCGTTCTCGATCCAGCCGCCCGACGGGTACAGCAGGGCGTCCTGATCGTTGCTCCACCGCGCCTGCGCGGCGGTGAACTGGGTGCCGGCGCCGCCGGGAACGAAGTAGCCCTTCTGCACGATCTCGTGCAGGGCCTCCAGCACGCCCTGCATCGCGTCGTGCGACCAGGCGTTGGGCTCCAGGTTCTCCAGGGCGAGCCGGACCTCGTCGCCGCCCTCCTTGATGGCGGAGTCGAGCGCCATCGTCTGGTAGTACGTGGCGGCCTCCTTGCCCCAGACGAAGAGCTTCTTGCCGGCCCGCTCCGCCTCCGCGCCGAGGTCGATCGCCTCCTGCCAGGTGGCGGGCGCCGTCCAGCCGTTCTGGTCGAAGAGGGAGGCCGAGTACCACACGGCGTACACGGTCATCACGTAGTTCAGGGCGACGAACCGGCCGTTGTAGGTGCCGGGATCCTTGACCGAGGGGTACAGCGTGTCGGCGATCGTGGTGCCCTCGTAGTTGGGCGCCTCGAAGACGTCGTCGAGCTCCTCGAGCTGGTCCGCGATCGTGTTGAAGCCGATCGAGCCGGCGCCGGAGTTGTCGACGAGGTCCGGCGGGTTGCCGCCGACGAAGCGGGGCTGCAGTTCCTGGGCGATCTGCGTGGACGGCGAGACCTCGAAGGTCACGTCGGGGAACTGGCCGTTCGCCTGCTCGGCCGCGAACTCGACGTAGTCGAAGCCGTAACCGCCGTTGAAGATGACGGCCTCGACGTCGGAGTCCTCGACCAGGCCGAACGGATTGTCGGCGGTCATCTCGCCGGCCGCGGTCTCCTCGCCGCCGCCACCGCTCGGGACCGCGCAGCTCGCGAGCGACCCGCCGAGTGGCGCCAGCAGGGCGGTGGCGACGGCGCCGCGCACGAAGGTCCGGCGATCCAACGCCGCCTGCGCCAGCCGACCTTCGGTGAACTTGTTCGTGGACATGCAAGTCTCCTCTTGTCGATCCCCGGTCGCACGGCTCTGTGCAAGGTGCGCGTGACGGCCGTGTCACCCCGGCAGAACGAATATGTTAGCCGTCCTACCACTTAGGGTGAACCTAGTCACAGAGCGCACGGAATAGCAAGCGTGTCACCGTCACGTCTCGGTAACGCACAGTTCAGGAACCGTCGGCGACCCCGCCGGCCGCGGCGGTGCCCGGACAGGTTACGGAGCGCCGACCAGCTGGTTGAGGGAGCGCAGGACACGGGGAGCCGTCAGGACGGCGGCGTCCGGCAGGGCAGCAGCCGCGCCACCCGCGTCCGGCAGAGCAGTCACCTCCGCCGAGCCGAGGCCGTCCGCCTCCGCCGAGCCGCCCACGCCCGCGAGGGCAGCCGCGCCGCTCGCCCCCACCCGCACGCCGAACGTCGTCGTCTCCCCCGGCAGCAGCGTGATCAGCGCCCGGTCCGCCACCGCGCCGGGATGCGCCTTGTCCGCGAGCAGCGTCAGGTCGCGTACGAGGTTCCGCGCGGTGACCCGGACCACGACACGCCCCTCGCCGGCCGGCTCGACCCGCGCGTCCAGGTCCGGCGGCGCGAGTGCCGAGTCGCGCGGCTCCGCGAAGAACCAGGTGCCCCGCACCCCGTCGACGCTCGCGACGATCAGCTCGCTCCCGGCGTCCCCCGGCGTCGCGACGTCAGCCGGGATGGGCACGGTCACCGCGCCGCGCGGCGCCGCGGCGAACGACGACTTCGCCGCGGCGAGCTCGGTGCCGTCGTAGGCCAGGCGCCGCACCACCAGGCCGCCGTCCCACGGCTCGTCCCGGTCGTTGACGACGACGGCGGCCAGGCCGGCGCGCGCGCCCGCGGGCCCGTGGTGGCCGGCGGGCACGGTCGCCGCGCCCGCACCGCCGTTGCCCACGTCCGCACCGCCCACATCCAAACCGCCCACATCCGCACCGCGGCCGCCCCCGTCCGCGACGTCGCCCGCGCCCGCCGGCCGCGGCTGCACCGTCACCAGCCGGTCGGCGTGCGCGTGCGCCAGCGCGTACAGCAGGGGCTTGGGCCGCTCGTCGCCGTCGACCGCCGCCCACGACGTCACCGGCCAGCAGTCGTTCAGCTGCCACACCACGGACCCCGTGCAGCGCGGGGCCCAGGATCGCAGGTGCTCGACCGCGGTCCGCACGGCGGTCGCCTGGTTCCACTGCATCGCCCAGTGCCAGTCCTCCATGTCGTCGGGCAGCGGGACGTGCGGCACGAGGCCGGCCGTGAGCTTCTTGTTGCCCTCCATCGCCTTCTGGTGCACCTGCATGCCCGGGGACTCGGGCGTCAGCGGGGTGTCGCCGACCGAGCGCCGCAGCGTGGTCCAGGTGGGCGGGGCCTGCCAGCCGAACTCGGCCATGAACCGCGGCACCGTGTCGCGGTAGTGGGGCCAGTCGAGCTGGTTCCACAGCTCCCACGAGTGCATGGAGCCGTGCTCCGGGTCGTTCGGATGGCGGTCCAGGCTTCCCGACCACGGGCTCGACGGCGTGTACGGCCGCGTCCCGTCCAGTTCCCCGACGACGCGCGGCAGCAGGTCCGTGTAGTACCCGAGGCCCCATGTCCTGCCGTCGAGGCGCAGCTTCCAGCCCCAGTCGTGGTAGCCCCAGATGTTCTCGTTGCTGCCGTTCCACAGGGCGAGGCTCGGGTGCGGCGCGAGGCGGGTGACGGCGTCGCGTGCCTCCGCCTCCACCTCGCCGCGCAGCGGTTCCTCCTCGCTGTAGGCGGCGCAGGCGAACGCGAAGTCCTGCCACACCAGGAGGCCGCGCTCGTCGCACTCGGCGTAGAAGTCGTCCGACTCGTAGAGCCCGCCGCCCCACACCCGCAGGAGGTTGAGGTTCGCGAACTCGGCCTGGTCGAGCCGCCGCGCGTACCGCGCGCGGTCGACGCGGTGGAAGAAGACGTCGTCCGGGATCCAGTTGGCGCCCTTGACCCAGACCGGGCGGCCGTTGACGACGATCGTGAACGGCGTGCCGTCGTCGTCCGGCGTCATGTCCAGCGCGACGGTCCGGAACCCGGTACGGCCGCGCCACCGGTCGAGCGGACGGGCGGCGTCCGGCTCCGTGCCGGCACCCTCGACGATGCCCGACGACGCGTCGCTGACCGGCGGGATGTCGCCACCCGACGTGTCCGACGGCGGTCGTGCCGCGGTGAGCGTCACCTCGACGTCGTACAGGGGCTGGTCGCCGTATCCGCGCGGCCACCACAGGGCGACGTCGTCCGGTCGCAGGTGGACGACGGCGGACGTCTGGCCGGGCTCGATCGCCACGGTGCCCGAGCCGCCCGGCAGGGCGCCGCCGCCCGGACCGCGCACGACCACGGACGCCTCGAGGCCCGGCGCCGGGGCGGTGGCCTGCTCGATGTCCACGTGCTCGATGTCCAGGTGCACGTCGAGCACGCCGGCCGGCGCCGGGCCCGACAGGTCCGCGGTGGCGAGCGGCCGCACGGCCGCGAGCCGCGCCACGGACCAGGACTCCAGGCGCACCGGCCGCCAGATGCCGGCCGTGGCCGCGTCGATCCCCCAGTCCCAGCCGAAGTTGCAGGCCGCCTTGCGGATCGCGTTGAACGGGTGGTGGTTCACCTGCGGGCGCTGCCCCAGCGCGAGGCTCTGCGCGTCGGCGTACCGCACCGGCGAGTCGAAGCGGACGACCAGTTCGTTGTCGCCGTCGCGCAGCACGTCCGTGACGTCGAACCGGTAGGTACGGTGCTGGTTCGCGGTGCGGCCGACCTCGGTCCCGTTCAGGGTGATCACCGAGACCGTGTCGAGGCCCTCGAGGACCAGGTCGTGCCGGTCGGCGGGAGCGCCGCCGTCGGGCCGCCACGGGAACACCGTGCGGTACTCCCAGTCGCACCGGCCGATCCACGCGAGGAGACGCTCGTTGTCGTCCACGTAGGGATCGGGCACGAGCCCCGCGGCCATGAGGTCGGTGTGCACCGTGCCGGGAACGGCCGCGGGCACGCCCCGGCCGTCGGGAGCGAGCGCCCCCGCGAGAAGCTCCGCCGGGGCGGGCCCGCCGGCGTAGCGCAGGGTCCAGCCGTCGTGCAGGTCGCGGACGCGGCGGGCGATGCGCCCGCCGCGTGAGACACCCGCCGGCGTGGCGCCGGCCGGCTCGTTGCTGTCGGTGGAGGTCTGTGTCACTTGGTGGCTCCGGAGGTCAGGCCGCTGTAGATCTGTCGCTGCAGCAGGAGGAACGCGATGAGGGTCGGGACGATCACCAGCACCGCACCGGCGGAGATGATCTCCCACTGCGCGCCGAACGGGCCCATGAAGCGGAACAGCGACGTGGAGACCACGCCGAGGTCCCGCGAGGGCATGTAGAGGAAGGGGATGTAGTACTCGTTGTAGATCGCGATGCCCTTGATGATCACGACGGTCGCGATCGCCGGGCGCAGCAGCGGGAACACGATGCGCGCGTAGATGGTCAGCCGGTTGGCGCCGTCGAGCATCGCCGCCTCGTCGAGGGAGCGCGGGATGGACCGCATGAACTGCAGGAAGATGTAGATCGACACGATGTCGGTCCCCATGAACAGGATGATGGCCGCCCAGCGAGTGTTGAACAGGCCGAGCCCGTTCACCACCTGGAACGTGGCCACCTGGGTGGTGACCGCCGGTACGAGCGTGGCGAGCAGGAAGGCACCCAGCACGAGGCGGCGGCCGCGGAAGTCGAACCGGTCGACGGCGTACGCGGTCATCGTCCCGATGAGGATGGTGCCCACGAGGGACACCGCGAGGATGATGGTGGTGTTGGCGAACCCCTGCAGCATCCCGCCACGGGTGAACGCGACGACGAAGTTCTCGAGGTTGAGCCAGTCGCCGGGCGGGGCCAGCGGGTCCGACGTCGCGAACTCCTCCCGGGTCTTGAACGCCGCCATGAACACGGTGATCAGCGGGATCACCGCGCAGGCGACGGCGATCAGGAGACTCGTGTACTTGAGCGCGATGCCGAGCGGTGTGGTCAGGGGGCGCAGGGCGCGCCAGGCGTTCCGGACGCGCCGGCGCGCGGCCTCGACGCGTCCGGGTTCGGGCAACGGCCCGGTCACCGCCAGGAGCGGCGACACGTACCGGATCGCTTCCCGGTCCGTCGCTTCGGGCCGTGTCGTGTCAGGCCGGGTCACGTCAGGTCCACCTTCTCGTCGGGGAAGATCCGGCGCTGGATCCACGTGATGACCAGGACGACCACCAACAGCACCACGGCCATGGCCGAGGCCAGGCCGAACTTGCCGAACTGGAACGCCTGCTGGACCGTCTGGATGACAAAGGTCGTGGAGCCGTTCGCCCCGCTCGTCATGATCCAGGGGATCTCGAACACGGACAGCGACCCGGAGATCGCCAGGATGGTCGTCAGGCCGATGATCTGACGGATGCCGGGCGCGATGATGAACCAGAACTTCTGCCAGCTCGTCGCGCCATCGATGTCGGCGGCCTCGTAGAGCTCGTTCGGGATGGACTGGATCGCGCCGAGGAACAGCACGAAGTTCAGCCCCATGAAGCGCCACACACTCGTCGCGGCGAGCGAGACGTTCACGAGCGACGGGTCACCGATCCACTGCGGCGGCTCGGCGACGCCCACGACGGCGAGGAGCGCGTCGAGCGTGCCCCCGGGCCGGAGGAGGAACAGGAACACCAGCCCGATCGCGACACCGTTGATGAGGTAGGGGAAGAAGATCATCCCCTTGAGGAAGTTCCGGAACCGCGTGTTGAAGCTCAGGATCGTCGCGAAGTACAGGGCGAGGACCATCTGAACCGCCGCGCCCGCCAGGTAGTACAGGCTCACGAAGAAGACCTTGAACATCTCCGGGTCGGTGAAGATCCGGACATAGTTGTCCAGGCCCACCGGCTCCTTGACGGGATCGAGCCCGTCCCAGGACGTGAAGCTGTACCAGACCATGTTGGCGACCGGCACGTAGGTGAACAGCACCAGCAGGCCGAGCGGCACGACCAGGAAGAGCCACGGCGTGATCGGCAGACCCCGGCTGGGGCCGCGGCCGGGCCCGGAGGCCTGGCCGCGGCTCAGGAACGCGCCGATCCGGCGGGCGCCGGTCGCCTTCTCGGCGCGCGCCGAGAAGGCGTCGGTGACGACTGCCATCGTCCCGCCGTCACTCTCCGACCGACGCGCGCGCGTCGGCCCAGCGCTGGTCGAGGTCCGCGAAGAACGACTCCTTGTCGCCGTCCGCGGCGCCGCGCGCGATGTCGACCATCTCCTGCCGGTAGATGTTCCCGTACAGGTCGATCTCGGAGGCCGCGACGATGTCGGCCTCGTACGACTCGCTGCCCGCCGGCGCCGGCTCCATCTCGACGTACTCGACGCCGGCCTCCTCGAAGTCGCCCAGGGTCTCCGGCTCCGGCCCGTCGACGAGCGGTGAGATGCCGCCCTCGTCGTACGCGTAGCCCGATTCCTTCGCGAACCAGTCGATCCACGCCCGCGCGGCGGCCTTGTGCTCGCTGTGCACGTTGATCGCGTTCTTGTAGTCGCCCGCGATCTGCGCGTGGAACGTGCCGTCCACCTGGTACGGGAACGGCATGTAGCCGATGTCGTCGGCCGAGCCGCCGGCGTCCTCGGCGGCCTGCTGCATCTGCGTGATCGCCCACGAGCCGAGCAGCATCGTCGCGACCTGACCGGTCCCGAGCAGGGTCTTGGACTCCTCCCAGTTCGTCGTCGTGGGGTCCTCCTCGGACAGGCCCTCCGCGACGATGTCGTAGAGGAGGCCGTCGGAGATGCCGTGCCACTCGTCCTCGGCCCACGGGGTGTCGCTGTAGGCGACGTGCGTGTTCTGGTACGCGGGGTCGCCCATCACGCCGCGGTTCCCGTCCCACTGGCTCAGCGGCCAGCCGTCGGCGTAGTTGGTGTAGTAGGGGATCGCGTCGGTCGTGTCGCGGATGGCGCGCAGGTCGTCGAGGAACTCCTCGGGAGTGGTGGGCAGGTCCGTGATCCCCGCCTCCGCCCAGACCTTCTTGTTGTAGACGAGGCCCTGCGTGTTCACCGTGATGGAGAGGCCGTAGACCTGGCCGTCGTACGCCTTCTCCTCCACGAGCCGGTACTCCTGGCTCATCTCCTCGACCGAGCCGAGCGGCTCGAAGAAGGTGGCGAACTGGTCCGGCTTGACGCTGTTGGGGATGAGCAGGACGTCGCCGTAGTCGTCCGTGTTCATCCGCACGGCGATCTCGCCCTCGTAGTCGGTGATCGCCTCGAAGTTCACGGTGACGTCCGGGTACTCGGCCTCGAAGTCGGCCTTGTAGTCCTGGAACACCGTGTCGACGATGTCGGTGCGCTGCGTGATGACCGTGATCTCGCCGGCGATCGCGCCGTCGGCGGCCTGCCCGCCGCCGGCCTGCGCGGAGCACGCCGACAGGGTCAGCGCCGCGGCCGCGAGCAGTGCCCCGCCCCGGAGGTGGTTCCGATGGGTCATTGTCGTCTCGATCCGTCGTCGTTGACTGGTGGACGGCGAGACATTAAGCGGTTAAGTCATCGTAAGTCAACCGGTTCGTCACGATCTGGCGACGGCCTCGGCCCGCGCCGACCCGGCCGGCACGACCCCGGCGGGCCGGCTGGCTAGCGGGCCGGCGGGGGCGGGACCGTCGAGCCGCGGACCACCAGTTCCGGGGTCGAGTCGCGGTACGACGCCGGCGGCTCGCCCGCCATACGCTCGAAGAGGCGGCGGGCCACGTGCGCGCCGTAGCTCGCGACGTCGTGACTCAGCGCCGTCAGCTGGGGATACGCCGCGCGGCACAACGGTGAGTCGTCCCAGGCCACCAGCGACACGTCGGCGGGTACCCGCACCCCCGCCTCGTGGGCGGCGCCGAGGCCCGCGAGCGCCATCGCGTCGCTGTCGTAGACGATCGCGGTGACGTCACCCCGCGCCAGGAGGTCGCGCGTGGCCGCCGCGCCGGCGTCGGGGGTGAAGTCGGCGTGCCGTACCGCCGTCGTCATCGAGCGGGCCGCGGCCTCGGAGGCGAACGCCTCGCCGCGAAGGTGCGTGTGCCCGAACTCGGGCGTCCCGGTCACGTGCCCGATCGCGGTGTGCCCGAGCCCGGCGAGGTACTCGACGCAGGACCGCATAGCCGCGGCGTCGTCCGTGTAGACGCTCGTCAGCCCGCCGGACAGGCTCGGGTCGCCGACGACGACGGCCGGCAGCGCGTCGGCGCCGAGGAACAGGTCGAGCCGCGGGTCGGACACGCGGGGGTCCACCATGACGATCCCGTCGACGCGCCGGGCGGCGCGCCACTTGCGGTACGTCCGCATCTCGGCGTCGATGTCGGGGGCGACCTGCAGGAGCAGGCCGTAGTCGCGCTCGGACAGCACGGACTCGATGCCCGCCACGAACTGCATGTAGAAGGACTCGAAGCCGAGGGTCTCGGGGGCGCGTGCCAGCACCAGCCCGATGGTCTCCGTGTGGGAGCCGGACAGCGAGCGCGCGGCGGAGCTGGGTTCCCAGCCGAGTTCGGCGGCGATCGCGAGGACCTGCTCGCGCGTGGCGGCCGAGACCCCGGGCCGCCCGTTCAGCGCGTAGGAGACGGCGGCGGTCGAGACGCCGGCCCGCCGAGCGATGTCCGCAATGGTGATCCGCCCCACGGGGACATCATGCCCGGATCCCCGGCGGACCAGTAACACGGTCGGCGCGCGGCGCCAGCTGTCGCGTCGGGGTACCCGGACGTGGAAAGGTGTGGCCATGGCCGATCTGCCTCCCGCCGACCTCGAGGCGCTGACCGCCGTCGCGCAGGGCTCGCACCACGATCCGCACTCCGTGCTCGGGCCGCACCCGCTCGACGAGGGCGGCCCGTTCGCCGTCGTGCGGGCGCTGCGTCCCCTCGCGGACGAGGTCGCGATCATCACCGACGACGGCGATCACCCGTGCGAGCATCAGGGCGCCGGCGTGTGGACCGCCGTCGTCCCCGCCGCGCCCGGCGCGGGACGCGACGCCTGGGCGGCCCCCGACTACCGCGTCCGGACCCGCTACGGCGCCACCGAGCAGGTGGCCGACGACCCGTACCGCTTCCTGCCGACGCTCGGCGAGGTCGACCTGCACCTCATCGGCGAGGGACGGCACGAGGAGCTGTGGAAGGTGCTCGGCGCCACCGTGCGGCGGTACCCGAGCGCGTCGGGCGAGATCGACGGCACGGGCTTCGCCGTGTGGGCGCCGAACGCGCGTGGTGTGCGCCTGCTGGGCGACCACAACCTGTGGACGCCGGTCCATCCGATGCGGTCCCTCGGGTCGTCGGGTGTGTGGGAGCTGTTCGTGCCCGGCGTCGCGGCCGGCACGCACTACAAGTTCGAGGTGCTCGGCGCCGACGGCGTCTGGCGCGCGAAGGCCGATCCGATGGCCCGGGCCACCGAGCTGCCTCCCGGCACCGCGAGCATCGTCACGGAGTCCGCCTACGAGTGGGGCGACGACGCGTGGCTCGCCGCGCGGACCAGGTCCGACCCGCACTCCGGCCCGATGAGCGTGTACGAGGTGCACCTCGGCTCCTGGCGGCCGGGCCTGTCCTACCGCGAGCTCGCGAACGAGCTGACCGCGTACGTGTCCGAGCAGGGCTTCACGCACGTCGAGTTCCTGCCCGTGGCGGAGCATCCCTTCGGCGGGTCGTGGGGCTACCAGGTGACCTCCTACTACGCGCCCACCTCGCGGTTCGGGTCGCCGGACGACTTCCGCCACCTCGTGGACCGGCTGCACCAGGCCGGGATCGGCGTCATCCTCGACTGGGTCCCCGCGCACTTCCCCCGCGACGAGTTCGCACTGGCCCGGTTCGACGGCACGCCCCTGTACGAGCATCCCGACCCCACGCGCGGCGAGCACCAGGACTGGGGCACGTACATCTTCGACTTCGGGCGCCGCGAGGTGCGCAACTTCCTCGTCGCGAACGCCACCTACTGGTTCGAGGAGTTCCACGCCGACGGGCTGCGCGTCGACGCCGTGGCGTCGATGCTCTACCTCGACTACTCGCGGGAGCCGGGCGAGTGGCGCCCCAACGTGCACGGCGGGCGGGAGAACCTGGAGGCGATCGCGTTCCTGCAGGAGGCGAACGCCACCGCCTACCGGCGCACGCCGGGCGTCATGCTGATCGCCGAGGAGTCGACGTCGTACCCGGGGGTCACGCGGCCGACGTCGTCGGGCGGGCTGGGCTTCGGGCTCAAGTGGAACATGGGCTGGATGAACGACACCCTCCGCTATCTCGCCGAGGACCCGGTCAACCGCCGCTACCACCACCACGAGCTGACCTTCTCGATGGTCTACGCGTTCTCGGAGCAGTTCGTGCTGCCGATCAGCCACGACGAGGTGGTGCACGGCAAGGGGTCGCTGCTGCGGAAGATGCCCGGTGATCGGTGGCAGCAGATGGCCGGGGTACGGGCCTTCCTCGCCTACCAGTGGACGCATCCGGGCAAGCAGCTGCTGTTCATGGGCTGCGAGATCGCACAGGACACGGAGTGGTCCGAGGGCGAAGGGCTGCGCTGGGAGGTGCTGGCCGACGGATGGCACGCCGGGGTGCAGCGCCTGGTCCGGGACCTCAACGCGGTGTACCGGGTCACCCCCGCCCTGTGGGAGCGGGACTTCGACGGCTCCGGGTTCGAGTGGCTCGACGCCGACGACGCCGACCGCAACCTCCTGGCGTACGTGCGGCGCTCGGCGTCGGGCGATCCGGTGGTCGTCGTGGTGAACTTCGCGGGCGTGCCGCACGAGGGGTACCGGCTGCCGCTGCCGGACGGCCCGGGGCACGGGCCCGACGCCGCCGGAAGTGGTCGCGACGGCGCGGCCGGGGGCACCAGCGGGGTGGCAGGTGCGACGGCCGGACAGGTCTGGCGCGAGGCCCTGAACACGGACGCCGAGATCTACGGCGGCTCGGGCGTGGGGAACCTGGGCCGGGTCACGGCCGAAGCGGTCCCCCACTACGGCCGCGACCGGTCGGCGTCGATCCGGGTGCCCCCGCTCGGCGCGCTGATCCTCGTCCCGGAGTCCGGCGTCAGTACAGGCTGATCGCGAGGCGCTGGCGGGCCTTGTTGACCCGCGGGTCGGCGACGCCGACGACCTCGAAGTACTCGAGCAGGCGGACGCGGACGGCCTCCTTGTCGTCGCCGTCGAGGCCGGGCAGCAGGTCCAGCAGCCGGCCGAAGGCGTCCTCGACCTTGCCACCGAGCACGTCCAGGTCCGCGACGGCGAGCTGCGCCGCCACGTCCGACGGCGCGTCCGCGGCCGCCTGGCGCACCGCGGCCAGGTCGGCGTCGTGGGTGCGCCGCATCAGCCGCACCTGTGCCAGGCCGGCCACCGCGTCGGTGTCCTTGGGGTCCTGCTTGATGGCCTTGGCGTAGGCCTCCTCCGCGGCGGCGAGGTCGTCACGCTCGATGGCGTCGTACGCCTCCTGGTGCAGCGGTGGCAGCGGCTTCTCCGCCTCCGGCTCCGGCTCGGCGGTCTGCCCGGCGTCGCCGCCGGCCGACGGCGCCCGTCCGGTCACGCCGTTCTGCTCGGCCGCGGCCAGCACCTGGTCGAGCACCTGGCGCACCTGCTCCTCGGACGCGTTGCCCGCGAACAGCGGCAGCGGCTGCCCCTGCAGCACGGCCACGACGGCCGGCACACCCTGCACCTGGAACGCCGCGGCGATCTGCGGGTAGGTCTGAGCGTCCACACGGCCCAGGAGGAACCTGCCGTCGTACTCGGCGGCGAGGCCCGCGAGGGTCGTGGCGAGCTCCGCGTTCGCGGCGTCCGTGGGCGCCCAGAGCAGGATCACCACGGGGTAGTTGGCGGAGTCCCGGACCACCTGCTCGAAGTTCACGTCGGTCAGGTCCAGCACGTACCCGCCGGCCTCGGGCGCGCCGCCCGGCTCGCCCGGGGGAGGCGCCTGCGGGCGCATCAGGGCGGACAGGTCGACGGCGCCGCGCGCGGCGGCGAAGCTCTCGGGGGCCGGGGTCGGCTGGTCGGGCGTGGTCATGGCCCTCATCCTACGAAAGCACGCGGTCTGCGGGTCACCCGCAGCCGGACATGTCCCCCGCCGACTCGACGTCCACCGCGACGTGCTCGACCCCGACCAGCCGGACCCGCTGCTCCGACCCCGCGGCCGGCACGTAGAGCGCGACGACGTCCAGGTACTCGGTCCGCAGGAGGTTGCTCTCCTCCTGATCCCCGTGGAGGGCGCGCTGCGTGTCCGTGAGGCTGCGCTTCTCGACCCGCGCGCACTCCTGGAGCTGGATCACCTGCGACGAGTCGATCGCGCCGAGCACGATCGCGCCGCCGTCGACCGTGCGCATCCCCCGCACGCCCCGGTCGGCGTCCCGCTCGGCGCTGAAGGAGTACCTGCCCTCCGAGTCCTCCCAGCCGTCCGTCTTCTTCTGCGCGGACTCCTGCTCGCGCAACAGGGCACGGAACTCGTCGTCCTCGACGCTCTCGGCGAACACGGAGTCGTCCTCCTCGGACAGGACGTCCGCGTAGGCGGCGACCGCCTCCGCCGGAGACATGGTCAGCGACTCGCCGTCGTCGGCCGCCACCGCCTCGGCGCCCACGGCCGGCTCGGCGAATCGCGGCAGCGTCTCGCTCTTCAGCAGCTTCACCCAGGCCCAGAGCTTGTAGTCGGCTCGCGCCGAGGCCTGCTCGAACGCGTAGAGCACGGGCGCCACGGTGTCGTCCGGCGGTGTGCTCACCGCGAGGCCGGTGCGTGGCCAGCCGGGCTCCGAGGGCAGCACCACCGCCTGCATGTCCATCGGGAGCGCGGTGACCCGCTCGTCGTCGCCGAGGATCCGGGCGACCTCGAGCTGGCTGGCCCGCAGTTCCCGCGCGGGGCCGGCGGCCCGGGCGGCCAGCGCCCCCGGGTCGCGTTCGGCGGTCGCCGTCCCGACCACCTCGGCCACGCGGCCGATGATCGCCGCTGCCTGGCCCTCGGTGACCACGGCGCCGACCGCGGCCGAGCCGGGATCGGGCACGGGCGGGCCCGGCGTGCAGCCTGCCAGCGCGACGCCGACGAGCGCCGCGACGGCGCCCGCGGTCGCGGGGCGGGGCGATCTCATTCGTTGGTCGCCGAGACCGCGATGTGCTCGAAGCCCACCAGGCGCAGCTTGTCGTCGGAACCCGCGGGCGGCACGTAGAGCGCGACGACGTCCAGGTACTTCGTGCGCAGCACGTTCGTCACGTCCTGGTCCCCGAAGAGGGCCTTCTGGGTCACGAACCCGTCCGACGGCGGCGCCTCGGCCTTGTCCTGGAGCTGGATCACCTGCGACGAGTTGATCGCGCCCAGCACGATCGCGCCGCCGTCGACCGTGCGCATCGCCTGCACGCCCTCGTCCTCGTCCGCCGTGGCGCTGAAGGAGTACTTGCCCTCCGACTTCTTCCAGCCGTCCGCCTTCTTCTGCGCGGACTCCTGCTTGCGCATCAGGTCGCGGAAGTCGTCGTCCTCGATGCGCTTGGCGAACTTGGAGTCGTCCTCCTCGGACAGGACGTCCGCGTAGGCGGCGACCGCCCTCGCCGGGGACATGGTCAGCGACTCGCCGTCGTCGGCCGCGACCTCCTCGGTCCCGGTGTCGGTCGACGCGAACTGCGGCAGGGTCACGCCGGGCAGCAGCCGGGCCCAGGCCCACAGCTTGTAGTCGCTGCGCGCGGACCGCTGCTCGAAGGCGTAGAGCACCGGAGCGGTGAGGTCCTTCGGCTGCGTGCTCACGGCGAGGCTGGTGCGCGGCCACTCCGGATCCGACGGCAGCATCACGGACTGCATGCTCATCGGGAGGTTCGTGACCTGCTCGTCGCTCTTGATCTTCCGCGCCACCTCGATCTGGCTCGTGCGCACCGTCAGGGCGGGCCCGGCCATGCGCTCCTCGAGCGCGCCGGTCTTCCTTCCCTTGGTGGCCGTCTCCACCGACTCGGCGACCCGGCTGATGATCGTCTTCTCCTGCTCCTCCGTCACCACGGCGCCGACCACCGCCGGTTCCGGCTCGGGCACGGGAAGCTCCTCGGCGCAGCCGGCGAGCAGGCCGACGGCGAGCAGCGGGGCGGCCGCTGCGGACGCACGTCGTGCGATGCGGCGGTTGGTCATCGGTTCTCTCCGTCCTTGATCCCCCACGCCTCGCGCCAGGCGGCCGCGCGGCTCGAGGCGGGCGGACCGGGCTGGGGCGGCTCCGGCTGTGGTGGCTCGGGCTGCTGCTGCGGCACGGCGGGCTGCATGCCCGTGTTCCCGCGCCGGGCGGCCTGTTCGGCCAGGCGCCGTTCCCGGCGCGTCATCAGCTTGCCCGGCGTTCCTGAGGAACCGCTGGACGCCGCGGCCTGCGGTCGCGCGGCGGCGGGAGCGGGTGCTGCGGGTGCGGGTGCCGCGGGGGCGGGCATCGGGGCCGGAGGCATCGGCGCGGCCGGAGGGGTGGCAGCCGGGTCCGGTGCGCCGCGGCGGCCACGGCGCCGCCGCAGGCTGCCCGGCGCGGGAGGACCCGCCGGCGCCTGATGCGCTCCGGGGTGCTCGGTCGGGCCCGAGGGAAAGGTGGGCTCGGACCGGCCAGAGCCCCAGACCCCGGCAGCGGCGGGGGCCGCGGGCGCGGCGGGGGCCGGGCGCGGAACGGTGTCGTGCTCGGGTTCGGACGGGGCCTCGTACGGTGGCGCCGTCGGCGCCGAGCCCCACGCCGGCGCGGTCGCGGGCGGGAAGGGTGCGCCGCTCTGCTCGGCGTCCTGGTCCTCGTCGGTGAGCGGGAAGGGTGACTGCTCGGCCGGGCCGGGCGGGAACGGAGCGTCGAGCTTCTCACCCGGCGCGGGCGAGTACGGCGATTCCTCGGGGCCGCCCGGGTGCGATCCGTCGTTCCGGGGCTCGAGCGGCTCGCGGACGGTCCTGGCGGACTTCCTCCCCTTGCCGCTCGCCTTGCTCTTCCGGCCACCGGGCTTCCTGCGGGCCCCGACGAACAGGAAGAGGCCCACCAGCACGAGGAATCCCCCGCCGATGACGCCGGGCCAGAGATACGGGGTGGTGACCGGGCGCGGCCAGGTCAGCTCGACCGTCGGCGCCTCGGCGCCCCTGCCGACCCCGGCGGCGAGGAGGACGTACGGACCCGGCTGGTCGGTGTACCGGAGGCTGACGCTGGTCTCGCCGCTCACCTCGGAGATCCACATGTCGGACCCGGCGGGATCGGGGCCGCTGGACGGCCTCTCGGCCGGTTCGGCGTCATCGCCCTCCTCCGCGCCCTCGCCACCCTCGGACACGCCCGCCCCGGGCACGACGGAGAGCTCGGACCAGTCCGCCATTCCGGTCACCGAGTCGTAGGGGTCGTCCCCGACCCAGCCGAGCACGTCCGTCTCGGTACCGATGGCAAGAGTGACCTTCTGCCCTTCGGGGACCGACGCGCGCACGGTGACGCTCTCGTCCACCATCCCCAGGACCCCGGGAACCGTGACCAGCATCGTCCCGTCGCCGCTCGGCGTCGCCGTGGCGACCACCGTGTCGGACTCGCGCAGGACCGTCGCCGTCGCGACGCCGTACCCCGCCCCGCCGAGACCGGCGAGGATCAGGAGGATCGCCAGAAAGCGTTGCACCACCCGTTCCCTTCGTAGGTGCCAAGGACCGACGGTCCAGCATAGGGTGGTCCGCTGTACGGTCGTCCAGCGGTGGGCGACGGCGGAGATCATCACGGTTCTTTCACCTGCTGTGTTCACACCCCGCCCGCGAATACCACGAATGCCATATTTCAAGCGGGTACACATCGAGCCACGCGACGCGTATCCTGGGCGCCGGACAGGCCGCAATTCTGCGGCATCCCTGGCCGGGGAACCACGGTCTTGCCACGGAGGTCTGCACGTGTCCGACGAGCGATCGCTCTTCCCGACTGTCATGCGCGGCTACGACCGCGACCAGGTGCACAGCCACCTCGACCGGCTCAACGCCGCGCTGGAGGAAGCGCGGCGACAGGTCGAGTCGTCGGACGCGCGCGCCTCCAAGCTCCAGACGGACCTCAGTGACGCCCAGCAGCGGCTCAAGGAGAGCGACAAGCCGTCGTACGCCGGCCTCGGCTCGCGGATCGAGATGCTGCTGCGTTCGGCGGAGGAGCAGTCGTCGGACATCCTCACCCAGGCGAACCAGCAGGCCGCCGACATCATGGCCCGGGCCAAGCTCTCCGCCGGCCAGGTCCGCTCGCGCGCCGAGTCGGAGGCCGCCGAGCTGCTCGCCAGCGCGCGCCGCGAGGCCGAGGAGATCCGCACCACGATGGCCGCCGAGGCTGACGGCCACCTCGTCGCGGCGAAGCGGCGTGCCGAGGAGCTCGTCGGATCGGCGGAGCGCGAGGCCGCGCTGATCACGTCCGGCATCGCCACCGAGGAGTCGGAGCGCCGGGCCAGCCTGGAGCGCGAGCTCGGCACGCTGCGCTCGACCGTCGAGCGCGAGACCACGGAACTGCGCGTCAACACGGAGCGGGAAGCCGCCCAGCTGCGCGCCAAGGTCGCGGCCGAGACCGCCGCCCAGCGCGAGAGCGCCGAGAAGGAGTCCACCGAGCTCCTGGAGCGCGCCCGCCGCGACGCCGAGCACCTCGTGGCCGAGGCGAAGCGCGAGGCCGCCGAGGCGTCGAACGCGGTCACCTCGGACCTGGAGGACCTGCGGGAGCAGGCGCGCAACGCGCTCGCCGAGGCCGACCTCGACATCGCCACCCGCAAGGAGCAGGTGGAGGCCGAGCTCGCGGAGCGCCACGCCAAGGCCAAGGAGGAGACCGAGAAGCTCGTCAAGGCCGCCGAGGAGCACGCGGCCGAGGCGGAGAAGCGCGTCGCCGTGGCCCTCGAGCAGGCCGAGAAGGTCCGGTCGGAGTCCGACGTGTACGTCAAGGATCTCGTCGCCGACTCGCGGCGTACCGCGGACCGCATCGTCGCCGAGGCCCGCGAGTTCGCCGAGCAGACCATCGCGGACGCCCGCGCCGAGGCGGAGTCGCAGCGCGCGGCCGCGCAGAACCAGCTCGAGGACCTCACCCGCCAGCACGACTCGATCAACGGCTACCTCGACGAGCTGCGCGGCATGCTCGGCGGCCCGCAGAGCGGCAAGGACGGCTCGGCGGCGCTCGCCACGGCGACGGGCGGCAGCCCTCTGACCCCGGCGCAGCAGGCTCGCTTCGGCGGCGTCGGGAAGGGCAAGAAGGACGACGAGGACTCGGGCGGCAAGCCCGCCGCCATCCCGCCCCGCTCACCCAACCCGGCACCGTCCGCGGACGAGGTCAGCTCGGCGACCGTGGTCATCCCGCAGGTCGACGGTGGCGACGACGAGTCGGAGAACGGCAAGTCGGAGAGCAAGGCCGAGGCGAACGCCTGACGCGTCACCCCCGGGCGGGCGTTACCGCCCGGCAGGCCGCCGGCGCCGGGTATTTCAGCGGTTCCGCACGCGTCGGCGGCTTCGCACGTGCTCGCGGTTCCGCACCCGCTCGTGCAGGTGCGTCAGCGCGGCGGCCACCGTCGCCGGATCCTCGACCGGGGCCATGTGGCCGGCGTCGGGCACCTCGGTCAGCGTGACGTCCGCTCCGGCCTTCTTCGCGGCGGCCACCATGTGCTCCGCCTGAGCGCGAGGGGACAGCGCGTCGTGCTCCCCCACCACGACGGCGACCGGTGCGTCGTACTTCTCGAGCACCGGGGTCCGGTCGGGGCGTGCCGCCATCGCGCGCTGCATCCACGCGATGCCCGCCGGCGACTGGGACCGGATCCAGCTCTCGAGGAGCGGGAAGAGATGGCGGCGCTCGGTGACACTCGTGGGTGACAGCAGGGCCGCCGGCATGCCGAGCACCGCGTCGACGGTCTGCGTCTCCTCGACGGCGTTCGCGATCCGGTGCCGGTTCGCCCGCGCGTCCTCGGCGTCGGCCACCGACTTCGTGTCGACGAGCCCGAGCCCGGCGACGAAGCCCGGGTACAGGTCGGCGAGTGCCAGCGCCACGTAGCCGCCCATCGACAGGCCGACGACGATGGCGTTGCCCACGCCCATCCCGCGCAGCGTGTCGTGCACGCGCTCGGCGCTGTGCTCGAGGCCGGGCGGCGCGCCGTCCAGATCCGAGTGCCCGGCGCCGGGAAGGTCGACGCCGATCGCGCTGACGCCGGGCGGCAGTGCCTCGGCGCACGCCGCCCACATGCGCACGTCCAGCGGGAAGCCGTGCAGCAGGACGAGCGGGAGGCCGATGCCCTCGCGCAGGTTGATGGTGTTCAGCGGACTCGTCCCAGTCATTGCCGCGCCTCCTTGCGGGGCCACCGCGCCCCGTCGCTCCGGGGCGACCACCGCCCCGCTTCCAGGTTAATGCCCGGCGCCGCGATCGCCGGAGGGCCTGCGGGGCCTACGCGGTCCCGAGAGGGCCTGCCCAGTGCGTCGGCAGCGGGAGCGGGTGCTCCGGTAGCACGTGGCCCACGATCTCGTCGAGCACCCGGCGCACGGCCGACTCGCCCACCCACAGGTGCTTCGCGCCGTCGACGCCGATCACCTCGGCCTGCGGCACCCGGGCGAACCTGCGGCGCGCCTCGTCCGGCCGGAGGTAGTCGTCGAGCTCGGGAACCAGCACGACGAGCGGCTTGCCGAACTCGGCCCAGCGGTCCAGGTCGGCGTCGGTCGCGCGGTGCAGCGGCGGTGACAACAGGATCGCGCCCCGGATGCTCGGGTCCGCGCCGTGCTTCAGCACCAGCTCGGTGCCGAAGGACCAGCCGACGAGCCACGGGTTCGGCAGCTCGCGGAACTCCGCCAGTTCGATGGCGGCCGCGACGTCGTACCGCTCGGCCTCGCCGCCGTCGAACTCCCCCTCGCTCGTGCCCCGGGGCGAGCTCGTGCCGCGCGTGTTGAACCGCAGCACGGCCAGGTCGGCCAGCGCGGGGAGTCGCCAGGCGGCCTTGCGGTACACGTGGGAGTCCATGAATCCGCCGTGCGTCGGCAGCGGGTGGAACGTGACCAGCGTGGCCGACGGCGTGCCCGGGGTGCCGTCGGGGCCGACCGGCCGCGCGAGCTCGCCCACGAGCGTCAGGCCGTCCGCGGTATGCAGCTCGATGTTCTCGCGATGCGCCGGGAGCACCGTCGTGGAGCGGATCTGATGCGGGGTCTGGGTAGTCATCGGAACTATTCTCACAGGCGCCGGAATGTGCATCGACTCCCGATCCGGCACCTCTCACAGGCGCCGGAAGGTGCGCCGGCCGCCGATCCGGCACCTCTCGCAGCTCGTCAGCGGAGGTTCGCGCGGCGGCGCCAGCAGTTGCTGTGCCAGTGCCGGCGCTGTTCGAGGCCGGCGTCGGGCCCGCCGATGACGTCGGACCGCCAGGCGACGACGTGGGCCGTGCCGGGCGGCACATCCTGTCGGCAGGCCGGGCAGACGTACGTCTTCTCGGAGGACCGGACGTGCTGGACCACCCATTCGCCGTCGGACGCGGACTCGCTGCGCCGGCCGCCCGTGGCCCGGTCGACGTCGAGCGGTCGGTGCTCGGCTCCGTAGGGTCGCTTGCTGGATCGGCGCTTGGACGGCATGCCGCCATTGTTCCAAAGGCCAGCCAGGGCGGGCCCGCGGCCGGCGTGGCCCGGTGTCCGCGCCGGCCCGAAGGCCCGGGCACGTGCCTGCCCGCGGGGGGCGACGACGGCCGCTGCCAGCACCGCCGGGAGTTTCACGACGGTCCAGGTGGTTCCCGGCTGGGCCCGCTACAGTGTGCCGGTCTGGCACTACCTACCTATCGAAGGACACAACGTGAAGCACCGCACCACAGCTGGCCTGGCGGCGTTCGCCCTGGGCTCCGCCCTCGTGCTCACCGGATGCGGTGACGGCGACAGTTCCGGCGACGCCGACGCCTCGGCGAGCCCGTCCGCGAGCGAGGCGGGTGCGAGCGCTGAGCCGGTCGTCGCGGGCGGCGTCTGCGAGCCGGAGGCGGCTCCGGAGCCCTCCGACGCTCCCGAGGCCACGGCGGCCGACCAGGAGGCCATCGAGGGCGTCGAGGTCACCGGTGAGAGTGGCAAGAAACCCGAGAAGGTCGAGTTCGAGACACCGCTCACCGTCGAGGGCCTGGCCGTCAACGTGCTCGACGAGGGCGACGGCGACGAGCTCGTCGAAGGCAACCGCGTCACCTTCCACGACTACATCGTCAACGGCGAGGACGGCGAGCAGACGAACCCCTCGACCTGGGACGAGGGTCAGGCCCCCCAGACGTTCACCCTCGGCGACCCGAGCTACCAGGTCCTCAACGAGCCGCTCACCGGCCTGCACGTCGGGGCGCGCCTCACGATCGCCATGCAGGGCATGGACGGGACCACCCAGGTGCACGTGCTCGACGTGATGGAATCGGCGTCGCAGCCCCAGCGGGCCGAGGGCACCGCCGTGGAGCCCGAGGAGGGCCTGCCGACCGTCGAGCTCGACGGCGACGGCGTGCCGACGGTGACGATCGCCGACGGCTACGAGGACCCGACCGAGCTCGTCGTGCAGCCCCTCATCGAGGGTGACGGCGCCGAGGTCACCAAGGAGGACCAGGTCACGGTCCAGTACCTCGGTTGCCTCCTGGACGGCACGTCGTTCGACTCCTCCTGGAGCCGCTCGTCCCCCACGTCGTTCCCGCTCACCGGCGTGATCCCGGCATGGACCAACGGCCTCGCCGGCCAGACGGTCGGCAGCCAGGTCCTGCTCGTGGCGCCCGCCGCGGAGGCCTACGGCGAGGACGCGAGCGCCCACGAGCTGGGCGGCAAGACGCTCGTCTTCGTGGTCGACATCCTCGCCGCCGAGCCGGCGGCCTGACCGACCGGCGCTGCCCGGCACCGCGCAGCAGAGGCCCCGGTACCGCAGGATCCTGCGGTACCGGGGCCTCTGCTCTGCCGGGACGGCCGGCGGGTTCCTGACGAGCTGTCAGAAGTCCCAGTCGTCGTCCTCGGTCTCCACGGCCTTGCCGATGACGTAGCTCGAGCCCGAGCCCGAGAAGAAGTCGTGGTTCTCGTCCGCGTTGGGACTCAGCGCCGCGAGGATGGCGGGGTTGACGTCGGTGTCCTCCCTGGGGAAGAGCGCCTCGTAGCCCAGGTTCATCAGCGCCTTGTTGGCGTTGTACCGCAGGAACGCCTTGACGTCGTCGACCAGGCCCAGCTCGCCGTACAGGGACTCGGTGTACTCCGCCTCGTTCTCGTACAGCTCGAAGAGGAGCTCGAACGTGTAGGCCTTGAGCTCGTCCTGCTCGGGCTGGGTCAGCTGCGCCAGGCCCTTCTGGTACTTGTAGCCGATGTAGTACCCGTGCACGGCCTCGTCGCGGATGATGAGGCGGATCAGGTCGGCGGTGTTGGTGAGCTTGGCCCGGCTCGACCAGTACATCGGCGCGTAGAAGCCGGAGTAGAACAGGAACGACTCCAGCATCGTGGAGGCGACCTTGCGCTTCAGCGGCTCGTCGCCCCGGTAGTACTCGAGGACGATCTCGGCCTTCTTCTGCAGGTGCGGGTTGCTCTCGGACCAGGCGAAGGCGTCGTCGATCTCCCGCGTCGACAGCAGCGTCGAGAAGATGGACGAGTAGCTCTTGGCGTGCACCGACTCCATGAACGCGATGTTCGTGTACACCGCCTCCTCGTGCGGCGTCAGCGCGTCCGGGATGAGCGACACCGCGCCGACGGTGCCCTGGATCGTGTCCAGCAGCGTCAGGCCCGTGAATACCCGGGTGGTCATCACCTTCTCCGGCTCCGACAGGGTGTGCCACGACTGGATGTCGTTGGACACCGGCACCTTCTCGGGAAGCCAGAAGTTCCCGACCAGACGGTCCCAGACCTCGAGGTCCTTCTCGTCCTCCAGGCGGTTCCAGTTGATCGCGCTCACGCGATCGATGAGCTTGAGCTTCCCTGTGGGTGACATGGCGGTTCTTTCTTCGGTGTACGACGGCGGCCGCGGCCGGGTGGTCAGGATCGGTGCGGGCGTGCCCGGCGTCGGCCGGGCACGCCCGTCAGCGCACTACAGCATGCAGCTGACGCAGTTCTCCACCTCGGTGCCCTCCAGCGCCATCTGACGGAGGCGGATGTAGTAGAGCGTCTTGATGCCCTTCTTCCAGGCGTAGATCTGCGCCTTGTTCACGTCGCGCGTGGTGACCGTGTCCGGGAAGAACAGCGTCAGGCTGAGGCCCTGGTCCACGTGCTGCGTCGCCGCCGCGTACGTGTCGATGATCTTCTCGTAGCCGATCTCGTACGCGTCCCGGTAGTACTCCAGGTTGTCGTTCGTCATGTACGGCGCCGGGTAGTAGACGCGACCGAGCTTGCCCTCCTTGCGGATCTCGATCTTGGCCGGCACCGGGTGGATGGACGACGTGGAGTTGTTGATGTAGCTGATCGAGCCCGTCGGCGGGACCGCCTGCAGGTTCTGGTTGTAGATGCCGTGCTCCATCACCGACGCCTTGAGGGCCTTCCAGTCCTCCCGCGTCGGGATCTCCACCCCGGCGTCGGCGAACAGGCGCGCCACGCGCTCGGTCGCCGGCTTCCACTCCTGGTCGGTGTACTTGTCGAAGTACTCGCCCGTGGCGTACTTCGAGTCCTCGAACCCGCCGAACTTCTTCCCGCGCTCGATCGCCAGGCGGTTCGACGCCGCGATCGCGTGGTAGGCGACCGTGTAGAAGTAGATGTTCGTGAAGTCGATGCCCTCGTCGGAGCCGTAGTGGATCCGCTCGCGCGCGAGGTAGCCGTGCAGGTTCATCTGCCCGAGACCGATGGCGTGCCCCAGCTCGTTGGCCCGCTTCACCGACGGCACCGACTCGATGCTCGTCTGGTCGCTCACGGCCGTCAGCGCGCGGATGGCGGTGTCGATCGTGGCACCGAAGTCGGGCGAGTCCATCGCCTTGGCGATGTTCAGCGAGCCGAGGTTGCACGAGATGTCGCGGCCGACGTGGCTGTACGACAGATCCTCGTTGAACGTGGATGCCGTCGACACCTGCAGGATCTCCGAGCACAGGTTCGAGTGGGTAATGCGGCCCGCGATCGGGTTCGCCTTGTTCACCGTGTCCTCGAACATGATGTACGGGTAGCCGGACTCGAACTGCAGCTCCGCGAGCGTCTGGAAGAAGTCGCGCGCGTTGATCGTGGTCTTGCGGATGCGGTCGTCCGCCACCAGTTCGTCGTACTTCTCGGAGATCGAGACGTCCGCGAACGGCTTGCCGTAGACGCGCTCGACGTCGTACGGGCTGAACAGGTGCATGTCCGCGTTCTTCTTGGCGAGCTCGAACGTGATGTCCGGGATCACGACGCCGAGGGAGAGGGTCTTGATGCGGATCTTCTCGTCCGCGTTCTCCCGCTTGGTGTCGAGGAACCGCATGATGTCCGGGTGGTGCGCGTGCAGGTAGACCGCGCCCGCGCCCTGCCGCGCCCCGAGCTGGTTCGCGTACGAGAAGGAGTCCTCGAGCAGCTTCATCACCGGGATGACGCCGGACGACTGGTTCTGGATGTGCTTGATCGGCGCGCCGTGCTCGCGGACGTTGCTGAGCAGCAGCGCCACGCCGCCGCCGCGCTTGGAGAGCTGCAGCGCGGAGTTGATGCCGCGCGCGATCGACTCCATATTATCCTCAATACGGAGCAAAAAGCACGAAACGGGTTCGCCGCGCTGGGCCTTGCCCACGTTGAGGAAGGTCGGCGTCGCCGGCTGGAACCGTCCCGCGATCACCTCGTCGACGATGTGCTCGGCGAGCTTCTCGTCGCCGTCGGCCAGGCCGAGCGCGACCATGGACACGCGGTCCTCGAAGCGCTCGAGGTACTTCGTCCCGTCGAACGTCTTGAGCGTGTACGACGTGTAGTACTTGAACGCGCCGAGGAACGTCTCGAACCGGAAGTCCTTGCTGTACGCCCGCTGGAACAGGGACTTCACGAACGGCCGCGAGTACTTCCCGAGCACCTCGGGGTCGTAGTACTGGTTCTCGACGAGGTGGTCGAGCTTCGCCTCCAGCGTCTCGAACTGGACGGTGTTCGGCAGGACGTGCTGCAGGAAGTACTGCCGGGCGGCCTCACGGTCCTTCTCGAACTGGATCTTCCCGTCCGCGCCGTACAGGTTCAGCATCGCGTTGAGCGCGTGGTAGTCCGGCTGGATGTCCTCCGGCGCCACCGCGCTCACGCCGAGAGCGGTACCTGCCGGGGCGGGTTCTGTGGTTGCTGTTGCCAAAATCGTGCCAATCCGTTGCGGACGCGGGTGACGTCCTGCGCTGTGCCCAGGAGCTCGAAGGCGTACAGGTACGGGACGTCGCACTTGGCAGCGATGATGTCCCCGGCGATGCAGTACGCAGCCCCGAAGTTGGTGTTGCCTGCGGCGATGACGCCGCGGATGAACGACCGGTTGTGCTCGTCGTTCAGGAACTTGCGGACCTGCCGCGGGACCGAGCCGCCCTCGTTGCCCCCGCCGTAGGTGGGAACCATCAGGACGTACGGCTCGTCGACCCGCAGGAATCCGTCGGCCGGGCGGAGCGGGATCCGGCGCACCGGGATGTCCAGCTCCTCGAGCCCGAGGCGCTGCACGAACCGGTGCGTGTTCTCCGAGACGCTGGAGAAGTAGACCAGGGATCCCATGGCTCCGACCCTGCCTTCAGGTGACGTCAGGCGTCGACCGTCTGCGTGGCGAGCTCCATGATCCGGTCGGGACGGAAGCCCGACCAGTGCGCGTCACCCGCCACCACGACGGGCGCCTGGAGGTACCCGAGGCCGCGGACCATCTCGAGCGCGTCGGTGTCCTGTGTGATGTCGACGACCGAGTACTCGATGCCCTTGCGGTCGAGTGCGCGGTACGTTGCGTCGCACTGGACGCACGCCGGCTTGCTGTAGACGGTGACGCTCATGTCCGCCCCTCCCCTTGGATGCCGTTGACCTCGAAGAACATCGGTGGAACTACACCGATGTGGTTTGCGCGGAGTCATATCTGCTCCGCTACGGAAAACACTACACCTAGTGTCTGACGCTCGCTCGACAACGACATCTTGTGGTTGGAGCCCACGACAGACCCCTGCGACGTGTACACCCAGTCGCCGGTTTCCGCTCGCGGACCATGCTGCCACGGCCGTCCGGCAGGCACCCGGAGGCGCGTCCGGGACCGCTCGCGAAGCGCTCGTCCGCGCCCGTCACGCGCCCCCCGGCGGGCGACACGCCGGACCTTCGGAGACCCCCGCGAAGGCCGCGCGCGGACCGCCGTCGGGCAGCGTCCGGAGCACGCGAGAGGCACCCCCAAAAGGGACTAACCACCCACCAACATCGCACGAACCCGAGTTGAACTCGCGGCGTGTCGCGCCCGCTTGGGCGTGTCTCAGAGAGCGTCCCAGACATGTTGTCACTTCGGGCCCATCTCACCTACCCGGCGTCGCGGCCCGGAGGACGTGGGCGGGGCCGGGTGGCCCGGAACGGGCGGGGCCGGACAGGCGTGCGCCGACCGCACCGACCCACCGGGGCGACCCCCACCAGAAGGTAGAGTCCTGCCCCGCGCCTCACCGCTCGGCGTGCACAACGGCGGGGCCGGACCTCCTCGGAGGTCGGCCCGGCCCCGCGTCCGTGTCAGCCGTCCGTGTCAGCCGTCCGCGTCAGCGGGGTTCGGTGTCGGTCACCGCGGGGAGTGCGCCCGTCGTGACCAGGCGGTGGTACCAGTGGGCGGAGTCTTTCCAGAGGCGTTCCTGGGTGTCGTAGTCGACGTGGATGATGCCGAAGCGGCGGTCGTAGCCGTAGGCCCACTCGAAGTTGTCCAGCAGGGACCAGGCGAAGTAGCCGCGCACGTCTGCGCCCTTGTCGCGGGCCAGGCCGAGTGCCTCGACGTGGTCGTGCAGGTACTGCACGCGGCGGGGGTCGTGCACGCGGGCGACGCCGTCGGTGACGGTGACCTCGTCGTCGAACGCGGCGCCGTTCTCGGTGACCATGAGCGCCAGATCCGGGTAGCGGTCGTGCAGTTGGAGGAGCAGGTCGGTCAGGCCGGCCGGTTCGATGTTCCAGCCCATGGCGGTGTGCGGGCCCGGCTGGGGCAGGAACTCCACGTCCTCGGCGCCGATCCACGGGTTGCCGGCGGAGTCCTTGTGCCCGTCGGCCTGCTGCCGCTGCCCCTGGCCCGACCAGGCGCGCACGCGGGCGGTGGAGTAGTAGTTCACCCCGAGCACGGTCAGCGGCCGGTGGATGGCCTCCAGGTCACCGTCGCGCACGAACGACCAGTCCGTCAGCGAGGCGGTGCGCTCCAGCAGGCCGGCCGGGTAGGCGCCCTCCAGCAGCGGCCCGAGGAACGACTCGTTGGCGATCTCGTCCGCCTTGCGCTTGGCCTCCAGGTCGGCCTGCGAGGACGGGTCGTCGGGCCGCACGACGTGCAGGTTGAGGGTGATCGACACCTTGGCCGACGCGCCCAGCACGTCCCGGATCTCCCGGACCGCCAGACCGTGGGCCAGGTTCAGGTGATGGATCGCCCGCAACGCCGCCACCGGGTCGCTGATACCCGGGGCATGCACACCCGAACCGTAACCCAGCAGGGCCGTGCACCACGGCTCGTTCAGCGTGGTCCACACCTCCACCCGGTCACCGAACTCCTCGGCCATGCGGCGCGCGTAACGCGCGAACGCCTCCGCGGTGGCACGATTCGTCCAGCCGCCCGCGTCCTGCAGTTCCTGCGGCAGGTCCCAGTGGTACAACGTGACCACCGGCTTGACACCCACGGCCAGCAAGGCGTCCAGCAGATCGGAGTAGAAGCCGATCCCCTCCGGGTTGAACTCACCACTACCCCCGGGCTGCACCCGCGGCCACGCGATCGAGAACCGGTAGGCGTCCAGACCCAGGTCCGCGATGTGCCGCACGTCCTGACGCCACCGGTGGAAGTGGTCGTCGGCCACGTCACCGGTGTCACCATTCAGAGTCTTGCCCGGCGTGTGAGAAAACGTGTCCCAGATCGACCGACCCCGACCACCCTCCCCCACACCACCCTCGATCTGATACGACGCCGTCGCAGAACCCCACACGAAATCGGCAGGGAAGGTACGGGTATCG
>NZ_JADBGR010000072.1 GCF_014892515.1 Myceligenerans pegani
CCAGAACCGGATCTCGGATGGCGTTTTCGAGGAATCTCTTGCCGCGGCGGCAGATTTCGCCTGTGGGAGATTGAGTTCGATTCCTCGCCAACTAGTGTCAGCAATCGAAACGGTCGTCATGTCGGAACTGTCCGAAGAAGGTGCGAGCACCACTGTTCAGGACTGCTGCATCTGTCTCGACAGTGCAGTTAGGGGCCCATCTGAGGGTTACGACATGGCTTCTGCGAGCTGGTACATGCTCGAGCCCTTGTTTCGATCCGTGTCTGCGCGGCTCTTCGGGGCTGCGGATGTAGGTAGCGATTCGGAAGAAGATGCTGAACTGGTCATGCTCGAGGACCCTGTGTTGCGCCAAGGTCTCTCGGCGGTCGAATTCTCGATCGGCCAAGTGTCTGCGAATCCGATTGACGATCTCCTTCTATCGCAGTTGCAGTCTGCTATGTCAGCCATCCGGCCCTAGAGTGGTTGTGGGTTGGTTATCTCGTCACGGTTCATGCGAAGTTGTTGTCAGTTGCGTCGTGAGCTCGAGCGCGCAGGCCGTGCACCGGACCCGTTGAAAGGTCCGCAGCGGCGAATGGCGATCAAGACGGCGACCGGTTGGATTCGACGGTACCCCGACGGAAGCGCACTGACTGGCTGGACGCAGTTTAGGTGGTAGGAGGAACCTGTGAGAGGTGAGAAGCTGGGAGAGGTTGACCGGTCCCTCCTGCCAGCTTTGTGCGGTCGGTGCTATGCCCGCGCGAGGCGAGCTGCATCAGGAGTTGCAATGGTGAGTGCGGAAGAGGTTGCGTGCGCAGAAATCCTTCTTGCCATTGACCCACTGATTGATCAGGTCCGCGGACGCGATGCACGCCCGAGTGTGTCGCATCAAGCGTGGAATTCTTTGAGTATTTTCATCACGAACCGGGAGTTTGATGACGGGATTTCAGGTCGTGCCGCATGGCTTGAGGATAAGTTGGGTCTCGGATGGTATGTGTATCGCACGATAACCACGTCCTCTGACGCTCTAAAATACGCTCGCGACTGCCTTTCTGCTGCGTGGTCGAATATGGGTCTCCTCACCGATGACGCGCGAGAGCTGGGCTGGTCCGGCGTCGACCTTGGTGATGCTGAATTGGCTAGTCAGCTGGACGATATCGACAGGCTGTTTTCGTACCTCGAAAGGGATCTTGAAACTTCATGGGAGTGGACTCGTGACGCGTCCGACGCTTTTCGGATTGTCTGGGAGCGCGGGTAGAGCAGGCCAGCATGAGCTAAACCCTTTGTGCCATTAGTCGGCAGGGCTGCGCAGGGTGCCAAGCAGCGCATCAGTTCGGGGGACGCAGATCTGTCCTTCTTGCATGGCCGCAGTCGTGAAGGAAGGGCTCTAAAAGGACTCTTCGGCACGGGATTCGGATGGTCCCGGACGGGAAACACGCGACTTAAGGCGATGTATCGTGGCGAACGACATCTCGGGCCTCATGGCGGGCCTCGCCGGGCTTCGAATGATACCGGTGGTGGAAATCACGGGCCCGGCGAGTGCGAAGTTGCTCACGCGGGTATCTGTTCTCGCGACCGGCGAGAGCCCAATTGAGCGACGGGTCTATGCGCAGTGGTTCAAGTTCTGCGCGTTGCGCTCCCGCGATCTGCCTGAGGAGGATCCGCGATATCTACGGGCGTCGGCTGGCGAGGTCGCTGTCATTGCGTGTCTGCCAAGATTCTCCTATACGGGAGACGTCCCGCAGACCTCACGGACCTGGTCCTCGAGTTCTGGGAGTCTTGCGACGACCTGATTTCGGAAGGCGCCGCAGGCGCGAACATTCACCAGCGCGCGGGAGAGTCGTTGGAGTCATTGGAGAAGGTGCGCCTAGAAAACGATCGGGAGAGTTTGACGGCGGCTAGTGACACCGGGCTTAGCAGGCTCGCCGTGCAGATCCTGAACGTTCAGCTGGCTATCCGTGCTGCTGGGATGGCTGTCGCGCGAGCGGCTGGATGGGGAAAGTCGCACGCGATGACGCGACCCTGCACGCCGTTTCCGCTTGGAGAAAACGTCGCACGGACTGCGGGGCCTGGGACCATTCCTTGCGAGAAACAAGCTTCAGAACGGCGGTCGATGCCTCGTTCGGTTGGGTGAATGATGCTGCAGGAAAATTTAGCCAGATTGAAAGAGGTCCTCCGTTCGGCGGGGCGACCAGTAGTCGATGCGCTACTGCCTGGTATCGAGATCGACGGATCGCGCTCGACGCAGGGTTCATTTCCGGACGACGCGCGAGTGTGGTTCGCTTGGACGTCGGGGTTGAGGGAATCCCCTGTCCTGACGGTCGATGAATCTAGTCTGATTCCAGGATATTATCCAATTTCACTCGAAGAGTCGCGTGGGTATGTCGAGGCGTGGGGTGCTAATGCGGCGCATGACGTGGGTGGGGAACACTATCTTCCATTTCTCGGGGCTCCGAACGGGGACAACTACGCGTTCGTGTGGTCGCCCGACGAGTACACAGGGATTGCTGGATTCCTGGTTGGTGAGAGCGTGGAGATTGAGTTCACTTCCCTCGAACAGATGCTGAATTATGTACTCGAGTGCTACGCTGAAGGGGCATTTTACGCAGACTCGGCAGGCCTGCTTTCAATGAATGCAGATCTTTGTGACGCGATACTTGAACGAATTCAAGATTGAACGCAAATCGGGCTAGGGTTCACGACGTGGATGTCAACAAACCGCAAGATCTTCCGAAGAGGTGGGACGGCGATTCGAGCCCGATCGGTGGCGGTGAATACTGCAATTCTAGGAAGCGGTGCGCCGGGGCCACTATCTTCGATTCGCTTGGTACGGGGGCTGAGCCAAACGCGTATGTGCGTGACAGAGTCAGTACTGTCGCCGTCATCGATGCTCGGACCGCAAGTGGAGAGATCCGGCGAGTGGCCGCGGGCTCTGGTGTAAGGGTTGACACCTGCTCAGGCCAGTGCTGTGAGGGCGAACGAGATCGTGGCGGACAATATCCCTGGAACACATGCAGAGCAAAACGCCCTCCCGCACATCAACAAGATGGGGTGTGGACGCCTGTCGCTGGAAGGGCATCTCGAAACGTGTGTCGTGATGTGTGTGCCGTGTTGATCCGCACCACGGGTGGCAGAATGACTGGGCGGATATTCCCCGGAAATGGGATCAAGGCGACTCGTCAGAGGAGCTTTGAATGGTAGTGGATGAGCGCGTGGCGGCCGCGTTGCAGCGGGCGTCGTGGCCCGTCATTGACATTTTCGTTGCAGGATGTGTCGAGCGGTCTGCTCAAGCGCTAAAAGCAGGGCTTCGAAAGGAAGTATTCGGCGTCGGATGGGGGGCACTCGAGGAGCGGAAATACCAGAACGCGGGTGATGTATGGTGGTTAACGATGTACCGGGCTTGATGGCGGGGCTAGCGGTATTGAGAATGCTTCCGGTGATCGAGGCGGTCCAGCCGCCTGAGGTTCGGCCCTTGACCCACGCCGCTGCTCTTGCTGTGCGCAATGCTCCGGTTCGACGATGGATTGCATTTCAGAGGTTCAAAGTGACGGCTCGTCGCGCGGCACATTTGAGTGCGAGTGACCCTGAATTCTACAGTGGTGGGGCGGCGGATGTCATACTGTTTTCGTGTCGCACCTCCTTCTCCTTCATGGGTGATCGCCTGTCGGAGGTTGAGGAATTGGCGACAACTTTCTGGAGCGAGTGCGACTTGCTCATAAATGAGAATCGATCAGGAATGTCAAAAGCTCCAGGAGAGTTGGAGGAGAAGGAGCTTTCCTATCTTGAGTCAGACAAGATCGGCCTAAGTGATGCTGGGGACCCTGCCAGCTATTACACGGCTAAGTGCTTGGAGATACTGAATCAAGCTCCGCAAATGCAGCATGTTGCGTCGGGGATTGCTAATATTGTCACGGCGGGCGGCATGGGGTCCCGGTGACACACTTCAGCCTTCCTGGGTGAACCGCATCTCTTGGGCAAGATGCACGCCGAAGGCAAGCGACTCGAAGTATCGATAGACCTCGGGGCCAAGCCGAACTCTCGCTCTCTCCGTGGTTCATGTCGATCGCGGAGATGCAGAGCGAGAATCGTCAGTGGGTCGGCGATTTTCGATAGGGTAATGCGGACGAATATCTGGGAGACAGTGCCTCGATCGAAAATCCGGGCGACATCGATCCAGAGATGTCCCTAATTATCGCCGACCTGGGCCCGATCAACTTGTGGCGTTGGACTACCGCTCGGGTAAGAACTCGCCCTCGGTGCTGTACCTCCGCTCACAAGGTGGCTGGGTTCTCATATGTGCCTCGGTCGACGAGTTGATCCGCCGGATGGAGGGTGGATCGAATATTGGCGACTAGATGAGGGCCGGGCGCGACTCTTCGGCTGATTCCCCATATTGGTTCCGCCATTTATTTCCCTTGGCGGACTGGTCGACCGGCGTCGTCTGCTTGCACTTATGTCGGTATCTGCGCCGGTAGTGTGCGGAGCGCATTCCGCGGGTCAGCATGAGCTGGTCGCAGTCGTCGATGTCGCAGGGCTTCGTGGGCAGGGGTGGGCGTTTGCGGCGGCGTAGGTGCCAGTCGCGGTCGGGCTGCGACGCTGTCACTTCGTTCGCGTCGCACCGTTCGGCCAGATGATGTCGACGGGGACTCCGGCGGCGCGGGCTTGGGTGACGGTGTCGGCGGTGCCGCCCTTGCTGGTCGGTGGTTGCCCATCCCAGACTGCGAAGAGGCGGTCGGCTCGTTCGATCAGTACTCGGTTGGCTGCCTCGTAGGCTTCCCGGCCGGCCGAGGTGAACGGCAGGACCGTGACGTCGGCGGCCTGCACGAGCTTGTCGAAGGTCGGGGCATGATCCGGCTTGACCTTGGCCTGTCGGTAGTCCTGGGACGGGATGACCACGTGGAGCTGTCCGCCTGCAGCCAGGACGGCTTCGGCGAAGAGGGTGTCTGCGCCGCGCGCGATGCAGGAGATGCCTGTCACTTGCCCGACGGCGGTCAGTGGGGCGAGGAGTTCGTCGAGCGCTGCGCGTACGAGGGGGATGCTGTCCGGAGAGAGATCCATATGGCCGGTCACTGCGATGGTCACCACGGGGAGATCGTTCCACGACGGCTTCCCGGGTGCCCTCCGTTCTCAGCGGGGGTGGGAGAGTCACGCGTGCTCAGCCTGTCTTGGAGGCGTGCGTGCCGGAACTGGTACACGGCGCCGACCTGCCTCAGGACGCCCCGTCGGTGCGCGTCGTCCAGGAAGTCCATGACCTGCCAGGGCAGGGCGCCGCGCCATGCCAGCCACGTTCGCGCGACGCCGAAACAGTTCCACGCGGACGCCCGTCCTCTGACGAGGCTTACCACGAGGCCCACGCTCGTTCCGATACTCAGGCCCAGCGCGAGCGCGAATCCCACGCCGATCGCCGGGATGCCTCCTCCCATCCCCGCCGAGACACCGCCGCCGAACCCCACGGTGAGTGCCCCGCCGAGCCCGACCCCGACCTCGAACGTCAGTGACGACATCCGGTCTGCCCGAAGCGCCGAGCCGGGGGTGACGGCTCGCGAGACATCCGCAGGATGGCCGAAGAGCGACACGAGACCGAAGACCAAGGTGCCGCCGATCGCGAAGATGACACCGGAGCGCAGCCCGTCCTCGATGTCGCCCAGGCGGCCGCCGAAGAGCCCGGCGCCGAAGCCGATCGTGAAGCCCGCGAGCAGCCCTGCGACGGACCAGCGCAGGATCCGTCGGACATTACCGCGGAGGGCGACCCGGGCGCTCGACGGCACCTGAGGTGTCCTCAGCCCTCCGACAGCGCCGTACACCAGCCCGCCGGAAGCCCCGCCCATGAGGCCGACCGCCGTCGCGGTGTGCTGCTCGATCATCGTGGCGCCGACCGCGTCGAGCCCGAGCGCGAAGAGCAAGGCGAGGGTGAGCCCGTACACCGGTCCGATGACCGCCCCGAAGGCCACGGCGAAGATGGCGGCCCGAGCGACTCGCGGAACGCCGTCGATGAGGTTCCACCAGGCAATATCGCGGGTCTCGCCTCTCGCGTTCTGCCGCGCGAGGTAGGCGAGCCATCGGCCTGCCCGATCGGAGTCGTACCGGCTGCGCCTCCCCGTGGGTCCGAGGCTGCCCGCATAGACAGCCGGTACCAGCTGGTCGAGAAGGTGCTCTTCGATCCGGACACGATCCGACTGCCCGAGCTCCAGCAATCGAGCGGTGTCCGCGGTGGTTCGGCTGTACCCGGCCCGTGCGAGCGTGATCATCAGCGGGCTGGACAACGCCCGCGCCAACGGTCCGCGTGGATCGCGTCTGATCTGGCGGAAGACCGGCTCCCATTTCGCGGCCTGCTGCGGCGGCGTGGACTGCAGCAGATACCGTCGGGCCTCCTCGCGCTCGACGGGGCGGATCTCTACGACCGCCGCGGCAGCGAGGGGCTCCTCCGCAGCGGCGACGGCGTCCGGCGACGATGGCGTGCGCTCGAAGATCTCGCGGTACTCGTGGATACGACAGGTGACCACGATCGGATCTGCCGTGGCGCGGCTCTCCGTGAACGCGAAGTTCATAGCCTGCAGGGCAACCGCTCGCAGGTGTTCGGGTACTTCGTCGAGGCCGTCGAGGATCGGGAGGACGAGGTCGTCACGTAGGAGCGCTTGCGCCAGGCTGATCGGCGCGGCGGACCCACCACCCGCGACAGACGCGTTCAATCCCGGATACATCTCGCCCAGCTGATCCGCGATCCATTCGCGCAGGCCGCGCTCTTCGGGGTTCCACGAGGCCATCGGAAGAAGTACCGGCACCATCGTGCCGCGCGCCCGTCGCTCCATCAGCTCGAGGAGAAGCTGGATCGCCAGAACCGTCTTGCCCGCTCCTGGCTCGCCGAGGACGACCAGCCGCCGGGTCGGCAACTGCAGGAATCGCTCCGAGACCTCGGCGAGGCTCCCGGTCAGCAGCCGTCGATGCTCCGTTCCTTTCCCCCACAGGCGTGGAAGTTTCCCGCGGATCGCACCGAGGCTCGGCATCAGACCGGGGTCAGCAGCGGTCCAGCGGAGGGCCAGAGGCAGGGGATGGTTCAGGCCGCGTCGCGTGGCCTCCTCCAGCCACTGCTCGCGAACCACGCCGGCAAGCTGTTCGAGGATGCTCACCTCGCTGTTCGGCGCCAGCTTCCCGGGCACGGGAGCGAACGCCCCGAACCACAGGGTGATCGCGCCCAGGAGAAAGCTGCCGATGCTGGCCAGTTGCTCCGTGAGTTCGAGCCCGCCGTCGAGCATGAAGTAGATCCCCGCACCCACGAACAGCAGCATGCTGCCGACCGCGAACACGACGCGCCATCGGGCCAACGCTCCTCGCCTCCCACCGCCCCCTGGGCACCGGCTCTGACCTGCTGGATCACCGACGGTAGCGGGCGTGGTGGTGAGCTGTGAACCCTTACACGCGATCGTCGCGACAAGCGCCGGCCCTGGGGCTACCGGGCGCACCGGGCGAACGAATGCCGGGCGAATGACTCGACGGCGTCGACGACGGCGCTCACCGAGTGTCGACGTGTTCGAAGCCGGGCTGACGGGATCGGTCGTGCGCGCTGATGCACACCCAGCCTCCTCGGCCAGGCAGCCAGACCTGCTGAACAGGCGTCGAACCGTCCACGTACGCCCGGGTGTGCAGGCGTGTTGTGGTCGCTAGCGTGGTGGTTCGCCGGTTCGGGGAGCGGCATCGCCGCTCGTACAGGAGATGGAGACGACGGATGAGCGCTGGCGCGGTAGTCAAGGTGGGGCGTCGGGGGGCCCGGGGGATCGTGATCGACGACGAGGGCCGCCTGGTCCTGATCAAGCGGACCAAGCCCGGGCAGGACCCGTACTGGACCTCGCCCGGAGGTGGCGTCGAGGAGTCGGACGCCACGGTGGAGGACGCACTGCGCCGGGAGCTGGCCGAGGAGCTCGGTGCGACGGCGGGTGGGTATCAGCAGGTGTTCTTTGCCTCGGACCCGACGGACGCGGGTGTGGCGATCCAGTACTTCTTCCTCGCGCGGCTGAGGTCGTTGAACCTGACGGAGCAGTACGGGTCGGAGTTCAGCAAGCCCGAGCGCGGCGGCTACGACCTGGACTACGTGCCGTTGACTGACGACTCGCTCGGCGCCATCGATCTCAAGCCGGTGGAGCTTAAGGAGTTCGTGCTCGCGAACCGCGAAGCGCTGCTCGCGGAGGCGGGGTTCACGGCCTGACGGGGCGTTCATCCCTCCCGCACGAGATACGCCGGGGTCAGTTCCAACGTCGCTAGAGGGTCAGTCTCAACGCGCCGCCGACAGTCATTCTTCGGGTGGGTGGCTGTAGTTGCGGATGGTGGCTTACGCTGCTGGAGACCGGCCGTCCGCCGTCGGACGCCGTCGTGGCGGCGATGCGTGGGCTCGTGGGTGCCGGTCACTTCCCGGTGCTGGCCACGGGCCGGACCCTGGTTGGTGGGATTCAGGCGGCGCAGTGGCTCGGACTGCGGGGTGCGTTCCTGGTCACGTCCAACGGCGCGATCACGGCGCGGATCGCCGGCGGGAAGGTGACGATCATCGAGCGCTCGTCGGTCGATGTGGAGAAGGTGGCGCGGTACGTCGCTCCGAAGATGCGGCTGCGGATGGCGGCGGAGATTCCCGGGCACGGCTACCGGGTCAGTGCCCGGTTTCAGGCGCACGAACTGTCCGGGGTGTTGCAGCCGTCGAACCTGGAAGGGCTGTGGGCGGCTGCGACGCCGCGTCTGTCGTTGGCCGGGTCTGGTGCGGGATGGCTGGTGGACGACCTGCGGAAGATGGGCATGTCCGCCCACTGCCCGCACTCGGAGTGGGTGGATGTGATGGACGGCAAGGTGTCCAAGTCGGCCGCACTGGAGCGGGTGCGCGTAGCCCTCGGCATCCCTTCGGCCCGTACGGTCGCGGTCGGCGACGGTACGAATGATGTCGACATGCTGCGGTGGGCGGCGCGCGGGGTGGCCATGGGACACGCCTCGGCGTCGGTGCGGGAGGCCGCGAACGAGGTCACCGGCACCATCGCGGAGGATGGCGCGGTGTGGGCGCTGCGGTCGGTGATCGGCCGGTGAACGTGTTCGACGCGAGGAGGACTTCGCCGCGGAATCGGCCGCGCAGGACGGCGTGTGGGAGGTGGGTGACCGGGTGCGGCGGGTGGGCGGCCCGGAGATCCTGCTCGGCTCGGTCGGCACCGTGGTCCAGGTCGGCATCCCGGGGAAATGGTCGATCAAGGTGGCTGTCGACGCCCGGATCGGGTTCGGGGAAGTCCTTTGCGCCGTCAGGGAACTCGCGCCTGATGACGAGACCGAGGGCACGGGGGTGCCGTGACCCAGGGTACTGGTCGGCTACGTCGTCGTGTGCAGCAGGTAGCTCCAGGCCTGGCCGTGACCAGCGTCCTCGCCGATAGTGTTCGGCGTCATGGGTGACCGGTATCTGGCGTTTATTTCGTACAGCAGGGTTGATTCGAGGTGGGCGACGGCTCTGCACGAACGACTCGAGCGGTACCGGGTACCTCGCCCGCTGCGCGCTCGGGCCGGCCTGCCGCGGGGCGGGCGGGTCCGGCCCGTGTTCCTTGACACCAGTGAACTTGCGGCTGCCTCGAGCCTGGACGGCGCTCTTCGCGAGGCGATCGACAGGTCTCGGCGATTCGTCTTCCTGGCGTCGCGGGCAAGCGCGACGTCGCCCTTCGTGCGCGACGAGATCCAACATCTGCTGGACTCGGGGCGGGCGTCGGACTTCCTGATGGCCGTCCTGGACGGCGAGCCGGGTGAGCGGCTCCGGCCCGGCGTCGTGCCGCCGTTCGCCCAGGACCTCGCCTCCGGGACGATCTGGGTCGACGGTCGGGGCACCGATATTCCGACGCAGGAAGCCGTCCTGCGGCTTGCGGCGGGGATCCTCGGGGTCGGTTACGACGAACTGCATCAGCGGGACCGGCGACGGCGCCTGCGGACGATCGCGGGCTGGATTGCGTTCGCGGTCGCTCTGGGTGCTGTCGTCGGCGGGATCCTGTGGCAGCAGCATCTGCAGCGCGAGGCGCTTGAGCCGCTCGCGCAGGAAGCGGCCTTCGTCGAGTACCGCGAGGCCAGGATTCGTGAGGAGATCGACGGCGATCCGGTGTTAGGGACGGGGAACATGGTCGTGGTCCAGCGGGCCGAGGACCTCAACGGCGACGGGTTGCTGGACTTCTTCGCCCGGGACAGCGAGCCAGGTGTGTGTGGTTCTGCCGGATGCCCGATGGGTCTCTACATGACGCGATCACTTGGCGATTCCTACGAGTCGGTTCTTAGCCTGTATGGGCTAGGGGGAGTACCGCAGACCCGCGAAGAAGAAGGCCATGAGTTCAAGGCGGTTCTCGGGGAGGACTTCGTTGTGGACGGCGCCCCGATCTACTCCGTCTACCGGTGGGACGGCGAGGCCTACGCCCTCTCGGAGTACGAATTCCACTGTGCGGGGACCGCTACGGAGTTCTGCGGGCCGTCGGGCAACCGCATCCTGCCAGCCGATGAGCATGCCGTTGCGATTTCCGCGGGCGTGCCACTGCGAGTCGCACCGCATGCGGAGGCGCAACCGATCTGGCAGTCTCTTTCGGAATACGATCCCGATGAGATGAGGATCGTGGGGCATGTGGAGGGAACGACCTGGTACCTCGTCCAGTCGTGGAAGACGTTCTGCGGATTCGTCGATGCCGCAGACCGGGCTTCTTGAGCGGCCTCAGGCGTCACTCCTGCGGTTTCGGCGGCCGCGGGGAAATCGCGCTGAGCACCGCGGTAACGAGGAAGGTCGGATAGAAACGGTGACCGCCAACCTCGAGTTCTCCGTCTCGCCCGCTGAATAGCGCGCTCACACCGAGAAGTACTTCGCCTCCGGATGGTGAAAAACCAGCGCGTCCGTGCTCTGTTCCGGATGCAGCTGCAGCTCGTCGCTCAGCTCCACCCCGACCCGCTCGGCCCGCAGCAGCTCCATGATCTTGTGCCGGTCCTCCATGTCCGGGCAGGCCGGGTAGCCGAGCGACATGCGCGCCCCGCGGTACTCCAGCTTGAACATGCCCTCGACGTCGTCCGGTTCCTCGTCGGCGAAGCCGAGCTCGTCCCGCACGCGCGAGTGCCAGAACTCGGCCAGCGCCTCGGTGAGCTGCACCGACAGGCCGTGCAGCTCCATGTACTCGCGGTAGTGGTTGCCCTCGAACAGCTTCGCCGTGTGCGCGGCCACGGTGTCACCCACGGTGACGAGCTGCACGGGCAGCACGTCGTACCGCCCGGTCTCCTCGACCCACGAGCGCGGCTTGATGAAGTCGGCCAGGCACAGGTGCCGGTCGCGGCGCTGCCGCGGGAAGGTGAACCGCAGGCGCTCCGCTCCCGGCGAGCCGCCGGACCCACCGTCGGGCGCGGTCAGCCCGGCCAGGCCTGGCCCGTGGTGCGCGACGACGACGTCGTCCCCCTCCGACCACACCGGGAAGTACCCGTACACCACGGTCGGGTCGAGGATCTGCTCGGTGCGGATCCGGTCGAGCCACTCCTTGAGCCGCGGCCGGCCCTCGGTCTCGACCAGTTCCTCGTACGAGGCGCCGTCGGCCGAACGCCCCGGCTTCAGTCCCCACTGCCCCATGAAGGTCGCCCGCTCGTCCAGGAACGCGGCGTAGTCCGCGAGCTGCAGCCCCTTGACGATGCGCGTACCCCAGAACGGCGGCTCCGGCACCGGATTGTCCAGAGCGACGTCGGACCGTTCCGGCAGGTCCTCCGGCGCGGTCTCGGTCACCTTCACCACGTTGTGCCGCCGCGTGCGCAGGGCGGGCAGCCCGACGTCGTCCGGTGACGCCCCGCGCGCGATCTTGACCAGCGGCTCCATGAGGCGCAGGCCCTCGAACGCGTCGCGGGCGTAGCGGACCGTGCCGTCGAACATGCCGGCCAGGTCGTCCTCGACATACGTCCGCGTCAGCGCGGCCCCGCCGAGCAGGATCGGCCAGCGCTTCGCCAGGCCCCGGGAGGACAGCTCCTCCAGGTTCTCCTTCATCACCACGGTCGACTTCACCAGCAGGCCCGACATGCCGATCACGTCGGCGTCGTGCTGCTCGGCGGCCTCGATCATGGCGGAGATCGGCTGCTTGATGCCGATGTTCACGACCGTGTAGCCGTTGTTGGTGAGGATGATGTCGACGAGGTTCTTGCCGATGTCGTGCACGTCGCCGCGCACGGTCGCCAGCACGATGGTGCCCTTGGAGCCGTCCTGCCCCTCGACCTTCTCCATGTGCGGCTCCAGCAGCGCGACCGCCGCCTTCATCACCTCAGCGCTCTGCAGCACGAACGGGAGCTGCATCTCGCCCTTGCCGAACAGCTCGCCCACCACCTTCATGCCCTCCAGCAGGTGGTCGTTGACGATGTCGAGCGCCTTCATGCCGTCGTCGAGGGCCACGGTGACGTCGTCGTCCAGGCCCTTGCGGTTGCCGTCGATGATGCGGCGGGCCAGCCGCTCGCCGACCGGCAGCGCGGCCAGCTCGGCGGCGCGCGCGTCACGCATGGCGGCGGTGTCGACGCCCTCGAACATCTCCAGCAGGCGGGCGAGCGGGTCGTAGGTGAGCTCGCCGTTCTCGTCGTACCGGCGCCGGTCCCAGACCAGGTCGAGCGCGACCTCGCGCTGCTCGTCCGGGATCGCGTTCAGCGGCAGGATCTTCGCGGCGTGCACGATGGCGCTGTCCAGGCCTGCCTCGGCGGCCTCGTGCAGGAAGACCGAGTTCAGCACCGTGCGCGCGGCCGGGTTCAGCCCGAACGACACGTTCGACACGCCCAGCGTCGTGTGCAGGCCGGGGTAGCGGCGCGTGATCTCGCGGATCGCCTCGATCGTCTCGATGGCGTCGCGGCGCGTCTCCTCCTGGCCGGTCGCGATGGGGAAGGTGAGGCAGTCGACGATGATGTCGTCCACCCGCATTCCCCAGTCCTTCGTGAGCGTCTCGATGAGGCGGGTCGCGATCGCGACCTTGCCCTCGGCGGTGCGGGCCTGCCCCTCCTCGTCGATCGTGAGCGCGACGACGGCGGCGCCGTGCTCGACGACGGCCGGCATGATGCGCGCGAAGCGCGACTCCGGCCCGTCGCCGTCCTCGAAGTTGACCGAGTTCACGACGCCGCGCCCGCCGAGCAACTCCAGGCCCGCGCGGATCACCTCGGGCTCGGTCGAGTCGATGACCAGCGGCAGCGTCGACGCGCTCGCCAGCCGGGAGACCACCTCGCGGACGTCGGCCACGCCGTCGCGCCCCACGTAGTCCACGCACACGTCCAGCAGGTGCGCGCCGTCGCGGGTCTGCGCGCGGGCGATGTCGACGATGTCGTCCCACCGGGACTCCAGCATCGCCTCGCGGAACGCCTTGGACCCGTTCGCGTTCGTGCGCTCGCCGATCGCCAGGTAGGAGGCGTCCTGGTGCAGGTCGGTGTGCGAGTACAGCGAGGCGACGCCGTTCTCCCGCTCGGGCCGCCGATCCGGCAGGGGGTTGCCGCGGACGACGTCGACCACCTGGCGCAGGTGCTCCGGCGTCGTCCCGCAGCAGCCGCCGACCAGGCCCAGCCCGAACTCGCGGGTGAACTGCTCGTGCGCGGCGGCCAGTTCCTCGGGCGTGAGGGGGTAGGTGGCGCCGTGGGGTCCGAGCTCCGGCAGGCCCGCGTTCGGCTGGCACATCACCGGTACCTCCGCGTGCCGGGCCAGGTGGCGCAGGTGCTCGCTCATCTGGTCCGGGCCCGTCGCGCAGTTCAGGCCGATCGCGTCCACGCCCACGGCCTGCAGCGTGGTGAGCGCCGCGCCGATCTCCGAGCCCATGAGCATCGTGCCCGTGGTCTCCACCGTCACCGACGCGAGGATCGGCACGCGGTGCCCCACCTCGGCCATCGCCTGCCGCGAGCCCGCGATCGCGGCTTTCGTCTGGAGCAGGTCCTGACTCGTCTCGACGAGGATCGCGTCCGCGCCGCCCTCGAGGAGGCCTGCCGCCTGCTCGGCGAACGTGTCGCGCAGGTGCGCGTACGTGGTGTGGCTCAGGCTGGGGAGCTTCGTGCCCGGGCCCATGGAGCCCAGGACCCAGCGGGGATGATCCGGCGTGGTGTGGGCGTCGGCGCGCTCGCGGGCCAGGGCGGCGCCCGCGCGGGCGAGCTCGCGGATGCGGTCGTCGATGCCGTAGTCCGACAGGTTGGACCAGTTGGCGCCGAACGTGTTCGTCTCGATCGCGTCCACGCCCACCTCGAGGAAGGCGTCGTGGATGCTCGCGATCAGGTCCGGGCGGGTGACCGTGAGGATCTCGTTGCAGCCCTCCATGTCCTGGTAGTCCGCCAGGGTGGGGTTGGCCTGCTGGATCATGGTGCCCATCGCGCCGTCGGCCACGACCACGCGCTCGCGCATCGCGCTGAGCAGCGCGGTCGCCCGCTCGGGCATGGGGAGGACCGGGGCGGCGGATGGTGCTGTCACGCCTCGCAGCGTAACCCCGCGGGAGGCCGCGAGGCGGGGGAGGACCGCGGTCCGGGATCCGGCTCCCAGGCTGTCGGCCGGGGTGCGGTGGATCGGCGCGAGGGCTGATCCTGGGAACGTGCCGGGCCGCCGAGCGTCCGGTGTCGATCGGGAGGTGGACGGACAATGGAGATCGAACGAGGCGAGCGCGAGGCTCAGGAGATCGTCGGGCTGCGCGAGACCGTGCGGATGGACGACCTCGCCGAGTTCTTCCCCCGCGCGATGACGGCCTCCGCCGAGGCGCTCGCGGAGCGGGGAATCGAGCCGAGCGGTCCGGCCGTCGCGCTGTTCGAGCGCGCGGAGGGCGACGCGTTCGACGTGACGGCCGGGTTCCCGGTGCCGCCGGGCGCCGCGCCGTCGGACGCCGTCGTGGCGGCGATGCTGCCCGGGGGAGCGACCGTCGAGGCGATCCACGAGGGGCCCTACGACAGCCTCCGGGACGCGCACCGGGAGCTCACCGAGTGGTTCCGGGAGAACGGGACGGACGCCCCGCGGGCCGTGTGGGAGGAGTACCTCGTGGGCCCGGAGACCGAGGACGACGCTGCGCGGTGGCGGACGCGGCTCGTCTACCCGGCCGGCTGATCGGGGGGGGCGACGTCGTGCCGTCGTGCCCGTCCGCTCAGGCCGCCTGGCTCACGACCGCCTCGATGCGGGCCGTGGCGCGGCCCACGCCGTCCTCGGCGGCGATCCGGCGCCCGAGCTCGGCCGCCGTGTTCCGCACGGCGTCGCTCGTGGTCACCTCGTGCAGAGCGGCGGCGAGCCGCGGCGCGGTCAGCTTCTTCTGCGGGACGGGGGCGCTGCCCGCGCCGAGCTCTGCCACGCGCCCGCCCCAGAAGAACTGGTCGATGATGAACGGGCAGATCACCGACGGCTTGCCGGCGCGCAGTGCAGCGGCCGTGGTGCCCGCTCCGCCGTGGTGGACGACGGCGGCCACGCGGGGAAAGAGCCAGTCGTGCGGGGCCTCGGTGAGGGGGAGCACCGTGTCGGGCAGGTCCCCGGGCGCCAGGCCGCCCCAGCCGGTCGCGATGACGCCGCGCACCCCGGCCGCCTGGAGCGCCTCGACGACGGCGCGCGTGATCCGTTCCGGGTCGCGGCCGGCCATGCTGCCGAAGCCGACGTACACCGGCGGCTCCCCGGCGTCGAGGAAGTCGGCCAGCTCCTGCGGCGGCGTCCAGTCCGACGCGTCGTCGACGAACCAGTAGCCGGTCATCTCGGCGTGCGCGGGCCAGTCGGCCGGGACGGGGACGACGGCCGGGCTGATGCCGTGCAGGACGGGGATCGGCCGCCCGGCGGCGTCGTGCGCCATCATGGCCGCGCCCTTGCGCGTGCGCAGCCCGAGGGTGTCGCGGCGGAACGCGTTGACCATGCGGTCGTAGCCCGCGAACCCGGCGGCGACCAGGCGATAGGTCGCCCTGTTGTAGCCGGGGCCGAGCGGCAGGCGAGGCATGCCCACCACAGGGAAGTCGCCGGTCGGCACCGACACCGGAACGGGGATCGCGAGCACGGCCGGCACGCCGAGCGCCTCGGCGGCATGCGGCGCGGCCAGCGCCTTCGGGTGGTAGACGACGACGTCGGGCCGCACCTGCCGGGCCACGTCCCACACGTCGCTCATCAGGCCGCGGTTGATCGGACCCGCCTGCCGGGCCAGCCGGAGGTTCGTGCGGACGGCGCCGAACACGTTCGTGGAATCCTCCAGCGCGGCATGCCCCTCCTGCGAGTCGACGAGCTTCAGGAAGTCGTCGCTCAGCCGGCCGTACGACAGGCCGTGCCCGGTGACGAGCGGCCCGAAGCGCTCGCACGTCGCGACGGTGACGTCGTGCCCGGCGGCCCGCAGGCCCTGGCCCAGGGCGACGTACGGCTGGACGTCTCCGCGTGAACCCACGGTCGCCACGAGAATCCTCGACATGGTCAGCCTTCCTCCTCGCGCGCCTCGCGGGCACGGAACTCGTCCAGGAGCGCCGGGATGCGCTCGATCATGTAGGCGTAGACGTCCCGGGTGTGCCGCAGCCGGCGAGCCTGCGGCGCGTCCTCGTCGCCCATCAGGTCGAGGCCGCGCTGCATCACGTCGATGAAGGCGCGCATCTTCGCCGTCGGGTCGATCGCCCGCGTGAAGGCGTCGGGATGGATCTCGTACGCGTGACCGCGCCCCTCCGCCGGCACCCGGCGCACCATGCCCGACTGCTCGAGGGCCCGCATTCCCGTCGACACCGACGCCTTGGACAGCCCGACCGCCTCGCGGATCTGCACGGCCGTCTGGCGCGGCGGGTCGCACACCAGCAGCCAGCCCAGCAGGGTGCCGAACGCCGGGGTGGTGCCCATCTGCGCCAGCACGAGCCCGACCTCCTGCGCGTACCGCCTGCCGACGTCCGGGTCCATCGCGCCTCCGCTCAGATCGTAAAGTTCAAGAAGTACTGAACTTTACGATACACCACGGGCCGGGTGGCGCGAGGACGTCTCCCGCGCGCCGGTGCGCGAGGCCGCGCCGTGCTCGGCAGCGGGCGCGGGGCGGGCCCGCTCGATCGAGGCTTCCCCGCGCGGGCAGAGGCCGTCTCACCAGGCAGTAGAGTGCACGGCGTGAGCAACAGGGGAGCTTCGGCAGGGGACTCGGAGGGGCCCGTGAGCCCCGGGACGGGAGACGGCGACTCGGAGGGCACCACCCGGATCCAGGACCTCGCCGGCCGAATCGGAGAGGTGGTCCGCCGCCGGCCACGGGTGCTCGCCGTGACCGCCGGGGCGGTCGCCCTCACGACGCTCGGCGCCGGCGGGATCGCCGCCCTCGTGAACGACCGGCCCGAGGCTCCCCGCCCGTCGGAGGTGAGGCTGACCAGCCCCGAGGACCTTCCCATGCCGGTGCTCGTCACGGAAGGCGAGAGCGTGGGGGACGCGGAGGGCACGGCGAAGTCGGTGGACCGCCTCCTGAAGAAGGCGCGCAACCGGCTCGTGGAGGCGGTCGAGTCCGGTCGCGCCGTCCACGCCGCCGCTCAGGACACCGCGTCTCCGTCCGCGCTGGCGAACCTGCGCGCCGCGCTCGACAAGGCGTCGGAGACGCTCGCCGTCGTGCTGCCCGACGACGCCGGAGTCGCCGAGCGCACGGAGCATCTCAAGGCGCTGGACGCCCGCCGGACCGCCGTTCTCGTCGCGGCGTCGGCCGTCACCGAGATGCGCACGGTCACCGAGCTGCCCGGGGAAGCCACCACCACCGTCACGGACGACGACGCGGACACGGCCGGCGCCGGCGGAGACGGCGGGAGCGGCAGCGGCGCCGGGAACGGCGGCACCTCCGGTGGCGACGCCGGGGACGACGGCGACGGGTCGGGCCAGGGCGGTGGCGGGACCGATCCCGGCGCAGGGGGCGGAACCGGAGGCGGCGAGCCCACGGCCGAGCCGACGGCGGACCCCACCGCCGGTGGCGACCCGACCACCGAACCGACAGGCGATCCGACCACCGAACCGACGACGGAACCCACCACCGACCCGACCGCGGAACCGACCGACGGCGGCGCGGACGGCGGCGAGGCGTCGGCCGAGCCCACCACCGGCTCCGACGCCGCCGGAAACACGTCGGTGCCGAGCGCGGAGACGGCCGCGTCCGCGGAGTCCGGCGTCATCCGTCCTGGGCCGGCAGTCGCCACGGCCTGACCCGGCGCCGGTCGGACGTGACATCGGCCGGATGCGACGCCGGTCCGACTCGGTCACCGCGTACTCCATCGACCTCTGAAGCAGCCGAGGTCCGGCCGGCCGTCGAGGCCTCCAGCGCGCTCCGCCGCCGACTCGCTCGGCCGGGGGCGCGTTCCGCGTCGAGGTCCGCGCCGGGGCGTGGCGAAAATCCCGTGCCTGACGCCGCCGTCGCGCCTAGCGTGAGCGTATGAGCACCGCCGACGCCGTCGAACCCGCGACCTCCGATGTCGCGACCCAGGATGCCGCAGCCCAGGACCCGCCGCCGCCGGCCACCACCGTCGCGGAGCGCGTCGCCGCGCCCGCGACCCTGCCGCCGGTCACCGCCGGCGGGCTGGCGTGGCGCGGCGCCCGGCGCGAGGACGCGCCGGTGATCCTGGCGACCCTCAACGCCCTCGCCGCGGCCGACAACGACCCGTTCCGCTGGTCCCTGGCCGAGATCGAGGAGCGGCTGGCGGCTTCCTACCGGGACCTCGACAACGACTACCTGCTCGGGTTCGAGGGCCCCGGCGAGGGCGCGCTCCGCGCGTTCGCCGAGGTCGACGTCTCGCCCGGCGACGCGACCGTGGCGCGCGCCATCCTCCTGGGCGGCGTCCATCCCGACCGGCGCGGCGAGGGCATCGGGCGGGAACTCCTCGCCTGGCAGATCGCGCGCGGGCGGCAGAAGCTGGCGGCGTCGGCGCTCGCGGACGCACACGTGCCCGCGTGGTTCGTCGTGCACATGGAGGACGACGGGCCGAAGACGCTCGCGCGCACCTACGAGCGCGCGGGGTTCGTCGTGCGGCGGTACTACTCGGACCTGCGCCGCGACCTGTCGGTCCCGGTCCCGCCGGCGAGCACGCCGGACGGCACGCTGCGCCTGGTGCCGTGGACGCCCGAGTTGGACGAGCCGCTGCGCCTCGCCCGGAACGACGCGTTCCGCGACCACTGGGGCAGCCAGCCGCGCACCCGGGAGACCTGGGCGGAGTACCGCACGGCGTTCATGCCGGCGTGGACCTTCATGGTTGTCGACGACGCGCCCGACGTCGACGCGCTGCTCGCCTCGCCCGACACCGACGACGAGACGGCCGCCGCGCTCCGGGCGGGTGAGCCTCTCGTGGTGGCGTACCAGATCGCGTCGAAGTACGTCGAGGACTTCGAGGTGCGCGGCTTCACGTTCGGCTACTCCGACAACGTCGGCGTGCGTCGCGCCTACCGGGGCCGCGGGCTCGCTCCCGTGGTGATGACGGCGGGGATGCGGGCGATGGCCGACGACGGGATGCAGTACGCCGCGCTCGACGTCGACACCGCGAACCCGACGGGCGCCGTGGGGCTGTACGCGGCACTCGGGTACGAGAAGCAGCACGGATCACGGATGCTGCTGATCGAACTGTGACCCCCGGTGGGGGAGCCCGCTCGGGGCGGTTGATCACGGTCCGGGCACGGCTACGGGCAGGAGCGCGGTTGTGCTCGCGGTTCCTGCCCGGGCCAGTAGTCTCTGCGCTGTGACGCGCGACGAGGGACGCGATGACGCACGGGACGACCGGCGGGGCCCCGGCGACGAGGAGACAATCGGCGAGCTGAACGGCGAGCCGATCGGCGCGCCCGCCCTGCCGCCCTGGACGGGCGAGGTGCGTGGGCGCGCGGCCGACGGCGTGACCGGGCTGCTGCGGACGCCGGGGGCGCAGTGGGCCGCGACGGCGCTCCTGGTGGTGGTCGCGGTGCAGCTCGTGATCGCCGGGCCGTGGGCTCCGGTGCGGCTCTCGGTCGCCGGCGCGACGATCCACGTCGCGCAGCTGCTGCTCGCGGCGATACCGATGCTCCTGGCGCTCACCCTGTTCCTGGCGACGCCGCCGCGGTTGCTGCCCGGGTCGCCCGCCGGGCGGCCGGGTCTCGTGACCGGGCTGCTCGCGGCGCTCTGCCTGACCGCCGTGGGAGCACTCCTGCCCGGGGTCTTCTACCCGTTCTGGCAGTGGGCGGCGATCGGTATCCCGCTGATCGTCCAGGTGGCGTTGATCGTGGCGTTCGCTCAAGCGAGCGACGTGTTCCTGGCCGGCACGCCGACGGGCGGCACGCCGACCGGGGCGCCGGCCGCTGCGCCGCCGTCGGGCGCGACGGTGATCAGCGAGCCCGCCATCGACGCCCCGCTGATCGGGACAGCTCCCCACCCCGGACGGCGGGTGCCGACGGCCGCGATCGCGGCGTACGCCGCCATCGGCATCGCCGTCGCGGTCGCGGCGATCCTCGCCGTGCCCGACGTCGGCGGGGGAGCCTGGTGGGCGCTCCTCGAACTCGTCGAGTACGCCCTGGTAGCGACCATGGCCGTGCTCGCGTGGGGCGTGGACCGGCTCGCCGGTGTGGGCGGGACCCTGTACGTCGTCGGCCAGGCCCTGTCCACGGCGCACATCCACCTCTTCGCGCTCCCGGCGCCGTCGACGTGGATCCCGATCGTCCTCCCGCTCATCACGTGGGCCTACGTCCTGGCGCTCACCCTGATCACGGCGGGCGCCCTCCGCCGGGCGCTCGGTACCGGTCGGACGCTCAGGACGCAGTGAATACTGCCGGCCTGGAGTCCAGCGGTTCGTCCAGCAGGTCCCGCACGCGACCCGCCACGACCGGAAGGTTCTCGGCGAAGATCTCCCAGATGATCTCGAAGTCGACGATGTCGTATCCATGCGCGACGACGTTGCGCGTGTCCTTGAGGTTGCGGAGCTCCAGATCGGGGTGGTCCTCGATGAAGCCCGGAGCCTTGCGGTCGAGGCGGGCCACGACCTCGCCGAGCCGGACGAGGAGATCCTCCGCGGCGTAGCGGAGGAACTCGTCGTCGTCATAGGCGGGCTTCCCGCGTCCGACCAGGCGGGCCGCGGCGTCGGTGTGCAGCAGGAGGTCGCCGAGCAGCCGCGAGACCACCGGATCGATCGTGCCGGTCACAGCGGGACTGCCTCGTCCAGGATCTCCCGGTGCCGGTCGTCGAGCCCGCCCTCGCTCACGACGTCGACATGCACCCCGAGCAACTCCTCGACGTCGCGGGCGATCCGCCCGAACGTCCACGCGGCCCCGGGCGGGACCGACACGAGGATGTCGAGATCGCTGGACGAGGTGTCCTGGCCGCGGGCCACCGATCCGAAGACGCGAGGATTGCGCGCACCATGCCGGGCGATGATCGCGCGAATCTCCTGGCGGTGCTCGTCCAGGGCGTCCGCCGGCCGGCGGAGGGCATGGCGGATGCGCTCGAGCATCGCCGGTGACGCATGCCGCCGCCCCGACTCGTACGCCGAGAGGTTCGACTGCGCGATACCGGTCAGCTCCGCGAGTTGCTTCTGGGTGAGCCCAGCCGCTTCGCGCTCGGCCCGGAGATCGGTCATGCGTCGAATATATCAGTGATAACTTCGGGCGCCCTGCGCCGGGCGCTCGGTACGGGGTGGGACGTCGTGGCCGGGGCGTCGACACCGCGACCACCCCGGCCACACGGGTCAGAGGGCGCGCAGGAGGGGCAGGACGTCCTCGCCGAACTGGGTCAGGAAGCGGCGCTGGTCGTGGCCCGGGCCGTGGACGACGAGATGGTTCAGGCCCGCGTCGACGTACGGCCGGATCATCTCCACCGCCTGCTCCGGCTCCGAGGCGACGATCCAGCGCTTCGCGATCTGCTCGATCGGCAGCTCGTCCGCCAGCCGCTCCATCTCCTCGGCCGACGTCACGCTGTGCTTCTGCTCCGGGGTCAGCGAGAGCGGAGCCCAGAACCGCGTGTTCTCCCGCGCCGCCGCCGGGTCCCGGTCGTAGGAGATCTTCAGCTCCAGCACCTTGTCGATCCCGGCCGGATCGCGCTCCGCCTTCGCCGCGCCCTCGGCCACGCCGGGCAGCAGCTTCTCCGTGTACAGGTCCATGCCCTTCCCCGACGTGCAGATGAAACCGTCACCCGCACGCCCCGCGTACCGGGCCACCATCGGGCCCCCGGCCGCGACGTACACGGGTACCGGGTTCTCGGGCCGGTCGTAGATCGTCGCGCCCACGAGCGTGTAGTACTCGCCGTCGTGATCCACCGACTCCTCGGTCCACAGCCGCCGCATCAGCGCGACCGCCTCCCGCAGCCGGGCGAACCGCTCCTTGAACTCCGGCCACTCCCGCCCGCTCACCGCGATCTCGTTCAGTGCCTCGCCCGACCCCACGCCGAGCACGACGCGCCCCTCGGTGAGCAGCGCCAGCGTCGCGAACGTCTGCGCGACCACCGCCGGGTTGTACCGGAACGTGGGAGTCATCACACTCGTGCCGAGCGTGATCCGCTCCGTACGCTCGCCCGCGGCCCCGAGCCACGCCAGGGCCGACGGCGCGTGCCCGCCGTTCGCGCGCCACGGGAGGAAATGGTCCGAGATCCACGCGCTGTCCAGGCCCGTGTCCTCGGCGAGAACCGTGAAGTCCACCAGGTCCCGGGGCCCGAACTGCTCTGCGGATGCCTTGTAGCCGATCTTGAGAGTCACAACCGCGACCTTACGCCCCGACACCGACAACGACACCGGGTCCTGACCCCGACCCGGCCTGACCGGACTCCGGTCGAGCGGGACAGGTCCGGCCCGAACAGGACCGGCTCGGCCCGACCGGCCCGACCGACCGGACTCCGGCACGCGTCGTCGGCGCGGCGGCGCCGGACCGTACCCTCGGTCCGTGACGACCACCCTGCCCGATCGCCCCACGCACGTGCTCCTCGACCTCGACGGCACCCTCACCGACTCCGCGCCCGGCATCATGGCCTCCCTGCGCACCGCCTTCACCGAGACCGGGTTCCCCGTGCCCGACGACGCCCGGCTGCGCCGCTTCGTCGGGCCACCCCTCGGGCTCTCCCTCGCCCGCGCCGCTCTCACCGGCGACCAGGCCGAGGCCGTCGTCGCCGTCTACCGGCGCGAGCTCGAAGCCGGCGGCATGTACGACAACAGCGTGTTCGACGGCGTCACCGACCTCCTCGCCACCCTGCGCGACGCGGGCACCACGCTCGTCGTCGCCACCGCCAAGCCGCAGCCGCTGGCCCGCCCGATCGTCGAGCACTTCGGGCTCGACCGGTACCTCACCGGCGGCATCGACTCCGTCTTCGGCCCCGCCATGGAGGGCGCGGGGGAGCACGCCGGGAAGGAGAAGGTCGTGGCCCGGGCGCTCGCGGCCTCCGGCGGTGACCAGGCGGGGGCGTCGGCGGTGATGGTCGGCGACCGGGAGCACGACGTGCACGCCGCGGCGGCGAACGGCATCGCGACGATCGGCGTCACCTGGGGGTACGGCGAGCCGGGGGAGCTCGAACAAGCCGGCGCGGCCGCCGTCGTCGGCTCGGCCGGGGAACTGCGCGCGCTGCTGCTGGGATGAGTGCCTCGGCCAGGTGCGGTCGGTGCGTTGTCCCGGCGGTCGGTCTCCCGAGTGGCCGACCGCGTCGACAACGGCCGACCGCGTCGCTTCAACGCGTGTCGCCGCAGCCTCCGTCGGTGCTGCCCGCGTCGCTTCAGCCCTGGAGGCGCTGCATCCACTCGTGCGGCCCGTCGACCTGCTTCCAGCCGAGGTCCTCGTACAGCGCGCGTCCCTCGTCGGACGCCCGGAGCACGATCCGGGCGAGGCGCAGCGGCGCGAGGTCGGCGAGGGCGCCTTCGACCAGGAGGCGGGCCAGGCCGCGGCGGCGGTGGCCGGGATCCACGACGACGTCGGCCAGCCAGCCGAACGTGGCAGCGTCGGTCACGACGCGGGCGTAGCCCACGAGTTCGCCGGACTCCCGCACGTACACCGCGTAGTTGCGCGACCCCGCGATCGCGGCGTCCTGCGTCTCGCGGGAACGCCCGGCGGCCCAGTAGGCGTACTCGGAGAGCAGCGCGTGCACCCGCGCCGGATCGATCCGGCTGGTGTCGGCGGAGAACTCGTACTTCGACTCGTCGGCGACCATGCGTCGCAGTCAACCACGTGCCCCGGGCGCCGCCGAGGACGTATTCGCCCGGCGGACGGCGCCTTACCCGGCGTGCCGGCGGCAGAACTCGCGCAGAGGGCCCTCGGGGACGACGTCGATCAGTTCGCGGTAGCGTGCCGCGGCCTCGTCGGCGCGGCCGGTGCGGCGGGCGAGGTCCGCCAGCGCGAGGCTCGCGTCCCGCGCGGCGTAGGGCGGCCCGTCGGCGACGAGTTCCTCGAGCTCGCGCTCGATCTCCGTCAGACCGGCGGCATCGGCAGCGCCGGTTCCGGTGTCCGCCAGGCACAGCCGCCCGAGGACCACGAGGCGGGCGACCCGCGTGGCGGGGGACGGCCACACGGCGAGGAGGGCGTCGTAGAGCTGGGCTAGCCGGTCCCAGTCGGTGCCGTCCGCGTCAGGGCTCGTGCTGTGCGCGCCGGAGATCGCGGCCTCGAGCACGAAGCGCCCGGGCCGGTCGGTGAGAGCGACGGCGGCCGCGACGTCGCCCAGGCCCGCCCGCAGGAGCCGCGCGTCCCAGCCTGTCCGGTCCACCTCGTCGAGGGGCAGCGCGACGCCGCCCCGGACCCGCGCGGGCCGACGCGCGAGCCCGAGCCGGCAGACGGCCCGCAGGCCGAGCGCCTCCGGGTCGCCGGGAAACTCCGCGACCAGCGCCTCCGCGAGCACGAGCGCATCGCGGGCCGGATCCTCGGTGGCGTCCGCGGGCTGGAGCGCCTCGCGCTGGCCCACCGAGAACAGGCCCGCCACGCACGCCAGCACCGTCGGCAGGCGCGTCTCCCGTTCCGCGGGGCCGGGCACCGCGAACTCGCCCCGCGCCCGGGCGAGCCCCGACTTCGCCCGCGTGAGCCGCGCGGCGGCCGTGGCCTCGGCGATCCCGAGATGGGAGGCGATCTGGCGGATCGACAGACCGCAGACCACGCGCATGGCCAGGACGAGCTGCGCCCCGGGTGCGAGGGCGTCGTCGCAGGCGACGAACAGGAGGGCGAGCCGGTCGTCCAGGGCGTCGCCGGGCCGTGCCGGTGCGTCGTCCATCGTGGTGGTCTCCGCTCGCGCGACGTCGGGCATCAGGCGTGCGAGGACCGCCTCGTGCCGGACGCCGTCGAGCCAGACCCGGCGCCCGACGTGCACGCACCAGGCGGTGAGGTCGTCGATCGAGCCGTCGGGCCGCGACGCGGCTCGCGCGAACGCCTCGGCGGCGCACTCCTCGCCGCGATCGAGGCTCCGGGTGACGACCGCCAACGCGCGGACCACCTGGGGCCAGGCGATCCGGAACGCGTCGGGGTCCATCAGCACCAGGCCCGTCCCGATCCCTCAGTCACCGAAGGTCATGACCTTCCGCCACTCGACCACGTTGCCGCTCGGCACCAGGGCCGCGACCTTGCGTGCGGTCTCCTCGTCGCACTCGACCTCGTAGAAGCCGGTGATGACCTCGTTCGTGTCGGTGAACGGAGCGTCCGTCCAGACGGGCTCCGCGCCGTCCTTCCCCACCTTCACCCAGCCGCCGTGCCGCGCGTTCTGCAGCGCGTTGCTGCCGACGATCTTCGCGCCCAGCTCGGCGACGGCCTCCGGGAACCGGTTGTGCGCGGCCATGCCCTCGTCGTCCGCCAGGCGGGCCTGCCGGTCCGGCGTCCCCGGGAGGTACGCGTCCGAGTCCCAGTCGTTCTCGCGGATCAGAAACATCCAGGTGTCAGTCATGTCGAGCTCCTTGTGCGTCGTGGTGAATGCTGACACGCCTCTGACGGGCGAGCATCCGCGAAATCGACAGCCCCACGAGAATCGCCGCGGATCCCGTCAGCCGACCACCGTGACCGGCGTCTCCAGCGGCGTGCCCGAGCCGTCGCGGCGCTCGTCCGTCTCCGGCAGGTCCACCGGCTGCCCGCCCGCACCAAGGGCGCGCGGCGGGGTCGCACCCACCCAGGCGAGCACGAGGCCGTCGAACCCCTTGAGGAACCGCTGCGAGCGGACGCCGCCCGTGGCGCGACCCTTGCCGGGGTACAGCTCGAACGGGGTCACCTTGCCCATGCCGGCCTCCACGCCGGGCAGCGCGTCCGCGGAGCCCGCGATCGTGACCACCGACGCGTCCGCACCGGCCCGCACCGCGCCGAAGAACACCACCCGCTGGTCCGCCGCGAGCTTGATGCCCGCCACGCCGCCGCCGGACCGGCCCTGCGGCCGGACCGCCGAGGCCGGGAAGTGCAGGAGCGACGAGTCCGAGGAGACGAACACCAGCTCGTCCTCGTCGGTCACGAGCGCCGCGCCGACCACCTCGTCGCCCTCCTTGAGCCCGATGACCGTCCAGTCGTCGCCGTTCTTCGGCACGTCGGTGCTCGTCACCCGCTTGACCACGCCGGCGGCGGTGCCCAGGGCCAGTGTCGGGGCGTCCTCGCGGAGCGGGTACAGGCCCAGCACGGTCTCGTCCGCGGCGAGGTCCACCAGCTCCGACAGGGGCAGCCCGCCCGACAGCGACGGTGCCCCGTCCGTGGGCGGCAGTGTCGGCAGCTCGACGACCGGCACCCGCACCGCGCGCCCGCGCGAGGTGACCAGCGCGATCTGGCCCCGGGTGGTGGCCGCGCAGTCGGCGCGCAGCGCGTCGTGCGCGGCACGGGCCCCCTCGCGGGACACCGGGGCGTCGTCGGCCAGCCGGGCCAGCAGGCCCGTCGCGGACAGGACCACCCGCGTGGGGGCGTCGGCGATCTCCAGGTTCAGGTCGTCCAGCGCGCCCTTCCTGCCGCGCGCCGCCGGGGCGGCGGGGCCGACGCTGCCGCCCTCGGCGTCCAGCAGGATCGTGCGGCGCGGCGTGCCGTACGTCTTGGCGACCTCACCCATCTCCTTCGACACCAGCCGGCGCAGCACGCTCTCCGAGCCGAGGATCTCCTCGAGCTTCGCGATCTCGCGCAGCAGTTCCTCCTGCTCCTTCTCCAGCTCGATCCGCGAGAACTTCGTCAGGCGGCGCAGCTGGAGATCGAGGATGTAGGAGGCCTGCGCCTCGGACAGGTCGAACACGCCCATCAGGCGCTCGCGCGCCACCGTGGCGTCGTCGGACGAGCGGATCACCTGGATCACCTCGTCGATGTCGAGGATCGCGACGAGCAGGCCCTCGACCAGGTGCAGCCGCTCCTGCCGCTTCGTCAGGCGGAACCGCGACCGCCGTCGGACCACGTCGATGCGGTGTTCCACCCACACGCGCAACAGATCGAGCAGGCCGAGCGTGCGCGGCTGCCCGTCCACCAGCGTCACGTTGTTGATGCCGAAGGAGTCCTCCAGCGGCGTGGTGCGGTAGAGCTGCTCGAGGACGGCCTCGGGGTCGAAGCCGGCCTTGACCTCGACGACCAGCCGCAGCCCGTGGTGGCGGTCGGTGAGGTCCTGGACCGCGGTGACGCCCTGGATCTTCTTGGCCTTGACGCCGTCGGCGATCTTCTCGATCACCTTCTCCGGGCCCACCGTGTACGGCAGCTCGGTCACGACGATGCCCCGGCGGCGCGGCGTGACGTTCTCGATGCGCGCGGTGGCACGCGTGCGGAACGTGCCGCGGCCGGTGCGATAGGCGTCGCGGACGCCCTCGAGCCCGACGATCTTGCCGCCGCTCGGCAGGTCCGGGCCCGGCACGAACCGCTGCACGTCCTCCAGGGTGGCGTCCGGGTGCTTCAGCAGGTGCTGCGCCGCCGTGACGACCTCGACGAGGTTGTGCGGCGGCATGTTCGTCGCCATGCCCACCGCGATTCCCGACGCGCCGTTGACCAGCAGGTTCGGGATCGCCGAGGGCAGCACCTCCGGCTGGGTGAGCTTGTTGTCGTAGTTCGGCACGAAGTCGACGACGTCCTCGTCCAGGTCCGACGTCATCGCCATCGACGGCGCCGCGAGCCGCGCCTCCGTGTACCGGGCGGCGGCGGGGCCGTCGTCGAGCGAGCCGAAGTTGCCGTGACCGTCCACGAGCGGGAGCCGCAGCGAGAAGTCTTGCGCGAGGCGTACCAGCGCGTCGTAGATCGGCGCGTCGCCGTGCGGGTGGAGCTTCCCCATCACCTCGCCCACCACGCGCGACGACTTCACGTGTGCGCGGTCGGGGCGCAGCCCCATGTCCGCCATCATGTACAGGATGCGGCGCTGCACCGGCTTGAGGCCGTCGCGCGCGTCCGGGAGCGCGCGGCTGTAGATCACGGAGTACGCGTACTCGAGGTACGAGGACTCCATCTCCGCCGAGACGTCGATGTCGACGATCTTCTCGTGGATCTCGCTCTCGTCGAGCGGGGCGGACGACGGCTTACGGGCCATTCTTCTTCGGGCTCCTGCGGGGTCGGGACGAACAGGGACGTGGCGCGGACGATCCGGGTCAGAGGCTGCGCGACAGGCCAAACCTACACGTGTTCGATGACATCCACGGTTAGCCTTGCCGTGTGAGTGACGACGCCGCGGGCCCGCCCCGGCACGACGTCCCGTACCCGGTGGAGTGGGAGGCGGACGTCGTGCTGCGCGACGGCAGCACCACGCACCTGCGGCCCATCCGCCCCGACGACGCCGACGCCCTCCAGCGCTTCCACATGGCCCAGTCCGAGCGTTCCACCTACTACCGTTTCTTCGCCGCGCTGAACCGGATCCCGGAGCGGATGCTGCGACAGTTCGTCACGGTGGACCACGTCGACCGGGTCGCTCTGGTCGCGGTCCGGCCGGCGGGCGCGTCGCGGCCCGGCGGCGAACGCGGGGACGGCGCCTTTCCGGCGCGCGCCGGGAACGCTCCGCCCGCTCCCGGCGAGGAGGTCGTGTCCGCACCGGCCGCCGCGGCCGGTGCGGACGCCGTAGCCGGCGAGGAGATCCTCGGCGTCGCGCGGTTCGACGTCGTTCCCGGCGAAGGCCCCCGCACCGCCGAGGTCGCGTTCAACATCGCCGACTCCGTGCAGGGGCGCGGCCTCGGGTCCGTGCTGCTGGAGCACCTCGCCGACGCGGCGCGCGAGCGCGGCATCCGGCGGTTCGCCGCCGAGGTGCTGCCCCAGAACCGCGCCATGCTCGGCGTGTTCCGCGAGGCCGGCTACGCCGTCGAGCAGCACCTCGACGACGGCTTCGTGCACGTCGGCATCGACCTCGACCCCACCGACCGCTCCCGCGAGGTCATGGCCGACCGCGAGCACCGCGCCGAGGCCGTCTCCATGGCGGGCCTGCTCGGCGCCCGCCGCGTCCTGCTCGTGGGCCCCGGCCCCCTCGGGAACGACGACGGCGACGCGCCGGACCCGCACCACTCGCTGGAAGCACTCCAGGCGGCCCGGGTCGTGGAGTCGCACCGCGGCGATCCGGGCGACACGGAGCTGACGGTCCTGGGCGTCGCCGAACCCGGGCCGGCCGGCGCGTCCGTGCCCGCCGTCACCCCGGCGTCGTCGTCGGCGATCACCTACGCGACCGGCTGGGACGACGTCGGCGACGTCGACCTCCTGCTCGTGGCGGCGCCGCCCGGGCGCGCGATCGAGGCCGTGCGGCTCGCGGCGATCCGGGGCGCCCGGGGTGTCGTCGTGTTCTCGGGCGGGTACGCGGAGACCGGGCGCGACGGGCTGGCGCGGCAGCGGGAGCTGCTTCGGGTCGCCCACGCGGCGGGGATGCGCGTGGTGGGACCGGCGTCGTACGGGCTGATCACCAACGCGCCGGGCGCCCGGCTGCGCGCGTCGCTCGCGGAGCACGCCCCGCCGGACGGCGTGGTCGGGCTGTTCTGCCAGTCGGCGCCGGCGGCGGTCACGCTCGCGAAGACCGTGACGCGCCGCGGCCTGGGTGTCTCGTCGCTGGTGTCGGCCGGACACCGCGCGGACGTGTCGGGCAACGACCTGATGCAGTACTGGCAGGACGACCCGGCCACCGGCGTCGTGTGCCTCTACCTCGAGACGCTCGGCAACCCGCGCAAGTTCTCGCGGATCGCGCGGCGGCTCGCCGCGCGCAAGCCCGTGGTCGTGGTGGTCGCGGGGCGGTCGGGACACGTGGTGCCGCCCGGGCACGCGGTGCGTACCACGCGGGCGCCGCGCCGGATGCTGGACGAGGTGCTGACCCAGTCGGGCGTGATCCGGGCGGAGAACACCCACCAGCTCATGGACGTCGCGCAGGTGGCGGCGCACCAGCCGCTCCCGCGCGGGCACCGCGTGGGCATCCTGGCGGGGTCGCCGACGCTGCTCACGCTCGTGTCGGAGGCGTGCGGCGCGGCCGGTCTGGACGTCCGTGAGGCGGTCGCGCTGCGGCCCGGCGCGTCGGACGAGGACGTCGCGCGAGCCGTGGACCGCCTGTACGCGCCGGCCGCCTGCGACGCCGTCGTCGTCGTGGACGTCCCCGTCGTCGTGCCGCGTTCCGACGGGATCGCCCGCGCGGTCGCCGCCGCGGCGGCCCGGACCGGCCGCACCACGGTGGCCAGCATGCTCGGGTTGCACGGGATGCCGGAGGTGCTCCGCGCGCCCTACCCGGCCGCGGACGTCCCGGCGTCCGCCCCGGACGACGACGCCGGTCCGCGGTCCGCGCAGGCCGTGGACGCCCCGGCGTCCGGGGACGAGGGCCCCGGCTCGCGGCCCCCGCCGGGGGCGGCGCCTTCCGCCGGCGGCGACGTGCGGGTCCCGGCGTTCTCCACGCCGGAGGACGCGGTGTGGGCGCTGGGCGCCGTCGTGCGGTACGCGCGCTGGCGGAAGCAGGACCACGGATCGCCGGTGCGTCCGGACGGCATCGACCGCGCCC
>NZ_JADBGR010000073.1 GCF_014892515.1 Myceligenerans pegani
GAACAGGGGGCGAGTGCGTCATGAGTGAGATCACCGAGTGCCCGCGGTGCGGTGCCCACAACGTCGTCAACCGGCAACCGGTCGACGACGAGGGCTGGTGGACCTGCCGGGCCTGCCAGGCACACGGGCCGGGCGACGTCGAGCGTTGCCTGTGGGGAGAGGCCGAGCATCCCGCCGAGCCGGGGTACCTCATGTGCACCGAGCACCTGGCCGAGCACCTCGCCCGGTACGGGCCGGGGGCGCGGGCGAAGGACGGTGACCGGCTGGTCGAGCAGCTGGAGCTGGACGAGGCCGGCCGCGCCACCGTCGTCCGCGCGCTCGCCGCGCCCGCGCTGGCGTTGATGGTGTACGCCGCCTTCGACCACCGCACCGGCCGCGTGGACGGCCGCAGGGTCTGTGTCAAGTGCGGGGACGAGCTGGACGGCGACGAGGACGACGACGTCGCCCTGATCCTCCACCGCCTCACCGCGGTCGGCCACCGCATCGCGGACGCCCCTGTCCCGCCGCCGGGACCTGCCGGCCCCGTGCCCGGCGTCGAGCACGTTCCGAGCACGGTGGCCGTCGCGGGCGGCGAGGACGACGAGCGGTAGCCACGAGGTGCGCTTGAGCGTCGCCTGGGTCGAGGCGCTCGGCGGCTGAGGCACTCAGCGGTTCAGGCGCTCGGCGGTCGAGGCACTCAGCGCAGCGTCGGCCCTTCCACGTCCACCGGCCCGGTTGCGGTGGGGTGCTCGACCTGCAGGTTGACGGTGCTGCGCGACGTCGGGATCACGGCGAGCTGGGCCTCGCTGCCGTTGGTGTCGATGGCGCGCACGTGGAGGTGCCCGTCCTTGAGGCGGATCGCGAACTGGTCCGTCCCGGCGACGAAGCGCACCTCGCTGTCGTCGTCGATCACGGTGGGGCCTGAGGGCAAGGTCTTCGGCATGGGTACAGCATGCCCTCTCGTCCGAGGGGTGATGGAGGTTGCGTGCGGCGAACCGCGCCGCTACTCTCGTGCCAAGACGTTTTGCCAAGACGTTTGGGCAGCGACCGATACGCCTCTTCCTCAATGACGAATGGAGTTCGAAGTGATGAAGCTTCGCATGTGCGCAGAGGGTCGCGTCCGTCGCGCCCGTACCGCCGCCTCGGTGGTCGCCGCCGTAGCCCTCGTGCTGAGCGGCTGCGGCGCGGGAGGCGGGAGTGCGCCCGAGACGGGCTCGGACAGCACGACGCTGAGCGTCGTGGTCGAAGGGGGTGGCAAGGCCGAACTTCAGCCTGTCGCCGACCTCTACGAGGAGGAGACGGGCACGGAGATCAAGCTCGTCGAGCTGCCGTACGCCGGTCTCTACGACCGGGTGTCCTCGGAGCTGAAGGCGGGAGAGCCGTCCTTCGACGTCGCCGCGCTCGACGCCATCTGGCTGACCGCCTTCGCCCCCGGGCTCGCCCCGATCGACGATCTCTTCACCGATGACGTGACCGCTGACCTGTTCGGTGGTCTCGTCTCGGAGGCCCAGGTCGACGACCGCTTCGTCGGGATGCCGGTCTGGACGAACTCGGAGATCCTCTTCTATCGCACCGACCTCTTCGAGGACCCGGCGAACAAGGCCGACTTCGAGGAGGAGTACGGCTACCCCCTTGCTCCGCCCACCACCTGGGAGCAGTACCGGGACGCCGCCGAGTTCTTCACGCGCGACACCGACGGTGACGGCGAGATCGATCTGTACGGCACCGACGTCAAGGGCGCGGTGGAGACCGAATGGCTGGCCACCGTGTCCCAGGCCGGTGAGGAGCACATGGTCCTCGACGCCGGAACCAACGAGGTGACGATCGACGACGAGGCGCACAAGGCGGCGCTCGACTACTACGTCAGCCTTCTCCCGTACGCCCCCTCCGGCGCTGCCCAGCTCGACTGGGCGGGATCGCAGAACCTCTTCTACCAGGGGCAGCTCGCGATGATGCGGTTCTGGGGCCACGCCTACCGGCAGACGCCGGACGACTCGCCCGTCAAGGACGACATCGGCGTGGCGCCGATGATCGGCGGATCGGGCGGTGTCGCCGGTGTCCCGGGAGCCTGGTACCTCTCGGTCCCGGCCACCGGCACGAACCAGGAGGCGGCCAAGGACTTCATCCGGTTCGCGTACGAGCACAACGACCTCTCGGCCGACACGTCGCTGGGTCTCGTGGCCCGCAAGAGCGCCTTCGAGAGCAAGGACGGCGTGGCCGGGTACGAGCACTATCCCGCACTGGTCACCACGCTCGAGTCCCCGCAGTCGCTACCTCGTCCGGCGACCGAGAACTGGCAGGAGATCGTCGATTCGGTGCTCGTGCCGATGCTGCAGAAGGCAGTCGAGCCGGGCGCCGACACCGGCAAGCTGCTCGAGGACGCGAAGGCGCAGATCGAAGCGATCGTCCAGTAGGCGATCCGGATTCAGGAGTACTGACCTGTGGACACCTCTTCCCCGTACGCCGGGGCCGGGACGGCGCACACCGTCCCGGCCCCGGGACGGACCCGATCGAGCGGCAAGGACCGGGGCGATCGCCGGTTCGCCCTGATGCTGATGGCGCCGGCAGCGATCTTCCTCGCGATGTTCGTGCTGTGGCCGCTCGCGCGGTTCGTCTACGACAGCTTCTTCGAGATCTCTCCGTTCGCGGGCGCACCGAGGACATTCGTCGGCTTCGCGAACTACGCGACCGCCTTCTCCTCGGAGGCGTTCCAGTCGGCATCGATGCGCACCGTCGCGTACACGCTCTTCGTCGTCGCCATGGAGTTCGTCCTCGGACTCGCCGTGGCTCTGCTGTTCATGGCGCTCGGCCGGCGATCCGCCGTGTTCCGCACGGTGTTCATGTACCCGCTCATGATCGCTCCCGTCGTCGCAGGCCTCCTGTGGCGCTTCCTCCTGATCGACAACCTGGGCATCGTCAACCAGCTGCTCTTCGAGGCGAACATTCTCTCGCGGCCGGATCGGATCCAGTGGCTGAGCGACCCCGACATCGCACTGTTCTCCGTCGCGATCCCCGACATCTGGCTCACGACGTCGTTCATCACCCTGGTGCTGTTCGCCGGTCTGCAGAACATCCCCGGGGAGGTGATCGAGGCCGCACGCATCGACGGCGCGAGGTATCCGCGCATCCTGTTCCACATCATCATCCCGCTGCTGCGACCCGTCATCGCGGTCGCCCTGATCGTCCGCGGAATCGACGCCGCCCGAGCATTCGACATCATCCTCATCCAGACCGACGGAGGGCCGCAGGGAAGCACGACCACGCTGAGCCTCCTGATCTACAGAACCATGACCCGATTCGGCGATCCCGGGCTCGCCAGCGCGATGGGCACCGTCTACCTCATCGTGATGCTGGCGGTCGCCATCGCCGCGATCACCCTCATCTGGCGTCCAGGAAGCAGTGCACGATGAATCCACTCGAAACCCGCGGCCGCAGCCGGACCCTCCTCTGGCTGCTTCTCGCCGCCACGATCGTCCTCTACGGCTTCCCGTTCGTCTACCTCCTCCTCACCTCGTTCAAGACGCCGCTCGACGCCATCGCCGTGCCGCCCGGCGTGCTCCCCGAGGTATGGACCCTCGAGAACTACGTCGCCGCGCTCGCCCGCGAAGGAGTGCCGGCCGCGCTGATCAACAGCGTGGTGACGGCAGTCATCTCGACCGCGCTCTCACTGGTCCTCGCGGTGCCGGCTGCCTACGCGATCACCCGGTTCCGCACCCCCAGCGGTCGCGTGTTCGTCATCGCCGCACTGGTCACGCGCATGGTGCCGACCATCGCCGTCGGCGCGCCGCTCGTCGCCATCATGCGCGACCTCGGGGTGACGGACACCTCGTTCGGCCTCGCACTCGCTCACACGACGATCTCGCTCCCTCTCTCGATCTGGCTGATGGCGAGCTTCTTCGAGGCCGCGCCGGACGAGCTCGGCGAGGCCGCGCAGATCGACGGGTGCAACCGCCTGCAGGCGATGACGCGGGTCGTCCTGCCGATCGTGTCCGGCGGCCTGGCCGTGACGGCGATCTTCGCCTTCCTGGCGTCCTGGAACGAGTTCCTGTTCGCACTGCTCCTGACCTCCGTGCGTGCCCAGACGACTCCCGTCGTGATCGCGAACTTCCAGACCCAGTTCGGGCTCGACTGGGGCGGGATGACGGCGCTCGCCGCGGTCTACTCGATCCCCGTCATCCTGCTGACCCTCTTCCTCCAGCGACACATCGTCGCCGGCCTCACCCTCGGTGCGGTGAAGGGATGATCCAGGGCATCGGGGATCCAGCGAGTCCGCACGCGAGGAGCCGGCGTTCGGGTCACGGCCGCGCGTCCGGCGGGCCATGATCGGGGCCGTGACCACCGTGGCGAAAGAGCGCACCGGTCTGATCGAGGAGGAAGAACCGTGGCCGTGAAAAGTGCAGGAATCCGAGACGTCGCCGAGCTGGCCGGCGTGTCGGTGACGACCGTCTCGCACGTACTGAACAACACACCGCACACCAGGGTCGCCGAGGAGACGAAGGCGCGCGTGCGCGAGGCCGCCAAGACTCTCGGATACGGGCCGAACCGTGCGGCGCAGGCCCTGCGCACGAACCGTTCCGGGCTCGTCGGGCTGCTCAGCGAGGAGATCGCGACCACCCCGCACGCGGGGCGGATCATTCTCGGTGCGCAGAATGCCGCCCGTGAGCACGACCTGACGCTGGTCATCATCAACACGGACCGGGCGTCCGGGGCCCACGCGCACAAGGACGACGTGCAGGCGCTGATCGACCGGCAGGTCGACGCGGTGCTGTACGCCACGATGTATCACCGGCAGGTGTCCCTCCCGCCGAATCTGCAGGACCTCCCGACGGTCCTCATCGACTCGACGGACAAGGCGGGGACCATCCCCGCGGTCGTTCCGGACGAGGTGGGCGGCGCGATCTCCGCGGTCACGCATCTCGTCGACGCGGGGCACACCCGGATCGGCTTCCTCAACAACGACGACGACGTGCCGGCCACCCACGGCCGGTTCGAGGGGTACCGGCGGGTTCTGGAAGAGCACGAGATCCCCTACGACGCATCGCTGGTCTCCTCGGCGCCGTCGGAGACGCTTCCCGGATACGAGCTGGCCCGGGAGATGCTGAGCAGAACCGATCGTCCGACGGCCCTGTTCTGCTACAACGACCGGATGGCGATGGGCGCCTACCGGGCGGCGACGGAACTCGGTCTCGGCATTCCGAAGGATCTCTCGATCGTCGGGTTCGACAACCAGGAACTCATCGCGGCGAATCTCTTTCCTGGCCTGACGACGGTCGCCCTACCGCACTACGAGATGGGCGCCTGGGCGGTCGACACCCTCGTCCGGCTGCTCCGCGGCGAGGCCGACCACAAGCCTCTCGCCGAGGAGCCCAAGATTCTCGACTGCCCGCTCGTCGTCCGGGACTCGGTCGCCGCGCCACACGCCAACTGAAAGGTACACACGGATGCTTCGCCTTGCCTCGTCGTGGGTATGGGACTTCTGGATCGCCGATGACGGGGATCGCTATCATCTCTTCTTCCTCAAGGCGTCACGCGCCCTCCGGGATCCCGATCGGCGACACTGGCGGGCGACCATCGGGCATGCGACATCGACGGATCTCACGCACTGGACCGAGCACGCGGACGCCGTCGTCCCCGACGACTCACCGGCGTTCGACGACCTCGCGACCTGGACCGGGTCCGTCGTGCGCGACGACGACGGGATGTGGCGGATGTTCTACACCGCCGTCAACCGCGCCGAAGGCGGGCTGAGGCAGCGCATCAGCTCCGTGGTCTCGGCCGATCTCTTCGACTGGCAGCGAGAGCCCGGACGACAGGTCCTCGAGCCCGATCCCCGGTGGTACGAGACGGCCGAGACCAGGGAGTGGCCCGATCAGGCGTGGCGTGATCCGTGGGTCTTCCGCGAGAGCGGCACGTGGCACATGTTGATCACGGCGCGCGCGAACGACGGTGATGCCGATGACAGGGGAGTGATCGGCCACGCGACGTCGCCCGATCTGGTGGCGTGGACCGTCCGACCGCCGCTGTCGCGCCCGGGTGCGGGATTCGGCCACCTCGAGGTGGTACAGACCGTGATCGTCGCCGGGCAACCGGTCGGCATCTTCTCCTGTCTCGGGTCGGAACTGTCGAGCGGACGTCGCGTGGGCGATCCGATCGGCGGCGTCTGGGCATTTCCGACGGACTCTCTCGCCGGACCGTTCACGACAGAAGAGTCCTACCGGATCACCGACGAGCGCCTCTACGTCGGGCGGCTCGTCGAAGACCGTGCCGGACAGTGGCAGCTGCTGGCGTTCCGGAACAACGACGGACACGGCGGCTGGGTGGGGGAGATCACGGATCCTCAGCCCGTCGGCTGGGCCGACGGGCGGCTCGCGATCCTCGAGAGCGACGCTCTTCCGGTCGAACGACGGGTGCTCTCGTGACCGCCGGCGCATCCGGCCGTGGCCCGCACCACCACCTCGAGGGAGAACCTGTGTCAGGCGCCAACCAGTACGACGTGACGACGTGGCCGGTCGGGAATCCGGTCGAGGACATCGGCGAGGTCATCAACAGCATCATCGCGGACATCAAGCGACGTCAGGCGGTGGCCGACGGCGATGACGGGGGAAAGCCCGGCGCGGTGATCTACGTTCCGCCGGGGGACTACCGTCTTCGGACCCAGGTCGTGATCGACATCAGCTTCCTCAGGATCGAGGGCGCGGGACACGGCTTCACGTCCTCCAGCATCCGCTTCAACGTTCCCGAGGACGAGTGGCCCGACCTGCACGAGCTGTGGCCCGGAGGCAGCCGGGTCCTCGTCGACCTTCCCCTCGGCGCAGGTGAGGGTGAGGACGAGTCCACGGGCGCCGCATTCCATGTCGAGCGCGGTGGGAGCCCGCGCATCAGCTCGCTCGAGTTCTCGAACTTCTGCATCGACGGACTGCACTTCGAGGCCGATGGCTCGGAGCTGCGGCCGGAGAACACCTACAGCAACCGCAAGACGGGCATCCATGTCGCGAGCGCCAACGACTCGTTGCGCATCAACGGCATGGGATTCGTCTACCTCGAGCACGCGCTCGTCATCCACGACGCGGACGCGCTTTCCGTCCACGACAACTTCATCGCCGAATGCGGCAGCTGCGTCGAACTGCGTGGTTGGGGGCAGGCGTCGAAGATCACCGACAACCTGATCGGAGCGGGTTTCAAGGGACACTCGATCTACGCGGAGAATCATGGCGGGCTCCTGATCACCGCCAACAACGTCTTCCCCCGGGGCGCGAGCAGCGTTCGTCTCCGTGGAGTCACGCGGTCGAGTGTCAGCAACAACCGCCTGCACTCGTTCTACCCCGGAATGGTCGTCCTGGAGTCGGGGAGCTCGGAGAACCTCGTGTCCTCCAACCATTTCCTGCGGGACCAGGAGCCCTGGACACCCTTCCTGGGGATCGGCAACGGCGTGGCGGACACTCACGGACTTCTGCACGTGAGCGGCAGCAACAACTCGATCATCGGCAACCACTTCTCGGAGATCGTCGACACGCACGCCGTCCGGCCCTCGGGCTCGACGCCCGTCATCATCCGCGTGGCGGCGGGATCCGGTAACTACGTCTCCAGCAACCACGTGGTCGCCATGGACGTTCGTGCCGCGACGAGCGACTCCTGCTACGCGGCCCAGGTGGATGCGCTGCTGGCGACCGATGCCTCGGACGGCCTTGCCGTGTCGACGGTCGTGGTCGACCCCGCGTCGGTCCGGAACACCGTCCTCGACTCCGGAACCGACGCTCAGCTCGTTGTCGACCGGAGCGCCAACGCCGTGCGGGCGACGCCGGCGATCGGGGCGTAGGAGTGCGCGATCGCTCCCGGTCGCGTGCGGGGACGTGGGAGTCGGCGTCGTCGTCGGGCACGATCCTGGACGGGGTGACGGGACCGGTCCCGTCACCCCGTCCAGGGCCGTCTGCGGATCAGGCCGGTCCCGTCCAGAACTGATTCGGGCCACCGATGCAGTCCCAGACGATCAGTTGCCGTCCGTTCGTCGTGTCACCGGAGTCCAGGTCGACGCAGCGCCCGGACGCGATGTTCCGGATACCGCCGTCCGTGGTGCGGCTCCACTGCTGACGCGCAGCACCGAAGACACAGGGTCCCGCCGTGATCGGGCTTCCGTTGGCGTAGTCGCCGGCGGCGAGTTGCATGCACGAGCCGCCCGAGGTCAGCGTGCCGTCGGCGTTGAGGCGCCACTGCTGATGAGGGAGTCCGTTGCACGTCCAGATCTGGACCCTCCCGGACGCGGTGTCGAGATCGATGCATGAGGACGTCGTTCCCCAGCGGATCTCGCCAGTTCCCGCGACGTAGGTCGGGCCGACCCAGCTCTGGTTCCGCGTGCCCACGCAGTCGTAGATCTGCAGCTGGCGGCCGTTGCTGAAGTCGGCTTCGGGGATGTCCAGACAACGCCCCGACGCCAGATTGACGAGCGACCCGAAGTTGCCCTGTCGCCACTGCTGGTTGGCTTCCCCGGTGCACGCCGCGACATTCACCGGAGTGAAGTTCGAGGTCTGGCCGGGCGGAATCTCGGCGCACACTCCGCCGGTGGAGAGCCTGCCGTGACTGTCCAGCTCCCAGGACTGCTGCGAGTTCCCCAGGCAGTCCCAGACCTGCACCCGGCCGGAGGGGACGTCCCGGTCGATGCACTTGTCCTGGCGGCCGGTCGACACGACGGCCTGGTCGGGAGCCGTCCCCGCGGGCGCGGGCTCCCAGGTGGACGCGATGCGCGAGAAGCTCAGCGAGACCAACGAGACCGAGCCACCCGCGGCGTAGAGCTGGATTCCCTGGCTTTCCGCCGACGAGTCGAACGAGACGTTGTCACTCACGACCGTCTTGCCGTCGTTCCCGAACACCTCGAGCTGCCCTCTGTCGACGAGGAGCCGAACCTTCACCTCATCCGAGATCGGAGGCATCGACTGCCCGTAGAGCGTCTCTTCGACAAGCGAGTAGGCGACGGTCCGATCGCTCGATCCGTCCGCCCGTGTGTGCAACCGGAACCCGAACTCCGACGCGGTCGCACCTTCGACGTCGAACACCGCGTCGATCTCGTACGTGTCCGCGGACTCACCGATGAACGGGTCGGTAGAGGCGTCGGTGGTGATGGTGCGTGGTCCCCACGTCTGAGTCGTCTCGCGAATCGCCGAGATCTCGGGTACCGGGGTGCGGGTGATCCGGATGCCCTCCGGATAGGTCTTCAGCGCCAGATCGACGGGGAACGACGCGTTGCCCGTCCAGGTGACACCGGCGTTGCTGGGCTGCCACCCCATCTGCACCACCCTCCCGCCGGGGAGCTGGTTGAACGTCAGGGGGGCGTACCAGGTGGAGGGAGCGAAGGCGGCACCGGAGACGCCCCATTCCATGCGCTGCGGGCTCGTCCAGTCCGAGACGAACACGCCGGACTCGTCGAGGGAGCCGATCACGTACTCGCCACTGGCGTCCTGCAGAACCCATTTCTCGTGGGACGAGTCACCGTCGACCGGGAGCTTGTAGAGGTCGGGACACTCGACGAACCAGCTCGCCTCATAGGTGCCGCGGTAGGTCCAGTCGAGCAGATCGGTCGACGTGTAGAACACGGCTCCGGTGCCGGCCTGGAACGTCACCATCTGCCAGCGGTTGTGCTCCTGGTCCCACTGCACCTTCGGGTCGCGGCTCTCGACCGGGTTGTCGATGACCTTGGCGCCGTCGTCGTACATCTGGAAGGTCTTCGCACCGTCGGTCGAGTACGCGATGCTGACGCCCTCGGTGTTCGTGAAGAGCAGGATCGGGTCGTCGTCTCCGGTTTTCAGGCCCGTGACGTTGTCCACGTCGACCCAGCCGGCACCGGACCAGAGATTGCCGGGGTGGACTCCCGGTTCGAGCGCAATTGGCTGTTGCTCCCAGTGCACCAGGTCGGTGCTCGTCGCGTGGCCCCAGTGGACCGTGTCCCATGCCAGGCCGTGCGGGTTGTGCTGGAAGAAGAGGTGGTAGACGCCCCGGTAGTAGAGCGGCGCGTTGATGTCGTTCATGAAGCCGCTCTGCGGGCTGAAATGGAACTGCCCGCGAAAGGGCTCCGTGTAGTCGGTGGCCGCGTAGGGGTACTCCGGGTAGTCCGCCGCGGTTCCGGCGGTCGCCGTCGGGGCTGCTGGTGCGTAGACCACCAGCCCCGGTACGGCGAGGATGAGTGCGAGGGCGATCGTGACGATCGCACGGCTGCTGTGCGCGCGTTGAACAGGCATGTTACTCCGTACTGACATCGTTGTCGGTCGGCCGGTGTTGTGGCTGCGCGGACTACGGCGTCGCGCGGAATCCGAACGTTGCGCCGCTCAGCGCCTGGAACTCCGCCGAGGAGCCGCAGTCGAGCACCTTCGTGTCAGTGGTGCTGCCGTCGAGCACGACGGCGTTCACCGCGACGTTCGCGGCGTGGTGGTTCATGGCGATGTAGTTGTTGTCGCCGGACTTCACGAGCACCATGGTGGGCTTCGCGCCGGACGGCGTGATGTCGCTTCCCGGGGCGTCGAACGAGAAGTGGTTCGACGTCACGGTGTTCCCCGAGCCCTGCACGTGGACCAGGCCGAACAGGTCGTCCTCGGGGTGCGGTGTGCTCTGGAACACGGGGAACGTCTCCGCGTTGCGCAGGAAGTGGTTCGCCGAGACGAGGTTGTTGTGGCATGCCCCCTCCATCGTGACCATCCCGGAGTAGAAGGCGTGCAGGCGGTTCGCGGAGACCATGTTGTTCGTGGCGTTCTTGAGGTGTACGGAGCTCCTGCCACGAGGGAAGATGTTGTTGCCCGAGATGATCAGACCGAAGTGGTGCTCGGCGAAGATCGAGAAGCCCGAGGGGCCGGCCCCGATCAGGTTGTCGTTGACCATGCTCGCCTGCCCGGAGCCGGTCAGCTCGACGCAGTTGCCGCATTCACACAGGAAGTTGTCCGTGATGTGCAGTGCGTCGGCCTCGATGACCACGATGGCTCGTTCGAGGTAGACCATCCCCATCCCGGTGATCCGGAGCGAGTCGGTGGGCGTGGTGGAGCGGACCCCGATCTTCCCGTTCTGGTAGCTGTTCTGGTCAGGGGTGAACGACACGCCGTCCAGGCAGAAGTCCACCAGCTCGATCGAGCTCAGCCGGGGGAGGCCGTCCCGGTGGATGAGGATCGCCTCCGAGTTCCCGTCGGTGTTCTCGACCCGGATGCGGCTCCCGCCCGGCCAGATCTCGTGCCAGGAGGACGTGTCCCCGGCGTTGTAGCGGATGCTGGAGGACGTGAATCCGTGTCCCGATCCCTTGATCTGGAGATAGCTGATGTCGATCAGGATGCGCGTCTTCAGGGAGTAGTCGCCCGGCGGGATGTAGATCACGGCGCCGGGCTTGGAGTCCTGTGACGGCTGATTCGCCTTGATGTCGGCGATGATGCTGTTGATGATCGCGCCGATGTCGGATTCCGCGGTCGTCCCGGGGCTGCTCGGGATGGTCCAGGTCGTCACGTCGTAGATCGTCGAAGGCATGGTTGTCCCGTCCTGTCGTCTGAACTGGTGTGGATGAACTGGTGTGGATCAACTGGCGTGGATCAACTGGCGTGGATGAAGGCTCAGAGGACCCCGAGCAGAGTCGCGTGGGGGCGCGGAGGCGCAGGCTCGGCGACCGTGGCCGCGGGCGTTGCCGGCGCCGGGTGGGCGCGGGCAGGGGGCGAGGTGACGAACCCTGCTGCCAGTGCGGCGGTGCCGACGACGAGGAATGCTCTGCGGGGCATTTCAGCCGGCGGGGGCGAGCTCAATTCGGCCATCGTCATGTGCTCCTTTGCCATACGACGGTGCCAAAAGGATTTGGCAAATTTGGGTCGCTCCGACCCTAGAATCCAGGAAGTGGAGGGTCAAGAGGGGATCGATGTTTTGGCGTTTTTTGGCAGCGGAGATCACGGCGCCGGTACCGTCTCAACCTGAGACGGGTCCGGCGCGTGGGTAGGGGCATGGAGACACTTTCGGGGAAACCGGTCGAGGTCCGTGTGGGCGGCCGGTCACGCGACGAGGAGTTCGTCGCGTTCGTGGAGTCGGACGGTCCGTACCTGTTCCGGACGGCCTTCTTCCTGGTCGGCGAGCGTGTCCTGGCCGAGGACCTGGTCCAGGGCACCTTCGAGCGTGTCTACCGACGCTGGGACGCGGCTCGCGCCGGGGCGCCTCGCGCGTACGCGCGGAGGGTCCTGGTCAACCTCAGGACCGACACGTGGCGTCGGACGCGGTTGACCGATGTCCCGGGTGACGACAACCTTCCGGTCGCACACGCGGACGACCACGCCGCACGGATCGCGCTCCGGGACGAGCTCGCCCGGGCTCTGGGAAGTCTGCCGCCGCAGCAGCGGCGGGTCGTGGTGCTGCGACACGTCCTCGATCTGCCGGAGGCGCAGGTTGCGCGCGAGATCGGGCGATCGATCGGTACCGTCAAGGCCGCGAGCTCCCGGGGCCTCGAACGGCTTCGCTCGCTCCTGACCGACGCTGCCCCGGAGACCGCGGACGAGCCGGTCTTCGACGGCCGCGAGACGTTGACTCGCAGCAAGACCGCGGCGGCACGCCGGGCCCGCCGCACGGCTGCGCTCGGTGCCGCGGCGGTCGCGGTGTGCGCATTCGTCGCCCTGGTCGTGCACGGTCCGGTCGGCGTTCCGGTGCTGGACACGGTCACAGCTCCGGCACACCGCTGGCTGGTGGAGACGTTCCGCCTGCCCTCGGTCGACACCAGCCGGACCGACGGCCCGGTCCCGGACGAGGACGCGGTGGCCGGGCAGGATGACGCCGTCGGGCTGGGCGACCTCGACATCCCGGAGATGGCGGTCCCTGCCGCCGCCTGCGCCGGGCCGGATCTCGCCGTGCCGGACGCGACCAGGACCATCCCCGTCCCCGGAGACGCCCCGACCGGCGACTACACGGTCGTCCAGGCGCTCGATGCCGAAGACGCTCGCGCGGCGATCGAGTGCGTCGACTACATCCCCGAGCACAGGGTGAGCCTCGGCAGCCCTCCGGACGTCATGGTGGGGTCCGGCATCGGGGCGGACCCCAACGTCCCGTTCAGGGTCCGTCGTGACGGGACGCTGGTCGCCGCGCTGGGGCGGCCCGACGTCGGACCGGGCTCCGAGCCGGTCACCGCACTGGCGCGGCCCGTAGCCACCGGGTCGGCCGGAGAGCCCACCTGGGAGCACTGGCAGCTCACGACCGCCGCGTCCGACTCCGGTTCCGAGAGCGAGCACCGGAGCTTTGCCGGGGTCGGGAGCCCGGTCCTCACCGACACGCACGTCGCCTGGACCGAAGGGTTCTCCGACAGCGCGTCGGTCGTGGTCAAGGCGCAGGGACCAGACGGTGAGGTCCGTACCGTCACGACCTACCGGCCGGATCCCGGCCGGCTCGTCTGGAAGATCGCCGCGGGAGGGCGAACCCTGGCGATCTTGCACGTCATGGACGAGACCGTCGCCGATCCCGACCGGTGCGCGGGGCGCATCGACCTGGTCGACCTGGAGGCACCCGGCACCGACCTCGTCCGCGACGTCGTCACCGACGTCTGCGCCATCTCCGACGGCGACGACGGCGTCGTGGTGTCACGCAGTCCTGCCGACGGGCCCAGCACGATCGGACTGCTCTCGGCAGGCGCCGGGCTGCACGAGCTCGTGCGGCTCGACCAGAGCACGGCGTGGAACCACTACGCCTACCTGTCCGGCGACACGCTGCTGTTCGAGTCGGGCCCCTGGATCGTGGCGCTCGACACGGACGCGCGCGAAGCCACGGTCGTCCGTGAGGACGCCTCGTGGCCGGTCGGCGCGTTCGACGACGGCGTCCTCTGGGCCGACGGCAGGAACATCTACTTCCTGCGGCTCGGACCGCGGGACGGAGTCGCCGTGCCCGCCCTGACCACGCTCGGACCCGAACCGGACGACGGGACCGCGTGGCTGGACGTCGCCGGAGCCGCGAACCGGGTCGTCTGGACCGAGCACGATGTCGCGGAGCTGGAACGTCTCCAGAGCGGGGACTCATGGAGCTACCGCGAACTGCGACAGACGGTGGTGTACGTGCGAACCTCGTGGTGACCCGGCCGAGATCGACTCGACATGGCGGATGTGCAGTAGGTTCACACCGCAGTGGTGCGCCTTGCAGGAAACTTCGCGAAGGAGACAGCGGGGGATGTGGATCTGGGTCGTCGTCGGGCTGCTCGTGCTGGTGCCGGGTCTCTTCCTGACGCTCGTGCTGCAGCGCGCCCGGGTCGCGTCGGACGACCGGTCAAGGGCCTGACGGCGCAAGCCTCGGGCCGGGGAAGCGCGGCCCGCACCTGTCTCGGGCGGTGAACAGCCAGAATGTCGGTGGGCAGAGGGGCCGGGTGTCCGCCGTCGGCGGACCGCGTCGGTCCGCCGACGACGTGTCATCGCTCAGCTGCTCACCGCACCTGCGCCCACCACGCGTCGAAGTCGATGCCCTTTTCCTTCGCCAGCTCCTGGAGACGGGCCTTGGTCGGGGGCCGGAAGAGCTTCGGCGTGATCTTGCGGTCGGCGGCGGCGTACTTCCGCTGGAGCTTCGCCTGCTGCTCAGCTCGGTCCTCGGCCTTGACGAGTACCGACCTGGTCGCCGTGACGCTCGTCCCGGTCAGCACGCCGCCGACCAGCGGCGTGTAGCCGCCTGAGTGGCCGAGGCGGTTGGGGTGGTAGGACTCCCGGGTGGGGTTCGAGAGGCCGTTGATCCACTCGGTCGAGTCGCAGACGGCGTGGCCGGTGAATCGGCTGACCGGGTTGACGAAGGTGAACCCCTTGGCGGAGGCGGCGGTCGAGGTGACCGAGTTGATGAGCACGACGGCGTTGTTGAGAGCGGACTGGTCCGCCGGGCTGAAGAAGGTCAACAGGTTGCAGTCCTCGCCCATGAAGATCTTCGGGTAGCCGACGACGACCACCTTGGCGCCCGGCGCCCTCGTCCTGATGGAGGCGTAGAGCGCGTTGAGCCGGCCCGGGAGGGTGTTGGAGATGAACGTCCGCGCTGCGGCGACCGCACCCGCGCAGTCGCTGGCCCACGCCGGGAGGGCGCACTCGGTGAGCACGTCGGCGAATCCGGCGTCGTTGCCGCCGACCGAGACCGTGACGTACCTCGTGCTCGAGTTAAGCGCGCCGAGCTGGCTGTTCGTCACGTCGGCCACGACCGCTCCCGAGCAGGCCCGAAAGTTGAGGCTGTAGCCCTTGGCCGCCGCCGTCAGGCTGGCGTAGGCGTAGGTCGAGCGGAAGCACTGGGTGCCGTCGTCGATGTAGCTCCTGGTGCCGGTGCCCGAGGAATAGGAGTCGCCAAGGGCGACGTAGGACTCGCCGGCGGCGTACGACGGCGTGGCCGACGTCACCAGCGCGACCGTGGCAAGGCTCGTCGCCGCCAGGGCGGCGACGACGCGCAACAGACGTTGCTTCATGGGGCAGCTCCCGAAGGTCGGTCGAGCCACTCCGGACGTGACTCGATCGATCCCTTTATAGGAAGTATCCCCTGTACTACACAATATCCGGCAAATGAATATTCGATGAGTCGTCAAGGAGTCTCGGGTGGCGGTCCGTGCCTACGGTGCCCGGGCGTATCGACGCCTGCCGTGTGAGTCGACGCCGGTGCCCTACCTCATCGGACGTGTGGTGGAGCTCCGGTCGGGGCCGTTCCCGGTGTGACGGCACCGTTGACGAGGGCGAGCTGCAGCCTGGATTCGTCCTGGCTGTCCGGCTCGGCGGAGAGGACGACGATCTTGCGGTCCGCCTCTCCGTCGGAGATGACGTCGCAGTCCACCGCGATCGGCCCGACCGCGGGGTGGTGCACCGTCTTGCGGTCCTCCCTGTGGGCGCCGACGACGCCGGACGTCCACAGTGTGGCGAAGCGTTCGTTCCCCTCGACGAGCTCGGTGACGAGCCCGTGGAGCCGCCCGCTCCGGGGGAAGCGGCCGGTGGCACGCCGCAGGTCGGACACGACGGCCACCTCGACCGATCGCTGGTCGTGCGAGATCGTCGCCCACTGCGAGAGGTGCGGGCCGCCCGCGCGGACCGGGAACGTGTCCCGGGCGAAGTTGCGCAGGTGGTCCGGCATCAGCGACGGGTCCCCGAGGAGCGCCGACCATGTCCGGTTCCACCAGATCAGGTGCCAGTCGGCGGCGAACACCGCGACGGCCGTGAGCTCCCCCAGGCGATTCAGCACGCGACCGAGTCCCGGCGGTAGGTGATCGGAGACCTCCTTGTCGGACGGCGGCAGCTGGCCGGCGAGACGGTAGAGGTGGTCCCGCTCCTCGCCGGTGAGCTGCAGAGCCCTGGCCAGCGCGCCCGTCACCTGGCTCGACGGCGTGGTGACACGGCCCTGTTCCAGCCGGATCACGTAGTCGACGGAGATTCCCGCGAGTTCGGCCAGTTCCTCACGGCGAAGACCTGTCGCACGCCGCGTACGCCCGGCCGCCAGACCCACGGCGGACGGCGGGAGACGATCGCGCCACGTGCGCAACATGGCACCGAGAGAGCCGTTCGCATCGTTCACGACACCAGTCTCCACCGCTCGCGCCCCGCGTGGCTGGGAAAGATCTTCCTCCCGAGAAACCTTCCCTGGTTGCCGATCGCGGGAGCGGACATGCTCGTCGCCATGACGTTCACCATCTCCCACGACCACATCGGCATCAGTGTGACCGCCGAGGACCTCGAGGCCACGGTCGCCTGGTACTCCCACTCTCTCGGCCTCACCGTCGAGTCCCGCTTCGACACGCAGGGGTTCACCTTTGTGTTCCTGTCCCGCGACGGCGTCAGGATCGAACTGATGGCCGGAGGCGCCTCGACACGGCAGACGTGGCACGGGAACGTTTTCGGCAGCATGGACCCGTCTCGCCTGCACCACTTCTGCCTGGCCGTCGACGACCTCGACCGGGTGATCGCCACCCTGGGTGAGCGGGGCGTCGAGCTGATCGGCGGTCCGATCACGGCCGAGGCGATCGGTCGTCGCATCGCGTTCACCGCGGACAACCTCGGCAACATCATCGAACTCAGCGAGCCCGTCGCCGCCTAGGCTCCTGGTTGGCGGGGGCGCGCCGCATCGCTGCTGCATCGGCTCGTCGCTGCCGTGTGGCGGCAAGAGCTGGACGACCTCTCGCGGTGGGCGGGTCCGCTCACTGCGACGCCTGGACGTCCCCGCTCGTGCGGTAGGCGGCCCGCGCCCCGGCGAGGCTCCCGGGCATTCCCGGGTAGTGGGTCCCGGGCAGGCGCTCCTCCGCGACGGACGACGCCCTCTGCGGCACGTCGAGCGCAAGGCGGGACACGATGCGGTACCGGTCCCCGCGGTAGATCGAGTGCACGTACTCGACCGGTCGCGCGTCCGCGTCCAGGGTGAGTCGCTCGAAGACGAGGGCCGCGGAGAACGGAGCCACGCCCATGATCGACGCCTCCTCCTCGCTCGTGACGGTCGCCTCCATGGACTGGGTCGCCCGGCTGACGCGCACGCCGTAGCGTTCGCGCAGGAGATCGTAGAGGTCGCCGGACTCGACGTCGGCCGCCGCCAGCCCCGGCACGACGTGCGCCGGGAAGTAGAGGTACTCGATGGCCATCGGTTCGCCGTCCACCAGCACCAGGCGGGCCACATGCACCACGAGGGCCGATGGCGAGAGCGTGAGCCGGCGCCCGATCCGCGGGCCCGCGGAGATCGTCGTCAGATCGAGGACGCGGCTGGACCAGGCGCCGCTGGCCCGCGGGACGTCGGCGGTGGTCTCGTGCGACACGAGTTCCTGCGTGACCTTGTCGCGCGCGACGAACATGCCCCGACCGTGCTCGCGGATCACCAGGCCGCTCGCCACCAGCTCGTCCACCGCGGAGCGCAGCGTGGGACGGGAGACGCCGAGCTGCTTGCTCAGGTCGCGCTCCGAGGGCAGCGGGTGCCCCGCCGGGCTGGACTCGACGAGTTCGAGGATCCGGTCGCGCACCTGTTCGCGCTTGCGTGTCCGACCCGGTCGGATCTCCTCCACCGTGCCTCCTTGGTGCCGCGAACGTTTACCACTGGTCATCTCCATCGTAGGCCACCACCCGGCCGTCTGCGGCGTCTTCGCAGCACTTCGCGGAATTGTAAGGGCTATTGACGTAGCCAGTGGACTATGCCAAGTTGTCAATGGTTGACCACTTGAAGTGACCACTGGCTTCAGCAACGACGCTCTACCGCACGTCACCTCGACCGCGCCGACGCGGTCCAGCTGGTACCCACGAACGGAGTCCATCGTGTTCACCAAGCCCAGACACAGCGCCGCACGCCGCATCGCGGTGGCCGCGGCGGCGGCCACCGCGCTCGCCGCTACGCTGCTGGCGGCTCCGGCCGCCATCGCCGACGACCCGCCGCCCCTGGTCGTCGAGTACCGCACGAGCGCTACCTCGCCCACGGCCGACCAGGTCGAGCCCTGGTTCCAGGTCCGCAACACCGGCTCGTCGTCCGTCGCGCTCGCCGACGTGACGCTCCGGTACTACTTCACCGCGGATGTCGGCGCCCAGTACCGGTTCGCGTGCTCGTGGGCCGTGCGCGGCTGCGCGAACGTGACCGGCACGTTCGGGGAGATCGCCGACCCCGGGGCCGCCGCCGACCGGTACCTGGAGGTCGGGTTCCGCCCGGGAGCGGGCACGCTGGCCCCGGGCGAGAGCACGAGCCACTTGCAGCTGCGGTTCCACCGCACGGACTGGCAGCGCATCGACCAGAGCGACGACTACTCGTTCGACGCCGCCCGCACGTCGTACGCCGCGTCGCCGAAAGTGACCGCCCGCGTGGGCGGGGAGCTCGTCTGGGGCACCGCCCCCGGGGCCGAGGGACCGGGCGACCCGACCGACCCGCCGACCGACCCGACCGACCCGCCGGAGCCCGGGCCGCTCCTCTTCGACGACTTCGACTACACCGGCCACACCGACCAGCGCCTGTCCCAGCGCGGCTGGACCGTGAAGTCCGGAGCCGGGGGCCCGGGAGCACCGGGCGCGGTCTGGGCACCCGAGAACATCACGTTCCCCACCGAGGGCGGGAACACCCTGATGAACCTGGAGACCAGCACGAACGGGACGGCGTCGGGGACGCGGCAGTCGGAGCTCTACCACCAGCGCAAGTTCACGGACGGGACGTACGCCGCCCGGGTCCGGTTCAGCGACGCCCCGCGGTCGGGCCCCGACGGCGACCACATGGTGCAGACGTTCTTCACCATCACGCCGCTGGACGCGCCGATGGACCCGGACTACGGCGAGCTCGACTTCGAGTACCTGCCCAACGGGGGCTGGGGCGAGCCCTCGAACATCCTGTACGCGACGTCGTGGGAGACCTACCGGCCCGACCCGTGGGAGGCGGTCAACACGCACACCGAGGAGCGCACCAGCTTTGCCGGCTGGCACGACCTGGTGATCACGGTGGACCGGTCGCTCATCCGGTACTACGTGGATGGTCGGCTCTTCGCCACCCACGGCGAGCCGTACCTGCCCGAGACACCGATGTCGATCAACTTCAACCACTGGATCATCTCCGGCGGACTGGTCGGCAGCGGCACGCCCCGGGCGTACGACCAGAAGGTCGACTACGTGTACTACGCACAGGATCAGACCCTGACCCCGGCACAGGTCCAGGCGGCGGTGGACAGATACCGCGCCGACGCGGTGTCCCACCTCGACACGGTGCCCTGACCGCTCTGAGACGCAGCCACGCTCCGGAGGTCATCGACCGTGCGGCCCTCCAGGGCCACGCCACCGAGAGCACGCCTGACGCGCTGAGCCCCTGCGGTCGGTCCGCCGCCGAGCACTCGACGACGGGCCGACCGCTGCCGGTGTCCGGGGTCAGTGGTCCACGCGGGCGCTGCCGCCGCCGGCGAACCCCGGCCCGCCAGGTCGGGGACTTCGACTCCAAGGTCGGGACCGGAAGTCACACCGAGACGCGGAACTCAGGGTCGAGGAACCTGGGGTGGTCGAACGTGCCGTCGCTGCGGACGTCGTCGCGCGGGTGTCACGCACCCGGCCTTCGGCGCGAGCCGAGAGTGCGCGGTGCAGGACTTTCCAGTAGATAGGGTTGGCGGGGCGGACGGGGTCGTCGGCGGCGATGAGGCCGAGGTCGCGGACGTAGGACACGTCGCGGTCGTCGGCACGCTCGATCAGACTCTCGATCTCGGGAATCCGCGGCTCCACCGGGAGCATGTCATCGAACTCGGGATCGCAGGGACCAGAGGTGTTCATCCCAGCAGCGATGTCGGGGTTGCCGACGTGCGCATCGGGATGCCGGATGACGTCGCGAACCTGGGCCGTGCGCGGCTTCGCGTACCACGTCCGCGCACCTCGAACGCCACACCGCACCCGATCTGACGGCTGTTGCCACGGAGCACCTCGCCACCGGCACGACCCGGCACCGGGCAGCGGCCGCTCGCGAATCTGCTCAAGGTCGTACCGGGCGCGGGCTGCTCGGCCGCGGGCCGGTTTACAGCGTGGCCACCGCGACGAACGCCGGCACACGGCAGTTCGTGCATACTGGCTCGGCGTCTTCGGAAAATGAGTAAAAAGCTCTGGAAGAACCGCACACTCGCGCGAAGAGGTTGGTGAGCATGGGACGATCGTCAGGATCGGGCATGGACGCTTTCGGTACGGACGGGGCTCTGCACATTCCGGGCCGGGCGAAGAGGCGAACGTTGCCGCTATCGCTCATAGCGATAACGGTGATCGTGGTCCTGGTCTTTGCTGTCCAAGCGCTCGGCGTGGTTGGTCGTACGATGGGATTCTTCGGGAGCCGGTGTGACAGTGAGGATAGCGCTGCCCTTCAGGCTGAGGCGGCATCAGTGAGGTCGGCTCTGGGCTCGGAGAAAGTGTCCGACGTGTACTGCGATGATTCCGGCGACGGAAAACCGTACGTCGTGATCAGCCCACCTGATGCCGAACGAGTCGCCGCGGTGGTCGACGTGCTGGCAGCCCGCGGATGGAAGTGTGAAGATATCCGGTACGGCGCGGAAGAAGGAATCAGCGTTTGTGCCAACGAGGTCGACGACCATTCCTTTGAAATGACTCTGGAACTGATGGCAGATGAGACAATCGACATCGGTCTGAGCGCAATCGACTGAGTGCGAAGCGGCTTGCCGTCGCGCGGTCGACCTCGTCGCCAGTGTCCTCGTCGGGCTCGTAGCACGCGCCTCATACTGGCTCGGCGACGCGGCCGACCGAACGAGGATGGGGCATCAACGGTCGCAGTCCTTCAACGAGGGCCTCGGTGACGAACGGATGCCGCGCCGACGCGGTGTCCCACCTCGACACGGTGCCCTGACCGCTCTGAGGTGTAGCCACGCGCTGGAGCCCATCGGCGGTGCGGCCGCACGGAAGGTTGCGTGGCGGCAGGGCTGGTCGGAGGCTGGAGAGGATCCGAGGAAGCGGGAACGAGGGAAGTGGATGCCATGCAGCACGACGAGTTCATCGGGCAGGTCCAGGACAGGGCCCGACTGGCCAGCCGCGGTGACGCCGAGCGCGCGACCCGAGCGACCCTGGAGACGCTCGGGGAGCGGCTCCCGGAGAGGCTGGCCGGCAATCTCGCCGCTCAGCTCCCCGTGGAGATCGGCGAGCACCTGCGGCGCACGATCACCCAGGACGGTCACGGTCCGGGCGAGCAGTTCGACCGCGACGCCTTCGTCGATCGGGTCACCCAGCGCGCCGGAGCGGACTCGCCGGACGCCGTGTACCGGTCCCGGGTGGTGCTGGAGGTCGTCGGAGAGGCGGTGGTCGGAGGACTCATGGACAAGGTCAGCGAGTCGCTCCCGCCGGACATCCGCAGTCTCGTGTCCGCGGGCAGCACCGGCCCGCTCGACTGACAGCGACCCGCTGTGGATGCCGCGCGGCGGCTTTCGAGGGAGCAGCGGCTTTCGAGGGGAGTGGAGATGGGCCGTGATCTCGGCCCGGTCCTGGTCGCCGTCGGCCTTCTGGTCGTCCTCGTCGGCGTCCTTGCCTGAAGCGGTGGACTCGCGTGGTTCGGCCGGCTGCCCGGAGACATCCGCATCGAGCGGACCGACGTCCGTGTCTACATCCCGTGGGTCTCGATGCTCCTGGTCTCGATCGTCGTCGGCGTCCTGATGTCGATCTTCCGTCGGTGAACCCTGCGCCGCGGTGCGTGCATCGACGAGTGCGTGCCTGTCGTGCGTTGTCGACGGTGACCCGGCGCTGTGGCCTGGCGCGTCTCGCGGGCACGCCAGTGAACTCACGCCGAGCCTGACCCGCCCCGACTGTCGCGCGGACGGTTCCACAACGCTCGTGACCGACGTCTTGTGCGGGTGCAACCGACGACGGATGGGACGACTGCGCGTCCTGCGGCGACAGGGAGTCAGCCCATCGAGAGGCACGCGGTCGGTGTCGGCGAACGAGCCGAGGGTGAAGTCTGAGCGGTCGCTCTCTCGCCTGATGATGTCGGTTCAATGCCCTGACCTGCAGCGACGTCCGAAGTCCGCGGTCATGTCGCAGATGGCCTGGCCCATTTATTCACCCTTTCCGGCCTTTTGGGTCTGATAGCTTCCGCCGTCGGGTCTGCATCGGGTTTGTCCAGGTGGTGGCCTTCGTCAAGTTCGTTCGGCCGCTGGAGGCTCACGGTGTCGGTTGGTTCGGTGCGGGGCTCTGGTGTTGTCGGCGGTGTCCTCGGAGCGGTGGTCAGCGGTATGGCTGCCGCATACGGCGCGGTCACGGCGTCACGAACCAGGACAGCGGTCGCGGCGGTGACGGCCGGGTCGCTCGTGGCGGGTACTGCCTGGGCTGTGGTGGAGCGGGACGAGATCGTGGCGGCGCTGTCGGGCGATGCCGGTCGGTGTGACGTGGATTCTGCACGAACGCAGGAGCTGGCCTTCGAACTGGCCGCGTTGTGCGACAAGAACATCGAGATCGAGGCGCTACGCACCGAGTACGACACGTCGTGGGCGACGCCGCGGGGAACGGTCCTGGCCGACTCCTCTGCCGGTGCGGTGCGGACGGACATCGATGGTTCGTGGCAGGACACCGACCCGAGCATCCGGGTCGATGAGGCGACCGGCGTGCCGGAGGTCGCGGCGCCGGTGTTCGAGATCGGCCTGACCGGCGGCGACTCGGGAGGCGAACTCGTGTCGATGGGCCGGGACGATCTGCGGGTGGCGATGGGGCTCCCGTTCGGTCTGGGTACTCCTGTCGTTGACGAGGCCGATGACTCGCGGGTCGTGTATCCGGCTCTGGACGATGCCGGCGGGGAACTGGTGGGAGTGGACGTGGTGGTCCGTGTCCACCCGGACGGTACCGGCGTGACGCCCGTGGTCCGGGTGGCCGACCAGGCCGCGGCCGATCGGCTGTTGGACGTGACGGGCGAGGAGGGGCTGGCGTTCACGGTGGAGGCGTCCGGTGGCCTGGAGCTGACGGACATCGAGCCGGTCGATGAGGAGACCGCGGACTGGGACGAACCACTCCACGAGGAAGGCACCGACTCGGGCGCCGGGGCCGTCGAGAAGACGTCCGGCGATTCCGACGCCGCCGCGAGGTCCGCGGCGGCCGCGGCGTCGGCAGCGGACAGCACGGATCCTGAGCCGCAGCCGGTGGAGGGCACGTTCTTCGCGGTGGACTCCGCGGGAAGTGCGGTGTTCTCCGGCGGAATCGCTCTGCAGTGGGACTCGGCCGCCGGAGGGGATCCCCAGGCTGCTGGGTCCGATACGTCGGATTCCGGGACGACGGCTGAGGCACAGAAGGCCGGCTCGGCCACGAGGTCGCTCGCAGATGGTGGCGGGGTCGCCGAGTCGACGTCGACGTCGGCAGCGACGCCGACGGATGCCCCGGCAGGGAATCCGGGTCTTGAGGAGACCGGCGAGCGGGTGGAAGCTCCGATGCCGGGCGACGCCGTGACCGTGATGGACGTCGAGGTCGACCCGGACGGTTCGGCGGCGACGGTGTCGGCGGACCTGGGGATGCTCACCGCTGAATCCACGACCTTCCCTGTCTTCATCGACCCGCCCTTGTCGGGTAACAGGAACGCGTGGACCAACATCAAGAAGGCTTGGCCGTCGAGCAACAGCGCCTGGAAGTTCAGCGGGACTGCCGGCATGGGCTACTGCGACGTGTCGATCGAGCCGGTGTGTCAGCGGTCGGGGAACGTGCAGCGGCTGTTGTGGTGGTTCACGGGGCTGGGGGACATCGGCCGGATGGAGGCGTCCGACGTCGTGAGCGCCACGTTCCGTGCCAAGGGAACGCATTCGTACTCGTGCGAGAAGTGGACGGTCGAGCTGTGGAAGATCGCCAAGCCGACCTCCAGTACGACGTGGTCGAACCATGTGGGCAACGGTGGCTGGAAGTCGAAGGTGTCGCAGGTCGCGGACGCGTACTACAGCTCGGCGTGCGGGGGGACGCACACGACGGAGTGGGACGCGACGAGCGTGGCCAAGACGATCGCGAGTGGGGACTACTCCACGGCGGCGCTGGGACTGAAGGCCGCGACGGAGACGGACATGCGCGGCTGGAAGCGGTACGCCTATAGCGCGACGCTCCAGGTGGAGTACAACCGTGCGCCGAAGGCGCCGTTCGGGCACCGCACGATCGTGGACGGTTCGAATATCGGGTGCGGGACCTCGGCCGAGCCGGACTACTCGAACTGGCTGCGCCCGACGATGCGGGTGGTGGCCGACGATGTCGATGACAGCCGGGTGTCGGTGCAGTTCGTGGTGATCGACGTCGCGGCGGGTACGCGTCCGTACGAGTCGGCGTGGCAGTCGTTCAAGAAGCCGGGCTCCACCGGTGCGGAGTTCACGCTGCGGGTCCCCGAAGGCGAGGAACTGACCTCGGGGCGGACGTACCGGTGGCGCGCGCAGGTCAAGGACGACGGCGGCCGCGTGGTGCCGTACTCGGACACGAGGGCGTGCTATTTCGTCGTGGACAACACGGCGCCGAAGCCGCCGGTCGTGACGCCGTTGCGGGATCATCCGGAGGCGCAGGCGTTCTACGAGTCGGATCAGGAGCGTGGCGGCGTGGGACTGCGGGGGTGCTGGGAGGTGTACTCCCCGAGCACGGACGCGACCACGTTGTGGTGGGGCTACTCGACGCGGACCAACCTGACCAAGGTGACGCTGGGCTCGAGCCGCAGGACGCAGGTGTGCCACACGCCGGGTGCCGCGGGGGAGAAGTTCCTGTACGCGAAGGTCGCGGACGCCGCGGGGCATTCGGCCAAGACCGAGTACGAATTCAAGGTGGCCACCGCCCGCGAGGACGGCGTGTGGACGTTCGACGACCCTGACGCGCGCGGAGCGGACACGTCACTCTTGGATCCGGATCGTGACGAGTTCGCGCCGGCCGGCGACCTGAACTTCAAGGAGGACACCCAGTTCGCGATGGGCCCGCACGCGGAGTTCGGCGCGCGGGACGACGACGAGGCGCTGGTGGCCCGGGCCGCGAAGATGGCGTGGACCGACGCGCCGGTGATCGACACGACCGGCTCGTTCGTGGTGTCGGCGCACGTGCGGCTGGACGAGGACACGAGCCCGACCGGCTGGTACACGGCGATCAGTCAGGACGGCACCCAGTACAACGGCTTCCGGCTCGGGTACAACCCGCGCTACTGCCCGGACGTGGATCCCTGCTGGGGGTTCGGTGTCAACCGCGAGTTGGACGCGAGCTCGATCGTGCATGCGAGGTCGACGGTGCCGGCAAAGATCGGCGAGTGGGTGCATCTGCTGGGTGAGTACGACAAGCCCGCGGGCAAGGTGCGCCTGTACGTGTGCGAGGTCGGGACGCCCGAGGAGCCGGCTGTGGCCGAGCCGAGGCTGTACGACGCGGACTACGTCGGCGACCTGCCGCAGGCGGCGGGGAAGTTCGCGATCGGCCGGGGCCTGAGCGGCGGTGCCTTCACGCACTACTGGAACGGTCAGATCGACAACGTGCGCATCTTCCGCGGCGAGGTGCTGGCAGCGGCCAAGATCCGCCGGCTGTGCCAGGGCGCGGAGGCGAACCAGATGGCCGGCGGCGTGGACGACGTCGATCCGACCTGGCCGGGCAACTCCGGACAGGAGGTCGCACCATGAGTCGCCCCGTGATCAGGCATGACGGACGGGCATCGGGTGGAACGACAAGGGCTGGGGCAGCGGTGAGCCGACAGGACTACAGCGGGAGCGGTTTGGCCTCGCGGCAGGGTGCGAGGCGTGGCCGGTGGACGACGGCAAGTGCGAGCGTGGTCGCGGCTGCGGTGACGGTGCTGGTCGGTGTCGACCCGGCTGCGGCTGCTCCGGCGGTGGGGCAGATCGTCGCGCTGGAGGTGGCCGCGGCAGCCGAGGTGGACGCGCTGGAGGCGCGCAACGAGAACTTCGAGGAGGTGCTGGCCCAACTCGGTTCGCAGGATCCGGCGGCGACGCAGGACCTGACCGGGGCAGCGTGGGAGCCGACCCCGGACCCGTCGGCGGCTCCGCCGGAGGAACTGCCTGCCGAGACACTGCCGCCGGTGGCGGATGACCCGGGTGAGGAGGGGGCGAGCGAGCCGGACGAGGACGTTCCGGCGGAGGCGACCGCCATGTCGACGATGTCGCAGCCCGATTCAGGCGTGGCGGTCGCGAGCAGCAAGTTGGATGCGGCCGCGAGCAGCGAACTCGACAGGTCCGGGACGAGCGAGCAGACAGCCTCGGACGTGGCCGATGGTTCCGGCGCCGAGGATGAGCCCTCGCAGGAGGTGGACGGCGACGGCGTCGCCACCACGACGGCGGACCTCGCGGCCGGAGAGGCCCGCGTCGAGGTGGACGGTGTCCAGGTCACCGTGACCGGTGACACCGACGCGGCCGAGAGCGAGGGGGACACCGAAGCCGGGGCCACTGATGGCGGCGTGCGGGTCGCGGCGGCCGGCGTGAAGCCAGACAAGTCTGGTGGGGTGCCGGGCCTTCTCGTGCGGGTCGATGCCGCGGCGGTGGACGCCGGGAAGAAGACCACCGGCAAGAAGCAGGCCTCGGGCAGCAAGAAGGCCACTGCCGTGGAGAAGGTTGCTGCGGCGGACGGCGTCGTCGAGGTTCAGGTGGCGTACGAGAAGTTCGCTGCCGGCGGCGATGTCCCCGGTGGTGACTGGGTCTCGCGTCTGACCCTGGTGGACGTGTCGGCCTGCGACGCCGGCGACCTGGCTTCGGGCGTCTGTGAGGCGAAGGCGGTCGAGGGCGTGTCCAACGACACCGACGCCAAGACCCTGACGGCGCCCATGGCCGTGTCCGAGCAGCAGCCTGCGACCCTGATGGTGGCCGCGAGCTCGTCGGGTGGTGGCGGCAACTGGGGTGCGACGTCGCTGGCCCCGGCCGCGTCGTGGGGCGTGTCGGGCAACACGGGCGCGTTCACGTGGTCGTATCCGCTGACGATGCCGTCGGCGGAAGGGCCGGGTCCGGAGCTGAGTCTGTCGTATTCGTCGGCGGCCTCGGACGGACGGGTGGCGTCGACGAACAACCAGGCCGGGGCCGTGGGTGAGGGCTGGTCGCTGACCGAGTCGTACATCGAGCGGAAGTTCACGCCGTGCGCGGACGACCAGGACGCGCAGAGCGGGCAGACCCCCAACAACGCGTCGCGCACCACCGGTGACATGTGCATCGGGGTGGACAACGCGACGATGGTGCTGGACGGGCAGGCCGTGGACCTGGTCAAGACCTCCGATGGCACGTGGCGTCCGAAGAAGATCGACGGCACGAAGATCGAGCGCAAGACCGGCGCCACGAACGGTGACCAGGAGGGTGAGTACTGGCTGGTCACGACGTCGGACGGGACGAAGTACACGTTCGGCCGCGGCGAACGGACTTCGGACGGCCTGAAGACGGGCTCGTCGTGGACGATGCCGGTCTACGGCAACCACCCGGGGGAGGCGTGCTACAAGGCGTCCGGCGACGGCGGGTTCGCGGCGTCGAAGTGCCGGCAGACCTACCGGTGGATGCTCGAGCACGTGGTCGAGCCGACGGGCGGCACGATGACGTACGTCTACTCGACCGAGACGCGCAAGTACGGGCACAACCTGTCCGAGGGAACGTCGACGTACACGGCCGGCGGGTTCCTCAAGCGCATCCTGTACGGCACCCGTTCGGACAGCGAGGGCAGCGGCCCCGCACCGGTGCGCGTCGACCTGGAGCACTCCACCCGATGCGTGCCCGGCGAGGGCGTGAACTGCGACGCCGGCCGCGTCAAGCAGAACCTGTCTGCGTGGCCGGACGTGCCCGGTGACCTGGTCTGCTACAAGAGCGCGTCGGAGTGCGGGATCGACGCGATCTCGCCGTCCTTCTACACCCTGTACCGGCTGGCGCGGGTGACCACGCGCGTGCACGACGGTACCTCCTACAAGCCGGTGGACTCCTGGCGGCTGAACCAGTCCTTCCTCTCGCCCGGCGACGGTTCCCTCGGCGACGGGGCCGGGAAGGTGCTGTGGCTGCGCTCGATCCAGCACACCGGCCACGGCGGCACCACCGCCACGGGCGACGACCTGTCGAACAACAAGGTCGTGTTCGCCTTCGACCTGCTGCCGAACCGCGTGGACACGGGCACCGACGGGCTGCCGCCGATGTACCGGCCCCGCGTGGCGGGTGTCCGGACCGAGTCCGGCGGCGTGGTCAATCCGAACTACCGCACCGAGTGCGCCCCGGGGGACGTGCCGGCCGACACGGACGCGGCCAAGCGTGACAACGCGCGCCTGTGTTTCCCCGTCGAATGGCGGGGCGATGACCTGCCGATCGACTGGTTCCACAAGTACGTGGTCACCAGCGTCACCCAGTCCGGCGCCTCACCGACCGCCGGTGGCGGGGGAATCGTGACCGGGTCGGAGGACGTGACCACCCGATACCGGTACGACGGCGGCGCGAAGTGGGTCAAGCCGACCGGGCCCCTGACCGACCCGAAGGACGTCACGTGGTCCGAGTTCCGGGGCTTCCGCACCGTGGTGGTCACCGAGGGCACCGGTTCCCAGGCCAGTTCCACCACTACCCGCTACCTGCGCGGTGTGGACGCCGAGAGCTTTGATGTCGGCCCTGCCGGGCACCGGTACACGGTCACCGACCACGAGGCCCTGGCCGGGCAGGTCGTCGAGGTCACCGATCACAACGGTGACAGTGACCAGGACGCGATCTCCACCACGGTCACCGTGCCCAAGACACCGGTCACCGTCGCGACGGGGATCGACGACGTGGAGGCCACGAGACTGACCGGCACCGTGGCGTACGGGTTCTCCATGGACGCGGCGGGCGACGTGGCCACCCGCACCAAGTCGGTGACCACGTTGAACGCGCAGGCGCAGGTCAAGCAGACCGAGGACGCCGGCGACCTGGACAAGGCGGGGGACGAGACCTGCTCCCAGATCTCCTACGCCCACACCGGCACCGGCACCATCCCCGAGGCGCTCGAATCGAAGAACATGGTGGCCCTCGTCGAGCGCACCCAGAGCTTCGCCACGAATTGCGCGGACGTGGAAGCCGGCAGCGTGTCCCGGCCCGGGGACGTGCTGTCCGACACGATCGCGACCTATGACGCCAAGGGGCAGGTGACCGCCACCCGCGGCATCGACCCCGATCTGGACCGCGCCACCGGCTCGCTCGGCAACGGCTCGGGCAACGGGTACGTGACGTTCGAGCAGTTCACCTACGACAGCCTCGGGCGAGTCACCTCTACCACGGACGTCGCCGGCCGCACGTCCACCACCGCATATACCCCGGCCACCGGCACGATCCCCACGAAGATCGTGACCACGAGCCCGGACCCGGACGGGACCGGTCCGAAGACGGCCATGTCGTCCACGACGACGTACAACGCGGTCACGGGGCAGCTGAAGGCCGCCACGGACACCAACGGGCAGACCACGCGTGGCACCTACGACGCCCTCGGGCGCCTGGTGGAAGTGGTCTACCCGCAGCACGAGGGCCTGTCGGTCCCGTCGGTCGAGTACGAGTACACCACCCGCGCCAACGGGCTCAACGTCGTGCTCACGCGCACCCTGGGGGCGGACGCGGACAACAAGCCGGTGCAGCACGCGTCGGCGGAGTTCTACGACGGGCTCATGCGTGTGTTCCAGACGCAGGACGAGGCGCTGGACACCGGCGAGAAGCGGATGGACGATGCCGCCACGCGCGGACGGCAGATCACCCAGGTGTTCTACGACACCGCCGGGCGAACGTGGAAGCAGACCAGCCCGCAGTTCGCCACCGGGCTCGTGTCGAACACACCGGTCCAGCCCACGCTGATCGCGGACAGCTCGACCGTGTGGTCGTACGACGGCGCGGGCCGGCCGGTGGACGAGATCTTCTACGTCGGCAACCCGGACAACCATCTGTACGAGCGGTGGCGGACCGTGACGCGGTACGACGGGAAGTACACGACCGTCGTCCCGCCGAAGGGCGGCACCGCCCGCACGACCGTGGCCGATGCACGCGGTCGCACGACCGCGCTGTGGGAGCACAAGTCCCGCCCGACCGTGAACTCGGACATGGCCGATGGTCACTGGTACGTGCCCTCGACCCTGCCCGGATTCGACCCTCGCGCGGTGGCGGCGTCGTCGTACCAGAAGACGAGCTACACCTACGACCGGTTCGGACAGATGACCTCGATGACCGGCCCGGGTGGGGACCAGTGGACCTACACGTTCGACATGGGCGGGCGGCAGGTGCGCGCCTCGGACCCGGACTCCGGGGTCACCACCACGTCCTATGACCGGGCGGGGAACGTCGCCCGGACCGTGAACGGCAACGGGAACACGACCGGGACCACCCAGGCCGTGATCGACGCGAACACGCTGGTGTACTCCTACGACCGGCTCGGCCGGCCTACCCGGACCACCGACGGGACCGGGCAGGTGCGCTCCCGCTGGGAGTACGACACCACGCCGGGTCCGGACGGCACCCCGTTGGCGGGTCTGGCGTCGTCCACCACGACCGTGCACGACGGGCTGGAGTACACGACCCGCGTGGACAAGTACGACCCGGCATACCGGCCGACGTCGTCGACGGTGGTGCTGCCCGACGGTCTCGACCTGCTGAACGGGCTCGCCGGCCGGGAGTTCACCACGACCACCGAGTACCGCATCGACGGGTCCGTGCGGCAACAGGTGCTGCCACCGGTCTCGCAACTGGCCGAGGACGGCACGGTCGCCGGCACGGTGCTCGGCAAGGAGCACGTGACCACGTTCTACGACGACGCCGGCCTGCCCGTCTGGATGGGCGGCGGTTTCGGCTGGGGCACCTACGTGGCCGACTCGCAGTTCACCGCCGAGGGGCGGCCGCAGGCCATGGACCTGGGCACCACTTACGGCGCGGTGGCCACCTACGGGTACGAGCACGGCACCGGACGCTTGGAGCGGATCGGGCTCTCGCGTGAGCAGTACGACACCCGTGACGTGGACATGGCCCTCGAGTACGACCCGTCGGGGAACGTCACGGCGATCCGCAACTCTCCAGGCGTGGGGGACGCGGCCAACGGCAACCCGCAGGCCAACGACGACAACCAGTGCTTCGACTACGACGGCCTCGGGCGCATGATCGGAGCCTGGACCGACGCGGACGGCACCTGTGCCGCGTCGATCGGGGATGTGACCGCGACCCAGGTCGGCGGGCAGGGCTTCTCGGCGGCGCCGTACTGGAACGAGTACGGGTACGACGCCGCTGGGAACCGCACCTCGCTGGTCCAGCACGTGATCGACGGCGGGACCGACGTGGTCAAGACCTCGTACGAGCACGGCGCCGCCGGCCCGCACCAGGTCACCCGTGTCACCCGGCAGACCGGACCGGAGGGCACCATCGGCTCCGCGCCGCAGGTGACCGTGGGCGAGTACTCCTACGACGCGGCCGGGAACCAGACCGTGCGTACCCGGTCCGACCCGGTCGACCCGGCCGACCTCGAACAGGTCGAGGCCGATGCCGACGGCGACGGGCTGGTGACCACCAGCCAATTGCTCGGCTGGGATGCGGGCGGTGACCTGTCCACGGTGGCGACCTCGGGTGAAGGGACCGAGGGCGAGAACACGACCGAGAGTGGCGAAGCCGAGTACGTGTACACACCCGGCGGGGAACGGCTCGTCCGCATCGACGCATCCGGCACCACGGTCTTCCTGGGCGGTCAGGAGATCCGCGTCGACGGCTCCGGAGCCGTGGGAGCGCTGCGCTACTACTCGTTCGCGGGGCAGACGGTCGCGGTGCGTGACGGACGCGGCCTGGGCGGTGTGACGTCGCTGGTGGCCGACCACCAGGGCACGACCGTCGCCGCAGTGCCGAACACCAACTGGACCGCGGACGCCGTCACGCGCCTGTACACCGACCCCTTCGGCGCGGACCGAACTCCCGCGGTCACCGACCCCGACAGCGGGGAGACGCTGTCCGGGAACGACCGGCTACCCGGAGACAGGCGCTTCCTGGCCGCTGCCGGAGGCATCGAAGACACCGCGACCGGCCTGGTCCTGCTGGGCGCCAGGTACTACGACGCCGGCCTGGGCAGATTCATCTCGACCGACCCGCAACTCGACGCCGGCAACCCGGCGCAGTTCAACGCCTACGTGTATGCGGGCAACAGTCCGGTCACCTTCTCCGACCCGTCCGGTCTGTCCTGGTGGAGCAGCATCAAGTCCGGGGCGAAGAAGGCCGCCGGAGCCGTCGGGGGCTTCGTCAAGAAGTACCAGGCCGAGATCGTCGGCACCGTCGCCGGGGCGGTCGTCTTCGGCGGATGCATGTTCCTGACCGCCGGAGCCGGATCGATCGGCTGTGCCGTGGCGGCAGGAGCCGTGGGCGGTGCGGTCACGAACCTGTGGAAGAGCAAGGTCCAGAAGACGAAGCCCTTCTCCTGGAGGAGCTTCGCCACCGACACCGCACTCGGCGCGGCAGGCGGCCTCCTCGGCGCCGGCGCCGGAGCGGTGATCGGCCGGGCGGCGCCAGCTATCACCTCCGCGGCATCCGGAGTCATCCGGTCCGCGAGCTCTGCTGTGACCAGCCGTGTCTCTGCCGCGGCTGCCGCCGCATCGCGTGCTGTCGCCCTGAGGGCGGCGGCTGCGAAGAATGCTGCGGCCGCCGCGGCACGGCGGGCGAAGCTGCGAATCGAAGCTGCGGTCGCTGATGTGAGAATCCGGTTGTCGAGCGGTACGGCCTGCTCGTTTGCCGGGACGACTGGCGTGCTCATGGCCGACGGCAGCATCAAGGCCATCGAAGACATCACACCCGGCGACAAGGTCATCGCCACCGACCCCGAAACCGGCAAGCAGGCCGTCCGCGAGGTCGAGGCCACCCACGTGCACGACGACGTCCTGATCACCCTCCGCCTGGAGGACGGCCAGACGATCCGCACCACGGAGGACCACCCGTTCTGGAACGCCACCGACCAGGAGTTCCAGCGGGCCGACGAACTTGACCAGGGCGACAAGGTCCTCGACGACCACGGCGACCTGCACGCCGTGGCGGGCATCGAGAACGACGTCACGTTCGAACCGGCTTGGAACCTCACCGTCGCGGGCCTGCACACGTACCATGTCATCACCGACCCTGCCCGCGGCCCACCGGCCACGGACACCGTCGGCGGAACCATCGACGCGGACGCCACGAGCGTCCTCGTCCACAACTGCGATCCTGCACTTGCCAAAGGCGTCGTTGATTCTTTGGGTGGGCATCAAACAACAGGACAAGTGTTTAGCGCAGCAGGCGGTACGAGTATTGGGCAGCGAATCTTCAGTGGTGCTGGAGCCCGTGGCACGGCGACAATCGCGGCGCGCCTTCGAACGGTCGGTGCTCCGCATCCTGGTCCAGGAAACCATCCCATCTCCACACATGTCGAACCTCAGGCTGCGCTAGGTATGGCAACTGGCGAATTTAGAGACAGTGTTGTCAACCTCGCGATCAACTACGCGGGAGGAGCATGCTCCAAGACGTACGGATGTCTGAACAACATTCACAGACTCATTCCTGAGGGGCGATCACTCGTGGTGTGGTCGCCGATCGAGGGTGGCGTGCGCCGGCAGTGGTTCACCAGTGCCGGCCTTGATCTCAAGAGAACCCGTGATTTCGCGGTGGGAGGTTAGGTTGATATCTGCAGAGTCGTGTTGCACGAGGGCCGCGGAAGCCATTTTGATTCATGCCGGTGATGACTTGCAGTTCAGCGTTTGCGAAGAGGATTGCGGTAGAGCGCACGATGTGTGGGTCTACTCAGCGGATTCAGCGACAGAGATGGCCGCCGCAAATCATAGCGCCGTCGCTCGAATCGCAGCCGACGTCAAGCTCTCCTTCGGTGCAGTCGTGCTAAGCAATAATCGCGGCGACCCATTTGGAGTCGGGCTCGGCACGGGTGTTTGGGTCTCACGACCCCTGGGCGTGGCCAGTGGAGATGTAGGTGTTGTGATGGATCCGCATTCGCCTTACCGGATGGATCCAAGAAACTGTGCACGTATTGAGGTCATCGCGCAACTGATCGGATCATTCTGGCGTAGTGGCGTGTCTTATCCTGAAGGCATGCGCTGGGGTGCTGGCAACTTTTCGGGGCACGACGCTGACTTTGATCCCCACTCCTATCACTCCTCTGAGACTCCGGACACTGAGGTCGCGGACCCATGGGCCGCGCTTGATTGACGCCTTCGCGGGGAGGACTCACGTGTGGGAAGATTCTCCGTTTGCCTTGACCATAAAGGGCTCTTCGGTACGGGATTCGGATGGTCTCGGCCTGGAAACATGCTTCGGTAGTTGATATTCGTATCGGACGAAATGTGGTTGGTCCAGTCGAACTGGGTGAACCTGTGTCGCGCGCTATCGAAGCACTATTGGACCGGCTGGGCACACGCGGGTGCGGAGCCGTGAAGGGCTCCATGCCGAAGAGGAACTGCTGGAGGAGGTTCCGGACCTTGTCCGGGCCGGCACGTATAAGCGATTCCCCTGTGGCCCCGACGAACATAACTGCGCATTGCAACTAGCAGAGCGCGGCGTGAAGGTGGACCAATGAGTGTGTTTGGCGATACCGTGGACCGGTTGGCGCGCGACGTCCGAGCGTTGCCGACGCGTGGTCAGGTCGCACTGTTTCTCACTGCGGCTATCGTCCTTGCGGATGCTCGGCCGGATTGGCTTCGAACCCAGAACCGGATCTCGGATGGCGTTTTCGAGGAATCTCTTGCCGCGGCGGCAGATTTCGCCTGTGGGAGATTGAGTTCGATTCCTCGCCAACTAGTGTCAGCAATCGAAACGGTCGTCATGTCGGAACTGTCCGAAGAAGGTGCGAGCACCACTGTTCAGGACTGCTGCATCTGTCTCGACAGTGCAGTTAGGGGCCCATCTGAGGGTTACGACATGGCTTCTGCGAGCTGGTACATGCTCGAGCCCTTGTTTCGATCCGTGTCTGCGCGGCTCTTCGGGGCTGCGGATGTAGGTAGCGATTCGGAAGAAGATGCTGAACTGGTCATGCTCGAGGACCCTGTGTTGCGCCAAGGTCTCTCGGCGGTCGAATTCTCGATCGGCCAAGTGTCTGCGAATCCGATTGACGATCTCCT
>NZ_JADBGR010000074.1 GCF_014892515.1 Myceligenerans pegani
CGGACGAACGCGTCGAACGAGACGTCGAGCACGACCTCGTCCACGGCCACCACGTCCGGGCTCCCGATCAGCGCGTCCAGTGACGGCACCACGTAACCGGTCACCGCTCCCGGGCCGCGTTCAGGAGCACGTCCACCAGGCGTTCGGCGGCGTCCGGACGGCCGTGTTCCCGGGCGGCGTGCGCCATGCGCTCGCGCTGCCCGACATCGCCCAGCAGTGGTTCGATCCCGGCCCGGAGATCCGCCGCGGCGATGTCGCCCTCGAGAACGACCGCCGCGCCGACGTCGCGCAGGCGGTGCGCGTTGTGCGCCTGCTCGTTGCCGGCCGACGACGCCAGCGGGATCAGCAGCGAGGGCTTGCCCAGGGCGGTCAGCTCCGCGATCGTGCCCGCTCCCGAACGAGACACCACCACGTCGGCCAGCGCCAGCACGTCCGGCAGCTCGGCCCCCACGAACCCCAGCACCCGATACCGACCCGCCAGCTCCGGCGAGAGCCGGGCCGCCACCTCGCTCACCGTCTCCACCCTGGCCGGACCGCACTGATGGATCACGTTCGCCCGGCCCAGCAGCCACGGCAACGACTCCGCGATCAACGTGTTGATCTGCACCGCGCCCTGCGCCCCACCCGTCACGTACACCACCGGCAGGCCGGGATCGAAGGAATCGAGACCGAGCGCATCGACCGCCTTGATCGCCTCACCCGACAGCACCTCCGCACGCACCGGATTCCCCGTCACGACCGCCCGCTCCCGCACCCCCTCGGGCAGCAGATCGAGCGTGGAGGGCGAGGACACGGCCACCCTGCTCGCCCCGCGCACCAGCGCACGATTCGCCAGCCCGAGACGGACCGTCTGCTCATGCACCACCAGAGGCCGCCGCGACATCGCCGCCGCGAGACCGATCGGAACCGCCACGTACCCGCCCGTCGACAGCACGACGTCGGGCCGGAACCCGGAAACCACCCCGCGCGCCTGCGCCACACCGACCGGCACCCGGGCCATGTCCCGCACGTTCTCCGCACTCAGCATCGCCAGCGGATTGGACGCCCGACGGATCTTGCCCGTCGCCACCGGCGCGAACTCGATACCCTCCGCCTGCGCGACACGCTCTTCCAGACCACCGGCGGCACCCGCCCACAACACCCGCACCACGACGCCCTCCGCCGCGAGCCGCGCCTGCAACGCCCGCACCGTCGTCAGGGCCGGATACGTGTGACCACCCGTCCCGCCACCGGTCACCAACAGCCGGAACTCACCAGCACTCACGAAAACCCCCAGGTCAGCGGTATATCCGGATCGGTCAGGAGGACCGTACCGTCCCCTCCTCCGCGATCTCTACCCGCCGTGGGATACACAGTGAACCAGGCCGTGCGACGCGTCCTGCTCCCGATGCCCGCCGAGCGGCGGACAGATGACGCGCGAGCCCGCCGGGCGCAGTAGGTTCGGATCCATGCTGGGACGCGACGAACGAGAGTCCTCCGCACACGCGCTGCTCGCGGCGCGCGCGCAGGGGTGGTCCACCGAACCCGTGGAGCTGCTGGACCTGGGTACCACGGCCGACACCCTGGCCACCGTCGCGAGCATCGCCGACCTGGCCGCCGTCGTGCACCTCGGGCACCCCGAGCAGCCCTCGCCCGGGCTGGAGCGCGCGCTGCTGGAGGGCGCGTCGTCGCTGATCGTGACCGCGGCCGTGTCCATCGAGCCGCAGTGGGTCTGGGTCGCGGCCGGCGGCAGCTCCGGCGGGCAGGTCGTGGTCGACGAGGCCGGGCTGCGCGACTGCGCGGGCGTGCTGCGGGGGCTCGGCGTGCATCCGCGCCTGGTCCCTACCCGCACGCCGATCGCCGAACGGGTGGCGCTCGCCGGGGTGGACGGTTCCCTCGTGGTGGAGCGGTCCCGGGTGCCGGCCGGGTTCACCGAACTGCCGGACAGCGCCGTCCTCGCCGAGCGCGGGCCGGTCTGGTACGGCCTGCTCCAGTCCCGCGCCGCCGTGCCGGAGTTCACGACGCCCGCCCAGGTGTGGCTGGCGTTCGGTCCGTACGACGACCACCGCGGCTCGTTGCAGCCCACCCTCGCCGTCATCGCCGACGCCGGGATCGACCTGCAGCACCTGCGCAGCCAGGCGTCGGTCACCGGGCCGCACGTGTTCTTCACGTCGTTCTCCTGCCCCTCGGCGGCGGTGCTGTCGGCCCTCGTCGACGAACTGGACACGCGCGGCATCGCGCACCGCACGCTCGCCGTCCTGCCGGGTGCGGCGTTCGAGCCCGGCCCCGACCGCGCCGCGCCGCAGTGGGCGGGCGAGCTGTGAGCCGCGCGTTGCGCGCCGCGTATCTCGGGCCGGAGGGCACGTTCACCCACCAGGCGGTCCGCGAGTGGCTCGCGCTCCGCGCCAAGGGGGACGACGGCGGTCCGGGGCCGATCGCGACGGGCGCGACGGCGCCCGGAGGGCCGGCCGGAACCGCCCACCCGCTCGCCACGGTGGCCGACGTGCACGACGCGGTCTCGGCCCGCGCCACCGATGTCGGCGTCGTCGCGATCGAGAGCTCCGTGGAGGGCTACGTGGTGCCGTCGCTGGACGCGCTGATCGGGAGCCCGGACGTGGTGGCCGTGGACGAGGTCGTGCTCGACGTCTCGTTCGACGCGTTCGTCCGCCCGGATCACGGCGAGCTGCGCGAGGTGAGCGCCCACCCGCACGGCCTGGCGCAGTGCGCCGGGTTCGTCGCGGCGAGCGGGCTGCACCCGGTGCCGTCGTCGTCCAACGCGGCCGCGTGCCGCGACGCCGGGCCGCACACCGTCGCCCTCGGGCCGTCCCTCTGCGGCGAGCTGTACGGGCTGGAGACGCACGCCCGCGCCGTCGAGGACTTCCGGGGCGGGCGCACCCGCTTCCTCGTGCTCGCGCCGCGGGACGCCGCACGCGAGCACCTGGGTGCGGCCCGCGCCCGGGGCGTCTCGGCGTGGCGCACGATGCTCGCGGTGACCCCCCTCCGGGTGGGCCCGGGCGTCCTGGCGCGGATCACCGACATGTTCGCCCGCGCCGGCGTCAACATGTCCAGCCTGATCACGCGCCCGCTGAAGGCGCGGCAGGGCCAGTACGTCTTCGTCATCACGCTCGACGAGGCCGCGTGGGAGTCCGGCGCGCGCACCGTGCTGGCCGACCTCCTGGCCGCGGGCGACTCCTTGAAGACCCTCGGCGTGTTCCCCGCCCCGGACCTCGACGTCGACGGCACGCTGGACCCGGACCACGTCCCGGTCGGCTCCGTCACCGCGGACGCCGATTCCGCCGAGATCACCCGGGGGCTGCTGTGGTGACCTCGGTGGGCATCATCGGCCTCGGGCTGATCGGCGGGTCGCTCGCGCGGGCGCTCGTCGCCGCCGGCGTGCCGGTGATCGCGACCGACCCGTCCGACGACGCCCGGACGGCGGCCCGCGCGGCGGGCATGCAGATCGCCGACGACGTCGCGACGCTGTGCGGGAACCACCCCTCGATGGTCGTGCTGGCCGTGCCGCTGCGGGCCATGCGCGTGGTGGCCGGCGAGGTGTCGGCCGCGCTCGACGACGCGCCGGGATGGGATCCGACCGTCGTCGACGTCGGCTCGGTCAAGGGTCCGGTGCGGGACGCGATCCGGGACGCCGGGCTGGCCGGGCGCTACGTCGGCGCGCATCCGATGGCGGGCACCGAGCACAGCGGGTTCGACGCCTCGTTCCCGGACCTGCTGCGCGGGATCCGGTGGGTGGTGACCGTCGACCCGGGGGCCACGCGCCTCGGGGACGGCGTGCCGACGTCGGGCAAGGCGACCGATCCCGACCGTCTGGCGGGCGTACTACGCCTGATCACCGCGGAGCTCGGCGGGACGGCCGCCGTCCTCACCGACGACGCCCACGACGAGGCCGCGGCCCTCGTCTCGCACGTGCCGCACGTGCTCGCGGGCGAGCTGCTCGGCCTGGTGGCCGGCGCACCGGTGCGCGACGTCGCGCTCGGCCTCGCCGCGGGATCCTTCCGGGACGGGACGCGTGTGGCGTACGGCGACCCGCGCCGCACGGAGGCGATGGTGACGCAGAACGCGGCGTGGGTGGCGCCCGCGCTGCGGCTCGCGGCGCGCGACCTGGAGATGCTCGCCGACGCGCTGGACTCGAACGCGCCCACGGGCTGGTTCTTCGACCGGCCGGAGCCGCTGCGGGACCGGCGCCCGAGGCAGACGAACGGCCGGACCCCGGGCGGCGTGCCGGAGATCCCGCTCCGCGAGACCGCCCCGCCGCCCGAGCAGCGCGTCCCGCTGGAGGGCGACTGGCCGGCCGAACTGGTCGAACGCTGCTCGGTGGGCGCCGTCGTCGTCCTGATGGAACGGGAGACGGCGGTGCTGACCTGAGCTCCCGGGGTGAACAGGTACAGGGCTCCTCGACGGGGTGAACGGCGACGGTGGCGGACTGGTCAGGGCGAGCTTGGAGCGCCGGGTTCAGCGCCGAGCACTGCTGCTTCGACCAGTCGCGGCCCCTCGTACTCCTCCGGGACGGCGTCCATGATGACTTCGTCGGCGGGCTGGCCCAGCCAGGAGCCGGTGCGGCGACGGGTGCCGACGATGCGGAAGCCGGCCTTCTCGTAGGCGCGGATGGCGCCGGTGTTCTGCGCGATGACGGACAGGTGGACACACCGCAGGGCGGTGATGTGGAAGGCCCAGTCGAGCACCATCGTCGTCGCGCTTGTTCCCGTGCCGCGGCCACGCTCGGACGGCTCGCCGATGTAGATGAAGAACTCCGCGGTGCGATAGCGGTCGTCGATGCAGGGAAGCCATACCGACCGGCCGCCACCCGTCGCCGTCGTCCTGGCGGTAGATGGTGAAGCGGGTCTGGGTCTCGGTGTCTTCAAGTTGGTGGTCGAGCCCGGCGGTGCGCTCGGTGAGGGACTCGGGGGTCTCGCGGGCGTAGCCGGCCACCACGGGCAGGGAATTCTCCCAGCGCCAGTACGACTCCAGCAGGTCGGCGCGCAGCGGGCCCAGCCCGACGCCGTCGTGGGTGAGCCACAGGTCGGGCGTGGTGTTCTCGTTGATGGTGAGCTCCAAGGGTCAGATGGTGAGCAGGGGTGTGAAGCTGCT
>NZ_JADBGR010000075.1:0-50431 GCF_014892515.1 Myceligenerans pegani
GGTGTGAAGCTGCTGGTGGAAGGCGGTTCGGCGATCGGCGAGCCGTCGACTTCGATCCAAGCGTGGAACTGGACCGGCGCAGGCGACAACGCCACTGCTGGAGCAGTGCGCGAAGGGAACCGTCGTCGTCCTGATGGGACGGACGACGGCGGTGCTGATCTGAGCCTTCCCGGAGGCTGGCCCTGGAAGATCGTCACGGCTTGACCGTGGGGATCGCGGGCAATCAGACCTTGCGGGCCGACGGGATCGTGCGTGACCTGGACCTGCCGTGCGATGTGCTCGGGACCTCCGATTCCTGGCAGGCGGAGAAGCCCGACGTCGCGTTCTTCGAGCGCTGGTCCTGGAGGCCGACGTCCCGGCGGAGGAGATCCTGTACGTGGGCGACTGGCTCGACAACGACATCCGGCCCGCGCAGACGCTCGGGATCAGGACCGCGGTGCTACGGCGTGGCCCGTGGGGGCACATCCTGCGTGGCGAGACTGCTTTCCGGATCCTCGGCGAGGACCATGAGGCCCGTTGCCTGTTCCGCCCGGACTCGCGGGCCGAACTGCCGAGCCGTGTCAAGGAGGACAACGCGGCCGGGGTCCACGTCTGAGCGGATTACCGTGGGGTGCCGACAGGACAGCCGCGCTCAGCGATCTGGGCGCTGGAGGAAGCGGGGCCAGTGCGTCGACGACGTCACGATGGCGGTCGAACGCCGTCGCGTAGGGTGCCGACTCCATCACTGACATTGCTTCGCATGCGTGCCCGCTCCAAGTACTGGCCGTCCTGGTCACACCGACAGGAGTCGTGCCCATGCGGCGCGGTGGGAGTCGGTGCGGGTGAGGTGGCGAGCACGTAGGAGGTGGTCGGCGGCGGTGGCCTGGCGGTCGATGTCGAATGCCTGGTCGGGGAAGTGCTTGGTAAACCAGTCCGCCACGGCCGTCCAGGAGTACAGATCCCAGGTGCCAGATGAGACCGGACGGGGGAACCCGCCCGAACCGCTGCCGCCTTCAGCCAGCAGCCGCACCGACTCCGCGGGCCTTCCTGTACGGATGGCGATCTCCTCGATCGCGACGGTGTCGTTCGTCTCCAGCCCGAGGACCAGATAGCCGGCCGCCTCGATCTGCCACACCACGGTGGCCACGGCGTCGGGGAAGTTGTCGGCCTCGATGATGATGTTCGCCAGAGTCGGTGTCCCCGGTCCGCCCTCGAGCGTCGCTAGGTAGGGCACCGCCTCGGCCAGGTGCCCACCAGCCTCAGGGTCTGGGTCGCGATCGAGTACCAGGGAGAACTCGAACTTCGTGGTGGTCACACGTGCTCCTTGTGCTTGTCGATCCATGCCTTGATCAGGCGGGCGCCGCCCTCAGGATTCTTCCCGGTGGAGAACACCTGCGTGTGCTTGCCGCAAGAGCACACGATCCAGCCCCAGGTGTGGCCGTCGAGGCGCTTGATGGTGAACCCGAGTTTCTCGGCTTCCTTGACGACCTTACGGATTTCCTTGTGCATGCCGATCATCTCCCAGGAGTGTCGAATGAGGACCCTTGTCGGTCTCGAGGTGCTGTCGGCCCGGCGGTGGCCGGGTTGTGGCCGCGTGCGGGTTCAGGCGCGGTCGGCCAGTTCGGTGACGGCGCGGCCGCCGAGTTCGGTGACGGGCTTGCCTGCGGCGATGGCCTCCAGCACTGAGGCGGCGCCGTGCTGCTGGAGGGTGCCGGTGGTGATGTCGGCGGCTGCACGCACGACCGCGGGCGCGTCCCCCATGGCGACTCCGATCGCGGCCCACTTGAAGGCCGGGATGTCGTTGATCGAGTCGCCGATCGCGACAGTGCGATCCGGGTGCACGCCCAGGCGTCGTCGGACCCGGTAGAGCGCAGTGCCCTTCGAGAACAGGGACGGGCTGATGTCGATCCACGACTCGCCCGCGGGAGTCGCGGTCACGTCCAGAGCGCGCAGATGAGGCAGCAGGGTGTCGGTGATGCCGGGGGCGTGCAGGACCAGGCGGGGCGTGGCCTCGGGCAGGAGGTCGTGGGCGACGACGGTCTGGCGGCCGTTGAGGAGACCCGGCTCGAACTGCCGGGTGACGTGGTAGCCGACGCCGATCTCTTCGACGGCGATCGCGGTCTCGGCCGTGAACTGGCGCACCAGGTCGACCACGGGTGCCACCTGGAGGGTGGCCTTGTTGGTGATCTCGTACCCGCCGGGCGCTCGTGGGGTCAGGCGGGCAGTGACCGCGCCGTTGGAGGCCACGAGCCAGCCGGTCACTAGGCCCAGCCTCGCAGCCACGGGAAGCAGCCCGACCAGGGACCTGCCGGAGGCAAGCACGATGTGATGTCCTACGGCCAGGACGTCTTGGACCGCGTCGGCCGTCACGGGCGGCACGTCGATGGTGCCGTCGGCCACGATCGTGCCGTCCACGTCGAGCGATATCTGCATCGGCTCCTCGGCAGGCTTCGCGCTGACGCTACTGGCGTTGTCGCTGGCAGCGGTAGTGGCGGTGGAGCTGGTTGTCGTGTCGTTCATGGGTGTCCCTACGAGGGTTGTCCGGTGCTAGCTGCGTGACGGGGTGTGTGCGGGCGGACGTGGCGTCCCAGCGCGTCGGTCAGACGCGATGTGGCGGTCGCGGGTTCGGCCGCGGCTGTGGCGGGCGCATGCGTCGGGTCTGGTCCGTCTCGCGCGGCGGGAGCGTCGTCGATGACCACGCAGACCGCGCCGCAGGGCTCAAGCTCGTGGGCTAGGTGCGCGTGGGCGGTCGCGAGAGTGGCGCCGGCCGGCACGATCACGAGCCGGGCCTTATGCAGGCGTGCCGTCTCGACGACCTGGCTGATGGTGTAGCCGTCGAGCCGGTCGGCGAGGATGTGTGCCAGCGCGTATCCCTCGGCCCGGGCGTGGTCGGTTACGGCGTCGCGTTGGGCGTCGAGAGCAGCAGGGTCGGGCGAGGAGACGTAGCCGATCGCGACCGGGCGAGGGGTGGGGTTGGTCAGCGGGTCCACAGGACCACAGCCCGCCACACCAAGACGACGCATATGGCCGTGTATACGACCGTCCAGACCGTCAGCTCTCTCACGACGTCGTCCATTGGTTTCCTCTCTGCGTTTCCCAAAAATGGACTGATGAACATTCATCAAGTGATGTCTGTAAATCACGGCTACGTTGTGATGTAATAACTGCGCTACGGGGGATGCCGTCGGACGCTCGGACACTCGACTGTGTTCCCGGAGCAGGGCTGAGCGCTCAAGGGTGCTGGAACCCGGTTGAGGCTTTTTCGCATGTGACCAGCGAACTGTGGTTCACGTGGGCGATCTATGACGCCGCGATGCAGTTCCGATGCAGTGCAGGTGCAATCCGACCCAGGGGATGATTGCAGTGACCGTGATCGACGCGTGGACCGGCGAACGAGCGACTCGCCTGCAGGCCGCGCTGCGCATGTCCAACGACGACTTCGCCGCCCATCTCGGGATCGCGCCGCGCACAGTAGCGGGGTGGCATCAGAACCCGACGACCCGCCCCCGGCCCGACGTGCAACGGATCCTGGACACCGCGTTGGAACGTGCCGGCGACGGAGCCCGCGAGCGGTTCAGCATGGCGATGCGTGCCATCGAGCCCGACCGGGACGGCGAGGGCCCGCGACAACTCACCGTCGCCATCGCGATCGTCCAGCAGGACGAAAGCGTGCTGCTCGTGCAGCGGCGTGACGACGGGACGCTTCGCTGGCAGTTCCCGGCAGGGATCGTCAAGCCCGGGGCGGCCCCAGCTGACACCGCGGTGCGCGAGACCTTCGCCGAGACGAACGTTCACTGCTCGGTCAAAGCTCGGATCGGCGCACGGGTACACCCGCACACAGGTGTCTACTGCGAGTATTTCCACTGTGAGTACCTGGCCGGAGAGGCGCACAATCGCGACGTGGTGGAGAACGCCAGCGTCACCTGGGCACCCATCGTGAACCTGACCAAGTTCGTCCCCGAGAGCAGCATCTACGCACCGATCCTCGACGTGCTGGGAGGCACCCATGTCTGAGCCCGCGACCGCCGACAAGCCCGCCATCGCCGCGGCGATCATCGTCCAGGACGGCAGGCTCCTACTGGTCCAGCGCCGAGTGTCCGAGGGCGACCTGTCCTGGCAGTTCCCCGCTGGCGCGGTCGAACCGGGTGAGACCTTCGAAGACGCCGCGGTCCGCGAGACAGCCGAGGAGACCGGCCTCACCGTCGAAGCGGTCAAGCTCCTGGGCGAACGCATCCACCCCAAGACCGGACGACTCATGGGCTACGTCGCCTGCGACGTCACCAACGGCACCGCCCACGTGGCCGACACCGAGGAACTCGCCGACCTCGCCTGGGCCACACCCGACCAGTTCGAAGACTACGTGCCCTACGGCTTCGCCCCGATGGTCCAGGAATACCTCAAGGAACAACTCGACTGATCGAGTCGCACAGGAGGGCACATCATGAGCAGCTATACGCGTTGGCAGGACATCCGGGCCGATCTGGTTGCCAGGGCCGGGGGTGAGGACGCCGTCGAGCGCGGCAAGCAGAGGCTTCTCGCCGAGGCGGTCGGCTACCGCCTGGCCCGCCTACGGAAGCGCCGCGGCATGACCCAGCAGCAGGTCGCCGACCATATGGGCGTCACCAAGGGCCGTGTGTCCGAGATCGAGCACGGCAAGATCTCCGGCCAGGACGTCCTCGCCCGCTACGCCGTCGCCCTCGGCGGGCGCCTCCAGCAGGCGATCACCTTTGAGGACGGAGACGTGGCCGCGCTCGGCTGAGCGAAACACAGGATCAACAGCTGTCCCCGCCGTCTTCCGTCCGCTGGTCCGTTGGAAGAGTTGAAACGTGCCCATCGGACGAGTAGGGGCTCGTCCAGAGGGCCGAACGACACCACCTCACCGCCCGTCCCGCGCCCCGAACGCCCCTAGCGCCTGCACGTCGCTCGCGGGTTCACGCAGGTTCTCCTCGACCCACTCCGCGACCCCCGGCAGCCCGGACCCCGCAACGACCTCCCGCACGAGCTCGTCCGGGTCGACGACGGTACGCCCCATCGAGACGACCCCTCCGGACAGCACCGCCCAGTGCGCCCCGGCGCGGCCGTACGGCAGCCCGACGCTGCCGGGGTTCACGACGAGCCGGCCGTCGACCAGGCGGAGGAACGGCATGTGGGTGTGCCCGCACACGACGGTGCGCACCTCGTCGGGCAGCCCGGCGAACACCTCGTCCCATCGTTCGAGCCGGCTGTCGACCAGGACGACCTCCTCGTCGTCGCGCGGCGTCGCGTGGCAGAAGCGGACCGGTCCGAACCCGTCGATCTCGATCGTGGCCTGCTCGGGCATGGCGTCGAGCAGCCGCTGGTGATCGTCACGCAGTTGTTCGGCGCCCCAGACCGACAGCGGGTCGTCGGCCAGCCCGACGTCGAGGCCGCGCGACATCTGCAGGAGCTCCCGGTCGGCATTGCCGCGCAGCAGGAGCGCCCGGTCGCCGAGCGCCGCGAGCCGGTCGAGGACCTCCGCCGGCTGTGGGCCCCAGGTGTGGTCGCCGGTGACGACGATCAGCTCGGCGTCGGCGACCCGAGGCCCGAGTAGCACCCTCTCCAGAGCGGGCAGCACTCCGTGGACGTCGGAGAGCAACGCGACCGTGGCGACCATGACGCCACGATGCCATGGACCGGTGCTCGCGCAGCGGGCGGCACGGCCGCGTACGCCGTCGGCGACATCGCGCCCGGCGCCGCGACCGCGCTGCTAGCATCAGCGACCGTGACTCCGACTCGCTCCATCCTGCCGCCTCCGGTCCGCTGACCGGAGCGGCACCATGACCGGCCCCGCACGGGGCCGGCGGTCGGGTGTGCTCCACGACGTTTCCCCGTCCCCTCGGACCAGGCCGGATCCCGGCCAGGAGCACACATGTCATCCTCTCGAATCGGGCTGCTCTGCGTCTGCCTCGCCGGAGTTCTCTGGGGCACCGGCGGCCTCGCCCTCGAAGTCGTCCGCGACCACTCGCCGATGTCCGTCCTCACGGTCAGCGCGTACCGCATGCTGATCGCCGCCCTCGCGCTGGTCGCGGTGGCGCTCCTGCTGCGCCGCGGGCCGCAGCTCGCCGCCCTGGTGCGCGCTCACCCCGTGCGGTCCGTCGTCGTCGGGCTGGGGACGGGCGCCTACCAGGCGCTCTACTTCGGCTCGGTGGCGACGGCGGGCGTGACCGTCGCCACCGTGGTCAGCCTGGGCCTCGCGCCCGTCCTCCTCGCCGCCGTCGACCTCGTCCGTGCCCGACGGCGGACGACCGCCCGGCCCCGGAACACCGTCCGCCTCGTGCTGGTGGTGGCCGCCGCGCTGTCCGGCCTGGTGCTGGTCAGCGCGGCGCCGGGCGCGGAGGCCGGAGGTCAGCGGCCGGTGCTCGGCCTGCTGCTGGCCGTCGGGGCCGGCGTCGTCTACGCGGCGACCACGGCACTGGGCGCCACCCTGATCGGCACGGCAGGAGCGGACCCGCTCGCCCTGACCACCGTGGCGACGACGGCGGGTGCCGTCGGGCTCGTGCCGGCGGCCCTGGCGGGTGGCGGGCCGTTCGTCACCGGCGACGCCGTGACGGTCGGGACGCTGGTCTATCTGGGCCTGTTCACGATGGCCCTCGCGTACGGGCTGTTCTATGCGGGCCTGCGGACCACACGGAGCGGCGCGGCCGTGATCGCGACCCTGCTGGAACCGGTGACGGCAGCGGTCGCCGCGGCCGTCGTGCTGGGGGAGCGACTCGGACCGGCGGGCGTCGTCGGCTCCGTCCTCATCCTGGCCGCGGTCGCGGGCGTGGACGAGAGGTAGCGGGTCTCAGACCAGCTGCGCCGCCACCGCCCGTCCCGTCGTCCTCCCCGTGAACAGGCACCCGCCCAGGAACGTCCCCTCCAGGGCGCGGTGCCCGTGCACGCCGCCGCCGCCGAAGCCCGCCGCCTCGCCGACCGCCCACAGCCCCTCGACCACGTCGCCCGACGGGTCCAGCACGCGCCCGGCCGGATCGCACCACAGCCCGCCCAGCGTCTTGCGGGTCAGCACGCTCAGCCGCACGGCGAGCATCGGCCCGTCGGCGGGGTCGGTGAGCGCCCGCGGCGGCGCGACGCGGATGCGCCGGTCCACCCAGAACGACCGCGCCGCCCGCGTCGCCACGACCTGCGGGTCCTTGCCCAGCCCGGACAGCACCTGCGCGTCGCGGGCGGCGACGATCCGCGCGAGCGCGTCGGCGTCGATGCGCCCCTTCGACCCCGGCGTGCCTTCGACCAGGGCGTTCATCCCCGCGGCGAGCTCGGCCGGCGTCGCCCCCCACACGAACTCGGGAGACTTCTCCGCGAACGTCCGCACGGGCACCGCCTTGCCGCGCACGCGCTCGATGAGCTGCGGCACCGACTTCCCCGTCAGGTCCGGGTTCTGCTCGGAGCCCGACAGGGCGAACTCCTTCTCCATGATCGTCTTGTTCAGCACGAACCAGGAGTGGTCGTCGCCGCGGCTCGTGAGGTGCCGCAGCGCGCCCAGCGCGTCGAAGCCCGGGTAGAGCGGGGCGGGGAGGCGCCCGCCGTCGGCGTCGAGCCAGAGCGACGACGGGCCGGGCAGGATGCGGATGCCGTGGTCGGTCCAGACGGGGGAGTGGTTCGCGATGCCCTCCGGGTAGTGCCACATACGGTCCTCGTGGACCAGCGCCGCCCCGGCCTCGCGCGCGACGCCCAGCATGAGCCCGTCCGTCGAGTCGGGCACCCCGGACAGCATGCGCGCGGGCAGGCTGCCCGCCTCCCGGGGCCAGCGGGCGCGCGCCAGCTCGTGGTTCGCGCCGATGCCGCCCGACGCGATCACGACGGCCTGCGCGTGCAGCTCCACCTCGCCCGTGACCTCGCGGGACGACGGCGTGCCGCGTCCCGAGAACGGCGCTCCGGCCGGGGCGTCGTCGTCGGCCAGGACCTCCGCGCGCACGCCCGTCACGGCGCCCCCGGAACGCAGCACCTCGACGACGCGGTGGCGGAACCGCAGATCGAGCAGGCCGCCGCGGACCGCCTCGCGAGCCGCGCGGACGAACGGCTCCAGGAGGCCGGGGCCCGTGCCCCAGGTGACGTGGAAGCGGGGCACCGAGTTGCCGTGCTCGACGTTCCCGGCGCCCCCGCCGGCCCCGCCCGTCACGGGATAGCCGCCGCGCTCGGCCCACTGCACCAGCGGGAACCAGCGCACGCCCTTGCCGTGCAGCCAGGGGCGCATCTCACCCGCCGCGAACTCGACGAAACCCTTCGCCCAGGCGTAGCCGTGCCGGTCCGGGCCCTCGCCGCGGTCGGCGCCGGCGGCGAACTGCGCCGCGCCGAGCCAGTCCGCGAACGCGAGCTCGGCGCCGTCGCGCACGCCGACACGCCGCTGCTCCGGGGAACCGACGAGGAACAGCCCGCCGAACGACCACCACGCCTGCCCGCCGAGCGAGCGAGCCGGCTCCTGGTCGACGACGACCACCCGTTTCCCGGCCGCGGCCAGCTCCGTTGCTGTGACCAGGCCGGACAGGCCCCCACCCACGACGATGACGTCCGCGGCGACCGCATCGTCGCTGATGGCGGGACCGCTGTTGAAGACGGCGTCAGACATGCCGGAAGCGTAGCGGTATACGTGCCACGATGGGGCCATGACCGTGACACCGCAGCGCGTCCCCGGGGACCCCGAGCCGCGGCCCGTCGTCCGGCCGCTGAAGCAGCCCACCCGGCACCGCAGCCACGTGCCGCCCCTCGGCGTGCACGTCACCCCGGACGGCGGGATCGACGTCGCCGTCCTCGCCTCGCACGCCACGGCCATGGACCTCTGCCTCATCGACGTCGACGACGCCGGTGGATTCCGCGAGCGCCGCGTCGAGCTCGAGGGCCCGGTCTACGGCGTGTGGCACGCCCACGTGCCCGACGTCGCCCCCGGCCAGCGCTACGGATTCCGCGCCTACGGGCCGTGGGACCCGAAGGCCGGCCTGCGGTACAACCCGGCCAAGCTCCTCGTCGACCCCTACGCCCGGGGACTCGTCGGCGAGGTCGTCTACGCGCCCGAGGTGCTCGGATCGCCGGCCGACCCGGACGACGACGCCTTGCGCGCCGACCCCTACGGCCCCCCGGACGACCGCGACTCGATCGCGCACGTCCCGCACGGCGTCGTCGTCGGCCCGCTCGCGCGGCCCCAGCCGCTCACCCGGCCCCGCGTCCCGTGGGCGGACACCGTCATCTACGAGGCCCACGTGCGTGGCCTCACCCTGCTCAACGAGAAGGTTCCCGAGGAGCTCCGCGGCACCTACGCCGGCGTCGCCCACCCCGCCACGATCGAGCACCTCACGTCGCTCGGCGTCACCACCCTCGAGCTCCTCCCCATCCACGCCAGCGCCACCGAGGCCCGGCTCGCCACCCAGGGACTGACGAACTACTGGGGCTACAACACCCTCGGCTTCTTCGCGCCCAACAGCGCCTACGCCACCCGCGCGGCGCGCGAGCGGGGCGCCGAGGCCGTGCTCGACGAGGTGCGCGGCATGGTCCACCTCCTGCACACCGCCGGCATCGAGGTGCTGCTCGACGTCGTCCACAACCACACCTGCGAAGGCGGTGACGACGGGCTCCACCTCTCCTGGCGCGGCCTCGACAACCCCGTCTACTACCTGCACGACGGCGCCTCCCCGGCGGCGCTCGCGGACGTCACCGGAACCGGGAACTCGCTGGACTACCGGCGCCCGCGCGTCATCCAGCTGGCCCTCGACTCCCTGCGCTACTGGGCGGAGACCGTCGGCGTGGACGGCTTCCGGTTCGACCTCGCCGTGACCCTCGCCCGCGGATCCTTCGGCTTCGACCCCGATCACCCGTTCCTGGTCGCGCTGCAGACGGACCCCGTGCTGTCCGGGCTCAAACTCGTGGCCGAACCGTGGGACGTCGGACCGGGCGGCTGGCAGACCGGCCAGTTCCCGCCGCCGCTGGCCGAATGGAACGACCGGTTCCGCGACGCCGTCCGGGGATTCTGGCTGGAGGCGCCCAAGCAGGGCTCGCACGGAGGGCCGATGCGCGGGGTGCGGGAGCTGGCGACCCGGCTCGCCGGATCGGCCGACCTCTTCGGGCCCGGCGACCCGCCCCTGGTGCGCGGGCCGGTGGCGTCCGTCAACTACGTGACCGCCCACGACGGTTTCACTCTCGCCGACCTGGTCGCCTACGAGCACAAGCGCAACCACGCCAACGGCGAGGACAACCGTGACGGCAGCGACAACAACCTGTCCTGGAACCACGGTCTGGAGGGGCACACGCCGCAGGGCGACGACGCCACCACCGAGCACTGGGAGGCCATCGTGCCCCTGCGGCGGCGCTCGCAGCGGAACCTGCTGGCCATGCTGCTGCTCGGCGCCGGCACCCCGATGATCACCGCCGGCGACGAGTCGGGGCGCTCGCAGGGTGGCAACAACAACGCGTACGTGCAGGACAACGAGGTGTCCTGGGTGCCCTGGAAGCTCGACGCCGCGGGGGAGGACCTGCTGGCCACCTGTCGTTTCCTGGCGAGGCTGCGGCACGAGCATCCGGCGCTGCGCGCCGACTCCTTCTTCCTCGGCACGCCCCGGCCGCACGAGCCCGACCCCGATCTGCTGTGGTTCGCGGAGGGCGGCGAGCCCATGGACGTCGCGGCGTGGGACACGCCGGGCCGGCGCGTGCTGCAGATGCTGCGCTCGGGCCCGGGTGACGACGACGCGGACGTCCTGCTCGTGATCAACGGCGGGCTGTCCGACGTCGTCGCGACGCTCCCGGCGGTGCCGGGCCCGGCCGGGGGCACCGGCGACCCGGCCCCCGCGAAGCGCTGGGACCGGGTCTGGGACTCCGCCTGGGACCGCCCGGAGCCCCCGGACGAGGAAGAACGCCACTGCGACGCCACGACGACGCTGGACGCGCTGAGCGTGCAGGTCTTCCTGACCCGTCCGGCCGGCTGACCGCTCGCGCCGTCAGCGCACCCGGTCTCCCCGGGCGCCCCTCGTCGTGTAGTCGAGGCGCGGGGCCGGGGGCTCCTCCATGCCCTCACCGAGGTGGTAGCTCACGTGCGGCGGCTGGTTGTACGCCGTGTTCTGCCAGGCCACCGCCGTGCGGTACATCGGGTCGGACATGAGCGTGCGGAGCCGGTGACCGGTCGGATCCACCGTGGTGGCGATCCGCAGCGCCGTCGAGTCCTCCGTGCGGGTGACGATCTCCTCGCGCCAGTCACCGAACAGGTCGGCCTGGAGCGCCACGTTGCCCTTCGTGGTGTTGCTGGAGAGCGTCCCGGTGGCCCGGTAGAGCTCCACCTCCTCGCCGGCCTCCCAGTCCCACTTGGCGATGGTCGGCACGCCCGCTGCGATGTCCTCCGAGTAGTCGTGGTCGCCGATCTCCCGCAAGAGGTCGCCGTCCCACCAGGTGAGGAAGTTGGCGGCCGGGATGTCCGTGCCGATCAGCTCGCCCGACACGGAGCGCAGCTCGCCGACCCGTGAGTTCCACGCGTAGTCGCCGCCGATCGCCCACGCCTCGGCACCGTCGTACCGCGGGTCGATGTCGCCCGCCGCGGCGCGGCCGGTGTCCCGGTCGGCCGGGACGGACCACAGCACCTCGCCCGTGGCCGCGTCCCGGAAGGTCGCGCCGAGGTTGCCCGAGTCCCGCATGGACTCGTGCGCGGCGAACACCTCGAGGCCGTCACGCGACGGGTCGAGGTCGCTCACGTGGATCGCGTCGCCGTGGCCCAGCCGGGTGGTGTACAACCCGGTGCCGTCGTCGTCCACGGTCATCGACCCGAAGACGATCTCGTCGAGCTGGTCGCCGTCGACGTCGGCCACGTGCATGTCGTGGTTGCCCTGGCCGGCCCACTCCGCGCCGGCCTCGTTCGAGTCGAAGACCCAGCGCTCGCTGAGCTCCTCCCCGTCCCAGTCGAAGGCGGCGATGACGGTCCGGGTGTAGTACCCCCGGGAGAACACCGCCGACGGGCGCTCGCCGTCGAGGTACGCCGTTGCCGCGAGGAACCGGTCCACGCGGTTGCCGTACCCGTCGCCCCAGTCCGCGACGTCGCCGCGCGGCGGGACGTAGTCGATCGTGTCGAGCGCGACGCCGGTGGCGCCGTCGAACACCGTGAGGAACTCCGGGCCGGCCAGCACGCGACCCTCGGAGTTGCGGTGGTCGGCGCGCGGGTCGCCGATCACGGTGCCGGCGGCGTCCGTGGTGCCGTCCGCGGTCTTGGTGATCAGCTCGGCGCGGCCGTCGCCGTCGTAGTCGAACACCTGGAACTGCGTGTAGTGGGCGCCGGCCCGGATGTTCCGGCCCAGGTCGATCCGCCACAACCGCGTGCCGTCGAACTCGTACGCGTCGAGGTAGACGTTCCCGGTGTAGCCCGAGTGCGAGTTGTCGTGCGCGTTGGACGGGTTCCACTTGACGACGATCTCGTACTGCCCGTCGCCGTCGACGTCGCCCACCGACGCGTCGTTCGCGCTGTAGGTGTACTCCTCTCCGGCCGGGGTGACGCCGCCGGACGGCTTGTCCAGCGGGATGTCGCGCGTCTGGCCGTGCCACGGGGTGAACTCGGGCGTGGCCCAGCGCTCCCCGCCCTTCCGGTGGCCGTGACCGTGGCCCCTGCCCCGCACCTCGCTGATCCGGTACGTCGAGTCGGCGGTCCCGCGCGCGTCGGTCAGGTTCGTGGAGCCGCTGATCGGCCTGCGTGTGATCCGCTCGCCGTCGCGGTAGACGTGGAACCGGATCGCCTCGGGGTCGTCGCCGAGCATGCGCCAGCCCACGTAGACGCCGCCGTCCGGCAGCGCGACCGCGACCGGCGACCGGTCGATCCGCTCGGCCTGCCGCGCCAGCAGGGTGTCGGCCGGCGAGATCACCGTGTCCGACGACGCCGAGGCGCCGCCCGCGTTCATGGCGACCACCGTGTAGTGGTACGGCACGGTCGTGAGCACGCCGGTGTCCTCGAACGAGGTCCCGGTGGTCGCGCCGACGACGACGGGCTCCTCGCCCGACGACTCGGCGCGCAGCACCCGGTAGTAGCCCGCGTCGTCCGTCGCGTCCCAGCTCAGCGACACCAGGTTCTTCCCGACCTCGCCGACCGCGAGCCCCGACGGCGCCGCCGGCACCGCCACGCCGGGGTCGACCGTGGAGACCTCGAGCGGCGCGCTCGGGATGCCCTCCGCGCCCGAGCCGTCCAGCGTCACCACCGTGTACTCGTAGCGGAGCCCCGCGTACGCCGTCGTGTCGGTGTACGCCCCGGCGGTGACGTCCGCGACGGCCTCGCGCTCCGTCGCGCCGTCGGCCCGGCGGTACACCCGGTAGCCCGCGGCGTCGTCGGTCTCGTCCCAGGTGAGCGGGACGGACGCGGTCACGCCGTCGAACGTCACCTCGCCCGCCGCCAGGTTCGAGACCGCGGTCTCGAGCGGCGTGATCGTCAGGCCGTTCAGCCAGCCGGTGGCAACGACGTCGAGCCTGCCGTCGGTGACCTCGACCGGCTGGATCACCTTGCTCGCCACGGACCCGCGGCCCGCGTTCGACGAGCCGAGGTCGCGGCCCTCGACGGTCAGCCCGAGCCGGGCCGTGCCGAGCATGTCGCCCCAGTAGGCGGTCACGGCGTAGCTGCCGGGCGCCAGGTCGACGGCGAACGGCGTGTCCGCGGACGGCAGGAGGAAGTCGCGTTCCATCGCGTTCGGGTCGTAGTCCCAGTCGGTGCCGCGGTCGCGTCCGCCCGGCCCGGCGTCGCTGGTGAAGCCGTACCCGAGACCCTGGCTGTACAGGGTGGTCGGGTCGACGGCGGTCCAGCCGTCGAGCGTCTCGTTCCCCGCGAGCTGGAGGTCGAACCTGTACAGCGCCGCCTTCGTGCCGACGGTGACGCTGTCCGACGGCGCGGAGTCGCCCCGGCCGTTCGCGGCCACGACGTGCAGGTCGTAGGTCGTGCCCTCGGCCAGGCCGGTGATGTCGGCGAGCGGGACGGTGGAGGTCGTGGCGAGCGTCCAGTCCGCCGTGCCGCTCTCGCGACGGAACACCCGGTAGATGTCCGTGTTCGCGGTCTCGTCCCAGGTCAGCCGGATGCTGGAGTTCGACACGGAGCCGGTGGCCAGTCCGGTCGGCGCGGTCGGGACCTCGGCGGGCGGCTCGACGTCGACCACCTCGCCGGACAGCGGGATGCCCAGGCCCGCGGTGCCCTGCGCCACGAGGCGCGCCATCTGGATCGCGCCGTACTCCTGGAAGTGGGTGTCGTCCGTCGTGCCGTTCGGCCGGTTCGGGTAGACCCCGGCGGGGACGTGCAGGAACACGGACTTCGCCGCCTCCGGACCGATCTCGTTCAGGTACGCGCGGCTGCTCGCGGACAGGTCGACCAGCGGCACGTTTAGCTCGGCGGCGAGGCTGCTCGCCGCTTCCACGTACTGCGGGAACGAGACGTTGAACTCGCCGGTGTCCGGGTCGAAGGAGCGCCGGGAAACGGGCGTGACGAGGACGGGTTCGGCGCCGCGCTGCCGGGCGCCGTTCACGTAGGTGCGCAGGTAGTTGCGGTAGTCGGCGGGGGCGGCGTACCGGTCGTCGACGCCGTAGCTGTTGTCGTTGTGCCCGAACTGGACGAACAGCGTGTCGCCCGGGCGGATCCGGGTCAGGACCTCGTCCAGGCGGCCCTGGCTGATGAAGTTCTTCGAGGAGCGCCCGCCGATCGCCTTGTTCGTGACGACGACGTCGTCCGACAGGAACCGCTCGATCATCTGGCCCCAGCCCGCCTGCGGTGCCCAGTACGGGTCGTACGTCTGGACGGTGGAGTCGCCCGTGACCCAGACGGTGGGCAGCGCGCCCGGGTCGCGCCCGGCGTCGCGTGTGATCGTGAGGCCGGCGAGGTTCGCGGCGCCGCCGGCGAACTCGAGGTTGAGCTGGCCGTCCACGAGGGCGATACGGAACGACTCGGTGACGAACTCGCCGGCTCCCGCCTGGGCGGGCGCCGTCTTCGCCATCTGCTCGGCGGTGATCGCGATGTCCGTGGGGCCGGCGGGGTCGCCCGCGACGACGTCGATCGTGTAGTCGCCGTTCGGCAGGTCGGCCACGAGCTCCGTGTCGCCGACCGTGACGAAGTCGGTGCGCAGGGCGTCGTCCGTGCCGCGGTCCGTGCCGGTGACCGCCGACGGGTCGACCCAGCCGAGGCGGTTCCCCGCGGTGTAGGCGGTGGTGGCGTCCAGGCCGGTCGCGCCGTCGTCGACCGCGCCGGGGCCGAGGTCGAGGACGAGACCGCCGTCGGGCAGCTCGACGTCGGGCAGCCCGACCAGGGAGCCGACGCCGACGGCGCTGGGCTCGCTCTCGCCGTCCGCGCCGAGTGCCGTGGCACGGTAGTAGTGGACCGCGGTGGTGTCGATGCCGGAGTCGGTGGCGAAGACGGTGCGCTCGTCGGTGCGCGCGACCTCGGTCCACGGGCCGTCGAGGCTGGTCGCGCGGCTCAGCACGTAGCCGGTCGCGTCGTCCACCTCGTTCCAGCGTATGGTCAGGGAGTCCTCGGTCGCGTGCGCGACGCGGACGGAGTCGGGGGCGGCCGGTGCGGCAGCCGCGGGGGCTGCGGTGACGGCGGCCAGGGGGAGGGACAGCGCGGCAGCGAGCGCTGCGGCGCGCAGGACTGGCGATCTGCGCGGGATTGCTGGAGGCACGGTGGGTTCACCTCGCGGTCTCGTCGTTGAGCTTGCGGGAGTACATCGATGGAGCGGACTAGAACCCTCCAGCTTTGAAAGGTTTCATTCGGCTCGCCACACATCATGCACGGGGTGCGGGGGAGAAGTCCAGCATTTCGGGAAAAGGCTTACCGCGACGTTGGACGGCGGATGCGGTCGGTCGTTCGTCGAGCGGTCGGCCGCCTGTCGCATGATCGGTTGCTCGGGGGACCGACCTCGCGACATCGGGCCGACCACAGCGCGGCGCCCGACCGCGCGTCCGAGTGGCGACCACCGGCGCGTGCCGCCCACGCCGCCCGGATAGGGTTCTGCCATGCGCATCGTCGTCACGGTCAAGTACGTCCCCGACATCAACACGGACCGGGGCTTCGAGGACTGTCGCGTCCGCCGCACGCCCGACGAGGGCACCCTCAACGAGCTCGACGAGAACGCCATCGAGGCCGCCCTGCAGCTCGTCGAGGCGGCCGGCGAGGGCGAGGTCGTCGCCCTGACGGTCGCGCCGCCCGACGGCGACCCCGCGCTGCGCAAGGCGTTCCAGCTCGGCGTCGACCGCGGTGTCCGGGTGTCCGACGACATCCTCGCCGGCGCCGACTACTTCGCGACCGCCGCGGCCCTGGCCGCCGCAGTCCGGAAGCTCGAGTCCGAGGGCCCCGTCGACCTGGTGATCACCGGCATGGCCGCACTCGATGGCCTCGGCTCCGTGGTCCCGACGCTCCTCGCGACCGAACTCGGCCGCCCCGCGCTCACGCTGGCGAAGAAGCTCGGCGTGTCCGACGGCGTCCTGTCCGTGACCCGCGAGCACGACGACGTCACCGAGGAGCTCTCCGCGCCGCTGCCCGCCGTGCTGTCGGTCACGGACACCGCGAACCAGCCGCGGCTGCCCAACTTCAAGCGCATCATGGCCGCGCGCGGCAAGCAGGTCGAGGCGTGGACGGCGTCGGACCTCGGGCTCGACGCCGCACCCGCCGCCCGCACGCGCACGCTGAGCGCGGGCCCGCGGCCCGAGCGGCCCGAGGCGGAGCTCGTCACCGACAAGGGCGAGGGCGGCAAGGCCCTGGCCCAGTACCTGATCAAGAACGACCTGGTCTGAGAGGGGACCCGAGATGACGAACCGCACGGTCCTGGTCCTGCTCGACCCGGCCACCGAGATCCGCACCAGCGCCCTGGAGCTCTTCACGATCGCCCGCGGCCTCGGCACCGTCGAGGCCGTCGCCCTGGCAGGCGTCGGCGTCGAGGTGCTGGCACAGCTCGAGGCGTACGGCGTCGAGAGCGTGCACCAGGCCGAGTTCTCCGACGCCGCCGGCCGCGTCGTGACGGGCGACGAGCGGCACCTGCCCGCCGTCGTCGCCGCCGCGCTGGCCGCGGCGGTGCGCCGCGCGGACGCCGACGTCGTCCTGCTGCCGAGCAGCTTCGCGGCGAAGGAGGCGGCCGCCCTCACCGCCCACGCGCTGGGCGCCGGTCTGATCATCGACGCCGCGGGCGTGTCCGAGGGCGACGACGGACGCATCGTCGGGTCGAAGCGCGTCTTCGCCGGCTCGTGGGACACGTCGTGCGAGGTGACCACTGACGTCGCGGTGCTGACCGTCCGCGCGAACGCCGTCGTCCCCGCCCCGGCCGCGGCGCGCGTGAACACGCAGACCGAGCCGCTGCCCGTCGAGGTGCCGGAGCTGGGCGTGACGCTCGCGTCGCGCGAGGTGAAGGCCCGCTCGGGCGACCGGCCCCCGCTGGAGGAGGCGGCGATCGTCGTCGCCGGCGGGCGCGGGACCGACGGCGACTTCGGCCCCGTGACCGAGCTGGCCGACGCGCTCGGCGCCGCCGTCGGCGCGTCCCGCGACGCGGTGTTCGAGGGCTGGTGGGACACCTACGTCGGGCAGACCGGCGTCACCGTCGCGCCGCGCGTGTACATCGGCGCGGGCATCTCGGGCGCGCCGCACCACCGGGGCGGCATGCAGGCGTCGCAGCACATCGTCGCCGTGAACAGCGACCCGGAGGCCCCGATCTTCGAGATCTGCGACTTCGCGGTCATCGGCGAACTGGCGGACGTGCTCCCCCAGGCAGCGGAGGAGATCCGCAGGCACAAGGGCTGAGCGTCACGCCGGCGATCACGGTCGCCGGCGTGGAGCACGCAGAATGGAGCCATGACGTCCCTGCCCCCGCTGGTGCCCGTCCGGGAGCCGCTGCCGCCCGGCGAGCGCCGCCGTGCCGCCCGGCACCTGCTGCTGGACGGGTTCGGACCCGAGGCGCAGGCGCGGCTCGCCGGGGCGCGGGTCGTCGTGATCGGCGCCGGCGGACTCGGATCGCCCGTGCTGCAGTACCTGGCCGCCGCCGGCGTGGGCACGCTCGGGATCGTGGACGACGACGTCGTCGCGCCGTCGAACCTGCAGCGGCAGGTCCTGCACGGGGTGGACGACGCCGGCCGGCCCAAGACCACCTCCGCCACCGACACCCTGCGCGCCCTGCGCGGCCCGGGCCTGAAGCTCGCCGAGCACCGGCTCCGCCTCGACGCCGCGAACGCCCGCGAGCTGCTGGCCGGCTACGACCTGGTCGTGGACGGCTCCGACACGTTCGCCACCCGGTACACCGTGTCCGCCGCCGCCGCCGCGCTCGGCATGCCCGTCGTGTGGGGGACCGTGCTGGGCTGGGACGGCCAGGTCGCGGTGTGGTGGTCCGCCGCCCCGGACGGGCGCGCCCTCACCTACCCGGACGTGTTCGGGCCGCAGCCGCCCGAGGGCGAGTCCTGCGAGACCGTCGGCGTGCTCGGCCCGGCGTGCGGCGCCGTCGGCTCGGCCATGGCGGTCGAGGCGGTCAAGCTCCTCACCGGCACGGGCGACGTCGCCCTCGGGCGCATCCTCGTCTACGACGCGCGCACCTCGGCCTGGGACACCATCCCGCTCACCAGTCCGGGGCCACCCCCGGCGTCCGGCGACGGTCACGGGACTCGCGCGGCCCGGCCCGTCGGCGTCGATGATTCCGGCCGCCCGGGCTCCGACATCCCGCGACGCGACCCGCGGACCGTCGTCGTCCCCCGGAGTGACGCCACCGATGGCGGTGCCGGTACCGACGGGGACCTTGCCGTGCGCCTGCCCGACGGCGCGCTCGTGGTCGACGTCGGGCGCCTGCCCGCGCGCCTTCCCGCCGGAACCCCTGCCGTCCGCGCCGAGCTGGAAGCCCTCGCGGCCGGCGACCTGCCCCCGGCGCTCGCGGACCACCCGCCCGACGCGCCGGTCGTCGTCGTGTGCGAACGAGGCCTGCGATCCCGCGGCGCGGCCGCGCTGCTCGCCGACCTGGGCTGGAGCGATGTCACGCCCGCAGGTCACCTCCTGTTCACCTGACCGTTCACACCCGGACGAAGTGAGGTCACGGCCCGCTCCTAGCGTCGGCGACGACCGACCCCCCTCCCCGGTAGACCGGAGTCACCACGATGACGATCGCCCCCGAGTCGCGCCCGCTGCTGCCCGTCGCGACCACTCCCCACTACGCGCGCGGCAAGCGCGCCGCCGCCACCTGCTACTGGAAGTGCGCCGACCAGTGCGCGCACCCGGCGCCCAACCCGAGTGCCAACGAGTACTTCCGCGACGTCGCCTCCAAGGCCCTGTCGCGCCGCGTCATGCTCGGCGGCATGGCCGTCGCGGCGGGCGCGGTCGTGATCGGCGCCGAGGCCATCGGCGCCGAGCCGGCCGCGGCGAGCACGCTCGCCGGCAAGGGCCACGGGTACGGACGCGGCAAGGGCCTGTCGTTCGGCCCCATCGAGACCCAGGACTGGACCGTCGACGACGTCGTCGTGCCGGAGGGCTACGAGTGGTCGACCATCATCCGCTGGGGCGACCCGATCCTGCCCGGCGGCCACGCCTTCGACGTGACCCGGCAGTCGCCCGCGCAGCAGGCCCGCCAGTTCGGCTACAACTGCGACTACCTCGACATCCTGCCCTCGAACCCGCGCCACCTGCGCTCCATGGTCGAGACGCGCCGCGGCCGCCGCGGCCTCCTCGTGGCGAACCACGAGTACACCAACCGCGACATCATGTTCGACGACTCGTACGACGACGCCACCAAGCGTGCGATCGAGCGGGCTGCGCACGGCATGTCCGTGGTCGAGGTCGTGCGCCGGCGCGAGGGCGGGCCGTGGGACTACCTGCGGGTCGCCCCGAAGAACCGCCGCATCCACATGGACACCGAGTTCACGATCGACGGCCCGGCGGCCGGGACCGACGCGATGAGGACCGTCGAGGACCCGACCGGGACGAAGGTGCGCGGCACGCTGAACAACTGCGCCGGCGGCACGACGCCGTGGGGCACCGTGCTCTCCGGCGAGGAGAACTGGCACGGGTACCTCATCACGAGCGGCGAGGACGAGCGCGACGCCCGCTACGGCATCGAGACGGGCTCCACCCGGTACGGCTGGGAGCTCGACGACCCGCGCTTCGACACGAGGAACGCCGGCTACGAGAACGAGAAGAACCGCTTCGGCTGGGTCGTGGAGCTCGACCCCTACGACCCGACCGCGGCGCCCGTCAAGCACACCGCCCTGGGCCGGTTCAAGCACGAGGGCGCGAACGTCATCATCGCCCCGGACAAGCGGGTCGTGGTCTACATGGGCGACGACGAGCGGTTCGAGTACGTGTACAAGTTCGTCTCGAAGAACCGCATGCGCGACGGCGACGACCGCCGGACGCGCGCCTACAACAAGACGCTCCTGAGCGAGGGCGACCTCTACGTCGCGAAGTTCCAGGGCGACTCCCCGGCCGGCGAGATCGACGGCTCCGGCAGCGTGCCGTCCGACGGAGCGTTCGACGGCACCGGCGAGTGGCTGCCCCTCGTGGTCGACGGCGAGTCGGCCGTGGACGGCATGTCCGTCGAGGAGGTCCTCATCTGGACGCGCATCGCCGCCGACCGCGTCGGTGCCACCAAGATGGACCGCCCCGAGGACGTCGAGCCGAACCCGTTCACCGGCAACGTGTACGTGGCCTGCACGAACAACTCGCAGCGCGGCTCGGCGGGCCGCGAGGCCGCGACGGAGATGAACCCGCGCAACGCGAACCGCGACGGCCACATCGTCGAGATCGTCGAGGGCGACCAGACCTCGACCTGGTTCGCGTGGAACCTGCTGATCGTCGCGGGCGACCCGAGCGTGAACGACTCCACGTACTTCTCGGGCTTCCCGGCCGACAAGGTCTCGCCGATCTCGTGCCCCGACAACGTGGCGTTCGACACCGACGGCAACCTCTGGATCTCCACGGACGGCCAGCCCTCCGCGATCCAGAAGTGCGACGGGATCTTCCGGGTCACGCTCACCGGCCGCGAGCGCGGCAACGTGGAACAGTTCCTCTCGGTGCCGCGCTCGGGCGAGGCGTGCGGCCCGCTCGTCGACGTGCGCGACAAGATGGTCTACGTCAACGTCCAGCACCCGGGCGACGACGGCTCGTTCGCGGAGCCGACGTCCTACTTCCCGGACTACCTGGACGAGGGCGAGCGCGGGCCCGTGGGCTCGTGGCGCGGTCCGCGCCCGTCGACGGTCCAGGTGTACAAGAAGCACGGCGGCCGCCGCTGGTGGTGACGCCGCCGGTCGTGCCGTGACACCGTGCGGGGAGCGGGCCGCCCGGCCCGCTCCCCGCACGGGTGGGAAGTAAAAGCACCCTCCGTCGGTTCGTAGACTTGATGGACGTGACCGCCTCCCTGACCGAGCCCGCCGCCGGGCCCGGCGCCGAGTTCGCGATCGACGGCTCCGAGCCGCCGCCGGACACCGGCGCCTACCTCGACCACGCCGCCACCACGCCGATGACCTCGGCCGCGCTGGCGGCGTTCGTCGAGCACGCGCGCCACACCGGCAACGCCTCGTCCCTGCACTCGGCAGGCCGCGCCGCCCGGCGCACCGTCGAGGAGTCCCGCGAGACCGTCGCGGCCGCGCTCGGGGCGCGCCCCAGCGAGGTGATCTTCACCGCGAGCGGCACCGAGGCCGACAACCTCGCGATCAAGGGCATGTTCTGGGGCCGCCGCGCCGAGGACAAGCGCCGCACCCGCATCCTCGTGTCCGCCGTCGAGCACCACGCCGTGCTCGACCCCGCCTTCTGGCTGGCCGGGCATGCCGGCGCCCAGGTGATCCTCCTCCCCGTCGACGCCGAGGGCCGCCTCGACCTCGACGCCCTGCGCGCCGAACTCGCCGAGCACCACGCCGAGACCGCGCTCGTCTCCGTCATGTGGGCCAACAACGAGGTCGGCACCGTCCAGCCCGTCCAGGACGTCGTCCGGATCGCCCGGCACCACGACATCCCCGTCCACGCCGACGCCGTCCAGGCCGTCGGCCAGCTGCCCGTCGACTTCGCCGCGTCCGGGGCCGACGCCATGACCGTCAGCGGCCACAAGCTCGGCGGTCCCGCCGGCGTCGGCGCCCTGCTGGCACGCCGGGACCTCCCGCTCGACGCCGTCCTGCACGGCGGCGGCCAGGAGCGCGGCGTCCGTTCCGGCACCCTCGACGTCCCCGCCGTCGCGGCGTTCGCCGTCGCCGTGCGCGACGCCGTCGCCGGCCGCGAGGCCCACGCCGCGCGCATCGCCGCCCTCCGCGACGAACTCGTCGCCCACGTGCGCGACGCCGTCCCCGACGCCATCCTCTGCGGCCCCGACCCGCAGGCCGACCCCGGCGGTCGCCTGCCCGGCAACGCCCACTTCGCCTTCCCCGGCGCCGAGGGCGACTCGCTCCTCTACCTGCTCGACTCCGCCGGCGTCCAGGCCTCCACCGGATCCGCCTGCCAGGCCGGCGTCCCCCAGCCCTCGCACGTCCTGCTCGCCATGGGTGTCCCCGAGACCGCCGCGCGCGGAGCCCTGCGATTCTCCCTCGGCACCACCTCCACCCGGGACGACGTCGCACGCCTCGTCGCCGCCCTGCCGCAGGTCGTCGAACGCGCACGCGCCGCCGGACTCGTCGGAGGTGGCCGATCGTGAAGGTACTGGCAGCGATGTCCGGCGGGGTCGACTCCGCCGTCGCCGCGGCGCTCGCGGTGGAGGCGGGGCACGACGTCGTCGGCGTGCACATGGCCCTGTCGCGCAACCGCGACCGGTTCCGCACCGGCTCGCGCGGATGCTGCTCCATCGAGGACGCCGGGGACGCCCGCCGCGCCGCCGACGTGCTCGGCATCCCGTACTACGTGTGGGACCTGTCCGAGACGTTCGAGGAGACGGTGGTGGCCGACTTCCTGTCGGAGTACGAGGCGGGCCGCACGCCCAACCCGTGCGTGCGCTGCAACGAGCACATCAAGTTCGAGGCGCTGCTCGACAAGGCGACCGCCCTCGGCTTCGACGCCGTCGCGACGGGACACTACGCCCGGATCGAGGTGTCCGACGACGGCGCGGGCGAGGTCGCCCGCGAGCTGCACCGCTCTCCGAACACGGCGAAGGACCAGTCCTACGTGCTGGCGGTGATGGGTCCGCAGCGCCTGGCGCGCGCGATGTTCCCGCTCGGCGGCTTCGCGACCAAGGACGAGGTCCGTGCCGAGGCCGCGAAGCGCGGCCTGTCGGTCTCCGCGAAGCCGGACTCCTACGACATCTGCTTCGTGGCCGACGGCGACACCCGCGGTTTCCTGCGCGAGCGCCTGGGCTCGAAGCCTGGAGAGATCGTCGACACCTCGGGCACGGTGGTCGGCGAGCACGACGGCGCCTACGCGTACACGGTGGGCCAGCGCAAGGGGCTCGGACTGGGCCGCCCGGCCGCGGACGGGAAGGCGCGCTACGTGGTCGACGTGCAGACCTCGACCAACACCGTGGTGGTGGGCCCGGCCGAGCTGCTGAGCGTGAACCGGATCGCGGGGGAGAAGGCGATCTGGTTCGACGGCGTGCTCGACGCCCTCTCCTCCGACGACGGCTGGTTCGCCGCCGAGGTCCAGGTCCGCGCCCACGGCGCTCCGGTCCCGGCGCGTGTCCGGGCCGCGGGACCGGCGTCGGACACGATGGAGATCGAGCTGACCGGCGAGCCGCTCCGCGGCGTGGCGGCCGGCCAGTCCGTCGTCGCCTACGCGGGAACCCGCGTCCTGGGCCAGGCCACGGTCACGGCCGCCCGGCGGGCGTGAGGCGGTTCCACAGGAACGTCCAGTGGGTGGCCGCCATGTAGGCCGCCTGGCCGTTGTCCGCGGCGCCGCCGTGGCCGCCCTCGATGTTCTCGTAGTAGGTCACGTCCTTGCCGTGCGCGAGCATGAGCGCCGCCAGCTTGCGGGCGTGGCCCGGGTGCACGCGGTCGTCCTTGGTCGACGTGGTGAACAGCACCGGCGGGTACTCCCGCTCCCCGGAGAACAGGTGGTAGGGCGAGAACCCGCGCAGGAACTCCCAGTCGTCCGTGTCCGGGTCGCCGTACTCCGCCCTCCAGGAGGCGCCCGCCAGCAGGTGGGAGTACCGCTTCATGTCCAGCAGCGGCACGCCCACGATCACGGCGCCGAACAGCTCCGGGTACTGCGTGAGCATGTTCCCGGCGAGCAGGCCGCCGTTGGACCGGCCCTCCATCCCGAGGCGCCCGGGCTCGGTGACCCCGGTGGCGACGAGGTCGCGGGCGACGGCCACGAAGTCCTCGTAGGCCCGGTGCCGCTTCTCCCGCAGGGCCGCCTGGTGCCAGGCCGGGCCGTACTCGCCCCCGCCCCGGATGTTCGCGACCGCGTACACGCCGCCCCGCTCGAGCCACGCCCGGCCGATCGTCCCCGAGTAGGCGGGTTGCAGTGCGATCTCGAAACCGCCGTAGCCCCACAGGAGCGTCGGGGCGGCGGCGTCGCCGTCGAGCACGCCGGCGTGGCCCACGAGGAAGTAGGGCACCCGGGTGCCGTCGTCGGACGTCGTGAACCGCTGCCGCGCGACGAGGCCGCCGGCCTCGAACCGCTCCGGGGCCGACTTGAGCGGCGCCGGCGAGGCCGGTCCGCCGTCGGGGCCCGCGTCCGGGGCGGCGGAGCCGCGCGCCAGCGTCGGCGGGGTGAGGAAGCCCGTGGTCGTGACCCAGACGTCGTCCGAGTCGACGGCGTCGACCGAGCTCACGCTCACCGACAGCAGCTCGCCCGACACCGGCAGCTCCGAGCGTGCCCACGGCCGGCCCAGCACCGCGGAGGGCCCGTCCGGGCCCTCCGGCACCTCGGGCGGCGTCAGCACGAACGGCTGGTTCGTGACGTCCTCGAGGACGTTGACCACGAGATGGTGGCGCGTCCAGGCCGTCCCGGCCAGGGACGTCGTCGCGGTCGGCGCGAACAGCACCGTGAGCTGCCGCGCCCCGGCCAGGAACGCGTCGAGCGGCGCCGCGAGCAGCGACCCGGCGCGGTACGTCCCGCCGTCGGTCTCCCAGTCGTCGCGCAGTCGCACGAGCAGCCACTCCCGGTGCAGCCCGACGTTCGCCGAGTCGGGCACGTCGATCCGCACGAGCTCCTGCTCGGGCGTCCCGACCGCCGTCACCAGCCAGGTCTCGCTCGTGAAGAAGGACGGCGCCCGCACCACGAGATCGCGCTCGAACCCCGGCGTGCGCGACCGCCGCGCCGACACCACGACGTCCGTCTCCTCCCCCTCGAACACGGTCACCGCCTCCGCCATCGGCGTGCCGCGCCGCCACAGCCTCGCGATCCGGGGGTAGCCCGACGTCGTCGTCGTGCCCTCGCCGAAGTCCGTGGACAGGTACACGGTGTCCGCGTCGATCCAGCCGAGGCTCCCCTTGGCGGCCGGCCGGACGAACCCGCCCTCCTCGGCCGGCACGAACCTCTTGTCGACGAGGTCGAACTCCCGCGTGACGTCCGTGTCCGACCCGCCCGGGGACAGGTCCACCAGCGCCCGCCGCCACGGCTCACCCGCCGCGAGCTGCTCGGGGGTGGGGCGCAGCACGGACGCGCCGTGCCACACCCAGCTCTCGCCCTCCTCCTCGGCCAGCGCGTCCAGGTCGAGGACCGTCTCCCACTCGGGGTGGTCGTTCGCGTACGACGACGGCGTCGTGCGCCGCCACACCCCCTTCACGTGCCGCGCGTCACGCCAGAAGTTGTAGTAGTGCTCGCCGACCTGGGACACGTGCGGGATCTTGTCCTCCGCGTCGAGCACCTCCCTGACCTGCTTCTCGATCTCGTCGAACAGCTCGCCCCCGAGCCGGTTGGACATGTCCGCGTTGCGTTCGCGGACCCAGGCCAGGGCCTCGTCGCCGGACACGTTCTCGAGCCAGGTGTAGGGGTCGTCGGACGGATCGAGCGGGGTGGTGGGTGCGGCAGCCATGAGGGAACACTAACTTTTCACCATCGACCGCCGGGCTTCCGGGCGGCAGAAGGTGGCCGTTCCGGGGGAAAATTCCTGTTCACACCACGATTGAGGGGTACCGCCGGATTTCGTCCTGTGGTAGAACTCGAACCCTGATGAGGGCGGCCTCGCCCTCATCACGCTGCGTCAGCGGAGAGGCCCGCACACGCCCTTCCGTTCCGCGTGGCTCTGACGATGAAATCCAACATGGGGGGACCGGCTCTGTGAGCTCGACGTCTTCTACTCCGCCGAGCAGGCTGCGCCAGGTCGCGCCCTGGGTCAGCGTCGTCGGCGTCGCCGCCTTCGTCCTGGTGGCACCCGCTCTCTACACGTCGCAGTGGGGCGGCAAGACCCTCGGCTGGATCGTCGGCGTCGCGGCGATCATCCTCGCGGTGATCGCCGCGATCGTCGCACAGCGCAGCGCCAGTACCGACGTCGCCGAGGGACGGATGTACGTGCACCGGGCGCACGTGTTCGAGAAGATCGCCGAGGAACGCCGCGCGGCCCTCGACGCACTCGTGACGCAGCAGCTGCCCGCCTTCCTCGCCAACGACCCGGTGCCGCCGCTGCCCCGGATCGACGACGACCAGTCGCTCAAGCGCCTCGAGGAGGCCGGGATCGCGCTGACCCAGGTCCAGGAGGAGCGCGTGGCCCGGCGTGACGCCGTCCAGGTCGCCGTCGTCTCCCTGGGGCGCAAGGTGCAGGCCTCCGCGCATCGCATCCAGGAGGAGGCGTCGCGCATGGTGCAGCGCCACCCCACCGACCCGGACATCCTGCAGACGTCGATGCGCGTCGACCACGCCGCGGCGCAGCAGGCGCGGCAGGCCCAGAGCCTCGCCGCGCTCTGCGGCGAGTGGCCGGGCCAGCAGTGGAACGAGCCCCTCGCGCTGCCGGACGTCGTGCAGGGCGCGGCCGGGCGCATCACGGCCTTCCATCGCGTCGAGGTCTCGGGCGACCCCGGTGTCGCCGTCTCCGCGCGGATCGTCGAGCCGCTCATCCACCTCGTGGCCGAGCTCCTGGCGAACGCCACGCAGTCCTCCCCGCCCACCACGCAGGTGCTCGTCGCCCTGCGCCAGGTCCAGCGGGGCGCGGTCATCGAGATCGACGACTGCGGCGTCGGGCTGGACGCCAAGCAGCTCGACCAGGCGCGCGACATCGCCTCGGGCAAGAAGCAGGTCAGCATCACCGACCTGGGCGAGATCCCGCAGACCGGCCTCGCCGTCGTCGGCACCTACGCGCGGCGGCACGGGTTCCGCGTCGACATCACCGAGTCCGTCTACGGCGGCCTGCGCGCGATCGTGATGATCCCGGGCGAGCTGACGGAGCCCGTGGCTCCCTCCAGCCTCGGCAACACCGGTGGCGGGGAGGCCGTGCGCGTCCCGTCGGTGCCGACCGGACCGAGCCTGCCCACCCGCGGGACGGCGTCGGCGGCGACCGCGATCGCCGACGTCTCGGCCCCGGCGGACCTGCCCACGCCGCGCACGGAGGCGCCCGCGGCGGGCGGGCGCACCGAGCCCGCCACGCCCTTCTCCGGGGCCGTTCCGGCCGTCACCGCCACGCCCGAGGCGGCGCCCGCCGCGGACGACGAGGCCGACGAGAAGGAGCCCACGCTGAGCGACGAACCATGGTCCACTCGGTCGACCTTCTCGTCGACGACCGTCACCGACCGGCCGCGGCGCGGCCCCGAGCCTCAGGAGGGGCCCGACACGACGACCACGACATCGCCGGACGCACCGGCAGAGACCCGTCCGGCCCGTACCGGCGCGGACGACGACGAGTTCCCAGAGCCGATTGCCTTGCCGCAGCGGCGCTCACGTCGCGAGGAGGCCGAAGCCATCGATCCCGCAGGATCCGGGGAGTCCAACGGCAGGCAGAGCAAGCCCGCCCGGCAGCAGACGGCGGAGGAGGCCGGCCAGTGGATGGGCGCCTTCTTCAGCGTGGAGCAGACCCCTGGGAACGCAACTGACAGCAGCGATCCGTCGGCGGACGCCGGCGCGACTTCGGAGGACCGATGACCACGCAGGCCGAAGGCATGACACAGGCCGACGAGAACAGCTGGATGCTCGAGCTCATCAGTGGCGTGCGCGGGGTACGCCACGTCGTGGTGCTCACGTCGGACGGCCTGATGAAGGTGCGGACCGACCACACTCCGCTGGACGTCGCGGACAAGGTCTCGGCCGCATGCGCCGGATTGGCGGCGCTCGGAATCGGTATGAGCAGGGAGTTCGGTACCAGCGACTCCATCCGCCAGATCGTGGTGGAGTTCGAGGGCGGCTTCCTGTTCGTCCGCGGTGCCGGTGACGGCTCGCGGCTCGCGGTGGTCACCGAGTCGAACATCGACCCGGCCCTCGTCGCGCAGCAGATGCAGGCGCAGGTGCTCATGATCGGGGAACGCACCCTGGGTACCGAGGCCAGGGAGAACTGACCTCGTCGAGGAGAGGCGGTAGCTCTATATGTCACAGGGGGACGAGTATCGGGACCATCCGGTCCGTTCGTATGTCCTGACGTCCGGGCGCGCGCACCCGACCCGCAACACCCTGCGCCCGGAGACGCTGCTGGTCGCGGTCGACGGCCGGCCGGCACCGACGACCGCGACCCGCCAGCAGCGCGACCTGGTGCGCCTCTGCCGGGGGACGCTCGCGCTCGCCGAGGTCGCCGCCTATCTGGCCCTCCCGGTCAGCCTGGTCGCGGTGCTGGTCTCCGACCTGGTCGACTCCGGCCACCTCACGATCCGTTCCAACCACCAGGCGCACGTCCTGCCCGGGAGGGACATCCTGGAGAAGGTGCTCGATGGACTCCGCAACATCTGAATCGGCATCCGGATCGGCGATGCCAGGTCAGCATCTCGCGCCGTCGGTGGCGCGTTCGGTGAAGGTGCTCGTGGTGGGCGCGTTCGGGGTGGGCAAGACGACCCTGATCGGCTCCGTGAGCGAGATCGAGCCCCTCCGCACCGAGGAGCAGATCACGACGGCGGCCGTCGGCGTCGACCCCGGCCTGCCCGAGAAGCAGACGACGACGGTCGCCCTGGACTTCGGGCGGCTCACGATCTCGCAGGAGATCGCGCTGTACATGTTCGGCACGCCCGGGCAGCGGCGCTTCTGGGACCTGTGGGCAGGGCTGGCCGACGGCGCCGTGGGCGCGCTGGTCATGGTGGACACCCGGAGCATCGAGGCCTCGTTCGAGGTCCTGGACCAGCTCGAGCTGCGCACCAAGATGCCGTTCGCCGTGGTGATCAACCAGTTCCCCGACTCGCCGCAGTATCCGGTGGAGCGCATCCGCGCCGCGCTCGACCTGCTGCCGACGACACCGATCGTGCGGTGCGACGCGCGCAACCGGACGTCGTCGGCGCAGGCGCTGATCCAGCTGGTCGAGCATGCCCTGACCTTCCCAGCCTTCCAGAAGGCGCCCGCGTGACGCGGGCGGCCGGGAGCCGCACATGCAACCCAGGAGGCTGAACGTGGGCCCCGACCGGACCAGGCTGGAGAACGTGCCCTACCGGCCGGTACTGCTCGGCGAGCGCGACGTGCTGGACCCGTACACCGACTACGAGCGCCTGCGCGAGAAGTGGGGTCCCCTCGCGCCCGTGGACATCGTCCCCGGCGTGCCGGCCTGGCTCGTGCTGGGCTACGAGGAAGCGGCCTCGATGCTGCGCAGCGAGATCATGTTCTCGCGCGACCCGCGCAACTGGACCTACGTGCGGCGGCGCGCGCTCCCGGCCGGCCTGCTCGCCGTCATGGCGCCGCGGGAGAACGCCTACTACGTGGACGGGCCACGGCACCGCCGGCTGCGGGCGCCGATCGACGACGCCTTCACGACGATCGACGAGACGCGCCTGCGCGTGTCCGTGGAGGTGGCGTGCGACGCGATCCTGGACGGCCTGGCCGGGCGGGGCGAGGCCGACCTGATCCAGGACTTCACCGTGCCGCTGTGCGTGCACGTGCTCGCCGAGCTGCTGGGCCTGAGCCACTCCGACGCGCAGCGGATGAGCGTGCTGACCCGCGACATCTACGCGGCCTCGGACGCGGCGGTGGCCGCGTCCGAGGAGATCATGCAGATCATGATGGAGCACGTGGCCGCCCACCGGCTCGAGCCCGGCGAGGACCTGACCACGGCGATGTTCGAGCACTCCGCGATGGACAACGACGTCGAGGTCATGACCACGCTCGCCGAGATGTTCGTCATCGCCCACGACGCCGAGACCGCCTGGGTGGCCGGCGCGCTGCACATGCTGCTGACCGACGACCGCTTCGCCGCGCGGCTGTACGGCGGGCGGCTCGACGTGACGGGTGCCGTGGACGAGGCGTCGCGGATCCGCCCGCCGGTGGTCAACGTCCTGCCCCGCTTCGCGCGTCAGGACTGCGAGCTCGGGGGGCGCCTGGTGGCGGCCGGGGACGCCCTGATCCCCGCGATCGCCTCCGCGAACGCGGACCCGGCCCTGGCGATCGACGACCCGCTGTCCGACGCCGGCGGCCGGTACCACCTGACCTGGGGCGTGGGGCCGCACAGCTGCCCGGCGCAGCGGGTGGCCTCCATCATCGGGCGCACGGCGATCTCGGCGGTGGTGCACCGGATCCCGCAGATGCGCCTCGACGTGGCCCCGGAGGACATCCGGATGGTGCGCTCCCTCTGGACGCGGTACCCGACCGCCCTGCCCGTCCGGTTCATCGAGCCGCTCCAGGCCAGCCGCTGGTGAGCGGCGCGGTCCGGCTCGAGATTTTTCACCCGCGCGAGGTGAACATTTCTCGCAAACCCCCTGTTCCTCTGCGGGGTCATGGCGCTACCATTCGACCGGATTGTCGCAAGGAAGATAATTTCCGGCCGAAGGAGCAGGGGAAACAGTGAGGATTGCCGTCGTCGGAGCCGGTTTCGCGGGGCTCGCCACCGCGAAGGTGCTCAAGGAGCTCGGGCACGAGGTCACGATCTACGAGAAGGCGCCCGACGTCGGCGGCGTGTGGAGCGTGACGCGCCGCTACACGGGTCTGCGCACGCAGAACAACCGTGACTCCTACGCGTTCTCCGATCTGCCGATGCCCAAGGAGTACCCGGAGTGGCCGACGGGGACGCAGGTCCAGGCCTACCTCGAGCAGTACGTGCGCACGTTCGGCCTCAAGCCCACGCTGCGTCTGTCCACCGAGGTGGTGCGCGCCGAGCCGACCCCTGAGCAGGACGGCTGGCTGGTGACCGCACGCCCGTCCGGGGCGCCGCTGCGCGCCCCCGAGCGCTTCGACCACCTCGTCGTCGCCAACGGCATCTTCTCCGACCCGGTCCTGCCCCGCTACGAGGGCTACCCCGACCTGGTGCGCGCGGGCGGGCGGCTCATCGCGTCCAGCCAGCTGAACGACGTCGGGTCGGTGCGCGGCAAGCACGTCGTCGTCGTCGGCTACGGCAAGTCCGCGTGCGACGTCGCCGCCGAGATCGGCGAGGTCGCCGCCAGCACCACCGTCGTCGCCCGGCACCTGCTGTGGAAGATGCCGAAGAAGATCGGCAACGTCCTGAACATGAAGTACCTCCTGCTCAACCGGCTGGGCGAGAACCTGTTCCGCTACCAGACGCAGGAGACCGGCATGGAGCGGTTCCTGCACGGCGCCGGCAACCCGGTCCGGCAGGGGATGATCGACTCGCTGGGTGCGTTCGTGACGGCCCAGCTGGGGCTGAAGAAGCTCGGCCTGGTGCCGCACGGCGAGTTCTCCGACATCGCCAGCAGCACCATCTCCCTGTCGACCGACGGGTTCTACGAGCAGATCGCCGCCGGGACGATCACGGTCCACCGCGACGCCGAGATCGCGCGGTTCGTGGTCGGCGACGACGGGCAGCCGGTCGCCGAGCTCACCGACGGCGCGACCGTGCGGGCCGACGTCGTCGTCTGCGGCACCGGCTTCCACCAGCGGATCCCGTTCCTGGACGACTCCATCTCGAAGCGCCTCCAGGACGAGGACGGCAACTTCGAGTTCTGGCACCAGATCCTCCCGCACGACGTGCCCAACCTGACCTTCGCCGGGTACAACTCGTCGCTCTTCAGCCCGCTGTCGGCGGAGGTGGGCGCGCTGTGGATCGGCGCGTACCTGGCCGGGGTCATCGAGCTGCCGCCGCTCGAGGAGCGGCGCGCGGCGGTCGCCGAGCGCGTGCGGTGGATGAAGGAGCGCACCAAGGGCAAGCACGCGCGCGGCACCAACGTCATCCCGTTCTCCATGCACAACATCGACGAGACGCTCTCGGACATCGGCATCGACGTCTCGCGCGGCACGAAGATCAAGCAGTGGCTGCTGCCCCTGGACCCCGGTGACTACGCGCCTCTCCTCCCGCGGCTCAAGGAGAAGATCGCGAACCACGTGGTGGTCGTCGACGCCTGAGTGGTCGGCGAGGGCAGCGGGGGGGGCGGCGCCGCTCGCGTCGTCGATGTCAGACAGGCGGGCCATGATGGACCCGTGACCGAGCGCAACATCAAACCCCAGTCAGTCGTCCTCGAGGACGCGCCGACCGACACCGCCGACGCGGCCGACGACCAGATCGCCGCCCGGCGACGGTGGGCGGAGCTCGCCCAGCGCATCGAGGCGGCCCGCGAGGCGTACTTCGCCCGTGACGCCCCGGAGGTGTCGGACGCCGAGTACGACGGCTGGATGCGCGAGCTGACGGAACTGGAGGCGCGGTTCCCCTCGCTGGTCACTCCCGAGTCGCCCACGCAGACCGTCGGGGGTGCGGCCGCCGCGGGCTTCGCCACCGTCCGGCACATCGAGCGGATGCTGTCGCTGGACAACGTGTTCAGCACCGACGAGCTGGCGGAATGGGCGGCCAGGGTGCATCGCGACCTCGGCATGGCCGAGGACGAGGCGCCGGGCTACCTGTGCGAGGTCAAGATCGACGGGCTCGCCATCTCCCTCGTCTACGAGAAGGGCCGGCTCGTCCGCGGCGTGACGCGCGGGGACGGCCGCGAGGGCGAGGACGTCACGCGCAACGTCCTGCGCGTCGCCGGCATACCGCGACGGCTCGAGGGCGACGGGCACCCCGATCTCGTCGAGGTGCGCGGCGAGGTCTTCATCCCCGTGGCCACGTTCGCCCGGCTCAACGAGCTGCAGGAGCAGTTCCGCGAACGGGTCGTGGAGGAGAGCCGGGAACGCGCGGCGGGCCACGGCGGGGGCAGGCCGTTCGACGAGGAACGGGCCCGCCTCGCCGCGCTGCGCCGGTTCCCGCAGTTCGCGAACCCGCGCAACGCCGCGGCCGGCGGGCTGCGGCAGCTCCTGGACCAGAAGGACGGGCTCAACCTGGAGGCAGGACTCGCCCGCCTGGAGGGGCTGCGCATGTACGCCCACGGCGTCGGCGCGTTGCAGTGGACCTCGGGGGAGCACGCGGAGCTCGCCAGGCAGTCGGACGCCTACGGGCTCTTCGAGCGGTGGGGCATCCCGGTGTCCCCGCACAACCGGGTGGTGGACGGGCTGGCCGGTGCGCTCGAGATGATCGAGTACTTCGCCGAGCACCGGCACGACATCGAGCACGAACTGGACGGCATCGTCGTCAAGGTGGACAGCCGCGAGCAGCAGCGCAGCCTCGGCGCCACCAGCCGCGCGCCGCGCTGGGCGATCGCCTACAAGTACCCCCCCGAGGAGGTCAACACCCGCCTGCTCGCGATCCAGATCGGCGTCGGGCGCACCGGCCGCGCCACGCCGTACGCGGTGATGGAACCGGTCACGGTCGCGGGCTCCACCGTCCGCCAGGCCACCCTGCACAACCAGGACGTGGTGCGCGCCAAGGGAGTCCGCATCGGTGACGTGGTCGTGCTGCGCAAGGCGGGCGACGTCATCCCCGAGATCCTCGGCCCCGTCGCGGCCCTCGCCGACGACGGCTACCCCCGCGAGGACTTCGTCATGCCCGCCGAGTGTCCCGAGTGCGGCACGGCGCTGCGCCCGATGAAGGAGGGCGACGTCGACCTGCGCTGCCCCAACGCCGAGTCCTGCCCCGCGCAGGTGCGGGGGCGCGTCGAGCACATCGGCTCCCGCGGCGGCCTCGACATCGAGGCGCTGGGCGAGGTGACGGCCGCGGCGCTCACCCAGCCGCGGGTCCCCGCCACGCCGCCGCTGCGCACCGAGGCCGGGCTGTTCTCCCTCACGCTGGAGGATCTCGTCCCGATCGAGGTCGTCGTCCGTGACGCCGAGACCGGCGAGCCCAAGGTGGACGACGACGGCGTGGCCCGGGTGCGCAAGCCGTTCCAGAAGACGTCGAAGGTCTACCCGCCGGGGACGGAGGACATGGACCCGGCCGAGCGACGCCGCGCGGGCATCCGCAAGGACCACGAGCTCGTGGAGCCGTCCGTGCAGGCCACCAAGCTGCTCGACGAGCTGGAGCGGGCCAGGACCAAGGAGCTGTGGCGGCAGCTCGTCTCGCTCAACATCCGGCACGTCGGGCCGGTCGCCGCCCGCGCGCTGGCCGACTGGTTCGGCTCGCTGGACCACATCCGAGCGGCCTCGCGGGAGGATCTCGCCGCCGTCGACGGCGTCGGCCCGGTCATCGCCGACGAGGTGCTCGCCTGGTTCGAGGTCCCGTGGCACGTACAGATCGTCGAGGCGTGGCAGGCGGCCGGGGTGCGGTTCGCCACGCCGGATCACCCGGGGCCGGAGGCGATGGCCGCGAAGGCGGCCGAGGGCGCCGAGCCGGAAGGCCCGCTGGCCGGCCTGACCGTCGTGGTGACCGGGTCCCTGGTCGACTTCACGCGCGACGGCGCGAAGGAGGCGGTCATCGCCGCCGGCGGCAAGTCTGCCGGATCGGTCTCGAAGAAGACCGACTACGTCGTCGTGGGGGAAAAGGCCGGATCGAAGGCGGCGAAGGCCGAGGAACTCGGTTTGCCCATCCTCGACGAGGACGGCTTCAAGGCGCTCCTGGAGGGAGGCCCGGCGGCGCTGTCCTCCGAGTAATGTCGATGATCTGCAATCTTCTGCTTGACGGTCGGCAGAAGTCCCCCTAGATTCGGGTCCGAAAGGTCAAAGCCGACCGAGGAGGGCGCATGCGCTCGCGAGGACCCACGACCCGTACGAGACAGGTAGTCGCGCTGGCGGCTGCCGCAGCCACCACAGGCGCCGTGCTGACGGGGGCCGTCCCCGTCGCCGCGGCGGCGGCAGACGATCTGCCGCCGCAGGAACCGGGCGTCACCCTGAGGACCTACGACATGGCACGGGACATCAGCGAGCTGTGCACGCTGCGCTCCGGCCAGACGCCGAACGTCGACCAGCTCAAGCCGACCATCGACTACTCGACGGACGCGGACTTCGGCATGGGCGACCGCTTCATCGCGCACGCCCTGGCCAACCTGTCGGTGCCGTCCGACGGCACCTACGACTTCCGGCTCACCAGCGACGACGGCTCGCGCCTCGTGATCGACGACAGCGTTGTCGTCGACAACGACGGCCTGCACGGGGCCGAGTCCGTGGAGGGCTCGGCCGCCCTCACCGCCGGTTACCACGACCTGCGGGTGGAGTACTTCGAGAACACGGGGGACAACGTCCTCCGGTTGGAGTGGCGCCCGTCTGGGGCCGCGGAGTACGAGGTCGTGCCGTCGTCGGCCCTCAGCACCGAGGCGGGCGTGGTGCGGGTGACAGCGCCGGGCACCAAGTACTGCGAGGGCCAGGACGACACGGCGGGCGACGGCATGCGCCTGGACTCGGTCCACCCGGGCTACACGCTCACCGACCTGCGCCCGGAGGGCTTCGAGCCCATGGTCTCGGCCCTCGACTGGACCGACGACGACCGCCTCGTCGTGGTCACGTCCGGCTCGGTCAGCCCGGCCGGCTGGGTCGAGGACCCGGAGCCGGGCGAGATCTTCCTGCTGGACAACGTGACCGGGGAGACCTCGCGGGAGCAGGTGGAGGTCGAGAAGGTCGCCACGGACCTGTTCAACCCGATGGGTGTCGCGGTGATCGGGGACTCGATCTACGTCTCCGAGCGCGACGCCCTGACGGAGCTGACCGACCCGGACGGCGACGGCTTCTTCGACGAGCACCGCACGGTGGCGGAGTGGCCGTTCGGCGGCAACTTCCACGAGTTCGCCTTCGGCCTGCTGCACGACGAGGAGTACTTCTACGTCAACCTGTCCGTCGCGATCAACAACGGCGGCGCGACCACCGACCCGCAGCCCGCGGAGAACCGCGGCACCGCGATCCGGGTCGACCGGGAGACCGGCGAGGTCGAGTACGTGGCCGGCGGCCTGCGCACGCCCAACGGCATGGTCGAGGGCCCGGACGGCGAGCTGTTCGTGATGGACAACCAGGGCGGGTGGCTGCCCAGCTCCAAGCTCGTGCACGTCGAGGAGGGCAAGTTCTTCAACCACTTCACCAACCCGGCGGGTCCGTTCGACGACGAGCCGGTGAGCGCCCCGGCCCTGTGGGTGCCGCAGAACGAGATCGGCAACTCCCCGAGTTCGCCGGTGCTGCTCGAGGACGGGCCGTACGCGGGCCAGCTCGTGTTCGGCGACGTCACCTACGGCGGCCTGCAGCGCGGCTTCCTCGAAGAGGTCGACGGCGAGTACCAGGGCGCGGTGTTCCGGCACTCCGCCGGACTGGAGGCCGGCGTCAACCGGACCGTCGTCGGGCCCGACGGGGCGCTGTACGTCGGCGGCATCGGTGAGGCCGGCAACTGGAGCGAGGAGGGCAAGCTGCGGTACGGCCTGCAGAAGCTCACGCCGAACGGCGAGCACGCCTTCGACATGACGGAGATGCGGGTCACGAGGAAGGGCTTCCGGATCGAGTACACGCAGCCGCTGTCGGAGGAGACGGTCGCCGCGATCGCCGAGGACCCGAACGCCGCCTACCGCATGGACCACTGGCGGTACGTGCCCACCCCTGCCTACGGCGGGCCGAAGATCGACGAGCGTCCGCTGTTCGTCGACCGCGCCCGGGTGTCCCGGGACCGCACGACGGTGATGCTCACCGTCGACGGGCTCGAGCCGGGTCGCGTGGTGCACCTGCGCAGCCCGCGCCCGTTCACGGACGTCGAGGGCCGGGAGCTGTGGAACACCGAGGCGTGGTACACGCTCAACGCGATCCCCGGGTACCGGTCACCCGCCGAGCGCGGCTACCACGAGGCGGAGGAGGCGACGCTGCGGGGTTCGGCGAACGTCGACACCGAGCACTCCGGCTACTCGGGCTCCGGGTTCGTGGACGGGTTCGGGCAGGTGGGCGCATCGGCGACCTTCACCACGAGCGTCCGGCACCGGGGCACGTGGCCGGTGAACCTGCGGTACTCGAACGGGCCCAACCCCTTCGAAGGCACCAAGACGGTCTCGGTGCTGGTCAACGGCGAAGAGGTCGAGCCCTGGGCGCTGGAGTCGACCGGTGACTGGAAGACGTGGGCGACGGCGACGCGGGATCTGCGGCTGAAGAAGGGCGTCAACACCATCACACTGCGCTACGACGAGGAGGACGACGGCAACGTCAACCTGGACGCCCTCACCATCGGCCGTCACACGGACCTCTGTCGTCCGGAACGGTACGAGCGGGGGTACGAGGCCCTGTTCGACGGCACCCTCGCGTCGTTCGACGAGTGGCGCCTGGCGGGCGCCGGGTCGTTCGGCCGGCAGAGCGACTGCTCGATCCGCAGCACGGGTGGCATGGGCCTGCTCTGGCACACCGGCGAGGAGCTGGGGCAGTACAGCCTCAAGCTCGACTGGAAGCTGCTCAAGGACGACAACGGCGGCGTCTTCGTCGGCTTCCCCGACCCGGGGAACGATCCGTGGGTCGCGGTGAACGAGGGCTACGAGATCCAGATCGACGCCAGTGACGAGCCCGACCGCACGACCGGGTCGATCTACACCTTCCAGGGCGCCGACCCGGCTGCCGTCGAGCGGGCGCTGAACCCGCCGGGGTCGTGGAACTCCTACGAGATCCGCGTGGTGGGCGACACCATCAAGGTGTTCCTCAACGGGGTGCTGGTGAACGACTTCGTCAGCACCGACCCGGCGCGCGACCTCTCCCGGGGATACATCGGCCTCCAGAACCACGGGGGCGGGGAGACGATCTACTACCGGGACGTGCGGGTGAAGGATCTGTCGGACGCCGGCTGACACCCGGCGCCCGACGCGGTGGTGGCGACGCCCGGGACGGTCACGTCCCGGGCGTCGTCGCGTCCTGCGGGCGCGCGGCTACGGTGCCGGGCGCGCCGCCCAGAGGAGTCCCCGCGTGATGATCCGGCGGATCGCCGGGTGCTCGAGCTCCGCGACCGAGTGGCCGACCGTGCAGGCGAAGACCCGTCCGTTCCCCCAGTGCCGGGTCCAGGTGACCGGCACGGTCACGGGCTCGCGCCACGGCGCGCCCGGCCGCGGCTGGTGAGTGGTCGTCATCAGGACGTCGCAGGCCGGGTCGTGCTGGACCCAGTACTGCTCGGTGTGCAGCCGGATCGGCGACTCGAGGCCCTCGACGACCGGGTGGTCGGCATGCTCGGGCCGGACCACGATCTCGTGGTCGATGAAGTCGTCGGGGTGGGCGACGAACTGGCCGCCGACGATGTGCTGGAAGTCGGTGGCGTTGCGGAAGGCGTCCAGGAGCCCGCCGTGCCAGCCCGCGAGGCCGGTGCCGTTCTCGACCGCGACGCGCAGGCCGTGCATCTCCTCGACCAGGATGTCGCCCATCGTCCACGACTGGACGACGAGGTCGACGCGGTCCATCGTCTCCTCGTCGGCGTAGATCTCCAGTGATTCCTCGACGATGACATCGAAGTCGGCGTCCCGGAGGAAGGGGACGAACAGGTCGGTGGTGCGTTTCGGGTCGTGTCCGTCCCAACCTCCTCGGACGACGAGTACGGTACGCGTGGTCACGAGACCTCCTTGGCAGCGATGAGAGTGTCGACCGACGATGGCGCGAGGTATTGCTCGATGACAAGGGTCGCGGCTCCGACGACGCCGGCCTGGGCCCCCGCCTCCGACGGCGTGATCCGCAGGTCGCGCGTGGCCAGCGGGAGCGAGCGCTGGTAGACGACCTCGCGGATGCCCGCCATGAGATGCTCGCCGGCGCCCGCGAGGATTCCGCCGACGACGATCCGCGCGGGGTTCAGCAGGCTGACGGACGCCGCCAGGACGCTGCCGATGTCGCGGCCGGCCTGGCGGACGGCCTGCCCGGCGGCGACGTCGCCGGACCGGACGAGGTCGACGATGTCCTGGGTGGTGGCGACCGCGGAGCCGGAGTCACGCAGGCGGGTCACGATGGCGGCGCCGCCGGCGACGGCCTCGAGACAGCCGCTGTTCCCGCAGCGGCACGGGATGTCGCCCGCGCCCGGCACGGTGACGTGCCCGAGGTCGCCCGCGGCGCCCTGAGCTCCCCGCCGCAGGTGGCCGTCCATGATGACGCCCGCGCCGATGCCGGTCGCCACCTTGACGAACAGCAGGTCGTCGACGTCGGGGGTCATCGTGCGGTGCTCGCCGAGCGCCATGATGTTGACGTCGTTGTCCACCATCACGGGCGCGCCGAGTCGCGTGTACAGCTCGGCCGGCACGTCGACGCCGCCCCAGCCCGGCATGATCGGCGGGTTGACGGGCCTCCCCGTGCCGTGGTCGACCGGGCCCGGAAGCCCGATGCCGATGCCGGCGAGCTCCTCCATGCGGCGTCCCGCCTGGGTGACGAGCTTCCTGGCGGTCTCGGCGACCCAGTCCAGCACGGGCTCCGGGCCGTCGGCGATGGCGAGCGGCTCGTCGATCTGCGCGAGGGGTTCGGCCGCGAGGTCCGTGACGGCGATGCGCGCGTGGGTGGCCCCCAGGTCGACGCCCAGCGTGATGCGTGACTGGGGATCGAAGGCAAAGGTCGACGGCGGCCGGCCACCGGTGCTGGTGGCCTCTCCGGCGGGGGCCAGCAGGCCCACCGAACGCAACGCGTCGATCCGTGCGGCGACGGTCGACCGTGACTGCCCGGTCTCGGCAACGAGTGAGGCCCGCGTCCGCGGCGCGCCGTTCCTGAACAGTTGGAACATCTCACCCGCCCCCGTCGGCCGCGGCGGGAATTTCGCCAGCCCTTCCATGAGCACAGTGAACCATGCCACCTTTCGTTGCGACTTTGTCGTCTGCGGATCCCCGTCACGGGAAGGTAACAGTCCTAAAGTACCGGAACTTATGATTGACAGTGTGCAGAAGTCGCCCCTAGGGTCGGCGTATGGTCACCGGAGACCCCACAGCACCGCTGCTGCAGATGCATGGCATCGTCAAGCACTTCCCGGGCGCCAAGGCGCTCGACGGCGTCGACCTCGACGTCGTCGCCGGCGAGGTGCACTGCCTCCTGGGACAGAACGGGGCCGGCAAGTCGACCCTCATCAAGGTTCTCGCCGGGGCCCACCAGCCCACCGCCGGCACGATCCGGCTGGACGGCGAGCAGATCCGGATCCCGCACCCGGTCGCGGCCCTCGAGCACGGCATCGCGACGATGTACCAGGAGCTCGACGTCGTCGACGGGCTCACCGTGGCCGAGAACATCTATCTCGGCCACGAGCTGGCATCGGCGGGCTTCACGCAGCGGCGCGAGGCCGCCGGTCACACCCGTCGCCTCATGGAGCGACTGGGGCATCCGGAGATCGGACCCCACCGTGAGGTCGGCACGCTGTCGGCCGCCGGCAAGCAGATCGTCTCGATGGCGCGTGCCCTGTCGCGGGACGCGCGGGTGATCGTCATGGACGAGCCGTCTGCGGTCCTGGACTCCGGTGAGGTCGACAACCTCTTCCGCGTGGTGGAGGAGCTCACCGGCCAGGGCATCGCGATCATCTACATCTCCCACCGCCTCGAGGAGATCCGCCGCATCGGCGACCGCATCACCGTCCTCAAGGACGGCATGACCGTCGGCCGGAACCTCCCGGTCGCCTCGACGTCCACGGACGAACTCATCAAGCTCATGACCGGCAAGAACGTGGAGTACGCGTTCCCCGAACGACCCGGCGTCCCGCGGGACGCCCCGGTCCGGCTCGAGGTCGAGGGGCTCGGCCTGGCGAACACCTTCCGCGACGTCTCCTTCACGGTGCGCGCGGGTGAGATCGTCGGCCTGGCCGGCCTCGTCGGATCGGGCCGCTCGGAGATCCTCGAGACGGTCTACGGCGCGCGCCGTGCGACGGCGGGGAGGATCACCCTCGACGGGCGCTCGCTGCGGCGTGGTTCCGTCGCCGCGGCGGTCTCCGCCGGGATCGGCCTCGCCCCGGAGGAGCGCAAGAGCCAGGGCCTGGTCCTCGACGAACCCGTCTACCGCAACGTCACCCTCGCCAGCTTCGCCCGCATGGCCCCGGCCGGGTGGCTCGACGAGCGCGCGGAGAAGAAGGCAGCCCGGGAGCAGGCCACCGCTCTCGATCTGCGTCCCCGCGACGTCGAGCGCGCGATCCGGACGCTGTCGGGAGGCAACCAGCAGAAGGCGATGCTCGCCCGCTGGCTCGTGCACGGGTGCGACGTGCTGCTGCTCGACGAGCCGACCCGCGGCGTCGACGTCGGGGCGCGGTCCGAGATCTACGCCCTCATCCGCCGCCTGGCCGACGCGGGCACCGCCGTCGTCGTGGTCTCGAGCGAGATCCCCGAGGTGCTGGGACTGGCGGACCAGGTGCTGGTCGTGTCCGACGGGCGGGTCGTGCGCAGCGGACCCGCGCAGGAGATCGACGAGCACCAGGTGCTCGACCTCGTCATGGAAGGAACAAGCGCGTGACCGAACCCACGGCCGCCCCGCCGGCCGACAAGGAGATCAAGAACGAGAGCAGGACCCGACTCCCCTCGATGTTCTCCGGCGCCGCCGGCCGCAACGTCGGGCTCGTGCTGGCGCTGGTGCTGATCTGCGTGGTGGGGGTCATCACCGGTGGCGGACGGTTCGCCAGCATCGACAACCTCATGGTCGTCCTGCGGCTGGCCTCCGTCATCGGCGTCCTCGCGATCGGGATGACGTTCGTCATCACCTCGGGAGGCATCGACCTCTCGGTCGGTTCCGTCATGGGCCTGACGACCGTCTGGGCCACCACGTGGGCGACGCAGGCCATGGCCGAGGACCTCCACTGGGGGGTGATGGTCTTCACCGCCATGGTCGTCGGCACCGTCGCCGGCCTCGTCAACGGCGTGATCATCGCCTACGGGCGCGTCGTCCCGTTCATCACCACCCTGGCGATGCTGGCCGCCGCACGTGGCCTGGCGGAGATGATCTCGAACCGGCAGACCCAGCGGGTCCAGAGCGATGCCTTCATCGAGTTCTTCCGGCTGGAGCCGCTCGGTGTACCGATCCTCGTGTGGGTCTTCGCCGCCGTGGCGGTGGCGGGCTGGTTCCTGCTCAACCGGACGACGTTCGGGCGGCGGACCGTCGCGATCGGCGGCAACGCGGAGGCGTCGCGCCTCGCCGGCATCAAGGTGCAGCGCCACACCCTCTACATCTACGGCCTGGCCGGCCTGACCGCGGGGATCGCCGGTGCGATGATGCTCGGCCGCACCACCGCCGGTACCTCCACCCACGGCATGCTCTGGGAGCTCGAGGCCATCGCCGCCGTCGTCGTCGGCGGCACGCTGCTCATCGGTGGTCGCGGCACGATCGTCGGCACCGTGGTGGGCGTCCTCATCTTCACCGTGCTGACCAACGTGTTCACCATCAACAACATGTCGACCTCGGCGCAGCTGGTCGCCAAGGGCGCCATCATCGTGGCCGCCGTCCTCCTGCAGCAGCGTTTCGCGAACCGGTCGAAGTCGACCTGACCGGCCCCCGGGGCCCACCCCCACAGCAACCCGACCGAACCCCCGCAAGTACCGGACCGAATCGAGGAAGATCTCATGTCCGCTAGGAAGAACCTCCGCCGGATGCTGGGCATCCCCGCAGCGCTGGCCGCCTCCGCCCTCCTGGTCGCCGGCTGCGTCAGCAACGAACCGCCCGAGGACGAGAACGATTCCGTGAGCCAGGACGACGGCTCCGGCGGCACCGCCAACGACGAGCCCGGCGAGACCGTCGTGATCGGCTTCTCCGCACCCGCCGCCGACCACGGCTGGATGGGCGCCATCACCCAGGCGGCGCTCGACACCGCCGAGCAGTACGAGGACATCGAACTCCGCCAGGCCGAGGCCACCAACGACGTCAACATGCAGATCAGCCACATCGAGCAGTTCATCAACGAGGGCGTGGACGCCATCGTGCTGCTCCCGTTCGACGGCGACGCCCTGACCGAGGTCGCCCTCGACGCGATGGAGGCCGGGATCCCGGTGATCAACGTCGACCGCGAGCTGTCGAGCCCGTTCGCGTCCCGCGCCACCATCCTCGGCGACAACTACGGGATGGGCGTCTCGGCCGGCACCTACATCTGCGAGCAGCTCGGCGACCAGCCCGACGCCGTCGTCGCGGAGATCCAGGGCATCGCCAACCTGCCGCTGACGCAGGACCGGTCGCAGGGCTTCGCGGATGCCCTGAGCGACTGCGGCCTGGAGGTCTCCACCCAGGTGGCCGCGGACTTCACCATCCAGGGCGGGGAGACGGCGACGTCGAACCTGCTCCAGGCGGAGCCCGAGATCGACGCCATCTGGAACCACGACGACGACCAGGGCGTCGGCGTCCTGGCGGCCATCGAGAACGCCGGTCGCGACGAGTTCTTCATGGTCGGCGGCGCCGGCTCCCTCGACGTGATGGAGCACATCCAGGCCGGCGACTCCGTCCTGCAGGCGACCGTCGTCTACCCGTCCACCCAGGCGGCCGACGGCATCAAGCTGGCCCGCCTGGTCGCCCAGGACAAGAGCATGTCCGACCTGGTCTCCGCCGGCGTGCCGCGCACCATCCAGCTCCACGCGCCGGTGGTCACGGCCGACAACGTCGACCAGTACCTGGAGATCGGCTTCCGTTCCTGAGGACGGAGGTCACCGACGGTGGCGAGGCGGCCGCGGCCTCGCCACCGCCCTCCCGGTCGCCGGTGACGGCGGCCGGACCCGACGACGGAAGGACCACACTCATGGGTGACGCGCCCCGCGATCAGCTAGGCGTCGGCATGGTCGGCTACTCCTTCATGGGTGCCGCTCACTCCCAGGCCTGGCGGACCGCCCCTCGCTTCTTCGACCTCCCGCTGCGGATCGACATGCGCGTCGTCGCCGGGCGCTCCGCGGACGGCGTGCGCGCCGCGGCCGAGCGGCTCGGCTGGCAGGACTCGACGACCGACTGGCGCACGCTGCTGGAGCGCGACGACGTCGAGCTGGTCGACGTCTGCACGCCCGGGAACACGCACGCCGAGATCGCCGTCGCCGCCCTGGACGCCGGCAAGCACGTGCTGTGCGAGAAGCCGCTGGCCAACACGGTCGCCGAGGCCGAGCAGATGGCCGCGGCGGCCGAGCGGGCGGCGGAACGAGGGGTCCTGGCGATGGTGGGCTTCACCTATCGGCGGGTGCCGGCGATCCGGCTCGCCCGGGAGCTGGTGGCCGACGGCCGCATCGGCGAGGTGCGCCACGTGCGGGCGCAGTACCTGCAGGACTGGCTGACCGACCCGGCGGCGCCGCTGTCGTGGCGGCTGGACAAGGACAAGGCCGGCTCCGGCGCCCTGGGTGACATCGGGGCGCACGTGGTCGACCTGGCCCAGTTCGTCACCGGCGAGTCCCTCGTGGGGGTCAGCGGGCTGCTCGAGACGTTCGTCCGCGAGCGTCCCGTGGCGGCGTCGTCGTCCGGGCTGTCCGGCCAGGCGGGCGAGGGCACCGGCGAGGTCACCGTGGACGACGCCGCGCTGTTCTTCGGGAGGCTGTCCGGCGGCGGCCTCGCCAGCTTCGAGGCGACGCGGTTCGCCGCGGGCCGCAAGAACGCCATACGGCTCGAGATCAACGGCTCGCGCGGCTCGCTGGCGTTCGACTTCGAGGACATGAACGTCCTGCACTTCTTCGACGACGGCGAGGACGCACGCACGGCGGGCTTCCGCCGCATCGTGGTGACCGAGCCGGACCACCCCTACATCGCGGCCTGGTGGCCGCCCGGCCACGGGCTCGGCTACGAGCACGGGTTCACCCACCAGGTGGTGGACCTGGTCGAGGATCTGGCGGCCGCCCGCCAGCCGCGGCCGTCGTTCGCCGACGGCCTCGCCGTCCAGCGCGTGCTCGACGCCGTCGAGCGCAGCTGGCAGCAGGGCAGCGGCTGGGTGGAGCTGTCCTGACGGCCCGGACCGATCCGACGAGAGGAGGCGCGGGCCCGCCCGACGCCCGAGAGACACGACCAGACCGGTGACGATGCCGTCAGGGCCGACGGCTTCGGGACCCCGGAGCGCGACAAGACCGTTCGACGACGAAGGAGTTCTTGGTGAGTAACTTGCTCTGGGGAGCACCACGTGCGGGCCGGTGGCTGATCGCCGCCGCTGCCTCACTCGCGGTCGCCGCTCCCATGACGCTGGCCGGCGCGACGCCGGCACAGGCAGCCGTACCGGCTGCGCCATCGACCGGGCAGCTTGCCGCGGCCCCGGCGGAGGCCGATCCGTTCAGCGTGCTCGTCTTCTCCAAGACGGCGGGCTTCCGGCACGGATCCATCCCCGCCGGGATCGCCGCCATCGAGCAGCTCGGCGTCGATCACGGGTTCACCGTGGACGCCACCGAGGACGCGGCGGCGTTCACCGACGAGAACCTTGCGAACTACGACGTCGTCGCGTGGCTCTCCACGACCGGCGACGTGCTGGACGACGAGCAGCAGGCCGCGTTCGAGCGGTACATCCAGAACGGCGGCGGTTACGCCGGCATCCACGCGGCGTCCGACACGGAGTACGACTGGCCGTGGTACGGGGAGCTGGTGGGCGCCTACTTCAACTCCCACCCGCAGAACCAGGACGCCACGATCAAGGTCGAGGACCACGAGCACGCCTCGACCGAGCACCTGCCGGAGCGGTGGGAGCGCCACGACGAGTGGTACAACTTCCGCTCCAACCCGCGCGACGAGGTCCACGTCCTGGCCTCCCTGGACGAGTCCAGCTACGACGCCGGGACCGGCGCGATGGGGGCGGAGCACCCGATCGCCTGGTGCCACGCCTACGACGGGGGCCGTGCCTGGTACACGGGCGGCGGCCACACCGACGCCTCGTTCAGCGAGCCGGAGTTCCTCGAGCACCTGCTGGGCGGCCTGCAGACCGCGGCCGGCGTCGTCGACTCCGACTGCGCCGCGACGCAGAGCGACAGCTACGAGATGGTGCCCCTCGACGAGGAGACCTCGAACCCGATGATGCTGGACGTGGCCGACGACGGCACCGTCTTCTACGTCGAGCGGGACGGGCGCGTGCAGCGGATCGACCCGGAGTCGGACACCACGAGCACCGCGATGACGCTGTCCGTCACGCAGTCCAACGAGGACGGGCTGACCGGCGTCGTGCTCGACCCGGACTTCGCGACCAACGGATGGGTGTACCTGTTCTGGTCCCCGCAGGACGTCGGCGACGACGGCCCGCACAACCGCGTCTCGCGCTTCGACTACGACCCGGCTTCCGGCACGATCGACCCGGCCACCGAGGAGACCGTGCTGGTCATCCCGACCCAGCGTCAGACGTGCTGTCACGCGGGCGGTGACATGGTCTTCGACGCCGACGGCAACCTGTACGTCGCCACCGGCGACAACACGAACCCGTTCGAGTCGCAGGGCTACGCGCCGCTGGACGAGCGGACCGGGCGCCAGAACTACGACTCGCAGCGCACGGCGGCCAACAGCAACGACCTGCGCGGCAAGATCCTGCGGATCACGCCGCAGGACGACGGCTCGTACACGATTCCCGAGGGCAACATGTTCGCCCCCGGCACGGCCGACACCCTGCCCGAGATCTACGCGATGGGCTTCCGCAACCCGTTCCGGATCGGTGTCGATCCCGCCAACGGAAACGTTCTCGTCGCGGACTACGGCCCGGACGCCGGTTCGGCCAGCCCGAGTCGCGGACCCGAGGGCCTGGTCGAGTGGAACGTCGTCAGCGAGCCCGGCTTCTACGGCTGGCCGTACTGCACCGGCGCGAACAGCGCCTACCACGAGTACGACTTCGCCACCGGCCAGTCCGGCGCGGCGTACGACTGCGCCGGCGGCCCCGTGAACGACTCGCCGAACAACACCGGCATCACCCAGCTCCCGCCCGCCGTGGAGTCCGAGGTCTGGTACGGGTACGCGAGCAACCCGCTGTTCCCGGAGATCGGCGGCGGCGGCGCGCCCATGGGCGGCCCGGTCTACTCGTACGACCCGGCGCTGGAGTCCGACGTCAAGTGGCCGGCCTACTGGGACGGCAAGGCGCTGTTCGGCGAGTGGAACCAGGGGCGGATGTACTCCTTCCAGCTCACCGGCGAGCAGCGCGACGACCTGGTGGACATCAACCGCGTCCTGCCCGGGATCTTCGACCCCGACGCCGGGTTCGACCGGCCGATGGACTTCGACTTCGGTCCCGACGGCGCGCTGTACGTCGTGGACTGGGGCTCCGGGTTCGGCGGCAACAACGACAACTCGGGGGTGTACAAGGTCAACTACGTCGAGGGCGACCCGGCGCCGATCGCCCGGGCCTCCGCCGACGTGACCGACGGCCACGCCCCGCTGACCGTGCAGTTCTCGTCTGAGGGCACCCGGCACCCGTCCGGCGAGCCGATCTCGCTCCAGTGGACGTTCGGCGACGGTTCCGAGCCGACCACCGAGGCGAACCCGACCCACACCTACACCGAGAACGGCCGCTACACCGCCCAGCTCGTCGCGACCGACGCCGCCGGGCAGACCGGTGTCGCCAACGTGACGATCGTGGTCGGCAACCTCGCCCCGGAGGTGTCGATCACGTTCCCGGAGAACGGCGGCTTCTTCGAATGGGGCGACCAGGTGCGCTACGAGATCGACGTCAACGATCCCGACGGTGAGGTGACCTGCGAGAACGTCACGCTGTTCACCCGGCTCGGACACGCGGGGCATTCCCACCCGTTCGACGAGCTGACCGGCTGCTCGGGCGTCTTCCAGACCGCCCGGGACGAGGGCCACGGCATCGAGGCGAACATCTTCTGGGTCATCGAGGCGTTCTACACCGACGACGGCGGCGCGGCCGGCGTCCCGCTGACCACGACCGATCTGCAGGTGCTGCAGCCCAAGCTGGTCCAGTCCGAATTCTTCACCGGCACGGGCCGGGTCGACGGCATCGGCGACGGCGCGGGTGACCCGGGCGTCCAGATCGAGGAGACGGGCGACACCGCCGGTGGCGGCCAGAACATCGGCTTCATCGAGCCGGGCGACTACTGGGCCCACGAGCCGGTGAGCCTGGCGTCCGTCGACGGGATCTCGCTGCGCGCCGCCTCCGCCGGCGACGGCGGGGAGGTGTCGCTGCGCTGGGACGCGCCCGACGGCCCGGAGATCGGCCGCATCACGGTGCCCGGAACCGGCGGCTGGCAGCAGTACGTCGACGTGGGGACCGCGCTGAGCAACGTCCCGTCCGGCTCGGGGTCCCTGCACTTCGTGCTGCTCTCCGGCGGGATCAACGTCAACTGGATGGAGATCGACGGCCGCGGGGTCACCGACAACCAGCGGCCGGAGGTCGCGCTGACGGTCGACCCGGTCTCGGGCGACGCCCCGCTCACCGTGACCGCCACCGCCGAGGCCACCGACCCGGACGGCTCCGGCGACCTCACCTACGCGTGGGACGCCGGTCTCGGTGACGGGTTCGTCGACGGCACGCCGTCGTTCGAGCACACCTACGACGAACGGGGCACCTACCGCCTCCAGGTGCGCGTCACCGACGAGGGCGGCGCCTACGCCGTCGAGTACGCGACGATCGAGGTCACCGGCACCGTGCCGGAGCCGACGCCCTGCCTGTCGGGCAGGTCGGACGACTTCCTCGGCGACGACCTCGACCCGAACCGATGGACCGTGCTCGATCGCAACCAGGACCTGCGGGTCGCCGACGGCGTCCTCACGATCCCGGCGACCGCCACGGACTTCTACGGGACGAACAACACAGAAGTGCCCAACCTCGTCCTGCAGGACCTGCCCGACGGCCCCTTCACCGCGACGGCCAAGGTCACGATCCCGGCCCACGCCCAGTACCAGCAGGCCGGCCTGCTGATCTACGGCGACGCGGACAACTACGCGAAGATGGTGATCGAGGGCCGCTCGTCGCCCGCCGACCCGGCCACGCGCATCTTCCAGTACATCCGGGAGGAGGGCGGCGCGCCCAACGAGGTCGGGGAGTCCAACACCGCGGCCCTCGGAGCGGCGTACCCGGACACGGTGTACGTGCGCCTGGCCAGCAGCGACGGCCAGGACCTCACGGCGTCGTACTCGCCCGACGGCGCGACCTTCACGGCCATGCCGCAGACCAAGTCGCTCGCCGGCATCACCGATCCGCGGATCGGACTCTTCGCGCTCGCCGGCAGCGGCTCGGCCGCGCAGGTGGTGGACGCGCAGTTCGACTGGTTCCACCTCACCCCTGACGACACGGCGGAGGCTCCCGGGCCCGACGACGAGTTCGACGGGGACGGGCTCGACGGCTGCCGCTGGGACGTCGTCCGCGACGATCCGACGGGGTACCGGGTGACCGGTGGCGCGCTGGAGATCGACACGACCGCCACCGACATCTACACCGGCAGCAACACCGACACGCCGAACATCGTCGTGCAGGACCTGCCGGAGGACGACTGGACGGTCGAAACCCGGGTGGACGGCTCGGACTTCGACCAGCAGTACCAGCAGGGCGGTCTGATCGTGTACGGCGACGACGACAACTACGTCAAACTCGACCTCGTGACGGACAACGCGCCGGGGAGCGCCGTCACGCAGCGCATCGAGCTGCGTAGCGAGGTCGATGCCGTGATCCAGGACCCGCAGCCGGGCGCGAACGACCTCACGTCGCGCGTGTGGCACCTGCGGCTGTCGAAGGCAGGGTCCACCTTCACCGGTGAGTACAGCGCGGACGGCGAGGACTGGACCGCCCTCGCCGAGCCGGTGACGCACGAGGGACTGCAGGACGCCCGGGTGGGTCTGTTCGCGCTCGGCGGTCCTCAGCAGTCGGTCGCCACGGCGTCGTTCGACCACTTCCGGGTGGCCGGGACCACGGAGCCCGAGCTCATCGCGGCGACGCCGGCGGTCGAGGTCGTCCAGCCCACGTGCTCGTACGACGCGTCCGGGGCGGAGGTCGTCACCGGAGGGTCGCTGGTCACGGCCGAGGTGACCGGGGTGCGGTCCTACGTCGTGCGGGAATGGGCCGACGGTTCCGCCGGTGACCGCCTGACCGACCTGGACGGGCTCGCTCCGGGGACGTACCGGATCGCCGTCCGGCCCGCCGACGGCTACTACCTGGTCGCCGACGGCGACTGGAGGGTCCGGGACGACGGGCTCGCCGTGCTCTTCGTGACGCTGGAGGAGCCCGAGTGCCCGGACCCGAACACGCCGGACGTCGTCGTCACCCCGGCGACGTGCGACGCCGGGGGGTCGATCGATCCGGTCGAGCTCCCCGGGGTGCGTAGCTACACGGTGCACCGCTGGGTGGACGGCCACCCGCGCGGCAAGCCGCGTGACCTCGAGAACCTCGCGCCGGGCGACTACCGGGTGATCGCCTCGCCGACCCGCCGCACCGAGCTGACGGTCACCGGCGACTGGCGGCTCAGCCCGTCCGGCAAGGCGCGCGTCGTCGTGACCGTCGGGGAGGTGTGCGACCGATGAACCGGGGGCGTGCGCCGGTAT
>NZ_JADBGR010000075.1:50476-59537 GCF_014892515.1 Myceligenerans pegani
CCGACCGCCGTCGGCCGGCACCGCGTCGAACGCCCCGCCGACGGCCCCGGCCCAGGGCCGTCCGGGGTGCGGTGAGGGCCGACGGCAGGGCCGGCGACCCGCCGGCCCACCCTCGGCACGGGGTGGACGCGCTCCGGCCCCGTGCCGAGGCCCCCGGGCTCAGCCCCTGGAACCGGAGAAGCCGGAACCGGAGAAGAACGACCACGTTGACACGTTGCGTCGGAGAGGAACGGACATGCGACGGTTCACACGCCTCGGCGCGGCGCTCGCGCTGGCGCTCGGGCTCGCGGTCCCCGCCGCCACGGCTCCCGCGGCGGCCCACGGCGGCCCGATCGACGTCGACCTCGGCACGGACGGGGCCGGCGGCGTCTCCGCGACGCTGACCTGGGCGGGGGACGGACACCCCGTCGAGGAATCGGCCGTCGTGGTGGTGCGGGCGGTCTCCGACTCGGGCGAGGAGGTCGGTCCGGTCACGCTCACCTCCGCGTCGGAAGGCGTCGGCTGGTACCGCTCCGAGCCCCGGTTGCTCGACGAGGGGCACTGGACCGTGACGGCGCGCGTGAAGGAACCGAAGAAGGCGAAGGTGGAGACGGAGCTCGACGTGGCCGCCCCGCCGACACCCGAAGCGTCCGAACCGGAACCCGCGGAGGCGGCTGCCACCGCGGACGGTGCCGAAGCGGCCGCGACGCAGGACGCCCCGCCGGCCGCCGGCCTGGCGGGGTGGGTCGGCTGGGTGGTGGGTGCGCTCGTCGTCGGCGCGGCCGTGACGACCGCCGTCGTCCTGCGCAGGCGTACGACATGACCGAGAACCGACGAGAGCGAGCCGGCGACGCCGGAGCGGCCCGGACACGATGGATCCGGACACGATGGATGCAGCACCCGTACAGGAGGAGAGCACGATGACCCGACCCATCACCCTGTTCACCGGCCAGTGGGCCGACCTACCCCTGGAGGAGGTGGCCCGGCTCGCGGCCGGCTGGGGGTACGACGGCCTCGAACTGGCCTGCTGGGGCGATCACCTCGACCCGTGGCGGTGGGACGACGACGAGTACGTGGCCGGACGGCTCGACCTGCTGGAGCGGCACGGGCTGAAGGTCTGGGCGATCAGCAACCACCTCAAGGGACAGGCGGTGTGCGACGACCCGATCGATCAGCGGCACCGCGACATCCTCTCCGACCGGGTGTGGGGCGACGGCGACCCCGAGGGCGTCCGGCAGCGCGCGGCCGAGGAGATGAAGTGCACCGCCAGGCTCGCCGCCAAGCTGGGGGTGCGCACGGTCGTCGGATTCACAGGATCGTCCATCTGGAAGTACGTCGCGATGTTCCCGCCGGTCACCGCGGACATGATCGACGCCGGATACGAGGACTTCGCGGACCGCTGGAACCCCATCCTCGACGTGTTCGACGAGGTGGGCGTGCGGTTCGCCCACGAGGTGCACCCCAGCGAGATCGCCTACGACTACTGGACCACCGTCCGGACCCTCGAGGCGATCGGCCACCGGGAAGCGTTCGGCCTCAACTGGGACCCGTCGCACATGGTCTGGCAGGACCTGGACCCCGTGGCGTTCCTGTGGGACTTCCAGGACCGGATCTACCACGTGGACTGCAAGGACACCAAGAAGCGGATGACGAACGGCCGCAACGGCCGCATGGGTTCCCACCTCCCGTGGGCCGACCCGCGGCGCGGCTGGGACTTCGTCTCGACCGGGCACGGCGACGTCCCCTGGGAGGACGCCTTCCGGATGCTCAACACGATCGGCTACGAGGGCCCGATCTCGGTGGAGTGGGAGGACGCGGGCATGGACCGGCTCGTCGGGGCGCCCGAGGCGCTCGAGCTGGTGCGCCGCCTGGCCCCCGACGCGCCGGCGGCGGCCTTCGACGCGGCGTTCAGCCGCAAGGAGTAGCCGCCCGGGTGCCCGGGCGGCCAGAGCAGGACCCGTTCGAAGGAGAACCGTCATGACCACCTCCACCGACGTGAAGCGTCGGACCTTCATGCGGCTCGCGGCGTCGACCGTCGCGGTGGGCGCGGGCACGCTCGCCGCGGCACCCGCCGTCGCGGCCCCGCTCGCCGAGGGTCGCGGGCACGGCCGGCGGCTCGTTCCGCCCGGGCACCTCGGCATCCAGCTCTACACGATCCGCGACAAGGTGCGGTCCCTCGGCTTCCGCACCGTGTTCGAGCGGCTCTCCGAGATGGGTTACCGGGAGATCGAGTTCGCCGGCTACACCCAGGGCACGGGGCCCATCACGCCGCAGGAGATCCGCACGCTGCTGGACGACAACGGGCTGACCGCCATCGGCTCGCACCGGGGGATCGGTGACTTCGCCGCGAACATGGAGGCAGAACTCGACGTCGCCGAGATCCTCGGCATGGCGCACATCGGCACGGCGAACGCCCCCACGGGCGACCGGACGGTGGACGGGTACCTGGCCGCCGCCGAGCAGTTCAACGGCTTCGGCGAGGCCGCCGCCGCCCGCGGACTGAAGTTCTACCAGCACAACCACGACGGCGAGTTCGGATTCGCCACGGACCGGCCCGACGTCCGGCTCTACGACGTGTTCCTGGAGAACACCGACCCCCGGTACGTCTTCCTGGAGATGGACGTGTACTGGGCCTTCGTCGGCAAGCACCGGTACCCGGGCTTCGAGCCCGTCGACTACGTGCTCGCCAACCGGCGCCGGTACCCGCTGTTCCACATCAAGGACGGACGCGCCGAGCCGGAGACCGACTCGGGCTACAGCATCGTCGAGTTCGGTGCCGGCGACATCGACTACCGGGCGTTCCTCGGGGCGCTCGCCGGCAGCGGGCGGCACCACCCCATCTGGGAGCAGGACAACGCCGCGCAGGTGGCCGAGCCGCCGCACCCGGTCGACTCGCTGGGCAACGCGGAACGCAGCGCCGAACGCATGCTCGCGCTGCGGGCGAAGCACTGCTGATCCGCGGGCACCGTTCGGATCGGTGAGCGTGGGCGGCCGGGCGCGGGCGGCATCCGCGCCCGGCCGCCCCCCACGTCAAAATCGGTGTCCGGATCGGGGGTTCCCGAAGTAGTCCGATCGCCATGGAGGGCAACCGCCGGGCCGGTTCGGTGGCGCCCGTCACAAGGAACGGTCGGGCATCGCCAACGGATCGTCAAAATGGCTGCTCACCTGCGGCGACGCGGTGTGTCCGGGGTCACCGGCCGTGAGTTGGCATGCGGGGCCGCACGTGTGTAATGTTCTCGACGTCAGCCCGACGGGCAGACGGACAGCTGGGAACCACACGGTGAACGGTTGGACGTGCCGGGGCTTGATCCTCTCCTCTGAGACATACGGCATCGTGCCGTCTCGATGCAGATTTCGGGTTCGATCCGGGATTTGCGGGACGGAATCGGTGGTGGTAAGTTTAAGAGGTTGCCCCGGATTCGGGTCAGATGAAATGTCTGAGTCGGAACGGTGTGCGTCGGTTGTTTGAGAACTCAACAGTGTGCTTGATAGTCAATGCCAATGTTTAAGGCTCTTCCCTTTTGTGGGAGGGGTTGTTTTGGATCGGATCGGGCAGTTTGTCTGTCTGGTCTGAGCTGGTATCAGTTAAGCTCTGTGAAGAGTGTTTTCTTTTGCGGAGAGTTTGATCCTGGCTCAGGACGAACGCTGGCGGCGTGCTTAACACATGCAAGTCGAACGATGAAGCCCAGCTTGCTGGGTGGATTAGTGGCGAACGGGTGAGTAACACGTGAGTAACCTGCCCCTCTACTTCGGGATAAGCCTTGGAAACGGGGTCTAATACCGGATATTCAGTCTCTGCCGCATGGTGGGGGTTGGAAAGATTTTTTGGTGGGGGATGGGCTCGCGGCCTATCAGCTTGTTGGTGGGGTGATGGCCTACCAAGGCGTCGACGGGTAGCCGGCCTGAGAGGGCGACCGGCCACACTGGGACTGAGACACGGCCCAGACTCCTACGGGAGGCAGCAGTGGGGAATATTGCACAATGGGCGCAAGCCTGATGCAGCGACGCCGCGTGAGGGATGACGGCCTTCGGGTTGTAAACCTCTTTCGACACGGAACAAGGCTTCTCGTTTTCGGGGGGTTGAGGGTACGTGTAGAAGAAGCGCCGGCTAACTACGTGCCAGCAGCCGCGGTAATACGTAGGGCGCAAGCGTTGTCCGGAATTATTGGGCGTAAAGAGCTCGTAGGCGGTCTGTCGCGTCTGGTGTGAAAACCCGAGGCTCAACCTCGGGCTGGCATCGGGTACGGGCAGGCTGGAGTGCGGTAGGGGAGACTGGAATTCCTGGTGTAGCGGTGGAATGCGCAGATATCAGGAGGAACACCGATGGCGAAGGCAGGTCTCTGGGCCGTTACTGACGCTGAGGAGCGAAAGCATGGGGAGCGAACAGGATTAGATACCCTGGTAGTCCATGCCGTAAACGTTGGGCACTAGGTGTGGGGCAGGTTCCACCTGTTCTGTGCCGTAGCTAACGCATTAAGTGCCCCGCCTGGGGAGTACGGCCGCAAGGCTAAAACTCAAAGGAATTGACGGGGGCCCGCACAAGCGGCGGAGCATGCGGATTAATTCGATGCAACGCGAAGAACCTTACCAAGGCTTGACATGCACCGGATCGCTGCAGAGATGTGGTTTCCGTAAGGTCGGTGTACAGGTGGTGCATGGTTGTCGTCAGCTCGTGTCGTGAGATGTTGGGTTAAGTCCCGCAACGAGCGCAACCCTTGTCTCATGTTGCCAGCGGGTGATGCCGGGGACTCATGGGAGACTGCCGGGGTCAACTCGGAGGAAGGTGGGGATGACGTCAAATCATCATGCCCCTTATGTCTTGGGCTTCACGCATGCTACAATGGCCGGTACAGAGGGTTGCGATATCGTGAGGTGGAGCGAATCCCTAAAAGCCGGTCTCAGTTCGGATCGGGGTCTGCAACTCGACCCCGTGAAGTCGGAGTCGCTAGTAATCGCAGATCAGCAACGCTGCGGTGAATACGTTCCCGGGCCTTGTACACACCGCCCGTCAAGTCACGAAAGTTGGTAACACCCGAAGCCCACGGCCCAACCGTAAGGGGGGAGTGGTCGAAGGTGGGACTGGCGATTGGGACTAAGTCGTAACAAGGTAGCCGTACCGGAAGGTGCGGCTGGATCACCTCCTTTCTAAGGAGCACTTCGGCTCGTCGCCCCTGGGGTGGCGGGTCCAGAAGCCGCGCCATGACCGAACGTGTCGTGGGTGGTTGCTCGTGGGTGGAACATTGACGAAGGGCTCTGCCTCTTGTGTGGGGTTGCCTCTAGTACGCCGGGTGCCGGCCTCTCTCTTGCGGGGGGTGGTGGTGGCCGGGCTGGAACGGGTGACGCCTGGGGGTGGGGTCTGCCGAGCACACTGTTGGGTCCTGAGGCAACCGGCTCTCGGGATCGTCACGACCGGGTCGCGGGTTTTTTTGCTCGTGGTCGGGGTGGGGGTTCCTGGGTGGGGTGTTTCGTGGAGGGTTCGGGTCATCGCTGGAGCGATACCGCCAGGCCGGGATGGTGTGGTTGGTCGTTCGTGGGTGGTGGGTTCGTTCGTTGCTTGAGAACTGTATAGTGGACGCGAGCATCTCTGGACATGCCAGTGGCTCTGTTCTCATCCTTGGGGTTTTCATCCTTGGGGTGGGAGGGGGTGTGCTGGTGTGTTCTGTGTAGTGTTGTTGAAGTTTTTTAGGGCACAGGGTGGATGCCTTGGCATCAGGAGCCGACGAAGGACGTTGTAGCCTGCGATAAGCCTCGGGGAGCTGGCAGACGAGCTGTGATCCGAGGGTTTCCGAATGGGGGAACCTACCCGAAGTCATGTTCGGGTACCCGCACTTGAATTCATAGGGTGTGGGGGGGAACGCCGGGAAGTGAAACATCTCAGTACCGGCAGGAAGAGATATTCTGTGAGTAGTGGTGAGCGAAAGCGGATGAGGTTAAACCGTGCGCGTGTCAAGTTGTCAGGCGTTGCGTGTGCGGGGTAGTGGGAGCTTCTTCAGATCTCTGACAGGGTCTGGGCCAGTGAGAAAGTCGTGTGATAGCCGAACCGGGTTGAATACCGGACCGTAGAGGGTGGGAGTCCCGTAGGTGAAATCGTGCGGCCTGGTGGAGGTTGTCCCGAGTAGCACGGGGCCCGTGAAATCTCGTGTGAATCTGCCAAGACCACTTGGTAAGCCTAAATACTCCCTGATGACCGATAGCGGACCAGTACCGTGAGGGAAAGGTGAAAAGTACCCCGGGAGGGGAGTGAAATAGTACCTGAAACCGTGTGCCTACAATCCGTCAGAGCCTCGGCGTCTCCTTGTGGGGCGTGTGGGGGTGATGGCGTGCCTTTTGAAGAATGAGCCTGCGAGTTAGTGCTCGGTGGCGAGGTTAACCCGGGTGGGGTAGCCGTAGCGAAAGCGAGTCCGAACAGGGCGGTCCAGTCGCCGGGTCTAGACCCGAAGCGGGGTGATCTAGCCATGGGCAGGGTGAAGCGTCGGTAAGACGGTGTGGAGGCCCGAACCCACCAGGGTTGAAAACCTGGGGGATGACCTGTGGTTAGGGGTGAAAGGCCAATCAAACTCCGTGATAGCTGGTTCTCCCCGAAATGCATTTAGGTGCAGCGTCGCGTGTTGCTTGCTGGAGGTAGAGCTACTGGATGGCCGATGGGCCCGACAAGGTTACTGACGTCAGCCAAACTCCGAATGCCGGTAAGTTGAGCGTGGCAGTGAGACTGCGGGGGATAAGCTCCGTGGGTCGAGAGGGAAACAGCCCAGATCGCCGGCTAAGGCCCCTAAGCGTGTGCTCAGTGGGAAAGGATGTGGAGTTGCTCAGACAACCAGGAGGTTGGCTTAGAAGCAGCCATCCTTGAAAGAGTGCGTAATAGCTCACTGGTCAAGTGATTCCGCGCCGACAATGTAGCGGGGCTCAAGCACACCGCCGAAGCCGTGGCAACCACACGCATACATTACGGTCAACTTGTTGATTGTCAGTGGTGTGGTTGGGTAGGGGAGCGTCCTGCAGCCGTGGAAGTCCCGGAGTGATCCAGGGGTGGAGGCTGCGGGAGTGAGAATGCAGGCATGAGTAGCGAATGACGGGTGTGAATCCCGTCCACCGAATGACCAAGGGTTCCAGGGCCAGGTTTATCCGCCCTGGGTAAGTCGGGACCTAAGGCGAGGCCGACAGGCGTAGTCGATGGACAAGGAGTTGATATTCTCCTACCGGCGAAGAACCGCCCATACCGAGTCCGGTGAGACTAACCATCCCGAACCTTCCACCACAGTCTTCGGACTGTACCGGGGGGTGAGGCGTGGGACCTGATCCGGTAGTAGGTAAGCGTGTTAACAGGGGTGACGCAGGAAGGTAGCCGCACGTGGCGATGGTTGTCCACGTCCAAGGTCGTAGCCCGTTCCGTAGGCAAATCCGCGGGACATGAAGGGTGAGGGCTGATGGTGACCACTTATGTGGGAACGTGGTGATCCTCTGCTGCCAAGAAAAGCCTCGACGTGAGGTTCTAGCCGCCCGTACCCGAAACCGACTCAGGTGGTCAGGTAGAGAATACCAAGGTGATCGAGCGAATCGTGGTCAAGGAACTCGGCAAAATGCCCCCGTAACTTCGGGAGAAGGGGGGCCCAACCCGTGAACCCTACTTGCTGGGGGGAGCGGGGGTGGGCCGCAGAGACCAGGGAGAAGCGACTGTTTACTAAAAACACAGGTCCGTGCGAAGTCGCAAGACGATGTATACGGACTGACGCCTGCCCGGTGCTGGAAGGTTAAGAGGACGAGTCAAACCCTTGCGGGTTGAAGCTCAGAATTTAAGCCCCAGTAAACGGCGGTGGTAACTATAACCATCCTAAGGTAGCGAAATTCCTTGTCGGGTAAGTTCCGACCTGCACGAATGGCGTAACGACTTCTCCGCTGTCTCGACCGCGAACTCGGCGAAATTGCACTACGAGTAAAGATGCTCGTTACGCGCAGCAGGACGGAAAGACCCCGGGACCTTTACTACAGCTTGGTATTGGTGTTCGGTGCGGTTTGTGTAGGATAGGTGGGAGACTGTGAAGCCCGGCCGCCAGGTCGGGTGGAGTCATCGTTGAAATACCACTCTGATCGCTTCGGGCATCTAACCTCGGTCCGTGATCCGGATCAGGGACAGTGCCTGGTGGGTAGTTTAACTGGGGCGGTTGCCTCCTAAAATGTAACGGAGGCGCTCAAAGGTTCCCTCAGCCTGGTTGGCAATCAGGTGTCGAGTGCAAGTGCACAAGGGAGCTTGACTGTGAGACTGACAGGTCGAGCAGGGACGAAAGTCGGAACTAGTGATCCGGCCATGGCTTGTGGAAGCGTGGTCGCTCAACGGATAAAAGGTACCCCGGGGATAACAGGCTGATCTTGCCCAAGAGTCCATATCGACGGCATGGTTTGGCACCTCGATGTCGGCTCGTCGCATCCTGGGGCTGGAGTTGGTCCCAAGGGTTGGGCTGTTCGCCCATTAAAGCGGTACGCGAGCTGGGTTTAGAACGTCGTGAGACAGTTCGGTCCCTATCCGCTGCGCGCGTAGGAGTCTTGAGAAGGGCTGTCCCTAGTACGAGAGGACCGGGACGGACGAACCTCTGGTGTGCCAGTTGTTCCGCCAGGAGCACGGCTGGTTGGCTACGTTCGGAAGGGATAACCGCTGAAAGCATCTAAGCGGGAAGCCTGCTTCAAGATGAAGACTCCACCACCCTCGGGTGGGAAGGCGCCCGGAAGACTACCGGGTTGATAGGCCGGAGATGGAAGCCCAGTAATGGGTGGAGTTGACCGGTACTAATCCGCCAACAACCTCAACAACACACCCCACACCCACACACTGTGTGTGTGCCGGCTGTTCGCGTCCACTGTACGGTTCCCGAGAAACGACCAAACCACCCCCCACGGGTGCCGGCAGGCACAACGAAGAGGGGGGGCCTGTAGCCCTGGGTTGGTTGGTGAACTCGATAGTGTTACGGCGGTCATAGCGTAGGGGAAACGCCCGGCTCCATTCCGAACCCGGAAGCTCAGCCCTACAGCGCCGATGGTACTGCCCCCGCCAGGGGGTGGGAGAGTAGGACGCCGCCGGACCCCCTTTCAC
>NZ_JADBGR010000076.1 GCF_014892515.1 Myceligenerans pegani
CGGCCGGCCACCCGACAACAAGCCGAACTCCCGATCACGCCTGGCAGGTGGCGCACCAGAAGAGGTTGCGGCCCGCCAGTTCCTTGAGGAGGATCGGGGTGCCGCACACGCGGCAGGGCAGGCCGTCGCGGTGGTAGACGTAGAACGCCCGGTCGGCGGGGACGGCGCCGGGGGTGCCGTCCGTATTCTGCCGGGTCCTCCGCCGGCCCTCGGCGCGGTCCTCCTGGTCACCCACGGAGCGGTCCTCCGGGCGGGCGGTGACGATCGCGCCCGTGCGGGCGCCGTCGCGCATGAGGACGACGAGGTCGTCCCAGATCGCGCGGGCCGACGACGCCGGGACGTCCCGGCCGGGCCGCAGCGGGTCCACTCCGGCCCGGAACAGTGCCTCGGCCCGGTAGATGTTGCCGACGCCGGCGATCACCGCCTGGTCCATGAGGAGCTGCCCGATCGCCACGCGGGAGCGGCCGGCCTTCGCGACGAACCGGTCGGCGTCGTGCCCGGGTTCCCCGTCGCGGATCGGGTCGGGCCCGAGCCGCGCGGTGGCAGCGTCCTTCTCGGCGGACGTGATGACCTCGCAGGCGGCGGGCCCGGTGAGATCGGCGACGGCGTGCCGCCCGAGCAGCCGCACCCGCACCTGCCCCCGCGGCCCGGGCGGCTGCCACTCCTCGCCGCGGACGACGTCACGGCCGACGGAACCGCCCTCACCGACGACCATGTCGTTCCCGGCGGTCACGTGACGCGAGTCGCGCCGGGCACCGCCGACGGCCGGCGATGCAGCCGCCGTGGCACCCGGCGAACTCGTCCCCAGCACCGTCTCGCGTTCGCCGATCCTCTTGCGCGGGGCGCCGATCGCGTGCGCGACCTCGGCGGCACCCGGCGCGCCCGCGAACGTCCAGGCCCCGTAGAGCCCGAGATGCGTCCGCAGCCACAGGGCTTCCGCGCCCGCTCCGTCGTCGGCGGCGACGAAGGCGCAGAAGAGCTGCTTCCCCCAGGCCTCGACCTCGACCAGGCGGCGCCCGGAGAGCAGCGCCGCGCCGTCGGTGAAGCGGCCCTGGGGGCTCGTCACCCGCAGCCGCTCGCCGTCGAACAGCTCCCGCAGGGTCCGCGCGAGGCGGTGGACGGTGTGGCCCTCGGGCAAGTCAGCGGGACTTCTCGTAGGCCGCGAGCTGGTCGATGCGGCGCTGGTGCCGCTCGTCCCCGCTGAACGGTTCGGCGACGAAGGCGTCGACGATCGCCGTCGCCTCCTCGACCGTGTGCATCCGCCCGCCCACGGCGACGACGTTCGCGTCGTTGTGCTGGCGGCCGAGCTTCGCCGTCTCGACGGACCACGCCAAGCAGGCACGCACGCCGTTGACCTTGTTCGCGGCGATCTGCTCGCCGTTCCCGGAACCGCCGATCACGATGCCGAGCGAGCCCGGCTCCGCGACCACGCCCTCGCCGGCGGCGAGGCAGAACGACGGGTAGTCGTCCTGCGGGTCGAACTCGTGGGCGCCGTGGTCGGTGACCCGGTGGCCGGCGTCGGTCAGGTGCTGCACCAGGTGGGCCTTGAGCTCGAACCCGGCGTGGTCAGCGGCGATGTGCAAGTGCATGGTCACATCCTCCAGCATCGCGCAGTAAGGCTCCCGCCGTTCTCAGCACCTGGGATACGCTATCTCTGCCGCAGAGTTCAGATTCCACCTAGGCCGCTATCACAGGGATTGCCGCCTCTCGAAATTCCTCACAAATCGGCATCCGAAGGTGAATCCCCACTTTTTCGTACCTCAACTCGTGAGTTACGACGCATCAACGCACTTCTAGCTGCAGACGCCAGTAGAATTGCAACCGAGATTAGGATGACAATCATAATCAAGATCACACCGATCAGAATTACTGACTGCCAGAATGATAGATTGATCAAACTGTCCTCCACGAGATGGAATCGACGGTCGAATCGTAACACGGGCGTGGACGCATGTCATCAAGCAATGACATGCGTCCACACTCTTCTAGGACCTGCTAGCCCTGACTCTCGTCGATGTACCAGTAGCCAGGTTCAACGTTCAGCCAGAACGACCCGCTACCACCCGCAATACCGTCAAGAGCTTCCCAGGTGTAGTCGAGCGTGACCCGCGCAGGGAGAGGAGGGTCCGCAACTAGACGCTCGATGTCAAGCTCGCATTCAGTGACAGTAATGAAGACCCCATAACAGGTCTCGCCAACCGGATCTCTGATTTCCGCAGGAAATCTCTCGTGATCCGCTGTGTAAACCCAGGAGGCCGTAAAGCCTGCGTACGAGATCATGTCCTGCGAGTAGATCTCGCATGGCCCCCAGACCCAGTACCCGGCCCCCTGCGGCTCCTCACAATTGTGAGTGACCAATGCCTCCACTCCAGGATCCACCGGTCGCACCCCTACGATCCTTCGCGATCCGTCGGCGTACTCAAGAACGGTGGCGATCCCACCATCACGCTTCTCGGTCCACGAATCGATCTCGTCCTCCCCTGTCGCGGAGCCAGGGAGTTCGCCCCTCTGTAGCATCGACAACAGGCGCGAACCCGTCGTGTCGTCGATACCGAGTTCCTCAAGGTTCCGCTGAACGCGAGCCTCGTCTGCCGCCGCCAAAGGTTGGACGGTTTCAGACGGTCCCGGCTCGACACTCGCGCTCGCCGCGGTCGGCGAAATCAGTGCAACGACTCCCACACAGGCAACGGCGATCATCGCCACCACCGTGCGCATGTCCCATCTGGGCATAACCCCTCCAAATCCGTTATGTCTGATGTTTCCGTTATGATGCTAACTGGGCCTGGGTCAGCAGTCAACACTGTCCTGAGAGGTTCATCTTGTTCATCTATGTGTTACCGATCCGGTCTGCTCCACGCAGAGACGCCATGGCCCCACTGTCGGCGACCAGATTTGGCAACCGGTCGGACGCCCCGCACCGCGCGTACGCTGGCGCCATGACGACGACCGAATCCGCCCCGATGAAGTCGGGAATCGACCTCGACGCCCTCGACCCCGGAGTCCGTCCGCAGGACGACCTGTACCGCCACGTGAACGGCCGCTGGATCGACACCCACGAGATCCCCGCCGACCGTGCGATGGACGGCGCGTTCCGTGCCCTGCACGACCAGGCGGAGGAGCACGTCCGCGAGATCATCACGGACGCTCCCGCCGGGTCCCCGATCGGTGACCTGTACGCGAGCTTCATGGACACCGAGCGCATCGAGGCGCTCGGCACCGCGCCACTGGCCGGCGATCTCGCGCTGATCCGTGACGCCGCGAATCTCGACGACCTCACGCGCGTGCTGGGCACGCTGCAACGCACGGGCGGGGCGCGCGCCGTCGGCTTCTGGGTGGACAACGATGCCAAGGACACCGAGCGCTACGTCGTCTACCTGACGCAGTCCGGGATCGGGCTGCCCGACGAGTCGTACTACCACGACGACCAGTACGCGCCCATCCGCAGGAAGTACGAGCCGCACGTGGCGCGCATGCTCGGGTTCGCGGACGTCTCCACCACGTGGGGCATCAGCCCTGAGGACGCCGCCGCGCGCGTCGTCGAGCTCGAGGCCCGTCTCGCGGAGCACCACTGGGACGTGGTCAAGCGGCGCGACGCCACGCTTACCTACAATCCGATGACCCTCGCCGAGCTGGCCGAGAGCGCGCCCGGGTTCGACTGGCGGCGCTGGGTCGAGGCGCTCGGCGCCCCGCTGGGCGCGCTCGACCAGATCGTGGTCCGCGAGCCCACCTACGCCGCGGGGTTCGCCTCGCTCTGGCACGACGTCTCCCTGCTGGACTGGCAGCTGTGGATGTCGTACCACCTGGTCACGGCCCGCGCGCCGTACCTGACCGACGAGATCGTCGAGGCGAACTTCGACTTCTACGGCCGCGTGCTCACCGGCGCCCAGGAGGTGCGCGAGCGGTGGAAGCGCGGCGTGTCGCTGGTCGAGGGCGCGCTCGGGGAGGTCGTCGGCGCGGAGTACGTGGCGCGGCACTTCCCGCCGGAGCACAAGGAGAAGATGGACCGGCTCGTGGAGGCCCTCGTGGCGGCCTACCGGGAGTCCATCGAGAACCTCGACTGGATGACGCCGGAGACCCGGGCGAAGGCCCTGGTCAAACTGGAGAAGTTCACCCCCAAGGTGGGCTACCCGACCAAGTGGCGCGACTACTCGGGCCTCACGGTGGACCCGGCGGACCTGGTGGGGAACGTGTGCCGTTCCAACGCGTTCGACCAGGACCACGAGCTCGGCAAGATCGGCCGACCGCTGGACCGCGAGGAGTGGTTCATGACGCCGCAGACGGTCAACGCCTACTACAACCCGGGCATGAACGAGATCGTGTTCCCGGCCGCGATCCTGCAGCCGCCGTTCTTCGACCCCGAGGCCGACGACGCCGTGAACTTCGGCGGGATCGGCGGCGTCATCGGGCACGAGATCGGCCACGGCTTCGACGACCAGGGTTCCAAGTACGACGGCGACGGCCGCCTCGAGAACTGGTGGTCGGACGCGGACCGCGACGAGTTCGAGAAGCGCACCAGCGCGCTCATCGCGCAGTACGACGCGTTCCGCCCCGCGCAGCTCGACACCGAGGAGCACGCGGACGTCCACGTCAACGGCTCGTTGACGATCGGGGAGAACATCGGCGACCTGGGCGGCCTGTCGATCGCGATCAAGGCGTACCGCATCGCGCTCGGCAAGCCGCTGTCGGAGGCGCCGGAGATCGACGGGCTCGGCGCGCTGGAGCGGATCTTCCTCGGCTGGGCGCAGGTGTGGCAGTCCAAGGGGCGCGACGAGGAGGTCGTGCGGCGGATCGCCGTCGACCCGCACTCCCCCAACGAGTTCCGCTGCAACGGCGTGCTGCGGAACGTGGACGAGTTCCACGAGACGTACGGCACGGTCCCGGGCGACGCCCTCTACCTGCCCCCGGAGGAGCGCGTCAGGATCTGGTGACGGTGGGGCTCCGCTACTGACTCACGTTCATCAGGGCCCTGCACCCACTGGTCCGGCCCCGAAGAGCCTCCGCGGCCCTGCTGAACCCACCTCAGTTGCGCTGAGCCGCACGGCGCGCCGCCCCGGGCCAGGTCACACCTGGCCCGGGGCGGCGCGCAGCAGAGCTCAGCCGAACAGCACTCAGCCGGTCAGCACTCCGCCTGGGCGTACACGGCCGGCCGGAGCGGGGTCGCGTCCGGCCCCGCACCCGAGACGGTCGCGGCGACGGCGCCCGCCCCGAACGAGGTGATGCCCGGCTCCAGCGTGACCAGCCGGTCGTCGCCGGGCTTCAGCGTCACCGTCTCGGCGCCGAGGTCGGACTCGATCGCGACGGTCGCCGCGGTGTCCCCCGTGTTGCCGAGAACGACGGTCAGGGCCGCGGCACCGTCGGTGCACTGCGGCACCGCTGACATCTCGACGTCGTCGGCCAGGTCGGCCGACGTCGCCGCCGTGTCCGCGGTCCGGCCGTGACCGTGCCCCGGACCATGACCGTGGCCCCGGCCACCGTCCGGCTCCGCCAGCAGCTCGAACTCCGCGAGCGCGAGCTCGCCCGCACCCGAGACCTCCTCGATCACCAGACGCACCTGGGCGTAGTCCCGGTGCCGGTCGATCTCGAACGGACGCAGCTGCCGCGCCCAGCGGAACTCCTCGCCCGAGCGTTCGTCGAGCGTCCGCCACCTCCGGCCGTCGTTCGAACCCTCGAGCCGCCAGGCGCTCGGCGTGGCCGTCCCGGCCTCGCCGGACGTGAGCGTGTAGCCCACCAGGTCCGGCCGCTCACCGTCGCCCTCCCAGGTGAGGGTGGGCGTCGCCGAGGAGAAGCCGGTCCGGGTGGCGGAGGTGTCGTCCACCAGCGCGTGCGGCGTCGTCCCGTCGTCGACCACCACGGTGCCGGACGGCGTCACGTCCTCGACCGGCTCCGGCGGCTCGCCGCCGCCGGTGAGCGACGGCAGGGCGTCCCGGCGCCCGGTGCCCCAGCCGGACGGCTCGGACCCCATGACGAAGTCGAGCCGCGCGCCGCCGGACAGGTCCTTCTGGGACAGCGACGTCGACGAGGTCCGCCGGCCGTCGACCCGGAGGGACTGCACGTACACGTTCTCGTCGGAGTTGCCGTGCGCGTTGATCACCAGGTCGCCGTCGGGCAGGTGCACCGTCGCCTTCTCGAACAGGGGCGAGCCGACGGCGTACTCGGCCGAGCCGACCTGCAGCGGGTAGAAGCCGAGCGCGGCGAAGATCCACCACGACGACATCTCGCCGTTGTCCTCGTCGCCCGGGTAGCCCTGCCCGATCTCGCTGCCCACGAAGAGCCGCCGCATGACCTCGCGGACGATCTCCTGCGTCTTGTGCGGCGCGCCCACGGCGTCGTACAGCCACGGGATGTGGTGCGAGACCTGGTTGCTCATCCCCCACTGGCCGAGGCGCACGTCGCGCGCCTCCCGCATCTCGTGGATGACCCCGTTGTAGCTGCCGGTGTACTTGGCCTCCTCCGGGGTCGCGAAGAACTCGTCGAGCTTCGCCTCGAGCCCGTCGGTGCCGCCGTACAGGTTCGCCAGTCCGTTCGGGTCCTGCGGCGCGTGGAACGCGAAGTTCCAGCCGCTGGTCTCCGTGTAGCCGTTGCCCCAGACCCGCGGGTCGTAGTCCTCGGGCGCGATGACGAACTCGCCGTCGGCGTGCCGCGTCGCGAAGAACTCGGTCTCCGGGTTGAACGATCCCACGTAGTGCGTGGCGCGCTCCAGGAAGTACCTCGACTCCTCGCGCAGCTGCTTGCGCCGCTCGCGCGGGACCTCCCGGTCCCTGGAGAGCGCCTTGGCCATGTTCCCGATGCCGAAGTCGTTGATCAGGCCCTCCAGGCCCCAGGACACGGACTCGTGCGTGGACTCGGGCGTGAAGCCCAGGTACGGCGACACCTCCAGGCCCTTGCGTCCGACGGCGGAACTGGTCGGCGCGACGGTGGCGTTCTTCAGCGCGGCGTCGTACGCGTCGAGCGCCTGCTCGGTCGGCAGCGAGCCCTTGAGGTAGGCGTCCGCGAAGGCGACGTCGGAACTGGTGCCGGTCATCAGGTCGGCGTAGCCCGGTGACGACCAGCGCGCGACCCAGCCGCCGTCCCGGTACTGCTGCACGAACCCGTCGACGAGCTCGGCCGCCAGGTCCGGGTACAGGAACGAGTAGGCCGGCCAGGCGGTGCGGTAGGTGTCCCAGAAGCCGTTGTTCACGTAGATCTTGCCGTCGACGATCCGGGCGTTGGTCTCCGTGTCGGTCGGCTCGCCGGACGGCTCGCTGACCGGGCTGGCATACCGGTAGCGGGGCTCCTCGGCCGTTCCCGTGTTCTCGAACTGCGAGTTCGGGTACAGGTTGAGCCGGTAGAGGTTGGAGTACAGCGTGACGAGCTCGTCCTCGCTCGCGCCCTCGACCTCGATCACCGACAGGCGCTCCTCCCACTGCGCCGCGGCGTCGGCGCGCACCTCCTCGAAGGATCGGTCCGCGACCTCCAGGCCGAGGTTGGCGCGCGCCTGCTCGAGCCCGATGAACGAGGTGGCGACGCGCAGTTCGACGGTGTCGTCCTGCGACACGTCGAACGTGGCGTAGCGGGCCGCCTCGCGGTCGCCGTCGGCCTGCCCGACGGTGGTCGGGGCGCGGTCGAACGTGCCCGCGACATACATGCGGGTGCGGCCCACGGACAGTCCGCTGCCGCCCTCGACCCAGCCGCTCAGCGTTCCGGTGGCGGCGTCGATGTCCAGGCTCGACTCTCCCAGGACCTGGTCGACGAGCACGTGCCCGGTGCCGTCGGCGGCGTCCGCCGGGAAGCCGAAGCGCAGCACGGCGGAGTGGTCGGCGGGAGCGACCTCGACGGACTGGCCGTCGGCGAACTCCACGCCGTAGTAGTCGGGGCGCGCCGTCTCGTCGTCGTGGTCGAACGGCAGGCCGCGCGCGTCCAGCCCCGCGTCCGGCGTGCCGGCGCCTACGGCGGGCTGGAACGCGAGCTGGTTCCGGTCCCCCATCCACGGGCTGGGCTCGTGCGAGATCCCGATGCCCTCGAGGACCGGCCGGTTCCGGTCGTCGGTGGCGGTCTGGTACTCGTACAGCCACCTGTCCGTCGCCGCGTTCGTCATCGGCACGTAGAAGTTGAAGCCGTTCGGTACCGCCGTGGCCGGGATGTTGTTCCCGCGCGAGAAGCCGCCCGAGGAGTGGGTGCCGCGGCGGGTGTCGACGAAGTTCAGGTGGCTGGAGCCGTCGATGACCTCGGGGCTCGCCTCGACGGCGACGTCGTCGAGCCAGCCGGAGAAGAGGGTGCCGGCCTCGCCGGCGTCGTTGTCGTAGCCGACCAGGATCTGGTCGATCGTCCTGCCCTCGGCGACCGCACCGACGTCGACCCGCACCGAGTTCCACTGGTCCGCGTAGAGGATCTTGCCGGCGCCCTGGCCGGCCGCGGTGGCGGCGGTCCCGTGCGAGTCCTCGGCGCCCAGCTCGGACAGGAACGTGCCGTCGGTGAACCGCAGGTCCATCGCGGCGTACGTCGACGGGTAGGCGAGGTCCCGCAGGAGCTCCGGGAAGATCTTGTAGCTCAGGCGCGTGTCGGGTCCGACGGCGATGTCGACGTCGTCGTACAGCACGTTCGTCGCGTACGCCGGGCCGTCCGCCAGGTGCGAGCCCGAGTACCGCAGCGCTCGCAGGCCGTCGAACCCGACACGGGGACGGCTGGTCCAGGACGCCGATTCCGGCCCGTCGCCGACGGCGGTCGTCATCGGCACGGAGGACGTCTCCGGCGGGGTCAGGTCGACCGACAGATCCCAGTCGGCGATCTGCAGGATGGGGTCGCCGTGGTTCTCGGTCACGTCGAGGCGGAAGTACCGGAACTCGCCGCTCGGGGCGTCGAGCTCGAAGACCTGCCGCTCGAAGCGCTCGGGGAAGGTGACACCGGCGCGCTGGTCGATGTCGGCCCAGGTCTCGCCGTCGGACGAGCCCTGCAGCGTCCAGGCCTGCGGGTCGCGTCCGTCGAAGTCGTTGGCCGAGGTCAGCGAGTAGGCGACGACGGACGTCGGCTCGGACAGCTCGTAGGTGACCCAGCCCGTGGGCTCGAACACGAGCCACTTGGTGGACGGTTCGGCGTCGACGATCTTGTCCACGCCCTCGTTGGGAAGGTTCTCGCCGCTGGCGGTCGCCTCGGACACCGAGTCGAGAATGCTGCCCGGGAGCCGGTACACGAACTCGCCGACGTTGTGGTGCCACGGCTCGCCGTCGCGCTCGGCGGGCGTCGACTCGAGCGGCACGGCGTCGGACTCCTCGAACGAGCTCGTGAAGTCGCCGGGCGCGGCGGCGGCGCCCGCGGGGGCGACGAAGCCCGCGGTGCCCTGCGCGATCAGCGCGAGAGCCACACTCGCGGAAAGTACTCCCCGGCGCCGGTGGCGCCGGGTGGGGACTCGTGACATGGGATCTCCCTCGATCTTCTGACACCGCTGTCAATCTTGCGTTCGAGAAGTGAACGTAGACGTGACGGGCAGTGCTGTCAACGGGAGGAGGTCAGGCCGGGCGTCGGGGTTCGCGGTCGGTCATGGCACGACCGACCGCGCCGCTGATCGGTCCGACCGTGAGTGATCGGCGGATCGAGGTGCCGATCAGTCACGGAGTGACCGACCGCGCTCATCCGCGGGGCGGGCGTTCGCCCGTTCCTCGCGGGATCAGGCGGGTCTCCAGCGTGACCGTGCGAGCGGGCGCCGACGGGTCGTGCGGCGTGGTCGCCAGCTCCGCGGCACGGCGCCCCATCTCCACCGCGTCGTACGACACCACGGTCACGCCCAGCACGTCCGCCAGGTCGAAGTCGTCGAACCCCACCAGCGCGACGTCCTCTCCGCCGGGAGCGTCGCCGAGCGCACGCAGGGCTCCCGCCGTGACGCGGTTGTTCTCGGCGAGCACCGCCGTCGGCGGCTCGGGCCCCTCCAGCAGCGCGGCGACCAGCGACCGCGCCTCGCCCGCGTCGTGCGCACCCGACCGTACCCAGCGCTCCGCGCCCTCGTTCCCCAGCTCGGCCATGACCGCGAGGAACGCCGCCTGCCGCTCGCGGAACGTCCACACCTCCGGGTTGTCGCCGACGAACGCGATCCTCCGGTGCCCGTGGTCGCTCAGGTGCCGCACCGCCGCGCGGATGCCGCCCCGGTTGTCGATGACCACCGTGTCCGCCTCCAGCCCGGAGGCCGGCCGGTCCACGAAGACCACAGGGGTGCCCGCGGCGAGCTCGCCGGCGAGCAGGGCGTGGTCTCCCGTCGCGGGCGTCACCACGAGCCCGCCGACACGACGTTCGAGCAGCTCCTCCGTGAGCAGGCGCTCCCGCTCCGGATCCTCCTCGCACGACGTCGTGATCAGGTGCATGTCGTTGTCCCGCGCCACGCGCTCGATCCCGCTGGCGAGCGCCGAGTAGAACGGGTTCGCGATGTCCCCGGAGATGAACCCGAGCAGCCGCGACGCGCCGCCCCGGGCGAGGTCCGCCGCGACCGCGTTGCGGCGGAAGCCGAGCGCCGTCGCCGCGGCGCGTACCCGCTCCCGCGTCGCCTCCGCCACGTTCGGCTCGCCGTTCAGCACGCGGGAGGCCGTCTTCAGGCTCACCCCCGCGCGCTCCGCCACACCCGCGAGCGTGGGCCGACGCGCTCCCTGCACCGACATCCTCATGCCTCCTGACGCCGGCGACGCACCAGCATGTCGACGATGATCGCACCCAGGAGCACCGCGCCGGTCACCATGAAACGTGTCGCCTGGTCCAGGTCGAGCAGCGTGAGCCCGTTCGCGACGGACTGGATCACGAGCACGCCCAGCAGCGCCGACCACGCACTGCCCCGGCCGCCGAACAGGCTCGTCCCGCCGATGACGGCGGCGGCGATCGCTGTCAGGTAGGTGTCGGCCCCGCCGGTGCCCTGGTTCGCGGCGCCCAGCCGCCCCGCCGCCAGGATCCCGCCCAGCGCCGCGAGCGTCGAGCAGGCCATGAAGCACGAGATCACGGTCCGGTGCACGGCCACGCCCGAGAGCAGCGCGGCTCGCCGGTCGCTGCCCACCGCGCGCACCGAGCGTCCCCACCGCGTCCGCCGCAGTGCCACGTCCGCGACGATCACCAGCACCACGAACAGGACCACCGAGTACCCCACGCCCCGGGCCGTGGAGAGGTAGCCGACCGCCGCCGCCAGGACCAGGGCGAGAGCTCCTGTCCGCAGCGCGATCTGCGACCACGGCACGCACGACAGGTCCGCCCGGCGACGGCGCTCACGCACCCAGACCTGCATGCCGAGGTAGGCCAGGATCCATACGGCCACGAGCGCCCACGCCACGCCGGGCTCGAGGAATCCCTGCTGGATCGCGCGCACGAACCACGACTCGAAGGGCAGGTTGATCGACCCGAGCGGCCCGAGCACGCGGAGCTGCACGCCCGCGAAGAAGAGCAGCCCGGCCAGGGTGATCACGAAGCTCGGCAGCCCGAGCCGGGTCGACAGCACGCCGTAGACGAGGCCGACGGCCAGGCCGCAGGCCAGGGCCACGAGGACGCCGACGGCGAACGGCCAGCCCGCCGTCACCGTACCGACGGCCACGATCGCGGCGGCCAGGCCGCTCACCGAGCCGACCGAGAGGTCGATCTGCCCGACCAGGAGCACCAGCACCACGCCGAGCGCGATGACCCCGACGGGCACGCTCTGCAGCGTGAGGTTGACCAGGTTCTCCGCCGAGAGGAAGTCCGGCTCGATCGCCGCGAGCACCACCCACACGAGCGCCAGGCCGACGACGATCGGCGCCACGCCGTGCTCGCCGTGGAACCACTGCCGCAGGGCGGCCCGCGACCCGGCCTCGGCCGGCGCCGGGTCGACCGCGGCCAGCGTGCGCCCGCCTCCACGCGTCCCGTCTCTGTTCATCTGCCTGTCCCGCTCCCGCGCGCCTGATCGGCCTTCATCGGCGTCCCCGAACCCGGGCGCACCGCGCCCGTCATCGCCGCGAGCAGGTCCTCGTACGAGGTCTCGCCCGTATAGGCGCCGTGCACGCGTCCGAGTCGCAGGACCAGGATCCTGTCGGCCACGGCCTGCAGGTCGCCGGCCTGATGGCTGATGAGCACGACGGCGTGTCCCCGGGCACGCAGCCGGGTGATCAGGTTGAGCACCTCCGCCGTCTGCCGCACGCCGAGCGACGCCGTCGGCTCGTCCAGGACGACGACGCGCGGCGAGCCGAGCAGCGCCCGCGCCACGGCGATCACCTGCCGCTGCCCGCCCGACAGGGTCCGCACCGGGTCACGCACCGAGGGGACGCTCGCGGCGAGCTGGTCGAGCACCTGCCAGGCGCGGCGTTCCATCTCCACCTCGTCGAGGAACACGCCGCTGCCGACCTCGTGCCCGAGGAAGAGGTTCTCGACCACGTCGAGGTCGTTCACCAGCGCCAGTTCCTGGAACACGGTCGCGATCCCGAGGGCGCGGGCCGCCGCCGGCGAGTCCAGCACCACCGGCACGCCGTCGACCAGCACCTGCCCCGAGTCGGGGCGGTGGGCGCCGGCGAGGACGCCCGCGAGCGTCGACTTGCCCGCGCCGTTGTCCCCCACCACGGCGAGCACCTCGTGCTCGTGGACGTCCACGTCGACGTCGACGAGCGCCCGCACGCCGCCGAACCGCTTGCTGACCCCGCGCAGCGACACCACCGGGGCCGACGAGACGCGCGGGAGCGTGGAGCCCGGCTCGGCGGACGCGGACGAGGCGCGGGGGGACGCGCCTCCCGGCCCGGCGGGAGCCGCCGTGGCGCGCAGGGGCGTGGGGCCCGGCTCGGTGGGCTCTCTCATCCTCGTTCCTCCTGGGCCCCGCCGACGAGACCGCGCGCCTCGCACGCCGCCCGGTACGACGGGGTGCAGATCTGTTCGGTCGTGTACACCCGCCCGTCGACGATGACGTGCTCGATGTCGTCCGCCCCGACCGCGCGCGGCGCGAGCAGCAGGGTGGGGACGCCGTCCGTGACGGCGGTGGTGCGCGGGGCCTCCCCGCGCAGCACCCGCACGGCGAGCTCCGCGGCGGTGGCCGCCTGCTGGTCGGTGGCCTTGTAGATCGTCATGTACTGGTCCCCCGCGACGATGCGCTGCACCGCCGACAGCTCGCCGTCCTGGCCGGTCGTCGGCGGCACCGGGTCGAGCCCGGCCGCCTTGGCCGCGGCGACGGCCCCGCCCGCGACGCCGTCGCTCGCCGCCAGGATGCCGTCGACCTGGCCGCGGTAGCGGGTGAGCATCGCCTCGACCCATTCGGTGGCCTTGTCGGGGCTCCAGTCCGGCGTGTAGTAGTCGGCAAGGACCTCGACCTCGGTGGGTTCGAGCGCGCGGCGGGCGCCGTCCGCGATCGCGCGCGAGTTCGGGTCGGTGATCGCGCCGTGCACGAGCAGCACGCCAGGCCCCCCGCCGTCCGGGTCGCCCCCTCCCGCGGCGGCCCGGGCCTCGATGGTGGTCAGGCCTGGCTCGACGTCCGGGTCGAGGGCTCCGGCCAGCGCCGATCCCATGAGGTAGCCGAGGAACTCGTAGTCGTAGGAGACGTAGTAGTCCGCGCCCTCGACGAAACGGTCGTACGCGATCACCTTCGCGCCGAGCCGGTGCGCCTCCTCGACGATGCCGACGGCCGCCACCGTGTCGACGGCGCCGAGCACGAGCACGTCGGCGCCGCGGACGAGCATCGACTCGGCCTGCTCCTGCTGACTGGCGACGTCCTGGCCGGCGTTCGCGTAGAGCACGTCGCACCCCGGACACCGCGTCTCGACCACCCGCGCGAACGTGGGGCGGTCGGACGCCTCGTAGCGTGCCGTCTGGGCCTCGGGCAGCAGGAGACCGACGGTGCCCTCGGGAGCCTCGGCGGCGCCACCGGGAGCGGCGCACGCGGACATCGCCACGGAGGCGACGGCCGTGAGCATGGCGGCCGTCCGGACCGCCCGTCGCCGCAGGCCTCGTGACACGTCGCTCCCTCTCCGTCGTCGCACGATCATGATCCCACCACGCCCAGTGCCCCCGCGGACCTCGCCGAGTCGAGCGCCACCGCCAGCGCGCCGCGGACGCCGGCCGATCCGCCGAGTTCGGAGGGCACGACGTCAACCGGCCCCCGCGACGTGGCCACGACCCGCTGGCCGAGCGAGGTCCGCAGCGGGTCGAGCAGGAGGTCGCCCACCTCCACCAGCTGCCCGCCGACGACGACGATCGCCGGGTCGACGATGTTGCACAGGTTCGCCAGCGCCACGCCCAGGTGGCGGCCGGCGTCGTACACCACCCGGCGGCACCCCGGGTCGCCGTTCGTCGCGCGCGCGACGAGGTCGGCGAGCGTGAGGTGGCCGGTTCCGGCGGGCAGCATCCCGAGCAGGCTGGACGCCCCGACGAGCATCTCCAGGCAGCCCCGGTTGCCGCAGCGGCAGACGGGGCCGTTCTCGTCGACCGACACGTGCCCGATCTCGCCCGCGACGCCGGCCCGGCCGCGGACGGCGTGCCCGCCGATGACGAGCCCCGCCCCCACGCCGTGCGAGACGCGCACGTAGGCGACCGAGTCGTGGCCCTGGCCGGCCCCGTACCGGTACTCGGCGATCGCCGCGAGCGTGGCCTCGTTGTCCACGGTGACCGGCACGCCGAGCTCGGCCTGGAAGAGCGCCGCGACGTCGACGCCGTCCCAGCCGCGCATCATGCCCAGCGTGACCACCTCGCCGCTGGCGGGGTCGACCGGGACGGGCACGCCGACGCCGACGGCGAGGAGTTCGTCGGGGGACGCGCCGACGGACTCGATCATCTCGGTGACCAGCAGCGCGGTGCGACGCACCCCCGCGTCGGCGCGGTGGTCGGCGGCGAGGGGCATGCGCTGTTCCGCGAGGACGCGCATCGAGGCGTCGGCCAGCGCGACGCTCATCGATCGCACGCCGAACCGGACTCCCGCGACGAGCCCGAGATTGCGCGCGAGCGTGACCTGGAGTGCGCGGCGGCCGTTGCGGACGGACTGCGCGGTGGCGAGGACGCCGGCCGCCGAGAGCTCCTTGACGATGTTGGAGATCGTAGCCGGGGACAGCCCGGTGACGCCGGCCAGCTCGATCTGCGTGAGCGACCCACGCTGCTGGACGGCGCTCACGATCCGGGCTCGGTTGGCCTCACGGAGTGAGGTCTGCGAACCCGGGGTCACCCGATCCGCGCGCACAGCCACACAATAGACCGCTCAGCTGCGCCGATCTGCGAGATCGCGGGTCTTGAGGGCGGCGCGACGCATTGAGTACATGCCATGAACGGAGTCTCACCAGCGGGGCAACCTTGCGTTCACTTCTTGACATCAAGGCCGGATGCTCGTTTGATAGGGCGCGGTTCTCGGGCGCCTCAGACGCCCGACCGTCTCCTGACGTACCGCTGTCCTCCCCCGGGATCGTGGCACCACGGGGACGGGTCGATCCAACGACCAACGAAGGTTTGAGGGACACGAGATGCGAATCAACAAGAAGTCCGCCGGTGTGGTGGCTTCGGCCGCCGTGCTGGGTATGACGCTCGCCGGGTGCGGCGGTGGCAGCGGCGGTGACTCGGGCGAGGGTGGGTCCGGGGCCGAGGGTGATGCCAGCCAGGTGGAGGTGTTCACCTGGTGGGCGGCGGGTTCGGAGAAGGCGGGCCTGGACGCGCTGGTGGGTGTCTTCCAGGAGCAGCACCCGGACACGGAGTTCGTCAACGGTGCGGTCGCGGGTGGTGCGGGGTCGGCGGCCAAGGATCTGCTGCAGACCCGGTTGCAGGCGCAGGACCCGCCGGACACGTTCCAGGCGCACGCGGGTGCCGAGCTGCAGGACTACATCGACGCGGCCCAGATCGAGGACGTGTCGGGCCTCTACGACGAGTTCGGCCTCAGGGACGTGTTCCCGGCCGATCTGGTGGAGCGTCTGTCGACTGAGGACGGGGCGATCTACTCCATCCCGTCCAACATCCACCGCGCCAACGTCATGTGGGCCAACCCGACCGTGCTGGAGGACGCGGGCCTGGACCCGAGCGCGGAGTACGCGGATCTGGACGCGTTCATCGCGGACCTGGAGACCCTGCAGGAGGAGGGTGTGACGCCGATCTCGGTGGCCACCACCTGGACGCAGGTGCACCTGCTGGAGACCGTGCTGCTGGCCGACCTCGGTCCGGAGGCGTACTCGGGTCTGTGGGACGGGTCGACGGACTGGACCTCGGAGGAGGTGACCGGTGCGTTGGAGGACTTCGAGACGATCATGTCGTTCACCAACGAGGACCGTGACGGTCTGGACTGGCCGGAGGCCACCCAGCAGGTGATCGACGGGACCGCCGCGTTCAACATCATGGGTGACTGGGCCGTGGCCGCCTTCGAGGAGCAGGACAAGGAACTGGGCACCGACTTCGTCGC
>NZ_JADBGR010000077.1 GCF_014892515.1 Myceligenerans pegani
ACGCCGCTGCGCGGCGCTCCCGCGCTCAGTCCCGGTTCGCCCGGAGCCTCGCGCGCACGGCCATCAGGGCGAGGCCCGTCAGAGCAGCCCGAGCGCCGCCCAGACCGGCGCCTGGCCCCGGCCCCGCCGTCAGCCGCCGCTCATCGCGACAGCCTCCGGTAGGCCCGCGCCGCGAGCGGCGCGAACACGGCCACGAGCACCGCGGGCCACAGCACCGCGAGCAGCACGGCGTTGTCCGCGAGGAACCCGCCCGATGTGCCCGCCGGGTTGCCGAACAGTTCCCGGCTCGCGGCCGCCGTCGCCGACAGCGGGCTCCACTCCGCGAGGAACCCGAGCCACGCGGGCATCGACTCGGGCGCCACGAACGCGTTGGACAGGAAGCCTGCCGGCCACACCAGCACCTGGACGGCCGTCACACCGCCCTCGCCGCGGATCGTGAGCCCGAGGAACACCCCGACGACCAGCATCGCGAAGCGGAACCACAGCAGCAGCCCGACCGCCAGCAGCGCTCCCCCGGCGCCCCCGGTGGCACGCCACCCGATCAGCAGTCCGCCCACCAGAAGCACCGCGAGCTCGACCGCGGAGTTGAGCAGGTCCGCCCCCGCCCGGCCGAGCGGCACCGCCGCCCCGCTGATCGGCATCGAGCGGAAGCGATCGGTGACGCCCTTCTTCGAGTCGTTCGCGACGGCGGTCATCGTCGCCTCGATCCCGAACATCATCGACAGCGCGAAGACGCCGGGCAGCAGGTAGGGCAGGTAGTCGCCCCCGCCCGGGATCGTGATCGCCCCGCCCAGGAGGTACCCGAACATCAGCACGAGCATCACGGAGAACAGGACGGAGAAGATCGGCGCCCACGGCTCCCGCTGCCAGTGCTTGAGGTCACGCTGGGTGATGATCCAGCTCTGCTGCAGGGTCGCGGCGATGGCGGTCATCGCTGCCCTCCTTCGGTCGTCGGGGTGGAAGCGGCCGGAGCGGGCGCCGTCGTCCCCGCGCCCGTGAGGCTCAGGAACACCTCGTCGAGGGTCGGGCGGCGCAGCAGGATGTCGTCGACGACGACGCCCTCGGCGTCGAGCGCCCGCACGACAGCGGTGACCGCGGCGGCCCCGCCCTCCGGCCCGGCCTCGATCACCACCTGCCGCAGCTCGTGCTCCGCGACGCCGCCGAGCTTCGTGGCGAGCGCCTCGAGGTCCGCGCCCAGCGGGGCCGTCACGAGCACCCGGTCGCCGCCCAGGCGCCGCTTCAGCTCGGCCGGCGACCCCTCGGCGACGACCTTGCCGTGGTTCATCACGGTGACCCGGTCGGCGAGCTGGTCGGCCTCGTCGAGGTACTGGGTGGTCAGCAGCACCGTGGTCCCCGCGGCGACGACCTGCCGGATGGTCTGCCAGACCTCGTTGCGGGCGCGGGGATCGAGTCCCGTCGTCGGCTCGTCGAGGAACAGCAGCACCGGGCGGCGGATGAGGCCGGCCGCGATGTCGAGCCGGCGGCGCATCCCGCCGGAGTAGGTGGACACCTTCCGATCGGCCGCGTCGGCGAGACCGAACGACTCCAGGAGTTCGTCGGCGCGCTCGCGGGCGGCGGGGAGCGACAGACCGTGGAGGCGCCCGAACATCACGAGGTTCTCGCGCCCGAACAGCACCTCGTCGAGCGCCGTCCCCTGGCCGACGAGCCCGATGGCGGCACGTACGGCCGCGGCATCCCGGCGCACGTCGTGGCCGGCGACGCGCACCTCGCCGTCGTCGCAGCGGGTGAGCGTGGCGAAGACGCCCACGGCGGTGCTCTTGCCCGCCCCGTTCGGGCCGAGCAGCGCGTGCACGGCGCCGGGGGCGACCTCGAGGTCGAATCCGTTCAGGGCGACCGTGTCGCCGTATCTCTTGCGCAGGCCGCGGGCGATCAGAGGTGGTGCGGGCATGCCGAAGCTCCTTTTCTCGTACACAGTACGGCTTTCAACACGCCCACCCTAGCACTTATTCCGTACGTCGTACGCGAAAGTTATCGTGGTGGGCATGGCACACCAGCCCGACCCGGTCCTGCGCCTCCTGTGGCGGCACGGCCTCGACGAACCGCCCGCACCCCGGCGCGGCCGCAAGCAGAGCCTCACCGTGGACGACGTGGTCGACGCCGCGATCAAGATCGCCGACCGCGACGGCCTGGACGCGCTCACGATGCGGCTGCTGGCCACCGAGCTCGGGATCGGCGCGATGAGCCTCTACACCTACGTCCCCGGCCGCAAGGAGCTCCTGGCACTGATGGCCGACCAGGTGTTCCGGCGTCGGACGCTGCCGCCGATGCCCGCGGACCTGCGCGAGCGCCTCGCGCTCATCGCCCGGACGCACTACGAGATCTGCCGCGAGCACCCGTGGATGCCGGACGTGATGGCGCTGCAGAACGGGATCGGGCCCGGGGTGTCGGACCTGTACGAGTGGCAGCTCTCCGGGATCGAGGACATCGGCCTCGACGACCTGGAGATGGATCAGACGGTCGCCGTGCTCATCGGGTTCGCGGGAAACATCGCCCGCTCGCAGGAGCGCATGCGGCAGGCCGAGCGGGAGTCGGGCATGTCCGAGGCCGAGTGGTGGGAGGCGAACGCCGCGGAGCTCGGCACGCTGATGGCGGGGCGCGAGTACCCGATCGCCGCCCGCGTGGGCGCGGCGGCGGGGACGGCGTACCAGGCGTCGGCGGACCCGTCGGCGGAGCTCGAGTTCGGACTGGCGCGGATCATCGACGGCGTCGTCGCCTACGTGGACCGAAGGTCCTGAGGCCCGGGCGCCGCCACGCGCCCACGCCCGGCCCGCCACGTTCGCCGTCGTCCCTGGGGCGCGCTGACCTGCGTGAGGATGAGTCCATGCGTGACTTCTACCCGGCCATCGAGCCGTACGACTCCGGAATGCTCGACGTCGGCGACGGCAACCACGTCTACTGGGAGACCTCCGGCAACCCGGACGGCAAGCCCGTCGTCTTCCTGCACGGCGGCCCGGGCGGCGGGACGACACCGGACCACCGGCGCCTGTTCGACCCCGACGCGTACCGGATCGTGCTGCTGGACCAGCGCGGATGCGGCCGCAGCACACCGCACCTGAGCGATCCGGACGTGGACCTCGCGGCGAACACGACGTGGCACCTCGTCGCCGACCTCGAGCTGCTGCGGGAGCGGCTCGGGATCGAGCGATGGCAGCTGTTCGGCGGGTCGTGGGGCTCCGCGCTCGCGCTCGCGTACGCCGAGACCCACCCCGAACGGGTCACCGAGCTCGTGCTGCGCGGCGTCTTCACCCTCCGCCGGCGGGAGTTCGACTGGGTCTACGGCGGGCAGCTGGCGTCGCTCTTCCCCGAGGCCTGGGAGGAACTCCTCGCCGCCGTCCCGGAGGGCCGCGACACGGGCGACCTGCTCCGGACGTTCGCCGAGCTGGTCGACGACGCCGACCCGGCCGTCCGGGAGACCGCCGCCGCGGCCTGGTCCCGCTGGGAGGCGAAGACCGTGACGCTCGTGGAGCGGCCCGAGCTCGTGGCGCACTTCGTCGAGCCGAGAACGGCGGCGGCGTTCGCCCGGATCGAGCTCCACTACTTCACGAACGGCGGCTGGCTGGAGGAGGGCCAGCTCATCCGCGACGTCGGCAAGCTCGACGGCATCCCGGGCGCCATCGTCCAGGGGCGGTACGACGCCGTCTGCCCGCCCGTCACGGCGTGGCAGCTGCACCGGGCCTGGCCGGGCTCGGAACTGACCGTGGTGCCGGACGCGGGCCACGCGTTCGACGAACCCGGGATCCTGCACCACCTGATCGAGGCGACGGACCGGTTCCGGAGGCGCTGACGGCGGTGCCGGCAAAGGCGCCGGGCCGGCGGCACGACCGCGCGCTTGCACCGGACCTGCCGCGGCCGCCGTCGGTCACGGTGGCCGGGCGGACGGCGGCGACATAGTGTCCTGACATGCTGGGGCTCGTGGTCATGATCCGGCGCTTCGTCGCCGCAGCCCGCACCGCGTGGCGGGACGGGACGTTTCGCGGAGCGGTGAGCGGGATTCTGATCCTCCTGGTCAGCGCGACGATCTTCTACACGCTCGCCGAGGGCTGGCCTGTTCTGGACGCGGTCTACTTCTCGATCGTCACCGGGCTGACGATCGGCTACGGGGACCTCGTCCCGACCGGACCGGTCTCGAAGATCTTCACCGTGCTCTACGCCCTGCTGTCGGTGGGGCTGTACGTCCTGGTCGCGGCCTCGCTGGCGAGCGCGCTGACCAAGGACGCCGCGGACCGGCGGGCCCGGCGGAAGCATCGCCGCTCGGAGGATTGACACGGGCGGACGTCGGAGCGGCGGCCGGGAAGCGCTACCGCGCGACCGCCTCGGGAGCCGGTCGTGCTCCGGCAAGCGCCCGCGACCAGGCGACCTCGCGTGCGAGCTGGCCCGACTCCTGGAACAGCCGGACCTGGTGGGTCCCGGCGAGGACCGCGGCCAGCTCCTCGCGGTCGGCCGGCTCGAAGCCCAGCGTCTGCCAGAACGGCCCAGACCGGCGGCTGAACAGCCAGGCCCGCACCACGCCGGCATCGGCGGCGGCCTCCAGCGCGAACCGCGCGAGGGCGCTGCCGTAGCCCGCGCGCCGGGCGTTCGGATGCACGGCGACGCTCCGGACCAGGGCATGCCGGCCGTCCTCGCTGAGCTCGAAGCCGGTGCTGCCGGTGATGGCGCCGTCGTCGTCCCGGTCGATCCAGAGCCGTACCGCCGGGGAGTCGAGCCCGCTCAGCGTGAGGTCGACGTCGTGGAGGAAGCCGGTCAGGTGCTCCAGGTCCGATCCGGCGACGCGGCGGAGGCGGGGCAGGTCCGGAGAACTCATGCCGGGCATCGTGCCACGTGAACTCGTCACGACGTCAGCAGCAGGGCCAGGTGCGCACGCCGCACGGCGGCCGCGGTCTCGAGGTCGGAGTGGGGCGGCAGCAGCCGCCAAGTCTACGCTCGGATCCATACGGAACCGTATGGATATGGAGACCGCGATGCGCGTACCCGTGAGCACCCACACCGAGCGCAACTGGCTCATCCACGAGATCGCCCCGGACTTCGAGGTGGAGGACGTCTGGGAGATCCCGGCCCGCCTCACCCCTGAGACGTTCCCTCGCGCCGTCCGGGACATGGCCGACGGAGACCCGAACCGCTCGCCGTCGGCCATCTCGCGATTCCTCTTCGCCGTCCGGTGGCGGCTCGGAGAACTCCTCGGATGGGACGACGACGGCCATGGCACCGACGGGCGCGTCGCGAGCCTGGCCGAACGCGTTCCGGCGGAGCTGCGGGGCACACCCCCCGAGGCCGGTCCGGCGTCGCCCTTCACACCGCTCTACCTCACCGACGACGAGTACGCGGCCGAGCTCGCCAACGCCACGGTTCACGGGGTCCTGCACCTCAGCATCGCGCCGGACGATCGCGGCCACGTCACGCGCATCGCGGTGCTCGTGCGGACGAACGGCTGGTTCGGGCGTTTCTACATGGCGCTGATCAAGCCGTTCCGCTACCTGTTCGTGTACCCGCCGCTCATGCGAGAGCTCGGCGCGCGGTGGAGCCGTGACAGCACGACGTAGACGGATGATCCCGACCGGTCGCCCCGGCGATCACTCCCGCAGCCAGGCCGTCGTCGCGCCGGGGAGGCGGCCGTCGTCGTCCAGCGGGGCGCTGGTGAGCAGCACCTCACCGGCGGGCAGTTCGACAGCGTCGGCGCCGAAGTTCGTGACGCACAGCCACCCGCCCGGGCGGCCGAAGGCGAGCACGTCGTCCCCGTCGACGTCGAGCCACGTCAGCCTCTCGGCCGTCTGCAGCTCGCGGCGCAGGGCCAGCGCCCGGCGGTAGAGGGTCAGCGTCGAGGCGGGGTCGCCGTCCTCGGCCTCTACCGCATGGTCGGCGAACCAGGCGGGCTGCGGCAGGTCGGCGGGCGCGTCGCCGAAGCCGAACGACACGCCGTCGCGCGTCCACGGCAGGGGGACCCGGCAGCCGTCCCGGCCGACGTCGAAGCCGCCGCTGCGGAAGAACGTCGGGTCCTGGCGGGCCTCGTCGGGGAGATCGGGCACCTCGTGCAGCCCGAGCTCCTCGCCCTGGTAGAGGTAGGACGACCCCGGCAGCGCCAGCTCGAGCAGGGTCCCGGCGCGCGCCCGGCGCAGCCCGAGCGCACGCTCCAGCACGGGCTCGGCCCCTCGGGCGAGCAGCCACTGCCGGCCCTGCTTCTCCGCGGTGTGGTCGCCGCCTCCCGCGCCGGGTCCGCGCGGTGGCAGGCCGTAGCGGGTCGCGTGCCGGACGACGTCGTGGTTGGACAGCACCCACGTGGTCGACGAGCCCGACGCCTTGGCCAACTCGAGGTTGAACGTGATGATCTCGCGGAACTGCGCGGCGTCGAAGTCCGCCTCGAGGAGGTCGAAGTTGAACGCCTGCCCGAGCCCGTGCGCGCTGGCGTAGCGCGCACGACGGTCGGCGGCCACCCAGGCCTCGGCGACGGCGGTGCGGGGCGGGTCGTAGGAGTCGAAGACCTTGCGCCAGCCGGCGTAGATCTCGTGCACGTCGTCCCGGTCCCACAGCGGGTGGTTGCCGTCCTTGGGCAGGGCGTCGAGCTCGGCCTGGTTGGGGAGCGTCGGGCCGAGGTTCTTGGCGAGGCCGTGCGCCACGTCCACGCGGAAGCCGTCGACGCCGCGGTCCGACCAGAAGCGCAGCGTGTGCAGAAAGTCCTCGCGCACCTCGGGGTTGTTCCAGTTCAGGTCCGGCTGCTGCACGGCGAAGTGGTGCATGTACCACTGCCCGTCCCCCACCGGCTCCCAGGCGGACCCGCCGAACACCGACGTCCAGTCCGCCGGCGGCTCCGCGCCGTCCGGGCCCTTGCCGTCCCGGAAGATGTACCGATCGCGGGCGGGCGAGCCCTTCGGCGAGGCCAGCGCCTCCCGGAACCAGGTGTGTCGGTCCGAGGTGTGGTTGGGGACGAGGTCGACGATCAGCTTGATACCGGCGTCGTGCAGCGCCGCCACCAGCGTGTCGAAGTCGTCGAGCGTGCCGAGCCGTGGGTCCACGTCCCGGTAGTCGTCGACGTCGTACCCGCCGTCGGCCAGCGCGGACGGGTAGAACGGGCTGAGCCAGACGGCGTCGATCCGGAGGCTGCGCAGGTACGGCACGCGGCTCGTGATGCCCGGCAGGTCCCCCATGCCGTCGGCGTTCGAGTCGGCGAAGGCCCGCGGGTAGATCTGGTAGACGGCGGCCTGGCGCCACCAGGTCGCCTCGCCGCCCGTCTCGTCGGGGGTCAGGTCGGTCTCGAGAACTTCGGTCACGGATGCCAACGTATCCCGCACCGGCTCAGCGCACGATGGCGGCCCTTCGATCAACCGCGCAGCCGCACCGAGAGGCACGTGACGCAGCCCTCGAGCTTCTCGAACTCGGTCATGTCGACCGCGACGACCCGCAGGCCGCGCGCCTCGAGGAGCTCCTTCGTCCGGGGCGCACTCGTCGACATCAGCACGGTCCTCTCGTCGAGGAGCACGACGTGCGCACCCTCCTCCTCCGGCACCGCCAGGAACGTCGGCCACACGGACGGATCGTCGACGAGCGGCTCGTAGCCGACGACGGTGCCGTCGGGCAGCGCCGTCACCGCGGACTTGAGATGGAGCACCTTGGTGAGCGGCACGCCGATCACCGTGGCCCCGAGCGGCTCGAGATGCACGGCGAGCTGGTCGACGCCCTCCTGGTTGGTCCGCCCGCCGAGGCCGACCCAGACCGTGCCGCCGTGCTTGAGCACGTCCCCGCCGTCCAGCGTGCCGGGCGCCTCGATGTGCGCGATGCGGTAGCCGAGGTCACGGAGCGTGCGCTCCGTGCCCGCGGTCTCGGGCTTGCGCTCGTCGGCTCCCGGCCGGGAGATCACGGCGAGGTCGCCGTACACGAGCACGGTGTCCTCGACGAACACCGAGTCGGGGCAGTCGTCGGCCGGCGGCACCTCGATGGTCTCCCAGCCCTCGGCACGCAGCGCCGCGACGTACGCCTCCCACTGGCGGCCGGCCAGGTCGACGTCGACCGGCCGGCGGTCGATGTGGGTGACCAGGCCTTCGGCGAGGCGAGGGCTGGGGCGGCGGACGAGGGCTCGGGGTGTCATGCCGAAATCCTCTCAGGCGGCGGTCAGTCCGCGTCGTCCGCCCGCGCGAACTCCTCCTCGAGGTCGGAGGTGTCGACGTGCGCCGCCGCGACGGTCTTGCGGTCGTCGTAGACCTCCCGGTCGAGCTCGTCGCTCGCGTTCGCGACGAGCATGGCGACGAGCGTGTCGCCGTTGACGTTGAGGAACGTCCGGAAGATGCCGGTGAACCAGTCCACGGCGATGAGCAGCCCCACGGCCTCGAACGGTAGCCCGAGCGACGTCGCGAGGAACATCGCGACGACGGGGAACCCGCCCGGGACCGTGATGGTGCCCATGTTGAGGAGCACGGCGAGCGCCATCCCCAGGACGATCTGACCGGCCGTCAGGTCGACGTCGCCGGCCTGGGCGAGGAACATCACGACGATCATGTAGTTGAGGACGGCGCCGTACGAGCCCATCGTGAGGCCGACGGACAGCGTGAAGTTCGCGACGCGCCGGCTGATGCCGACCTTTGCCACGGCGTTGCGCAGCACCGTCGGGAAGGTGACGGCCGAGCTCGTGGTGGTGACGGCGATCGCCGTCTGCTCGGCGAGCTTGCGCGGCAGCCTCCACGGGCTGAGCCGGGTGCGCAGGGCGACGATCGCGACGAACAGCACGATCAGGATGACGACGCCGAGGAGTGTCGTGCCGAGGTAGCTCAGCGCCGTCGTCACGACGGCGAACCCGACGTCGCCGGTGAGCGCCGCCAAGAGGCAGAACACGCCGACGGGCGCGATGTGCATGACGAGCCGGATCATCGCCAGGACGACCTGCTGCACCTGGTCGAAGAATCGGAGCACGAGCCGGTTGCCCGTCCTGGCGACATAGCCGTTCAGCGCCGCTCCGAACAGCAATGAGAAGACGATGATCGGCACCATGTCGGCCGTCGACATCGCCTCGACGACGTTGGTCGACACGAAGCCGAGCACCGTGTCCTGCCACCCCGAGGCCTCCGCGGCGGAGTCCTGCAGCGTGGGGTCGAGCTCGCCGTCGAACACCATCCCGGCCCCCGGCCGGATCAGGACGCTCAGGATCCAGGCGAGCACCGCCGCGACGACGGAGAGCGAGATCATCCAGGCGAAGGTGCGCGCCGCGAGCCGGCCCGCGCCCTTGCCGCTCATGGAGCCCGTCGCGACGATCACCGACGCCATCACGAGCGGCACGATCGACATCTGGATGAGGCGGATGAAGAGGTCGCCGACGAACTTCAGGTTGGCCGCCCACTCGCCGGCGAGGAGCCCGAAGGCGACTCCGGCCACCGCCGCGACACCGATCTGCAAGGCAGGGTTTCTCCAGGCCTGCATGGGACCTCCCGGTACTCGGAGCGGCCGGGCGGCCGCTTTCGGGGGAGGGTAGGGAGGTGCCGTTATATCGATGAAGACGTGGCGTTTCCGACGCATTTCGGGGTGTCTCGCCGGTGACCGGCCGCCGCGCGGACATTCGGAGGGCTCGGCGTGAACCTCGCGGGCACGCCGCGCGACTGTACGGGTGAGGGGAGGCGAGATGAGCGACGAGCTACTGGTGGTACGGGCCCAGCTGGGCGACCGGTCCGCTCTGGAGGAACTCGTGGCGCGGTGGCAGACGCCCGTATGGACGTACGTGCGGCGGATGCTGGACGCGCAGCGCGCGGACGACGTCGCGCAGGACGCCTGGCTCGCGATCGTGCGCGCGCTGCCGCGGCTGCGGGAACCGGAGCGGTTCGCCCCGTGGCTCTTCACGATCGTGCGGCGTGCGGTGGCCAACCACCTGCGTGACCGGTACGCCTCGCGGACGCACCAGACGGTGCGGGATCTCGACGACCTCGATCCGTCCGACACCCTGTCCGACACCGCCCTCCACGACCCGATCGGCGGCCTGCTCGACCGGGCGGAGGCCGTCGCACACCTCGCCGACCTCCCCGTGCCGGAGCGTGAGGTGCTCGTCCTGCACTACCTGGAGGACCTCTCGGTCGCGGACTGCGCACGGGTGTGCGACGTGTCGGTGGGCACGGTGAAGTCCCGGTTGCACCGCGCGCGGCGGCTGCTGCGCGAACGGCTGGAGGAGAAGGGAATGGAGGCATGACACAGGAGATGCCCGGCGTGCCGGCCCACGAGGTCGTGGCACGACTGGGGCCGGCGCTGTCGGCCCGCGCCCGGGTCCGGGCGGTGGCCATGCTGGTGCTCGGCCTGGCCGGGGCGGTGTTCGTGACCGCGCTGTGGTGGACCGAGCCGGGGCCGCTGCCCGTGCGTACCCAGGTGGGATTCGCGCTGCTGAGCGCCGTCTGCCTGGCGTGGGCGGGCTACGGAAGTTGGCTGTTGCGCAGGAAGGTGCCGCTGTTCGCCGCCGACCAGGTGGTGGCGGCGTGGATCGGCCTGGTCGCGTCGCTCGCCACGTCGGCCCTGCTCGTCGTCGTGACCGTGCAGCGGGGTGCCGGTCCCTGGGCGCCGCTCCTGGTCGGCGCGGCGCTGACCGTCGTCGCCGCCACGCTGCTCGTCCGTGCCCGACGACGGCGAGCCGCGCTGCTGCGCCGCGAACGTGAACTGACCGCACGAGACCTGGAGACGCCATGACCCACAACGCCAAGCTCATCCGCCGCCGCTTCGGCCCGAAGGGACTCGCGATCGCCGTCATCGCGGCCGCCGTGATCCTCACCGGAGGAGTGTTCCTCCTGCTGACGTGACCCGGACCGGCCCGGAACACGGACGGCGCGGCCCACTGAGCAGGCGGGCCGCGCCGCCGGAGTAGTCACCCGGGTAGGGCAAGATCACCAGATGCCCAGCGACTTCCTCATGCGCATCCACAGCCCCGAGTTCCAGGCCATGTCCGAGAGGGTCCTGCGAGCCACGGAACTGACCTCCCGGCTCAACGTCCTGCCGTTCGACGACGACGCCGGCAAGGCCGCGCTGTTCACGGAGATCCTGGGCCGACCGCTGCCGCCGCGCGCCACGATCTACCCGCCGTTCTACACGGATCACGGCCTCAACCTGGACCTCGGCGAGCGAGTCTTCATCAACCAGGGCTGCACCTTCCTGGACTACGCCGGCATCCGGCTGGCCGACCGCGTGATGGTCGCGCCGAAGGTCACGTTCGTCACCGTGGGCCACCCGGTCGACACCGACGACCGCAAGGTCTGGCTGACCGGCGGCCCCATCGACGTGGCGGAGAACGTCTGGATCGGTGCCGGTGCCACGATCCTGCCCGGCGTGAGCATAGGCCGCGACGCCGTGATCGCGGCCGGATCGATCGTGGCCGACGACGTCCCGGCGCGGACTCTCGTGACGGGCACAAAGGCAGCGGTGCGGCGCACGTGGTGATCGCAGGCACGCCTGGACACGACTCCTCGCGAGCTGAGGTCCCGAGGCCCCATCCAGGTCACTGCCGCAAGCGATCCGACCTCCCGGCCTCTCCCCCGCGCTGGTGGCCGCGCCGGGCGTCGCGGTCGAAGATGCCGAGTACCTCGCACGGTCCGCCCTCGGCTCCGATGGCGTGCGGGAGCATCGTGGGGAACTCCGCCGCCTGGTTGGTCTCGATGCGCAGGCGCCGACTGCCCAGGAGCAGCGTCGCCGTGCCCGAGATGACGACCAGCCACTCGCGGCCGGGGTGGGCGCGCATGCGGGAGGGGTTGTCGGGCGGCGGATCGGTCATGCGCTGGCGTACCACGGTCATGCCCGGCTGGGCCTTGATCGGCCAGCGCAGTCCGCCGTGCGCCCCCTCGCTCGTCGCGTTGGAGACGACGTCGTCCACCTCGGTCTCCACGAGCTGATCGAGGGACGTGTCCAGCGCCCGGGCCAGGGTGACGAGCTGGTCCAGGGCCAGACGTCGCCGGCCGTTCTCGATGCGGCTGAGCGTGGACTGGCTCACGCGTGCGCGGGCGGCCAGTTCTTCGAGGGACCAGCCCTGGGCCACGCGCAGAGCGCGGATGCGTTTGCGCACCAGGCCGTCCAGCCCGCCATCTTCTTGCGTCATAAGCAATATTGTATGCCTGCATAGCAATCCGTGGTTAGCGTCCTGTCCCGTTGCCCGGCGCCGCAGCGCCCGCTCCGGCGCCGTCCCCGCACGCCATGAGAGGACCCGATGACCACGAACAGCACCGCTCCCCGCCCGAAAGCGCCCGACGCGCGACAGCGCCGCACGATCCTGATCACCGTCTGCCTCGCCCTGATGGCCGTCATCGCGTCGGTCTCCGGGCTCAACGTCGCCCAGCCCGACCTCGCCGTCACCTTCGGCGTCTCCCAGAGCACCGTCCTGTGGATCATCAACATCTACACGCTCGCCCTGGCCGCGCTTCTCCTGCCCCTCGGCGCGGTCGGTGACCGCCTCGGCCGCAAGCCCGTGCTGCTGGCCGGCCTGGCCGTCTTCGGCATCGCCAACGCGACGGCGGCACTGGCGCCCTCCGCCGAGATCCTGTTCGCCGCTCGCCTGTTCGCCGGCGTCGGCGCCGCGATGATCATGCCGATCACCCTCGCTGTCATCACGTCGACCTTTCCCGATGAGGAGCGCGGGCAGGCCATCGGCATCTGGACCGGCGTGGCCGGCGGGGGCGGCATCCTGGGCATGTTCCTGTCGGCCGCGCTGGTGGACCTGGCGAACTGGCGCTGGCTGTTCGCCCTGCCCGTCGTCCTCGTCGTCGCCTCGGCCGCCATGGCGATCCGGTCCGTTCCCGACTCCCGTGAGACCTCCACGTACGGCTTCGACATCGGCGGCGCCGTGACGTCCGCCGTGGCGGCGACCGGGCTCATCGTCGCCCTCCAGGAAGGGCCGGAACGAGGCTGGTCCGATCCCACGACGCTGCTCGGCCTGTTCGTGGGCGTCACCGCCGCCGTCGGCTTCGTGCTGTGGGAACGGCGACGGCGGGACGCCGCACTGCTGGACGTGCGCCTGTTCGGTGAGCGCGCCTTGGCAGGCGGATCGATCACCCTGCTGGCGGTCTTCGGGGTCCAGGCGGGCATTTTCGTCGTCCTGTTCCCGTTCCTCCAGGTCGTCGTCGGCTGGTCGGGGCTGGTATCCACCGCGGCGCTGATGCCCATGGCCGTGCTGATGATGGTCACGTCGGGCCTCGCGCCCCGGCTGGCCGCGCGCATCGGCGCCCGCGCGACCATGGCCGCCGGGGTCGCACTGGCCGGAGCCGGGCTCGCCCTCATGGCCTCCGGGGTCTCCGTCGACGGCGGATACCCCTCGATCCTTCCCGGCATGCTCGCGATGGGAGCCGGCATGGGCCTGGCCATGACGCCCTCCACCGAGGCCATCACCAGCGCCCTGCCCCGCCACCGGCAAGGGGTCGCCTCCGCGCTCAACGACATCACCCGCGAGCTCGGCACCGCCCTCGGCGTGGCCCTGCTCGGGGCACTCCTCTCCGCCGGCTACCGCGACGCCGTCGACGGCCGGCTCACCGGCGTCCCCCTGGAACAGGCCGACGCCGCGCGGCAGGGCGTCGCCAACGCCCTGGACGCCGCACGCCACGCCGGCCCCGACGCCCAGGCCTTGATACGCGCCGCCCAGGAATCGTTCGTCGACGGCTGGCAGCAGGCGATGTGGGCCGGCGTCGTCGTGATGGCCGCGCTGTTCCTCTACGTCGTCGCTCGCGGTCCACGCCGTCCCGCCGAGGAGACGGAGGCGGCCCGGAACCTCGCGGTCACCACGCGCCGGGCGGGCGGGTGAGCGGTGGCACGGCCCGCGCCGTCGAATCCTAGGAGGCCAGCCGCTCCGGTGCGCCGGTACCGGAGCGGGCCGGCGCGGCATCCGGTTCGGCCCGGCTGATCTCGGCCCAGACCGCGTCGAGGGAGAGGCCGAGGACGTCGGCGATCGCCGCGATGGTCGGGAAGGCGGGGGTGGCCACGCGGCCCGACTCGATCTTCCGGAGGGTCTCCGGCGAGACACCGGCGTCGAGCGCGGTCTCGAGGATCGAGCGCGCTCCCCTCGCGCGTCGCAGGAGGGCACCGAGGCGCTGGCCGCGTTCGACGTCGGCGGGGGTGAGCGGCAACCTGACCATGGGTCCGATTCTAGTACCGGTATAGTATTCCCGGTATAGTTATTGGACGCACGGGAAGGTGCCCCGCATGATCGAGATCCTCACCCCCGCCGAGCTGACCCGTGCCCGGGAAACCGGCGCCCTGGTCGCCCACATCCTGCAGACCCTCAGGGGCCGCAGCACGGCCGGCACGAACCTCCTGGACATCGACCGCTGGACGAAGGAGATGATCGTCGAGGCGGGCGCGACGTCGTGCTACGTCGACTACGCCCCGTCCTTCGGGCGCGGGCCGTTCGGCAACTACATCTGCACGGCCGTCAACGACGCCGTACTCCACGGAATGCCCCACGACTACGCACTGGCCGACGGCGATCTCCTGACGCTCGACCTCGCCGTCTCCCTTGGCGGCGTCGCCGCGGATTCCGCGATCAGCTTCGTCGTCGGCGGCTCGGGGTCCCCGGAGAGCGTCGCGCTGATCGACGCCACGGAACGCGCCCTGGCCGCCGGGATCGCCGCCGCCGGTACCGGCGCTCGCCTCGGTGACGTCTCCCACGCCATCGGCACGGTCCTCGGCGCGGCGGGGTACCAGATCAACACCGAGTTCGGAGGTCACGGGATCGGCTCGAGGATGCACCAGGAGCCTTCGATCCCGAACACGGGACGCCCCGGCCGCGGCTACAAGCTGCGTCCCGGGCTGCTGCTCGCCCTGGAGCCGTGGGTCATGGCGGACACGGATCAGCTCGTCACCGACGCCGACGGCTGGACGCTCCGCAGCGCGACGGGCTGCCGGACGGCGCACAGCGAGCACACGATCGCGATCACCGACGACGGCGCCGAGGTCCTCACGGAGCCGGCCTCCCTCACCACGACCAGCCGCGCGAGCTGAGCTCCAGCTCCTCCCGCAGACGCTCGTCCGCCACGGAGTGCTCGGTCGCCCGCAGAGGTGCAGCCTCCGTCGGGACTCCGGCAAGGCGGCAGGCCTCGCGCAGCAGTGCGTCGTACGCACTCTGCACGGCGTGCCAATGATGGGCGCGCGCGTACAGACCAGGATCCTCTTCGACATGGCGCAGCTCGGACGCGAGATCTCCGAGCCGGGTCTGCAACCGCAGAGTGACCAGCGGGTCCGGCGCCCGCCTGGTCCGCGTCCGGAAGGTCCACGCCATGACTCGCCACCGCCACGTCGTCGTAGAACGAGGGACACGCCCAGCCTAGAACCACGAGAACGTGAAGGCCATGCCGGTCGCGGGCTCGCGGGCGTCTCAGGCACCCTCCCGGACGAGCTTGAAGAAGGTGCTGTCGCCGCCTCCCGAGCGTTCCGCCTGGTAGAGGAACGCCAGCCCGGCGTCGTCGAACTTCTTGAACCAGCTGTCCCAGCTGATCGGCTCGAGTTCTTCCTCGCCGGCACCGCCGGGGAAGTCGATACGCAGCACGCCGGCGTCACCGCCCTCGGCCGTGCCGCGCACGCTCGCCGGGCTCCCGCCGTTCTGCTCGACCCAGCCGCGGATCTCGTCGTGGTCGGTGGTGGTTCTGCTCTGGGACTTGTCAGCCATGATGCCTCCCGGTCTACGCAGCGGACTGCACACTGGACTATGCGGCGTCGGCGAGCGCCGTGCGGACGGCGCCCGGCAGCTTCTGCTCGAGGAACTTCGCCATGGCCTCCTCCTCGCGCAGGATCTCGGTCAAGCGGACGGCCACGTCCTGGGCGTCGATCTCCTCGCACGCGTCGATGAGGGCGCGGTAGCAGGCGATCTCGAAGTGCTCGGCGGCGTAGTCGGCGATGGCGTTCTTGACCATCGTGTCGGCCATCGGCCGGTTGGCCATGCCCTGCATCGCCCCGAACATCTTGGCGAACAGGTCCTTGCCGGCGGAGAGCTCGCCGCCGAGCGTCTCGATGCAGCCGCGCACGGTCTCCGCCTGCCGCCGGGTCTCCTCGACGTGTTGTTCGATCCTGGCCTGGACCACCGCGTCGCCCTCGGCGTCCTTGGCGTGGCGGGTCAGGTTCTCCTCGAGGGCCAGCTCCATCGCGTGCGCGTCGTTCAGCCAGTCGATGATCTTCTCGCGTGACGTCATGTCGATCCTCCGTTCGGGCCGACGCCGTCGCGCACAGGTCCGCGGCGCGCGGCGTCGCTTCACGCGCGTCGGCCTGATTCTGGACCTGATTCCCACCGTAGGGAGACGACGCCCACTGGCAACTCGCCCGCGACCGCCCGGGCCGTCGCCGGTGGATCGCGCGGGCGGTTGCGAGTGGATCTCCTCCCCCGAAGGCTGGTCGTACGACCACCACTCAGAATGGAGAAGCGCCATGACGCAATCCATGCACACGACGCGTACGCGAGCACCGTTCCAGTGGCTCGCCCTGGCGATCGGCGCGGTCTATCTCCTGGTGGGCATCGCGGGATTCTTCGTCACCGGATTCGAGGGATTCGCCGAGCACGAGGACGGCCAGACGCTGCTCGGCTTCGCGATCAACCCGTTGCACAACATCGTGCACCTGCTGATCGGCCTCCTGGGGGTCACGCTGTGGGTGAGTCCCGGCGGGGCACGCACCTTCGGCTGGCTGCTCGCCGTGGGCTACGGTGCGGCCTTCGTCTACGGCCTGTTCGCGGTGAACGACCCGGCGATCAACGTGCTCAACATCAACACCGCCGACAACTGGCTGCACGCTCTCAGTGCCGTGGCCGGTCTCGTCATCGCACTGTGGCCCCGGCGACGGCCCGGCGCCACGACGGCGGGGCCGACGTCGCCGGGCGGGTGACAGCCCGCCCGGCGACGTCCCGCGAGGACTTGTCCGGAGTGTGCCGGGTCAGGGCGCCGGAAGGGTCCAGGTCTGGGTCCAGAGCCCGTTGCAGTCGTAGATCTGCAGGTCGGTGCCCACGACGGCGTTGCCCTCGGGGATGTCGAGGCAGCGGCCCGACTGCGGGTTCACGAGAGAGCCGTTGTCGCCCGCCTGCCACTGCTGCGCGCCGGAGCCGTTGCACTCCCACAGCTGCACCGGGGTGTGGTTGGCGGTGCCGTTGGCGTCCACGTCCAGGCACTTGCCGAACGCCCGGATGGTTCCGTCCCCGCCGATGGACCACGACTGCCCGGTCGCCTCGTTGCAGGTCCACAGCTGTGCCGCGTTGCCGTTGGCGGCCGTGTTGGTGTCGACGTCGAGGCAGAGACCGTCCGGGCCCTCGATGTGCCCGGTCGGACCGGGCAGGGCGCCGATCCCGAAGCGCACCTCGCACTGGTTGCCCGTGCCGAGCCAGGTGGCGGCGAGATACAGGTAGCTGGTGCCGTCCTCGCGGGGGATCGCCGGGGTGGAGTATCCCGGGCACGAGGGCACGCCCGGCGCGTAGCCGCCGGTCGGGTCGACGGTCACCGGCGTGGCGGCCTCCGTCCAGGCCCCCGTCCCGAGGGCCGTGTTCGCGAACAGCACGGTCCCGGACTCCTCGAGCACCGTCTTGCCGCCCGTCGGGCCGGAGACGACCCGCTGGCCGGAGAGAAGGACCGTCCCGTCCGGCCCGCCGCCGGGGATCCAGGAGATGTACGGCGTGTGGAGCAGTTCGCGCTGGTCGGCGGTCCGGACGATGGTTCCGGCGTCTCCCGCGGCGCCCCAGTCGTAGCCGTTCGCGCTGCGCTTGACGTACACCTCGCAGGCATGGTCCGGGTCGGTGGCGTCGCGGCACATCTCGTACGCCATGACGTACTCGCCGTTCGGCAGCTCCGCGAAGGTCTGCATCCCGGGCCGGCGCAGGTTGTCACCAGGGAACGAGACGTCGACGGTCATGTCCGGGCTCCAGGTGACACCGCCGTCCGACGACGTGTAGTGGCCGATGACCTGGTTGTTGGTCGGGCTGCCGGCGGGGCGCTCGTCGGAGATGAAGCACGCCAGCCGGTCGTCGTCGGTGACGAGGAAGACCGGCTCCCAGATGCCGTGTCCCCAGGTGTCCGGGAGTCCGGACGTCTGGGTGCAGACCGAGAGGTACTGCCAGGTGGCGCCCTGGTCGGTCGAGCGGAAGACCTCGACCTTCTGGGCGCTGTAGTCGCCGACGTCCCAGGCCGTGCCGGCCGCCAGGATGTCGCCGGCGTTCAGTCCGGTGATGTCGCGGGGGACCTCGTAGAGGGTGGGGGCCTCGAGGTCCCAGCCGGGGGTGTTCGAGCCGAGCGTCGAGACGTGGTTCCAGCTCTGGCCGCCGTCCGTGCTGCGGTAGACGGGCAGCACCGTGTTCGGCTCGACCCCCGCCCGGGCGAACGTCGCGAGCATCGTCGGGTCGGGGCTCTGGTCGTGGTCGAGGCGGATCGCCCGGGGGTACCCGGCCGTGCCGGAGGGGTGTTGGTTCAGGTCGGGGCTGTAGAGCACGTCGCCCGGTTCCGCGGCGGCCGCTTCGGGCGCCGCGGTGGCGGCGGGCACGCCCACCACCGCGAACGCCAGGGCCGCCAGGGTGGCGAGCAGGCGCCTGGTCCTGTCGTGCGAAGTCATCTCGCAAGACCTCCTCGTCGTGCGTATGCGCAGGGGACAACCGTCCGTTTGCGGACGTTGCAAAGAACTGTCGCAGGCATTTGCGCACGTTGCAAGACCCAGGACGGAACTCAGCGGCGGCTCGTGCTCTCCCGCTCCACCACGATGTGCGGCGCCTTGACCTGGATCGCCGGGGTGTCGGGCTCGGCGATCCGGGCCGAGATCCGGGCGATCGCCTGCTGCGCGATGAACGGCGTGTCGAGCGAGACGCTGGACAGGCTCGGGTGGGCGTACCTGCCCTCGTCGATGTCGTCGATGCCGATCACGGCGACGTCGTCCGGCACGCTGCGGCCGGCGTCGAAGACGGCGCGCATCGCACCCATGGCGAGCAGGTCGGAGTAGCAGAAGATCGCGTCGGGCGGATCGGGCAGCCGCAGCAGCGCGGTCGTGGCGGCGTACCCGTCGGCGCGGCTGTAGTGGGCGGCGGGCCGGAGGAGTCCGGGGTCGGGCGTCAGCCCGGCGTCGCGCAGCGCGCGCTCGTAACCCACGGTCCGCTGGCGCGGGGTGCTGTAGTCCTCGGCCGGCTGCGCACCGATGGCCGCGACCCGGGTGCGGCCGGTCGCGACGAGGTGAGCGGTGGCGTCGTAGGCGGCCTGGACGTTGTCGATGGCGACATGGTCGTACCGGCCGTCGAAGTCGTGCTCACCGAGCAGCACGAGGGGCATCGAGGTGCTCGGCTCCATCTGGCCGAGCTCGTCGGGCGTGACCAGCGGGCTGAACAGGATGCCGTCGAAGAGCATCGTGCGGTCCGCCCCGGTCAGGAGGAGCCGTTCGCGCTCGTGGTCGTGGCCGGTCTGGTCGATCATGACGCGGTATCCGACCGCGGCCGCCGCCTCGATCACCTCGCGCGCGAGCTCGGCGAAGTACGGCACGTCGATCTCCGGCACGACGAGCGCCAGAACGCCCGTCCGCCCGGTGCGCAGGGTGCGCGCCACGGGATTGGGCCGGTAGTCGAGCTCCGCGATCGCCTCCTCGACCCGGCGCCGCGTCCGCTCGCTGACGTGCGTGTACCCCGCAACGACGTTCGAAACGGTCCTCACCGAGACCTGGGCCCTCTGAGCGACGTCGCGCAGTGTGACCGGCACGTTCCCTCCTCGTGTCGACGTGTTCCAAGGATAGGCCTTGCAACGTGCGCAAAACAGGGCTAGTTTGCACACGTTGGCAAATCGCTCGGCGCACGCCGCGCCGGGCACGCACAAGGGAGTGCCCATGCACCCGAAGACCCCCCGGCGGCGCGCAGCCGCCACCCGGCGACGCGCGGCGGGTGTCGCGGCCGGGATCCTCGCCGCGACGTCCGCCCTGACGGCCTGCGGCCCCGCCATCTCCAGCGGCGAGCCGGGCACGGCGTCGGACACCGCCGCCGCGGACCGGCTCCAGGCTCCGGCCGAGGAGTCGCCGCGGGGCGAGATCACGATCTGGGACCGCTCAGGCGACCTGTTCAACGTGTTCGACGCCGTCATCGACGACTTCAACGAGGTCTACCCGGACGTCGTCGTGCATCACGAGGCCGTCGACATCGACGCGAAGCTGCAGAACACCCTGATCACCGAGACCGACGTGCCCGACGGCGTCTTCCTCGACGACGCCAAGGTCGCCGGCTTCGCCGACCACCTCTGGGACCTGTCCGGCGTCATGGCGCCGTACCTCGATGACATCGCGCCGCAGAAGGTCGACGTCAACTCGCTCGACGGCGGCATCTACGGCGTCCCGTTCGATCTCGACCCCGGGCTGCTCTACTACAACGAGAAGGCGCTGACCCGGGCCGGCATCGACGCCACGGAGATCGAGACCTACGACGACCTGCTCGACGCCGCCCGCGCCTACCAGGACGAGAACCCCGGCTCGGCGCCGATCCACCTGGAGCAGAGCCCGTTCCTCGGCCAGCTCCAGCTCGAGATGTACGCGAGCCAGCTCGGCACGAGCCTCGCCGACGAGAACGGGGAGCTGCGCCTCGACAGCGACGAGTACCGGCAGATCCTCGGCTGGCTCGACACCGTCGACGACGAGGGCCTGGGCACCCGCGCCGAGTACCTCTCCCCCAGCGACGTCGGCGCCCTGGAGTCCGGCGACCAGGTCTTCTACCCGTGGGCGATCTGGTTCAGCTTTGCCCCGGAGCAGCAGCTCACGAAGACGAGCGGCGACTGGCGCGCCATGCCCCTGCCGGCGTGGGAGGAGGGCGGCGCCCGGTCCGGCGCCATGGGCGGCTCGTCCTTCGTGCTGCCCCGGGCCGGCGAGAACGCCGATCTGGCCTGGCTGTTCTACGAGTTCCTCATGTTCCACGAGGACGGCTGGTCGGCGGTGTGGGGCGCGAACGACACCTATCCGAACGGCCTGGCGACGTCGATCCCCGCCTACATCCCGGCGGCCGATCCCGCCACGCCGCTGTTCGGCCCCGTCGAAGGGCTGGGCGGCCAGGACCTGTGGACCACCGCCGTGGAGGCGGGCGCGGAGATCCCCGGCGGCGCCCCGACCCCGTCCTGGTGGGCCGGGGCGGTCGACTACCTCGGTACGAACCTCCAGCGTATGTACGACGGCGACATGACCCCGGACGAGGTCATCGAGCAGTCCGACGCGGACATCCGGACGAACCTCGTCGACCGGCAGTGAGCGATCCGGCCGTGAGCAGTTTCGTCCTGGGTGCGCCACCGAGCCGGGGCCGTGTGCTCACGCGGCCCCGGCTGCCCCGCCGCGTCGCCCCGTACCTGTTCGTCGCGCCGTTCGTCGCGCTGTTCTGCGCCTTCGGCGTCTACCCGATGCTCTTCACGCTGCGCCTGAGCTTCACCGACTGGCGCGGCTCCGGCGCGGCCACCTGGGTCGGCTGGGACAACTACGCCTACCTGCTGGGCAACGAGATGTTCTGGGGCTCCCTGGCCAACTCCGGGGTGATGTGGCTGCTGGTCGTGCCGGCCCAGATGGTGCTGGCGCTGCTGGTCGCGGTGCTGCTGAACAGCGCGAGGATCCGGATGCGGTCGTTCTACCGGATCGCCTTCCTGGTCCCGTTCGTCACGCCGCTCGTCGCGGTCGCCCAGATCTGGGTCGTCGTCTTCGACCGCGACTACGGCGCCGTCAACGGCCTGCTGAACCTCGTCGGCCTGCCCGACGTCGGCTGGCTCACCACCAGCGAGTTCGCCAAACCCACCCTGGCGCTGCTGTTCGGCTGGAAGACGACCGGGTTCATCGTGATCATCCTGCTGTCCGGCCTGCAGTCCATCGACGCGGGGGTCTACGAGGCCGCGGCGATCGACGGCGCCTCGCGGGCGCGCCAGCTGTGGAGCATCACCGTTCCGCTGGTCCGGCGCACCCTCATGTTCTCGATCGTGATCCAGACCCTGGCCGTCTTCCAGATGTTCGCGGAGCCGTTCGTCGTCACCGACGGCGGGCCCTACAACTCCACGACCACGGCCGGCCTCTACCTGTACGAGCACATCACGCGCGCCGACCTGGGCACCGGATCGGCGAACTCGTTCCTGCTGGTGATCATCGTGATGGCGCTCTCCCTGATGTTCGTCCGGCTGCTGCGGACGGAGGACTGACATGACCGCCACGACCACGGCCCGCCGGGACCCCGCCGTCGCGCCCCGCGTCGCCCCGCCGCGTGCCCCCGCCCCGCTCATGGGCCGCGTCCTGAGGGCCGCGGGAGCCCAGGGCTTCCTGCTCCTGTTGGCCGTCGCCGCGCTCGCCCCGATCGCGTGGGCGCTGGTCTCGGCCTTCAAGCCGGCCGCCGAGATCGTCTCGGACCCCCTGGGGCTGGACGTCACGACGCTCACGGTCGAGAACTACCGGCGGATGTTCGCCGACGTCCCGATCGGGCAGGGCTTCCTCAACACTGCCGTCGTTCTGGTGGCCAAGGGCAGCCTCACCCTGTTCTGCGCGCCGCTGGCCGCCTACGCCTTTGCGAAGTACCGGTTCGCCGGCCGCGAGCTGCTCTTCGGGACCGTGCTGATCACCCTCATGCTCCCCACCATCGTGCTCATCATCCCGCTGCTGCTGGAGATGAAGGCGCTGGGCTGGGTGAACACCTACCAGGCACTGATCCTGCCCGGGGCGGTCGACGCCTTCGCGATCTTCTGGATGCGCCAGGTGATCGCCGCCGTGCCGGACGAACTGATCGACGCGGCACGGGTCGACGGGTGCGGCGAGCTGGGCATCTTCACCCGGATCGTGCTGCCCGTGATCCGCCCCGCCATGGCCGGTCTCGCGGTGCTCACCGTCATGAACATCTACAACGACTTCGTCTGGCCGGTGGTCGCCGCCAGCTCCGAGCGGATGGCCACGCTGCAGGTCGTGCTGTCGACCCTCGCGCAGAACATCACCGGCAACCGCATCGGCGCCGACTACGCCACCGTCACCGGCGAGCTCCTGGCCGCCGCGTCCGTCGCCCTCGTCCCGCTCCTGATCCTCTTCATCGCGCTCCAGAAGCACTTCATCAACGGCATCCTCGCCGGAAGCGTCAAGGGCTGAGCCCTCCCACCACCGAAAGGCATCTCCATGACATCGGCCCCGCTGCCACGCCAGGAGAACTCCGGCACCGAGAACTCCGGCCCGGAGCAGACCCGTCCCGCCGTCCCGCGCGCCGGGTACCCCCGACCCGACCGCGACCGGTCGGCCCGCTGGCTGTCCCTCAACGGCACCTGGGACCTCGACCTGCCCGACGGCGTCGTGCCGGTCACCGTCCCGTTCGCGTGGGAGACCGCCGCCTCCGGAGTCGGCCGCACGTGGCTCGAGCACGCCACGTACCGACGCCGGATCGCCGTCCCCGCCGGCTGGGACGGGCACCGCGCCGTGCTGTGCTTCGGCGCCGTGCACCACCACGCCGTCGTCCGGGTCGACGGGCGGGTGATCGCCGAGCACACCGGCGGCCACACCCCGTTCGAGGCCGACCTCGACGGCGTCCTCGAACCGGGCGCCGACGGCCTGCTGGAGGTCGAGGTCCACGCGCCCGCCGACAAGCGCGCCATCCCCCACGGCAAGCAGCGGTCCATCCCGCGGGACGACTACGACGGCGTGTCCTTCGCCCCCACGTCCGGCATCTGGCAGCCGGTGTGGCTCGAGGCCCGCGGCCGGACGTACGCCCGCCGGATCGACCTCACCGGCGACTCGCTCACCGGGTTCGACGTCGGCGTCGAGCTGTCCGGTGACGCCCCGGCGGGCGCGACGATCACCGTCGAGGTGACCTCCGGGTCCCGCGCGCACGAGCGGATCGACCTGGTCGCCGACGGCCGCGGCACCGCCGTCGGACGCCTCCCCCTCACCGAGCCGCGGCCGTGGAGCCCGGCGGACCCCCATCTGTACGTCGTCACCGTCACCGTCGCGGCCGCCGGGAACGACGCCGCCCCCGACGTCGTGCACGTCACCGCGGGCCTGCGCCGGTTCGAGGCGCGCGGCGAGCAGTTGTTCCTCAACGACGAGCGGATCTACCTGCGCGGCGTCCTCGACCAGGGCTACTGGCCGACGTCGGGCCTCACCGCACCCGACGACGACGCCCTCGTCGCCGATCTCGACCACGCCCGGGAACTCGGCTACAACCTGGTGCGCAAGCACCTCAAGCTCGAGGAGCCCCGCTGGCTCCACCACGCCGACCGCACCGGGATGCTCGTCTGGGCCGAGCCGCCCGGCCCGAGCAGGTTCGGCACCGAGGCCGCCGCCGCGTTCGAGGCGCAGCTCCCCGCCATGGTCGAGCGCGACGCGAACCATCCCGGCGTCGTCATCTGGGGCCTCTACAACGAGGAGTGGGGCCTGGACTGGGACATCCCGGGCAGCCCGGAACGGGCGGACGCCGCCCGGGCCGCCTACGACCTGCTGCGCCGCGAGGACGACACGCGTCCCGTCGTCGAGAACTCGGGCTGGGCCCACGTGCGCACCGACCTGGTCGACTGGCACTACTACGACGAGGACCCCGCCGCCTGGGCCGCCAACGTCGCGGCGCTGGCCGACGGCACGCGGGAGGACTTTCCCGTCCGGCTCGCCCCCGACTTCCTCGCCAGGAAGGCGCTCTACGCCACCGACGCCCACCCCCGCACCGGGCTCCCGCTCCTCAACAGCGAGTACGGCGCCGGGTTCACCAGCCTCGAGCGCGCCTGGCACCTGCGGTGGCAGACCCAGGAGCTCCGCCGCCACGACCGGTTCGCCGGCTACGTCTACACCGAGCTCACCGACGTCGAGCACGAGATGGCCGGGCTGCTCGACGCCGACCGGCGACCGAAGGACCGCGGCGGGCTCGACCCCCGGGACGTCAACGCCGACACCGTCCTGGTCGTCGACCTCGTCCCCCGCCACGCCGGCGCGGACCTCCCGGTGCCGGACGACGAGCTCACCCTCGACGTTCACGTCTCCCACCACGGATCCGGCCCGGTGACGGGGCGGATCCGGGCGGCATGGGTCCCCGCCGGCGCCCCGTTCGGCGCCGCGCCGGTGGCGCACCACGGGGCGTCGGGACCGGTCGAGGCCAAGCCGTTCGTGCTGAGTCCGGCCGTCTCCGTCACGGTGCCGGCACCGGGCGGCCCGGCCCGGCTCCGGCTCTGGCTGGTCGACGACGACGGTTCCGTGCGGGCACGCACCTTCGTCGACGCCGCACCCGTCGAGGAACCCAACCGTCGCGGCGAGAGGTGGTGAGGCGGAACCGGGGTCAACGACCGTGCGGCACGGGCAGGACCGCCAGCGGCACGTGGTGCTGGCCGGCGTGGATGTCCCGGTCGTGCAGCGATCCCTGCGGCACCGGGCGGGGGAAGGAGATCTTCACGACGTTCAGGTCGGGCAGCCGGAACATGCGGATGGTCGCCAGGTCGACACGGTAGAGGTCGGCGACGGTCCGCTCGTTCAGGAACGACTCGTCGGCGACGACCTCGAACATCTCGCCGTCCTTCACGAAGATGTCGATCGTGACCCAGAACGGGCCGGCGTTCTTCGAGCGGACCTCGTGGCAGACGTCGGCGAGGGTGAGCGTGTTCTCAGGCATGGGCGGGGGCTCCGTTCTCGATACGGAACAGCGCGGTCGGCGTCGGGCTGTCGACCACGTGGTTGAGGACGAACTCGTAGGCGGCGCCGCGCTCCAGTTCCGACGGCGAGGTGGCGAACGCGAAACTCGGCAGGTAGTCCATGTCCGGCGTCGGCATGTGCAGCAGGTAGGGGTTCATGGCCTTGGCGACGGCGGTCGCGGTCTCCTGGTCGGCGGCGCTGACGATCAGCATGACGCCGAGCTCGCGCGGGGCGCCGCGGCCCGGGTCCAGCTCGCCGAGGACGGCGTTGTGCCCGTAGAGGCGCAGGTCGAAGTCGAACTGCTCCTCGGTCATCCCGAGCGCCTGCTCGACCCGCAGGAAGAGGTACTTGCGCAGGACCTCCACCCACTGCTCGGGGTCGGCGAGCACGAGCGGCTCCCGGACCCCGACGAACGACACGGTCTGGTATCCGGCGATCCGCGCGCCCTCGAGCTTGATCGTGTGCTGGTCGACGTGGTGGAACTCCGAGCCCTCGACGCGGACGCGCCGGTCGTCCAGGGCCCGGTAGGTCGCGTTCCGGACGTCGAGCACGCCGTCGGGCTCCGTCAGCAGGAACGGGTCGGCGTTCTCGTAGAGCATGTGGGCGGCGACGGAGGTCGGCGTGCAGGCGGTGTCCGGGTCGACGGCCTCGATGGTGAAGCCCGCATGGTCGATCGTGGCGAAGATGCCCCCGGTGCGGGGGTTCGTCGTCGCCTGCGCGCCGCACTCGACGATCTTGCCCGCGTGCCAGGTCGGCCCGGCGGGCATACCGCGCAGGAGCGGGACGGCCGCGGCGACGGCGGTGTCGGTGGCCCGGCCGGCGAGCACGACCTGCGCCCCGTTCTCCAGGGCCTCGACGATCGGCTCGTGTCCCATCAACCCGACGATGTGGGTGCAGGAGTCCAGCGTCTCCGGCGCCAGTTCGCCGAGCGGCGGAAGCGGGTGGATGCGCCCGGCCGCGAGATGCCGTCGCAGGTCCTCGGCGCGCTGCTCGCTGTAGATGCGCGCGACCGGCAGGTCGAGCCCTTCCTCGGCCATGATCGCGGCGGCGATCCCGGCGACCCAGTCGACGCCCGCGTCCGTGCCGCTGGTCCCGCACGATCCCACGATCAGGGGGATGTCGGCGCGGGCGGCCGCCCGCAGGAGCAGCCGCAGGTCGCGCGCGATGGACGCCGCCGGCGACTTCGCCGTGGCGGAACCGAGGTAGTGGGGTCCGGAGTCGGTGGAACCGCCGTCGACGGCGATGACGTCGGGGCCGAGCTCGAGGCCGCGTTCGACGACGGACTCGGCGAAGCCTCCGCCCAGCATTCCGATCGGCACGAAGACCCTGACCGACTCGCGGGTGGATCCGGTGGTGGTGGTCGACACGTCTGCTCTCTTCTTCTCGGTTCTTCTCGGTGGGCGGTTCTGGACGGGCGGTTCTGGGCGGTTCTCAGCGGGCGGGGTCCGGCGCGTGCAGCGCCCTGCGCAGGAAGTCGGTCACGGCCGGAGCGACGGCGTCCGCGTCGTGGCCCGCGCCGGGCACGACGGCCGTCTCAACGGGGACACCGAGCTCGATGAGCTCCCCCGCGAGGCGCAGCGCCCGGTCCACGCGGGTGGCTCCGGCGCGTGCCTCGCGCGGGTCGTCGGCGACGGCGGCCAGGAGGTCCCCGGCGAGGTCGGCGCTGCCGACGACGACCTGGTAGGGCACGTCCGCCAGACCCGCGGGAGACGCCTCGGTCCCGAGCCGGTCGCGGACGCCGCCGAGGCCGAGGGGCCACGGCGCGTCGTCCGGGAGGGTCACGCGCCCCGGAGCCCCGACGGACACCGCCCGCAGCCGGTGCGGGTGGAGGTAGGCGAACCGGTGGGCGAACTGCCCTCCGCCCGAGAAGCCGGCGAGCAGGAACCTCTCGGTGTCGATCCGCCAGCGCCGCGCGGCCTCGTCGACCATCGCGAGCAGTGCCTCGTCGAACCGGAGGCCGCCGTGGTGCAGCTCCTTGTAGTTGTGGACGTCGTCCGGACCGCCGAGTCCGCAGGGGAACAGGGGCGCGAGGACCGCCAGGCCCTGCTCGTCGGCGAGTGCGGCGTACCGGTCGCGGGTCTCCTCCACGCGGCGGCCGGTGCCGTGCACGGCGACGAGCAGGCGCAGCGGTTCCGTGCGGTCGCGGTAGGACGCCGGGACGTAGGTGGTGAAGGAGAGCCGCGGTTCCGCGGCGCTCGCCTGGAAGGGGGTCGCGCCGAGCAGGAGGTCCCACGCGGGATGCCCGGGCGGGAAGTCGTCGAGTCGCACCGGTCTCATGCCGTCCCTCCCTCGGCCAGCTGCCCGTCGCTGATCTCCCGGCGGACGAGCAGGAAGAGCAGGAGCGCCACGACGCCGACCAGGCTGGAGTGGAGGAAGAGGAACCTCCACGCCGTCAGGTCGACCAGGCCGCCGATCAGGGCCGGACCGGCCGACGCGCCGACGGCGGCGGCCACCGCGTACAACCCGCTGTAGGCACCGGTGACCGAACCGCTGGGGGCGAGGTTCCACATCAGCACGACGCCGTTGACCGAGAACGCGGCGTAGCCGATCGACGCGATGACGATCCCCGCGATCGTCGTGGGCAGGCTGGGCAGCGTGAAGGCGATCAGGCAGCCGGCGATCATGACGATCAGGCCCAGGCGGATCATCCTGCGCCGGCCCGCCCGGTCCGAGACGAACGAGAGCGGGAGCGCCGCCGCGATGAACGCCAGGCCCGCGGGGAGGGTGAGGGATCCGGCGGTGCCGCGACTGACGTCGAGCACCTCCATGGCGTAGGGCGTGAGCTGCGAGCGCATCGCCGCCCAGGTGCCCGACGTCGCCACGATCCCGAACAGCAGGAAGATCCTGCTGCGGTCCGCGTCGCGGAAGAGCTCGCCCACGACACGACGGAAGCTCCATCCGCCGCCGTCGTCGGCCTCGCCCTCCGCGACCGCGCGGCGGTACCCGGGAGAACGTGTCTCGTGGATGGTGAGGGCGACGATCACCATGGCGCAGACCATCATCACCGCGGGGATCGCGAAGGCCAGCTCCAGGCTGCGGTCGACCACGAGCAGGCTGATGAGCGCCGAGACGATGATGGTGAGGCTCGTCGCCATCTTGGCGATGCCGTTCGCGAGGCTGCGGCGCGCCGGGGCCTGGAAGTCGGGGGTCAGCGCATCGGTGAGCGGCTTGAACGCGTTGGCGACGACGGCGAAGAGGAACATGCAGACGATCAGCGCGCCGAACGAGCCCGCGAACGGGATGAGGGCGAAGAACACCGCCGCGACGGGCGCGCCGATGACGAGGTAGGGGACGCGTCTCCCCCATGGTGTGCGCGTCCGGTCGGAGAGATGGCCGACCAGTGGCTGCAGCACGATCCCGAGCGCGTTGTCGACGCCCATCAGCAGCCCGATGAGGGCGGCACTCGTCGTGTACTCGGCGATCGACGCCGGCACCTGCGCGTCGTAGAAGTTCCAGACCGACTCCTGCGCGAAGACGGCCAGCGCGACCAGCATCGCGGCGCGCGTGTTCAGCCTCGTGCGCACGGCGGGCCGCTCCGGGATCACGGTGTTCATCAGACTCCCTTGTCCGCGGACTTCCTTGTCCGCCTTTGCTATTTGCTATAGCGTAACGTAGGTCAGGCGCAGCCCGAAGGCAACCACCCGTCCCACGAGTGGCCGGGCTCGCCCCCACCGACCGCGACGACGCCGGAGGCCCGGGCCATCATGACCACTGACGCACGCACACTGACCGACACCGAACTGGACTTCCTCGCCGGGGTCGACAGCCCGACGATCGCCAACGCCGTCGAACGACTCGAACTGCGCGACCGTGGCACGGGCTACGTCGGCGGACGGGTGCGGTGCGACTTCCCCGAGCTCGGGACCATGGTGGGCCGGGCACTGACCGTGACCGTGTCCGACGCGATCGGCCGGCCCGCGCGACAGGACGGCTACTGGGAGCTCTGGGAACGCCTCGACGCCATGACCGGACCCGTCGTGATCATCATGAAGGACGCGAGCACCACCCCGAGCCGGGTCGCCTACGCGGGCGAGATCATGGCCACGCTCGGTCAGCGCCTCGGCGCGGTCGGCTTCGTGACCGACGGCGCGCTCCGCGACGTGGCCGAGGTCCGCGCCAAGGGCATCCACTACTTCTCGCGCTACACCGTCGCCTCGCACGCCAACTTCGAGCTGACCCGGGTGGGCGATCCCGTGCTCCTCGACGGCGAGCGGATCGCGACCGGCGACATCCTGCACGGCGACGCGAACGGCCTCGTCGTCGTGCCGTGGGACGCGCTGGCGGACCTGCCGGCCGCGGTGGAACGTGTACGGGACGGCGAGGCCCGTGACCTCGCGTACATCGAGGGCCCGGACTTCACCCTGGCGGGCTACCGCCGGCAGCGCACCTACGGCACCGCCGACGCGGGCCCCGCCGCACCGGCCCGGTGAGCCGCCGACGCCGAGGAGCTCGTGCCCGCTCCGGGAACGATCACCCCACAGCCGGCGAGCTCACGGCATGAACCGTCCGGCAGACGGCTTCGGCGCCCGTTTCGCGCTCCCGCTCGTCCTCGGGCCCGCACTGAACTCCATCAACACGACGATGATCTCGGTCGCGCTGGTGCCCATCGCGGACGCGACCGGCACCTCCGTCTCCCAGGTCGTGCTGCTCGTCGCCGGCCTCTACCTCGCCAGCGCGGTCGCGCAGCCCGTGATGGGCAAGCTCGTGGACCTCTACGGCCCCCGGAAGATCTATGTCACCGGGATGGCCCTCGCCGCGCTCGCCGGTCTCGTCCCGCTGTTCGCACCGACGTTCGCGGGGGCGCTGGTGTCACGGATCGTCGTCGGCGTCGGCACGTCGGCGGCCTATCCCGCGGCCATGGCCTCGATCCGGGTACAGGCGACGCGCGTGGGACGCGAACCGCCGCGTGAGCTGTTCTCGGCGTTGTCGGTCTCGAGCCTCACGAGCGCCGCGGTCGGGCCCGTTCTCGGTGGTGTCCTCGTCGCCGGGTTCGGCTGGCCGGCGATCTTCGTCGTGAACGCGCCGTACGGCGTCGCCGCGATCGCGTTCGCGCTGCGGTGGCTGCCCGGGGACCGGGATCGGCCGCGAGTGGCCGACGGCGGCGCGGGGGGCCGCGGGAGCCTCGACGTCTCCGGACTGGTGCTGTTCGCCGTGGCCGTCGGTACCGCGCTGGTGTTCGCCCTCGGCCTGTGGCCCGGCCGGTACTGGCTGCCCGCCGTGACCGCCGTGGCGGTCGCCGCGCTGGTCTTCTGGGAACGACGGCATCCCGAGCCGTTCCTGGACGTCCGTACGCTGACCGCCCGCCCGGCACTCGTGCGCACGTACGCGCGGCTCTTCCTCGTGTACTCGTGCATGTACCTCGTGATCTACGGCATGACGCAGTGGCTGCAGGCCACGGCGGGCTACACCGCCGACGCCGCCGGCTGGATGCAGCTGCCCGCCGTGGTCCTCGCCGGGGTCGCCGCCGCGCTCGTGTCACGCGGCCGCGGCATCCGCCTCCCGCTGCTGCTGGCCGCCGCGATCCCGGCCGCCGGCGGGCTGCTCCTCACGACGCTCTCCCACGACTCGCCGACCTGGGTGATCCTCGCCGCGATCGCCCTGTTCGGGCCGCCGCAGGGCCTCGCCGCCGTGTCCAACCAGGTGGCGCTGTACCGCCAGGCGCCGGACAGGCAGATGGGCGTGTCCGCCGGGATGTCCCGCACCGCCGTCCAGCTCGGCGCGATCGCGGCCTCCAGTGTGATCGGCCCCCTCTTCGGCCGCGGTGCCACCGACGCGGACCTGCACGTCGTCGGCTGGATCATCACCGCACTCGCCGCGGCGGCACTGCTGCTGACCGCCACCGACCCGGCGCTGCGGCGCGGCCGTCCGCCGGGCGACCCGCCCGTCCCACCGGACCACGACCCGAGAAGGAGCCCGCGATGATGTCACTCGTCCTGCCCACCGAGGACCTGCGACGGCGACTCGAGCCGCGCCTGGACAACACCCGGATCCAGGTGTGGCGGCCCGGCGCGCCCCGGCCGCCTGCCGACCCCGTGGACCTGCTGGTCCTGCCCTACATGATCCCGGCCGCCGAGCTCCGGGCCCTCGCGGAGCTGCGTGTGTCCGTCGTGCAGAGCCAGACCCTGGGGTACGACCACGTCGCGGAGCACCTGCCGGCCGGTATCGCGTACTGCAACGCGGTCGGCGTGCACGAGGGCTCCACCGCGGAGCTCGCGGTAGCGCTCGTTCTCGCGGCGCAGCGCGGCATCCCGGAGGCCGTCCGCGACGCCGATCGGGGCCGGTGGCACCATCGCCGCCGTCCCGGGCTCGCCGGCAAGCGCGTGCTGGTGGTCGGCGCCGGCGGCGTGGGCTCCGAGCTCGCCCGGCGCCTGGCGCCGTTCGACGCGCACGTCGACCTGGTCGCCCGCACGCCCCGCGCCGGGGTCCACGGCCCGGCGGACCTGCCCGGACTCCTCGCCGGAGCGGACGTCGTCGTCATCGCGGTCCCGCTCCGCGCGGAGACACGAGGGCTGGTCGACGCCGGCTTCCTCGCGAGAATGCGGGACGGGGCGCTGCTCGTCAACGTGGCCCGCGGCGAGGTCGTGGACACCGGCGCGCTCGTCGCCGAGCTGCGACGCGGGCGACTGCGCGCGGCGCTGGACGTCACGGACCCCGAACCGCTCCCGCCCGGCCATCCGCTGTGGGACCTGCCCGGCGTCCTGATCACCCCGCATGCCGGTGGCGACGCCGACGCGATGGACGAACGCATCGACCGCGTCGTCGTCGAGCAGGTACGCCGCCTGCGCGCCGGCGAACCGCCCCGGAACGTCGTGGCGGGCAGCCGTCCCGGAAGGGTCTCGGCAGGGGGCGGAGGCGGCCGGAGGTAAGGTAACAGCGACGGACGGCGGACGACGCCGGGCGGACGAGAGAGCGAGGACCGTGAACCTTCAGGACTCACTGCCTCGCGTGTCCCGGGTCGGCTCGCTCGCCGAGCAGGTCTACCACTCCGTCCGGGCGAGCATCGCGGACGGGCGGCTCGCTCCGGGCAGCCGGGTCACCGAACGGCAGCTCGCCGAGGCGCTCGACGTCAGCCCGACGCCCGTGCGCGAGGCGATCGGCAAGCTCGAGCACGAGGGACTCCTCGAGCGGGTCGGCGCCCGCCGCCTGCAGGTCGTCGACCACCCCGCCGAGACGCTCCAGGAGCTCATGGAGGTCGAGGTCATGCTGCGCGGGGCGGAGGCGCGCTTCGCGGCGCGCAAGATCACCCCGGAAGGGGTCGCCCGGCTGCGGGGATACCTCGACCAGCACCTCGCGGGCGGCGACGACCTGACCCTGCGGGAACGGTTCGAGCTCGCGCAGCTCTTCGACGCCGAGATCGCGCGGGCGGCCGACAACGCCGCGCTCCGCAGCCTGATCGACAGCTACGCCATCTACGGCGACTACCGCCTCGCGCGGGCCGAGGCGCATGCCGACGACCCCGCGTGGATCTCCGCACGCCTCGCCGACCACGTCGCCATCGCCGACGCGCTGGAGGCCGGGGACGAGGACGCCGCCGAGCGGCTCATGCGCGCCCACGCCCGCTCCGCCATCCGCGGCCTCCAGCACGACGTGCCCTGACGCGGTTCCTGCCCCCGCCGGCGGCCACGTCGGCCAGGAGCGCGCGACGCACGCCGGACCCGGCGCCGCCACGGGATCCACCACGGTCAGAGCGTGATCGGGATCCGCGTCGTCAGGAGGCCGACGTCGGTCAGGAACCGCTCCAGCGCGATCGCCGCGACGCCCGTCGCGACCATGTTGCCGCGGACGGTCGAGACCTCGAGGCGCACGTCGTCGGCGGACCGGCCGGGCGCCTGATCGACCAGCCGGGCGCGCGTCGCGGGCAGCAGGTGCTCGCCGAGCGCCCACGTGGTCCAGCCGGTCAGCGTGACGACCTCCGGGTTGATGACCGCGACGAGGTCCGCGAGCGCCGACCCGAGGTAGTAGGCGGTGCGCTCGATGGTGCGCTCGACGGCGGGGTCGGCACCGGGCCGGGCCGCGGCCTCGGCCATGGCCTCGATGACGTCGCGCTGCATGGCGAGGTCGGCGAGGGGGTGGGCGGGCTGGATCTCGCGGAGGGTCTGCTGGATGCCGGGTGCGCCGACGTAGGCCTCGACGCAGCCGTGCCGACCGCAGCGGCACTCGCGGCCGTCGAGCACGAGCAGGGAGTGGCCCCATTCGCCGGCGGAGTTGGTCGCACCGCGCAGGATGCGGCCCTCGAGCACGATGCCGGCGCCGACGCCGGTGCCGAGGTTGATGGTGACCATGCTGGAGCAGTACCGGCCGCGGCCGAGCCAGAGCTCGGCGGTGGCCATGACCTTGAGGGGGTTGTCGACGATGAGCGGCAGGCCGACGCGTTCCCGCAGCCGTTCGAGCTCGACCCGGTGCCAGGTCCAGTGGGGAACGACGACGGACGTGCCGGAGGTGCCGCGGACGAGCCCGGGGAGGGAGATTCCGACGCCGAGGACGTCGTCGCGGGTGACGCCGCCCTGCTCGAGGACGTGGTCGAGGGCGCCCGCGATCCCGTCCAGGACGGTGCCGGGGTCGAGGACGTGTTCGTCCCGGGGTTCCTCGACGGACGCGACCTGGTGGAGGGCGGCGTCGAACAGGACGGCGCGGACGTAGGTCTCGGCGACGTCGATGCCGACGACCCGGCCCCGGGCGGCGTTCATGGTGAGGGTCGCGGTGGGCCGCCCGACTCGTCCGGCGGTCCGCTTCGTCTCGGCGACGATGCCCTCGGTGATGAGTTCGCCGACGACGGTGGCGACGGTGGACGGGCTGAGCCCGGTGACCCTGGTGACCTCGTTCCGTGTGGTCTCTCCGGCGACGAGGACCGCGTGGAGGACGTCGAGCCGGGACTCGCTGCGGATGTCGCGCGACGTCCGCCTGGGGGTAGTCATGTTCACTCACTCACCGCGGTGGCTCGCACGCGTCCGAGCTGCGGGGACTCCTCCCCTCGCGTCGCGCGGACCATGAATCGGACCGCCCCAGTATTCCATGCGGCGGGCAGCCAGATCCGGGTGGAGTCGCCGCCGGTGAAGCGCGGCCGGGCGGGGTCGTCGAGCCAGACCCGGCCGAGGAGTTCGCCGGCCGCGAAGGCGCTGACGCGGATCTGCCGGCCCTCGAGGCGGAGCGAGAGTCCGCCGGTGGGGACCTCGACGTCGAACCAGGCTTCGTCGCCGGGGGCGAGGTCGAGCGGGAGGCGCACCCGTTCGCCGGTGGCGGCGGTCGCGGCGAGGGCGAGGAGGGCGTCGTCGGGCTGCGGCTCGACGTCCCAGCCGCGCACGGGTTCGAGCCGGAGCAGTTCGGCGCGCAGCGCGGCGCCCGGGCGGTGCGGCACGGTGACGGCGACGTCGGAGCCCTCGCCGGGGGCGAGGGTGAGCCAGGGCTCGTCGGCCGTGACGAGGTGCGTGACGCCGTCGACGGCGACGTCGGCCGGGCCGTCGAGCCCGTCGAGCCGCAGCGCGTGGTGCGATGCGCCGTCCGTGGGCAGGCCGCGCCGGTAGGTGACGGGTGTGCCGGCTCGCGTGCTGCTCCAGCCCGCGAGGCCGCGCAGGGGCGCGGGGTCGCCGGGCCAGGTTCCCGGCCCTGTCACCTCCCACAGCGCGGACACGTCGGTGCGCCCGGTGACGGACCACACCCGCCCGATCCCGCGGAGCGAGCCCATCCGCAGCGCGGGCAGTCGCACGTCGTCGAAGTTGGCGTGGCCCCAGGTCTCGACGGTGGCCTCCAGCCGGCGCGCGCCGGCGACGGGCACCAGGGTCGTGGCGCCGAATCGTGCGAGGGCGGGCCGGGCGTCGTCGTCCAGCGTGAGGTCCGCGATGTCCGACGTGCCCTGGAGCAGCAGTTCGGCCAGGCCGCCGATGTCGGCGCCGTAGTGCGTGCGGCCCCGGAAGACGCCGAGCGCCTCGGACGACGGCGGCAGGTCGTGCCGGGTGGTCGTGCCGGTCCGGGTGGCGAGGTCGAGCCGGGTGGCGGTCTCGACGACGGTGGGGTCGCTCCCGGTGGGCGCGGTGGCGGACGCCTCGCCGACGTCGTCGGGGTGGAGGACGATGACGGGCCAGGTCGCGCCCGCGGCGGTGAGCGTGGTGCGGACCGGGGTGCCGGGAGCGGGGGCGGCGAGTTCGGCGGACGCGGCGGCGCCGGGGGTCGCCGCACGGCGCCACGCCGAACGGGTCCCGCGATCGAGCGTCTCGACCGCCTCGACTGCATCGAGGACGAGGGCACTGGTGCCGCGGGCCGAGAGCGTGAGGCCGTCCGGGCCGGCGCCGACGAGGTCGGCGGTGGTGAGGCGGAGCGTGCCGGGCAGGCCGAAGCCGGCCAGCGGCAGGTCGCGCAGGACGAGCAGGCAGGATGCCGGCGGGAGCGGGACCGTCACCGACCCGTCTTCGGCCACCGGCGCCGAACCGTTCTCCGACGCCGGCATGCTCCGGGCCGCGTCCCCCTCCGCAGGCGCAGGCAGCGTGACGGTCCCCCACTCCTCCGTGAGGTTCGGGACGCCGAGGAGTTCGCCGCCGCCGTCGAGCACGAGGCGCGACGGCGACGCGCTCGTGGCGACGTCGGTGGTGTACGCCCCGGGTGCGGCCTCGGGCGTGGCCCGGGCGAGCGCCGGGCCGAGCGTCCGCAGGACCGCGGACAGGACGCGCGCCTCCGCGTGCTCGGGGCGCGGGGCGCCGACGGGGTCGAGGTAGCCGCCGAAGTCGTAGTCGTGCGACATGAAGCCGCCGGGGTCGCCCCAGTTGCCGACCGAGGGCGTCCAGCCGAAGTCGTAGCCCGACGCCTGCAGGTAGGGCGCGACGACCTTCGCGCCGCTGACCACCAGCCGCCGGAGCGTGGCGTGGCGCCGGTTCGTCTCGGTGACGAGCAGCGGCAGCCTGCGGCGGGCGGTGAGATCCGCGTAGCGCCGCACCTCGGGCTCGACGAACGGCGAGCGGTCGTCGGGGTAGAAGTTGACGGCGGGCACGACACCGTCCACGTCGCCGGTGGCGCCGGTCAGGTCGCCCTGCCCGGCGCACGCGACGAGGGGGACGCCGATGCCGTGCCGCAGGGCGAGGTCGCGCAGCCGGCCGACGTACCCGGCGCGGTCCTCGCAGTCGAAGAAGTCGAGCTCGTTCTCGAGCTGGACGGCGACGACCGCGCCGCCGCGGCCGTGCTCGCGCGCGGCGAGCAGCGGCAGGATCCGGTCGAACCACGCCTCCACGTGGGCGAGGTAGCGGGGCTCGTGCTGCCGGAGCCGCAGCCCCTCCTCGAGGGCGAGCCACGCGGGCAGGGCGCCGCCGTCCCACTCCGAGCAGATGTACGGGCCGGGGCGGGCGACCACCTTCAGCCCGACGGCGTGCGCGAGGTCGAGGAACGCCGCGACGTCGCGGCGCCCCTCGAAGTCCCACCGGCCCGGGGCGATCTCGTGGAAGTTCCACGGGACGTAGACGTCCACGAGGTCGTAGCCCGACGCGCGCACGGCCGCCAGGCGGGAGGGCCACGACTCGCGGGGGACGCGGAAGTAGAAGAGGGAGGCGCACAGGCGCACCCGTTCGCCGCCGTCGAGCACGAGCCCGGAGGGGCCCAGGGAGACGGCGGTCGCGGTCGTCTCGGTCACGTCGTACCTGCGCTTTCCACGGGGTCGGCCGCGGCGGGTGCGGCGGCAGCGGCGGATTCGGCGTCGGCGGGCGGGATGTAGGTGCCGAAGACGCTGGTGAACACGCGGGCGTTCACGAAGGCGATCCCCGCGAACCCGATGAGGAACCAGGCCAGGCCGTAGGCCGTGGCCGCCGGGTAGAAGACCGTGACGACGACGGGCAGCGTGGTGACGAGGAGGATCGCCAGCGACGCGAACAGGTGCCGGATCGACATCTTGCGCGCGTTGTTCAGCACCTCCGGCACGGTGTTCTCGAACTTCGCCAGGTAGGGGAACGCGTACAGCGCCACCAGCACCACCCGGAACGCCATCAGGTAGCAGGTCGCCTGCAGGACGAACCGGACGACGACGGAGACGTCGAGGACCTCGACCGCCACGTACCAGGCGGCGGGGACCAGCCCGAGGAATCCCACGGCCAGGCCCAGCAGGGTCGCCTGCCGGAAGTTCTCGCGGAACGACCGGAGGTAGTCACCGGTCACCGACTCGTGCGCGTCGGCCGCGATCCTCATGGCGGTGTAGTTCAGGGCGGTCAGCGACGCGCCCAGGGTGACGACCGGGAGGGACGTGGCGAGGAACACCACGTTGAGGATCATCAGGTCGGCGACCCTGGTCAGGAACCGCAGGAGCGGCGAGTCCGCGTGGAAGATCCCGCTCACGCCTCCCCCTTTCTCTCACGGACGGGGCCGTGCGGGCCCGGCGTTCTGCGCACGGGCCCGCACGGCTGAACCGGTCGGTTACTTCAGACCGCGCTCCTCGGCCCAGGCGTCCATGTCGGACTGGATGGAGTCCCGCGCGTCCTCGTAGCCCGCGTCGAGCAGCTTCTGCCGCATCTCGTCGATCGCGGCCGCCGGGTCGTCGAACTTGCCGTACTGGAGCTGCGGGATGTACTCGGACAGCACGCCCCCCATGGCCGCCAGCGTGGGATCGATCAGGTCCTTGTTCGGCACGAACGTCGAGTACGGGTACTCCTTCGCCACCGCGTCGAGCCCGTCGTAGATCTCCTGCTTGTTCGGGGCATCGGTGACCCGGTCCAGCTCGAACTCGTCCATGCGGCCCGCCCAGAAGTTCGACCCCAGGGCGTCCGTGGAGGAGTCGTAGCCCTCCGGGTAGCCGAGCTCGCCGTCCTCCGTGATGACGTAGTCCGTGCCCTCGATGCCGGCCGTGAGCAGCATGTAGGCCTCCTGGTCGTTCCGGATGACGTCGTACACCTCGAGCGCCTTCTCGGGGTTGTTCGAGGTGGCGTTCACGGCCATGGCGCCGTGCGTGAGGATGTCCCGGAAGACGTTCCCGTTCTCCTGGCCCCAGTAGAAGAACTTCGGGTCCGAGCCGGGCTGCTTCTTCGTCATGTTGTCGACGATCGTGCCGACGTACGTCTGCGTGTGGTGCTGGTCCACGCCGGACAGGCCCGCGAAGAACTGCTCACGTGTCTGGCCGTCGTAGTTCAGCGCGTCCTCGCGCCAGACACCGATCTCGTTCCACTCCTTCGCGAGCTCGGCAGCCTCGAGGAGCTCGTCGCCCTCCATGTACCAGGACGTCACCGTGTAGGGGTCCGCCTCCGTGGTCTGGAACGGGAAGTAGTTGCCGGCGGTGAGCTGTCCGATCGTCTGGCCGTCGGTGTGGCCCTGGAGGTACCCGATCAGGGCGGCCTCGTTGGCTCCCGCGACGTCCCAGGGGTAGGCGTCCGGCTGATTCTCCTTGACCCACTCGAAGTAGGTGGTGAAGTCCTCGAACCTCGTGATCGTGCCGTCCTCGAAGCCGGCCTCGGCGGCCCAGTCACCACGGTAGAAGAAGCCGTGGTTCGTCCACTGCGTGAAGTTGTCCTCGGGGATGAAGTAGATCTGGCCGTCGTCGAGCTTGGTCAGCTCCCAGTGCCCCTCGGCGTCCACCTGCTCCCAGGTGCGCGGCGCGTGCTCCTGCAGCATCTCCTCGGACAACGGCAGGAACGCACCCTTCTCCGCGTTCTCCCAGGCGAAGAGCCAGTCCGTCGCCGTGGTGATCAGGTCGATGCTGTCGTCGCCCGCCAGGAGCTGGGTGTTGTACTGGGTCTGCCAGTCGGCCCATTCCACGTAGAACAGGTCGAGGTTGGCGTTCACCTCTTCCTCGAGCAGCGGGTTCAGCTCCTCCAGCATCGCCTCGAGGCGACCGTTGGTGGGCTTGTCACCGAGCACGAGCATGGTGATCGTCGTCGGCTCCCCGGACTCGGTGCCGTCGCTCGGGCCGCACGCGGCGAGGGTCGTCGTGGTCACGGCCAGGGCGAGGGCCGCGGCCGCGGCCCTGGCGAGTCGATTTCTCATCATTGAGACTCCATCGATGTGTTGGGTACTGCGTTCCTTGAAATATTGCTCGAAACGTGATCCGAAAGGTTCGTCGAAATGTTCCTTGAAGTGCCGGTCAGCCCTTGACCGCCCCGACCGTGATCCCGCTGACGAAGTACTTCTGGACGAACGGGTACACGAGCACGATCGGCCCTGTCGCCACCACGGCGCTCGCCATCTTCAGCGTGTTGCTCGGCAGTTCCGTGATGCTCACGTTCGAGCCGGCCACGGAATTCCTCAGTGCGTTCGCGGTATTGATGATGTTGTACAGGTGGTACTGCAGGGGCTTGAACTCCACCGTGCTGCCGAGGTACAGGGAGGACAGGTACCACTCGTTCCAGTACGCGAGGGCCAGGAACAGCCCGATCGTGGCGAGCGCCGGTTTCATCATCGGCAGGACGAGCCGGAGGAAGATCCGGAAGTCCCCCGCCCCGTCGACCTTCCCGGACTCGACGATCTCGTACGGGATCGAGCGCATGAAGTTCTTCATCAGGATGATCAGCCACGGGGTCATGAGCAGCTGGAGGAACACCGCCAGATAGCTGCCCCTCAGCTCGAGGTAGCGCGAGACCCAGATGTACGTGGGGGCGAGCCCCGCGGAGAACAGGGTCGTGAAGTAGATGAAGAAGGAGATCCCGTTGCGGAACGGGAAGTCCCTGCGGTTCAGGGCGTACCCCGTCATCGCGATGATGAACAGCCCGATGGCTGTGCCCGAGACCGTCATCACGATCGTGACCACGTACGAGCCGATGATCTGCCGCGGAGCCCGGAAGATGTACTCGTAGGCGGCGAACGTGAACTCCTTGGGCAGCAGGCCGAAGCCGTCCCGCATGATCGCCGTCTCGCTGGACAGCGACGCCGAGAGGATCAGGACGAAGGGCAGCGTGCAGAAGGTGGCGAACAGCGTGACCGTGAGGTACGAGATGCCCCGCAGTACGTAGTCGCTCCGGTCGAGCCTGACCTTGCGCGGCGCCCTTGCCGCGGCGACGTGACTCATCTCGTGCCTTTCTGCGTCAGAAGAGCGCATGGTGTCAGAAGAGCGCATAGTCTTCGTTGATCCGTCGCACGATCCAGTTGGCCAGGAGCACGAGCGCGAACCCGAACAGGGACTGGTACAGCCCGACCGCCGTGGAGGACGTGAAGTTGTTCTGGGACAGGATCATCCGGTACACGGAGGTCTCGATGATGTCGGTCGTGGAGAACAGCGCCGCGTTGTTCCCGATCAGGTTCCAGAACAGCCCGAAGTTGCCGTTCATGATCCCGCCCAGCGAGAACAGCAGAAGGATGATGAACGTGGGTTTCAGGCTCGGCAGGATGATGTACCGGATGCGCTGCCACGCCGAGGCGCCGTCGATCGCCGCTGCCTCGAACAGCGAGTTGTCGATGCCCATGATCGCCGCGAAGTAGACGATGGATCCGTACCCGGTGCTCTGCCACAGCTGGAACAGGACGATGATGATCGGCCAGGCGCCGGCGATGCTGTAGATCTTGATCGGATCCCCGCCGGTCTGCTGGATGAGCGCGTTGACGTACCCGGTGTCGTAGTTCAGCAGGTTGAAGGCGATGACGCCGATGAGGACGACGGAGATGAAGTACGGCAGGAACATGACGGCCTGGCTGATCTTCTTGAAGTACTTCGCCCTGATCTCGTTCAGCATGATCGCCAGCGCGATCTGGAGGATGTTCCCCAGCACGATGAAGGCCAGGTTGTAGAGGACCGTGTTCCTGGTGAGCAGCCACAGCTGTCCGGACTGGACGAGGAACTCGAAGTTCCTCAGGCCCACGAACGGACTCCCGAAGATGCCGTCCCGGTAGTTGAAGTTCGTGAACGCGATCCACGCGCCCGGCATCGGGGCGTAGCTGAAGACGACGAAGAACGCGATGGCCGGAAGGCACATGAGGAGCAGCGTCCGGTTCCGGCCGATCCGTCGCAGCAGCGACGCCCGCGGCCGGGTCGGCACGGGGTCGTGCTCCTCGACGTCGGTGCGCGTCGCCGCGCTCGCCTGCATCACCACGGCAAGCCGCCTCTCTGCGGTCGGGCACCGGCCTCGTCGCCGGCGCCGCCTGGTTGCAATGCGGCTAAAACTAACCGTCGGGAAAATCGCTTGACAACAGCCTGGGGTCACGAAATGGTCACGATGTTTGCGTTAACATGCGTCACGTAAGCTGGCGAGGGCCGCGCGCCGGCCCGGCCGCCGAGGCCGACCGGCGTCCCGGGCTCATCGCGTCGGGAGCAACCCCCGCCGGTACGCCTCGCCGACCGCCGCCGCCCGGTCCCGCACCCCGAGCTTGTCGTACACGTGCAGCAGGTGGGTCTTGATGCTGGCCTCGCTGATGAACAGGCGCCGGGCGGCCTCCCGGTTGGAGGCGCCGTCGGCGACCAGGGCGAGCACCTCCAGCTCACGTGCCGAGAGCACGGCGGCCGCCGGGCGTCGCACCTGCCCCATGAGCCGGCCCGCCGCCGACGGCGCGAGCACCGCCTCGCCGCGATGGGCCGCGCGCACGGCGCGCGCCAGGTCGTCCGTCGAGGCGTCCTTGAGCAGGTAGCCGGTGGCGCCCGCGGCGACGGCGGGCAGCACGTCCGCCTCGCCGTCGAACGTGGTCAGCACCAGGACATGGATGTCGGGGGCCAGCTCGCGCAGCGCGGCGATCGCCTCGACGCCGTCCATCACGGGCATGCGCAGATCCATGAGCACCACGTCCACGTCCCCCTCGCGCGCACGCGCCACGGCCTGGCGACCGTCGGACACCTCGCCGACCACGGTGACGCCGGGGTCGTCCGCGAACGCCCCGCGCAGGCCGTTGCGGACCACGGGGTGGTCGTCGGCGATCAGGACGCGGATCGGCGTTCGCGGCGCGGCGTCGGCGTCGGCGTCGGCGTCGGCGTCGGCGTCGGCGTCCGTCATGATGCCCCGCCGGGACTCCCCGGGCCCGCCGGGACGGCCGCGCTGACGGCCGTGCCCTCGCCCGGCGCCGTCTCGACCGTGAGGGAGCCGCCCACGCCGGCGAGCCGTCGCCGCATCCCGGCGAGCCCGAAGCCGCCGGCCTCCCCGGGCTCCGCCGGCCGGGCCGTGTCCGCGTTACGGAACCCCGTACCGTCGTCCCGCACGTCCAGCAGCACCGTGTCCTCGGTGTAGCTCAGGGTGACCCCTACCCGGGCCGCGCGGGCGTGTCGGGCCACGTTCGTCAGAGACTCCTGGGCCGTGCGGAACAGCGCGATCTCGGCCGAGGGCGGGAGCATCACCGGCGTCCCGGTGACCTCGAATGCGGCCGGGAGGTCGTGGTCCGCGGACCAGCGGTCCGTCAGCGACATCAGTGCCTCCGGGAGCCGGCTCTCCACCAGCTCGGCCGGGTGCAGCGCCTGGACCGACCGGCGCGCCTCGCCGAGGGACTCGCGGGCGAGAGCCAGCGCCCGGTCCACGTGCGGCCGGGCACGCCCCGGGTCCTCCCACACGCGCTGCGCGGCCTGCACCTGGGTGACGATACCCGTCAGGCCCTGGGCCAGCGTGTCGTGGATCTCCCCGGCGAGACGCCGGCGCTCGTCCGCGCCGCCGGCCTCCCGGGCCTGCTCGACGAGCAGCACGTGCAGGCGCTCGTTCTCGGCGAGCGCCGCCGCGAGCCGGCGCACGGTGTCGGCCTGCCGGTCGTGGCGCTCGAGCTCCTTGGCGGAGAAGACGTAGCCCCCGGTGATCGCGGCGGACTGGACCAGGACGACGGTCACGAACACGCCGACGGAATGCGGCACCGGATCCAGCGGGGAGAAGGTCATCCCGTTGACGACCAACGAGGTGGCGAGGACGGCCGCCCCGGTGAGCGGCCATGGACGCAGGTGGTAGCTGTGGAAGAAGCCGGTGATGGCGAAGATCACGTAGAGGTCGTCGTACCGGATCAGGGCCGCGGACAGCGCCAGCAGCCCGGCGAGATGGACGGCGGCACCGGGCACGGTGCGCCGGGAGGGGTCCACCCGCGTGTGGCCCAGGTAGACCCATGCGCCGGCCGCGGCGGTCAGGCCCGCGCCGAGAAGCCGGGTGGTGAGGTCGCCGCCGGTGAGCGTCTGGTCGAGCACGAGCGGAACCGCGAGCAGGATCCACGGGAGTGCGACCAGTGCGGCCTCGAACCGCACGCTCCAGTCGGGACCGGTGAGGTCCGCACGCCACTGCCGCACCGACCACCGCCGCGGCGCCGCCCGGTCGGTGGGCCAGGCCGGCGCCGCGGACACGGCCGGGGCGTCGGGTGCCGTCGTGTCGCTCACCGTCCCATCCTGCCGCGCGGGCACACCGTTCAGAACACCCGCTTGGCCCCGGGAATGCTCCGGACCGCCCAGGCGACGGCCCAGCACACCGGGAGCGCGGCGACGGCGAGCAGCACGAACTTCGCCGGTCCCGGCGCATCGAGCGGGGCGAGCAGCCTGCCGATGGCGACGAGGACCAGGCCGTGCACGACGTACACGGCATAGGTGTGCGCCGACAGGAACCGCAGCAAGGCTCCCTGCCTCGCGAACCGGGAGCGGAACAGCGCGAGGGCGGCGACCGTCGTCCCGATCGCCGTGGGGACGAGCCCGGCGGCGACCACGAACGACTGCCACGTCCCGCCGCCGGACGCCTCGGGAGCGGCGATGACGGCGAGCTGGACGAGAGCGCCGGCGACCGCGGCCCCCGCACCGATCCAGCCCGCACGGGGAGTCAGGGCGGCGAGCCGGCCGCGACGCAGCGCGAGCGTGCCGAGCACGAAGAACGCGACGTAGAGCGGCAGATGGTCCGGCGTGGGGAGCCCGGCGACCGGCCAGTACGTGCCGGACGGCACCACGATGCGCCACAGATACGTCACGACGACCAGGCCGGCGCCGAGTGCGACGACCGTCCACGCGCCCGGGACGGCGCTGCTCGCACCCGGCTCGGGCGTGACGGGGCCGGGAGTTCCCGGCGCACGCCCGTGGGAACGCGCACCGGCCGCGTGCGGCTCGGCGGAGGCGCGGCGAGCGCGCGCCGTTCGCCAGGCGGCGTAGACGACGCACATGATCAGCAGCACCTCGACGAACCACATCCAGATCGGCCGAGCCGTCTCCAGGTAGAACGCGGCCGGCGACAACTCGGTCCCCGCCGCGGCGGCGTCCCGGGCCGCCTGGTACCTCTGCCCGTCCACGAGCGGGCGCAGCGCCACGACGACCAGCAGCAACGGCAGGCCGAGCCGCCACAGGCGGTCGACGACGAACCGGCGAGCGCCCTTGCGTTCGTAGGAACCGGGCACGAACAGGCCGGACACGAAGAAGAAGGCACTCATGAACCACATCTGGTTGAGCACTCCGAACAGTAGGAGGAGGTCACCGCCCGGCCCGTGATCGGGCTCCCGGTACGGCCAGGCCGGGAAGGGGGCGTAGGTGAACGCGGCGTGGTGCAGCACCACGAGCGCGGTGAGCCAGATGCGGAGGTTGTCGATCCACGCCAGACGCGGCGCGGGCGCAGCGGCGGCGGACGGCGGACCGGCGACGGGAGGGGCGGCCACGGCCGTGCGGGCGGGCAGGACCTGGTCCGGGGGTGTCGTCATGGCGTCCAGCGTGGCCGCGCCCGGGCGAACAGGGATCAACCAGACGGGCATCGATCGGATGATCCCGTGTCGCCCGATCGGTTGATCCCGCCGCGACCGGGCGGGCCTGCCTGCGAACTCAGTGGACGCGCACCGCACCTGGTTGGACGGTGACGCGGAACCGGGTCGTCTCGCCGAGCTCCTCGCCGTCGATCTCGACCACCCGCGGCTCCGCCAGCTCCAGCTCGAGGCTGCGCAGGCGGACGTGCACGGCGCTGGCGCTGCTCTCGGCCGCCGACCGTCCCGTGACGAGCCGCTTGATGCCGTTGTCCCAGACCATGTTGCGCAGCGTGTCGGCCCATCCGGCGGCGCCGGCCGCGCTCAGGGCGAGCAGGTCGAGCTCACCGTCGCCCGGGTCGGCCTCCGGGAGGAGGTTGATCCCGCCCTGAAGGGTTCCGCAGTTGCCGACGAGGAGCGTGTGCACGTGCTCGTGGCGGGGCCGCCCGCCGTCGGCGGTGATCCGGACGTCGAGGGTGTCGCTGGCGGAGAGCGCACGCCCCATCGACTCCACGTAGGCCAGCCAGCCGACGCTGTCCTTCAGGTCGTCGTCGGTCTCGGTGATCATGTGCGCGTCGAGGCCGAAGCCGGCCATGACGGCGAACGCGTGACGTTCGGTGCCACCGGGGAGGTCGATCTCGAGCCGGCCCAGATCGACGGCCCGCGGCTCGGAGGCCAGCACCCGGGCGAAGGCGCCCGCGACGTCCCCGAGAGGCACGCCGAGATTCCTCGCCAGGAGGTTTCCCGTGCCGAGCGGCACGATCCCCAGCGCCACCTCGGCGTCCGCCGCCGCGAGACGCTCGGCGACCGCCCGGACCGTGCCGTCGCCGCCCGCGGCGACGATCACGTCGACACCCTCCTCGAGCGCTCGCGCCGTGGCGCCCTGGCCGGGATCGTCCTCGCTCGTCTCCACCCACAGGGCTGCGGGCGCCGGCGACGCCGAGGAGCCCGCTGCCCCGAGCGCGCGCTCGAGGTCCTCCCGGTTCGTCTTGGCGGGGTTCCAGACGACGCCGACGCGAAGTGCGGACATGTGCGCCCCTGCTTCCGTTGTCGGTGGGACGACGGGGCGCCGCTATCGCGGCGTCTCGTCCTTCTTCCTGACGCTCGTGATGCTGAGCGATCCGGCGTGGGCCTTCTCGTACGCGAGACCGCGGGTCTTGACGAGGCTCGCGACGGTCACCACGGCCAGGATGCCGAGGACGACGCCGAGGCTCAGCGAGGTCGGGATCTCCGGGATGGACTCGTCGATGTCGACGTGAGCCCAGTGCAGGATCAGCTTGACGCCGATGAACGCCAGGATGAGCGCGAGTCCCGCCGAGAGGTACACGAGCCGGTCGAGCAGGCCCTTGACGAGGAAGAACAGCGCCCGCAGCCCCAGCAGCGCGAAGGCGTTCGCGGTGAAGACGACGTACGCCGACTCGGTGACGCCGAAGACGGCGGGGATCGAGTCGAGCGCGAACAACAGGTCCACGCTGCCGATCGCGATCAGCACGATGAACAGCGGGGTGACGACCCGGCGGCCGTTCTCCCTGGCGAAGAGCCTGCCCCCGATGTAGCCGTCGCTGACGGGCAGGAAGCGCCGGGCGCCGCGCACCATGAGGTTGCTCTCGATGTCGGGGTCCTCGTTCCGGTGCCGGAACAACTGCACGGCCGTGTAGAGCAGCAGCAGCCCGAACAGCAGGAACGTGAACGAGAACAGGCTGATGAGGGACGCGCCGAGGGCGATGAAGACGGCGCGCATGAGAAGGGCGAGCACGATGCCGAAGACGAGGACCTTGTGCTGGTGCACGTCCGGGACCGCGAAGGTGCTCATGATGATGACGAACACGAACAGGTTGTCGACCGACAGGCTCTTCTCGATGATGTAGCCCGCGAAGTACTCCGTGCCCGCCGCGTTCCCGTACTGCAGTCCGAACCAGACGCCGAACCCGATCGCCACCGCGATGTAGAACACCGACCACGCGGTGGCCTCCTTGAACCCGACGTGGTGCGGGCGGGCGGCGGCGAGGACCAGATCCACCGCCAGCAGCACGATGATCAGACCGATGGTCAGGGCCCAGGTGAGTGGGCTGATATCGAACACGCTTCCTCCGTCACGACGCCGGCACAAGGGCTGCGCGTCCGACATTATCGGAGAACTGTTCTCGCCGGCCGGGGCGGCGGGCCCGTCGCCCGCTCAGCCGAGGTCGATGACCTCCGTCGTCGTCACGAACGCGTCGAGTGCCCCGTAGCGGTGGCGCGCCTTGTCGAACCACTCCGGGTACGTTCCGGTGGCGGTGACCCGGACGACCTTGCGCCCGGCGGGCAGCGGCGGGCTGACGTAGCGCAGGCCGTGGTCGGGAGCCTTGCTGTAGAAGTCGACCAGCAGGGAATGCAGCACCTGTCCCCGCTCTCCGTCCAGGATCTCGACCCGCCCGTAGCCGCCCCGCTCGTCCGAGTCGCCCACCACGGCCACGCGGTGGCCCGTGAAGACGGCCTCGGCGGCATTCCCGGCACGATTGCTCCGGAACGCCAGCGGCGCGGCCCGGCCCGCCAGGTCGGCCGGCGCGCCGGTCCGCGGCGACCAGGACGGCAGGTAGGAGCCCAGCGTCAGCGTGTCGCCGTCGACCGTGAGGGGTTGCCACACGTACGTGGCCGCCGATCCCTGACGCGGGAACGACCAGCGGTCGCCCATGTACAGGTGGACGACGGCGCCGTCGAGGCGCAGGTCGAGCACGAAGGTGCACTGCGAGTTGAACGTGAGGGACCCGGCGGGCGCGAGGAGTCCGCGAGACGTCCACGGCCCGGTGATCGCGGGGGCGGAGAGGTAGTAGTTGTCGTTCCTCTCCCAGCTCGTCTTGTTCGAGAACAGCAGGAAGTAGGTTCCGTCGTGCGTGAGCATCGCGGGGGACTCGCCGCCCTCGGCGACTCCCGAGACGACCTTCTCCTCGGCGTGCGTGTAGTCGTCGCTCAGCCGGAAGACGTCGCCCTCGTGCAGCAGCAGGTAGCCGGTACCGTCGGCGTCCTGGAAGGTGCCCATGTCCCAGCCGGGCAGCGGTGCTCCCTCGAAGGGCAGCGCGCCGTGGAACGTGTATTCCCCGGCGATCGAGTCGCAGCTGGCCAGGCCGATCCAGGCGTCGGTGTGGGTGCGGTCGTCGGTGTGCATGTACATCATGAACCGGCCGGTGGACGGGCACCGCATCACCTTGACGCGCTCGCCGAGGCGATCCGGCCCGAGCAGCCCGCCGGGCTGCTGCGGCAGCACGATCCGCTCGAACTTCCAGGTGACCAGGTCCGTGGAGGAGTAGCAGCTGAACCCGATGAAGGCGTTGAAGTCGTCGGATCTGTACTCGCCGAAGAGGTAGTACGCGCCGCCCTCCTCGACGATGCACGCGCCGTGCGCGTTGACGGGACGGCCGTCGGTGTCGAACCAGGGGACGCCGTTGACGATCAGGGCCTCGTCCGGGCTGCCGGTCATGCGGGGATCAGCCTTCCTGTCAGGGTGTGGTGCCGGGATCCGGGACCCCGGCACCACGTGTTCGTGAGGGGGCAGGTCAGCCGATGGCCGCCTCGGTCTCGGCGATGAGCTGGTCGGCCGCCGCGTCGGGTGACAGGTTGCCGTACAGGACCTCCTGCGAGAGGCGCAGGAAGATGGCGTTGATCTCGCTCGCCCCCTCGGGGGGCAGCGGACGCGGGTTCTCCGGCTCCGCGAGCCGCTCGGCGAGGTAGGCCGCGGCCTTCTGGTCGGCCACGCCCAGGTCGCCCTGGATCTCGGCGAGCACCTCGGGGTTCGGCGGCAGGCCGCGGTCCGCGCCGAGGATCGCGCCCGCCTCCGGCGAGTTGACGATGAAGTCGATCAGCCTCGCCGCGGCCTCCTTGTGCTCGGAGCTCTCCGCGATGGAGTAGTGCATCGACGGCTTCACCCAGTCGCCGCGCGCCTCCGCGCCGTCCTCCCCCGGCATGCGCAGCAGCTGCAGGTCGACCTCGTCGTTGAGCGCGCCGACCTGGCCGAGCTGGGTCGCCCACCCCGGCTTGAACGCCATCTCGCCCCGCGCGAACGCGTCGCCGTCGTGGGTGTTCTCCTCGATCGAGCGCTCGGGCGACAGCATGCCGCCACTCTCCGTGAGGTCGGCGACGTACTCCCACCACTCGACGAGGGTTTCCTTGCTGAAGCCCAGCCCGCCGTCGTCGCTCCACAACTGCTCGCCGTGCTGGCGGGCGAAGAGGGTGAAGGGCTCCGCGTAGAACGACATCTGGCCCGAGCCCACCGCGTCCGGCACGGCCTCGGGGACCTCCGTCGTGAGCTCGGCGTAGTCCTCCCACGACCACGTGTCGTCGTCGGGCATCTCGAGGCCCGCCTCCTCGACCACGTCGGGGTTCGTCCAGACCGAGTAGGTCGTGAGGCCGCCGGGCACGCCCCAGACCTTGCCGTCCTCGGAGCTGTCGGTGAGGATCGCCTCGCCGTAGGGGGACAGGTCGAGCACGTCGCCGAACTGCGTGAGATCGGCGAGCTGGCCGTTGCGGCCGTACTCGAGCACGTAGGGGTCGACCGTCTGGACGACGTCGGGCATCTCGCCGGTCGCGGCCTTCGTGGCCAGCGCATCCCAGTACGCGTCCCAGGTACCGGGCTCGGTCTCGACCGTGATGTCCGGGTTCTGCTCCTCGAAGAGGTCGATCATCTCCTCGGTCATGGCGTGCCGGGAGTCGACTCCCCACCACGCGAAGCGCAGGGTGACCTGCCCGTCGTCGCCACCCTCGCCGGTCCCCTCGTCGCCGCCGGCGCACCCGGCGAGCGCCAGGGAGACGCTGGTCAGGAGCGCCGCCGCCCGGATGCCTCGTTGCATGTTGTTCCGTGACACTCTGTATTCCTTTCCTGACGCCGGCCGGAAGGGCCGGCATGTCTACTTGAGGCCCGTCGTCGCGATGCCCTTGACCAGGAATCGCTGACCGACGAGAAAGACCACGAAGAGCGGGATCAGCGTGACGACCGACATCGCGAAGAGCGCGCCCCAGTTGGACTCGGACGTGGCGTCGACGAAGTTCCGCAGCGCGACGGAGACGGTCTGCGTCTCGGGCTTGGTGAGGAACACCAGTTGCGTGTAGAAGTCGCTCCACGTCCAGATGAAGGTGAAGATCGCGGTCGTGGCGAGCGCCGGGACCGTGAGGGGGAGCATCACCTGGAGGAAGGTACGCCAGTAGCCCGCGCCGTCGATGCGCGCCGCCTCCTCGAGCTCCCTGGGGATGCCGCGGAAGAACTGCACCATCAGGAACACGAAGAACGCGTCGACGGCCAGGAACTTCGGGACGATGAGCGGGAGGAAGGTGTTCACCCAGCCGATCGACGTGAACATGATGTACTGCGGCACGATGAGCACGTGGATCGGCAGCATGAGCGTGAGCAGCATGGCCGAGAACAGGACCGGCTTCGCCCGGAAGCTCAGCCGCGCGAACGCGTAGGCGGCCGTGGTGCACGACACCAGGTTTCCGATCAGGGCGCCGAGAACGATGATCGCCGAGTTCAGGATGTACCGCCCGAAGGGGTAGGTGAGCCCGTTCCAGCCGTTGGTGTAGTGCTCGAGCGTGATCTCCTCGGGAATCAGGCCGGGGCTGAGGAAGATCAGGTCGTTCGGCTTGAAGGATCCGACCAGCATCCACAGCAGCGGGTAGATCATCAGGACGCCGACGACGACCAGCAACGCGTGCTGGAGGACCTTGCGCACCCCGCCCCGCCGCCGTCGTCCCTGCCGCAGGCTTTCTCCGGGCGCACGACGGGGCGCGACCACGCTGCCGGTGTTCTTGACGTCAGTCGTCATAGTGGACCCAATACTTCGAGACGAGGAAGTTGATCGCGGTGAAGGCCCCGATGATGAGGAGGAGCAGCCAGGCCATCGCGGACGCGTACCCCATCTGGTAGTCGGTGAAGCCGCGCTGGTAGAGGTACAGCGTGTAGAAGAGCGTGGAGTCGACCGGCCCCCCGGTGCCGCCGCTGACCACGAACGCCTGGGTGAAGGACTGGAAGGCGTTGATGATCTGCAGCACGAGGTTGAAGAAGATCACCGGGGTCAGCAGCGGGATCGTGATGCTGCGGAACTGCCGCCAGCGGCCGGCACCGTCGATCGCCGACGCCTCGTAGTACATGTCGGGGATCTGCCGGAGCCCGGCGAGGAAGATGACCATCGACGAGCCGAACGTCCACACGTGCAGCAGGACGAGCGTGCCCAGGGCCGTCTCCGGGTTCGAGATCCAGCCCGGGCCGGTGACGCCGAAGAAGCCCAGCACCTGGTTGATCAGGCCGTTGACGCCGAAGAGCTGCTTCCAGAGCACCGCGATCGCGACGGATCCGCCGAGCAGCGAGGGCAGGTAGTAGACGGAGCGGTAGAACGCCAGCCCCTTGAGGCCGCGGTTGAGCACCATGGCGAGGAACAGCGCGGTCGCGAGCTGCAGCGGAACACCGACCAGGACGTAGGTGAAGGTCACGCCGAGCGACTTGTGCAGCCGGGCGTCGCCGAGCATCCGCTCGTAGTTCTCCACTCCGACCCACGACGGTTCACGCAGCAGGTTGTAGTCGGTGAACGAGAGCACCAGCGAGGCGATCATCGGGCCCAGGGTGATCAGGACCATGCCGACGAACCAGGGGAACAGGAAACTCCACGCCGCGCGCTCCTCCTTGCGCTCCGCGTCCGTGCGCCGGCGGCGGGGGCCGCGCGTGCCGCGTGCGTCGCGCAGATGCCGGAACTCCTCGACGACGGCCATCAGCGTCCGGCGTCCCTGGACCGGGCCGCGAGCTCGGGCGCCGCGGGAACAGGCAGAAATGCCGCGGGTACGGCGGAGGCTGGCATAAGGTTCGACACGTGATACTCCGTCGGATCAGCGCGACTAGTGATCGTTCACTAATCAGGTTGCCGGTCAACTTAGTGAACGATCACCACGTGTGTCAACATGAGCGATGAGAAGGCCGACCGAGAAGCGATGAGGACAGGGAGCGACGTGACACGATCTTCGACGCGGCGAGCCACGATCATGGAGGTCGCGCGCCTGGCGGGTGTCTCGCACCAGACGGTGTCGCGGTACCTGAAGTTCAACGGCGAGGGCCTCAAGCCCGTCACCCGCGAGCGGGTGGAGGCCGCGATCGACGAGCTGAACTACCGCCCGAACCTGCTGGCGCGCTCCATGCGCACCCGGACCACGGGCCGGGTCGCGGTCCTGATCCCGACGCCGGCGTTCAACCCCGCGCGCATGCTCGCCGGCGCCACCTCGGCCGCGCACGAGGCCGGCTACAGCGTCGAGGTGATCAGCCCGGAGGGCGGCGCCGCCGCGCGCACGGATCGCATCCTGGAGCTCGCGGACACGCGCCAGGTGGACGGCATCGTCTCCCTGTCCCCCGTGCACGGCGCCCGGATCGAGGAACTGGCCTCCGACATCCCCGTCGTCGTCTCGGAGGACTTCGACGACGAGATGCGCAGCATCGGCGTGCTGGCGGACGCGGCCCCGGTGACCGAGATGGTCACGCACCTCGCCGAACTCGGGCACCGGCGCTTCTTCCACGTCAGCGGTTCGGCGCAGTTCGCGTCCGCCCGCGCGCGTGCCGAGGTGTTCCGCGAGTCGGTGGAGCGCCTGAGGCTCGAGAACGTCGGCGTCCACGAGGGCGACTGGACCGGCGAATCCGGCATCGAGGCCGTGCGCTCCCTGCCGGCCCGCGGCGCCCCGACCGCCATCATCGCGGCCAACGACCTGGTCGCGGCGGGCGTCATGCGCGGAGCCGTCGAGCGCGGCTGGGACGTCCCGGGAGACGTGAGCGTCACCGGCTGGGACAACAACCAGATCGGCCTGTTCATGACGCCGTCGCTGACGACCGTCGACGTCAACCTCGAGCAGATCGGCGCACGCGCGATGACGCGCCTCATCGCGACCCTCCGCGACGAGGAGCCACGGCTCGACGACGAGCCCCTGAACCGGATCATCTGGCGCGAGTCGACGGCCGCGCCGCGCTGACAACCTGCGCGGGCGTTGCCCCGCGCGCGTGCCCGCACGCGCCCGATCCACCGCGATTGACACAAAACGTGATCGATCACTACGCTATAGTGAACGATCACACTTTTCCTGTCGACGACCCGTCACGGTCGCCCGCTGCGGGCGAAGCACCTGAAAGCAGGCCATGATCCCTCCTTCTTCTTCCTCGCGCGGGTACCTGATGGACGACGCCGGCGGCGGCGTGACCGTCGCCGAGCGCGGGCACGCCGTCGGAATCGCCGTCGACGGGGCCGAGACCGCCGCAGTTCACCGGGCTGCGGAGGATCTCGCGGCCGATCTCGCCACCGTCTGCGGTGCCCGCGCGACCGTCGTCGACCACCCCTCGTCCGCACGCGTCGTCGTGGGCACGCTGGGGCGATCGGCGGCCGTGGACGCCGCGGTGGCGGACGGCACCATCGACGTCGCCGCGCTGCGCGACCGCGACGGAGCACCGCGCTGGGAGGCCTTCCTCGTCACGGTGCGCGACGACGTGCTCTACCTGGTGGGATCCGACCGGCGCGGCACGATCTACGCGATCTACGACTTCGCCGAGAGCGTCGGGGTGTCGCCGTGGCACTGGTGGGGGAAGGTGGAGCCACGACGCCGTGACCACGTCACGGTCGCCCCTGGCACGCACCACGCCGACTGGCCGTCGGTGCAGTACCGGGGCGTGTTCCTGAACGACGAGGAGGAGTTGTTCCACTGGGCGCGCGCCCACACCGGCGACGGCACGATCGGCCCCGAGACCTACCGGCGCGTGTACGAGCTGATCCTGCGCCTCAAGGGCAACTACCTGTGGCCCGCGATGCACGTGGGCGCGTTCAACCACGATCCGGAGAACGGCCGCCTCGCCGAGGAGATGGGCGTGGTGATCGGGACCAGCCACTGCGACATGCTGCTGCGCAGCAACGAGCACGAGTTCCGGCCGTGGGCCGCACGGCAGCCGGAGCCGGTCGAGTACGACTACTCCCTGCCGGGACGCAACCGCGAGAAGCTCCGCGAGTACTGGCGCGGCAGCGTCGAGCAGAATCGCGACTACGAGGTCACGTGGACCGTCGGGATGCGCGGCGTGCACGACACCGGCTTCCGGACCGCGGCCATCGACGGGGACGACTCGCTCGACGACGAGCAGAAGTTCCGCGCGCGCGTCGAGCTGCTGCAGACCGTCATCGACGACCAGCGCTCCCTCCTCGGCGACGTCCTGCAGACGGATCCGGCCTCGCCTCCGCAGTTGTTCGTCCCCTACAAGGAGGTCCTGCCGCTGTACGACGCCGGCCTCCAGGTCCCCGACGACGTGACGCTGGTGTGGACCAACGACAACTTCGGCTACATCCGCCGGTTCCCGTCGGAGGCGGAGCGGGCACGGTCCGGCGGACACGGCCTCTACTACCACTCGTCGTACTGGTCGAACATGACCACGAGCTATCTGGCCACGTCCTCGACACCGCCGGCACTGATGAAGTCCGAACTGCGCAAGGCATGGCAGCGCGGCATCCGCACGCTGTGGGTCGACAACATCGGCGGGCTCAAGCCGCTCGAGCTCGAGACGGAGTTCTTCCTGCGCAGTGCGTGGGAGGCGGGCAAGGAGTCGCGCACCGCGGACGTCCAGGAGTTCACGGCGGCCTGGATCGACGAGAAGTTCACCGGCGGGCACGGGCGCGCCGCCGCAGCCATTTCTACCGCCTACTACCAGCTGAACAACCAGCGCAAGATCGAGCACCTCACGTCCGGCGTGTTCTCCCAGACCGCGTACGGCGACGAGTCGCAGCGGCGTCTGGATGCGCTGCGCGACCTGTTCGACCGCACGAACGACATCCTCGCGGCGCTGCCACCGGAGCAGCGCGACGCCTTCTTCCAGCTGTTCGCGGTGAAGATCCACATGGCGTACCTCCTGAACGCCCAGTTCGCCCATGCGGATCGCAGCACCCTCGCCCACCGCCAGGGGCGACTCGCGGCCGCCGACCACCATCTCGAGGTCTCGCGCCGGTTCGACGAGTACAAGCGCGCGCTCATCCACTACTACAACCGCACGATGTCGGACGGCGCGTGGGACGGGATGTTCACGCCCGAGGACTTCCCACCCCCGGTCATGCCGCTCCATCCCCCGGCCACGCCGGCGCTGCGCCTCGACGACGCGCCCGGCCTCGGGGTCGCCGTGTGGGGCGACGACCTGCCCTCGCCGGCGCCCGCGCTGACGTTCTGGCCGCACGGCGTGACCGACAAGTGGATCGACGTCTTCAACACCGGCGGCGGCGAACTCGCCTGGACGATCGACGCCGATCCGTGGATCGAGGTGTCGCCCCGATCGGGCGCGACCCGCACCGAGCAGCGGATCGCCGTGCGGGTCCCCGCCCCCGCCCAGGAGGCCGGACGCTCGGGCACCGTGCGGGTCCGCCGCCCCGACACGGGCGACGAGGTGACCGTCACGGTCGCGGTCGCCTCCGCCCCGGCGCTCGAGGACGGCTTCACCGGCGCGGTCGAGGCGGACGGTTGGGTCAGCCTGGACCCGTCCCGAGCCGACGCCGTCGTCGACGGCACCGGCTCGGCGTGGGCCGTCGTGCCGCACCTGGGACGGTACGGGAACGCCGCGGTCGAGGCGCGTCGCACGACGCCCGGGGACGACGGCGAGCCCGCCCGGCTGGAGCACCGCTTCCACCTGCGCACCGCGGGCGCCCACCTCCTCGAGCTCCATCGCCTGCCCACGCTGAACGCAACGGGCACCATCCGTGTGGGCGTCGGCGTCGACGGACACTCCCCCACGGTCGTGTCGAGCCCGATCACCGACGAGCACCGCGGCGACTGGGAGCGCGGCATCCAGGACAACGTCGAGCGGCTGACCGTCCGGCTCCCCCACCTCGGCGAGGGGGCGCACGTGCTGCGCCTGCACGTGATCGACGAGGACGTGACCGTGTCGAAGCTCGTGATCTACACCTCGGACATCAGGCCGACGGCGCTGGGCCCGGACTTCAGCGCCCACGTCACGACGGCGCAGGACGACACCACGACGCCCGTCGGTGCCACGACGCCGCGCGTGTCGCCGTCCGATCCCGCCGATCCCCGGCTGCCCGCCGTCGAGCACGCGGCACGGGAGTTCTACCGGACCGATCCCGCGGTCGTCCCGCCGCCCCCGCAGGTCTACGCCGGCCCCGGGTTCTGGGACGGGGACACGACGTTCCGCCGTAACCAGGTCGTGCTGCAGACGGCGCTCGGCCCCGCGCGGCACCGGACGTACGCCGGCGGCGGCAAGGACGTGGTCGCCGGACTCGGCTCCGGCGCGGTCGCCGAGCGCGGTGGACGCGTCGCCATCGAGGCGGAGTACGTCCTCGCGCAGGACGCCGGCGCATGGACCTCTCCCGCCGACGACCCGCACGAGCTCACGTGGACGCACACACAGGCCGAGACAGACGGCCGTACCGGCCTGGCGATGCACGTCGTGCCGCGCGGCCTGCGGTGGGAGGATCCGGAGACGGCGCCCGGCATGCACTTCGCGCTCGACGTCGCGACGCCCGGCCGCTACCACGTCTGGCTGCTCGTGAAGTACGACGACCGCACCGACGACGCCTGCCTCATCGCGCTCGACGGCGCCGTGCAACCGGCGTCCGAGCAGTTCTCCGGTGGGGAGATGTGCACCTACGGCACCCGGCAGGTCTGGCTGTGGGCGCTGGTCTCCGATCTGGAGATCACCGCGGGCCGCCACATCCTGTCGGTGCTCGCGCGCAAGTCGGGGCTGCGCGTCGATCGCCTCTACCTCACCACCGGCGACGAACTGCCGCCGATCGACGCGGGGTGGCGGCCGAGCCCTCGCACCGCGAGCACCCACACCGCACTCGACGCCGACGCGGCCGTCGTCCGGTAGGCGCGTGGCCACCGTCCGGTAGGCGGGTGAGCCGCCCGCGCGCAGGTTCACGCGCGGGCGGCTCACTCGTGGCGCGGAGCGTCAGCAGGGCCTGGCGGAGTGCGGGAGCCCGCGGGCGACCGGACGCGCGTCGCCGGCCGCCGCCGGGAGCATCAGCGTCCCGTCGGTGCAGCGAGCACCGACAGGAGCGTCGGCGCCGGGAGCGTCGGCGCCGTCCTCCGCTTCCGCCGACGCGGCGACGTCGAGGAGCGCCTGCGACACGATCGGCGCGTAGAACTCCTCGATCGCGGGGAAGTTGGGATGGGTTCCGCTGGGGCGGTTCCCGGAGTCCCACGATCCGGTGGTCTCGGCCGTTCCCGGCAGGCCGTTGTCGGGCTGGAGGGAGTCGAAGGAGTAGGTGACGCGCATGTCGTCGTCGGTCGTGTCCAGCCCGCTCGTGTACACGTCGGCCACGGGGACGTCCCACTTGGCGAGGATCTCCAGCTCGAGGTCTCGCAACGTCTCCTGGACCGCGACGTCGCGGGCGCCGAGCTTGGCGACGGCGAGGTAGACGACGTCGGCCGTCGGGTACTTGGCCTTCAGCCGGGCGATGAGGTCCTCGAAGGCTCCCGCGAACGTGGTGGTGTCGAACGGGCCGTCGAAGCCCTCGGTGACCGTGCCGAGCTTGTCGAGCGTCTCGGGGTACGCGTCGTTGGTGCCGCCGTCGAAGAGGACGTAGTCGGGGTCCTCGCTCGGCGCCGCCTGCACCTGGGCCGCGATGTCGTTGGCGTCGTCGATCACCGAGGCACCGTTGACGGCGAACTTGCGGACCGTCATCTGCTCCTGATCGGCGACGAACTCACCGACCCCGGCACGGCGGTACATGTGTCCCGCGATGATGCTGTCGCCGAACGTGTACATCGTGGATCCGCTCAGTGCCGCCGGGGTCGCATCCCCGCGGCCGCGGATGACCAGGTCGTCGACCTCCTGGGCGTTCGTCGTCGTCCGGTACGCGCTCGTCGCGACGATCCGGTGCAGTTGCGCCGCACGGAGGGGCACGCCGGTGTTCTCGACGAGCGTCGCCGAGCCGTCCGAGATCCGGTAGCTCACCGTGCCCGCGGCGAAGTCGGCCCGCACACGTACCTGGTACGTGTGACCGACGGTCAGCGGCACGGACCGCCAGGTGGGTTCGACCGCGTACTTCGAGCTCGTGGAGTCGGAGTCGGTCGAGGTGGTCGAGTACCGCAGCTCCCGCGTGCCGTCCGTCTTCGTCGCGCCCTGCAGGGCGAAGACGAGGCGGCCGTAGCGATCGCGGAACTCGAGTCCGCCCTTGGAGTTCGACTCGCCGTGGTACGACCAGTCGAACGAGACGTCGGCCAGCGAGTCGCGCGCGACCACGGGAGCGAACTTCTTCACGGCGACGCCCTCGTTCGACAGACCGTTGGTGAGGCGTAGCACGCCGTCGGCGATCGCCGCGTCACGATCGAAGCCGAAGGCGGGCACGGCCGCCGGGGAGTCGAACGACTCCGACAGCAGCACGGTGGTCGCCTCGGTCGCCTCGGCCACCTCGCGCAGCGTGATCACGTCCACGCCCAGACCGTAGCCGCTGCTCGCCGGGTTCTTGCCGGCCACCGTGTACCGGAGGGTGATCGGGCCGGGCTCGGCCACGGTGATCGTGCCGGCCGTGACCGACGGGAACGCCGCGGTCTCGGCGTACAGGTCGTAGGGCTCCCCCAGGTCGACGCCGTCGACGGAGGCCTGCGCGATGCCGCGGATGCTCGCCGTCCGGTACGTGGTGCGCAGCTCGTAGGTCCCCGCCCGGGGCACGTCGAGGGTGTACTCGATGTAGTCGCCGACGGCGGTCGCGAGCAGCTTGTTCCAGGCGCCGCCCGACGCGCCGTCGTCCCACGTCTCGATCGGCTGGTTGGCGACCGGGCTCGACGACTCGGCCTCGAAGCGGTACTCGGCCACGGCCGGCGGGATGTCGGAGGTGGTCAGCACCCGTGCGACGTCGCCCGCCGGGACGGTGACGACGAGGTCGTCGCCGTCCGTGGAGGTCACGGCGTCGCCCAGCTTCGTCCAGGTGTTGTCCGTCCGGGCGTTGCCGGTCGTGACGTCCCCGTCGCTCGCGTCGGCGTCATAGGTGCCGAGCTCGACGCTCGCGACGTCGCCGGCGAGGCCGGACAGGCGGAACGTCGTCTCCTCGGTCGTGCCCAGGGCGACCTCGTCGGCCGCGCGCTCGATGGCGAAGCCGCGGGAGTTCGTGTCGAAGCCGTCCGGATCGCTGACGACGGCGTAGGAGATGTTCACCGACCGGATCGACTGCTCGACCTCCTCGCCCTGCGGGGCCACGCCCTTCGGGTCGAAGAACTTCAGCGTCGAGCCGCCGACCGCGTCCGTGTTCCGGGTCGCGAGGTCGTAGCCGACCTTGTTGTAGAGGTTGTTGACGAGAGCGACGCGTGCGATCTTCTGCGCGAAGGTCATCGTTCCCGGCGTCCCGTCGCCCGTTCTCGCGTCGGCGGGCCGGTCGGTCCGGCCGCAGGCGTCGTCCGGGTTGAACGAGTCGTAGAGGCCGTCACCGTCGAACGAGCACGCGTTGTAGCCGTTGTGGAGGGCTCCCCCGGCGACCGTCGCGAACTTCTTCTCCGCGGCGTACGTGTTGTTCATACCGTCCTCCATGACGACGGGGAGGTTCTCCCCCTTGTCGATGTTGAACGGGTGCCGCCCGTTGCCGATGTTGTACATGCGCTCCACGGAGACGTTGTACGTGTCGATGCCGACGGAGTCGAGGTACGTGCCCACGTCGGGGTTCGCTCGCATCGCCTCGTTGATGTCCACCATGTACGTCGGGGCGTTCTGCTGGTGGTTCACCCGGGTCCACACCGGCAGCGAGCTCTCCTTGACGCGCCTGCTGAGGTAGTCGTTGTAGTACCAGGTCTGGTACTTGCGGAACTCGGTGTCGCTGGTCACGAGATACCCACCGTGGTCGGCATCCCCCTCGGTACGCCAGAGGTCGCGCTGCGCGAGCGAGATCGGTGAGCGGGAGATGCTGTCGGTCGCGAGCCCGTCGTCGTTGTCCGGCCACTTGATCGGCGTCCCGTTGAGCCTGCCGTTGTGCGGCTCGTTCTGGGTCTGTACCCCGATCAGCGTGTCGCCGATGTTCTCACCGTTCTCGTCGGTGAGGCCGGCGGTGTGCTCCACGATGGCGTGGAGCATGTCGCCCTCCTTCTCCATGAGCCCCCGGTCCGCGCGGTCGCCGAGGAACGTGTACATCGAGTTCGGATCGCCGATCTTCTTCTCGAAGAGCGGCGTCCCGATCGAGCCGTTGTAGAGCACGTTCTCGGGGTCCTGGTCCACGGTGGTCATCTGGTAGTCGTGGAACACGTAGAACGGCACGCGGTAGTCGGAGGCCCATCCGGTGGAGTCCGAGCCGAACCAGATCACCTCGAACTTCAGCCCGTACTTCTCGGCGTAGCGCACGAGCTTGTCGTAGTAGGTCCAGTCGATGTTCTCCAGCCTCGCGTCCGAGAAGAACATGCGGGGCCGGAGCGGCTGCTTGAGCCAGCGGCTGTTGGTGTCGCTGTCGTCCCGCGTCGACGCCGCCGTCTCGAAGGACACCGTCTCGGCGGCGACCGCGGCCTTGTCGGTGCGCTCCGGCGGCGTCGAGGAGGCGACGAGGAAGCTCACGCTCTGCTCGCCGGCGGCGTGAGCCTGCGCGACATGGTCGGTCACGTCGAGGTCGTAGAAGTACGTCCGCTTGACCCGGTCCCACTTCGGCGTCACCGAGGTGGGCTCGATGACCGAGCCGTCCGCCGCCTCCAGCTCCGTGCCGTCGTAGGTGATCTCGCCGAGGCCGGCGTCGTCCCAGGTGAGGTCCTCGACGTTCCGGTCGGAAGGTACAGCGTACAGATTCAGGTAGTGGCTGTAGTACATCCCGCCCGTCCCTGGGAACTCTCCCTGACGCGGGTCGGAGCTGTTCACGTACAGCCGGATCTTCGACCCGTCCACGTTCTCGACCTCGTCCGGGATGTCGAACCGCACGTAGCCGAGCTGCTGCGCCGAGGCGTCGTCCTCGACCCAGCCGGTCTGGAACGTCGTCAGGTCGGCCGGCGAACCGTCCGCCGAGATCGTGGCCGTCTGCGTCTGCTCCGGAGTCGTCACCTTGTCCTTCTGCAGGTCGGACCACAGCACCTGGACGTTGACGGTGTTGTATCCGTCCTCGGCCACCTGCTTGAAGATCTGCTCGAGGCTCCGCTTCTGCGGGTCGGACGGATCGTGCTCCTCGATGGGCACGTCCGCCCGGTAGCCGATCTGGGTCAGCAGCTTGTCGGCGCGCAGCTGGATGCCGCTGTACCAGAAGGGTTCTCCGTCGACCAGCAGCACCTGGTCGCGGTCGAAGCCGCTGCCCGCCGACTTCAGCGCCACCTCGGCGTGAGCCCGCCCGTCCTGCGCCGCCGCCGGGGCTACGACCCCGCCGGCCATCGCCAGCACCACGGCGCCTACGGCCACGGCACTGCCCGTCGCTTTCGTTCTCATGCTCGTGCTCCCTCGCACCTCATGGATGGACGACGCGAATGTGAACGTTCATGATTTGCGCTGCAGCGAGATTAGTGATCGATCACCATTGCTGTCAACGATCCGGGCGACGCCCGATCGGGCAGGGCTGGCCGTGATGTTCCGGCCCGGCCACGCAGGGCGTCGCCTACCCTCTTCCACGGGGCCCGACGGGAAAGGGTGGGTGGACATGGTCTGGTTTCAGCTGCTCGGCGAGGTCTCCGCCCGCGACGAGCGCGGTGCCGCCGTGCCGCTCGGTCCTGCGCGTCAGCGGGCGGTGCTCGCGGTACTGCTGGTGGAACCGGGCGCCATGGTCTCGCTCGACCAGCTCGCCGACCGGGTGTGGGGGGCGAGGCCGCCGCGGAGTATCCGGCAGACCCTCCACACGTATGTCTCGCGGCTGCGGAGCGCGTTGGGTGACGCCGGCGGGCCTCGCCTGGAGCACAGGTCCGGCGGCTACGTCCTGAGCGCCGAGGAGTCCGCCGTCGACCTGCACCGGTTCCGGGCGCTGGTGGCCGAGGCCCGAGGCGCGGACGACGACCGCGCGGCCGTCCTGTGGCCCGAGGCACTGGGGTTGTGGCGGGGCGAGCCGTTCGCGGGACTGGACAGCGACTGGTTGCGGTCGGTCGCGGTCGCTCTGGAGGGCGAGCGTCTTTCCGCCGTCCTGGACCACCATGAGGTCGTGCTCCGGTCCGGGCAGCACGCGCGCCTGCTGCCCGCCGTCACCGAGGCGTCGGCCGCGTATCCGCTGGACGAGCGCCTGGCGGCGCAGCTCATGCTCACCCTGTACCGGTGCGGGCGTCAGGCCGAGGCGTTGGAGCACTACGAGGAGATCCGGCGACGGCTGGACGACGAGCTCGGGACCGATCCCGGTCCCGAACTTCGCGACCTGCATCAGCGGATCCTGCGACACGACCCGCGGCTGACGGCACCGGCTCGTGCCGCGAACCCGGATCCCGGTGGCGCAGTCGGGGCGGGCCCGTCCGACCGGCCGACCCCGGCTCAGCTGCCCCTGGACGTCGCCGGGTTCACCGGGCGCGACGACGACCTCCGGCGGCTGGACCAGCTCGTGTCCGGTCCGGCGTCCGATCCGGTGTCCGGTGCGAGCCCTGGTTCGATGTCCGGTCCGGTGTGGGGTCGGGTGGCGGGTCCGGCGCGGCAAGACCTCACGCCACCCGGCCCGGGCGGTTCGGCGCGGCCGGTGGTGATCGCCACGATCAGCGGCACGGCCGGGGTGGGCAAGACGGCCCTCGCGGTGCACTGGGCCCATCGGGTCGCGGATCAGTTCCCGGACGGGCAGCTGTACGTGAATCTGCGCGGCTACGACCCGGACCAGCCGATGCGGCCGGCCGACGCCCTGGCACGTTTCCTGACCGCGCTCGGCGTCCCGGAGCGCGACATCCCCCTGGACGACGACGAGCGCGCCGCCCGCTACCGCAGCGAGCTGGCCGGCCGCCGGATGCTGATCGTGCTGGACAACGCCGGGAGCGTGGCCCAGGTGCGGCCGCTGCTCCCCGGCGGTGGCTCGTCACTCGTCGTGATCACCAGCCGGGACAGCCTGGCCGGACTGGTCGCCGTCCACGGCGTCCACGAGGTCCGCCTCGACCTGCTGTCCCCGGGCGAGTCGGTGGGCCTGCTGCACCGCCTGATCGGCGACCGCGTGGCGGCCGAGCCCGCGGCGGCCGCGACCCTGGCCGAGCAGTGCGCCCGGCTGCCGCTGGCGCTGCGGGTCGCCGCCGTGCTGGCCACCTCCCGCCCGGAGCGCCCCTTGGCCGAGGTGGTGGCCGAGCTGACCGACCGGCAGGACCGCCTCGAACTCCTGGACCCGGGCGGCGACCCGTACGCGGCCGTGCACGCGGTGTTCTCGTGGTCCATCCAGCACCTGCCCGAACAGGCCGCCCACACCTTCCGGCGCCTGGGCCTGCATCCCGGCCCCGACCTCGACCCCTACGTGGCCGCCGCCGTCACCGGCCTCGCCCCCCAACGCGCCCACCGCATCCTCGACGCCCTCGTCAACGCCCACCTGCTGCACCGCACCGGCCCCGACCGCTACGCCATGCACGACCTCCTGCGCGCCTACGCAACCCACCTGACCACCAGCCAGGACACCGGCGAGGAGCGCGAGGCGGCAGCGCGACGGCTTCTCGCCTACTACCAGGACGCGGCGGTCTCCGCGATGGACGCCCTGCATCCCGCCGACGTGCTCCATCGGCCCGAGGCCACGACGCCAGGGGTCCTGATCCCCGATCTGAGCAGGCCGGACGCGGCTCGCCGCTGGCTGGAGTCCGAACGGTTCTGCGTGATCGCGATCGCGGAGCACGCCGCGGAGCACCACCTGTCGGCGTACGTCTCCGGGCTCGCCCGGATCCTGCACCGCTACGTCGGAGACACGCACCTCACGGACCTCCTCACCATCAACGGCTACGCTCTGCGCGCCGCCGAACGCACGGGCGACCGGACCGGCCGGGCCTATGCGCTCCTCCAGCTCGGCACCGGCTACACCAGGGTGACCGAGTACGAGCCCGCCATCGACCATCTCCAGCGAGCACTGGACCTGTTCCGGGAGATCGGCGACACGGCGGGCGAGGCCCGCGCCCTGGGCGGGCGCGGCATCGTCAGGTGCCGACTCGGCAGCTACGACGAGGCGATCGAGGATCACCGCGCGGCGATCGCCCTGGCCCGGCGGGACGGCGATCGCGCGGCCGAGGCGGTCGGGCTGATCAATCTCGGCATCGTCGAGGAACGCATGGGCAACTACCTGAGGGCGGCCGAGATCGAGCACCAGACCCTCGCGATCATGCGGGACATCGGCGCCCGGAACCTCGAGTCGGTCGCCCTGAACAATCTCGCCAACGCCGAGATGGAGCTCGGGCGCTACACGTCGGCCATCGAGCACGTCCACCAGGCGCTGGCCATCATCGACGAGCTCGGCAGCCCGATGAACCGGGCCCACACCCTGGACACGCTCGGCGCCCTGCACCTCCGCCTCGGTGAGCCCCGGACCGCCGGCACCTACTTCCGGCAGGCGCTCGCCCACTACCGGCGGATCGGCGAACGCAACGACCTGGCGGACTCCATCAACGGCCTCGGCGAGGTCGCCCAGATCACCGGCGACCCGGTCGCCGCCCTGAGCTTCCACACCGAGGCGCTCGCCATCGCCACGGTGGGCGCTTCACGGCAGCGGCAGGCCCGTGCGCACGCCGGAATCGCGGACGCGCACCGCGCCCTCGGCGACACCGACCGGGCCCGGACGCACTACGAGCAGGCCCACCTCATCTACGCCGAGCTCGACAAGCCCGAGGCCGACGAGGTCCACGCCCGCCTGGGCGAGCTGTCGGCGGCCGCCCCGTAGCCCGACGCGTCCCCGTCCCGGGCAGCCGTGCCGGCCGTGACGGCGACCGGCACCATCGGGCGACCCTGCGGAAAAGGGAACTTCCACCTTTGGACGGAGAAAGATCCGCCGCCCGACTTATTGTCCTCCACCTGGGCCGATGCTGGAGTGGAGGCCATGGTGACGACGAGACGAACAGCACGAGCGATCGCCCTGACAACCTCCCTTCTCCTCGCCGCGACGGCGGTTCCCGCCATGGCCCAGCCCGGTGGCGCCGCCGGCCCCACCACCCCGACCCGGGACGCTCCCGCGATCCCCGAGATCGCCTGGGGCAGCTGCGACGACGGCGCCGACGCGTTCGACTGCGCGTCCGTCGAGGTCCCCAGCGACTACGACCGTCCGCACGGCCCGACGACGACGGTCGCCGCGACCCGCCTGCCCGCAACGGACCCGGCGAACCGGATCGGCAGCGTGTTCGTGAACTTCGGCGGCCCCGGAGGCGAGGGCGTCTCCACCCTGCACCAGCTCGGAGAGCAGTTGTTCGAGCCGTCCGTCCGTGAGCGGTTCGACATCGTGTCGTTCGACCCACGCGGCGTCGGACAGTCCGACCCGGCGACCTGCTACCCGGACCAGGAGAGCGAGTTCGAGGCGACGTCCAGGATGCTCACCGAGCTCCCGACGACGCGGCGGGAGGAGGCGCGGTACATCCTCGAGGCGGCGCAGCTCGGCTTCGCCTGCACCACGACGTCGCCGGACCGGTTCTCCACGGCGTCGTCGGCGAACGTGGCGCGGGACATGGACGTGCTCCGGCAGGCGGTGGGCGACGACGAGCTCACCTACGTCGGCTACTCGTACGGCACGATCCTCGGTGCGACGTACGGCATGCTCTTCCCCGACTCGGTCCGCGCGATGGTGCTGGACGGCCCGCTCGACCCGCGGGAGTGGTCCGGCGTGGGCAGCGACGAGCTGGTGAACACGCGACTGCTCCAGCCGCGCGGCGCCCACGAGGCGTTCGCCGAGCTCTGGCGCCTGTGCGAGGAGGCCGGCCCGGCAGGCTGTTCGACGGCGTCGCTCGGCGACCCTGCCGCGATCGCGGAGCAGGTGCTCACCGCGATCCAGGACACGCCGGTCGAGGTGCCGATCGGCGACGGGGAGACCCTGACGTACACGTACACGACCCTCGTCTTCGACACGTTCTTCAGCTTGTACGGGGTGGACGGTTACGCCCCCGTCGCCGACTTCTACACGTACCTCGCCGCCGAGCTCGGGCTCGTGGACACCGCGCGCTCCCGCACCGCGGCCACGGACCTGGATCTCTCCCGGTTCCACCGGCGCGTCGAGGACTACCCCTCGGTCGGCACCCAGCTCGCGACCTTCTGCGCCGACGCCGAGACCCCGGGCAACCCGTGGGCCTACCCCCGCAAGGTCGCCGAGCTGAACGAGCAGTACCCGCACTTCGGGCTCGCCCGCGGCTGGCTCGGCATCCACTGCGAGTTCATGCCCCTCCAGGACGAGGACGCATGGACCGGACCATGGCACCAGTCCGTCGACGCTCCGGTACTGGTCATCGGCACGCGCTTCGACCCGGCAACCCACTACGACCACACCGCGCCGTACGCGTCGCTGTGGCCGGACGCCCGCACCCTGACGATCGAGGGATACGGTCACACGACCCTCAGCGTCGGCAGCCCCTGCGGCCACGCGGCGATCGCGGAGTACCTGGTGAACCTGACCGCCACGGACGGCGCCGCCTGCGAGGCGGCCCAGCCGTTCGGGCCGGCGGAACCGGCGACGACGCGGCAGGAGCTGCCAGGGCTGCCGTTCGCAGGCCTCTGACAGCAATTGTCAAGGAGTTGTGGAGTTCGGGGGGATTCCGGGTTCCGCACAACCTTCTGACGTGCAACCTCGTCGGGAGTGACGACAGCGTCACCACTCAACCCCGGAGGTTGTCTTGAAGAAGCGATTGTCACCCAGGAGCCGGCTCACGGCCGTCTGCCTGGCCGGAGCGATGACCCTCGGGCTGTCCGCGGCCCAGTTGACCGCGGGCGCTGCGCCGGCCGAGGACTCCTCGGCCGGCGCCACCGCGGCCGCGACCGACAACGGCCTGAGGATCACCGGCCCCAAGAAGGTGGACGCCTACGCCTACCCGGGTGAGAAGTTCGCCTTCATCGACTCGGCGCGCTATCTCGCCGCGCCGCAGGTCGGCTACGAGTTCGTCACCAAGCGCGACTCGTACGGCGCGACGCCCGTGATGACCGTGACCACCGTCGACGGCGGGGAGAAGGGCAAGACGGTCACCGTCCCCGCCAGGCTGGTCGACGGCATGAACGGGATCAAGAACGGCCTGCGGGTCAGGATCGTCAATTCCAAGGGCAAGGAGCTCTTCGACAAGAAGCGAACTCTATGCCCCACCGGCTACGACGCCCAGCGTGTCGCGCCGAACGGCCCGTCAGAGGCCACCTACCCGACCTTCTGCGGCGGCAACTGGTTCACGCGGTCCGTGGTGTTCGGCGTCGACCAGGGATGGGCTGCGAACATTGAGGCGTACGCCGACGTCGCGGGCGTCAAGATCGGACACAAGCTCACGATGACAACGGCAATCACCAAGCCGGTGGCCAGGCTGCTCGGAATTCCCGATGACGAGCGGACGCTCACGCAAAAGGTCACCGTGCGCAACGCGGAGGAGGAATGGGGCGACGACGACGGATTCGCGGGCGAACCCGTGGAGGGCTTCAGCGCCGAGGGCGCCGATGTCGGCCAGCTGATGCAGGACGTGTCGCCGGGGACGGCCGCGGCCGGTGGCATCGAGGACCCGGGCGTCGTGGAGCGCACGCCGAACCGCTACCTGGCCGATGAGATCAAGCGGGCCGACAAGGCGCGGGCGAGCAAGAAGCCGGGCACGAAGGGCGCCTCCCCGAGGGTGGCGAACCCCGGCGGCGACACGCTCCCCGACCTCGTCGCCGAGCCCGCCTGGTCGATCGGCACCGAGCGTCAGGGCGGCAAGGACCGGCTGACCTTCAACGCACACGAGTGGAACGCCGGCCCCGGCCCGCTGGTCGTGGAGGGCTTCCGCCGCCCGAACAAGGCCGTCATGGACGCCTACCAGTTCTTCTACGAGGACGGCAAGCAGGTCGGGCACGCGAAGACGGGCACCATGAAGTACCACGCCGCGCCCGGCCACAACCACTGGCACTTCCTCGACTTCGCGCAGTACGAGCTGGTCACGCCCAAGGGCGACCTCGTCACCACGAGCGGCAAGCAGTCCTGGTGCCTCGTGCCGACCGACCCGGTGGACATGCTCGTGAAGAACGCCACGTGGCGGCCCGAGTCGATCGGCCTGGACAGCGCCTGCGGCGGGAAGGAGGCCACGTGGCTGCGCGAGTCGCTGCCGGTGGGCTGGGGTGACACCTACGTGCAGTACCAGACCGAGGCGTTCGACCTCACCGGCGTCCCCAACGGCACCTACAAGATCCGCATCACGGTGAACCCGGACGGCAACCTCCACGAGGTGACCGACGAGAACAACGTAAGCCTGCGGAAGGTCGTCATCGGGGGCAAGCCGGGCGCGCGCACGGTCAAGGTCCCGAAGATCGACGGCGTGGACACCGAGACCGGTGACCTGATGTTCGCGACGGAGACGGCCCGCACGGCCGGGACCGCCTCGACGTCGTCGCACGCGCACGACCACACGCACACGCACTGACGGTTCGACGGACGACGACGGCGCCGGGTTCTCCCCGGCGCCGTCGACGTCCGTTCGCATTTCTTTCCGGTTCGGCCCTACCGGTTCAGGCCCGGCGGCGTGCGCGGGGACCTGCCCGGGGTGGCCTCGGTGAGGCTCTCGAGCAGCGCGTGGTACGCGGGCTTCTTCTCGAACTCCTCGGTCATGATCGTCGCGTAGCCCTCCGGGAAGACGCCCGGGACCCAGGACCGCCCGTCGTCGAAGCCCCAGACCGTGTAGCTCGTGCAGGCGGGAACGTCGAGACAGGCCTGGAGCATCTTGTCGTACCGCTCCGCCTGGAGCGCGATCTGCTCGGCGTCCGGCTCACCGTCCTCGCCGAGCGGCATGCGGACGTCGGCCTCCGTGACGGCCACCTTCAGCCCGAGGTCCGCGAACCGCTCGAAGTTCTCCTGGATCGACTCGTCGAACCCGTACTGCAGGCTCAGGTGCCCCTGTGCGCCGAAGCCGTGCAGCGGCGCGCCGTCGGCGAGCAGCTCCTGCGCCAGTTCGTAGTAGGCGTCGGTCTTGGCGTTGATGCCCTCGGCGTTGTAGTCGTTGAGGAAGAGCACCGCCTCCGGGTCCGCCTCGTGCGCCCACCGGAAGACGTCGCCCAGGAGAGCGACCGGGTCCTCGGCACACGCCTTGAGGAAGGGGTTGGCCTCTGTGCGCAGGCGCACCCCGCCCTCGTCCCAGTCGTCCTGGAAGATCTCGTTCGCGACGTCCCACTCGTAGATCTCGCCGGCGTAGCGGCCGACGACGGTGCGGACGTGGTCCTCGAGGACGTCGCGCGCCTCCTCGCAGGTCCAGTCGGCGGCGGCGTCGATCACCCACTGCGGGTTCTGGCTGTGCCAGAGCAGCGTGTGCCCGCGGACCTCCTGCCGGTGGGCCTTCGCGAAGGCGACAACGGCGTCCGCCCCGGAGAAGTCGTAGACGTCGGGCTCCGGGTGGACCTCGGCCCACTTCATGTCGTTCTCCGGGGTCAGCGAGTTGAACTCGGCCCCGAGGATGCGCTGGAACTCGCCTCCGTTCTTGCGGTCGTGGTCGAGGAGGTCGCGCTGACCCCAGACGGCGCTGCCGATCTTGAGATCGCGCGGCGTCTCGGAGCGCAGGGTCGGCTCCGGAGGACAGGCCAGGGCCGCCGGCCCCGTCAGTGCGAGGGCGGCGAGAGCCGACACCGAGATCGCGGCCACCCGCCTCATGCTCGTGGAATGGGACATCGTTGTTCCTCTCCGGTCAGGTTCCGGCGACGTCGGGCAAGTCGTGGAACTGTCTCGGAGGGTAACGATATCGATAACGTTTTCGCAAGGTGAGGTCGCGGCTCGGGACACCGCGCATCGTTCTCGGAGGGACTCGAGGTGCGACAGCCCCTGTGGGAGGTCGGTCTGCGTAGGATGGCGCGATGACCGTGAGGATGGACAACGTCGGCATCGTCGTCGAGGATCTCGCCGCGGCGATCGAGTTCTTCCGCGAGCTCGGACTCGAACTCGAGGGGCAGACCGTCGTGGAGGGCGAGTGGGCCGGACGCGTCACCGGCCTCGGGAACCAGCGTGTCGAGGTCGCGATGATGCGCACGCCCGACGGCCACGGCCGGCTCGAGATCTCGCGCTTCCTCGAGCCGTCCGTCGTCGCCGACCATCGGAACGCCCCGGTGAACGCCCTGGGCTACCTGCGCGTCATGTTCGCGGTGGACGATCTCGACGAGACCCTGGAACGCCTGAGCGAGCACGGCGCGGAACTCGTCAGCAGTGAAGTGGTCCGGTACGAGGACGTGTACCGGCTCTGCTATGTGCGCGGGCCCGAGGGCATTCTCGTCGGACTGGCCGAGGAACTCGGCTGAGATCGCCCGCGGTGGCGCGGGAACCCCGTGACCCCTGGCCCGCCAACCGTCGTCACTGACAACGCGGCGGCCCAACTACGTGGCCGGCTGGTCGGACGGGTGCCCGTCCGACCAGCCCTCGTGGCTCAGCGGCCGCCGGTCAGACCCGGCTCCACCGCTGGTTCGCGCCTGAGTGGCACGACCACACGATCACGGACGTGCCGTTCGCGGTGGCCGCCCCGTTCACGTCGAGGCACAGCGACGGGAACCGGACGCTGCTGATCGAGCTGCCGTTGAACGTCCACTGCTGGTTGTTGCCCCCGTTGCAGTCCCACAGCTGGACCCGCGTGCCGTTCGCGGCGTCCGGGGGGATGTCCAAGCACTTGCCCAGCATCCGCAGCGTCTGGCCGTTCTGGGTGATCTGCTGGTTGACGCCGTCGTAGCAGTCCCAGATCTGCAGGCCCGTGCCGTTGGTGGTGGTGCCGTTCGGCACGTCGAGGCACCGGCCCGCGGACTCGCTCCGCAGGCGGAACGTGTCGCTCGAGGAGACGCCGTTGAGCGCGTCGAGGACGGCATGGTAGGCGGGCTTCTTGTTGCCCGAGCGGTCGAACAGCAGGGGGTTGTCCGAGCGCCAGGAGGTGTCGTCGCGCACACCCCACACCGTGATGCCGGTGCACCGCGAGACCGCCAGGCACGCCCGGGTCACCGCCCCGTAGATGTTGGCCTGGTTGCCGCCTTCCGCCACGTCCAGCTCGGTGATCTGCACGTCGACACCCAGGTCGGCGAACCGCTGCAGGTTGGCCTGGTAGTCGCTGGCGAGCGAGGTGCCCAGGTGCGACTGGAACCCGACACAGTCGATCGGCACCCCACGGGCCTTGAAGTCCCTGACCATGTTGTAGATCCCGGTCGACTTCGCGTTGATCCCGTCGGTGTTGTAGTCGTTGTAGCAGAGCTTGGCGCCCGGGTCGGCCGCCCGCGCGGCCCTGAACGCCGCCTCGATCCAGTCGTTCCCCGTGCGCTGCAGGTTCGAGTCCCGCCGGCCACCCGAACCACCGTCGGCGAACGCCTCGTTGACCACGTCCCAGGAGTGGATCTTGCCGCGGTAGTGGGTCGCCACCTGGGTGACGTGGTTGAGCATCGCCTGGCGCAGCGCCGGACCCTCCATGTTCTGCATCCAGCCCGGCTGCTGGGCGTGCCAGGCGAGGGTGTGGCCGCGCAGCTGCTTGCCGTTCTGCAGGGCCCAGTTCGCGATCTGGTCACCCCGGGAGAAGTTGAACTGGCCCTGCTGCGGCTCGGTCGCGTCCATCTTCATCTCGTTCTCGGCCGTGATCGAGTTGAACTCACGGTTCAAGATCGTGGTGTACGCCGACTCGCTCAACCGCCCGGCAGGCACCGCCGCACCGAAGTACCGCCCGCTCTGCGCGGCCGCGGCGCCCAGCGTGCTCTCCGCAGCCTGCGCCGGCGCGGCAGCCATCAAACCGGCAACCACCGACACGACGCACAACGCCGCACCCACCAAGGCGCGACGGCCTGGTCTTGATGTAGTCCTCATCGCAACTCCTCTTCTACGACACCTGGCGTCATCGACAGGTCGGGGACCGAACAAGAAACTCCGGTCGTTAGCGATCACATATCATATAACTTGCAGGCCGGCGCTCTGGCAAAGAGCTGAAACGATTGAGGTGCCGCAGAATGACCTCATCGCGAGGCCGGGCTTGGCCGGGTTCGCGGCCTCTGGAACAAGGCGTCGGCGGTCCTGTCACGATCAGCCCGGGCGTCCACCGCAAGGTTCTCAAGGCCATCCAGCCAGGAGGGCACGAAGTGACCAGCACCTATCAGGCCACCGTCGCCCGCGACCTCACGTCCGGGGCGATGACGCCCCGGACGTGAATCCGGGGCTGGATCTGCAGGTGACCACCGGGATCCCTCTCCGGAGACAGGCAGTGCGGACACGCGTACGCCGGGTAGGTCTGCTGAGTCCTGGCGCGGACAATATCGTGACATCCGCAGTCGCACGCGGGAGCCAACCCTCAACGGGCACTCTCCTGCACTGACCCGAGGAGCGAGCATGGCGCAGTACATCATCTACTTCAACCAGCAATGGGTGGGAGAGCACAGGCCGGAGTGGTTCGCCGAGCGCGGCCGACTGGCCAACGAGGTCGTCGAGGAGATGAAGCGCGCTGGCGTCTACGTCTTCGCGGGCGGCGTCGACGAGAACCTCGACAACGCCTTCAGCGCCGACCCCACGGGCGGGACGCTCGCGATCACCGACGGGCCGTACCGCATCCACGACGTGCACCTCGGCGGGTTCACCGTTGTGGAGGTCGACGACGACGAAGCGGCCAAGGTGTGGGCCGGCAAGGTCGCCGAGGCGTGCGGCTGGCCGCAGGAGGTCCGCCGAGTCTGGTGACCCTGGCGGGTTCCGTCGTCAACGCGCTGAAGGGAACGGACAACGGATCGGCCGACGTCGTCACACGTTGAAGCGGAACGTCGTCCAGGGGAAACGGTGGGGGCCGGTCGGATGCGGCGGCGGCTGGGATCGTTGGATTTCCAACGATCCCAGCCGTTGGCGTGTATGGCGTCCGACGGCGGGGTGCGGACTTCTTGCGGACTGGCTGCGGACTGCATCGCTCCCTGCTCCCGCCGCTCCGAGCAGTCGGCAGCAGAGCGAGGCCGCCGGCTACGGCGAGGGAGCTGACGTCGACTGGCGCCGGAACGTCCGCATTGACGTGAGCTACCGCCGATAGGCTGCCGGACGTGGTGACAAAGGTCGATCCGCTGGCGGGTCTGGACGAGGTCGAGTGGGAGCGGCTGGTCCACGCGTACGGCGCCGCCAAGGACGTACCGGCAAACCTGCGTGCGCTACGCAGCCGAGACCCACGGGTTCGACACGGAGCGCTGGTCCACCTGAGCGCTTCCGTGACACACCAGGGCAGCAGGTATTCGGCGTCTGCTCCCGTCGCTCGGTTCGTCGTGGAACTCGTCCTGGCCCCGGACGCGCTCGACCGCGAAGGGCTGCTTGAGTTCCTGTGTGCACTTGCGGTCGGGATCGACGACGAACGGTTGCCGGCTGGGGTGCCGATCGCCGAGTGGCGGGGTGAGGCCGCGCAGGTGGAAGCAGAGCGCGAGGCGCTGATTGCTGGCGCGGCAGAGTGGGCAGACAGCGAGATGAAGCGTGGCCGGGAGCGTGAGCTGTGGCTCCGCAATCCGTTCGGCGGCCTAGCCACCAGTCCGGACACCGTCGCTGCCTACGACGCGGTACGTGACGAACTGCCCCGCCTTGTTCAGTTCCTCGGATCGCACCGGAGCGTCGAGCGCGCACGCGTCGCCTACCTGACCGGTATGTTCCCCGAGTTCGCGGCACGGACCGTGCCACTCCTCGCCGACCGTCTCGACGTCGAAACCGACGAGCACGCATTGACGGCCACGCTCATCGCGCACGGATTGATCGCCAGCCCGTCCGCGACGCTTGACCGTGTGGCACGGTTTCTCGACGACCAACCGCCGCTGGTGCGTTGGGGCGCGGCAACGGCGCTGGCCCGAGCATCAGCAACCGCCTCCAGGCCACCAGGCCGCCGAGTCATCAGGGTCCTCATCGACTCGACCGTGCACCAGGATGTGCCCGATCTTCGGATCCACGACGGCTGGATCGGGTCCTATGCGGCCAAGAGCCTGGCATCGATCAGGCACTGGCTCACCGCGGCGGACGTCGAGGATCTTGCCGACCGGCTTCCGCTCGCCGCCTCCAGCTTCAACCGCGGCCACTTGCTCGACACCATCCTGTCCGCCGCGTTTCCCGGCGCGGGCCGCGCGGCTAACGTCAGGCTGGACGGCCTGACACCGGTGCAACAGCACGTCCTTCGAGCGGTCCTTCCGGTCTGGGAATCGGACGACTCGTGGATGAGCATGATCCCTGGCGCCTTGGCCCGCCACGGGCTCATCTGCAGTCGTTCCGAGATCGAGGTGGCCCTCACTACCGGCGGAACGGCATGACAGCCGATCAGAGCGCTCCTGCACGGGCTATCGCGACCGGCTGGACGAAGGGCGCCCTGGCGGCGCTGGGCCTCGCGCTCATGATCGTCGGGGCTTCCCAGGACCTCGCCTGGACGACCTACAAGCTCGGCATCCTGCCGCCCGGGCTCTGGCATGTTCTGGAGCACGGGGGATACGACGGCCCGTTCAGCGAGAACTTCGAAGCGGCGATCGGGCGGGGTCTCACATGGACCGTCGGCTTCATCATCGTCTCAGTGGTCGCGCTCGCCACCGTGAGACGCCGAGCGGTCCACCGGCTCCCCGCAGCCGTCGTCGTACTCGGCACGGTCCTCATGACGTCGTGGGCACTGCTGGGAAGCGCCGGCCTGTCTCATGGCGACGGGCGACAGGACTTCCACACGCTACGACCCGCACTCGACGGCGTCGTCGAGCACGCCCTCCATGGCGACCTCGACGGACCGTACGCCGAGCTACCCCGAACCCTGGAGTTCGTCTCCGTGACCGGCTCCGTCGACGTGTACCGCGATGCCGAAGACCCCGACGCGGTAACCGTCTTCGTTCCGCAGTGGGCACGGCTGGTCGACGACGCTGGCGGCTACATCTACTCGCCCCACCGCACACCCGACGTGTACATGCGCGGCATGGCCTGCACCGACCCGGCACGCCTGGACGGGGGCTGGTGGTCCTGCGGGATGCCAACTCGATCTGATTGAGGCCAACCACCTTGGGGCAGGATGTGCGACGTGGATGAAGCAGGGAACGGCGGCGTCGATGTGCGCTGGTTCACCGTGGGTGACGGGGCGGCTCGGGGAATCGTCGAGGTGGCGATCAGGAGCGCCCTGGTGGCTCAACGGGCCCGCTTGGCGAGGGTCGCCGTCGACATCGTGTCGGACCGCGACTGGCCGACGAGTGTTCACGCGGCCGTCCGGCTGGCCGAGGAGCGCCTGACGCGGAACCGGCAGCGCGACATCTCCCTCACCCTCGACCCGCGCCTTGACGAAGACTTCGACATCCTGCATGCGCTCGCTCCGTTCAGCATCGGGAGCACGGGAACCAGCTCCCGTGGCGAGCACATCTGGGACGCGAACGACACCGGCACCAGCGTGGCCTTCGCGCTCACCCACCGAGGAACACGCCGTGAGGTCTGCCATCACCGCAGCCGGCGGCGTCGCGAGTGACCTGAAGCTCCTGGCGGAGTATCACCTGAGCCAACGGGACCTCAGCTACAGCGTCGTGGGCGGCACGGCGCCAGGCGCAGAGCGGTGGCAGCCACCCGACAGATGGCGCGCATACGAACGCACTGTCCGGCTCGGCACCGGAACCGATCTGTGGAATACAGCTTCAACGGCGGCCCTCTCCTGGGGCATCAAGACGCGGAGCGGATTCGCCGTCGACCCGCCCCTGGAGGAAGGCCGCGTCGCGCGCCAAGGGGAGCGCTACTGGCTCCTCGCACGAATCGGACCCATCCATGTGCGGGAGCCCGTGGAGGTCGTCGCGACGTTCGCCACCCGCCGCCGCGCCGCCCTCGCCTACGGCACACTGGCAGGCCATCCGGTCTCCGGGGAGGAAGCGTTCATCGTCAGCAGGGACGACGACGAGAACGTGAACCTGACACTGCGGTCCCTCACGCGTGCCGGCCGGGGCCCGTGGCGCGCGCTCTTTCCGGTGATCTTGATCGCCCAGCGCATCTACCGACGCCGCTACCTCCGCGCACTCCGGCACGACAGTGAATGAGCGTTCGACGGATCTCCTCCCCCGACAGCAGGTCGCAGAAGAAGCGGACGGATTGGCCCGTACGCCGGGTTCTCCTGGAGGATGGGGCGGTATGTCTCGCGGTGTCCAGCGGCTTCGTTGGGCACCGCGAGAACGTTGGAATCGTGCGGTTCCTCGTTGGCCTCCCCGCGTTGGCGAGGAAGGCACCGGATGGGCTGAGACGGCACTCGTGTGTACCCGATGTGTACCGACCGGCATCGCCGTACCTCGGCCCCATACGGGTACTGCCAGGCCGCCGACTGCTTCACCACGGCATCAGGTCGGGGCCTTCGGCCAGCCCCTACATGGGTGAGATTTCCCTGCTTCCGAGACAATCCGTGCGCTCGCGCCGTACCTTTTCAGTTGTGCCTGTCCAGACGCCATGTGCCGAACCCGGGTGCCCGACGCCCGCCGCGTTCACGACCAGGACCAAGCCCGCGTGGTGCAATGAGCACATCATCGCGATCTTGGCTGTCGGAGGGCTTGAGCCCGTTGAACCTTTCCCAGGCAAGCCGACGGCATGGTGGCTGACCAAGTGCACTCGATGCGGCTGCGTCGCGCACTACCGGCTGGTGTACGTCCTGGACAACAACAAGATCGACACGCCAACGTGCCGCGCTTGCCACTGGCGCGACTGGGCTGCGACAGCGCGCCGGTTGCAGGGCCCCTACGCCGGCACCGAGCCCGTGCCCATCGAGAAAGCACGGACGCTGGCAGAGAACAACGGGTACGAGTACCTCGGCGGGCTGACCGACCCGTCTCTTCCCGACGATCCACATCACGTGCGCTGCGTGTACTGCGGGCGGTTGTCCGCCGATCGGCTCGGCGACATAGCCTGGGGCTGCCAGTGCCAGGTCAATCCCAGGCGTAACGCATCCAGCGAAGCCTCACCGAAGAGGGTAAAGGTCCTGTTCAAGGACTCTGATAGCCCCGCAGTCGACTGGTGGGACCACGGACGCAATTCTGCCGAGTCGTGGGCGACCGCCACACCCAAGGCTCGGCGTGTGGTCTGGTGGCTGTGTCCTGAGTGCGGACACAATTTCGAGAAACGAGTCCTGGACATGACCGGTGGCGTGGCATGCCCGGTCTGCGAGCCGCGACGGCAAGCTGCATGGAGCGCCGCCGTCGACAAGTACAAGCACACTCCGGTCAGCAGCCTCGCCGAACTATTGGAGGCGTGGGACGACGAGGCGGACCCCGCGACCGTGATGATCGCAGGCGATTGGGAACTACGACGGTTCCGCTGCCCGGCAGGGCACCATCCACGCGTGGGCCCGCTGCGCTACCTGACCGCCGGATGCCCCCACTGCCGCGGGCAGCGCACCATGCAGAACACGCTCGCGGCGCTTGAGGACGACCTTGCCGCCTACGGCATGAACCCCGAGATCGCTGCCCAATGGCACCCATCGAAGAACCAGGGTCTCAAGCAGGCTCACATTCCGCCGACCTCCCGACGCACCGTGTGGTGGCGCGAGGAGAGCTGCGGTCACGAATGGATGGCCACGCCGACCGAACGTGACAAGCGTCAGCGCCTGCGCTGCCCCGAGTGTCGCACGATCCTGGACTCCCTCGCGTACCACTTTCCCGCCCTGGCTCGGCAGTGGGCGCCCGACAACCCCGTCACAGCCTGGCACGTCCGCCCCTCCGCCACCTTGTCGTTCGTCCCCAGATGGATCTGCCCCCAGAACCCTGACCACGTCTGGGAGGCGTCTCTGATCTCGCGGACATCTGGATCCACCTGCCCCATGTGCAAGCAGGTCGGAACGTCCGCACCGGAGCTGGCGATCCTTCAAGCCGCTCATGACCGGTTCGGCAACGCCACTTCGGGCAGACCGCTGCGCCACCAGGCGTTTACCACCCGGGCGGTATGGCACCCCGACGTCACCGTCGACCTACCAGACGGTGACCTCCTCGTGATCGAGTACGACGGGTCGTATTGGCACGCGAACAAGGCCCATGTCGACCTCGCCAAATCCCTCGACCTGCTCGCCGCCGGACACCATCTGGTTCGCCTGCGCGAGCATCCGCTTCCACCCTTGACGATCAAGTCGGAGCGATACTACGAGATCATCGTCTATGCAACAGCCCCAGATCCCACCAACGTCGTCGCGGAGATTGCCGCCTGGCTGCCTATGGCCGAAACGAAGCCGTTACCATAGGCGAACCCGCCAGACCGTCGCTGCCAGGGACAATCCTTGCGCCACTTGCGCCCGAGGGCTCTGGCCACTTCGGTCGCGAACGCAAAATCTCTACACTCTACATTCCACCCAACGCGGCGATCGTCAAATACCTAGATGGGCGCTCTTGTTCTTCCTAGAGTCCAAAAAGCCAGAGATGCCGAAGCTGCAGCCAGAGTTTCAGAAGGGCCCCAAAATGCAAAGAGCTCGCTCAAGTCACACGTCAACAGGCGAAATTTTCGATAAGAAGACCCCGGAGCGTCGCCTTGTCTAATCCATTCAGGATCCAATCGGGCGACCCGAATCCAGTCGAGGTAACTGAGGCGCATCTCGCTGTATCAGAGGATGTCATGCGAGAGCTATCTCGCGAAGTAAGCAGTATTCGGCCTGGCGATCGCAGGCTGCACATTCGTATCGGGCACTTCGAACAGTCGGGGTTCTTGAATCCACTGCTCTACGGATTTTGGATCATGCCGGCATTCCCAGGCGCTACCGATCCGAGACCGATTCCAGGTCTCGACCAGTTGGGCAGACCATGGGCGGTCGAAGCCCTTAAGGATTGGGCCTCAGAGAACGAGGTGGACGCTCTTATCGAAGGAAAGAGCGCGCGTCTGCAAACTCCAAACGAGAGCACTGCTGATTCTCCTTCCATCTGGGCCTGCATTATCGATCGAACGATCGAAGCTCAAACCGAGTCCACGCTCAGTGCGCTTGCAATGCTTCTGGAACGTCAACTAATGAGTCAGCAACTGATCAAGAAGGACGAGTTTCTCGCCGACTATCCGACACGAGCAGCCCACGTCGATGCAGACGCGATCAAGTCGATCGGTGATGTTGTGCGCATGGAAGGCTGGCGCAGTGCCGCCCGAGCAATTCGCGCACGCGCTGAAGCTGTGAACTATTCACTCCACGTGGAGTATCGCTCTCCCTCGTTCACCGTCGAAGATGTGCGCCGTCGAATGCCCATCGTCCGACATGTATACAATAGCGTCCCCGGGGTCCGCGACTCGATCGATCGAATAGTACACAGCATGACATCTGGCTGGCATATTAAAGGACCAGGGCCGGAATCCGCATTACAGCGCGTGCGAGACGCAATCGAGAGTTCAGGAATTCAGGAACTAACCGCCCTATGCGCTCGTGACGCACTAGTATGTGGAGTGGGCGCCCTCTCACTCGGTCCTTTGCCCCTACGTGCGGCGTGGCTCATTAGGCCGGAGAATATTCTCGATCTTAATCTTGATGAGGGATCGGCCCTCGCGATCGCCGAAGACGGATCGCGCCAGGAAATGACCGGGATTCTCGGCATTCGAGGATCCACGCAGTCAGGTCTCGCCACTGGATTAAGCCTGTTGGAGCCCATGGTGATCACGTCCGCGAATCGGGACCTCTACCTTTATACCCTACTTAACGCACGTGTGATAGCAGAGCTTTCCCGCGATAGTGCGGTTACGTCTCGTGCAGCGATGACAAGACAGGTTGCCTTGCATCACCTCAGGGAAATGTCGAATCAGTCTAGCATATTCAACCCCGTTGTGAGTCGGATTTCAGTGCCGCCCCAAGACATGTACGGAGAAGGGCGCGAAGAAATGGCGCCCGCCGTCGACCATCTCGGGTTGGGTGCGCTGTGAGAAAGGGGTCGGTAGTGAATGCAACCGAGCACGCGCATCGCGCTATGGTAGTAGCGACATTCGGCAATCGAACAGGCTTGCGACGGTCGAAATTGACGGGACGGTTTAGGAATATTGCTCGATCATTTGCAGCGGCCCGCAAAGCAGCTACTCCACTATTGCGTCTGCTTGGATTGCTTCCCGCACCAATCTTGGACATGGTCCTTCCAGTAGCGGCTTTTTTGGCTATAAAAACTACACTCGCTGCAGATGGTGCAAAACGCCGCGATCTGGTTGAGGCTTTGGAATCTCACAAGATTGGTATCAGCATCTTGGCGGATCGATATCCTAGAGATGCTTCAATACGCGAGGTTTTTGAGCAAGTTGCCGCATTGCCGGAGGTGTTGCGGCCCTGGGGCGTTCGCTGGATCGCGACTCGGGCCCCGCGCGGTGACCTTGCGCGCGTCATCTACGAGGCGCTCGTGCTCGATGGCCCTGCGGCAACCGGGAGGGTGCGAGTCGAAGCCTCCTTGGCGCTGATTCGCCCTATTGCTTCCGTACTGCCCGAAGCGCAGGCGGTTCGGCTCATCAGGCCGCTATGGACGTTGGCATCAGCACCATCTGACCCATACTCGCCCTCTGGCCACCGATCGGCTGCCTCCACGGCCTTGGTAGGTTTGCTCGGGGTACGGCGTGATATCAGACCGGCGATCATCGATCTGGTCAAGAGCCGACCGCCGCGAGAGCGGCCGCTGATCCTAGATCTCATTGCGCGCTCCGTGCGAACAGCAGGCTCCGAGGGGTCCGAAGCATTCCGTGAGTTCGTGCCGTTGCTCGGGATGACAATTTCGGAGACGGAAAGGTTTGCTCGAATCGCTGATCTCAGGGAGCGCACGAAGGCCGAGCCTCGCACAAACGCGCAGGCGCACCGATTCGCACCCCACCGGCTCCGTGCTATCTACCGGGTGTTGCTAATCTTTCATCCAGTCGCACTACTGGCACTGGCGTTCCATTACCCGAATCTCAATTCGCGCTTGGAATCGCTCGAGAACTTTGCGGGCATTCCACTCGAAGTGGGTATCGCACTAATTGCGGTGATGGCCACGATTCACGTCTTCACCGTTCAGTTTGCGACATCAAGGCTGCCGGCGGCTGTGGCGAGAGTGACCGGTGAACCGTGGCAGCTATGGGGTGGTTACGTATCAGGTGCAGCGCTCGTCGTCGCGACGGTTGTGTCTCAGGGCGTTGATGGAGATCGGTTGTGGGTAGCCGTCGAGATGTTGCTGTTGCTCGATACGCTCATCTGGCTCGGCAGCGCCTTATCGCGCACATTTCATCGAACAGGAACCGCAGAGGCGTGTCGCGTTTACATGCGCCGCCATATGCATAATTGGAGACGCGCGGGTCGCAGGCTGGGTGTGATTCAGGTGAGGGCGGCAGAACTAAAGCGAGCAATCGATCCTCTACCTTTTGCGGGTAGCGGGAGTGCGCGGGAGATTGTTGGACGGGACCTTATTCGAATTGATGCATCTAGGCGCGGCATTTTCCTACCAGTGCCTAGAAAGATTTCCAGAATCCTCGTAAACCCAATCTTTGCCGGACCGGTCTACCTGCAGTTCAGCTGCGGTTTTGGCCTCATTGCAGCAGAAGCGGAGCGGCTCGCAACTGTTAGGATCGCTAATGGAAGGCTGCCAGCGCGGTTGGAGAAGCGTCTGGCAAAGGTGCTCCGACCGACCAATGCCAGCAAAATCGAGAACGTCTCTTCGGATGCGATTTCACTTTCCGCGTTGGCGCTCCGTATTGCGGATTCTGGCGACCTCAGGCTTGCCGAGGAGGTTGCCGAGAATGCCGCACAAGTGGTGGTCGCACACCTAGGCGAGGCCCAGCAAGCTCGCGCTCGTAACAGCGTCGGGGTGCGCCGAAATATAGATTCGGAGGACAGCACTGAGACCGTCTATCCAGTAACGCCTGCGCTCCGAGACGTACTGGACTTTCTGGTCCAGCGGGTCGCGGAGCGGGAGGGCGTTTGGAAGACTGCTGATGTCGTTGTGCGGCGTTGTCTTTCGTCTTCTACGCGTGACGACCGAGCTGCGATGATTCTGGTATCACTCATAGGTGACTCGCGTCACGATTTTCCTGCGTCCCCCGCCTCTGAGTGGCTTCGACACGCGGGGTTGAACGCTCTGCAACATGATGACGACTTTGCTTTCCAGGCTGCCGTGCGCGCGTTGCGACAACGCGCTCAGTTGTTCACAGGGGAGTCCAGCGCTAGCCGAGCACTTGTCAGCTTGTGCGCTGCCAGCTTGCGCTTGGGGCCGGACAGGTTCGATACCGCGTGGACTGAAGCCATGCAGTGGCTCCGAGCTAGCTCCAGTGAGGTTGCAACGCGTATCTCTCTGCAGGTTGGAGCGTCCGCGCTCGACTGCGGCGGGTTCAGGGCTGTTGTTATTTGTGCAATGCAAGTTGTGAGTGATGAAAGATTTGAGATTCTGAACAATCAGACCTCCTATGACAGAGTTTTTGGTGAGGCGGCATTGGCTGAGCTATCTGCCGTCGATGTCGGAGACACGCCGACGGATCGGCTTGAGCACTTTCGGGATTTGGTTTCCGCGATCCGAGAGTCCTCTGCGATACCCTAAGATCCTCTATTGGCCAACAAATCGAAACAGCTTGTCACGACACGCACAATGGGATGTCGGAGCACGTCGACGATGAGAGGCGACCTATAGGCCACAACGCCCTAGCGTCCAATGCTCGCGATGGCATCGGAGTAGGCGCGGGCGCGTGGGTCGTCGGTGAGCCTGGCGCGTTCGAATTCGCGGGAGAGTTCGTGCGCGACGAGGGTGAGGCTGGGTGCGGAGCGGCGGTCGCCTTCGAGGGCTTGGAGTCCGTAGTCGAGTGCGGCGTCGGCGTCTCCGGCGCGGGCGGCGACGACGGCGAGGGTGATGCGTGCTTCCTGGTTGCGCATCGGGTTGCGTTCGACGCCGTCGGGTCGGACGCCGGCGCGTAGGGTCTCTTCGGCGTAGAGCTGGGCGAGGCTGTCGTTGCCGACGTTGCGGTGGACGTCCATCTCGTAGTAGTGCCACTTGGAGGGGTCGACCACGAAGTGGTCGTCGGGGTTGTGCGGCGAGGGCAGGTCCGCGAGAACGACCCGGCCGCGTTCGAGGCTGAGTTCGGCCTGGCGGGAGTTCCCCAGCCGGGACCATGCCTTGGCTGCCTGCGCGGCGAGTTGCGCGGCTACGCCCCGGGCTCCGGCGACCTCGATGCCGTGTTCGGAGGCGGCGATCACGCGGTGCAGGTCTCCGTTGGTGAGGGCGAACCAGGCGCTCATCTCGTGCGCCCACCCCATGACGTCGCGCTCGTCCACCTCGTGCGCGAGATCCAGGGCGTAGCGGCGGGTGGCTTCTGCCTGTCCGGAGGCTCCGGTGTCCTGCTCCACGCATCCCACGAGTAGTGCGAGTCGGCCGGACAGTGCCAGCAGGTCGCGGTGCTGCCGCAGGCTCAACCGCTGATCGAGCATGCCCCCGATGCGGTTCAGCCAGCCCATGCCCTCGATCCGTAGTTCGTCGGCGCTGCGGTATCGGTACTCGCTGCACAACCGGTCCACGGTGATCTGGATCGCTGTCACGGTGGTGTCGCTGATGGTAGAGCGCTGCAGTCTGGCGATCAGCTCGGCGGTATCCATCCCCGCTTCGCGCAGCAGTTCTGAATCGCCGGCCGGGCGCTCGGGAGGGAACAGGTCCCCGGCCACGGTGCCGAACGTCTCGGCGATGTACGGGGCCCACACGGTCGGCCGGACCCGGCCGGATTCCCAGTCCTTCCACTGCCGCAACAGGCTCTCCTGCGATCCGCCCTCGCGCCCGTTCTGGCGGGTGTAGATCGCGCGCAGCATCGTCACGGTCTGTGCTTGCGACCATCCGCGGGTCGAACGCTCGCGGCGTATCCGTTCTGCCCATTCCGGCCGTTCGGTCATGCCTCCATGGTGCCGTACGCCACAAGTGGGGAGCCAGGGGGAGAAATGCGCCTCCCCAAGCTCTCACCCGGTCTCACCTATACGAGAAGGCGGCGACGCCGAATGCTTGAGACATGCGGCGACAAGACCGGCAAGGGCGCCCTTGGCGACGAGCCGGTCGAGTCGCAAAGCGGTTCTGTCGCAGGAAGTTCTCGAACTCGATCGACCGGAGCACGACATGCTGACCACCCCACACGAGTCCACGACGCCCGGCCGCCCGGTCAAGGTGGTGTTCCTCGACTTCGACGGCACGATCGTGCGCGACGGGGACGACATCGTGCCGGAACCAGTACGCCACGCGATTACCCGGACCATCGCCAAGGGCATCAAGGTCGTGCCCTGCACCGGTCGATCCGCGCTGGGCATCTTGCCCGTCGCCGAACTCCTCGGACTGGGCAAGGGCTCGATGTTCATCGCCTCCAACGGCGCGATCACCGGCGAGCTGACCGGGAAACGTCATCGTCCGTTCGATGTCGTGCGTAAGCGGGTGTTCGACCCGTGGGCCGCGCTGACAGTGGCGATGGCGGTCGAACCGCAGGTCAGCATGGCCGTGGAGCAGGTCGGGGTCGGGTGGCGCGTGAACAAGCCCTTCCCCATGGGCCGGCTCAGGGGGCTCCAGCACATCGTGGACGAGCGGGTCCTGTGGTCCGAGCACACCACCCGCGCCGTCGTCCACGCACCGGGGATCGCCGCCTACGCCCCACAGATCGAGGGCGCCGGGTTCACCGCGACCCCGGGCGCCGACGACTGGATCGACGTGACGCAGCGCGGCCTGTCGAAAGCGACCGAGGCCGATGCGCTGCGACGCCGGTGGGGCATCCACCCGGACGACACCGCCGCGATCGGCGACGGCGCGAACGACATCCGGTTGCTGCACCAGGTCCAGCACGCCTTCGCCATGGGGCATTCCAGCCAGGCGGTGAAGGACGCCGCCGACTACATCACCGGCACGCTCGACCACCATGGCGCGGCCTCCGCGCTGAACACCCTGACCCTGTCCACGCGGAAGCCCGAGGCGGCCCTGACCCCGACGAAGGCAGGGACACGATGAGCATCTTCGAGGGCGAGGAAGACTTCACCGCCGAGACCACACACGGACCGGCGCGAGAGCCCACGCGCTGGAAGGAGGGCGATCGCGTACGGGTCGTGGGCGGGTCGCGCCTGCTGCTCGGCGCGACCGGCACCGTCGTCGAGGTCGACGTCTACGAGGCCGGGCAGGTCAGGGTCAATATCGATCGCGCCGGGTTCGGCAGGGCACTCCTGGCTTCCCACGAGCTGGAACCGGCGGACGAGGCAACGTCGTGATCTGGCTGGTGATCGGCTACGTCGTCCTGCTCGCGGTCCTACTGGGCGTGCTGCGTACCTCACGGGTGCGGCGGTAAGCCCGTCACGCCGCACTAACTCCGCTGGCCGCGCCAGCATCGCCCCCCGTCCATGGCCGCTCGCTCACCGGAGGATCGTCGATGTCCCAGCACGCCCCAACGCCTGAGCCGCTGCTCGCGGTCGGGTACGCCTGCAACGGGTCCCAGCGTGTCGAGGTCCAGGGCTACGCCGCATCCCAGGGCTACCGACTCGTCGAGATGGTCGAGGACCAGCGTGACACGACCACGATCAGCCAGATCACCCAGCACTCCCGCGACGCGCAAGCGCACATCGTCATCCTGCCCGGCGCCGCGCTCTTGTCGGCCGCGCGCAACCGGCTGGAGAAGGAACTGGCCCGACTCAAGGCCACGTGCGTTGTGCTCGGCGCGCCGAACTCCCCCACCCCGGCCGTATTCGCCCGCGTCCTGCCCCGCCGCGCTCTCGACGCCGCCATCACCGGCAGACACGCCAAGGAGCACACCGCCGGGCGGCATCACTCGACCGGAACCACGGATGACATATGAGAACTTGCGGCCGGGCGCGCACCCCCGACGTTCCTGCACTGCGGCAGCAGCGCCCGACCGTAGGCCCGCCACCCTCGGTGGGAGACGGTGGGCCGGGACTCACGCCCCGGGTCCCGGCCCACACCCACACCCAGACTTTTTGGCCAAACCAGTGTTCACCGCTCAAAGCACCCAGGCAGAATGATGGTGTCCCCGCAGATCAGCCACGAGAGGCAGACACCCACGTGATCGACGACGTCGTAGTGATGAGAGAGCACCCAGCCTGGACCACGGTGGGCCAAGAGAGCCGCAGAGCGCTGGCCGGGCCCGACGGCGAACGCTGGATCGCCACCGTCTCGGAACGCCGCTTGACCGTCGAGCCTCTTGGGGAAACTGCCACGGACCTGCCGGTGGGCACGTTCGCACTGCCCGCCGGAGCGGCAACCGGCGTGCCGAAACTGGCCGGGGAACTGACGGGCCTCGGGCGGGTGGTCCGCGTCGGTAACCCGGACCTCTGGGACGCGGTCGCGGTGGCGATCGTGCGGCAAGTGATCCGTGCCGACCACGCCCGCCGCCTCTACCAGGAGTTCTGTGCCGCCTACGGCGACCGTGTGGCCGAAGGACTCGCACTGTTCCCCCGGCCGGAGGCAGTGCTGGACCTGTCCGACGACGACTTCGCAAGCACGGGAATGGCGTTCAAGCGTCCCGCACTGCGCGCTGCTGCGGCTGCGTTTGGCGAACACGGGGACCGATGGCGCAAGACCGACCCGGAAGCCCTGATCAGCGACCTGCAACGCGTCCCGCGCATCGGGCCGTGGACCGCTCAGGCCGCGGTTGCCGACTGGGCCAACCGGTTCGACCTGTACCCGTGCGGAGACCTGGCCGTGCGCACCTGGGCCGCGCGCGCCGTACCGGGACACGACTGGCCCACCGACGAGCCGGGGTTCGACCGCGCATGGCGCGCGCTGGCCGGGGAACACCTGCACGAGATCACGCTGCTCACACTCGCCTGGGGAGGACACCATGCCGACGCCACCACTTGACGAAGCCGTCTCCGGGGCAGACCTGACCCGGCCGCTGGACGCGTTGTTCATCAATGCGCCCCTGCGCGACTACGGCATCCGCCCGCGAGTCAACGACTTCACACTCCCGGTCCTGGGCATGGGGTACATCGCCACCTACGCCGCACACCAAGGATTCAACGTCGGCGTGCTGGACGCCGAAGCGCTCGGCCTGCCGGTCGACAACGCGATCGGCATGGTGAACCAGCTCGCGCCCCGCTGGGCGGGGTTCAACCTCCTGGCCCCGACGTACGAGATCAGCGCGCGCATCGCGGCTGGGCTCGACCCGAGCATCGATGTCATGGTCGGGGGACATCAGGCCAAGGCGATGCCCGCCGAGACCCTGACCGACCCGCGCTTCGCTCGCTGCGAGGCACTGGTGATCGGGGAGGGCGAGACCCGGGTTGCCGAGCTGCTGGCCGACAAGCATCACCGCACCACACTGCCGGCGGTGATGTGGCTCGACCCGATCCTCAAGACGCCGGTGACCGGCGGCAGCATGGGTGTCGGCTACCACCTGTCCCCGAACGTGGACGAGCTGCCGTTCGTGGACCGCACGTTCCTGACCAACGACCCGTACCTGGCCGACGACGGACGCTGGGAGGCCAACATGGTCGGCGCGCGAGGCTGCCCGTATGACTGCTCGTTCTGCGGCGCGGCAGTCTCCGCGAACCCGGACGTCACGATCCGCACCCGCACCCCGGCCGACATCCTCGCCGAGATGGACGAACTCCACACCCGCTACGGCGTGACCGCGTTCCGGTTCGTCGACGATCTGTTCCTCGGCTACGAACGCTTCATCGTCAAGTGCATGGCCGCGTTCACCGACGCCCGGGCAGGCGACCGGTACGTGTGGGACGCCACCGGCCGGATCAACATCCTGCACCGCATGAAGGACGACAAGCTCGACCTGCTACGCGCCAACGGCCTGCGCGAAGTCGCCCTCGGGATCGAGTCCGGCAGCGAACGCCTGCTGCACTACATGGGCAAGCGCATCACCCCGGACATGACCCGCTCGGTCGTGCGACGCCTGACCGAGCGCGGCATCAGCGTCAAGGGCTACTTCATCCTCGGGTTCCCCACCGAGACGCGCGCCGAACTGGCCGAGACCGTCCGACTCGTGCACGACCTGTGGGACATCACCGACCCGCTCCCCGGCCGGTTCCGCTCCTCGGTGTTCGAATTCCGCCCCTACCCCGGCACCCCGGAATGGCAGCGCCTCATCGCCACCGGGAAGTACACCAGCGCGGAACTGCTCGACTACACGGCCGTCGACCTCACCGAGGGCGGAGTCGACGAAGCGATGCTCGGGCGCGACGAATTCAACTTCTCCGTCGGCATCCAGTTCGGCGAAGCCACCGTCGCCGAAGTCCGCCACCACCTGACCGAGCTCTCCCGCGAGCAGTACGAGCGCATCCCGGTCAGGTCCCGATGAACGCGCCGGGTTTCTTCCTCGTCATCGAGGGCCCCTCCGGCATCGGCAAGACCACCGTGACCGGTCTGGTCCACGACGAACTACAAGCCTCCGGCGCGCCGGTACTGGCCACCAAGGAACCGTCCACCTCACCGATCGGCGCCATGGCCCGCTCCGGCACCCACGACTACCGAGGGCTCGCCCTCGCGTGCCTCGTCGCCGCCGACCGCTACCACCACCTCGACCAGGAAATCGGCCCCGCCCTACGCGACGGCGCGATCGTGGTGTGCGACCGGTACGTACCTTCCTCGCTGGTCCTGCAAGCTCTCGACGGCGTCGATGCCGAGTTCGCTCGCCAGCTCAACCAGCACGCCCCGCCGCCCGACCTCACCGTCATCCTGACCGGCGCTCCCGAACGCACCAGGAAGAGGGCCCGCGATCGAGGAGCGAGCAGCCGATTCCACCGCGACGACGCAACCCGTCACGCTGCCGAGGACCGCATGTACCGCGCCCTGATCTCCGAACTCCGCAAAGGAGGCTGGGACCTGCTCCACCACGACCTCGGGGACGAACCAGCCGCCGACGTCGCACGGCTCATCCTCGACGCACTACGGTCCCGGCGCCCGGCCCGATCAGACCGATAGGGCGCGCACCAGCGAGTCGTACGTCTCAGTCGTGCGCTCCGCGTCGACACCAAGGGACACGACCCAGGCTGCAAGCTCGCGCTGCACCGCCTCGCCATCAGCGTCCTCAGCCACAAGGCGCTCCAGCTCGATGAAGGTCCCGAGGCCGTCCACCTCGTCCACACAGACCACCGCGTCCCGCGCCCGCCCGGCGCGCCGGGTCTTGGCGATCCGCACCGTAGGCACGAACCCCATCGCGCAGATCGCCGAGTGCATTTGCTCCCGATCCGTCACGACCGACTCGAACTCGTCACACGACAGCGCGTTCTCTGCCGGACGCTTCAACGTGAACGTGTGCCGCCCGTCCACCGTCCGCAGCCGCACGAACGACACCCCACCCTTCGGGTCGCCGTACGCCCAGCCGACTGGCGCGTACGCCTGATCATCCTGAAAGACCCCGCCGTCCAGATCAACGGCGCGCTCCTTCAGCGCCAACAGCAGCGACTCGGTATCCCGCACACGGAACTTGACCTCGACCTCACGCATGCCCCGAACGGTACGCCAGCAGACCTCGCAAGGACATCTGGGCGCAGCCCGGCTGTACTGCCGATAAGGGCTGGCACCACGCGTGATCGTGACACTAGCGTCTGCCTTGCCAGGCACCATGCCAGGTGCCGCGCGTCCGGGCGAGCGCGGGAAACAACGGCGGAGGTTTGGTGAACGCGTCCAGGATTCATATGACGATGACAGATCGGCACCTCAACGAAGTCGCGAGCGAGTTTGACTCCTTCATGAGCGATCATCCCGAGCACGTCGAGCTGGTAAATGAAACGCGCAGCGTGCTGTTCGATCTGTGGATTCTTGTTCCTCTCAATAGTGAGAACTTCGTCTCCGGGCACACGTTTCCACTTACGGAGGCTCACCATGAGCTTGATGCGACAATAATGTTCGCTCGGCTCGGATATTACAAGCATGCCATGGCCGCCATGAGGAATCTGCTAGAGCTGGGAATGCTATCGGTTTATTGGGACGCCGACGGCCAGAGTCATATCGACATCCAAGAATGGCTACGCTCCAATGGCCGCACGCCGAGCCAGCGAGACATAAAGCGCCGACTCGAAACAATCCCGAACGTCGCTGCCTTTACCGGTGAGCATCCTAACTATCACAAAGATGTGAGCACACTGTTCGGGAATCTGTCGAGCTACGTGCATACACGCGGCCAGAGAGGTTCGAGCCGCGCGTTCGGGGCCACGAATGTGCATTCGTTCAGGCCCCGGGCCGTTGAACTTTGGATCAGTCGACTCCGTGACTGCGCTCGTATCGTGACGACCCTGCACCTCCTGAGGTACCCAGTCGGGATGCGAGTGACTGATCTCGACGCGAAATTTGGCATCGATCCCCCGAACGGCCTACTCCACCCGGCGATGCGCGAACGCATGATTCAGTATCTTCCAGAGAGTGTGGCCACCAGCTTGCAGCGAATCAGCGACGCGGACGAAGAAGCGACGGAAGTTGCAGATTGGGTCGCCAGCCTTCCGGACCTCACCCCGGAGGAGCAGACGGCGCAGCAGGAGAAGCACGATAAAGAGTTCATACTCATGTCGGGCTTCGAGAACTGGCGCGAACTTTGGGACCGGGCGCTGACCAACACGCTTGTCGAAGAAGCCGCCGTGAAGGAGCGTCGTGATTACGTCGAACGTCTGCGGGTTTGGGCTGTCTCGGAGGATGCCCTCACACTCGATGCAGTCCTGTCAAGGAAACTCAATGATATTCGCCGTCAGAGTTCGAGGCCGTAGGCCCGGCCACTTTCGTGAATGGGTGGGCTGCTGAAGGTAGATGGGCTGGCCTGGGCGCGGCGGAGGGCACCGGCGGCGCGTTCAGCGTCACGTCGCTGGACGATCGTCGTGGGCGGGTCGCCCAGGGGCGTATCGCTCGTGATCTGGTGCTTGTCGCGGTAGGCGGCGATGGTCACGACCGCCCGAAGCCATGCAGCCTCGCCACGTCCGGTGGGGCGCGGCGGAAGGTACCACGTCCAGGGCTCACCCGTCCTGATGGCGTGTTCGGCCAGGGCGTGGGCGCGTTGCTCGATGATGGCGGCACGCTCGTCCAGCGCCTGGCGGGCGTCGTCGGGCAGGGGTCCGCGGGCGGCGGGGATGAGTCCGGCGATGAACGAGGGTCGGCGGACCATGCTGGGACGCCCGGTGGCGTAGCGGAGGCGGTAGTGCAGGACGGCCGCGACGTCGTCGGCATCGTGTAGGCCCCGGTCCGCGACCAGGCGTGGCATGAGGTCATCGACATCGTGTCCGTTTGCTTCGGAGCGGCGTAGTTCGGCGGCCAGGACGCCGAACGCGTCCGAGTTCACTACGGCGCGGGCCTCCTGCTCGGTCAGGTCGCCGTGGTCAACCAGGGCGTGGCCGACGAGGCGAGTCCAGCGGGGGCGTTGGGCGTCGGTGGCGATGGTGTCGTACTCGGCGGCGATCTGCCGGATGCTCGTCCAGCGCTCGCGCTCGTCGTGCCTGGCCTGGTGCGCGGCGGGTTCCGCGCCAGGGCGGCGCAGGACGCGGGCCAGGATGCTGGCAGGCGTCGGCTCTTCCTCGATCTCCGGGGCGCCGGGTGCGTGGGTGTGGTTCGGATCGGGCTGGTCGGTCGGGATGTAGGCGTGATTCGCCTCCCGGCCCCGGGTCAGGGCCACGTAGGCGTTCTCCCGGGACGCGGTCGGTCCGAGCAGGACACGGGCCGAATCGACGGTGATGCCCTGGGCGCGGTGAGTCGTGACCGCGTACCCGAGTTCGAGGTGCTCGGCCGCGTAGCCGGCCGGAAGCGTGACGCTCGGTGCGTGCCGGTAGCCGTGACGGCGCAGTTTCACGCTGCCGTCGCGGTGGACGGCGGTCAGGGTCCAGCGGTCGCCGTTGCGGACGTAGCGGCCGGTGGAGTCGCGCAGGTCGCGGCGGTTTCGGCGGGTGATGACGGTCTCGCCCCGCAACGCGTACGTGCCGTCGTGCAGGACGGTCTCCCGGCCGAGCCTGCCGGTCGCCGTGAGGAGGCGTTCGGCCTGGGCGCGTTCGTTGAGCGCGCGGACCTGTTCGCTGGTGTCGGCGATCAGAATGCTGGACAGCCCGGCGGCGACATCCTGCTTCCAGGCGGTGTAGGCGGCCTCCAGCATCGTGTCGGTGTCGCCGCCGTGCAGTCGCCCGTGCCGCTCGTACAGGGAGGCGACGTCGGCATCGCCCCGGCGCAGCCGCAGGGAGGCGGCCTTCTCCCAATGGTTGCGGAAGCGGTGGATGTCAACCAGCTCGGGCACGTCCGCGGTGAGGTCGTCGCGCTGCTGGACCAGGAGGGAGAAGGCACCGCCCGCGTTGACGGCTTGGAGTTGTGCCCAGTCCCCGACCAGCAACACCTTCGCCCCCACCTCGGCCGCGTGGGAGACGATCCGGTCCAGGGTGCGGGTCCCGGCCAAGGTCGCCTCATCGATGATGACCAGGTCACCCGCTTGGAACGATGCGCGGCCGTGGCGGTGCTCGTAGAGCCACTTGGCGGTGTTCTCACACCCGATCCCCAGATCACCGGCCAGGTTCTCGGCAGCGGCCGCCGACGGCGCAAGCCCGATCACCGATCCGGGCCCGTGCTCGTGGGTCCAGGCGTCCTTCAGCACGCGCATCGCTGTCGTCTTCCCGGCCCCGGCCGGGCCCACGAGAAGGTCCACACGACGCCCCGAGGTCGCCACGCTCGCCAGGGCGGCAGCCTGTCCCGCATCCAGCCGCATCGAACCGCCGTGCTTCGCGCGGCCCACGCTCGCCGTCTCGGCGCGGGTTGCCGCCGCGTGGAGCACGTCCAGGTCGATCGTGGGCGCACTGCGTGTGACGGCGTGCTTCAACAGGCGCGCCTCGGCGTCCAGGAGGTCTTGCGAGGTGTACAGGGTGGCGTGCTTGGGGCGCAGGCTGCTGGTCCCGTCCCGCCGCATCAGCGCGACGGGCGTGGAGGCCAGTTCGGGCGGCGTCAACGCGATGCACCGCGCCTCGGCTTCGGACACGATCGCGGTGACGACCTGTTCGCGCACGCCAGGGGTGATGCGCCAGGCGAGCGTCTGGCGCTCGGCCTCCGCCCACAGGTTCCACCGCCGCCACGTCGCGCGCTTGTCCGAGACCACCTCCAACACCCGGCGCGCCACCTCCACCGTCACTTCCTGCGGGACCTGCGCCGCCTCGTCCACGCGGACCGCGCCATCCGAGCCGGGCCACTCTCTGCCAATGGTCGGTGACTGGTCGAGGACGGTTCTGGTCCAGGCGGTGGCGTCTTGGCCCAGGATGCGTCCGGCGCGCTCGCGCCACTCGGCCATCAGGTCTTCCAGGGACCGCAGCCGCTTGGGCGGCCGGGTAGCCAGGGTGGCCTGGCCGCGCAGCTTCAGCATCGTCGTGCGCGACGGCTCACGGCCGTGCTGGGCGACGTAGTAGTCCCGCAGCTCGTCCTTCGCGACGTCGATGTCGCGGGAGCGGCCGGAGAACGCGCGAATCAGCTCCTCGGGCACGCCCTCGATCTCGAACCCGGCCGTGCGGTCCGCACCCCGGTTCCGCCGGTCCCAGGACACGCCCAACGCGGCGGTGAGGCGATCGGCAAGAACCGCGTTGTAATGCTCCGAGAGGGCGACGATCGAGCGGTGCAGGCCCATCGAGTCCAGCGTCCGCCACCGGCCGTCCGAACCGGTCTTCGCCCGGTTCGCGATCACCACATGCGTGTGCAGTTGCGGGTCGTTCGAGCGGGAGTCCCAGTGGTCGAACGCCGTGGCGGCCACGCCCTGCACGTCCGCGAACGAGACCGCGCCGTCCCCGGCATCCGTGCCCATCCTGGTGACGGCCACCTCTCGTTCCAGGAGGGCGACGGTCTCGACCATGGCCTTGCGGTGCGCGGCCTGGATGACCGCCCTCACCTCGGGGTCGGCCAGTGCCCACAGGATCGAGATGGACTTCGGGACGGAGAACGTCAGGTCGAACCCCGCCACGGCCGTGCGCGGGCCCTCGACCATCTCCTTGTCCACGATCGCGGCGACCGCCTCCTCCCGCTCGCCTGCGGGCAGGCGGGGGTCGAGGGCGTCGACCTGGTCGGCGATCCGGTCCCCGACGGTGCGGTAGGACGGGTAGCGGCGGCCGAGCTGCCTGCCGGTGACGGGGTCGCGGCCCTGCCCGAACAGCAACTCCATCTGCTCCCGCATGACCGGATCCCCGGCCGTGATCTGCCCGGCCCCGAACTCCTGCACTCCGGAGCCGATCCACTCCCCGGGCGGCGTGCCAGCCTGCGTGTAGTAGCGAGTCGCCGCCGAGCCACCGCCGGCCTCGACATCACCCTTGCCCCGCGCGCCAAAGCCACGGCCGCCGCCGGGCCCTGTGCCGAAGAGACCGCCGCCCGCCGGGGCGAGGCGGTCGGCGTCGCCCTGGGCCACCGAGCGCAGCAGGTACTTGTAGCCGTCGCCCGCGCCCATCTTCCGAATCGAGACCGTCACCACGCACCCCCGATCCGGCAGGCCGGAACCGGCCACCGGTCCAGGGCGTGACGCCCGGCCCGTCGACCGGCCGCCGCACGCTCGCCACGCAGCCGCGCCGATCCGGCCCGGACAGTCTGGGGGACGTCGCGGGGGACGTCGGCCGCGATCGGGCAATGCGTTTCTGTTGCAAATGGCATCAGCGTTCTCCAACGATGCGTTTCCACTACTGCCAGACGTGTGTCTGGTGGGGATGGGAGGGGATTTTGGGTATGTGGGGATGGATGGGATGGGTGGGTTGGTGGGGTTGGGGTGGTGTGATGGTGGGTGGGATTGGTGGGGTGGGGATGGGTGAGGTGGTGGGTGTGGGGGTGGGTGGTGTGGTTGGGGAGGGATGGCTGGGTGGAGGCGGTGGGAACTGGTGGAAGGGGCTGGGCCGTGAAGCCGGGGCGGTTCGCGGCGCAGTGAGAGGACCGGTGCTTCATGGCCCGTCCATCCCGGCCGCGCCTTCGCGCGCCCTGTGCTCGGTCGCGCGCGGCCGAGCGGCAGCAGCAGGCGACAGCGTCGCCGGTCCACGGTCCGCTTCGCGCGCACGGAGCGCTCGCTCTGCCACGCGGGCTTTGCGGGCGCGGTCGTGGCGGTCCATCAGGCGCGACCAGGACGCGTTCAGCAGCCGGAAGGCGCGGGCCTGCACCCGCGCCTCTTCCAGGGCGCCAGGCAGAGACCAGGCAGCCCTCCGCGCGGCCATGGCCGCCGCCTCCCACAGCACCTCGTGCGCCGAGACCCTGGACGTGCGGGTCAAGCGCACAAAGCGCAGGTGATCGGCCGCCTCCCGACGGGCCCGGCCCTCGATTCGCGAGTTCTCGGTCGTGGACATGCCTACCTCCTGCGGGATGTCGTGGCTCATGGCTCGCTCACGCCCATCACGGAGAACAGCGTCGGCTGCTCGACCTGCGCCACCGCCCGGCGTCCGACCGGTCGGCGACGCCCGCGACCACCACGGCGGGACGCGCGACCCGATAGCGGCGTGGCGGCGTCGGTGGGTCGTGCGAGACCTGCGCGCCCGGCAGGCTGAGTGGTTCCCGTAGGGCCGCTGGTCGATGCGGCCTCGGCGGGACCCGTGTCGGGTGCGGTCTCCGTGGCCTCTGCGAGACCTGCGGCGCCTGCCGGGCCGTACTCGCGGTAGCGCCCGATGCCGCCCGGAGCCGCCAGTAGGTCTTCTGCGCCCGGCCGAACCCGACCCGGATCGAGTCGGCCACCTTTGGCCGGGCGTTCTTCAGCGTCGAGGCCGGGAACCCCAGGGCGCACCCGGCCTCGATCGCCTCGGCGGCGACCACCTCCCCGCCGCGCACGGACAGGTAGCCGACGATCCACTCCTTCGCGCCACACGGACGCGAGGACGACGACACCGACGGAGAGGCATGGTCGGTGTCGGTGTCGTTGGCGGGAACGGCAACGGGGCCCGGACACCGAAGTGTCCGAGCCCCGTTCGCCGGGCGCGTCTGGCGCGGTTTACGCGTCCGGTCGCTTGTCACCTGCCGCCTCCTGGTCGGCCAGCCATGCGCGCGCCTTCGACTCGCGGTAGACCACCCGCCGCCGTCCCAGCCGGAAGCACTCCGGGCCGGTGCCGATGTGGCGCCACCAGCGCAACGTGTTCTCCGGCACGCACAACAGCTCGGCCGCCTCCCGCGTGCTCAACAGCCTGTCTCGGTTCCGCTCCTGCATGACCAACCTCCTCAGTTGGGCCTCACTAGAATATCTAGTAAACCATGGATTCCAGTAGCGGTAAACTGGGATTGACGGTAGCGTTGGTGCCGTGGCAGACGAACGAGACACACACATCGGCAAGAACCTCGCCGCCCACCGCGGCGTCCGCAGCCAGACCGAGCTAGCCCGCGCCATGCGCAACCGCGGCTGGAAATGGTCCCAGTCCACCGTCTGGGCCATCGAGAAAGGAGACCGTCCCATCAAACTCGCCGAAGCCGTCGACCTCGCCGACGAACTCCACGTCCGCATCGCCGACCTGACCCGAGAACCGGAGCTTGCCGACGCGGACCGCCAGGTCGTCTACCACGTCCGCCGGATCGAAGTCCTCACCGACCGCGTCAGCCAAGCCCTGTTCGACCTCGAACGCGAACGCCAGGACCTCGAAGATGCCCTCGACCACGCCAGCACGATCCCCGGCTGGGACCACGTGGCCAACACCGCCGCGATCGGCACCGCCCTCCACCGCGACTTCCACGTCCTGATCAACATCGCCCAGGCACGAGCTACGTCAGAACGCGCCAACCCACGCCATGCGGACGAGCCCACGACCGTGCCGAATCCGACCAGTGGCTACACCGGCTTCTCCCCCGACCAATGGCGAGCAGAACGCGACATCCCCACCCCGGAACCCGCCGTCGAACACCAACCGAACAACCAGGAAGGAAGCCCGCATGGCATCGATCAAGAAGCGCCCTAACGGCAAGTACCGCGCCCGCTACCGCGATGAGGCCAAGAAAGAGCACTCACGGCACTTCGACCGCAAGGCCGACGCGCAGCGCTGGCTCGACGAGGTCACTGCGACGATCGTCACGGGCATCTACGCTGATCCGCGCGCTGGCCGCATCACCTTCAAGACCTACTTCGACCAATGGTCGGAGCGCCAGGTCTGGGTAGGCGGAACGGATCGCGCGATGCAGCTCGCCGTTTCCTCGACAACGTTCACCGACCATCCCATGAAGTCGATCCAGCGATCGCACATCGAGGGATGGATCAAGCGGATGACCCGGAACGGCCTCGCTCCGGGGACGGTCAAGACCCGCTACAACAACGTCCGGAGCGTGTTCCGCGCTGCTACGCGGGACAGGGTCATCGGGGTCGACCCGACCGTGGGAGTGACGCTCCCCCGCCAGCGCCGCAGTGAGCACGCGTTGCAGATCCCCACCGCTGAGCAGGTCGGGAAACTGATTGGCGCTGCCGACGAGGAATTCGCGCCGTTCATCGCGCTCTGTGCGTTCGCGGGACTCCGACTCGGGGAGGCAGCGGGGACCAAGTCCGGTGACATCGAGTTCCTCGGCCGGGTCCTGCATGTGCGCCGGCAGATCCAGCGCGAGAACGGCGGCAAGATCGAGATCCGTCTCCCCAAGTACGGGTCAGAGCGCGACATCGCCATCCCGGACGAGCTGACCGCGCTCATCTCCGCTCACATCAAGCAGTTCGGCACGCACGGTGACGACTGGCTGTTCGTCGGTGCAGGTGAGGACCCACCGCACCAGAACACCGTGGGATACCGGTGGCGGAAGGCAGTCAAGAAGTCCGGAGTCACGGGCTTCACCCTCCACGACCTCCGGCACTTCTACGCCTCCGGCCTGATCGCGGAGAACTGTGACGTGGTGACCGTGCAGCGCGCCCTCGGGCATGCCTCCGCCAAGACGACCCTTGAGACGTACGCGCACCTGTGGCCGAACGCGAACGACCGCACCCGGAACGCCGCGCGTTCGCTCATGCGGTCCGCGCTGTCCACCGCCGACACACGGCTCCAAGCTCAGTGAGCCCTTGCGCGGCCACCCTCCGCAGGACCACAACCGCGAATCTTGCGGACTCCCTGCGGACCGGCACTGGCTAAACCGCACCTGACCTGCGGCGCGATCCCGATATCAGACGTTGAAGCGGAACTCCACCACGTCGCCGTCGGCCATCACGTAGTCCTTGCCCTCGATGCGGGCCTTGCCCGCAGCCTTGGCCGCCTGGACCGAGCCGGCCTCCAGCAGGTCCTCGTACGAGATGACCTCCGCCTTGATGAAGCCCTTCTCGAAGTCGGTGTGGATGACGCCCGCGGCCTGGGGAGCGGTGGCGCCCTTCTTGATGGTCCAGGCGCGCGACTCCTTGGGCCCGGCCGTGAGATAGGTCTGGAGGCCGAGCGTGTCGAACCCGACGCGCGCGAGCTGGTCGAGGCCCGACTCCGTCTGTCCTGTCTCGGCCAGCATCTCGGCGGCCTCCTCCGGCTCGAGCTCGGTCAGCTCCGCCTCGAACTTGGCGTCCAGGAAGATCGCCTGGGCGGGCGCGACCAGCTTGCGCAGCGCCTCCTGCGAGTCCTCGTCCGCGAGGCCCGCGTCGTCGGTGTTGAACACGTAGATGAACGGCTTGGCCGTCATCAGGTGCAGCGGCGCGATCTCGTCCAGGTCGAGGCCGGCGTCCGCGGCGCCCTGGTAGAGGGTGGTGCCGGCCTCGAGGATCTCCTGGGCCTTCTTGGCGGCCTCGAGCAGGACGGGGTCGCCCTTCTTGATCTTGACCTCCTTCTCCATCCTCGGGAGCGCCTTCTCGAGGGTCTGGAGGTCGGCCAGGATGAGCTCGGTGGAGACGGTCTCGATGTCGCCGAGAGGATCGACGGATCCCTCCACGCGCACGACGTCGGTGTCGTCGAACGCACGCGTCACCTGGCAGATCGCGTCGGCCTCGCGGATGTTCGCGAGGAACGCGTTGCCCATGCCCTCACCCTCGGACGCGCCCTTGACGATGCCCGCGATGTCGACGAACGACACGGTGGCCGGCAGCTCACGCTCGCTCCCGAAGATCTCGGCGAGCTTGCCGAGGCGCGCGTCCGGCAGCGGGACCACGCCGATATTGGGTTCGATCGTGGCGAAGGGGTAGTTCGCCGCGACGACCTGGTTGCGGGTCAGCGCGTTGAAGAGGGTGGACTTGCCGACGTTCGGCAGCCCGACGATTCCGATAGTGAGAGCCACGTCGGCCGATTCTACGTGCTGTCCCGCGCCTCAGCGCAGGCCGTCGTCGTCGCCCGGCGCCTCGTCGCGCGCCCGCCCGTCGATCACGTCGAGGTCGCGGACGGCGAACGAGTGGTGTTCCCACTCCTCGCTGAGAACCACCGACAGACACCCGCCGACCGTGAACGGCTCCGAAGGGTCCATCCATGGTGGCGGTTCGGCGGGCTCGGCCGCCCGTTCCGGGGTGAGGTCGGCGAGGAAGTCGCCGACCTCGCGCGTACGGGCTCGCCGCACGGCCAGAGCGTCCTCGTACGACGGCGCCGCGGCAGGGTCGATACCGAGTTCCACCGACCGCGGGGCGTACTGCGTGTGCGCGACGCCGGCGGGCCAGAAGACGTCGTCGTCCCGGCGGGCCTGTGCACCCCAGCGCAGCCAGCCGTCCGCACAGAAGACGAGGTGTCGCAGGGTCTGGACGAACGTGTACTCGTCGTCGACGGAGACCTCGACCGTCTCCGGCGGCATGCCCGCCACCCGCTCGTAGGTCTGCTCCCACATCGCCGCGTATGCCGCATGTGCCGCCCGCAGCCCAGGAACGGAGCGGTCTCGGAGCAACGCCCGCTCCGGATGCCGCCGGTCCAGCTCCGCCTCGACCAGCGGCGCGATCTCCACGCCGTTGACCCGGAGGCCGTAGATCGCGCCGTCGATGTCCGCGCCCTCGAGGATCACCCCGCGCATGCGGACCCCGCTCAGGTCGGTCTCGCGGAACTCCTCGCCGCGCAGGTCGGCGAGGTAGAACCGGGACCGCGGTGAACCCGGGGACGGCGCCTTGCCGTCCCCCGGCGCCGCTCCCGCTGTCATCCCTGTCTCCATGCGGCCGACACTACGCCGACCCTCTGACATCGCCGCCAGAGGGAGGCGAGAGCAACCCGGTGCCGACGACGGGGTCCGTCACGGGAACGACTGCACCTGCTGGAGCAGCTCCGGCGCCCGGCGGTCGAAGGTGCGCGCGCCCATGCGGATGCCGAGCACCAGGAGGAGCGCGCCCTCCACCAGGCCGACCACCAGCGTCACCCAGCCGACCAGGAGGCTTCCGGACGCGAACGCCCAGATGCCGAGCACGACCAGCGGAAGCGCCAGCAGCACCGTGATGAGCATCGCCAGGGTCTGCGCGAGCATCGTCGCCATCGCCGCACCCTGCGGCGACTTGAGCGGGCTCTCCCCTGGCTTCGGGACCGGGTACACGAGCGCCGCGGACGCCACGCTGGACACGCCGAGCGCGAGCCCGAGGGTCCCCAGACAGATGCCCAGCAACGGCGCCGCCAGGTCCCAGCGGCCGGACAGCGCGAGCGTCAGAACGGCGACGAGCACGACCACCGCGGTGCCGAAGACCAGGACGGGCAGCGCACGTCCCCATCGGTCGGCGCGTCCCGACGTGCCGGTCGCGACGTGCAGAGCGAAGGCCGTGTAGTCGTAGCCGACGTCGTTCGACACGCCGAACGCGAGTACCCACGCGACGACGGGACCCGCCAGCAACAGCACGTCGAGGTTCCCCGAGGAACGCGCCGGCAGCCACAGGATCACCGGCATGAGGAAGATGATGCTGATGCCCGCCGCGTAGCGCGGGTCCCGGATCCAGTAGGTGGTGCAGCGCGCGGCGACGGCACCGACCGGCGTGGCGGGAAACCGGCCGAACCAGCCCAGCCCCTTGCTCCTGGCTCCCCTGCCTCCCCCGACCGGCGGGGTGACCAGGGCCTTGGCCAGTGAGCGGGACCAGATCAGCCAGAGCACCGCGATGGTCCCGACGGCGATGGCGAACCGAGACGCGGCGGCTCCCCAGGCGCCGTCGTGCACCGCGGCGGCCAGTGACCACGGCGCACCGAACGGCGTCCACGCCACCAGTTCGCCGAACCGGGCCACCACGGCCGCGAGCAGCGAACCGTCCGTGCTGACGGTGACGCCATCGTCGGTCGTCTCCCTGGACACAGCCCCGATCTCCTCGCTCGCCCAGCCGATCGCCGGGCCGATCAGGACCAGAGGAATGATCGCGACCACCGCCACGACCTCGCGGTACCGGCGTGACTCCAGCAGCGGGGCGAGCACGGTCGTGACCGCCCGCGACCCGACGACGCACGACGCCAGTCCGAGGATCGCCCCGAGCAGGGCGACGGGGACGAGCCACGGTTCGCGCCACCACGCGAACGCGGAACCGCCCGCCGCGAGCGCCGTGGCCAGGCCGGGCACGGAGACGACGCCCGCGACGGCGAGTCCGGCGACGAGGGTGCGGTGGGGAATCGCGAACGTGGTGAACCGCTGGGGGTCGAGGGTCTGGTCGACGCCGAACACGAAGACGGGGACGACCCACCAGCACACGACGGCAACCGCTCCGGCGAGCGTGATCACGTGGCCGGTGACGGTGGGGTTCATGCCGCCACCCACGATCGCGCCGATCACGAGCGATCCCACGACGAAGAGCGCGTAGAGCAGTGCGAAGCACAGGCCGACGGTCTGCCAGACGCTGCGCCGGAGGGTGTTACCGAGCAGGGTGAGCTTGAGCCTCAGGAAGTGCGCAACCATTCGAGCCCCTCCGCTCGGGTGCGGCCTCCGACGAGGTCGACGAAGCGGTCCTCGAGCGTCTGGTCGCCGCGGACCTCGTCGACGGTTCCCGCGGCGAGCACCTGTCCGGCGCCGACGATGGCGACGTGGTCGCACATGCGCTGCACGAGGTCCATGACGTGGCTGGAAACGACGACGGTGCCGCCTCCGGCGACGTAGTCGGCGAGGATGTCGCGGATGTTCGCGGCGCTGACGGGGTCGACGGCCTCGAACGGCTCGTCGAGCACGAGGGTTCGCGGGGCGTGGATCATGGCGCTGGCCAGTGCGATCTTCTTGGTCATGCCGGCGCTGTAGTCGACGACGTACGTGTGGGCGTCGGCGGCGAGGTCCATCGCCACGAGCAGGCTGTGGGCACGTTCCGCCACCGTGTCGCGGTCCATGCCGCGCAGGAGGCCGGCGTAGGTGACGAGTTGGAGGCCGGTGAGGCGGTCGAACAGGCGCACGCCGTCGGGCAGGATCCCGAGCGTGGCCTTGGCCGCGTCGGGATGCGCCCACAGGTCGGTGCCGCGCACGTGCACTGTTCCGCCGTCGGGCCGGAGCAGGCCGGTGGCCATGGAGAGCGTGGTGGTCTTTCCGGCTCCGTTGGGGCCCACCAGTCCGTAGAAGGATCCGACGGGCACGTCGAGGTCCAGGGCGCGCACCGCGACCTTGTCGCCGAACCGCTTCCACAGGCCGCGCAGGCTGAGTGCGGCGCCGAGGTCGGGCGGGGTCGCGTGCGGCGCGGGTGCCATGGTGTCCGACGGCGTGGCGGGCGCGGGTGCCGCGGGGGTGCCGCCTTCGGGGCCGGTCTGATGGGTCATGCCGCCAACCTAGACGCAGAGTCCGACACGGGGCATCCTCCGCCGGGATGACCTTGTTCCGACGCGAGATCGAACCTGGTGGGCGGGTCGACGTGGTCGTGTCGGTCAGTCGTGGCAGCCTTGACGGCATGGACATCGGTGCGATCCTCCTGGCGCTCGTGACTCTCGCCGTCGGCGTGGTCGTCGGCAGGCTGTGGCATGCCGCGCGGACCTCCACGGTGGTGCGCGATGCCGAGCTGGAGTCCGCCCGCCTGAACGCTCTCGCCGAGGCGGCCGAGCGGGAGGCGGTCATGGTCCGCGAGCGTGCCGAGGCCGACATCCAGGCGGCACGGGACCGCGCCGCCGAGCAGGTCGCCGCCGCGCGCGTGGCGCAGGAGCGCGCCGCCGAGCAGTTCAAGCTGCTGGCGGGCGAGGCGTTGGAGGCGAACACCCAGCGGTTCCTCACGCTGGCGGAGCAGAAGCTGAGCACGGCCACCGTGCGAAACGAGGCGGAGCTCGCCAAGCGGGAGGAGGCGGTCAAGAACCTGGTCGATCCGCTGTCCAAGGTGATGGACAAGGTGCGTGCCCAGGTCGAGGAGGCCGAGAAGGCGCGTGCCCTGGGGCACGGGCAGCTGACCGAGCAGCTGCGTCAGGTCGCCGAGGAGTCCGCGAAGCTGCGGAGCGGGACGAGCGACCTGGTGGCCGCGCTCCGCACGTCGGAGGTCCGTGGGGCGTGGGGCGAGCTGCAGCTCCGCCGCACGGTCGAGGCCGCCGGCATGCTCAACCGGGTCGACTTCACGGAGCAGGACGAGTTCACCTCGGACACCGGCGTGCTGCGGCCGGACATGGTGATCCACCTGGCCGGGGCCAAGAACGTCGTGGTCGACTCGAAGGTCGCGTTCATCCGCTACCTCGAGGCGCAGCAGACCGACGACGTGCACCGCCGGGAGCAGCTCCTGGAGGCGCACGTGAAGCACATGCGCAAGCACGTCGACGAGCTGGCGGGCAAGAAGTACTGGGCGCAGTTCGACTCGGCGCCGGAGTTCGTGGTCATGTTCGTCCCGGCCGAGGCATTCCTCTCGGCCGCGGTCGAGCAGCAGCCCGATCTGCTGGAGTACGCCGCGCGGAAGAACGTCATCCTCGCCACGCCGATGACCCTGGTCGCCCTGCTGCGCACCGTCGCCTTCGCGTGGCGGCAGGAGGCCCTTGCCGAGAACGCGGCGCAGGTGCACCAGGTCGGCAAGGAGCTGCACTCGCGGCTCGTCACGATGACGAGCCACATCACGAAGATGGGCCGGTCGCTGGAGAGCTCGACCAAGGACTACAACAAGCTCATCGGGTCGCTGGAGCGCAACGTGCTCAGCTCCGCGCGCAAGATGGTGGCGCTCGAGGTGGTCGACCCCAAGGACGCGATCGCGGAGCCACGCGAGATCGAGGAGTTCCCGCGCCCGATCACGAAGTCGGAGCTCCTCGTCGCCGACGAGGGCGGGGTCGTGGCGATCGAGTCGGCGCGCGACACCGCGGACCGGGATGGGGCGACACAGGACGGCGCCGGGCAGAACGGCACCGGGAAGCAGGCCGGCACGAAGACCGCGCGTTCCCCCGGCGCCGAGACGATCGACACGGTCGTCGTCCAGCAGGTGGAGGTCACCGAGCTCGCGGCCAGCGACCAGCGCGCCCTGGCCGAGGCGGAGAGGACGAACCGGTCGCAGGCAGCCGGTAGCTGAAGGTGCAGTCCACGCCCGCAGCCCAGGCCGGAGCGCCCGGAACCGTCGACAGGGACCGCTCGAAGCCACTCCGCGTCCTCGGCCTGCTCGCTATTTCCCCCTGCTCGGGGACGTGGCGCCCGGCCCGAAGTACCTCCACAACGCCGTCATGCTGGCGATCGTGCTCCTGGCCGGGTGGGTGGCACTACGGCCTCGCCGGACCTGAGCGGGTAGGCGGACGGCAACATCGCCCGGACCGTGGCCCCGGCAACCCCGTCGTCAGGTGCGGTCAGGCGAGCGGGAGCTCCTTGCGGGACTCCTTGTGCGGGCGCTTGTCGTCCGCACCGGCGGCCTTCAGACCGGCCCGCAGCTCGCGCGGCAGGGAGAACATGAGGTCCTCCGTCGCGGTCCGCACCTCCTGGACGTCGTCGAAGCCGCGGCCCTCCAGGAGCGCCAGGACATCACGCACCAGGATCTCCGGGACGGACGCGCCCGAGGTCACGCCGACCGTCGTCGCGCCCTCCAGCCACGCCTCGTCGATCTCGGAGGAGCGGTCCACGCGGTACGCCGACCGTGCTCCCGCCTGGAGCGCGACCTCGACGAGCCGGACCGAGTTCGACGAGTTCGCCGAGCCCACGACGATCACGACGTCGCACTCCGGCGCCAGCTTCTTCACCGCGACCTGGCGGTTCTGCGTGGCGTAGCAGATGTCGTCGCTGGGCGGGTCCTGCAGCGACGGGAACCTCTCCCGCAGCCGGCGGACCGTCTCCATGGTCTCGTCCACCGACAGCGTGGTCTGCGAGATCCACACGACCTTCGCCGGGTCGCGCACCGTGACCTGGTCGACCTCGTCGGGCGAGTTCACCACCTGCACGTGGTCGGGCGCCTCGCCCGCGGTCCCCTCGACCTCCTCGTGCCCGGTGTGGCCGATCAGGAGGATGTCGTAGTCGTCCTTCGCGAAGCGGACGGCCTCCTTGTGCACCTTCGTGACCAGGGGGCAGGTGGCGTCGATGGTGTCCAGGCTGCGGGCCGCCGCCGACTCACGTACCGCCGGTGACACGCCGTGGGCCGAGAACACCAGGCGGGCGCCCTCGGGCACCTCGTCGGTCTCGTTGACGAAGATCGCCCCGCGCTCGCTGAGGGTCTCCACCACGTACTTGTTGTGCACGATCTCCTTGCGCACGTACACCGGCGCCCCGTAGGTCTCCAGGGCCTTCTCGACGGCGACGACGGCGCGATCGACGCCCGCGCAGTACCCGCGGGGCGCGGCCAGGAGGACGCGCTTGGTCAGGGTGGACGTTCCGGAAGTCACGTCCGCCAGTCTATGGGCCGTCCGGCGCCGTCGGACCGGGCAGCCCGTGTGACGTCGTCGACCCTACGCAAGATGCACACGGGCGCCCCACGTCGCCGCCGCCGGACGCCTGTGGACAACCGGCGTGCGAACCCGCCGGATGTCAGCCACTCCGTGCAGGATGGTTCCTGTGACCGACCCGACCACCGCCCAGCTGCCGCTTCCCGAGATGGCCGCCGACACGAGCGCGAGCCGCCCGTGGCCGGTGCGTGTCCTGTCGGACAAGATCAAGGGCTACATCGACCGGATGCCGCCGGTGTGGGTCGAGGGCCAGGTGGTCCAGTTCAACCCCCGCCCCGGCGCGGGCATGCAGTTCCTCACGCTGCGCGACGCCGATCGCGACGTCTCCCTGCCCGTCACGATCTTCTCCAGCGCGCTGGCCCGCCTGGCGAAGGTCCCTGCCGAGGGCGATCACGTCGTCGTGCGCGCGAAGCCCACGTTCTGGATCAAGCGCGGCACCTTGCAGATGCAGGCGAACGACATCCGGGCCGTGGGTGTCGGCGAGCTCCTCGCCCGCATCGAGGAGCTCAAGCGCGTCCTGGCCGCCGAGGGCTTGTTCGACCTCGACCGCAAGCGGCCGCTGCCGTTCCTGCCGGCCGTCGTCGGCCTGGTCTGCGGTCGCGAGTCCAAGGCCGAGCACGACGTCGTCGTCAACGCCCGCGCCCGCTGGCCCCAGGTGCGGTTCGAGATCCGCGAGGTCGCCGTGCAGGGCGTGGGCGCCGTGCCCGAGGTGAGCCGCGCGATCCAGGAGCTCGACGAGCGGGACGACGTCGAGGTGATCGTCGTGGCCCGCGGCGGAGGTTCCGTCGAGGACCTGCTCCCCTTCTCCAACGAGGCACTCGTCCGGGCAGCCGCGGCCTGCCGCACCCCGCTGGTGAGCGCCATCGGCCACGAGACGGACGCCCCGCTCCTCGATCTCGTCGCCGATCTGCGCGCGTCCACCCCCACGGACGCAGCCAAGTGCATCGTGCCGGACGTGTCCGAGGAGCGGCAGCGCCTGACGCAGGCCCGGCAGCGCATCCGCGGTGCGATCACGGCGATCCTGAACCGTGAACAGCACGGGCTCGACGGCGTCCGCTCCCGGCCCGTGCTCGCCGCGCCGCACACCATGCTGGAGGCCCGCGAGCGGGAGGTGGTCCAGGCGATCGGGCACGCGCGGCACGCGCTCAACGCGCTCCTGCTCCGCGCCTCGGGCGAGATCGGCCGACTCGAAGCGCAGGTCCGCGCCCTGTCGCCGGCGTCGACCCTGGAGCGAGGCTACGCCGTCGTCCAGCGCACGGACGGGCGCGTGGTCCGCACGCCCGGCGACGTCGTCGTCGGCGACGACGTCCACGTCCGCCTGGCCGACGGCAGCCTGGACGCGGAGGTCACCTCGATCGGCGACTGAAGCCGTCGGGCGGCCCGACGTCGACCGAGTGGCGACCCTCGCGGCGACCACGACGGCGTGAGCATGTACGAGCACGGAAATAGCGGAAGCGATCGTGCCGCGATACCTGGGAGCGTCGGTGTCATGACCGAGAACACCGCACTCACCCCGTTCCGCATCGACATCCCCCAGGCCGACATCGACGACCTGCACCGCCGGCTCGCGGAGACGCGCTGGCCGCTTTCCGTCCCCGGGCGGGAGGACTGTACCGACTTCAGCCGCGGCACGCCCCGGGCCTACCTCGAGGATCTCGCCGACCACTGGCACAACGAGTTCGACTGGCGCGCGACGGAGGCGGCGCTCAACAAGTACGAGCAGCTCACGACCGTGGTCGACGGACAGACCTTCCACGTCGTCCACGTGCGCTCGGCGAACCCAGGGGCCACTCCCCTCATCCTGAACCACGGCTGGCCGGGCTCCTTCGTCGAGTACCAGCGCCTCGTCCCGCTGCTGACCGACGAGTTCCACATCGTGATCCCGTCGCTGCCCGGCTTCGGCTTCTCGACCCCGCTGTCGGGAACGGGCTGGGAACTGGCACGGACGACGAGGGCCTACGCCGAGATCATGACGCGGCTCGGGTACGAGCGGTTCGCCGCGCACGGCACCGACATCGGGGCGGGAACCACCGCCAACCTCGCAACGATGTACCCGGAGCGAGTCATCGGTACGCACATCGGCAGTGACGGGCAGACGCTCGGGCTGGTCGGCGAGAAGTTCCCCTACCCCGACGGCCTGTCGGACGACGAGATCGCCCGGATCGAGGAGGTGCGCGCCAGAGGCGCCGCCGATCGCGGGTACTACGTGATGCAGAACCACCGCCCCGACACGATCGGCGCGGCACTCGTGGACTCGCCCGTCGGTCAGCTCGCGTGGATCGCCGAGAAGTTCAAGACCTGGGCCGGCGGCGCGTACCGCATGCCCGACGAGACGGTCGACCGCGACCAGCTCCTCACCAACATCAGCCTGTACTGGTTCACCCGCAGCGGCGCGTCGAGCGCACAGTTCTACTACGAGGCCGAGCACTCGGAACTCAGCTGGATCGCGCCGTCGAGCGTGCCGTCCGGCTGGGCGGTGTTCGACACCCACCCGCTCCTGCGCCGCGTGCTGGACCCGTCGAACGCTATCGGCCACTGGAGCGAGTTCACCGAGGGCGGCCACTTCCCCGCGATGGAGGCACCCCGGCTGCTCGCCGACGACATCCGCACCTTCTTCCGCGGCATCTCCTGACCGCTGGGCACCTCGTACCCTGCTACGTTGTCCGACGGTGTGCCGGGAAGCCTGGTCGGCGACGAATTTCGCCGACCCTGGAGATTCGATGACCGCGCTGCCCGCAACGCCGCTGCCCACAGTTCCGGCACGGCTGACGAACGCTGCGATCGTGGTCGCAGTCGCGTACACCCTCATGCTGGCGGTGCGACCGCTCGGGCTGCTGTTCGGCACGACGCAGAGCGCGGTCAATTTCGGGGTGCAGAGCCAGGTGGGCTTCCGGCTCGGCTTCTTCGCGACGTCGCCGCTCGAGGTGTTGATCATCGTGACGACCTACGTCGTCTCCTGTCTCTGGCTGCATCGCAGCAGGGTGGTCGCCGAGGCCATGACCGCCGAGGATGTGCACGACCGCGGGCGGATCTGGGCCTGGCTCGGCTGGGTCGTCCCGGTGGTCGCGCTCTGGTTCCCGTACCAGGTGGTGCGCGACGTCCGTGTCGCGTCCGGCGCGTTCCGGCCGGCGGGTCTCGGCGTCTGGTGGGCCTGCTGGTTGTGCATGGGCGTCACGTTCTACGACAGCACCGACCCGCAGATCGCGATCACATCAGGGACGCTCACCGCCGCTCTCGCGGTCCCCGGCTGCGCTCTGTGGATCGGGATCATCCGGGGCATCTCCACCGAGCAGCGCGCCTGGGCGGCTACGGCGTGACCCGGCCCCGCGTCACGCGGCGCAGAGCGGCTGGTCGGCGCAGTGCTTCATGCCGCTCAGTCACGGTAGCCGGGTGTGAATGCGCTGCCCGCCGCGCGGCGGAACCTGTCGGCGAGGCGGTCGAAGGCCGCCGCTAGTTCGTCGCCCTCGATGATCTCGATGTCGGCTCCCAGCTGTGTCATCCACAGCGCGAGCCGGTCCGGATCGTCCGAGCCCAGTTCGACGCGGCACGAGGACTCGTCCACCACCTCGATGTCGAGCGGAGTGAGCACCGTCGCGGCGACCTCGGCGGCGGGAGCGTGCACGAGCACCCGGGCGCGGTACTTCCAGGCCGCCTTGTTGACCCGGCCGACGACGTACTCGACGACCTTGTCCTCCGGGATCACGCGCGGCCGGAACCGCACGCCGGTCGGGGGACGCGGAACCATGCGGTCGACCCGGAAGACCCGCCAGTCGTCCCGGTCCAGATCCCACGCGAGCAGGTACCACCGCGACCCCCAGCTCACCAGTCGCTGCGGTTCGGTGTGGCGCGCCGTTTCGCTGCCCCCGGGCTTCGTGTACCCGAACCGGAGGCGCTCGTGGCCGCGGATCGCCGCCGCGACCACGCCGAGCACCGAGACGTCGAGCGGCACATCGGCCCCCGGAACGACGCTCGTCGCCTCCCGCACCGCCTCGACACGGCGACGCAGGCGCGACGGCAGCACCTGCTCCAGCTTCGCCAGTGCCGTGAGCGACGTCTCCTCGACACCGAGCCGGCCCGTGGCCACGGTCCCCAGGCCGACCGCGACAGCGACCGCCTCGTCGTCGTCGAGCAGCAGCGGCGGCATCGCCGTCCCCGCCGCCAGCCGGTACCCGCCTGCCACCCCGGGACGCGCGTCCACGGGGTAGCCGAGCGAGCGCAGCTTCGTGACGTCGGCGCGCACCGTCCTGGTGCTCACGCCGAGCCGGTCGGCCAGTTCGGCACTCGTCCAGTCGCGCCTGAGCTGGAGCAGCGAGAGCAGTTCGAGCAGGCGGGCGGAGGTCTCCAACATGCGCACGATCATTTCAGCTATCGCGGAAGGAAACCTGCCGCAATCGGTGGAAGCGTTGATGTCATGAACGAGAACACGGCACTCATCCCCTTCCGCATCGACATCCCGCAGGCCGACATCGACGACCTGCACCGCCGGCTCGCGGAGACGCGCTGGCCGTTCCCTGTCCCGGGCCGCGAGGACCGTACCGACTTCAGCCGCGGCATCCCGCTGGTGTATCTGAAGGAACTCGCGGACTACTGGCGTGACGGGTTCGACTGGCGTGCCCAGGAGGCGGCGCTCAACGAGTACGAACAGTTCACGACCGTGGTCGACGGACAGGCCTTCCACGTCGTCCACGTGCGCTCGGCGAACCCGGACGCCACCCCGCTCATCCTGAACCACGGCTGGCCCGGCTCGTTCGTCGAGTACCAGCAGCTGATCCCGCTGCTGACCGACGAGTTCCACATCGTGATCCCGTCGCTGCCCGGCTTCGGCTTCTCCACGCCGCTGTCCGGAACCGGCTGGGAACTGGCACGGACCGCGGACGCCTACGCCGAGATCATGACGCGGCTCGGGTACGAACGGTTCGCCGCCCATGGCACCGACATCGGCGCCGGCATCACCGGCCGGCTCGCGGCGGTCTACCCGGAGCGGGTCATCGGCACGCACGTCGGCAGCGACGGCCGGTCGCTCGGGATGGTCGGCGACAAGTTCCCCTACCCGGACGGCCTGTCCGACGACGAGATCGCGCAGATCGAGGAGGTGCGCACCAAGGACCTCGCCGAGCGCGGGTACTTCGAGATGCAGAACCACCGCCCCGACACGATCGGGCCGGCGCTCACCGACTCACCGGCCGGTCAGCTCGCGTGGATCGCGGAGAAGTTCCAGACGTGGACCAACCCCGCCTCGAGGACGTCCGACGAGGCGGTCGACCGCGACCAGCTCCTCGCCAACATCAGCCTGTACTGGTTCACCCGAAGCGGCGCGTCGAGCGCACAGTTCTACTACGAGGCCGAGCACTCGGGACTCGAGTGGGCCATGGCTTCCGGTGTGCCGTCGGGCTGGGCGGTGTTCGACACCCACCCGCTGATGCGCCGCGCGATGGATCCGTGGAACGCGATCGGCCACTTCAGCGAGTTCACCGAGGGCGGCCACTTCCCCGCGATGGAGGAGCCCGGGCTCCTCGCAGACGACATCCGCGCTTTCTTCGGCAGCCTGACCTGACCACTTCTCGGCCGGGCCGTCGACGCGCGCTTCGGCGCCCGGGCAGGCGGAGCACGCCTGCCCGGGCGGCGGCGCGGCCACCCAGAAAGCGGCTACGAGACAGCCACGCCGGCTCCGCGCCGGTCCGCGAACCCGAACGCCCGCGTCGCTATGCGGCCGCGACGAGGCCGGCGTGGCTGCCGGCGCCGGCCATCCAGTACGACTCCCGGAGTTCGACGAATTCCCGGATGCAGCCGGGGCAGCCCACGAGGTGGTCCTCGATCCGGCGACGCCGGCAGGGCAAGATCTGGTGTCTGAGGTACTCCCGCATCGCGGCGCGCGTCTCGGGGCATCCGATGGCCTGAAGTGTGTCCCGCATGTCCCTCAAGACGCGCGGAGACGCCAGATGTCACAGCACTTCCGGCAAATTCCTCAGAATGCCTCGTGGCCAGCATCGGCGCAACCGGAACGGCCTTCCCTCACGTCGCACGGGCGACGAAGAGCCAGCCCTTCCCGGGCGCGTAGGCCAGGTCGCGCACCTCGACCCCGTCGAACCCGGCGGCGCGCAGCGACGTCTCGAGCTCCTCGCGATCACGGAACCGCAGCGTGGAGACCGCGACGACCTCGACCCCGTCGGGCATCCGGGTGGTCGACGTGAACGTGACCAGCGGAAGGGCCACCTCGTCGAGGCGGATCCATTCCTCCACGGGCCCGAGACCCGGCACATCGGTCCGCGCGAAGGTCCGCTCCGGCGTCCAGGACTCCCACGCGCGGACCTCGGGAACACGCGTCTCGAACGCGAGGGTCCCCCCGGGACGCAGGGCGGCGCGAACGGCCGCGAGCGCCGCCGCCCACGCCTCGTCCGTGGTGAAGACCTGGGCGACGTTCGCGGTCATCGTCGCGAGGTCCGCGTCACCCTCCGGCACCGCCGTCGCGTCGCCGTGCACCCACCGGACGGCGTCGGCGCCGGGCTTGCTCCGCCCGACGGCCAGCATCTCCCCCGCCGGCTCCACGCCGACCACGTCCATCCCGCGTTCCGCCAGGCGGAGCGCGAAGACGCCGGTCCCGGAGCCGACGTCGATCACGCTCCGGGCACCCACCTCGTCGGCGAGGGCGACATACATGTCCAGGTCGCTGCGGTCGGGGTCGAGCACGTCGTAGAGGCCGGCCACCACGGGGTGGTCGAACTCGTTGGCCGGTTCACGCCCGGGCGGCGTCGCGCCGCTCATCGCTCCCGCTCCACTCGCCGCTCGTCCCACACCGGCTCAGAGGTCTCCCGTACGACGCCGTCGGACCCGAACACCAGGTACCGGTCGAAGGACCGGGCGAACCAGCGGTCGTGCGTGACCGCGAGAACCGTGCCCTCGAACGCCTCCAGGCCCTCCTGCAACGCCTCGGCCGATTCGAGGTCGAGGTTGTCGGTCGGCTCGTCGAGCAGCAGCGCGGTGCACCCGGCGAGTTCGAGGAGCAGGATCTGGAACCTGGCCTGCTGCCCGCCCGACAGGCGGTCGAAGGGCCGCTCCGCCGCGCCGGTCAGTTCGTACCGGCGCAGCCGGGACATGGCCTTGCCCCGGTCCTGGGCATGATCGGTCCACAGGATGTCGAGCAGTGTCCGGCCGGCCAGCTCCGGATGCGCGTGGGTCTGCGCGAAATGCCCCGGCACGACACGCGCGCCGAGCTTCCAGTTGCCCTGGTGTACCACCTCGTCCCCCGCCAGCAACCGCAGGAAGTGCGACTTGCCGGAGCCGTTCGAGCCGAGCACGGCCACCCGCTCCCCGAAGAAGACCTCGAGGTCGAACGGCTTCATCAGGCCCGTCAACTCGAGCCCGGTACAGGTCACCGCCCGCAGGCCGGTGCGCCCGCCGTGCAGGCGCATGGTGATGTCCTGCTCGCGGGGTGGCTCCGGCGGCGGTCCGGCCTCCTCGAACTTCCGCAGGCGCGTCTGGGCGGCCCGGTACCGCGACGCCATGTCGGGACTGTTCGCCGCCTGCTGTCGCAGGGTCAGCACCAGCTTCCGGAGCTGCGCGTGCTTCTCGTCCCAGCGCCGCCGCAGTTCCTCGAAACGCGCGAACCGCTCGCGCCGTGCCTCGTGGAACGTCTCGAAGGAGGCGCCGTGCACCCAGGCGTCGGCCCCAGCCGGACCCGGCTCCAGGGACACGATCCGGTCCGCGGCCCGTGCGAGCAGTTCGCGATCGTGGGACACGAACAGCACGGTCTTGCGGGTCTCCCGCAGCCGCTCCTCCAGCCAGCGCTTGCCCGGCACGTCGAGGTAGTTGTCCGGCTCGTCGAGCAGCAGCACCTCGTCGATGCCCCGCAGCAGCGCCTCCAGCACGAGCCGCTTCTGCTCACCGCCGGACAGGGTGCGTACCTCGCGGAACTGCGCACGCTCGTAGGGCACCCCGAGCGCCGCCGTCGTGCACACGTCCCACAGCGTCTCCGCCTCGTAGCCGCCGGCCTCCCCCCAGTCCGCGAGCGCCTGCGCATAGGCCATCTGCACGCGCGTCTGGTCGGCGTCGTCCTCCGCCGTCATCATGGCGTGCTCGGCCTCGTCGACGGCGCGGGCGGCGTCCCGGATGCGCGGCGTGGAGACCGAGGCGAGCAGGTCGCGCACCGTGCTCTCGTCCCGGACGGATCCGATGAACTGCCGCATGACGCCGAGACCTCCGGTGACGGCGACGCTGCCGCCGTCGGGGACGAGTTCGCCGGTGAGGAGCCTCAGGAGGGTGGTCTTGCCCGCGCCGTTGGGCCCCACCAGGGCGGTGGCGCTGCCCTCTCCCACCCGGAACGACACGTCGCCGAGCAGAGCCCTGCCGTCGGGAAGGTAGTACTCGAGGTGCGCGGCTTCCAGGTGACCCATGAGCACATGGTCGTCGTTCGGGTCCGGGTGACCAAGCGCATTTCTCGTGCCTGTGGACAACGCGCACCGGATGTCGGTGACGTGTTGTTGACTGTTCCCCGTGAACACCGACGCCAAGAACACCGACGCACCCGATGTCGCCGGCCTGTCCTACGAGCAGGCGCGGGACGAGCTCGTCCGCGTGGTCCAGCGCCTGGAGGCCGGCGGGGAGCCGCTGGAGGACTCGCTCGCGCTGTGGGAGCGCGGCGAGGCCCTGGCCACACGGTGCCAGGAGTGGCTCGACGGGGCCCGCGAGCGTCTCGCGGCCGCGCAGGCGGCGTCGAGTGACGGCACGGGTACATCAGCCGCGTCGACGACCACGTCGACGGCTCCGACGAACGACAGCGAGGTCACCGAATGAGCAGCCATGTGCTCGCCGTGGGCGAGGCCCTGGTGGACGAGGTTCATCGCCCGGACGGTTCCGCGGCCGAGCATCCCGGCGGCAGCATCGCCAACGTCGCGCTGACGCTGGGGCGTCTGGGCCGGGACGTCCGGCTCGCGACGTGGCTGGGCCGCGACGAGCGCGGGGACGCGGTGCGCGCGTGGCTCGCGGAGTCGGACGTCGCTCTCGCCGACGGCAGCGACGCGGCGGAGCGTACGAGCGTGGCGGTGGCGACGCTCGACGACGGCGGCTCGGCCACCTACGAGTTCGACCTCACGTGGCGGGTCCCGGAAGAGACGGCCGCCGGCCCGGAGACGCTCGCGGTGCACACGGGCTCGATCGCGGCGGTGCTGGAGCCGGGCGGCAGCCAGGTGCGTGCGCTGGTGGAGGCCGCGCGGGCGACGGCGACCATCACGTACGACCCGAACGCGCGCCCGGTGATCATGGGGTCGGCGGATGCCGCGCGGGAGCGGATCGAGACGCTCGTCGCGCTGTCCGACGTGGTCAAGGTCAGCGACGAGGATCTCGGGTGGCTGTACCCGGGGCAGGACCCGGTCGAGGCGGCCCGCGCCTGGCGGGCCGGCGCGGCCGGTGGCGCCGCCCGGGCGCCGGGGCAGGAGGGGCCCGCTCTCGTGGTGGTGACGAGGGGCGGTGACGGGGCGGTCGCGCTCACGGCGGGCGGCGAGGTCGAGGTGAAGGCGCCTGCCGCGCGGGTGGTGGACACGGTCGGGGCCGGGGACTCGTTCATGGGTGCCCTGATCGACGGCCTGTGGGGTCACGACCTGCTGGGCGCCGCCCGCCGGGACGCGTTGCGCGCCATCGGACCGGACACGCTGTCCGCGATCCTGGAGCAGTGCGTGGCCGTCGCCGCGATCACCGTGTCGCGTGCAGGCGCCAACCCGCCGCGGCGAGCGGAGCTGGAGGCATGATCGGCGGCGCAGTCGCCACGGACGCGGCAGGCACGGAATCGACGGGCACGGACGCAGTGGGCACGGAATCAGCGGGCACGGACGCGGCAGGCACGACGGAGGAATTCCACGCATGACGGACATCGAACGGCTGACACCGCAGGAGGCATGGAAGCGCCTGCGCACGGGCAACGACAGGTTCGTGAGCGACGCGCCGGCCCACCCCTCGCAGAACGCCGCCCGGCGGGCGGAGCTGAAGGCGGCCCAGCATCCGCACACGGTGATCTTCGGCTGCTCGGACTCGCGGGTCGCCGCGGAGATCATCTTCGACCAGGGCCTTGGCGACGTGTTCGTGGTCCGGACCGCGGGGCACGTGCTCGACACGACGGTGATCGGCTCGATCGAGTACGGGGTCGACGTCCTGGGAGCGTCGCTCGTGGTCGTGCTCGGGCACGACTCGTGCGGCGCGGTGGCCGCGGCCGCGCACACCCTGGCCACGGGCGAGCAGCAGGGCGGGTTCGTCCGCGCGGTCGTGGACCGGGTGATCCCGTCGATCGTGAACATCACGTCGGGCAGCCCGGGAACCGACGTGGGCGCTCTGTCCGACCAGGACGTGCTGCGCCGCGAGCACGTGAAGCACACGGTGGGGATGCTGCACGGGTACTCGGCAGGGCTGGCGTCGGCCGTCGCGGAGGGCCGGTGCGCCGTCGTCGGCGTGGAGTACGACCTGTCGGAGGGCGCGGCCCGCCTGATCCACGCGCTCGGCGACGTCGGGGAGGAGCCGGCCACGTGACCGGTGTCGCTCGAGCGCTGTCATCGCGAACCTCACGCGACGATGCGGCACGATGAGGCCATGAGTTCCGCCACCGTCCGGGGATCGCGATGACAGGTCGCGGGGACGCGCCCTCCGACGACGGGCTCGACGACGCGGCGGCGATCTTCGTCGCCGCACGTCAGCGGTTGTTCGGCATCGCGTACCGGATCCTGGGCTCCGCCGCCGATGCCGAGGACGTCGTACAGGACGCCTGGGTGAGGTGGCAGACGACGGACCGGTCGGTGGTGCTCAGCCCGCAGGCATTGCTCACGACGATCACGACCCGCCTGGCGATCAACGTGCTGCAGAGCGCACGATCCCGGCGCGAGACGTACACCGGTCCCTGGCTCCCCGAGCCCGTGGACACCAGCGCCGATCCCACGCTGGGTGCCGAGCGGGCCGAGGCTCTGGATGTCGCCGTGCTCGTCCTGCTCGAGCGCCTGACGCCCACCGAGCGCGCCGCGTACGTGCTGCGCGAGGCGTTCGACTACGAGTATCCCGAGATCGCGCGGATCCTGGACACCTCCCCGGCGGCCACCCGGCAGCTGGTGAGCCGGGCTCGCAGGCATCTCGCCACGGAACGGCGAATCGCGGTGAGCGCGGTGAGCGCGACGGCACGCCGCGACCTGCTCGCCGCCTTCCTCGCCGCCGCCCGGGCGGGCGATGTCGAGCGGCTCGAAGGCCTCCTCGCCGCGGACGTCGTCACCCGCGCCGACAGCGACGGAAAGGTGAAGCAGGTCGCCCGGGTCGCGGTCACTGGCCGGTCCAAGGTGGCCCGCCTCCTGTCCGCGTACGCCGAGACCTTCTGGGAGGGCATCACCGTGTTCCCGCTGGAGGTCAACGGGGACGCCGCGCTCGGCATGGAACGTGACGGTGAGCTGGTCGGCGTCCTGGTCGTCAAGGCCTCCGACGAGGGCGTCCACGAACTCCTGTGGCAGCTGAACCCCGCCAAGCTCGAACCGCTCCGGCGCTCCCGCGCCGGCCACCCGACGGTGGCCGGCGCGGGCGAGGACGCTACGCCTGGGCCGCCCGCCACGCCTCGTAGCTGATCTCGCCGAGCCGCGCGGGCCCGGCGGGTACGAGCTCGCCGTCCGTGAGCGGCGCGCCGAAGTACGTCGCGCCGGGGTCGGTGAGCACCCGGCGCCGGTCGCCGTGCGACGCGAGGTGCGTACGCACGATCTCGTCGAAGGCGAACACCTTCGGCCCGGCGATCTCGACCGTCCCTGCCAGCGGCGCACCGGCCGCGACCTCGGCCACGATCCTGGCGACGTCCGCGGACGCGATCGGCTGGAAGCGGACCGGCGCCATGTGGACCACGCCGTCGACGGTCGCCGCATCGGCGATCGAGCCGAGGAACTCGAGGAACTGGGTGGACCGCACGATCGACCAGCCCGCTTCCGAGGCCTTGACCAGGTCCTCCTGCACGACCTTGGCCCGCATGTAGCCGGAATCGATACCCTCGGCGCCGACGATCGAGAGGATCACGTGATGCCGGACCCCGGCCTGCGCCTCGGCGTTCAGCAGGTTGCTGGTCGACTCCCGGAAGAAGCGCGTGGCGTCCTCCTCGGCGAACGACGGCGAGTTGCTCAGGTCAACCACCACCTGTGCGCCCTCGAGAGCCCCCGCCAGGCCCGCCCCGGTCACGGTGTCCACGCCCGTCTGCGGTGAGGCGGCGACGACCTCGTGCCGGCCCTTCAGGCGGTCGACCACCTGACTGCCGACCAGGCCGGTGCCTCCGATGACCACGATCTTCATGGTGTGCTCCCTCTTCGCTCTCGGGCGTGCACTCCGGCAGGCCCGTTCTCGGCACGAGCCGAGCGGCCCGTCGCGAGTCCTGACCGGGACCACCGCGGATCTGTGACACGGGCTCGAGCAGGTGACACGAGTCACGCGCGCGGGTACGTCGCGGGGGCGAGGCTGCGGCACGATAGAGCCATGAGTTCCGACACCGCCGTCCCCGCGCCGTCCGGCGCCGCCGAGGAGACCGAGTACCGCATCGAGCACGACACGATGGGGGAGGTCCGCGTCCCGAAGGACGCCCTGTACCGCGCCCAGACGCAGCGCGCCGTGGAGAACTTCCCGATCTCCGGCACGCCGCTCGAGCGCGCCCACATCGAGGCGCTCGCCCGCGTGAAGAAGGCCGCCGCACAGGCCAACGCCGAGCTGGGCGTGCTCGACCAGGACATCGCCGACGCGATCGTCGCCGCCGCGGACCGGGTGGCCTCCGGCGAGTTCGACGCCCACTTCCCGGTGGACGTCTACCAGACCGGGTCGGGCACGTCGTCGAACATGAACACGAACGAGGTGCTGGCCACGCTCGCCACGCAGGCGCTGGGCAAGGACGTACACCCGAACGACCACGTCAACGCGTCCCAGTCGTCGAACGACGTGTTCCCCACCTCGGTGCACGTGGCGGCGACGTCGGGCATCGTGAACGACCTGGTCCCTGCCCTGAGGCACCTCTCGGACGCGCTGGCCGCGAAGTCCGAGGAGTTCGCGGAGGTCGTCAAGTCCGGCCGCACGCACCTCATGGACGCCACGCCCGTGACGCTCGGCCAGGAGTTCGGCGGCTACGCGGCCGCGATCCGATACGGCATCGAGCGCGTCGAGGCCGCGCTGCCTCGCGCCGCCGAGGTCCCGCAGGGCGGCACCGCCGTCGGCACCGGCATCAACACACCGGCCGGCTTCCCGCAGCGAGTCATCGAGCTGCTCGCGCAGGACACCGGCCTGCCGATCACCGAGGCGCGCGACCACTTCGAGGCGCAGTCCGCACGCGACGGTCTCGTGGAGCTGAGCGGGGCGCTGCGCACGATCGCCGTGTCGCTCACGAAGATCTGCAACGACCTGCGCTGGATGGGCTCGGGCCCGAACACCGGTCTCGGCGAGATCGCGCTGCCGGACCTGCAGCCGGGGTCGTCCATCATGCCGGGCAAGGTGAACCCGGTGATCCCGGAGGCCGTGCTCATGGTGGGCGCCCGCGTGATCGGCAACGACGCGACCGTGGCATGGGCCGGCGCATCGGGTTCCTTCGAACTCAACGTGCAGATCCCGGTCATCGCCCAGGGCGTGCTGGAGTCGATCCGCCTGCTGTCGAACGCGTCCCGCGTACTCGCCGACAAGACGGTCTCCGGCATCACCGCGAACGTGGAGCGCGCCGCCGCGCTCGCCGGGTCGTCGCCGTCCATCGTCACGCCGCTGAATCGCGTGATCGGCTACGAGGCCGCCGCGAAGATCGCCAAGTACTCGGTCGCGAACAAGCTCACCGTCCGCGAGGCCGTGATCGACCTCGGTTTCGTCGAGCGGGGGGAGATCACCGAGGCACAGCTCGACGAGGCACTCGACGTGCTGAAGATGACCCGCCCGCCGCAGGCCTGACGACGCCGGCCCCGCGAGGCCGACGCCGTCCTGACGACACGGGCCCGACAACACAGGTCCGACGGCACGGCAGCGACGACGGCACGTCAGCGATCCCACCTTCAGGTTTGGTTAGCCTTACCTAAGGTGCTACGCTCGCTCACGTAGGACGCACACAGAAGAGGCGCACTACCGGACTCGCGGGGCTGGGGGGCTTCCGTCCGGGAGTGCGCCTCTTCGCCGCGCTCGGCGCCGTGCTCACCACCGTGCTCACCGGTGGGCCCGCCTCCGCGCTCACCGCGCGGCGCGGGCCCACCCGCTCACCACTCACCACCGCACCCGCTCACACCTCGAGCTTCTCCAACATGTCCGTCACCAGCGCCGCCACCGGCGACCGCTCGGACCGCGTCAGCGTCACGTGCGCGAACAGCGGGTGCCCCTTGAGCGTCTCGATCACCGCCGCGACGCCGTCGTGCCGGCCGACCCGCAAGTTGTCCCGCTGCGCGACGTCGTGGGTGAGCACCACGCGCGCGTTCTGGCCGATCCTGGACAGCACCGTGAGCAGGACGTTCCGCTCGAGGGACTGTGCCTCGTCGACGATGACGAACGCGTCGTGCAGGGACCGCCCGCGCACGTGCGTGAGGGGTAGCACCTCAAGCATCTCGCGGCTGATCACCTCGTCCACGACGTCCTTGGAGACGAGCGCCTCCAGCGTGTCGTAGACGGCCTGCCCCCACGGGTTCATCTTCTCGGCCTCCGTGCCGGGAAGGTAGCCGAGATCCTGCCCGCCCACGGCATAGACCGGCCGGAACACCACGACCTTGCGGTGCTGACGGCGCTCGAGCACGGACTCCAGCCCCGCGCACAGCGCGAGCGCCGACTTGCCGGTCCCGGCGCGCCCGCCGAGGGAGACGATCCCGATCGACTCGTCCAGGAGCAGGTCGATCGCGATGCGCTGCTCGGCGGAGCGCCCGTGCACGCCGAACACCTCCTGATCGCCCCGCACGAGCCGCAGCCGCTTGTCCGCGGTGACCCGCCCGAGCGCCGAGCCACCGGGCGCGTGCACCACCGCGCCGGTGTGCACCACCAGCGGTCCGGCCGCCTCCACCGTCGCCGGGTCGAGCGCCGTGAGGTCGAGGCTCTCGGACTCCCACAGCTCGGACATCTGCTCGTCGCTCACGTCGAGCTCGCGCATCCCGGTCCAGCCGGACTCGACGGCGAGCTGCGCCCGGTACTCCTCGGCGGCGAGCCCGACCGCCGACGCCTTCACCCGCATCGGCAGGTCCTTGGACACCACGGTCACGTCGGCGCCCTCGGCGGCCAGGTTGGCGGCCACGGACAGGATGCGGGTGTCGTTGTCGCCCAGCCGGAAGCCGGCCGGCAGGACGGACGGGTCGACGTGGTTCAGCTCGACGCGAAGGGTGCCACCGACGTCGCCGACGGGGACGGGGGCGTCGAGCCGGCCGTGCTCCACGCGCAGCCCGTCGAGCATCCGCAGGGCGCTGCGGGCGAAGTAGCCGAGTTCGGCGTGGTGACGCTTGGCCTCGAGCTCACTGATGACCACGACGGGGAGGACGACGTCGTGCTCGGCGAACCGGAACATGGCACGCGGGTCGCTGAGAAGCACCGAGGTGTCGACGACGAAGGTGCGGCGATCGTCCCCGGCCGAGGAGTCGTCCCCGGCCGTGTCGATCTGGGAGGTGACGGTGGAACGGGTCATGGCATCTGCTCCCTCCGGCGCCGAAGCGCCTTCGCAGCAACGTCGTCGATCACGAAGCTGGTGGATGAGCGGTCGGCCCGCCCCTGGCGCACGACACCGTGGCACAGGGTCGGGATCGACCCCCTCCACGGAGCGGTAACTCCATAGGTGGCCTCCCGAAGGACGACTGGGTGCCGTCCTTGTTCGTGAACGTACGCCGCCGTGGAAGTTCTGGCCAGCCCTCGACCCGGGCGCGTCGCGAGATGTCACACACTGTTCACATCTTGGTAACTTCTTGGCCTGAATGCCAAGTAGTAGTCAAGCGGAGACCTTCGCCTGCCAATCTCGCGCCCCCGGGCGCGGCGTTGGCGCCTGTCGCATCGATCCGACAGGATAACCGAATGGCTGCATTCGTCGTCCTGCTCCGCGGGGTGAACCTCGGGCCGAACCGCCGCGTCCCCGCGGCCGATCTGCGCGGTGCCGCGCTCGACGCCGGCTTCGCCGACGTGCGCACGCTGCTCAACAGCGGGAACGTCGTCCTCACGACCGGAACGTCGGATGCCGTCGTGCCCGACGACGCCGCCCGCCTCCTCACGGCCCGGCTGGCCGGCCGCGTGGGGACCGAGGTACCCGCCATCGCGCTCACCGTCGGCCGGCTCCGCGCGATCACGGCCGGCAACCCGTTCCCCGCCGCCGCCCGCGAGGACCCCTCGCACCTACAGGTGCATGTACCGTTCGGCGAGGTCGACGCGGCGGGGATCGCCCGCCTCGACCTCCGGCATCCCGGGCGCGAGCACGTGGCGGTGGCCGAGGGCGTCGTCTACGTGCACTACGTCGACGGGATCGGGCGCTCGAGGCTCACCACGGAGGCGCTCGACAAGGCCGCGGGCACCATGATGACCGCCCGGAACTGGAACACGATCACCCGGCTCGGCGAGATGATCCGGGATCTCTCCTGAGGAGCTCGTCACGGGACGTTTCGTGACGAGAACCACGCTCGCCCCAGAGCGAACCGGCGGTCAGGCAAAGCCCCGTTCCAGGTAGGGTTGTGGTGCTGGATCGCACCCCGGGACCCAAGGAGCTTGCGTGACCACATCCGCCGACCTCGAGGCCCCAGGCCCCCTCAAGAAGCTCCGGAGGTGGGTGAGTCGCGAGACGACCGGCGGCGCACTTCTCATCGGCGCGGCGGCCATCGCCCTGCTGTGGGCCAACTCGCCGTGGCGGGAGTCCTACCAGGCGTTCGCCGCGACCACCCTCGGGCCGGCGGAGTTGCTGGGCCTGCCGGTCCACCTCGACCTGACTCTCGCCGACTGGGCGGCCGACGGCCTGCTCGCGATCTTCTTCTTCGTCGTCGGCGTGGAGCTCAAGCACGAGTTCGTGGCGGGCAGTCTGCGCAGCCCCAAGGAAGCGGGCGTCCCGATGATCGCCGCCGTGGGCGGCATGGTGCTGCCGGCGCTGCTGTACGTGGGGATGATCTTCGCGTTCGGCGCGGGTGACCTCATCCACGGCTGGGCCATCCCGACGGCGACGGACATCGCGTTCGCCCTGGCGGTGCTCGCCGTCTTCGGCAAGGGCCTACCCGTCGCGATCCGTACGTTCCTGCTCACGCTCGCCGTGGTGGACGACCTCCTGGCGATCATCGTCATCGCGGTCTTCTACACGGAGGAGATCCACTGGTGGACGCTGCTGGGTGCGCTGGTCTGCGTGGCCCTGTTCGGCTGGCACGTCCGGAGCCGGCGGCCGCAGTGGTGGGTCCTGCTGCCGCTGGCGTTCCTGGCCTGGGTCTTCATGCACGAGTCGGGCGTGCACGCGACGGTCGCCGGCGTGCTGTGCGGCTTCATGGTCCCCGCCGCTGTGATGCACGGCGAGTCCGACACCCGCACGCATCTGTACGAGGCCTGGTTGCGGCCCTGGTCCTCGGGTATCGCGCTGCCGGTCTTCGCCTTCTTCTCGGCCGGCGTGTCGCTCGTCGAGGGTGAAGGCCCGGCCGCCATGCTGGGCCAGCCCGTCGTCCCGGCAATCGTGGTCGGCCTCGTCGTCGGCAAGATCGTCGGCGTGCTGGGCACCACCTGGCTCGTGATCCGCCTGACGCCGCTGCGGCTCGCGAGCGGTATCGGGGTGCGGGACCTGCTGCCCGTCGGGTTGCTCGCCGGAATCGGGTTCACCGTGTCGCTGCTGATCAGCGAGCTGTCGTTCGGTGACGCGGAACATGCCGACGGCGCGAAGATCGCGATCCTCATCGGATCGGTCGTCGCCGCCCTCCTCGGAGCCCTCACGCTCCGCTGGGACGTCCGCGCCGCCCGTACCGCCGACATGAACCTCGACGGTGTCGCCGACGACGTGCGCGACTTCATCGGCGACGAGAAGGACCTGCGCGAGCACGGCTGACGGTGGCCGCGTCCGGCGGCGCTGCCCGAGCCGCCACCGGGTGGTACGACGAACGCCCGGCAGCACCTCGGCCGGGCGGTACGACGACGGGCAGCGCCCGCGAGCCGTACCACCCGGCCGTTGTCACCAGGCAATCACGCCTCCAGCAGCAGGGCCTCCCCCTGCCCGCCGCCACCACAGAGCGCGACCGCGGCACGTCCGCCGCCACGACGAGCGAGCTCGTGGGCCGCGTGGACCGCGATGCGGGCACCCGACGCACCCACCGGGTGCCCCACCGAGATCCCGCCGCCGTGCACGTTGACCTGGTCCATCGACAGGCCCAGGCGCCGGGCGGAAACCACGGCCACGACCGCGAACGCCTCGTTGATCTCCACGACGTCCAGATCGCCCACGGACCAGCCCTCGCGTCCGAGCGCCTGCTCGATCGCGTGCGCCGGCTGGGAGTGCAGCGAGTTGTCCGGCCCGGCCACCTGGCCCCAGGACCGCACGGTCGCCAGCACCGGGACCCCGGCCGCCTCCGCCCGCGCACGCGTGGTGAGGACCAGCGCCGCCGCGCCGTCGGAGATCTGCGAGGAGTTCCCGGCGGTCAGCGTCCCGTCCTTCGTGAAGGCCGGACGCAGGTTCGCCAGGCCCTCGGCGGTCGTGTCGGGCCGGACGCCCTCGTCCATCGCCACCTCGACGGGCTCGCCCCGCCGCTGCGGCACGGACACCGGCGCGATCTCCGCCTCGAAGACGCCGTCCTTCCACGCGGCGGCCGCCCGCTGGTGCGAGGCCGCCGCGACGGCGTCCTGCTCCTCACGCGACACGGCCACGTCGCCGGTGTTGTGCTCCTCGGTGGACTCTCCCATCGAGACCCGGTCGAACGAGTCCGTCAGGGCGTCGTGCGCCACCGAGTCCTGCATCGTCACCGGTCCGTACGCATACCCGGTACGCGAGCCCGGCAGCAGGTGCGGGGCGTTCGTCATCGACTCCTGCCCGCCCGCGAGCACCACGCTCGCCTCGCCGGTACGCAGCATCCGCGCGCCGTCGATGACCGCCGTCAGCCCGGACAGGCACACCTTGTTGATCGTCACGGACTGCACGTCCCACGCCACCCCGGCCGCCACGGCCGTCTGCCGGGCGGGGTTCTGCCCGGCGCCGGCCTGAACCACCTGGCCGAAGATCACCCGGTCCACGTCACCCGCGAGCGAACCGGCGCCCGCGAGCGCCCTGCGCGCCGCCACGGCGCCGAGGTCCACGGCGCTCAGCGAGGCCAGCGCGCCCTTCAGCCGTCCCTGCGGCGTCCGCGCCGCCGAGACGATGACCACGTCGTCACTGCTCATGTCTGCTCTCCTCCTGTCCGGCGCCGCGCGGCCTCGTGAGCCGGCGGCGCGTTCCGTCGCGTGGTCAGGCCGGGGTGGCGGTGACCACGTCGTCGGGGACGATGATCTCAGGTTCCGTCGCGACGACGACGTCGTCAACGGTGACTCCCGGGGCGAGTTCGCGCAGCACGAGCCCGCCGTCGGTCACGTCGAGCACGGCGAGGTCCGTGATGATCCGGTCCACGACGCCCTTGCCGGTCAGCGGCAGCGTGCACGTGTTCACCACCTTCGCCGAGCCGTTCTTGGCGACGTGCTCCATGAGCACGATGACGCGCCGGGCGCCGTGCACGAGGTCCATGCCGCCGCCCATCCCCTTGACCATCTTGCCGGGGATCATCCAGTTCGCGATGTCGCCGGTGGCCGAGACCTGCATCGCGCCGAGGATCGCGGCGTCGATCTTGCCGCCGCGGATCATCCCGAAGCTGGTGGCCGCGTCGAAGACGGACGCGCCGGGCAGGAGGGTCACGGTCTCCTTGCCGGCGTTGATGAGGTCGGGGTCGACGGCGTCCTCGGTCGGGTAGGGGCCCACGCCGAGCAGGCCGTTCTCGGACTGGAGCACGAGCTCGCGACCTTCGGGCACGTAGTTCGGCACCAGCGTGGGCAGCCCGATGCCGAGGTTGACGTACATGCCGTCCTGCAGCTCGAGCGCCGCCCGCGCCGCCATCTCCTGACGTGTCAGTGCCATGTCTCAGCCCTCCTGGCTCGCGGTGACGGTGCGGCGCTCGATCCGCTTCTCGATGTCGCTGCCCACCTCGACCACGCGGTGCACGTACACGCCGGGCAGGTGGATCTGGTCCGGGTCGAGCTCGCCGGGTTCGACGAGTTCCTCGACCTGCGCGATGCACACCCGGCCGGCCATCGCGGCCTGCGGGGAGAAGTTACGCGCCGACTTGTTGAACACGAGGTTGCCGTGCCGGTCGCCATGCAGGGCGTGGACGAGGGCGAAGTCGGTGGTGATGGCCTCCTCCAGCACGTACTCGGCCGGGCCGTCGGGCCCGTCGAAGGTGCGGACCTCCTTGGGCGGGCTCGCGTGCGCGACGCCGCCGTCGCCGTCGTACCTCATCGGGAGGCCGCCCTCGGCGATCTGCGTCCCGACGCCCGTGCGCGTGAAGAACGCGGCGATACCGGAGCCGCCGGCCCGCAGCTTCTCGGCGAGCGTGCCCTGCGGGGTGAGCTCCACCTCGAGCTCGCCCGAGAGGAACTGCCGCTCGAACTCCTTGTTCTCCCCGACGTACGAGGAGGTCATCTTCCGGATGCGCTTCGCCCCGAGCAGGAGCCCGAGACCCCAGTCGTCGACGCCGCAGTTGTTCGACACCACCGACAGGTCGGTGGTGCCCTGCACCAGGAGCGCGGTGATCAGCGCCATCGGGTTGCCGCACAGGCCGAACCCGCCGACGGCGAGCGTGGCTCCGTCGGGGATGTCGGCCACGGCCTCGGCCGCTGTGGCGACCTGCTTGTCCAGTCCGGTCATCGTCCTCTCCTTGTTCTCCCGGCGGGTCTCCCCGGGGTAGTCATCCTGCACACAGGATCGTCGTCGTGAGAAGAGTCCGCCCGACGACGGCGCAGCCGCCGGGCGCACCCCGCGTCACTTCGCGCTCCACCCGCCGTCGACGGCCCAGGACGCGCCGGAGACCATCGCGCCGTCGGGTCCCGTGAGCCAGCCGACCAGCGAAGCGACCTCGGCCGGTTCGACGAGCCGCTTGACCGCCTGCTCCTTGAGGAGCACCCGCTCGAGCACCTCTGCCTCGCCGATGCCGTGCGCCGCCGCCTGATCGGCGAGCTGCTGCTCGACCAGCGGCGTGCGCACGTAGCCGGGATTGACGCAGACACTGGTCACGCCCCTCGGGCCGCCCTCCAGCGCCGTCACCTTGCTCAGCCCCTCGAGTCCGTGCTTGGCCGAGACGTACGCGCTCTTGTACGGCGAGGCCACCAGGCCGTGGACCGAGGACACGTTCACCACGCGCCCCCAGCCGGCGTCGTACATGTGCGGGAGGGCGGCGCGGATCAGCAGGAACGGTGCGACGAGCATGATCGAGTGGATCGTGCGGAACATGTCCGGGGCGAACTCCTCGATCGGCCGCACGTGCTGGATCCCGGCGTTGTTGACCAGCACGTCGACGTCGAGCGTCAGGTCGTCGAGCGCCGTCGTGTCCGCGAGGTCCACGACCCACGCGTCACCGCCGACCTCGTCGGCGACGGTCTTCGCGCCGTCGGCCGACACGTCGGCGACGGTCACGTGCGCTCCCCGGGCGGCGAGCTCGCGCGCCACGGCCGAGCCGATGCCCGACGCGCCGCCCGTGACGAGGGCCCTGCGGCCCGCCAGGGCAGGGGCCGGACCATTCGGCTCGGTCACGCGGCGACCTCCTTCCGCGCGGCGGCGTCGACGGCGTCGAGCTCGTGCAGGGACGCGCCCTTGGTCTCCCGCATGGACAACACCGCTATGGCCGTGATCAGGCCCGCCACCAGCAGGTACACCGCGGTGGGCCACCAGTGGCCCGTGTTCTTCAGCCACGTGGTGGCCAGGATCGGCGCGAGGGAGCCCGCGAAGATCGACGTCACCTGGTAGGAGATGGACACGCCGGAGTAGCGGGTCCGGGTCGGGAACATCTCGGCCATGATCGCGGGCTGCCCGGCGTACATCATGGCGTGGAAGACGAGGCCCACGATGATCGCCGTGAGGATCAGCGCCGTGCTCCGGGTGTCCAGGAGCGGGAAGGCCCAGAAGCCCCAGGTGCCGCCGAGGATCGCCCCGGCGAGGTAGACCGGCCTGCGGCCCAGGCCGTCCATCGCGCGGCCCACGGCCAGGATCACCACGAAGTGGCTGACGTGCGCGATCGCGATGAGGCTCAGCACCTGCGTGGTGTCCATGCCCAGGCCCTCGTTGAGGTAGACGATCGAGAAGGCCACCACGAGGTAGTACATGATGTTCTCGGCGAACCGCAGGCCCATGCCGGTGAGCACGCCGCGCGGGTACCTGCGCAGCACCTCGACGACGCCGTAGCTCGCGTGCTTCTCCTGGCCCTGCCCGGCACGCGCGGCCTCGAAGATCGGCGACTCGGAGACGCGGGTGCGGATCCAGTAGCCCACGACCACCACCAGGGCGGACAGCCAGAATGCGACGCGCCAGCCCCAGGAGAGGAACGCCTCCTCGGTCAGGACGCCCGACATGACGGTGAGCACCAGTGTGGCGAGCAGGTTGCCCACCGGGACGGCGGCCTGCGGCCAGGCCGTCCAGGTGGCGCGGCGATCGTCCGGCGCGTGCTCGCCGACCAGCAGCACGGCGCCACCCCACTCGCCGCCGAGCGCCAGCCCTTGCACGAACCTCAGGAGCACCAGCAGGATCGGCGCGGCGACACCGATCTGGCCGTACGTCGGCAGGCAGCCCATGAGCACCGTCGCGGCACCGATCAGCATGATCGTGAGCTGCAGCGTGTGCTTGCGGCCGAGCTTGTCGCCGAGGTGGCCGAACACGATCCCGCCGAGCGGGCGGGCGGCGAAGCCGACGGCGTAGGTGACGAACGCGGCGATGATGCCGTCGTACACGTTGTCCGTCGCGGGCAGCAGGGCCTTGGCGAACACGAGCGCCGAGGCCGTGGAGTAGAGGAAGAAGTCGTACCACTCCACGACCGTGCCGGCCATGGAGGCGGCGACGACCCTGCGGAGCAGTGATCTCTCGGGTGCGGGCCCGGGCGCGGGCATGTCCTGGGTCTGGCTCGTGGCCATGGTTCCTCCGGTTGTCCTCGTCGACACCGCGCCGGCTCCCTCGCCGGCCCGGGGGTGATGCTCTTGCGGCACGGGCTGTGCCGCGCCGTGACGTCGTCGGGAGTCTGGCAGCGGGGTCGATGTGCGCGCAACGCGCATGTCGGCACACGCGATGAACGAAAATGCACACCACGGGTAGGCTGCCCCCGTGCCGTCGTCGAACATCTCCCCGGCCGGGCCGGACAGCGCCCGGCAGCCCTCCCCTGAGCACCTGCTCGTGCTGCTGGAGGTCGCCCGTTCCGGGCGGTACACCACTGCGGCACAGGCCCTCGGCCTCACCCACACCACCGTGGCGCGGAACATCGCGGCCCTGAACCGCGCGCTGGGCGGGCGGGTCCTGGTGCGCGGCGCGGACGGATGGGAGCTGACGGCGCTCGGCGAGCGCGCGGCGCGGGCCGCCGAGGGCGTGGCGCAGGCGATGACGACTCTGGTCGACGGCGGGGCCGCGGCGGACCCGGTGACCGGCGTCGTCCGGATGACGACGACGGACGGATTCGCCGCGTACCTCGCCTCGCCCGCCGTCGCCCGGCTACGGGAGGAACACCCGGGTCTGTCCGTCGAGATCGTGACCGTCACGCGCCGCGCGGCGCAGCACCGCTCGGGCGTGGACGTCGAGGTGGTGGTCGGCACGCCCCAGGTGAACCGTGGGCGCGCGGTCCAGGTGGCCGAGTACGAGCTCGGCCTCTACGGGGCGCGCGACTACCTGGCGCGGCACGGCACGCCGTCGTCGGTCGCCGAGGCGTCCGCGCATCACCTCGTCTACTTCGTGGACTCGATGCTCCAGGTCGACGACCTCGACGTGCCGCGCCGTCTGCTGCCGGGCATCCAGGACGCGCTGACCTCGACGAACGTCTTCGTCCACGTGGAGGCCACGCGCGCGGGCGCCGGCCTGGGATTCCTGCCCTGCTTCATGGCGGACCGCCACCCGGACCTCGTCCGCCTGCTGCCCGACGAGGTCCGGGACCGTCTCCCGTACCACGCGGTGGTCCACCCGGAGTCCTGGCGCCGCCCGGCGGTGGCGGCCGTCCTCGCCGGGCTCCGCGCGGAAGCCGGCCGGCAGCGCGAAGCCCTTCTGGGCCGGCCTCCGGGGGCCGAGGGTCAGGACGGGGCGTGGCGGTCCAGGAAGGAGTAGACCTCCCGGGTCTCCACGCCCGGGAAGGCGCCCGCGGGCATCGCCGCGAGCATCGAGGCGTGGGGGCGCGCCGAGGGCCACGCGTGGTCCTGCCACTTCTCGGCCAGCTCCGACGGCGGCCGCCGGCAGCAGGACTCGTCGGGACAGCGGGACTGGTCGCGGTGCGTGGTCTCGCGCCCGGCGAACCACTTGACGTGGGCGAACGGCACGCCGACCGACACCGAGAACGCGCCGTCCTGCGTGTTCTCCACGCGGGAGGTGCACCAGTAGGTACCCGAGGGCGTGTCCGTGTACTGCGCGTACGGGCTGAACTTGTCCTCCACGCCGAAGACCACGCGAGCGGTCCACTTGCGGCACACGTGCTGGCCCTCGACCGCGCCGAGCGGGTCGGCCGGGAAGTTCACGCCGTCGTTCTCGTACGCCTTGTGCAGGATCCCCGACTCGTGGACCTTCATGAAGTGCACCGGGATGCCGAGGTGCTTGGTCGCGAGGTTCGTGAACCGGTGGGCCGCGGTCTCGAAGGAGACGGCGAACGCGTCCCTCAGGTCCTCGATCGCGATGGTCTTGGTGTCCTTCGCGTCGCGCAGGAACCGCACGCCCGCTTTCTCGGGCACGAGCAGCGCCGCGGCCAGGTAGTTGGCCTCGACGCGCTGCCGCAGGAAGTCGCCGTAGTTCTGCGGCTCGGTGTGCCCGAGGATGTGCGAGGCGAGGGCCTGCAGCATCGCGGACCGCGTGTTCGAGCGGCCGCGCGGGCCGCTCGCCGGGAGGTACAGGCGGTGGTTGCGGTTGTCGATCACCGACCGCGTGGAGTGCGGCAGGTCCGGCACGTAGTGCAGCGTGAAGCCGAGGTTCTCGGCGATCTCCGCGGCGATCCGCTGGGGCAGCGGCCCGCTGGTGTGCCCGACGTCGTCGAGCAGGTCGCGGGCCACCTCCTCGAGCTCCGGGATGTAGTTGTCGGACGCCCGCATCTCCGCCCGCAGCTCCGCGTTGGCCCGGCGCGCCTCCTCCGGCGTGAGCGCGCGTTCGGCGTGCAGCCGCTCGAGTTCGCGGTTGAGGGCGAGGATGGTGCGCAGGGCGTCGTCGGGCAGCGACTTGCCGATCCGCACGCCCCCGAGGCCGAGGGCGGCGAACAGCGGCCCGCGCTGCACGCGCCCCAGCTCGATCTCGAGGGCGTCTCGCTCCGACGGCGGTGTGGGGTCGAGCAGGTCGTCCACGCCGGCCCCCAGCGCCTTCGCGAGGGCCTGCAACTGCGAGAACTTGGGCTCGCGCTTCCCGTTCTCCAGTGCGCTGACCTGTGACGGCGCACGCCCGATCGCCGCTGCTAGGTCTTCCAGCTTCATCCCGCGCCGGGTGCGCAGGAAGCGGACCTGGCGGCCGATCGTCAGTGCGTCGGGCTCGGCGTCCGGAGGGCCGGCGAGAGCGTTTCGCTCGGTTTCGCGTTTCGGCGTCGTCGTGGGCATTATCTGAGGGTGACACACAGCGATCGTTCCGTCCAGCAGAAGTTCGTCGATATTTCTCCTGAGTTGCAGTAGATCTGGAGCGATTCAATGGCAGAAGGTCGAATCAGTCCCAAGCGGAGAACGCAAACCAGGAGGTATCCGCCATGACCGCTCCGACCATCGTCACCCGCCGCAATCTTCCGGGGGCCGTGAGCCCTCAGGCCGCCGACGGCTCCCCCGCCGCGTCGCCGGCCGCCACTCGTCCGGGCGACCAGGTGACCACCGCGGCGGCCCTGGCCGAGAGCTGGGCGAAGGACCCGCGCTGGGCCGGCATCGAGCGGACCTTCACCGCCGAGGACGTCGTCGCGCTGCGCGGCTCCGTCGGCGAGGAGCACACGCTCGCCCGCCGGGGCGCCGAGCGCCTGTGGAAGCAGCTCCACGAGGAGGACTTCGTCAACGCACTGGGCGCGCTGACCGGCAACCAGGCCGTCCAGCAGGTCAAGGCGGGGCTGCAGGCGATCTACCTCTCGGGCTGGCAGGTCGCCGGCGACGCGAACCTCGCGGGTCAGACCTACCCCGACCAGTCGCTCTACCCGGCCAACTCCGTGCCGGCCGTCGTGCGCCGCATCAACAACGCGCTGCTGCGCGCCGACCAGATCGACGTGTCGGAGAACGGCACGGCCACCCGCGACTGGCTCGCCCCGATCGTCGCGGACGCCGAGGCCGGGTTCGGCGGCCCGCTCAACGCGTACGAGCTGATGAAGTCCATGATCACCGCGGGCGCGGCGGGGGTGCACTGGGAGGACCAGCTCGCCTCGGAGAAGAAGTGCGGCCACCTCGGCGGCAAGGTGCTGATCCCCACTCAAGCGCACATCCGCACCCTGAACGCGGCCCGCCTCGCGGCCGACGTCGCCGACGTGCCGTCCGTGGTCATCGCCCGCACCGACGCCGAGGCCGCCACCCTCATCACCTCCGACGTCGACGAGCGGGACCGCCCGTTCATCACGGGCGAGCGCACCGCCGAGGGCTTCTACAAGGTGACCAACGGCATCGAGCCGTGCATCGCCCGCGCCAAGGCGTACGCCCCGTACTCCGACCTGATCTGGATGGAGACGGGCACGCCCGACCTCGAGCTCGCGCGGAAGTTCGCCGAGGCCGTGAAGGCCGACTTCCCCGACCAGATGCTCAGCTACAACTGCTCGCCGTCGTTCAACTGGAAGAAGCACCTCGACGACGCCACGATCGCCAAGTTCCAGCGCGAGCTGGGCGCGATGGGCTTCACGTTCCAGTTCATCACCCTGGCCGGCTTCCACGCGCTGAACTACTCGATGTTCGACCTGGCGCACGGCTACGCCCGCGAGCAGATGACGGCGTACGTGGAGCTGCAGGAGCGGGAGTTCGCCGCGGAGGAGCGCGGGTACACCGCCACCAAGCACCAGCGCGAGGTCGGCACCGGCTACTTCGACCGCGTCTCCACGGCCCTGAACCCGGACTCGGCCACCACCGCGATGGCGGGCTCCACCGAGTCGGCCCAGTTCTGACGCGACGAAGGACGCAGCGCAGGGTGGGAGCCGAGGTACGAGGCACCCGCCCGAAGCGGAGTCCGAGGAGCGTCAGCAGACAGCTCTGCCACACCCCCACAACAGCCGAGGCAGTCGCTCCGCGCGACGGGCGACTGCCTCGGCGACCAGCACACAGCCCGCCTCACGCCCTGGAGGTACCGAGATGACCAGCACGATCGACACCCCCACCCCGCGCACCGCGACTGCGCAGATGGTCGCGACGTCTGGCGCCTTCGACGTCGTTCCCCGGGGCACCGTGCGCGTGACCGGCGCGCTCGGCGAGCGGTACGACGAGATCCTCACCCCGGAGGCGCTCGACTTCCTGGCGCTGCTGCACGACCGGTTCGGCGCACGCCGCCACCGTCTGCTCGCCGAGCGCGAGCAGCGGCGCGAGGAGATCTCCTCCGGCGTCGACCCCGACTTCCGCGCCGCGACACGGCCCGTGCGCGACGACCCGGCCTGGCGGGTCGCCGGCTCGGCGGGCGCCCCGGGCTTGGAGGACCGGCGCGTCGAGATCACCGGACCCACCGACCCGAAGATGACGATCAACGCCCTCAACTCCGGCGCCAGGGTCTGGCTGGCCGACGCCGAGGACGCCTCCTCCCCCACCTGGCGCAACGTCGTCGAGGGTCAGCTCGCCCTGCACGACGCGATCCGCGGCACGCTCGAGCACACCAGCGCCGCGGGCAAGCACTACACCCTGCGGTCGTCGCACCTGACCGACCTGCCCACTATCGTGTTCCGGCCCCGCGGCTGGCACCTCGTCGAGAAGCACCTGCGCTACACCGGGGCGGACGGGCCCACCCGGTGCACCTCGGGCGCGCTCGTGGACTTCGGGCTCTACTTCTTCCACAACGCCGCCGAGCTGATCGCGCGCGGCCGCGGCCCGTACTTCTACCTCCCCAAGCTGGAGAGCTACCGCGAGGCCCGGCTGTGGAACGAGGTCTTCGAGGTGGCCCAGGACGCGCTCGGCATCCCGCGCGGCACGATCCGGGCCACGGTCCTCATCGAGACGCTGCCCGCGGCCTTCGAGATGGAGGAGATCCTCCACGAGCTGCGCGCCCACTGCGCCGGCCTGAACGCCGGCCGCTGGGACTACCTGTTCAGCGTGATCAAGTGCTTCCGCTCGCGCGGGGAGTCGTACGTGCTGCCCGACCGTGCCCAGGTCACGATGACGGCGCCGTTCATGCGCGCCTACACCGACCTGCTGGTCGCCACGTGCCACAGGCGCGGCGCGCACGCCATCGGCGGGATGAGCGCGTTCATCCCGGACCGCCGCGACCCGGAGGTCACCCGCCGCGCGTTCGAGAAGGTCTCGACGGACAAGCGCCGCGAGGCCCGCGACGGGTTCGACGGCTCCTGGGTGGCCCACCCGGACCTCATCCCGGTCGCGAGGGCGGAGTTCGACGCCGTGCTCGGCGCGGCGCCGAACCAGGTCACGAGACTGCGCGACGACGTCCGGGTGGGCCGGAACGAGCTGCTCGACATCGCCTCGGTCCGCCGCTCCGGCGCCACCGTGACGTCCGGGGGCCTGCGCGCCAACGTGTCGGTCGCGATCCGCTACATCGACTCGTGGCTGCGCGGCACCGGCGCGGCGGCGCTCGACAGCCTGATGGAGGATGCCGCCACCGCCGAGATCTCGCGCTCGCAGGTCTGGCAGTGGGTGGCCGCCGGCACGCGGACCGCCGACGACGGCCGGACCGTCACCCGCGACCGGGTGGAGGCCCTCATCCTCGACGTCCTCGCCGACCTGCCCCGTCCGCACGGCCACCGCGTCGACGACGCGGCAGCCGTGTTCCGCGCCGTGGCGCTGAGTGACGACTTCCCGTCGTTCCTCACCGTCGGCGCGTACTCCCAGTTCCTGGTGGGCTCCGCGGTGGATCAGCCGTAGGAACTCGTCAGGCGGCATCCCGACTGGATTCTGAGGCAGACAGAACCGGGGTGCCGATCTCCGCCCCGGCCGGTCTCACCACCTTCCCCCGAGACCGGCCGGGGCGGCTCTCACTGGCGCGCCGTGCGGCGGCAGACCTCGTCCCACGGCGTCGGCTCGATCCCGAAGTGCTTCCTGGCCGCGGTGTCGTCCAGCACGTACGGGCGCTCGAACTGGTAGATCATCTCCCGCAGCTCGCGCATCAGCGGCGACACCAGGCCGATCGCGGCCAGCGCAGGGCCGCGCAGCTCGCGCACCCGCACGGGCGGGCGCCCGACGGAGGCCAGCACCTCGGTCAGCGCCTCGCGCTGCGTGCGGGGCTCGTTGCTGGGGACGTGCCAGGTGCGCCCGTGCGCGTCCGGGTCGCCGGCGGCGGCGACGAGCGTGCGGGCGACGTCCTGCACATCGGTGAAGGTGTGCGGCTGGTCGACGCGGCCCATCATCGTCACGGCCCGGCCCCGCAGCGCCGCGGGAACGACGCGCGAGATGTGCCCGTTGCCGCCCACGCCCGGCCCCACGTAGTCGGCCCCGCGCACCTCCACCGTGCGGATCCGCCCGGCGCGGTGCGCCGCCAGGGCGTCCGCCCACAGGCGCGCACGCAGACGTCCCTTGTGGTCGGTCGCGGCGTCCGGGAGGTCCTCCGTCATCGGACCGTCGACCGGACCGTACGGGTAGAGGTTGCCGGTGATCGCGTAGACCGCGCCGGTCCGCTCGGCCGCGGTCAGGAACGACGCCGCCAGCGGCGGCCAGGCGCGCTCCCACTGCGTGTAGTCGCCGGGGTTGACGCAGTTGTAGAGCACGGCGGCGCCCTCGGCGACTCGGGAGAGCGCGTCGGCGTCGGAGGCGTCCACCGTCGCGTGCTCGACGCCGGGGATGCCGGTGTCCCGGCCGGACCGGGTGGCCACGGTGACGCGCGCCCCCCGCTCGGCGAGCTGCTGCGCGACGTGCCGGCCGACAGGGCCGGCACCGACGACGAGGTGGTGGTCGGTGGTGTTCATCAAGGGCTCCAGGATTCGTTCGAGAGATCGGATGGCGAGGGTCGACGGCGCGAGATCGGGTGTCACATACGAGAGCGCCGCTCTCGTTGGTTCCAGCATGACACGATCGGTGCTCTCTATCAAGAGCGGTGCTCTGTTTTGCGCTCGGCGCTCTCGAATGGCAACCTGGGCCGATGAGCAGCACACCCCGCACGGCACGCGCCCTCGCCCGCGAGACGCTGACGCAGCAGATCCTCGACGCCGCCCGCGCACGGCTACGCTCCGACGGACCGGCCGGGCTCTCCCTGCGTGCCGTCGCCCGCGACGTCGACATGGTGTCCTCCGCCGTCTACCGCTACTTCCCGAGCCGCGACGCACTCCTGACCAGGCTGCTCATCGACTCCTACGGGGAACTCGGGGAGACCGTCGAACGCGCGGACGCGGGGATCGAGCGGGACGACACCGGCGGCCGCTGGCTCGCCGCCTGTCGCGCGCTGCGGACGTGGTGCGTGGAGCGGCCCGGAGACTTCGCCCTCCTGTACGGCACGCCGATCCCAGGCTACGCGGCGCCACAGGACACGGTCGAGCCGGCCACTCGCGTCATTCGGGTGCTGGTACGGATCGTCGGGGACGCGTACGCCGCGGGTGCGCGTGCTCTGCCCCCGCCCGGTGCGGCGAACGGAGGCGGCAGCGCGGACGCCAGCTCTGTCGGAACGGGCGCTCCGGCAGGCGAAGCCGGTGCCGGCCCTGGCGAGGTCGGCGCCCCGGCCGGTGCCCACACCGATGTCGACGATCTCGTCGCGAGCGCCCGGGACTACGTCGTCCAGCGCGGGCTCGCCCCCGAGGACGTCGCGACCGAGTCCGTGGTCCGCACCCTCATGGCCTGGAGCCAGCTCTTCGGCACGGTGTCCTTCGAGCTGTTCGGCCACCTCGTCGGAAGCGTCAGCGACACCACCCGGTGGTACGACGAGGTCGCCACCCGCCTGGGAGCGGACCTGGGGATCCCCGCGCCGGCCTGAGCCGGCTCCGGCCGGCGGTCTCGGGCCTCACGGCCGCGCGCGTGCTCCCCGGCTCAGACGAGCCCGGGCGTCAGCCCTGATCCAGTCCCAGGAGGTCGTCCTCGGTCTCGCGGCGGACCAGGACGCGGGACTCTCCGTCGCGCACCGCCACGACCGGGGGGCGCAGCAGCATGTTGTAGTTCGACGCCATCGACCGGCCGTAGGCGCCGGTCGCGGCGACGGCGAGCAGGTCGCCCGCGCGCACGTCGCCCGGCAGCATCACCTGGTGGACGACGATGTCGCCGGATTCGCAGTGCTTGCCGACCACGCGCGCCAGGACCGGCTCCGCCTCCGACGCACGGCCGACGATCTCCGCGTGGTAGTCCGCGCCGTAGAGCGCGGGGCGGATGTTGTCACTCATCCCCCCGTCGACGGACACGTACAGCCGGGTGAACGGTTCGCCGTCGTCCCCGCCCACCGTCACGGGCTTCACCGTGCCGACCGTGTACAGCGTCATCCCCGCCGGTCCGACGACGGCCCGGCCGGGCTCGATCGAGAACCGTGGCAGCGGGGTGCCGAGGCGGGCGGCCACGTCCGCCACCGAGGACGCGATGTCCTTGGCGACGCGCTCCGGGTCCAGCGCGACCTCGCCCGGCAGGTAGGCGATGCCGTAGCCGCCGCCGAGATCCACCTCGTCGACCAGCACGCCGGTCCGGGCCGCGAGGTCGGCGCGCAGCTCCAGCACCGCGCGGGCCGCGGCCTCGAAGCCGTCCGGGTCGAGGATCTGCGAGCCGATGTGGGAGTGGATGCCGAGCAGGTGAAGGCTCGGCCGCTCCAGGATCCGCAGGAGTGCGGTCATCGCGGGACTGTCCGTGCCCGACGACGGGACGCCGCCGGCCGGATGCTCGCCCGCCGGGACGATCGGGCCAGGGGCGGCGGCCTCTTCCGGACGCTCGCTCACACCCGGCGTCCCGGACGCGGAGGCAGCGTTGACCGACAGGCCGAACTTCTGGTCCTCGTGCGCGGTCGAGATGTACTCGTGCCCGCCCGCGTGCACGCCGGTGGTCACGCGCACCATGACCGGCGCGACGACGCCGCGCTCCGCCGCCAGGTCGGCGACCCGGTCGATCTCGGCGAGTGAGTCCACGATGATCCGGCCCACGCCGTTGTCGAAGGCGCGGACGATCTCCGCGTCCGACTTGTTGTTGCCGTGCAGCCCGATCGCCTCGCCCGGCACTCCCGCCCGGAGCGCGACGGCCAGCTCACCGCCCGACGCGGTGTCGACCCGCAGTCCTTCCTCGCGCGCCCAGCGCGCGACCGCCACGGTGAGCAGCGCCTTGCCCGCGTAGTACACGTCCACGCCGGTCCCGACCGCCGCGAACGCCGCCTCGAACGCCGTCCGGTAGGCGCGCGCACGGGCACGGAAGTCCGCCTCGTCGACGATGTACGACGGCGTGCCATGGTCCGCGGCGAGTTCGGCGACGCCGACTCCCGCGACCTCCACGGCGCCGTCGTCGCCGCGGCGGACGCCGCTCGACCACGGCGCCCCGGCCGGGCCGACCGGGAGCGCGGCGGGACGGGGCTGCCCGGCCACGATCGCCGTCGTACCCGATGCGTCCGTCATGCCCGCGCCTCCCCCTGCCGTCGTGTCCGGTCCTCCGCCCGCCGTACCCGCGGACGGTCCCGCGCCCGTCACATCCGCTCCGGGGCGCTCACGCCCAGCAGGTCCAGGCCGTTGGCGAGGACCGTGCGGACGGCGTCGTTGAGCCAGAGACGGGTGCGGTGCGCGTCCGTCACGGCCTCGTCGGGGTAGGGGTTGGCGCGCAGCTTGGCGTCGTCGTTGTACCAGGAGTGGTAGTCGCCGGCGAGCGCCTCCAGGTAGCGGGCCACGCGGTGCGGTTCACGCAGTTCGGCGGCCTGCGCGACGATCCGCGGGTACTCGGTGAGGCGGCCGAGCAGCGCGCTCTCCGACTCGTGGTTCAGCAGTGACGGGTCGAAGGCGTCCTCGAGCCGCACGCCGCGCTCGGCGGCGTTCCGGTCCACGGCACAGGTCCGCGAGTGCGCGTACTGCACGTAGAACACGGGGTTGTCGTTGGTCTGCTTGAGCATGTCCTCGCCCTGGAGCTCCAGCGGCGTGTCCGCGGGGTAGCGCGAGAGCGAGTAGCGCACGGCGTCGCGCCCGATCCACTCGACGAGATCCCGTAGTTCGATGATGTTGCCGGCGCGCTTGGACAGCTTGGCGCCGCCCACGTTGACGAGCTGGCCGATCAGGACCTCGATGTTCCGCTGCGGGTCGTCGCCCGCGCAGGCGGCGATGGCCTTGAGGCGGTTGATGTAGCCGTGGTGGTCGGCGCCCAGGAGGTAGATCTTGCCCGGGAAGCCGCGGTCCTTCTTGGACAGGTAGTAGGCGGCGTCCGCGGCGAAGTAGGTGGGTTCGCCGTTCGCGCGGATGAGGACGCGGTCCTTGTCGTCCGTGAAGTCCGTGGTGCGCAGCCAGACGGCGCCGTCGGAGTCGAACACGTGCCCCTGCTCGCGCAGACGGGCGACGGCCCGTTCGACGGCACCCGAGTCGTGCAGCTCGCGCTCGGAGAACCAGACGTCGAAATGCACACCGAAGTTCTCCAGCACCTCGCGGATCTCGGCGAGCTGGAGCTGGTAGCCCTCCTCGCGCGCGACGGCGATCGCCTCGTCCTCCGGGAGGTCCGGCAGGTCCGGCCGCCTCTCCAGGACCTTGTCGGCGAGCTCCTTGACGTACTCGCCGTGATAGCCGCCCTCAGGGATCTCCCCGCCCGTCGCCCGGGCCAGGATCGAGGCGCCGAACCGGTCCATCTGCGCGCCGGCGTCGTTGATGTAGTACTCGGCGGTGACGTCTGCGCCCGCGGCCCGCAGGATGCGGGCCATCGCGTCACCGAGCGCCGCCCAGCGGGTGTGGCCGATGTGCAGCGGGCCGGTCGGGTTGGCGCTGATGTACTCCAGGTCGATCACCTGGCCGGCGAGCGTGTCCGTGCGGCCGTACTCGCGGCCCGCCTCGACGACGGTGCGGGCCAGCTCGCCGGCGGCGCCGGCGTCGAGCGTGATGTTGAGGAAGCCCGGGCCGGCGACGTCGACCGACTTGATCCCGGCGTGCTCCCCCAGCCGCGCGGCCAGGTCCTCAGCGAGCGCCCGGGGCGTGGTCCCGGCCTTCTTGGCCAGCTGGAGTGCGACGTTCGTGGCCCAGTCGCCGTGCTCTCGCTGCCGCGGACGCTCCACGTGCACCGACGCGGGGATCGCGTCGGCAGGGAGCTGAAGGGTGCCGTCGGCCACAGCCGCGGCAAGGGCAGCGCTGAGTGCTCCGGAGAGCTCGGTGGGGGTCACCCGACGATTCTACGGGCGGGCTCGGCCCCGCGGCCCGCGGCTTCCACAGCCCGGGAACAGGGTGTCCGACGCCGGCCGGTGCACCCGGGCGCGCCGTACCGGCACCCGTTCATGTCTCGGACGCGCGGCGCCGGCAGCAGCCGGCCGACGTCGGGCAACCCGCTCGACATCGATCCGCACACGCCTTGGGCCACCGTGACAACCTTTCGGCGGACCTGCCCGTCCACCTTCCATGGATCAACCGACAATCAGGCGGTGCACCGGATGAGCCCTCAGTCCGCCACCGTTGCGGCGTCACACGTCGCCGTCCATACGACCGGCAGCAAGGCCGAGCGTTTCACCGCCTTCGCCGAGAGCGCGACGCCGATGCTTTCCCGTCTCGCGTTCCTGCTCACCGGCGACGAACACCGCGCCCGCGACCTCGTCCAGCAGGCGCTGGAGCGGACGTATCTCGCCTGGGGCCGCGTGGCCGACGGCAATCCGGCGGCGTACGCGCAGCGGATCGTCGTGAACGCGCGGATCGACGGCTAGCGCAAACAGCGCCGCGAGACCCTGGCGGACCCGGCCGAGCTGTGGGACGCGCGGACACCCGATCCGACGTCGGGCGTGCTGGACCGCGACCAGCTCGTGCGGGCGCTGCGCACGCTACCGCCCGCGCAGCGGCGGGTGATCGTGCTGCGCTACCTGCTGGACCTCGGTGAGGCCGACACCGCTGCCGAACTCGGCGTGTCCGTGGGTTCGGTCAAGTCCGCCGCATCGCGCGGCCTGGCGCGCCTGCGCGTCGTGCTCGGCGACGACGGCGCCCCGGAGAACACCGCACACCGGAAGGGAACGGCCCGATGACCTCTCCATCGCACTCCGACGACGACCTGATCGGCCTCCTCCGCGCCTCGGCCGGCCAGGCGGAACCGCTCGACCTCGATGCACGCGTGCTCGCCCGGGCCGCGATGCGGCGAGGCCGCACCCGGCGCGCGCTCCAGGCCGGAGGTGGTGTTCTCGCGGCGGCGGCCGTCGCCGGTGGCGCGTGGCTGTACGGGACACACGGGACGACGCCGCTTCCGGCGGACCCCGCCCCTTCCGTGAGCCCGACGCCGGCCGGGCGGCCGACCGCGGGCCCGTTCGCCGACGACCCGACGATGGCACGGCTACCCGTGCTCGACGGCGTCCGGCCGGGAGTCGTACCGGAGGGCTGGGTACCGCACGAGGTGAGCGGGCTGCGGCTCGCGGTGCCGGACGGGTGGAGCGAGGTCCCGAAGGAGGCGTACCCCGGAGATGCGGTGCAGGCCGACCGCTACACCGGCCTCTGGCGGCAGGACGAGACGATGCGCCTCGCCGGTCCTGGTGGTGCACGAGTGATCGCGGCCGAGTCCGCCAGGGTCGCGAGCCTGTCGCCGGACAACCCGCCACGGGGTCACCTGCTCCGGGAACAGGCGAGGGTGCTCTTCCCCGTGACCGGATCGGATCTCGCGGTGGCCTCTCTCCAGGGCAGGTTCTACGACGGCATGGCGCTCGACTCGGCCGAGATTCAGCTCCGCGCCGCGGACGGCAGGGGTTACGTCGTCGTCGCGACGGGGCTCGACGCGCTGGAAGACCCGGACACACTCGTCAAGCTCCTCGGCACCCTCACCCTTACCCACGAGGCGCACCGTCCGATGCCGGTGACGGACGTCCCGCTCTGGGAGGCTGCCGACCAGGGGATCTCCGAGGGCTGGCAGACACTGCGTGAGGGCAACATCACCGTGGCCGTACCAGAGGCGTGGACGATCAGTGACGGACGTGCGTACGGTCCCACGCCGGAGTTCCTCTCGTTCGGAAGGCTGTTCGCCGTCGAGCCGATGTCCACCGCCCAGGCACAGCACCGCCTGGAGACGCCCGGCGCGGAGGCCGTTCTGGTGAGCTCGGACGCGCCCGACCACCTGCAGGTCGACCAGCCCATGATCCGTGGCCAGGTGGACATACGGCTCCCGTCAGGAGAGATCGTCACCATCGTGATCACGCTCAGGGACGACGAGGACGGCGCCACGCTCTTCCGCCAGATGGCCGGCACGGTACGCGTCGATCCCTGACCCTGCCGACGGCGGTCCGGGTCCGCCTCGCCCTGGACCGCCGTCGGACATCCCGCTGGACCTCCTGGTCCGGAGGCAGACGCTCCGAGCCGTGATCAGACGCTCGTCACAGTTATCGATGCACTCCCCGGGCCCGCCACCTGGTAGTCTCGTTTCGGCCGCCACGGGAGTGAGTCATCACTACCGATCCGCGGTCCCGCGCCTGTAGCTCAGTGGATAGAGCGTCTGCCTCCGGAGCAGAAGGTCGGGGGTTCGAATCCCTTCAGGCGCACCCGAGAGAACAGGTCGTGACCAGCACAAACGCTGGTCACGGCCTGTTTCGTTGGTCGCCCTGACTCCCCTCCTCTTGTCGCTGCTGGCCTAACTGCTGGCCCATGCACCCTTGAGCACGTCGCCCATCGCACGCTCGCCAACTTCCGCATGCGCGCCGACTACTCAGCACTCGACTACGACATGCCCGTGGAGGACTGACCATGCCCATCATCATCCGACCCCGCCAAGACGCCGACATCCCCTACCTCGCCGCCGCGCTCGTCCGCGTGCACGCTCTCGACGGCTACCCGGTCGAAGGCGTAGCCGACCCCGAGGCGTGGGTACGCCACCCCAACGAGATGCAGAGTTGGACCGCCGACGACGACGGAACACCCATCGGCCAGATCACGCTCACCCGCGCAGAGCCGGCCGACGACGCCGCGCGAGCCTGGCGCGACGAGACCGGCGGCAACATCGACCGCCTGGTGATCCCTGTCCGCCTCTCGTCGATCCCGACCACCGAGGCAGCGGCGCGGGCCGGCTACTCATGGAGGCCGCCGTAGAGTTCGCGCGCTCCCGAGGGCTCGCCATCGCGTTCGACGTCATGCTCAAGGACCGCGCCGCGATCCGGCTCTACGAACGCCTCGGAGCCCAGCACATCACCGACCTCACCCACCACTACGGCGACGGCCTCACCGAACCCGCGGCCGTCTACGCCGTTCCCTCGTGATCCCTGTGGTCTCCTATCGGCCGCACAGGACGAAGATCGTAGGGCTCTGTGAGGATCTTCCTCCAGGGCCCTACTTCATGCCCGCACGCAACCAGGCCCCGGTATCGAGTATCGCTCCCATACCCGCTTGACTCCTCGGGTATCGCCGCCATACTGGTGAAGTGGAATACGTGGTGGGGCGTACGGCGCGGAAACGGTCCAAGAGCTTCGACTGGTCACTCGTGGAGGCGGTCATGAACCAGCACGACCCCCTCCAGTTCGAGGAAGACAGCCGGACCTGGCTCGGTTGGCTCGGCGAAGACGGGCAGGGCGGCCGATGGGAAGTCATCGGACACCTGGCCGACGACGAACCGGGCTTGCTCGTCATCACCCGCGCCCAGCGCTTCGAGCAGACGTTCCCCGAGGAAGGATGACCACGATGACCAAGTACACGCGCCGGGACGAAGAGCCCGGCAAGGACTACTCCGCCGGCATGAGCGACGACGAGATCGAAGCCACCACCGAACGCGTCTCACGCCAGCTCAGAAACCTCCACCGCGGCGGCTACTCCCTGTCCGGCGACAAGGGCCACTCGCCCAAGGTCTCGGTCACCCTCCCCCGCGAGGTCCGCGACAAGGTCGAAGCCCGAGCACGCGCCGAAGGCATGTCCGTCTCCAAGTACCTCCGCCGCCTCATCACCGAACACGCGGCCTGAGCGAGCGCAAGCGACGGAACGGACGCCATGGTTACTGACTCTGACGACCCGCTGAGGGATGCTCTCCCAGACGCGATCGCGGCGGGTGGCCTAGCACTCGCCGCCAGTGGTTCACCGATCGCGGCGTTCCTCTCCGGGATGACGCCGATCGTGACCAAGGCCCTAGGACTGGCTATGGGTGAGTGGAGCACGGCAGCCAACAAACGTGCCGAGGCTCTCCTGCACGAGACAGCTGACGCTATGGGTGGTGAGCAGGCCATGGCGGAAGCCATCAACTCCAATCCCACGCGGCGGGAATTGACGGCGGACACGGTCGTAGCTTCCGCCAAGGTCCGCCTGCCATCAGGCGTGCGCGCGATGGGTCGCGCATTGGCCGAAGGACTCCTGCATGACGGCACCCCGCCGGACGTTGCACGATTCACAATTGAAGCGCTCCAAGCAATCCAGCCGATCGACGCGGCGGTCCTTGACCGAATCAGTCAGATCGACGGCACATCGCCCAACGACATGCGCGTTGCCATGCCGCACTTCGTGCCAGTCCTCCCGCAAATCCTCGCGAGACTTAACCGTGAAGGGCTCATCGAGGAGAACCCCCCGAAGAACGTCATTGCCTCGCCCGGTGGCCCGCCAAACGCTTACCGACTGACGCTTTTCGGCCGAAGCGCCCTGGACCGCTTGCACGACGCCGGCTACGACGGTGCTTCCGACGCGCTGGACGCGTGAGGACTTTCCTTACTGGCTCAAGGCGCGGCTCCGCCCCGCGGGCGGGCGCGCGTCGAGTCTCCGCGCTCATGCGGATCAGCCATAGGCCGAGATTCTCCGGAGCAGAAGGTCGGGGATCCGAATCCCCATCCTTCGCCCAGGTCCGAGCCCTCGGTAGCCGCAGAATCGAGCGGTTAGCGAGGGCTCGCCGCTTTCGGGGAGGGCCGTTCTGGGAGAATTGTGAGAACTTTCCTCGGCAAACGGCCTTCGACAACGCCTGGGCAGGGTCCTCAAGCGTCGGTCATGTCTGGGTCGATCTTGCGGAGCGTCGAGGCGAGCCATTCGGTACGCCGGTGCTCCGGCGGCATCTCGGCCAGCCCCGCAGTGGCTTCCTCGATCGCTTGCGCGGTGTCTCCGAGCAGGGTGAGCACGGCTCCGCGTTGGACGGCACCGAATCCGGGAGTGAACCAGTACAACGAAGAGGGTGGCGGCTCCGCGTCGCGTGCGTCCTCGATCGCGTCGTCAGCCATGTTGAGCACGTCCCGGGCCTCGGTGGTCTCTCCGAGGCTGGCCAGCAGCTCGGAGCGTCGCAGCGCCGCGTAGGCGCGCAGAGTCGGGTGAGCACCACGGACGGACAGCGCCCCGTCCGACAGGTCGATGGTCTCCCCGAGAACCCCGGTGGCGCTCCAGGTCACCGTGGCGGCGAACGTCAGCGCGTGCGCCATCCTGTTCGGCTCTCCGACCTCGCCCGCCAGTTCGACCGCAGCCGCCATGCTCCGCCGCGCGGCAGTGTCCGCACCTACGGCATGCTCCAGCCATCCGCGATACTGCGTGACCTCGGCCGCGAGGTGCAGCGCCCGCTCACGCACGGGGGCGCTGGCCTCGCGGGCAAGCTGGTCCACCGTCGCGGACATCCCCCGCACCGCCGGTAGGACGGACAGGACACCCGTGGTGTCCTCGATCCGACGCAGAGCTCCGAGCATGGTTGCGACCTGGTCCAGCGTGGCGGCGTCCACGCTGGCGGCGGAGCGAGTCACGGTGACCAGTCGGCCCAGGTCCGTCGTCCCCAGCACTCGCTGGTAGGCGTCCGCGACGCCAGCGGGTACGGGCCGCTCTCCGTTCTCGATCAGGGACAGGTACCCGGCGTTGTAGTGCGTCCTCGCGGCCATGGTGCGCAGCGTGATGCCCGCGGCCTCACGCGCCGCGCGGAGCAATGGTCCCGGGGATTCCGCCACGAACTCAGGCTAACCGGGCGCACCCCATCGGGGGGAGACCTGCGCAACATCGAGGTTGCAAACACCTGCAAACGCGCCAGCCCTTCCGGCTCCCGTCGCACGCCAACACCCTTGAATTCGTACTCGACCGAACGAAGGGGTCTCGCGATGCGAGTCGACGGAAAACCGGGCAGGGTGCTCGGCATCAGGGATGTGGTGGGGCTGGTGGACGGATGGCTGTCGGCCATCGGCCCGGAGCGGATCGACGTGGTGACCACCACGCGAAGCCGAGTGAGCCTGCACCCTCGCGACCTGTCCGAGAGCGAGCAGATCGCCCGTGAGCTGGGCTGTGTCTCGCCGCTGGACCACAGGACGACGGTCCCCGGCTACACCCTGTGGAGCGGCACCCGGGACGGCATCGAAGTACAGGTTCGGGCGGCGCTTCGCCGCCCGGTGGGAACCATCGGCCCCCGGTGCTACGCGCCGGACTGTGACGGCATCGCGGAGCTTGGCGAGGCGTACTGCTGGCAGCACGTCGGCTCGGACGACTGGGTGGAAAGGCTACGAAGGGGCGAGCGATGAGCGCGGACGCCGAGCGAGCGACCTTGACGCCGAACGCGCACGTGGTCATCACGTCCGGCCGGTTCGCGTGGATGGCGGGGCGGCTCACGGGGACGAGCGCCGAGCGGGCAGGCGTGGACCTGGGCGTGTCGATCGATGGCGGCAACGGCATCGTGAGCGTACCGGTCTGGGCGGTGCGGGAGGTCGAGCGATGACGGGCGACATCACGCCGGACCGATGGGACGACGGCGCGTTCTACGAAGTCGATCCACGCGACCGGCCGCCGCGTCGGTGGAAGGTCGGTGACCGCGTACGGCGCGTGGACGGCCCGCCCGTCCTGCTCGGATCGGTCGGCACCGTCGTCGCGGTGGACATCCCGGGTCTGTGGCCGATCCGCGTTCAGGTAGATCGGCGGATCGGGTTCGGCGAGGTGCTGTGCGCGGCGAACGAGCTGGCTCCCGAAGACGAGGCGGCAGACGACGAAACGAATTGAAGAACGTCGATACATCAGATCAGAGCGATTTGGTGGAGGTTCCCCGCGGGCGCATGGGACGGCAGGCGGCGTGTGCTCTCTTCGAGAGCGACGCCGTCTCGTCATTGCTTGATGCGTTCAAGCTCGCCGTGCCATGATCGCAGCACACCACCCGGCGCCGGCAGGCGTCGGGTTTTCTCTTGTCCGGGTGGCGTGCCCGCGGATCGGTTTTACACCGATGACCGGGTTGCCGGTATCGTCCGCCACATGTCCGATGCGATGGCAACCGATCAGACCGCGGCAAGCACATCCACAGGCCCCGCCTCCCCCGCCACCGGCGACGTCGTCGAGCTCTTCCCGTCGCGCGGGCACGTGGCCACGCTCGCGATCGCCGCGCTTGTCCTGGCGGTCGTGTGCGGCGCGGCCGCCGTCATCGGGTTCGACTCGGCGCAGGCCACGCCGTCGCCCACGGCGCTCGTCGTCACCACCACCGGAGCCGTCGGCGTCCTCATGGCGCTCGGCGCCGGACTCATCGCGGTCCGGCGCATGCTCGTGGCGCGCTGGCCGGTGCTGATCGTCGACGACGAGGGCTTCACCGACTGGCTCCCCAACCTCGGCGTCGAACGCGTCGAGTGGTCCGAGGTCACCGGAATCCGGGACGCGAGCCTGGCGGGCCGCGCGGTGGTCGCCATCGACGTCACCGACCCCGATGCCGTCGTCGAACGCCAGCGGACCGCCGTCCGGCGCTTCGCCGCGGCGACGAACCAGCGGCTCGCCGGGACGCCCGTCGTGCTGAAGCCGGGCAGCATCGACGCCTCCGCGGAGCAGATCAAGGCCGCCCTCGCACCGTACGTCGCCACCCGGTCGCGCGAGTAGGAGGCCAGACGCCGGGGCGGGCATGACGGACCGGGGTGGACAACGATTGCCCCCGCTTGTGTAGACTTCCTTACAGACCTGACATGGGCGACAGGGGACCTGCCATGAGCGACGTCGACAAGGCCGGCCACGACGTCGGCCCGGACACCGGCTACCGCGATTTCGAGTTCGAGAGGCGCTTCTTCGTGCGGGACTTCCCCCGCGCGCTCCGCGACGCCCCGGCGCTCATCCTCCAGTCCTACTACGTGGCCGACGACGGCTACGCGCTCCGGGTCCGCGTCCAGGCGAGCGACGTCGAGGCGCCGCAGGAGCCCGGCACGGGCGCGGACGACATCCTGCGCGAGCACGCCGCGCGAATCGACTTCGCGGCCGTGACGGTCAAGGGGCCGGCCGTCGGCGGCACCCGCTACGAGGCCGAACGCCCCCTCGACCCGAGCATCGCCGTCGAACTGGTCCGGCGCGGCGGACATCCCGTGGTCAAGACGCGATACGCCGCGTGGCTCGGCGCCGACGGCTGGTCGATCGACGTGTTCGGCGGGGCGAACCACCCGCTGATCATCGCCGAGTGCGAACGCTCCCGGCCGGTCACCGGGCTCCAGATCCCCGATTTCTGCGTCACCGAGATCACCGACGACGCCCGGTTCTCCAACGACTCGCTCGCCATGCGGCCGTACGGCGAGTGGTCGACGGCGTTCGACGCCGAGCTCGCCGCGCAGGGCCCCCGCTTTCGCCAGGATTTCGGGCCGAACACCCGCATCAGCACAAGCTGATCGGCCGGCCCGGGAGGTCCCGGCACGCCCTTCGACGGGTCGGGCGGAGCCTGCCCAGCAGTACGCGACCCGGCACCGCCGCCCGGCGAGTGCACGTCAAAGGACACCCACAGCCCGCTGGGCGACGCCGTACAGACGCCGGTCATAACTTCGCCTCATGACCACGACACAGAAACCCTCCGCAACGACCACCGAGGCCGACGCCCCCGAGCCCCACGACCTCGGCCTCTCCCACGACCTGCCGACGCTCCTGAACCGGCGCCGCGCCCTGGGCCTGATCAGCGCAACCGGCCTCGCCGCCGCCCTGGCCGCGTGCACCGGGGGCGGCGGCACCGGCTCCACGACCTCGGCCGGGACGCCCGACGGCGGACCGGGTGGCACCCCGCCGGACGGCGGCCCGAGCGGCAGCGGCGGCGGCGAGGTCTCGCAGGCCGACGTCGGCGAGGGCGAGATCCCCGAGGAGACCAACGGGCCCTACCCGGCCGACGGCACCAACGGCGTCAACATCCTGACCGAGACCGGTGTGGTGCGCAGCGACATCACGACGAGCTTCGGAGAATCCTCCGGCACGGCGGAGGGCATCCCGCTCACCGTCACCTTCACGGTGGTCGACGTCTCCGGCGAGGGCGACGCCGGCACGCCCGTCGTGGGCGCGGCCGTCTACGCCTGGCACTGCGACCGCGACGGCAAGTACTCGATGTACGACCTCGAGGATCAGAACTACCTGCGCGGCGTCCAGGAGACCGACGCCGCCGGCAAGGTCACCTTCACCTCGATCTTCCCGGGCTGCTACGCGGGCCGGTGGCCGCACATCCACTTCGAGATCTATCCGTCGCTCGACGACGCCACCTCTGCCACCAACCGGCAGCGCACGTCACAGCTCGCCTTCCCGGAGGACGCCTGCGGCGAGGTGTACGCCACCGAGGGCTACGAACAGAGCGTCACCAACCTGGCGGGCATCACCCTGGACACCGACAACGTGTTCTCGGACGGCTACTCGCTCCAGATGGCGAGGTGCTCGGGCTCGGTCGCGGACGGCTACACGGCCACCCTGACCGTGCCGATCTGATCCCGCGCCGATCTGCGGCCCGGACCCGGGGCTGGTGTCAGCCCTTCCAGAGGCCGAGGCCGGCCACGCCCTCGACGTACTCCCAGTGCCAGGGCTCGTACTTCTCGCCGCCCACCTGGGCCCACGCCGGGTTCTGCCAGCCGTACGCGGGCGCGTTCGCCCACAGCCACGAGTAGATCTCGCTGTTGCTGGTCTCCTGCTTGCAGATGTCGATCGCGAGGCCCCAGCCGTGGTTCGAGGTACCCGGCGACGCCGCCCAGTAGCCGAGCTGGGCCTTCACCGCGTACTGCGTGTCCAGGTCGCGATAGCTCGCGACCAGGCACAGGTCCCGTCCGAACTGCGCGCGGAACGCCCCGTTGAGGGCGGACAGGCTGATCGCGGCGTCGGGCCGCAGCTGCTCGCCGTCCTGCCACAGCTCGCACAGCGAGTGGTCGGCGAGCAGCCCGTTGCCGCCCTCGACGGGCGCGTCGGGATCACAGTTCGGGAGCGGGCTCCGCTCGGCCTCACGGCTGGCGGACCGCGTCTCGGTGCGCTCGATCCTCGGCGCGGCCATCACGTTCTCCGACGCACGGGGCGCCGTCCTCGGCTCGGTGACCAGGTCGAGGGGCGAGGGGCCCGTCGGGTCGGCCGCCACCTCGAAGGGCGACTCCCCGCTGCGCTCGGCCTGCTGCCCGAGCGGCACCCCGATCGTGGCCGCCGCGAGGGTGCCGAGCACGGCGGTGCGGGACAGGAATCGCTGGGCGGGCGCGGTGCGCGCTCCGTCGGCGGGCGCCTCGCGCCCGGTACGGAAGTTCCGCGCGGGCCGGGCACCCCGGCGGATCGCCTGGCTCCGCTCCAACGCTTCGCGCCGGGCACGCCGGGTGGGGTACGCAGGCGATGTGCCTGGGCCGACCGCTGGCTCCACTGCTCCTCCGAGGTCGCAGCCGCACCCCCCAACGCGGCCGATCGTCATCCGGCCTCGACCATATCCGCCGCTCGCATCGGGTGCCAAGCCGGGCACGACGCAAATACAGGAAATGCCACCCGTAGGCCTCTTGCCCCGAACGCCGTCACCTGCGCAGCATGACGTCACCGCGCTGCACGGCGTCAACGGCGCTGCATCGCGTCCCGCACCTCGCCCACGAGTTCCTCGAGGATGTCCTCCAGGAAGACGACGCCCTGGAGCTCCCCACCCGCTCCGACCACCCGCGCCAGGTGTGCCCCGGACCGCTGCATGACGCGCAGCGTGTCCTCGACCTCGTCGTCCGGCCGCACGTTCGCCAGCGCGCGCACGCGCCAGAGCGCCACGGGCTCGGTCCGCGCCTCGCCGGTCGCGTACAACACGTCCTTGAGGTGCAGGTACCCGATCAGGCGTTCGTCGTCGACCACAGGGGTACCCGGGACGCCGTTGTCCTCGGGCGCCGCGGCGGACAGCACCGGGAACCGCGAGAAGCCGTGCTCGGCCACGAGCCGCTCGACGTCGTCGGGCGTCACGCCCTCGGTCAGCGTGACCAGCGACCCCACGGGGACCATCACGTCGCCGGCGGTCTTCTCGGAGAACTCCAGGGCACCCGACAGCAGCCCCAGGTCGTCCTGCAGCACGCCCTCGGCCTGGGAGTGCTCCACGATCGACTGCACCTCCTCGGCCGTGAACGCGGAGGCGACCTCGTCGCGCGGCTCGACGCCGGTCAGCCGCACGGCGTGGTTGGCGAGCCAGTTCAGCGCCGTGATGATCGGCCGCACGACGCGGGCCAGGAGCACAAGCGGCGGCCCGAACCACAGCACGGCCCTCTCCGGCGCGGAGACCGCCAGGTTCTTCGGCACCATCTCGCCGAGCACCACGTGCAGGTAGACGACGATCGCGAGCGCGATCGCCATGGCGATCGGGTGGGCCAGTTCCTCGACGCCGAGCGCGTGCAGCGGCGTCTCGAGCAGGTGCGCGAGCGCCGGCTCGGCCACGATCCCGAGCCCGGTCGAGCACACGGTGACGCCGAGCTGCGCGCACGCCAGCATGAGCGAGACGTGCTCCATCGCCCAGAGCACCGTCTGCGCGCGGCGGTTCCCCGCGGCCGCGAGCGGCTCGATCTGGGACCGTTTCGCGGACAGCACGGCGAACTCGGCCCCGACGAAGAAGGCGTTCCCCGCCAGCAGCACGACGGCGACGGCGATCGCGGTGGTGGTGCTCATCCTCGGGCCTCCTTCTTCGGCCGGCTGTGTCCGACGGCGGGCGTGGGCGAGGCCCCGCTCTCCGCGCCGTCGCGCACGGGCCGGACCCGGACGCGCTCGACCCTGCGGCCGTCCATCGCCTCGACGCGCAGCGTCGCTCCGGCCACGGTCACCTCGTCCCCGGCCCGGGGCACGCGCCCCAGCTCGGCCATGACGAGTCCGCCCAGCGTCTCGTAGGCGGCCCCCTCGGGGACGACGACGCCGGTGTTCTCCTCCAGCTCGTCGGGCCGCAGGACGGCGGGGACGACCCACTCGCCGCCGGGAGCGCGCACGACGCCGGCGCGGCGCCGGTCGTGCTCGTCGGCGACCTCCCCGACGAGCTCCTCCACGACGTCCTCCAGGGTGACCACGCCGGAGGTGCCGCCGTACTCGTCGACCACGACGGCCATCTGCAGCCCCAGATCCCGCAGCTCGACGAGCAGCGGCCCCAGCCCCACGGTCTCGGGCACGCGCGGGGCGTCGACCATGAGCGCGGTGGCGGGGACCTCGGCGCGGCGCTCGTGCGGCACGCCGACGGCGCGGCGCAGGTTCACCAGGCCGACCACGTCGTCCCGGTCCTGGCCGATCACGGGGAAGCGCGAGTGCCCGGTGTCCATGGCGAGCCGGACGACGTCGGCCGCGGTGGCGTCGCGCTCGACCACGACCATGCGCATCCGGTCGGTCATGACGTCGTTGGCGCTCAGCTCGTGGAGCTCGATCGAGTTGGTGAGGAGCTGCGCGACGGACTTCTCGAGCGTGCCCTCCGCCGCCGACCGGCGCACGAGGGAGGCGAGCTCCGTCGCCGACCGGGCGCCGGACAGTTCCTCGCGCGGTTCGACGCCGACCCGCCGCAGCAGCGCGTTGGCCGACCCGTTGAGCAGCAGGATCACGGGCTTGAAGAGCAGCGTGAACACCCGCTGCAGCGGGATGACGAGGCGGGCGGTACGGAGCGGCAGCGAGAGGGCGAAGTTCTTCGGGATCAGTTCGCCAAACAGCATGGAGAAGCCGTTCACCAGGACGAGGGCGAGCACGGTCGCGAGGGCCAGCCCGACGGCGCCGGACATCGGGAAGCTGCCGAACCATCCCCCGAGCAGGCTCACGAGCGCGGGCTGCGCCGTGTAGCCGAGCAGGATCGTGGTGACGGTGATGCCGACCTGGGCGGAGCTGAGTTCGGTGGAGAGGCTCTTCAGCGCGGCGCGGACGGCACGGTCACGGCGCCCTGGGCGCGCTGGGGCGGCGGAGTCCGCGGCAGGGCCGGGTCTGTCGCCCTCCTCGTCGTCCCCGACCACGGCTGGGTCGAGGGTGACCAGGGAGAACTCGCCCGCCACGAAGATTGCGGTGCCGGCGGTGAGGAGCACCCCGACGGCGACCATGATCCAGTCGACGGTCATCGGGGGCTCCGGGGATGGTGCTCGATCATCGTGTGCCGATCGTAGCGCCAGTGGCGGACAGATCGTGGGCGGCTCGTGGACGGCTCGCCATCGGTTCGTCGACGGTTCGCCGGCGGCGGAGCAGGCACTGACACGCACACCTGGGACACGGCTGGGTGGCTTCCGGCCCGGGTTCAGCGTCCTTTCAGGCTGAGGGGTGCAAGATGGACCCATGTCTTCAGGTACGCCGCAGCAGCCGGGCAGCCCCGCCCGCCCCGACCCCGCCTCGTCGGGCGCCACCGGTACCGGCCAGCAGAGCGCCACGATCCTCGTCGTGGAGGACGAACCGACCATCGCCACGGCGATCGCCCAGCGGCTCTCCGCGGAGGGCTGGCGGGTCGAGGTCGCGCGGGACGGCCTGTCCGGGGTCGACGCCGCCGTGCGGCTGCGTCCCGACGCCATCGTGCTCGACGTGATGCTCCCCGGGATCGACGGGCTCGAGGTGACCCGGCGCATCCAGGCCGAGCAGCCGGTGCCGATCCTCATGCTGACGGCGCGCGACGACGAGACCGACATGCTCGTGGGGCTCGGCGTCGGCGCCGACGACTACATGACCAAGCCCTTCTCGATGCGCGAGCTCGTCGCGCGCCTCAAGGCCCTGCTGCGGCGCGTGGACCGGGCCGCCCAGGCGGCCGCGTCGTCGCCGTCGGAGCCGCCGATGGCGATGGGCGACGTCACCGTCGACCGGGCGCAGCGCCGGGTCTACCGCGGCAGTGACGAGATCCACCTGACGCCCACCGAGTTCGAGCTGCTCGTGATGCTGGCCTCCTCCCCCAAGACCGTGCTCACGCGCGAGCGCCTGCTGGCCGAGGTCTGGGACTGGGCGGACGCCAGCGGCACACGCACCGTGGACTCGCACATCAAGGCACTGCGCAGGAAACTGGGCTCGGACCTGATCCGGACCGTCCACGGCGTGGGGTACGCGTTCGAACCGCCGACGGCGTGACCCCGATGAACCGGAGGCTGCCCGGCGTCGCCCGCACCCTTCGCGATGTCCGCCCCCTGGACCCCCTGCGTTCCATCAAGATCAAGCTCGGCATCCTCGTCGCGGCGACGGTGACCCTCGCGGTGATGATCACGTGGCTGGGCCTGCAGCTCCAGATGGGCCCGAGCCGCACGTTCCCGGTGGCGATCCTCCTGTCGCTGGTCCTGACCCAGTTCCTGGCGCGCGGGATGACCTCGCCGCTGCGGGACATGACGCACGCCGTCCAGGCGATGGCCGACGGCGACTACTCCATCCGGGTGCGCGCGACGAGCCGCGACGAGGTGGGTCAGCTCGCCGCCGCGTTCAACCAGATGTCCGAGGACCTGGCCTCGGTGGAGCAGACCCGCCGCGACCTCATCGCGAACGTGTCGCACGAACTGCGCACCCCCGTGGCGGCGCTCCAGGCGCAGCTCGAGAACATGGTCGACGGCGTCGTGCCGGCCACGCCCGCGATGCTGGAGCAGGCGCACGCGCAGACCGAGCGGCTGACGCGCCTGGTCACGTACCTGCTGGACCTGTCCCGCCTGGAGGCGGGGGCCTCGGCGCTGTCCGTGTCGGAGTTCGACGTCGGTGACCTGATGGAGGAGTGCGCGGACGGCCTCCAGATGGTCGACGCCGCCAAGGACCTGCACTACATCATCGACGTGACGCCGCCGAACCTGACGATCGAGGCCGACCGGGAACGGTTGCACCAGGTCCTGACGAACCTGCTGCAGAACGCGATCCGGCACTCGCCCCGGGGTGGCGACGTCCGCATGGACGCGTACCCGGTGGGCGAGACGGTCGTGCTCGAGGTCAGCGACCAGGGTCCGGGTATCGCCCCGGAGGACCGGGAGCGCATCTTCCAACGGTTCGCGCGCGGGACGGCGTCGAACCCGGGGACGACGGCGGCGGTGGGCCTCGCCACGGAGAGCGCGGCGGGTCCCGCGGGCGGTACGCCGCCGGCGAGCGGTGGCACAGGGATCGGGCTGGCGATCGTCCGCTGGGCGGTGGAGCTGCACGGCGGGCACGTCGAGGTGGCGGACTCCCGCGAGGGCGCGACCATGCGCGTCACGCTCCCGGCGAGCGCGCACCCGGCGCCCGGCGTCGCCGCGGAGCGTCTCGGCGCCGAGTAGGGGGCGCCGGACGCCTAAAGACATCGGGCGCGAAGAACAACCCCATGGCGCCGTGAGATCCGTCACACAGATCAGGGATTGTCCGCCCCGATCGCACGACGGAAACGTGGCGTTGACGGGTTCCATGGCGAATGTTGCCCACACTTTGCCTGCGAAGCAGAATTCATGACGAAGCATCGGCGATGGTGCCCGACCGACCGCGAGAACCTGTGGACGTCACACCCGCCTCCGGGCTCGAAAGGCATACCCTTGTGCTGTCCGAAACCATCGGGCTGAGGCCGTGACCGGTCAGCGCCGGCACCCCTCACAGAGCGCAGAATCTATGGGTGAAGGTGGGCGATCCGCGCGTGTCCCCTAAAGCTGGTTCAGAGTCGATCAGCGTGGCGAGCTCGTCGTTCGGAGCCAATGAATGGCTCGTCGACGAGCTCTACCAGCAGTATCTGAAGGACAAGAACGCCGTCGACCCCGCGTGGTGGGAGTTCTTCGAGGACTACACGCCGTCGCCGGACAGCACCCGCAAGTCGGCCGACACGCAGTCGGCGCCCACCGACGCGGCCCCGGCCGAGGCCGAGCAGCCCGCGCCCGCCCAGCCGAAGGCGCAGAGCAGCCAGGGCACGGCGGCGGCCGAGGCGGCCCAGCAGCCGGCCGAGAAGGTGATCCCGGCGGACCCCAAGGTCACCGCGGCGGCGCCGCCCGTCGCGACCCCGGCCGTGCAGGACTACGGCCAGTCGCTGCTGCAGCCCAAGCCCCACCACGACGACGCCGTCGACGACGTGCAGAAGCTGCGCGGCCCTGCCGCGCGCGTCGTGACCAACATGGAGTCCTCGCTCGAGGTTCCCACCGCCACGTCGGTGCGCGCGGTGCCCGCCAAGCTCATGGTGGACAACCGCATCGTCATCAACAACCACCTCAAGCGCGGGCGGGGCGGCAAGGTCTCCTTCACGCACCTGATCGGCTACGCGCTGGTCGAGGCACTCGGCGACATGCCGGTGATGAACTCGCACTACGAGCTGGTCGACGGCAAGCCGGGCGTCAACCAGCCCGCGCACGTCGGCTTCGGTCTCGCCATCGACCTCGCCAAGCCCGACGGCACGCGCCAGCTGCTGGTGCCGAGCATCAAGAAGGCCGAGGAGCTGGACTTCGCCGAGTTCGTCGCCGCCTACGAGGATCTTGTCCGCAAGGCGCGCGGCGGCAAGCTGGGCGTCCCGGACTTCCAGGGCACCACGATCTCGCTGACCAACCCCGGCGGGATCGGCACGGTGCACTCCGTGCCGCGCCTCATGCAGGGCCAGGGCACCATCGTGGGCGTCGGCGCGATGGACTACCCGGCCGAGTTCGCGGGTGCCTCGGACGAGCAGCTCGCCCGCATGGGCGTCTCGAAGGTCATGACGCTCACCTCGACGTACGACCACCGCATCATCCAGGGTGCGCAGTCCGGCGAGTTCCTCAAGATCATCTCGGAGAAGCTGCTCGGTCTCGACGGCTTCTACGACCGCGTCTTCGCCGCGCTGCGCGTCCCCTACGAGCCGGTGCGCTGGGTGCGCGACAACACCGTCGACTCCGACGTCGAGGCCGCCAAGCCGGCCAAGGTCGCCGAGATCATCCAGGCGTTCCGCTCGCGCGGCCACCTCATGGCGGACACCGATCCGCTCGCCTACCGCCAGCGCAAGCACCCCGACCTGGACATCCAGAACCACGGCATGACGCTGTGGGACCTGGACCGCGTCTTCCCCACGGCCGGCTTCGGCCCGAAGCCCAAGATGAAGCTGCGCGACATCCTGGGCCTGCTGCGCGACTCCTACTGCCGCTCCATCGGCGTGGAGTACATGCACATCGCCGACGTGGCGCAGCGCAAGTGGCTCCAGGAGCGCCTGGAGTCGGGCTATGCCAAGACCCCGCGCGAGGACCAGCTGCGGATCCTGCGCCGGCTGAACTCCGCCGAGGCGTTCGAGACGTTCCTGCAGACCAAGTACGTCGGCCAGAAGCGCTTCTCCCTGGAGGGCGGCGAGTCGCTCATCCCGCTGCTCGACGCGATCCTGTCCCGGGCCGCCGAGGGCGGGCTCGACGAGGTCGGGCTCGGCATGGCCCACCGCGGCCGCCTGAACGTGCTGGCGAACATCGCCGGCAAGAGCTACGCCCAGATCTTCAAGGAGTTCGAGGGCCAGATCGACCCGAAGTCCGTGCAGGGCTCGGGCGACGTGAAGTACCACCTGGGCACCGAGGGCACGTTCACCGCGGAGTCCGGTGCCACCACGAAGGTGTACCTGGCGGCCAACCCGTCGCACCTCGAGGCCGTGGACCCGGTGCTCGAGGGCATCGTCCGCGCCAAGCAGGACCGCATCGACCTGGGCGCCGACGGCTTCTCCGTGCTGCCGATCCTGGTGCACGGCGACGCCGCGTTCGCCGGTCAGGGCGTGGTGCCCGAGGTCCTCAACCTCGCCCAGCTGCGCGGGTACCGCACCGGCGGCACGATCCACGTCATCGTGAACAACCAGGTGGGCTTCACCACCGGCCCGCAGTCGTCGCGGTCGACCACGTACGCGACCGACGTCGCGAAGGGCTACCAGGTCCCGGTGTTCCACGTGAACGGTGACGACCCCGAGGCCGTCGTCCGCGTCGCGGAACTCGCCTTCGCGTTCCGGGAGCAGTTCGGCCAGGACGTCATCGTCGATCTGATCTGCTACCGCCGCCGCGGGCACAACGAGGGCGACGACCCGTCGATGACCCAGCCGATGATGTACAACCTCATCGAGGCGAAGCGGTCCGTGCGCAAGTTGTACACGGAGAACCTCGTCGCGCGGGGCGACATCACGGTCGAGGAGGCCGAGGCCGCCCTGCAGGACTACCAGAAGCAGCTCGAACGGGTCTTCACCGAGACCAAGGCCGACTTCACCCCAGCCCCGCAGTCCGAGCTCGTCGCGGGCCTGGAGCGGCCCGAGGCGCAGCTCGAGGACGCCGGCACGATGGTCGGCTGGCAGACGGCGATCAGCCACGACGTGCTGCAGCGCATCGGCTCGGTGCACACCGCGCCGCCGGAGGGCTTCAACGTCCACCCGAAGCTCGCCAAGCTGCTCGAGACCCGCGAGATCATGTCGAAGGACGGCGGCATCGACTGGGGCTTCGGCGAGCTCGTGGCCTTCGGTTCGCTGCTCATCGAGGGCACCCCGGTGCGCCTCGCCGGCCAGGACTCGCGTCGCGGCACGTTCGTGCAGCGTCACGCCGTGCTGCACGACCGCGAGACCGGCGCCGAGTGGACGCCGCTGCTGTACCTGACGCCGGACCAGGCGAAGTTCTGGGTGTACGACTCCTCGCTGAGCGAGTACGCGGCCCTCGGGTTCGAGTACGGCTACTCAGTGGAGCGCCCGGACGCGCTGGTGCTCTGGGAGGCGCAGTTCGGCGACTTCGTCAACGGCGCCCAGACCGTGATCGACGAGTTCATCTCGTCCGCGGAGCAGAAGTGGGGCCAGTCGTCGTCGGCGGTCATGCTGCTGCCGCACGGCTACGAGGGTCAGGGGCCGGACCACTCGTCGGCCCGCATCGAGCGCTTCCTGCAGCTCGGCGCGGAGAACAACATGACGATCGCCCAGCCCAGCACCCCGGCGTCGTACTTCCACCTGCTGCGCCGCCAGGCGTACGCCCGCCCGCGCCGCCCGCTGGTCGTGTTCACGCCGAAGCAGCTGCTGCGGCTGAAGGCGGCGGCGTCGGCCGTCGAGGACTTCACGTCCGGCACGTTCCAGCCGGTGCTGGGCGACGCCACGGCGGACCCGGCGAAGGTCGACCGCCTGATCCTGTGCACCGGCCGGGTGTACTACGACCTCCTCGCCGAGCGCGCCAAGCGCGGGGACGAGGGCGTGGCGCTCGTCCGCCTGGAGCAGCTCTACCCGTTCCCGGAGGAGCAGGTCCGCGCGGAGATGGGGAAGTACCCGAACGCCGAGGTCGTGTGGGTGCAGGACGAGCCGCAGAACCAGGGCGCCTGGTCGTACATCCACCTGGCGCTGCCGACGGATCTCCCCTACGTCAAGGTGATCAGCCGCGGCGCGTCCGCCTCCACGGCGGCCGGCACGGCGAAGCTCCACCAGGCCCAGCAGAAGTACCTCATCGAGGAGGCGTTCACCCGCTAGAACTGGCGGCGAGGACGCACGAAGCCGACAAGGTGACGTGCTCGGACCTATCTTTCCCGAAGTGGAGGGCCCCCTGGGCCCGTGAACGGGTCCGAGCACGTCACCTTGTCGGGCTTCTGACGTTCCCACCGACAGTTCGGGCCCAGGTCAGTCGTCCTGGGGAAGCCCCAACCACGAGTGCCAGCCCGTGTGGAGGACGAGCCAGGCCATGAGGCCGTAGCCCGCCTGTCCCGGATACGTCGTACCGTTCTGTGCCAGGTCCGCGAGCCACTGCTCGTGGGACGCGAGCGGGCTGTACGTGTCCACGTACGGCACGCGGCGCCGGCTCGCGACATCGGCGAACGCGTCGGACAGCTCGGCGATCCGGTCGCCCTGGTCGGGCGTCCCGGGGGGCGGCCCGACGACGAACGCGGGCGTCCGGTTCGCCTCCGCGACGTCGAGGATGTTCGCGAGGTTCAGCCGCGACCGCGCGACCGACAGGCCCGCGGCGACGTCGTGCCGTCCGAGCGCGACCACCAGCCTGTTCTCGACCTCGTGCTCGGGCCCGAAGCGCGCGGCGGTCTCCGCCTCCCAGCGGGCGCTGAGCTGTGTCGAGGTCTCCCCGGGGATGGCCAGCGTGAACATCATCGCGGGCCGGCCGAAGCTCGTCCGGGCCACGACGCGCCCGGTCCAGCCGAGCGCTCTCGCGTCGCCGACACCGGTGGCCAGCTCATCGCCGACGACACAGATGCGCACCTGGCGTTCCTGCACGGACCTCTCCTTGCCTCAGCACTCATCCTGTCCGGTTCGCACGTCGTCCCGGCCGGCTCCATTGTCGGTCAACCGGGATGGACCACTCGGGATTTCGCGCTCAGGCGCGCCGTTCGTCCACCAGCGTCAGGCCCCACCGCACGCGGTGCGTGTCGCCCGGGGCGAGCCGCACCAGACGATCACCGGTGACGAAGGCGTCCGCGTAGCAGGTCATCGGCTCCGCCGCCAGGCCCATGCGGCGGTACCCCGCGCCGACATGATCGCCGGAGCACGCCTGCCACACGTCCATCGAGCCGTCCATCCACAGCGCGGCCGTGCGGCCGTCCGTCCCCGTGAGCCGGATCCAGGACAGGCCGTCGTCGTCCCGCAGCACGTCGACGAACGCGTCGTCGAGGTCACGGCCTGCCATGGCGACGGGCTCGCGCATGTCGTACGGGCCCTCCACGGGCTCCTTCCCCGTGGGCAGGAGCCGCTCGTCGGTGGTGATCCTCGTCGCGGCGTCCAGCCGCACCGTGCAGTCGTCGAGGTCCGCCCCGCCCGTGGACAGCCAGGGGTGGAAGCCGGCGCCGTACGGCGCCGTGCCCGAGCCGACGTTCGTCGTGGCCAACGTCACGGTCAGACCGCCGTCGGACAGGGCGTACGTGATCTGCGCGGTCAGCTGGAACGGGTATCCGGGCTGCGGGACGACGTCCAGCCCGAGCGTGACCGACACGTCGGTGCAGTCGACCAGGCCCCACCGTTCCCAGGCGGCGAGCCCGTGCAGCGCGGTGCCGCGCGAGGGCTCGGTCACGGGCAGGCTGTACGTGACGCCGTCGGCCTCGTAGACGCCGTCACGCAGGCGGTTCGGCCAGGGCAGCAGGACGGCACCGTTGAACACGGGGTTGACCTCGTCGACCGCGAAGGGGACGACGACGTCGCGGCCGGAGACCGTGTACTCGCGCAGTGCCGCTCCGACCTCGGTGACGGTGACGTGCTGTTCGCCGTACGAGATGCTGTGCTGGGTGCCGGACGGCGCGGGTACCGTCTGTGGGTCTGTCATCACCCTCACACCTTAGAGGCTGCACGGAACCGGGAAGTTTCTGTGTCGTGCGGATAGCGTGGGACAGAGAACATCGATGTAGCGCACGCCCCCGACGTGCGCTGCGTTCCCCACACGGCTCGATCGCGGGCCACGCGGGCCCGAGACGCCCGCGACATGAGCAGGAGGATCAATGGAACAGCAGGTACTCGGACGGCTGGGCCGCCTCGTGTCGGTCGTTGGCCTGGGCACCTGGCAGCTCGGGGCGGACTGGGGCGACGTCTCCGAGACGGACGCCCGCGACGCCCTCGAAGCCTCCCTCGAGGCGGGTGTGACGTTCTACGACACGGCCGACGTGTACGGCGACGGCCGCAGCGAGCAGGTGATCGGCGCGTTCCTGAAGGAGCACGCCGACGCCGGCATCACCGTGGCGACCAAGATGGGCCGCCGGATGGACCAGGTGCCGGAGAACTACGTGCTCGCCAACTTCCGCGAGTGGACGGACCGTTCCCGGAAGAACCTCGGCGTCGAGCGGCTCGACCTCGTGCAGCTCCACTGCCCGCCCACGGCCGTGTACTCGTCCGACGAGGTCTACGACGCGCTCGACACCCTCGTGGAGGAGGGCGTCATGGCCGCCTACGGCGTCAGCGTCGAGACGACGGCGGAGGCCCTCACCGCCATCGCTCGCCCGGGCGTCGCCACCGTGCAGATCATCCTCAACGCCTTCCGGCTCAAGCCGCTGGACGAGGTCCTGCCCGCCGCGTCGGAGGCCGGCGTCGGCGTCATCGCGCGCGTCCCGCTCGCGTCCGGCCTGCTGTCCGGCAAGTACTCCGCGGACACGACGTTCGCCGAGAACGACCACCGCAACTTCAACCGGACCGGCGCGGCGTTCGACGTGGGCGAGACGTTCTCCGGTGTGCCGTACGAGGTGGGCCTCGAGGCCGCGGGCCGCTTCACGGAACTGACGGCCAAGTGCTTCGACGACAGCCTCACCCCCGCCCAGGCCGCGATCGCCTGGGTCTGGCAGCGGCCGGGCGTCTCGACGGTGATCCCTGGTGCCCGCAACGCCGACCAGGCGCGCGCGAACGCCGCGGCGGGCGACGCGGCGACGCTGGGGCCGTTGTTCACGTCGGGCGTGCGGGAGATCTACGAGGAGCTCATCAAGGAGCACGTGGCCGATAAGTGGTGAGCTGAAGGGCCGGGACCTGCGGGTCCCGGCCCTTCGTGCGTCCGGGTCAGGCGCGGAGGATGGTTGTGGCGCCCGAGACCGTGTTGGTGGAGAGGTAGCAGGTGGCGCCCGGTTCCGGGTGGTCGACGACGACCGTGCGCTGGGCCGTGGAGGCGAGCGGCTCGCCGTCGAGCGTGACCTTGCCCGTGACGCTGCGCGCGCGGAGGTTCACCGGGGTGCCGGCGTCGAGCGTGATCGTCACGGCGCCCGCCACCGTCTTGGCGGACACCATCGGCGTCGTGCCCGACGACGCCACGTCCACCGGGCCGGACACGCCGTTCACCGTCACGCGGCCGAGGCCGCCCGAGACCGTCGCCGGGCCCGACGCCTGGTTCACGGTGACGTCGCCCGTGTGCTCGGTCACGACGATCGGCCCCGACACCGACTTCACGGACAACGCCCCGGACGTCCCCGTGACGGCGACGGCACCGGTGACGCTCTTCACGTTCACCCGCGAGCGGCTCCCGGTGACGACGGCCTCCGCCCCCACGGTGGCGACGTCGACCGCCGCCGTCGCCGGCACCGTGATCCGCACGACCGCGGAGTCCTGGTCGCGCAGCCCGCGGAAGCGGTCCACGAAGCCCTCGATCCCGGGAAAGTCGTAGGCGACGCGAAGGGTGCCGTGCTCGGCGAGGACCTGCAGCGGACGTGAGGAGACCTCCAGCACCTCGATGGCGGCGCCGGAGCTGCGGTCGGGGTCGGCGACGATCTCGGCCCGGCCGTTGGTCAGCCGGACGGTCAGGGAGGTCGTGTCGGCGACCTCGATGGTCTGCGGTGCGGCGACGCTCCAGGACTCGGTGGTCATGATGATGCTCCGTTCGTTCAGCGGCTCGTGCCGGAATCGTCGGTCGGTGTGCTGGTCGAGGGCCGGTCGGACGTCGGCGTCGGTCGCCCGGGGGTCATTCTGGTCGATTTCGGGACGGGCGGCAGCGTGGCGGCGATGGCGGTGCGCGCGCCGTCGAGCACCGTGCGCAGGGTCTCGACGGTGAGGGCGCTGACCGCGCCTCCGACGTCGGCCTCCCGCAGGTCCGCGAGGACGTCACGCCGGAACTTCTGCAGGGCGACCTCCGCCTCGTGCCGGAAGGTGTTCGACGACGCCCGGCGCGCGTCGGCCGGCGCGTGCGGGGCGGGACGGGGCCGGGCGCGCGCCT